>CALLBA010000001.1:0-270183 GCA_938002045.1 Tenacibaculum soleae
TTTGTACTATAATTAATATTATGTAAAATAGATGTTTTTTAAATACTATCTAAATAAACTATAAAAAGAAAGTACATTTGTATGATGCAAAGAAAAGAAAAACAATCTAAATTAGAATTCATAGCTTTAATGGCATCATTAATGTCATTAGTAGCATTGTCAATTGACGCTTTATTACCAGCTATAAAGCAAATAGCAAATAGTATTAACGTTCAACAAGATTCAACAGATAGTCAATTATTAATTACTATGATATTTTTAGGCTTGGGTTTTGGTCAATTAATTTCAGGTCCAATTTCTGATAGTCTTGGAAGAAAACCTGTAATTTACTTTGGTTTTATAGTTTTTGTAATTGCTAGTTTTTTATGTATTAACGCAACTAGCATTGAAATGATGGTTTTTGGTAGAATATTACAAGGTATTGGATTATCTGCACCAAGAACTATAAGTATTGCAATGGTTAGAGATAGTTTTAGTGGTAATTATATGGCTAAAATAATGTCATTTATCGTTGTAATTTTCATCTTAGTTCCAGTTGTAGCTCCTGCAATTGGAAAATTAATGTTAGATGCTTACGGTTGGCAATTTATATTTTATAGTCAATTAGTATTCGGTTTTTTTGTTATGCTATGGTTATGGAAGCGTCAACCAGAAACATTAAAAGATGAAAACAAAACAAAATTATCATTAAGTCTTTTTGTTAAAGGTTCTAAAGAATTTATAAAGCATAAGCAAGCTGTTGTTTTTACCTTAATTTCTGGATTTATAACAGGTTCATTTATGGTATATTTAAGTGCATCACAGCAAATATTTCAGGTGCAATATGATTTAATAGAAGAATTTCCTTTTATTTTTGCAGGATTAGCTATTTCGGTAGGTTTTGCTACTTTTTTAAACGGAAATTTTGTAATGAAATTTGGAATGTATAAACTCATTACTACCTTTTTAATCATCTTTACTTTAATCCCCGTTATTTATATTATATTATTTTACGGAAAAGAAAATCCAGACATAAAAATACTTATATTATTTTTTGCTTTGCAGTTTTTTTCACTGGGATTCTTATTCGGAAATTTAAGAGCCTTAGCAATGCAACCTGTTGGACATATTGCAGGAGTTGGTGCGGCTATAAACGGTTTTGTATCAACAATAATGGCTGTTCCTATTGCCACGATAATAGGTAAATTTATGACCACTACTACGCTACCTCTTTTTGTAGGATTTTTAATCTGTGGTCTTTTATCATTAATATTATTAAATTTTACCAAATCTAAAAATTCAAATAACTAAATTATATGAACCTTACTGTTCTTTTTGAAGATCAATATATACTTTGTGTTACTAAACCTAATAACGTAGTGGTACACCACGCCCATCATTCTAGAAATGTAGCCGATGAAGATTCCTTATTACAGTTATTATTTAATCAATTTGGACAAAAATTTTACCCGATTCATCGATTAGACAGAAAAACTTCTGGGATTATTCTGCTAGCTAAAGAAACAAAGTATGTGTCTAAATTTCAAGAATTATTTACGAATAATGAAATTCAAAAAACTTATTACGGAATTGTAAGAGGGCATTCACCTGAGCATAAAATAATTAATTCTCCAGTAAAAGGTAGAGATTCTAATGTTTATAAGGAAGCTGAAACACACCTAAAAACTGTTAATAATGTTATTGTTGATATTCCTGTAAAACCATATGATACCTCAAGATACAGTTTAGTTGAAATGAAACCCACCACAGGTAGATTACATCAACTACGTATTCATATGAATAAAATAAGTCACCCACTTATTGGTGATCCAAAATATGGTGATAAAAATCATAATGTAATGTTTATAGATAAATTTAATTGTGAAAATTTATTTTTACATGCATATTCATTAGATTTTATACATCCTTTTTATAATGAAAATAAAAAGGTAGTAGCCAATTTACCTAGTGATTGGAATATTATTTTAGAAAAATTTAATTGGATGATTTGATTATTACATAGTATTTAAAATAAAAAAAAGGATTAACAATTTTATATGTTAATCCTCTTTTTTTATAATAATATTTTAATTATATTTCTTTAAAAATTGCATGCATTAAACGTTTTTTGTCGTTAATACTTTCTTCTAATGAAATCATTGTTTCTGTGCGGTTTACCCCATTAATATCATCTATTTTATAGATAATATCCTTAGCATCATTAGTACTTTTAGCTCTTACTTTACAAAAAATATTGTATTTTCCTGCTGTCACATATGCAACTGTAACATTAGGTATTAAGCGCAATTTATCTAAAACATGCTGTGTCATTGATGTTTTTTCTAAATATACACCAACATGTGCAATAAAAGTATACCCCATTTTATCATAGTTCAATGTTAATGTTGAACCTTGAATTATACCTTCATCTTCCATCTTTTTTACACGTACATGAATAGTCCCTGCCGATACTAATAATTTTTTTGCAATATCTGTAAAAGGAGTACGAGCATTTTCAATTAAAATGTCTAAGATTTGATGATCAATCTCATCAAGTACAAATTTCTTCATTTTTTATTTTATTCAAGTAGTTTTGCTAAAATATAGCTTTTTTTTAATTTTAAAAGACTTTCTTTAAGAAATATTCAGTTATATTTCAATTTTATTACATTCTTTGTGTGCTAAAAACGAAGATAAATCACCTTCTTTTTCTTTTTTTAAAGTCAGTGCAAATTTACTATTTTCTATTTTCTCAACATACTGATAAGCGACATCTTTTTCATTATTTTTAGCTCTATAAATTATATCATAGAAGTTCTTGATATTGTTTGGAATAGCTAAATAATCAGAATAATCTGTAAAGTCTTTTGACGTTGAAATATGATAAATACCTTGTAAAAGGGCATAAAAATTATATTTTCTTACAATTTCACGTTCATAATCATTCGGATAATGCCCTGCTTCTATTAATATTGTATTGTGTCCTAATTTTTGAAAGTTATCTCCTGTTGCTGTTGGATAAAATTCATCTGTATAACGACCAACATGATTTGGAATTAATTTTTGTAATAAAGTATTCATCGAAACTATTACATTCATCGTTTCTTTGCGACCTGTCGTTATTTTGCGACTCTCTTCTTCTGAAGGTGCTAAAAATGAAATTGTAGCAGGATTTTTAGTGCCTTCTACTCCAAAAATTGTTCTTTGATCATGTAAATTAAAACAAAAATCAGGGTTTACTTTTGTTAAAATAGCTCGTAATAATTTACTTTCCTTTGCTTTTAAAGCTACAGCATCTCTGTTTAAATCTATATTATTAGCATTAACGCGCGTGTATACTTCTGCTCCATCTGGATTTAGCATTGGTATAATTGTGATACTACAATTTTTTAAAATTGTGTTGACTATTTCGCTAGTAGTATTTAGTTTTATAAAATTTAAAAAATCAAAAACAGCTTTGGTTCCAGTACTTTCATTACCATGCATCTGACTCCAAACAAGTATTTTAATTTTTCCTGAGCCTAATTTTAATTGATAAATATTTCTTCCTTCTTCAGATAAACCAACTACTTTCGATTCAATATTTACATCTAAATCATTATAAAGAGGCTCAATATCATCAAGAGTAATATGCCTCCCTACAATTTTTGTTTCTTTTATTTCAGTATAATTATCTTCTAAAAAAGAGGTGTCTAATAAATTCATATTATAAAGTAAACCAATCTGCTATTAATTTTTTCTCTATAGGTTCGGTTGTTATATGTATATAATCATTTTTAACCATATCATATTTATAGTCTTTCGACCATTCTTTGATGTTTTCAGTCAAAGTTTTTAATGAGTGACATATAAATTGAATTTCTTCGTTTGTAACCGTTGGGTGTACAGATAAACGTACCCAACCTGGTTTTTCGGTATTACAACCTTCAGATATTTGATCTTTAATTTTATTTGATGTATTTTGATCTACATTTAATAAAAAATGTCCATAAGTACCCGCACATGAGCAACCTCCTCTTGTTTGTATTCCAAAACGATCGTTTAATAATTTAACAACTAAATTAAAATGATATTTTTCGTAATAAAATGAAAAAATACTTAATCTGTCTTTATGATTTGGTGCTAATATTTTTACACCTTCCAGGTTTTCTAAACAATTAAAAATAATAGGGTTTATTTCGTCTTCACGCTGTTTAATTTTATCAGTCCCCATTTGATTTTTAATTTGAATAGCTAAAGCTATTTTAATCGTTTGTAAAAAAGCAGGAGTTCCTCCATCTTCACGTGTTTCAACATCATCAAAATAATCATGACCTCCCCAAGGATTAGTATAACTTACTGTACCACCTCCCGGGTTATCGGGTACCATGTTCTTATATAATTTCTTATTAAAAATTAATACTCCTGAACTTCCTGGGCCTCCTAAAAATTTATGAGGTGAAAAGAAGATAGCATCTAAATACTCCTCTTCTTTTTCTGGATGCATATTAATATCAACATATGGTGCAGAACAAGCAAAATCAACAAAGCATAAACCACCATATTTATGAATTAATGCGGCTATTTTATGATAATCTGTTTTTATACCTGTTACGTTTGACCCAGCTACGATTGAGGCTATTTTGATAGGCCTATCTTTAAATTTTTGTATAGTTGCTTCAAATTTATCCAAACATACTAATCCAGCTTCATTACACGGCACTACTTCAACATCAGCAATCGTTTCAATCCAAGATGTTTGGTTAGAGTGATGTTCCATATGACTTACAAAAACAATAGGTCTTTTTTCATCAGGTATTATGGTATTTTCTTTTAAATTTTCGCAAATTTTTAATCCTAAAATTCGTTGAAATTTATTTACAACACCTGTCATTCCTGATCCTTCAGTAATCAATACATCATCATTTGATGCATTTACATGTTGTTTTATAATATTCCGTGCTTGATGATAAGCTAAGGTCATTGCTGCACCCGAAGTTGATGTTTCGGTATGTGTATTTGCTACAAAAGGACCAAATTTATGTAATAATTGTTCTTCTATTGGTCGATATAATCTACCACTTGCCGTCCAATCAGTATAAATCATTTTTTGCTCTCCGTAGGGAGAGATATATGTTTGATTAATACCAACAATATTGTTTTTAAATTTATTAAAATATTGCTCTAAATTTGTCATTTGCTGTGTAGTTTATAGTGTAAAATTAGAATTATACTAATAATTGACCTAAAAGATTTGTATTATTAACGTATTTGTTAGTTTTGTTGATTAAAGTCTAAACTTACCTCCTATTAAAATAGTGTTTTCAAAAAAGTAAAAACTTTGTGAAGCGCTATCTGCAGGATTGGTTGATGTTTTAATATCTCCCATATTTATGTAACCACCTTTTAAATCGGCTTGTACAAAAAAGTGCTTTAAAAAAGTAATATTTAAACCCGCTCCAACTGACATTCCGTATCCAGATAAATGAAAATCATCATGTCTTTCATTTTCTAATAAGCTAGTGTTAGTTCTTGGATATAAAATACCAACTCCTACTCCTTCAGTTAAATTTATTTGTAGGTTTTCTAAATTTAAACCAAACCAACTACTAACATCATCAAAACGCTTTAATTCAACATTTACATAATTTAAACCATCAGTATGTTCAAAGCGCAAAAAATCGGCAGCTAAATTAATGTTATCATTAGTATAAGTTCCGTCATATTTTGCATTACCAACAGCAATTTCGCCATTAATTTTTACATCTTGATCGGCAATCATTACATATTTCATATGATCTACACCAATAGAAATGGTGTAGTTTTCTTTAAAGAAATATCCAATTCTATAATTTGTTTGTGGTATAGTAACCCTACCTGGATGAAAATAATCTCTAAAAGAAAATTTTGTTTGTCTGTCTTGTGCTTTTACATTTGACAATGTAAAATCGTAATTATTTCCTTTAAATCTAATGTCAGAATCGGTGTAACTCGCCCAGTTCCATCCCCAGTATACAAAGAATTTCCCTTTATTAGTTACTTTCTTTTTTTCTTTAATTGTTATTTCTTCCTCTTGTCCTATTAATATTGATGATGTTAACAACATCATTAATAAACTGATTAGTCTTAGTTTCAACTTTTATTTTATTATTTGTTCAATTTCTGTTATAAATCGCCCAGCAAGTTTATCTGCATTTTCTTGACTGGTACTTTCGGTATAAATTCTAATAATAGGTTCGGTATTCGATTTACGTAAATGTACCCATTCTGTATCGAAATCAATTTTTACACCATCAATAGTATTTACATCTTCATTTTTATATTTAGAAGCCATTGTTTCTAAAATCTTATCAACGTCTATTTGCGGAGTTAATTGTATTTTATTTTTACTCATAAAGTAACTAGGATACGAATCTCTTAGTGCTTTACAAGACATTTTTTTATGCGCTAAATGTGATAAAAATAAAGCGACACCAACTAAAGAGTCGCGTCCATAATGAGAAGCTGGATAAATAATACCTCCATTTCCTTCACCACCAATAACAGTATTGGTATCTTTCATCATTTGTACTACATTAACTTCACCTACAGCAGCAGCTGTATAAGTTCCGCCATGTTTTTCAGTTACATCACGTAATGCTCTTGATGATGATAAGTTAGAAACGGTGTTTCCTCCTCCTAATCTTCCTAAAACATAATCGGCACAAGCTACCAAAGTATATTCTTCACCAAACATTGATCCATCTTCTGATATTAAAGCCAAACGGTCTACATCTGGGTCAACTACAATACCTAAATCGGCTTTTTTCTTAACTACAAGTTTTGATATGTCTGTTAAGTTTTCTTTTAAAGGTTCTGGGTTATGAGGAAATTGACCGTTCGGTTCGCAGTATAATTCTATACATTTAACACCTAATTCTTTTAGTAATGCAGGAATAAAAATTCCTCCTGTTGAGTTAACTCCATCAACAACTACTTTAAATTTAGCTTTTTTAATTGCTTTTACGTCAACTAAATCAAGTTTTAAAACCTCTTTAATATGTTTTTTAAAATATTTCTTATTTTTTCTATAACTACCTAAATCATCAACTTCAGCAAATTCAAAGTTTTCATCAGCGGCTAATTTTAATATTTCTTCACCATCAGCACCATTTAAAAACTCTCCTTTTTCATTTAATAATTTTAAAGCATTCCATTGTTTAGGGTTGTGAGAAGCCGTTAAAATAATACCTCCCTCCGCTTTTTCTAACGGAACAGCAACTTCAACAGTTGGTGTTGTTGATAAACCTAAATCAACTACATCTATACCCAAACCAACTAAAGTATTAGCAACTAAGTTACTAATCATTTTACCAGAAATACGAGCGTCTCTACCAATGACTACTTTTATTTTTTTAGCTTCTGGATTTCTTTTTATAATAAATGCTCCGTAAGCAGCAGCAAATTTAACAGCATCAACTGGAGTAAGGTTTTCACCAGTGTTTCCTCCTATGGTACCTCTAATTCCTGATATAGATTTGATAAGTGTCATCGTTTTTTTTCTAATTTTAATACAAATATAATGGTATTAAAGAAATTAATGATATTTCACTATCATTTTAACTGTAACATTAGTTACATAAAAAAAACCGTTATTAGTGTAACGGTTTTTTATTTATATGACTTTAGGTAATTTTTCAACTCATACCTATTTTACTTAAAGAGAAAAATAAAAAACTTATCATAAAAAGAAATATAATTAAAAAATGTCCGTATCGGTCTTTTTCTTTTCTAATTATCGAGTGCTTATACCAATTTCTAATGTGAATTATTATTGCTAATATGGTAACTGTTATTTTTATAATACAATAGGTCGTCATCTTATTAATAAGAGGTTGTAGTTAAAGAAGAAATTATTAAAACATCATTTGAAGTAAAAAAATAAGTTTCTATTACTTTGCAAGGTGTACCTTTATCTAATGTTTTTTTGTAAGTTTTTAAACTTTTATTTTTATTAAAAGTAGCTAATTTATGGTTCGTGTCAGAAATATAGCCTATATCTTTTTTTGATAAGTACACATATTTTTCATAGTTAGGGTAGTTAATATATGAAGGCTTTTTAGTTACTCTAACTATATCATTACATGTAAAAACTGGAGGTGAATCAATAGATTCTACTTTCATCCACTTCATGCATTTTGAAAAATCATAAATAAAAAAACCTACCGATATCCAGCCTCCTAATAATCTAGAGGACATTTTTAATAATGCTTTTCTCAATACTTTTTTAAAAACTGATTTAGCAGCTTTACTTTTTAAATAACTACTTGATTTTTCTTTTAGAGCCAACCTAATAGCGTTCATTACTGCCGTAAATCCACCTGCTTGACCAGCACATTCTGTCCAGCTTTTATTTCCTTGAGCGTATATTGATTCGCTAATAAAATTAACTTTATTATTAAAAGCAGTTAAGTTATTTTTTTCTAATGAATGAAGTGTTATTCCTACTACTACCCATATAGGTGAGTCTTTAGAGTAAACCTCTTGAACATCTTTTTCATTAAAGCCATAAGATTCTAATAAAGATAAAGAGGATTTAAGTAAAGGGGTTATTTGATTTTTTACTTCTAATTCTGTTTTAGTTTCTAGGTTATTTAATTCTTGAGTAAGATTTGTTCCTATTCCTTTTGTTTGTTTATTTTTATATTGACTCTTTTTTTCTTTATATATTGAAATAATTCCATTATTTTTAGAAGTTATATTGTTAAGAGAGTTCTCAAAATTTTTCAGAGCTATTTCTTTATCAGAGTCTATAAAAAAATTATGATTATCATCTTTTTGACAAGCATGAGTTAAAAATAATATTCCAAATAATAGTAATTTAACGGTTAAAAAGGCAAATATCCCTTTTGCAAATTTATTCAATCCTTTTCTTATCATTTTTTTTGTTTTTAATATTAATTTAAAATGAATGCGCATAATTTAATAAACATTCTTTTTTTTCTTTGGAGTTTATAAAGGTGGTAAAACCTCTATAACAGTTGCAACTTTTTCTTCTCCAATAATAATAATAATAATAATAATAATAAACAAATATTAAATATAAAAAAAACCGCTACTAACGTAACGGTTTTAAAATTTATAATATCAGAGATCTATTTCCCTTCCATTTTCTTTTTTAATTCAGCTAATCCACCGATATCTCCTAATGTAGATTTTGGAGCATCAGCAGCTTTTTTAGCTGCAGCTTTGATGTTTTTCTTTTCTTCTTCTTTGAAAAGAGAAGTATGAGAAACAACAATTCTACGGTATTCTTTACTAAATTCAGTAACGATGAACTTTACTGCATCACCTTTTTCTAATTTAGATCCGTCTTCTTTTTCTAAGAAACGTGTTGGAGCAAATGCTTCAATACCATCTGCAAATACTACAGTAGCACCTTTGTCATTTTTCTCTTTAATAGAACCTTCATGTGTAGATCCGATTGCATACGTAGCTTCATGCGCATCCCAAGGATTATCTTGAGTTTGCTTATGACCTAAGTTTAACTTACGGTTTTCAACATCTAATTCTAATACTTGAACATCTAATTTATCACCAACAGTTACAAAATCTGATGGGTGCTTAATTTTCTTAGTCCAAGATAAATCAGAGATATACACTAATCCATCAATTCCTTCTTCTAATTCTACGAATACACCAAAGTTAGTGTAGTTACGTACAGTACCAGTATGAGTAGAACCTACAGGGTATTTAGCAGTAATATCTGTCCATGGATCTGGGTGTAATTGCTTCATACCTAAAGACATTTTACGATCTTCGCGATCTAATGTTAAGATTTGAGCTTCTACCTCGTCACCAACTTTTACGAAATCTTGTGCAGAACGTAAGTGTGTAGACCAAGACATTTCAGAAACGTGAATTAATCCTTCAACTCCTTCTTCGACCTCTACGAATGCACCATAATCAGCTAAAACAACAACTTTACCTTTTACTTTATCTCCAACTTTTAAGTCAGTATTTAAAGCTTCCCAAGGATGAGCTGATAATTGTTTTAATCCTAATTGGATTCTAGATTTGTTATCATCAAAGTCTAAAATTACAACGTTTAATTTTTGATCTAATTCAACAACCTCGTTCGGGTGGTTGATACGAGACCAAGATAAATCAGTAATATGCACTAATCCATCAACACCACCTAAATCAACAAAGACACCATAAGAAGTAATGTTTTTAACAACACCTTCTAATACTTGTCCTTTTTCTAATTGACCGATGATTTCTTTTTTCTGGTCTTCTAAATCTGCTTCGATTAACGCTTTATGAGATACTACTACGTTTTTAAATTCGTGGTTGATTTTTACAACTTTGAATTCCATAGTTTTTTCTACATACTGATCATAATCACGGATTGGCTTAACATCAATTTGAGAACCTGGTAAGAATGCTTCAATACCAAATACATCAACGATCATACCTCCACGAGTTCTACATTTAACAAAACCGTTAACGATTTCACCAGTTTCATGTGCGTTATTAACTCTATCCCAAGCTTTAATTACACGAGCTTTTTTGTGTGATAATACTAATTGACCAGAAGAATCTTCTCTTTTATCAACTAATACCTCTACTGAATCTCCTACAGATAAATTTGGATTGTAACGGAATTCGTTTAAAGAAATAACTCCTTCTGATTTAGAGTTGATGTCGATAATCGCATCTCTATCAGTAATTCTTGTTACTGTACCTTCGATTACATCACGTTCGTTTACGAAACCTACTGTACCTTCTAAGGCTTTTTCAAATTCTTGTAATTTAGACTCATCAACTTCATCAATACCTTCTTCGTATTTATGCCAATTAAATGTTGCTAAAAATTCTGCTGGATTTACTGCTTCTGGAGCAGTGTTTTTTGTTTCTTCAGACATGTCTGAAATAATTTTTGTATCTTTTTATTAGTCAGGTTATTAACAATACTAATGCAAAGAGAAATTAAACTTATATAAATTTATTTTTAACCTTTTATAAACCTGTTCTTGTAAAAAGGCGTGCAAATTTACGAAGTTTTATTTAAATATCCTATAAAGGTTTTGATTTTAAGGGGTTGAGAATTTTATCAAAAAAACTATTCTAAAAATTCTTGAACTGATTTTAAACTTTGTCTCGGACTTTCTTCCATAGGTGTATGCCCTACTTTATTTAATATAACAAGTTTATTGTTGGGTAAATCTTTTTGAAATTTATAGGCGTTTTCTACCGGAATCAATAAGTCTTTTGATCCCCATAATATTAAAGTCGGTTGTTGTATTGATTTTATTTTATCATGCTGAATTAAGCTGTTTCTAGTATTTAATCTATCAACAAAGGCTTTTCTATTTCCTTTTCTTAATGTTAGGTCAAAATATCGATCTACAATTTTTTCTGTTACTTTCGTTTTATCAAAATACACATTTTCTACACTTGCTTTTACTAAAAAACGAGGCGTTACATATAGTAGCAATTTATTTAAAATAGGTGTTTGTGCTACTTTAAAAGCTATCGGAATACTTTTAGATTTCGTGGGGTAACCAGCAGCATTAATTAAAATTAATTTTTGCACTATCGTGGGATATGTTGCAGTAAATTTCCATGCTATTTGTCCACCTAAAAAGTTACCTGCTAACACACATTGCTTTACTCCTACTTTAGTCAAAAAAAAATTTATAAATTTCACATAATTATCCATCGAATAATTTCTGTTAGGAAATGGTCCCGTTAATCCATATGCTGGTAAATCCATTCGAATTACTCTTTTTGTTTTCTTCAATTCATCTGTCCAAGCATCAAAAGTGTGTAGGCTTGCGCCTGTTCCGTGAATTAACACAATAGGGATACTATCTGATTTTATTCCTTCATCACGATAATGTACCTCCATTCCATCAATAGTAATATAAGAAGATGCTTTATTTACATATTTAATTTTTCAACAGAAATATCTTGATATCCAAAGAAAATAATAATCACCTCAAAAATTAGCAAAACGATTGTTAAAAGTATTTTTATTGACTTTTTCATATTTAATTATTTTTTTGAAGGAATTTGACTCATTGCCCGTTCTGCAATAGCGGTAATTGATAAAGATGGATTTACTCCTGGGTTTGCCGAAATCATCGATCCATCAATAACGTACAAATTCTTATATCCGAAAATTTTATTGTTTTTATCAATCACACCTTTTGATGCATTATTTCCCATAACAGCGCCACCTAAAACATGTGCTGTTGATGGAATACCCGCAATAGTTTCTAATGCGAACGAGGTACTAACACCGTTTACAGCTTTACTGTAAGCTTTTACTAATTCTTTTGATTCCTTTATAAATGGCGTTGGCTTTTTACCTGAATTAATGGTAGAAGTCATTAAACCAAATATATTACGTTTAAACTTTAATGTGCTATCTAAAGTTTGCATAAATAATAGTACCACTGTTTTTTTTGCCCAACTATTTATAAAATAAATTTCAAAGTATTTTATAGGTGATTTTAATAACGAAACAAACATCATTATTAAACGAGAAAATACGTTATTATTGGCTACATATGGTAAGTGTAATAATTTCCAAGCATTAGAACCTTTACCGTATCGTACAATTTCTAAATGAGAGTTTTCATCAGTATCCAAAATACTTCCGATAGCTACACCTTTTGAGAAATTTTTATCTTTATCTAAAGTAGATACACTTACCAAAGTTTCGTTATTGGTTCTAATATCCAATCCTAATCTATCTGAAATATTAGGTAATGAATCTTTTTTTAGTTTTAATAATAGCTTGATTGTTCCTAAAACGCCACCAGAAAAAACTACTGCTTTTGTTTTAATTTTTTGACGTTTTTTAAAAAGCGTTGTACTTGTTTTTATAAATACTTCATAACCACTGCTACTATCAGTAGCTTTAATAGGTTGCACATCATATACTTCATTTTCGGCAAGTATTTTAGCGCCTTTTTTTTGTGCTAAGTATAAATAGTTTTTATCTAAAGTGTTTTTAGAATTATTTCTACAACCTGTCATACAAGCACCACAAAAGTTACAACCTCTTCTTTCAGGCCCCTCTCCATTAAAATAAGGATCTGCTTTGGTTATATTTTCTTCTCCAAAATAAACGGCTACATTTGGTGCATCAAATTTTTCGCTAATATTAAGTTGATTGGCTACTTTTTTAAGCCCGATATCGCCATCATATAATTTAGGGTTTTTGGTTGCGCCTAACATTTTTAATGCTTTTTCATAATATGGAAAAAGTTCTTCTTCCCAATCTAAAAGATTTCTCCAGCTACCAGTTTTAAAGAATGTAGATTTTGGTACCGGCAAAGTATTGGCATATACTAATGATCCACCTCCAACTCCTGTACCAGAAATTATGGCAATATGTCTAAAAATAGTCAATTTCATAATGCCGAAAAATCGCAACTTAGGCATCCAAAGCCATTTTTTTAAGTTCCAATTTGTTTTAGGAAAATCGTTAGCTTTATACCATTTTCCTTTTTCAATTACTAAAACTTTATAACCTTTTTCAGATAAACGTAAGGCACTAACTGAACCTCCAAAACCGCTTCCTATAATAATATAGTCATATTCTTTATTTAAACTCACAAACCACAGTTTAAACCTACTTTTCACTGTAGATTTCGTTAAGATAGCAAGTTATGAGATTTTGTGTTAACAATCAAACTGGTTTTTTCTTTGATTGATGATTAAAAACTATTCTTGAGCTCCGTGAGATTTTGCAATTTCAATCCAATGTTCAGAAATTCCTTTGGTATCAGCGCCTAAGCCTCTAGATAAATGCAATGCAACAGCAATTAACAAACTAGATGCTTCTTGTATTTCTTTAAAGGTTTGAATACCTCCAAATTGTTCTTGTGCTTTTAACAATAATAATTCATTGTGTTTTTTAGCAAAACTAACAGGGTTTTCAGTATCAATAATTATTTTGGGTATCATTAAACAATCTACCCACTCTTGCCCTATTCTTTTTGCAGATAACTCATGTGTTTCGCTACCAGATGCTCTCCATAAAGCCAATGTTTTAGTATCACCTGATGTTGCTAAACCAGTATCTAAAAGCAACTCGAAACCAATATCAGCAATATTTTGCATTACAATTAAATATTCGTCTAAAGCTTTTTCAAATTTATTTGCTTTCTGTCCTTTAAGGTAATCCTCTACACTAAGTTTAGGTAGCGTTAAAACTTCTGCACAATCATTTAAACAAGGAAATTGTTTTCCTTCATAAATATAATGTGCTTTATCAAATTGTACTTGACGACCTAATGGATACAAGCGACAAGCTAACGGACGACCAAGATGTACGCTACAACCCGAATTTTCTATATATTGACTACACGATTTTTGTCCTTTTTTATCTTGCTTTCCATCAAATAATAATTGAATTCCGCCATATTCGGTATATAAATCACGAAATTCTTTAACAGTAACTTTCTTTTCATTACTAAAACGAAATAGCTCCCACGGATTTAACATTACATCTTTACCAAAACAACAGGTACCTGATCTAGAGCATGTGAGTGGTAATATACTTTTTGAGGTAAGTTTGGTTGTTTGCATTTTACTCAACTTCTTTTATTTCAACTTTAAAAAGGGTATCAAAAATATCAAAAATCGTTTGTGCTTCTTTTTTACGAACTGAAATAGTATATTCACAATCCATTTCTAATTTTTGAGCGATGATGTTTAGGTTTCGTTCTTTAACAATACGCTGTACTTTATTCATCATATCATATCCGAACTTTAATAAGTATTGAATATCAATTGTTTTTTCTTTAATTTCTGAAATCTCTAAAGCTAACTGTGCTGATGTTCTATACGCATTTATCAATCCGCCAACACCCAGCTTAGTTCCGCCAAAATAACGTACAGAAACTACTAGAATATTAGTTACATCAAATGCTTGTAACTGTCCATAAATAGGCATTCCTGCCGAGTTACTTGGCTCTCCATCATCATTTGCTCTAAAACGAGTTGTTTCCGTCCCTAATTGCCAAGCATAGCAAAAATGACGTGCAGAATGGTGTTTTTTCCTCAAACCTTCTAAAGCTTCTTTTATGTCATCTTCAGTAAATACAGGAAATGCAT
Source organism: Tenacibaculum soleae (assembly GCA_938002045.1). Lineage (GTDB taxonomy): Bacteria > Bacteroidota > Bacteroidia > Flavobacteriales > Flavobacteriaceae > Polaribacter > Polaribacter soleae_A. The sequence goes on from CALLBA010000001.1 coordinate 15,073, forward strand.
ACCCAAAAAACTTACTATTTCTGTCTTTAAAAAGCGTTTCTTCAGATGCTACATCAATCGTTTTGTAGGTGTCTTTAATTTCACTCATTAGGCAATAGTTATTAAAATGATTCCTAAAATAGCCAGCCCAACACCGATTTTGTTTTTTACACTAAAATTTTCTTTAAATAATAATAAGCCAATTAAAGTAGAAACAATTACAATACCAACATTATTAATGGTAAATAAAGTAGAACTTTCAAAATCTTTGTTTTGCAATGCTTTTATTAAAAAAACAATTGAATAATAATTAGGAACTCCTAACACTACACCAGCAAGAAGGTTTTTTAATTCAAAATTTTCTTTAGTTATTTTTTGGTTTATAAGTAAAATAATAGTTCCGAAAAATGCTGCAAATCCGAATAAACTTGATGAGAAAAACTCTACCTGATCTAACGCAACATAATTAATTTCAACATATTTTAAAGTAGTATCAATAACCCCTGAACCAATAAATAACAAGATTGGGAAAAGTAAATTTGCTTGACCTGTTTCTTTTTTTTCTTTAACTGAAGACAAATAAACAGCTGTAAGTGCAATTATAGTTCCTAAAACCTTAAGAGTTGTTATACTTTCATTATACAAAACAATACCAAAAAAAATAGGCACAACCACTGACATTTTACCAGCAATAGAAGCAACTGACACTCCGTTTTCTTGCGATGTTTTTGCCATCACAAAAAAAATAGTCACAAATAAAAAACCTAATAAAAAAGTTCCATAAATCCATGGTTGATTTCCAATAGTTGCTAATTTACCAAATGAATTAGATAAAAATGCTCCCAACATAAAAGCAACGAAATAATTAACAACAATAGCTTGTAATGTGTTTATTTTAAAAATTTTAAAGTATTTAAATATTACAAATAGAGAAGTTGAAAAAAGAATACTTAAAATTAAGTGTGTCATATTAATTAAACTCGGCCCTATTTAATAAATTAGTTACTTCATCTTTTCCTGGAACTAAATTCCAAACTTTTACACCTAATTCACTAGCCGCATCTGTATTTTCTTTTAAATCATCAACAAAAATAGTTTCTGAGGCTTTTAAGTTGTTTTCATTCAAAACAAATTCATAAATATTTGCATTGGGTTTTCTAAAATTTATTTCATGCGATAAATAAAATTGTTCAAAACAGCTTTTAAACTCGTTGTATAATTTAGTTCCCCAATCGTTTTTTATCCATGAAATATGTAAATCATTTGTGTTACTTAACAAAAACAAACGATACTTTTTTGATCCAGCTAATTCTTTTAAAAACGACAATCTTTGTAACGGAAAATCTAACAAGATAGCATTCCAAGCATTTATTAAGTTTTCGCTACTTAATTGTGGAAATTTATTTTGATAAAAAGTTACAAATTCATCAGTAGAAATTAATCCCATTTCATACTGATGATATGTAGCTATCATATCTTCAGAAATACTTATAACTCCTAATTTTGCCAACTCTTTATAAGTTGCTTGTTTATCTAAATTGATGAAGATATCACCAAAATCAAAAATGATATTTTTAATCATTTACATATGTCTTTAAAACATCATTATCGATGTATATTTGTTTATTTAATTTCCCTTTAAAAACAGGAGCTTCTACTCCATTCTTAAATGATGATTTACCTGTAAACACCTTTGCTTCATCCCATAAATTAGCATTTATAAAAGTTTGCAAAGTTTGCGTACCACCTTCAATTATTACCGATTGAATGTTGTGTTTTTGTAACACAGTACAAATTTGTTCCGCTACGCGGGATGCAAAATTAATAGGTTCAAAAACAAGTTCTTGACTTTGCTCGAACTGATATTCTTCTTGGTTGGTTTTAGAATCAAGAATAACAATTGTTTTTACTTTTCCGTTTAAAACAGTAGCTTCTTTTGGTATTCGTAAATTTTTATCTAACACTATTCTAACTGGATTATTACCCGACCAACTACGCACCGTTAATGACGGATTATCATCAATTACAGTATTTGTTCCCACTAAAATAGCGTGTTCTTGCGCTCTTAATTTATGTACTAATTGTTGCGAATATTCATTAGATATCCAAACTGGTTTTTGCTCATTTTTTGATTTTGGAGCAACAAATCCATCTGAGGTTTGTGCCCATTTTAAAATAATATAAGGGCGTTTTTTATTTTGATTCGCAAAAAAACGCTTGTGATGTTTTTTACACTCCTCTTCTAAAACACCAACAATCACATTTATACCTGCTTTTTTTAAACGTTCAATACCTTTACCTGCAACCAAACTATTGGTGTCCATACAACCAATTACTACATTAGGTATTTTGTTGCTAACAATTAAATCAGCACAAGGTGGTGTTTTTCCATAATGAGAACAAGGCTCTAAGGTTACATAAATTGTTGCTTCTTTTAAAAGGGCTTTATTTTTAACCGCATTTATGGCGTTTACCTCGGCGTGACTTTCTCCATAAGGAGATGTAAAACCTTCAGCAATAATCTTATCATTAAGTACAATTACTGCACCAACAGAAGGGTTTGGGCGTGTACTACCTATACCATTTTTAGCTAATTGCAAACAACGTTTTATGTATTTTTCGTGCTCCAAGAAATTAAAATTTTATGTTAACATCTTCAGTTTTATCAATCGAATAAACATGAGAAAAACCAAGTACTTTATACTTTAAATCACCTTTTAATTGTACTTTTATTTTTTTACTAATAAGTGAATTAAGTAAACCTCCCAAAACTCCATTTTTATTATTATCAAACACTTTTTTAGCAGGAATTACCACTTTTAAAGGAATTGAAAACTCTTTATTTGCAGGTACTTTAAACTCTTCTGAAGATACTTGAGCTAATTGAGTGCCATTTACAATTACCTTTATTTCATCGGTAGCTATTTTACCACCAATGTTATTCTCATTTTTAAAAATTGCAATTGCTTTTAATCTAATAGTATCTAAAGCTACAGAAGTAATCTTTATACTATCAACCTTTATAAAAATAGGTTTCTTTTTTACCGAACAGCTTAAAACAAATAATATTGTTATAAAAAACAGCCACTTCTTCATTTGATTTCTTAAAATTTAGGTAATTTGCGTTGCAAAAATAAGGTATTCCTATGACTCCTTCCGATTTTATTATTAGAGAAATAAAACCCAACGATAATCAGCAAATAGCAAAAGTTATTCGTGATGTTTTAACTGAATTTGGCGCCCCAAAAGTAGGCACTGCTTATGAAGATAAAGCAACTGACGAAATGTTTGAAACTTATCAAAAAAATAAAACAGCTTACTTTGTTGTTGAGTATCAGCAAAAAATAGTTGGGGGTGTTGGTTTTGCTGATTTACCTGAATTTGAAAATCTTATTTGTGAGTTACAAAAAATGTATTTTTTACCAATTGCTCGTGGCAAAGGTTTGGGCAGTAAATTAATTAATTTTTGTTTATCTAAAGCTAAAGAACAAGGTTTTAAACAATGCTATTTAGAAACCATGCCGTATATGGATGCTGCAAGAGCATTGTACGCTAAAAATGGATTTATTAATTTAGAAAAACCTATGGGAAACACTGGTCATTATTCATGTAATGTTTGGATGCTTAAAAATTTATAAACATGATTTTAAAAGATTTTAAAAGCGATTTTACAAAGCAACTCTCATCTATTTATCCACAATCAGAAATAGATTCTTTCTTTTTTATATTGATTGAAGAAATATTAGGTTTTAAACGAATAGATAGTGTTTTAAAAGCTGATTTTTTAATTTCTTCGGATGTTTTAAATCAGTTACAAAATATAACTGAACGTTTATTAAAAGAGGAACCTATTCAATATATAACAGGTAATACCGGGTTTTATGGTTTGCCTTTTTTAGTAAATAAAAACACCTTAATACCAAGACCAGAAACTGAAGAATTGGTAGAGTGGATCATTACAGAAGTTTCAGAAGCACATGGTAAAAATATAGCTAATTTTTCAATACTTGATATTGGAACCGGAACAGGTTGTATTCCTATTTCAATTAAGCACAATTTACCGAACACAATTGTTTCGGCTATCGATATTTCATTAGAAGCTTTAAAAGTTGCAAAAAAAAACGCTAAATTAAATACGGTTGAAATAAATTTTATTGAACAAGATATTTTAAATACGGATGATTTAAATCAAGTTTTAGACAGTAAAAAAATAGATATCATTGTATCAAATCCACCTTATGTTCGTAATTTAGAAAAAGTAGAAATTAAAAACAATGTTTTACAAAACGAACCACACCTAGCCCTGTTTGTTGAAGATAATAATCCGTTAATTTTTTACGATAAAATTGCTAATTTAGCAGTAAAGTACCTTGCTAAAAACGGATTGTTGTTTTTTGAAATCAATCAATACTTAGGAAATGAAACCGTTGAAATGTTAAATAAAAAAGGATTTAAAAACATTGAACTTAAAAAAGATTTTGTCGGTAACAATCGAATGATAAAAGCCAGCTTATAAAAACAAAATATCATGAAAAAACAAGAATTACAACCAAACGAATTTGATTCATACTATTTAAATTATTTGAATTTAGTTTCGGCTGAAACCGGACTAATTTCTGGTTTTGAAGAAGACAAAAAAATGGTAGTTGATTTCTTTTCATCACTTCCAGAAAATAAATTAGAATTCCGTTATCAACCAAAAAAATGGACTGTAAAAGAGGTTTTGCAACATATTATTGATACTGAACGTATTTTTATGTATCGTTTTTTACGAATAGCAAGAAAAGACACGACTGCTTTAGCTGGTTTTGATCAAGATATTTATGTAGATCCATCAGCAGCAAACGATAAATCTATCAACGATTTAATTAAAGAATTTACAATTGGTCGTATGTATTCAATCAATTTAATTAACAGTATTACTAACGAAAATTTAAAAAATTTAGGAACAGCAAGTGACTGTCCAGTTTCTGCGCGTGCTTGTGCTTTTATTTTATTAGGTCACAGTGTTTGGCATATTAACATTATTAAAGAGCGTTATTTATAATGTTACAAATTAGACCAAATTGTGAGCATTGTAATAAAGACTTGTCAAATACATCAACCGAGGCAATGATTTGTTCTTTTGAGTGTACCTATTGCAAAACGTGCGCCTTAGAACTTTTTAAAAATGTATGTCCTAGTTGCAGTGGTAATTTTGTGCCACGTCCAATAAGACCTTCTAAAATGATTGCTAAACACCCTGCTTCTACACAAAGAGTTTTTGATCCAAAAGATTTAAATAAAGCTGCTGTAAATTCAACTAAATTTAAAAATATAGCTCCAAAAAATAGGTGATTTATGATTGATATAAAAAAAGCGACTTTTTCAGATGCTAAAATAATTGCTCTTTTAGGTAGAATTACCTATACAGAATCTCATGGTCATTTTATAGAAAATAAAAACGATTTATTAGCTTATTGCAATAATGTTTTTTCAATAAAAAAGTTAATAGATGATTTAAATGATAAAAACAATTTATTTCATGTTGTATATGTAAACGATTTACCAGTAGGATACTCTAAAATTGTATTGAATACACCATTTGAAAACAAAAACGAAATAACAAGTTGCAGATTAGAACGAATTTATATTTTAGATCATTTTTTATCACTAAAATTAGGGCAACCTTTTTTAGATTTTATCACTAAAAAAGCAAAACAACAAAATGCCACCAGTATGTGGTTATCTGTATATATTAAAAATGAAAGAGGAATTAATTTTTACAAGCGAAATAATTTTAAAAGCATTGGCGACTTAAATTTTCTAGTAAACGGAAAAGAATACGACAATTTTGTTTTATCAAAAAATATTTAAAAATGGCAACATACGAACAATCAAAATTAAATAGGGTTAAACGCGGACAAAATAGAGCTACGTATGATGTAGCTAAAATCAATACTATTTTAGATGCTGGTTTTTTATGTTACGTAGGCTATATTTATGAAGGTAAACCCATTTCTATTCCTATGGCCTATGCTCGTCGTGATGATAAAATTTACATTCACGGTTCTACAGCTAACAGAATGTTATTAGCCATTTTAAAAAACGAAGAAACCTCAATAACTGTAATGCATTTAGACGGATTAGTTTTAGCACGTTCAGGATTACATCATTCAGTAAATTACCGCTCTGCTACACTTTTTGGTACTTTAAAAAAAGTAGAAAATGACTTAGATAAAACTGAAATTTTAAAGTTAATTGTAAACCAAATGGTTACAAATCAATGGGAAACAATTAGACCAATGCATCAAAAAGAATTAGACAGAACTTTAGTGGTTGAGTTTGCAATTACATCAGCATCAGCCAAAATAAGAGACGAAGGTGTTATTGATGAACCTGAAGATTATGATTTACCCGTTTGGGCTGGTGTGGTACCTATAAAACAAGTTGCCAAATACCCAATTTCTGACGATAAATTAAAAAAAGAAATTGAAATTCCTAAACATGTGTTAGCTTATTATGAACAAAATAAAGAGTAAATTTGTTCTTTAATATCAACTTACCCCCCCTTAAATATGTTTTCTAAAAAATATATACTTCCCTTAATTTGTTTTTTGATCTTTTTTCATGTAGTGATAATACTTCAAATGAAATTGATAGTACCATTACAGAGGAAGTACATAAATTAATTAATGAACACAGAATTAGTATCGGTAAAAACACACTCGTTTTTGATAATCAAGTAGCTGATATCGCCATAGAGCATACAGAATACATGATTTCTAAAAACAAAATAAGTCATGATAATTTTGATGCTCGTTTTGCACAAGTTAGAACACTTGTAAATGCCATGAGTTTTGCTGAAAATGTAGCTTCTAAACAAAACTCAGCTCAAGAAGTTATTACCAGTTGGCTAAATAGCGCTGGTCATAGAGCAAATATTGAAGGCGATTATACACATACAGGTATTGGGGTTTTAAAAAATGCTTCTGGAAATTATTATTTTACGCAATTGTTTTATTCAAAATAACAAGTTTAATATTTTATTAGTTTTTGATAAAAATTACCGCTAACCAACCTAATAAAATACGCTAAATTGCGAGTATGAAAAATTATGATGTTATAATACTTACTGATAAAAGATATGTAAACCCAAAACAAGTTGATGTTTACATAAAAAATGTGTTAACCGAAGATGGTTTTGTAAAAAAATCTTTAGAAAAATTAGGTTTAAAAGTTGGTAGACTTTCTTGGGATGATAAAAAATTCGATTGGTCATCAACCAAATACATTCTTTTTAGAACTACTTGGGATTATTTTGATAGATATGAAGAATTTTCTAATTGGTTAAATATCGTTTCTAAACAAACTATATTGTTAAATTCTGAAGTAATTATTCGTTGGAATATTGACAAACATTATTTATTAGATTTACAAAAAGGTGGAGTAAATATTTGCGAATCTTATTTTATCGAAAAAGAAGAAACTAAAACTTTACAAGAATTAGCTAATCAGCATACGCTCACTAATTTTGTATTAAAACCTTGTATATCTGGCGGCGGAAGGCATACTTATAAAATTAATTCATCAAACATAACTAAACACGAAGCTATTTTTAAAGAATTAATTAATAATGAAGCCATGATTTTGCAACCTTTTCAGCATAATATAGTTGAAAAAGGAGAAATTTCGCTCATGGTTATGAGTGGAAAATTTACGCACGCCGTTTTAAAAATAGCAAAAAAAGGCGATTTTAGAGTTCAAGATGATTTTGGAGGTACAGTGCACAGCTACACTCCTACCCAATCTGAAATAAACTTTGCCGAAAAAGCTGTAAAAGCCTGTAAAGAGCTACCTATTTATGCACGAGTAGATGTTTTTACCGATAATAACGGTAATTTAGCCATAGCTGAATTAGAATTGATTGAACCCGAATTATGGTTTAGAAATCATCCGAAAGCAGCCGATGAATTAGCAAAAGGTATACAGCAATTAATCAATCAAAATGAAAAATAGAATTTTAAAATTTTTAGGAGCAATTATTTTAGTACTTATAATTGCGATAAGTATATTTTACATAGCAAATAATGAAAAACTTCCTGAAGGTAAACAAGGAGCCGAAGCAGATGCTTTAGCAACAAAAATGTTAACTGCAATAAATAATGAAGTTTTTGAAAAAACTGAGCTTATTGAATGGTCTTTTAGAGGCAAACATTTTTACAGATGGTACAAACAAGATAATAAAGTTGAAGTTTCTTGGAATGCTAATAAAGTAATTTTAAATACTATAAATCCTAATAAATCTGTTTGTTTTATAAACGATAAAAAAACTACAAACTTAAATTTAATTAAAACCGCTACTAACTTTTTTAATAATGATTCTTTTTGGTTAGTTGCTCCTCATAAGGTATTAGATAAAGGTGTTGAAAGACGTATTGTAAAACACCAAAATAAAGATGCTTTATTAGTCACTTACACTTCTGGTGGTTCAACTCCAGGAGATTCTTATCTTTGGATTTTAGATGACAATGGTTTTCCTACGGAGTATAAAATGTGGACAAAAATTATTCCGATTGGTGGAGTTTCAGCAACTTGGTCTGATTGGAAAACAACCAATGCAGGTTTTAAATTACCTACCAAACACAAAATTTCTTTATTTGGTTTAACTTTAGCTATGGGAAATGTAAAAGCGTCAAACCCTAAAGCCGATATTTTAGCAAATAAAATATTAAAAGCTATTAACCATGAAGCTTATAAAAAAACACGCTATTTAGAGTGGAGTTTTGGAGGGAAAAGACATTTTAAATGGGATAAAAAACAACATATTGTTAATGTTTCATGGGATTCTATTCGTGTAAACTTACATCCAAATAATTTAGAAAAAAGTTCGGTTTACATCAATAAAAAACAACAAGAAATAGCGGATACTAAAACAGTAAAAAAAGCTTGGGATATTTTTAATAATGATTCTTTTTGGCTAGTTGCTCCTCATAAATTATTTGAAAAAGGCATTATCAGAAGTGTTCAAAATGTTGATGGAAAAGAAGCGTTGTTAGTAAAATATACTACTGGAGGATCAACACCTGGCGATTCGTATTTATGGATTTTAGGTAAAAATAACGTTCCTAAAAGCTATAAAATGTATGTTCCTAGCATGAAAATGGATGGAGTTCCTGCTACTTGGGATGATTGGATTACTACACAAAGCGGTACGTTATTACCAACAAATCATTCGTTTGGTAAAGGAGGTAAATTAAGTATGGGGACCGTTAAAGCTTATAATTAATTGAATAAACATATTTTACATCCAGAAGTTCAGCAATTTATTATTGATAATTTAAATTCAGACATCACAAAACTAATTTTAAAGGGAAGTCCGTTTAATAATATCACTATACAGGAATTGTCAAATCAAATAATTAGCAGACAAAAATCTAAAAACAAGCTTCCTAATTGGTTTAACACTCAAAACATCTATTATCCTCCAAAAATTAGCATCGAGCAAACATCTTCTGAAATTACAGCAGAATACAAAGCTAATTTACTTTCTGGTAGTAATTTTATTGATATTACTGGTGGATTTGGTATTGATGCTTTTTATTTTGCTAAAAAATTTAAAAACGTAATTCATTCAGAAATTAATGATGAACTATCTAAAATAGTTGCTCATAATTATCAGCAATTAAAAGTAAATAACATTCAAACAGTAGCTTCTGATGGATTGGAATTTCTTAAAAATAACGGTCAAAAATTCGATTGTATCTATATCGACCCTTCTCGAAGAGATGATGTAAAAGGTAAAGTTTTTTTATTAAAAGACTGTTTACCAAATGTACCTGAAAATATTGATTTTTTGTTTACAAAATCAGATACAATTCTAATTAAAAATTCACCAATGTTAGATATTACTGCTACCATTAATGAGTTAAAATTTGTGAAAGAAATTCATGTTGTTGCGGTAAATAATGAAGTTAAAGAATTACTTTTTCTGCTAAAAAAAGAATATAAAGGTAAAATTAAGATGAACACCTCTAACTTACTAAAAGAGAATAGACAAGAACTTGAGTTTACCTTAAAAAACATTAGTGATTTAAAATATAGTTTACCTCAAAATTTTATTTACGAACCCAATGCTGCAATTTTAAAATCAGGTGGTTTTAATCAAATAACTGAGCAATATAATGTTGGTAAATTACATCAGCATTCTCACTTATATACATCAGAAGAAATTATTGAAAATTTCCCTGGTAGAATTTTTAAAATTGATGCTGTTTTTTCGTACAATAAAAAACAATTAAAAAAAAAATTAGCTATTGATAAAGCAAATATTACTACTCGAAATTTTCCAAAAACAGTTGCACAAATTAGAAAAGAGACAAAACTAAAAGATGGTGGAAATATCTATTTGTTTTTTACTAAAAATCTTGATGAAAAATTAATTGTTTTAAAGTGTACTCAAATATTTTAATTACGTAGAAAACGTCTTAACAGCGTTCTTATTTTAAAAAAGGCAAAGATTTCATCTTAAATGTACTAAACCATCTATTAAAAATTCTATTTTTCATAAAAGGAAAGGATTTATAAACCACAAAATCCTTTAAAAATTATTATTTTTGATGGTATGCAATCTCTCAATTATCAATCAATAAAAATTACAGCGAATACATCTTCAATAATAGAAGATACACTAGTTATTGAAGCGCCTTTGCAAATTAACATCAATAGTGAGCCTTACACGGTTGTAATGCGAACTCCAAACGACGATAATGAACTTATCAGAGGACTTTTATACGCAGAAGATATTTATAAAAGTAATGCCGATTTATTGATAGAAATTATAGAGATTAACCCTGATTTTTCGGCAATTTTAAATGTAATTATTCCTAAAGAAAAATTACGAAAAGGTTACTTAAATAAACGCACACTTTTATCAGTTTCTTCTTGTGGAATATGTGGAAAAAAAGAATTAACTGATTTAAAAACAACTGACAAACCTCTTAAGAACACACCTAATCAATCAATTAAGTTAAATGCCGATATGTTTTTAAAAATGAATGAATTACAGTTTTTATTTAAAAACACAGGAGGAAGTCATGCATGTGCAATTTTTAATAAAAAAAATAAACTATTAACCATAAAAGAAGACATTGGTAGACACAATGCAGTTGATAAATCCATAGGTGATTTAATCAATAAAAAAGAGTTAAAAAAAGCAAATTACATGCTGGTTAGTGGACGCGTATCTTACGAAATAGTTTCAAAAGCTTTTTTTGCTAAAATTCCAATTATTATTGCTGTTTCTGCATGCTCTAGTTTAGCTGTAGATTTTGCTAAAGAATTCGGAATTTGCCTTATCGGTTTTAGTAGAAACGATAAAATGACAGTGTACTCAAATCCTCAATACATTAATTATGAGCGATAAAAATATAAAAGCCCAACCGCCAAAAGACTTAACAGGAATTAAATTAATTGATGTTCCTAAAAAAGCTGTAGGTACAAAAGCTATAAAATCAGCTTTAAACCATGTTTTTAGTGAAACAGGTGTAGCTAAAGGAATTAGTTTGCTAAAAAACATCAACCAAATTAATGGTTTTGATTGTCCAGGTTGCGCATGGCCTGATCCTGATGCAAAAAGGGCATTTTTAGCAGAATATTGTGAAAATGGAGCCAAAGCTATTGCTGAAGAAGCTACAACTAACAGAGTATCTCCCCTATTTTTTGCAACTCATTCTGTGCAAGAAATGTCGGAATGGTCTGATTATAAAATTGGTAAAAGCGGGCGAATCACCCACCCAATGTATTTAAAAGAAGGAAGTGATACTTACGAAGAAATATCATGGAAAAATGCTTTTAATCTTATCGGAAAAGAGTTAAACAAGTTAAACTCACCAGACGAAGCTATCTTTTATACATCAGGAAGAACAAGTAACGAAGCTGCTTTTTTATATCAACTTTTAGTTCGTCAATTCGGAACTAACAATTTGCCAGATTGCTCTAATATGTGTCACGAAAGTAGTGGGACAGGATTATCTGAAACATTAGGTATTGGTAAAGGGTCTGTTACTTTAGATGATTTTAATCATGCTGATTTGGTGATTGTTATTGGGCAAAACCCAGGTACAAATCACCCAAGAATGTTAACGGCGTTAAAAGACACTAAAAAGAATGGTGGAAAAATAATGACTATAAACCCGCTACCAGAAGTTGGTTTAATGAATTATATTGATCCTCAAAATCCATTGAAATGGTTAGGTTCAGGTGATAAATTAACTGACCTGTTTTTACAAGTAAAAATTAACGGAGATGTTGCCTTATTAAAGATCATCTTAAAATTGATGAAAACTGCTGACGATAAATCGGGCACTGTTTTTAATCATCGGTTTATAAAGGAAAAAACTCACGGTTTAGAAGAGTTTTTAGCGGATTTAGAGACCTATACTATTGAAGATTTATTACCACAAACAGGGTTGTCTTTAGAAAAAATTAAAGAAGCTACCAAACTTATTATCAACAATGATAAAATAATAATTTGTTGGGCAATGGGATTAACACAGCATAAAAATGCAGTAGATAACATTCGTGAAGTAGTAAATTTACTATTACTAAAAGGAAGCATTGGAAAAAAAGGTGCAGGAACCTGTCCTGTAAGAGGTCATTCAAACGTACAAGGAGATCGTACTATGGGAATTTGGGAGAAGCCCAAAGATGCTTTTTTAGATAATTTAGAAAAAGAATTTTCTTTTATAGCTCCAAGAAAACATGGTTATGATGTAGTTGCTGCCATTGAAGCTATGCATCAAAAAAAAGCGAGTGTTTTTATAGGAATGGGCGGAAACTTTATTTCAGCAACTCCTGATACAGAAATCACAGCTCAAGCATTACAAAACTGTAATTTAACAGTGCAAATATCTACAAAACTAAACAGAAGCCATTTAATAACAGGTAAACAAGCTTTAATTTTACCTTGTTTAGGGCGTTCTGAAAAAGATATTCAAAAAACTGGAGAACAGTTTATTACTGTAGAAAACTCAATGGGAGTTGTACATCAATCAAGTGGGCATTTAAATCCTGCTTCTGTACATTTATTAAGCGAACCTGCCATTGTTGCTGGTATAGCACAAGCCACCTTAAAAAACACTAAAGTTGAATGGAAGAAATTAATTACTAATTACGATTTTATTCGTGATAAAATTGAAGCTACCATTACTGGGTTTGATAATTATAATGAAAAAGTACGTAAAAAAGGTGGTTTTTATCTACCAAACAATGCACGTGATAATAACTTTACACCTACTAAAACAGGAAAAGCAAATTTTACAACAAACCTACCTTCAGATATTGTTTTAGATAAAAATCAATTTATGATGATGACCATTCGAACGCATGATCAATATAATACTACTATTTACGGATTAAATGATCGTTACAGAGGTGTTTTAAACGAGCGAAGAGTTATTTTTATGAACCCCGAAGATATGAAAACTCAGGGGCTATCTAAATTAGATAAAGTAGATTTAATAAGCCATTTTCAAGGAGAAAAAAGAAGGGCTTTTGGTTTTTTAGTTGTTCCGTACAGTATACCAAAACAATGTACTGCTACCTATTTTCCAGAAGCAAACGTTTTGGTATCTTTAAAGAGTAAAGCTAGAATTAGCCATACACCCGCATCAAAAACGGTGATTATTTCTGTTAAAAAGTGCGACTAAAAAAAGATTTGTATTTTAGTAAAATATTTTCAACCCAAAATCAACAAACATTATGCCTTTTATAGAAGAAGAAAAGTTTAAGTTAATGCAAGAAGACTTAGATAATGCAAAGTTAAAAAGAGAAGAAGCTGAAAATGAATTAAGCGAAGCTCAAGAAAAATTTAGTTCTTTAAAAAAAGGATCAATGAGACTCCCTATCGTTTTGGGTGTATTATTAGGTATTGCTTTAGGAGCTGCGTACTACTTTTATTCAAACAGTAGCGGTGCGTCTTTTCTTTCATCAGAAGAAACATCAGCAATTAAAAAGAGTGAACACACAAGAGTTTTAGATAGTATTAAAAGAGCAAACGCTAGAGCTAGCAGAAATACTAAAACAAATAATGAGGTTAATTTAAATGAAACAATTGACGCTATAGTTGACAATACTAGTGATAAAACAATTTACTCAGTTCAAATTGGAGTACTTTCACAAAAAAAACAACCTTTGATATCATCAGTAACAATACCATCAACAGTTACCATAACAAATGGTTATTTTAAATATTCTATTGGTTTATTTGAGTCTTTAGATGAAGCAAAATCTCTAAGAAAAGAACTAATACAAATTGGTTTTAAAGATGCCTTTGTAGCTTCGTACATTAATGGAAAACGTCAAAAAATACATCACTAAAAATACAATTTAATGCTATTAAATTTTAGTAAACGAGCACTCGTGATAGGTTTTATCTTGAGTGTTCATTTTTTATGCGCGCAATCTGAAATTCCGCAACAAAAAACTCAAATAGGTTTTGGTCAATTAGATTTTTTATCAATAAAAATGCCTAAAAATGAAAAAAACATGGATTTTTCAGGAATCCATTATAATTTAAAACCTAATGAATGGAGCTATGTTGGTTTAGGTATTTATGGTGCAATTGGCGGAATCCGAGGTGGTTTTTTTACCTTAGGTATTAACGCAGGTATACAATACAAAATAACAAATAGATTATTTATTGATACCGGTATTCATTTTGGAGGCGGCGGAGGTGCTGCTGCTCCTGATGGCGGAGGTGCTTTTATTTTACCACACTTTAATTTTGGATACGATTTTAAGTATTTCTCAACTACTGCAGGATATAGTTATGTTAATTTTTTTGATGGAGGAACTATAAAAAGTGAGCAATTTAATGTTGCTATTCAAGTACCTTTATCTTTTAAAAATACAACTTTTAAAGCGCGTGAAAATTCATTTTCTATTGATGACTTGAAAAACAGTTCATGGAAAAATCTTAGTAACCGAATTTCTTTATTGGTACACTTAAACAACTTAAAAGTTACTAAAGGTTCGTATACTGGTAAAACCATACGTTTAGCAGGTTTTGAATTAAACTCTTATATAAATAACAACTTTTTTTATTTTATAAAAGCTGATGGTGCTTATCATGGAATAAAAGCTGGATACATGGATGTTTTATTGGGTGGTGGTTATCATTTATCAATGAATAAAAATCGTACAAATATCTTAGCTAAATTTGGTGTAGGTGCTGGAGGCGGTGGTGGTGTTGATACCAAAGGTGGATTTTTAATTTATCCAGATATTTCAATTGAACAAAAATTATTTGATAATATTTATGCTTCAATAAATAAAGGATATTTAATGAGTCCTGATGCACATTTTAAATCTTCAACATTAGGTTTTGGTTTAAAGTATTATGTTGATAAAGACGGTACTTCATCTAAAGAAAAGGATTTTACAATAGCTAAATTTAAAGGTTTGGAAGCTATTATAAAACAAGATTTATATATAAATGCAGCAAGAGATAATAATGGAGGATTTGAACAAAATATGCATCAAATTTCACTGCAAATAAACTTTTTCTTAAATAAATATCTTTACGGAGCTGGACAAACATCATTTGCTAATTTTGGAGATGCTGGTGCCTATGCTGAAGGTATTGTAGGTTTAGGTGTGCAATCAAATACTTTTTTTAACAATACAACATCAGTATTCTTGCAAGTTTTAGGAGGAGCAGCTGGAGGTGGCGGAATTAGTACTGGTGAAGGATTAATTGTAAAACCAAGTGCTGGACTTAATTACAAACTAACTAATAAATTAAATTTACGAGGTGGTTTAGGGTATGTAAAGGCACGCGGAGGGAATTTAAGTAGTACTTATTTAAATTTTGGTTTTAATTATAATTTTTCACTTTTAAGCGTTAAATAAAATAACATATCAGTTTTGCAATCATATTTTCAATACTTTTTAAGTGATATTAATGAAATAAAGCTTCCTAAAAAGTTTACCTTTCCTTTTTATTATGAACCACATCCGTTATGTGAATTAGCTGTAAAAGAGGTTCAGAATTATTTAAGTGCGCAAACAGATTTTGAACATAATTTCGGGTTAAATCCTAATAAAAAAGGAACAATAACTGGTAAAATGTTCGGGGTTTTGGTTGTGCATAATAAAGAAAATAAAATTGGTTATATAACTGCTGTTTCAGGTAAATTGGGCGAAAAAAACACACATAAAATGTTTGTTCCGCCTGTGTATGATATGCTTGTTAAAGATTCTTTTTTTTTACAAGAAAAAGAAGTTTTAAATAATATAAGCATTCAAATAAATAACTTAGAAAGCGATTCAGCCTATTTAAACTTAGTTTCTGAAAACGAGTCTGTAACCAAGAAAGCTTCTATTGATATTCAAGAAAAAAAAGAAGCACTTAAAATTGCAAAAAAAGATAGAAAATTACAAAGAGAAAAAGCTAAAAAAGAAATTTCGGATGAAGCTTATATTGTTTTTGATGAAAAATTAAAAAAAGAAAGTTTAGCTGCAAAGCATTTTTTTAACAATGTAACACGTTATTGGCAACATACTTTAAAACCTCTTGAAGATAAACTATTAGTATACATCAATCAAATAGCACAACTAAAAAACAAACGTAAAACTAAGTCTTTAGCTTTACAAAGATATATCTCTGAACAATATCAATTTTTAAATTCTAAAAAAGAAGTTAAAAATTTAGCAGAATTATTTAACCACATTTCTGTACAAAACATACCTGCTGGTACTGGCGAATGTGCCGCACCTAAATTATTACAATATGCTTTTTTACACGATTTAAAACCTTTGGCTATGGCTGAGTTTTGGTGGGGTAAATCGCCTAATAAAGAAGTACGAAAGCACAAACAATTTTATCCGGCTTGCCAAGGTAAATGCAAACCTATTTTAGCGCATATGTTAAAAGGGATAGAAATGGATACCAATCCGTTATTAAAAAATCCGGCTGTTGGAAAAGTATTAGAAACCATTTTTGAAGATGATGATTTAATTGTAATTTATAAACCGAACGACTTTTTATCAGTTCCTGGAATTCAGATTCAAGATTCGGTATATACTCGGGTTAAACAACAAGTGAAAAATATTTCAGGTCCAATTATCATACATCGATTAGATATGGCAACTTCAGGATTGTTAGTTTTAGCAAAAAACAAAGAAGCGCATAAAATTATACAAAGTCAGTTTATTAATAAAACAGTACAAAAAAGATATACTGCTTTGTTAGATGGAATTATTGCTGAAGATAAAGGGATGATAAATTTACCGCTTCGCGTGGATTTAGATGACAGGCCAAGACAATTGGTATGTTATGAACACGGTAAACCTGCCAAAACTGAATGGAAACTTATTGAAAGGAAAGATGGAAAAACAAAAGTACACTTCTACCCTATTTCTGGCAGAACACATCAGTTACGAGTGCATGCTTCGCATAGTTCTGGTTTAAATACTCCAATTATTGGTGATGATTTGTATGGCAAAAAAGCTGACAGATTGTATTTACATGCTGATACCTTAGAGTTTACACATCCAACAACTAAAAAGAAAATGAAATTTTATAAAAAAGCTGATTTTTAAAAAGTTTGCACTTACTTTATAAGTAAGTGTAGCCCCGATTGTAGTAATTGTTTGAGCTCTTTTTTGATTTTTCTTCAAAAAAAGCGAGTGCGGAAAGCGGGAAATAGCTTCTAAAAAAAAGCCTTTCTAATTTAACTAGAAAGGCTTTTTAATTTATGCTAATTTTTTAGCGTTTTTTACTTTTTGTTTGGTAAGTGCTATGTCAATTACCTCGTGCATTTCGGTTACATAATGAAACTTTAAGCCTTTTAAGTAACTTTGTTTTATTTCTTCAATGTCTTTTTTATTATCGGCACACAAAATAATTTCTTTGATATTAGCGCGTTTTGCGGCTAATATTTTTTCTTTAATTCCGCCTACTGGTAATACTTTTCCACGTAAGGTAATTTCACCTGTCATAGCCAATTTATTTTTTACTTTACGTTGTGTAAATACCGACACTAATGAAGTTAACATAGTAATACCTGCACTTGGACCATCCTTTGGTGTTGCGCCTTCTGGCACGTGAATATGCACATCGTACTTATCTAAAACCTCTGGATTTATTCCAAATTCTTCTGTATTTGCTTTGATATATTTCATGGCAATTGTTGAAGATTCTTTCATTACTTTTCCTAAATTACCTGTAATAGAAAGATTTCCTTTTCCTTTAGATAAAATAGATTCGATAAATAAAATATCACCTCCAACGCTTGTCCAAGCTAAACCTGTAACTACACCAGCAACGTCATTAGTTTCATACTTATCGCGCTCTAAACGAGCAGGGCCTAAAATAGTTTCAATATCCTCGTTGGTTAAGGCAATATTATACTCCTCTTCCATTGCGATTGATTTTGCAGCAAAACGCACTACTTTGGCTACTTGTTTTTCTAAACCACGAACTCCGGATTCACGCGTATAGCCTTCAACAATTTTTTCTAATTGTTTTTTGGCAACTGTTAAATGCTCAGTTGTTAAACCGTGTTCTTTTAATTGCTTTGGAAATAAGTATTTTTTAGCAATTTCAACCTTTTCTTCAATCGTATAACCTGTTACATTAATAAGCTCCATACGGTCGCGTAATGCCCAAGGAATTTGGCCTAAATTATTGGCAGTAGCTATAAAAAGTACTTTTGATAAATCGTAGCCTACCTCTAAATAGTTGTCATAAAAAGCAGTGTTTTGCTCAGGATCTAATACTTCTAACATAGCTGAAGATGGATCACCTTGATGACTTTGACTTAATTTATCAATTTCATCTAATACAAAAACTGGATTTGACGTTTCTGCTTTTTTTAAGTTTTGAATTAAACGCCCTGGCATTGCGCCGATATATGTTTTACGGTGCCCGCGAATTTCAGCTTCATCACGCAATCCACCTAAAGACATACGTACATATTTACGCCCTAAAGCTTCGGCAACTGATTTACCTAACGATGTTTTACCAACTCCTGGAGGCCCGTATAAACAGATTATTGGCGATTTCATATCACCTCGTAATTTTAAAACCGCTAAATGCTCTATAATACGTTCTTTAACTTTTTCTAAACCAAAATGATCTCTATCTAATATTTTTTGAGCACGCTTTAAATCAAATTTATCTTCAGAATATACATTCCAAGGCAGCTCTAACATCAACTCTAAATAGTTACGCTGCACTCCATATTCTGCCATTTGAGGATTCATTCGTTTTAAACGACCTAATTCCTTTTCAAAAGTTGCAGCAACTTCTTTACTCCATTTTTTAGATTTAGCCTTAACTCTCATATCATCCAATTCCTGATCATGAGAAACTCCACCTAATTCATCTTGAATTGTTTTTAATTGCTGATGTAAATAATATTCACGTTGTTGCTTATCTAAGTCAGAACGTGTTTTAGACTGAATATCATTACGTAATTGTAATTTTTGAAGTTCTTTATCAAGGTTTTTTAATGTTAAAAGCGCACGCTCTTTTAAACTATCTTTTTCAAGTAACACTTGTTTTTTAGCTACACTTAACTCCATATTTGATGATATAAAGTTTACTAAAAACGAGTTTGATTGAATATTTTTAATAGCAAATGAAGCTTCAGAAGGTAACATTGGGTTTTCTTTAATAACTTCTAAAGCTAGCTCTTTTATAGATTCGATGATTGCATCAAATTCTTTTTGATCATCAACTTCTCTATCATCAACCGCTTCATGAACCTTGGCTTTTAGGTATGGTTCTTCTTGCGTAATTTCATCAATCTCAAAACGCTTTTTACCCTGAATAATAACAGTTGTATTACCATCAGGCATTTTTAAAACGCGTAATATTTGTGCTACTACGCCAGTTTTATGAATGTCGTTTAATCCTGGGTTTTCAACATTACCATCTTTTTGTGCCACAACTCCAATTACTTTATCGCCTTTGTTTGCATCCTTTATTAACTGAATAGATTTATCTCTACCAGCGGTAATTGGAATTACAACACCAGGAAATAACACTGTATTTCTTAACGGTAATATTGGTAATTCAGATGGAACTTCTTCTTTATTTATTATTTCTTCATCTTCAGGAGTTAATAAAGGTATCAATTCAGAATCTTCATTAAAAGCATCTTGAAGCGACAAATTGTCTAAATGTATTATTTTTGATTTGCTCATATCTTGTATGTATGTCATAGTGACATTTTTATGTTAATTAAAACAATAAAAAAAACACTATTAAAAACGTAAATATCTAATAAACATTGTTTTAAATAAGTAAACACTGTTTTTCTATAATATATAAGTCAATTGTTATGCCAAGTAAAAAATAAGTGCTTGTAACTATTTATTAAGTAAGTCGTCTTAATTTATATATTTTTACTAAAAGCTATTAAAACAATGAAAACTAAACTTTTTTTTACTGGAATTATATTACTCTTTATAAGTTGTACACCAAGCAAAAACTCTGATCATTTTATAAAAAAAACCACTGGGCGCTATTTTTTTAATGCTGATGAAATTATTGAAGTTAAATTTAATGAAGGTGCTTTATTTTTAACTTGGCGCAACCAAAATTTAACTCCTTTAAAAATTAATGATAGTACTTTTTACGTTAGTGAATTAAATGAAAAATTGATTTTTAATACTTCTAAAAACAGTATTGAATTAGCTAAAAAAAGAGAACATAAAAATAATACTTATATTTTTAATAAATTAACTGACGGAGAAAAAATACCAAGCGAACATTTTGCAGAGGGTAACTTTAAAGCGGCATTGCTTGGTTATAAAAAAATTAAAAAAAATGATAGTTTAAGCCCTGTAATTAGAGAGCATACTTTAAATGGTTTAGGCTATCAATATCTTAGAGATAACCAACATGAAAAAGCTTTGGCTATTTTTAAAATTAATACAGAACTATACCCAAACAGTTCAAATACTTATGATAGCACTGGTGATGCTTATTTAAAAACAAAGGATACTTTAAAAGCAATAGAGTTTTACAAGAAAGCATTAGCTATTAATCCAGAAAACAACAGCGCAAAAAGAACTTTAAAAAGACTTACTAAAACGAAAACTAATTAATGGAGTATTTAAAATATCCGATAGGAAAACCTAATATTCCTACCAAAATATCATACGAAGTAATAAAGAAATGGATAACCGTTTTAGAAGATTTTCCTATAAAATTAGAGCTTTTAGTAAAACATTTATCTGAACAGCAATTAAACACTGTTTATAGAGATGGCGGATGGACGGTAAGGCAGGTAATTCATCACTGTGCAGATAGCCATCATAACTCATACACTCGTTTTAAATGGGCTTTAACTGAAGATAAACCAATAATCAAAGCCTATTATGAAGATCGTTGGGCTGAATTATTTGACTCTAAGCTTGCACCAATACATTTATCTTTAGATGCTTTAAAAGCTTTACACGCTAAATGGGTGTATCTTTTAAAAGGGTTGTCAGAAGCTGATTTAAATACTTATTTTATACATCCTGATGGAAATGAAAAAGTTTATTTAAAACAAAATATAGGGATTTACGCTTGGCATTGTGAGCATCATTATGAGCATATAAAACAGTTGTTGCTTAAAAATAATTGGTAATCAATCAAAATGTGTATTTTTACATAAAATAATAAAGTGCTATTTATTATTTAAGTTCAGATAAAATATTGGAAGATGATACGAAACTATAGAAATGAAAAGTGGAAAGAAATAGTATTTGACAATAAAATAGCTGAAAAAGAAAAATTTAAAATATCTAATTACGGAAGGATTCTTAATTGCAAAAATAAGGAAGAATCTTTAGTAAATGAATATTTTATTAATGGTTACCAAAATTTACCCTTAAAACAACGAGTTAACGGAAAAAATACCAGTAGGTATGTTCATAAATTAGTTGCAGAAGCTTTTTTAGAGCGTAATGAAGATCAACTTTATGTAATTCATTTAAATTACGATAAAAAAGATAACAGGGTTGAAAACCTTAAATGGGCTACCAAAAGGGAAAAAGAGGTACATCAATACACGAATCCGGAATATGTAAATAAGGTGCACAAAGCAAGAACATCAAAGCTTACCGAAACTAAGGTTAAATTTCTTAAAAGAAAATTAAACGACCCTAATAGGAGAACACGTTTAAAAATTTTAGCTAGACAATTTGGAGTATCTGAAATGCAATTGCATCGAATAAAAACTGGAGAAAATTGGGGGTATGTTACTGAAGATTGATTTGTAGTTTTTATTATTCTCTTTACGATAACTTGAAACAAGTTTATGTTTTTGATAAAACATTTTAAATTCGAATGAGTTTTACGGTTAATAATGCGTAAAAAATTATATCGAGAATCAATATTTTAGATTCTAAATTAGTTCTCGATATAATTTTTTAGCAAAAATCACTCAAACTGACATTACAAAAGTCTTTTTAATACAAGAGATTATTCTTATAGTAAAATTAAAATAGCAATAGCTATAAAAACTACAATTTGTGCCCACTTTAGGAATACTCCTATTTGGTCATTCTTTTTTATTGAAGCTGAAATACTTCCTGCTAAAACAGCAATTGTTGAAAATATTACGAAAGAAGTTATAATAAACAGTCCTCCTAAAACGTAAAACTGAACTATCGTTGAAATTGTTTTTGAAAACAAAAACTGTGGAAAAAAAGCTAAAAAGAAAATAGTAACCTTCGGGTTTAATACATTCATCCAAAAGCCTTTTTTAAACAATTCGAAAGTAGATTTTTTAACTATATTTTCTGTCGAAAATGCAATTTTAGCATCGCTTTTATATACCTGAAAAGCGATATATAGTAAATACAACGCTCCAAACACCTTAATGATAAAAAATAAATTAGGGTTTTGTTTAATTACTTCTGATACCCCAAAAGCTACTAATGTTGTATGAATTATGCAACCTGTCATTAAACCAACAACTGTTGCTAAACCATATTTTTTACCGTGTACAATACTTTGTGTTAGTACAAAAATATTATCTGGCCCTGGCGAAAAAGCCAAAGTAGCAGTAGCTAAAACAAAAGAGATTAACGTTTCGAGCATATTTTAATTTTTAGCCAAAATTGCTTTATTAATTCGTTTTACCAAATTTGGTCCCTCGTAAATAAAACCTGTATAAATTTGCACTAAATCAGCGCCAGCATTGATTTTATCTAGAGCATCTTTTTCAGAGTGAATACCTCCTACTCCAATAATAGGAAAGGCTTTGTTTGAGTTATCTGCCAGATATTTAATAACTTTTGTGCTTTTTTCTTTTACAGGTTGGCCACTTACACCACCATTACCTATTTCTTGTAATCTTTCTTTTGATGCTTTTAAATTATTTCTATTTACAGATGTGTTTGATGCAATTACTCCATCTATTTTAGTTTTAGCAACCAGTTCAATTATTTCATCTAATTGTTGGTTATTTAAATCTGGAGCTATTTTTAATAAAATTGGTTTTTGAATAGCTTCTTTATTATTTAATTTCTGAACCTCAGTAATCAATTCTTTTAAATAATCAACATCATCTAATTTTGCATGACTTCCAACATTAGGACAACTTACATTTAATACAAAATAATCAACGTATGGATGTAAACCTTTAAAGCATTCTAAATAATCTTCGGTATAATTTTCAGGAGCTGTATCAGTATTTTTACCAATATTACCTCCAATAATTATTTTTCCTTTATTCTTTTTTAATTGTTCAATGGCAATAGCCAATCCTTCATTATTAAATCCCATTCGATTGATAATTCCCTGATCACCTTTTAAGCGAAATAATCTTTTCTTCGGATTTCCTGCCTGTCCTTTAGGAGTTACAGTTCCTATTTCTACAAAACCAAATCCGAAGTTTGCTAATTCATTATATAACACTGCATTTTTATCAAATCCTGCTGCTAAACCTACTGGGTTTTTAAATGTTAATCCGAATAAATTACGTTCTAATTTTTTATCATTTACTTGATATAAACCTCTAAATATTGAAGCCATAAAAGGAATTTTCGTCATAAACTTTACCAATGAAAAAGTAAAATAATGAATCTTTTCTGGATCAAAAAGAAAGAAAATCGGACGGATTAATATTTTATACATGCCTTTGTTTTTTTGTTATACTGAATTAATTTCAGTAATTCATAATTAACTTATCTTGATGTGATTCTAAAACAAGTTCAGAATGACGTAAAATTTCATAAAAAAAGCCCCAATAAAAATTGGAGCTTCTTAATTATCTTAAAACAGCTGCTAAATTTTTTTCGAATGTTTGCTGTAATTTTTGCATTATCTTATCAATCTGTTTATCAGCCAACGTTTTATTTTCATCTTGTAAAACAAAGCTAACTGCATACGATTTTTTACCTTCAGGTAATTTATCGCCTTCATAAACATCAAATAAATCTACTTCTTTTAAAAGCTTCTTTTCTGATTGAAAAGCTAGATTGTAAATTTCTTTAAACTCAACCTTATCATCTAGCAATAATGCTAAATCACGTTTTACTGATGGAAATTTTGCCAAATCAGTTACTTTAATCTTTTTCTTACCTACAAAGTTTAAAATATTTTGCCAATTAAAATCAGCAAATAATACTTCTTGTTTTATAGAAAACTCTTTTAAAACAGCTCTTTTAACTACACCAAATTCTACTAATTTAGTTTTACCTAAACTTAATGTAATTCCTTCAGAAAACACATCTGTTTTTATTGGTGATGTTTTTAATTTATCTAAGCCTAACCTACTTAATAAACTAATTACAATTCCCTTTAAATAAAAGAAATCAGAGGTTTTCGTAGCTGTTTTCCAGCTATCTTTAGTTCTATTTCCTGTAACAAATAAGGTTAAATGTTTATCTTCTTGATATCCGCTTTCGTATTTATGATATGTTTTACCAAATTCATAAAATTTAAGTGCATTGTTTTTTCTGTTAATATTATACGAAACAGATTCTAAACCACTAAATAATAACGATTGACGCATCACTTTTAAATCGTTACTTAACGGATTTAACATTTCTACGTTATTCGCTGGATTTAAATTATCAGACAAGGCAACATAATCTTCTTTGGTTAAAGAATTAGCCATTGTTTCATTAAACCCTAATGAGGTTAATTGGTTTGCTACAATGTTTTCAATTTTAACTTCTTTATCGCTATCAAAAGAAATAGATGTGTTTAATTTATGAGAAAACTCAATATTATTATATCCGTAAACTCTTAAAATTTCTTCAATAATATCAGCTTCACGCTGTACATCTACTCTATATGATGGTATTACTAAACCTAAACCTGCATCAGTAACACTGTTTATTTTAATTTCTAAAGAAGCTAAAATATTCTTGATGGTTTCTCTTGGAATTTCTTGCCCAATTAATTTATACGTATTTTCAAAAGATAAGAACACCTCGAAATCTTCAATTTTTTCTGGATAAAAATCTAAAATATCAGAAGACATTTTTCCTCCAGCATACTCCTCAATTAATAATGCGGCACGTTTTAAGGCATATTTAGTTAAATTAACATCTATTCCTCTTTCAAAACGGAAAGAAGCATCTGTATTTAACGCATGTCTTTTGGCTGTTTTACGGATAGAAACTGGGTTAAAATACGCACTTTCTAAGAAAACTGATGTTGTGTGTTCGGTTACTCCAGATGTTATTCCACCAAAAACTCCACCAATACATAATGGATTGTCATCAGCATCACAGATCATTATATCATCAGCATCTAATGTTCTTTCAACTTCGTCTAAAGTTGTAAACTTTGTTCCTGCTTCTAAAGTTTTAACAAGTACTTTATTTCCTCGTATTTTATTTGCATCAAAAGCATGTAAAGGTTGCCCTAATTCGTGTAAAACATAGTTTGTAATGTCTACAATATTATTTTTAGGCACAATACCTATGGCTTTTAATCTATTTTGAATCCATTCTGGAGATTCTTTTACTTCAATATCTGTAATTGTAATTCCGCAATAACGAGGCACTAAGTTTTTATCTTCAACTTCAATATCAATTTTTAAAGTACGTTCATCTACATGAAAATCAGATACTGAAGGAGATATCAACTCTATATTTGTTCCTTGCTGAATTAACCCTGCACGTAAATCACGAGCTACTCCAAAATGGCTCATTGCATCAGCACGATTTGGTGTTAAACCAATTTCAAAAACGTAATCGGTTTCAATATTAAAAACTTCTGAACCCAAAGTTCCTGGCGCAATAGCATCATTTAAAATCATAATTCCTTCATGACTTTTACCTAAACCTAACTCGTCTTCGGCGCAAATCATTCCATGACTTTCTTCTCCTCTAATTTTACCTTTCTTAATTTTAAATCCTTCTCCTTTTTCATCATATAAGGTGGTTCCAACAGTTGCCACTGGTACTTTTTGGCCAGCATCAACATTAGGGGCCCCACATACAATCTGTACAGGTTTTCCGTCACCTAAATCTACGGTAGTAACTTTAAGTTTATCTGCATTTGGATGCTTTACACATGTTTTTACTTCACCAACTACAATTCCCTTTAAACTTCCTTTAATACTTTCTACAGTTTCAATACCTTCTACTTCAAGGCCTAAATCTGTTAATAATTCTCCAGTTTTTTCAGCTTCCCAGTCGGTTTGTAAAAATTGTCGTAACCAATTATATGATATTTTCATAATCAATCTCTAAGTTTAAGCCTGCGAATTTACGGAAAATAAAAGAAAAAACTACATTGATTTACCAGACTCTTTATCTTAAGTAATTATTACCTGTTTTACGATTAATTTAAATCATTAAATTTGAAATAAATAAGTTAAATTTCAATTGTTTTTTTTGATTGACTAGCTGTAAAAACATGAGTAAATAACCACATTAATGTAAATGTTGGTATTACATCTAAACCAGGCATTGCTTCTTCAATAAAAGATACTGCTGCCCCTATTTTACCTTTATTACCTTTATACATTTTAGTCATTAAATAGGCAGAAATTGGTGCCCAAATTACATCAAGTAACTCACCTATACCCGGTATTATATATGACAGAAACCCTATGGCGTCAAACACTAAACTTAATGCTAATTTTTTGTATTTATTTTTTGTATTCATTTATTAAATATTAATTATGTTTAACATAAATCAAAATTCAAGCCAAATTATTATATTTTTAACTTTGTTAATTTATATGTTTGCTCTAAAATACTAAAACTGAATGACTTTTTCTGATTTCATAGATCAACTTAATGAATTACAAAACAAACCTTTGGGAGGATTGCATTCACAGTTTAAATTAGCACCAAAGTTAAGAACTCAATTTTCTCAAGAATTAATCAATAGTAAAAATCCAAAAAAAGCAGCTGTTTTAGCTTTATTTTATCCTGATAAAAATAATAAAACACGATTATTACTAACAGAAAGAGCAAGTTATAACGGTAAACATTCTGCTCAAGTTAGTTTTCCTGGTGGAAAAATTGATATCGAAGATAAAAATCTTGAAACAACAGCTTTAAGGGAAACATTTGAAGAAGTAGGCATAATACCTAAAGATATAAAGATTATTCGACAACTTTCTGATTCTTATATACCTCCTAGTAATTTTTTAGTGGCTCCTTTTATTGGTTTTACCAAAACAAAACCTGTTTTTAAACCTAATTATGAAGTAGCGAATATTATTGAAGTTTTAATTAGTGATTTATTTAATGATCGTAATTTAACATCTGTAAATATGGAAACTTCTTACATGAAAAACATTAAGGTACCTTGCTTTAAACTAAACAATTACATTGTTTGGGGGGCAACAGCCATGATGTTATCAGAAATTAAAGATTTATTTAAGCTCTAATATTTTCTATTTCTTTTGTAATTTAGCACTTACACTAAAAATATAATTATAAATGCCTTTATTCAAAAGGAACCCATTTGGTCATATATTATTTATTAAACGTTTTCTTATACAAACGTTAGGTATCATATCGCATGGACGTTACCGTAAATTCAATAACTTACAAATTGAAGGTATGGATGTGCTTAGAAATTTACCTGATAAAAATGTATTATTTATCTCTAATCACCAAACTTATTTTGCTGATGTAGCTTCAATGTTTCATGTATTTAACGCTGCTTTAAAAGGACGTGATGATAATATTAGAAACGTAGGCTATTTATGGAACCCTAAATTAAACCTATACTATATTGCAGCTGGAGAAACAATGCGATCTGGTATATTACCTAAAATATTTGCTTATGTAGGTTCTGTATCTGTTGAAAGAACTTGGCGAAGTGATGGTAAAGATGTAAAAAGACAGGTAAAAATGTCTGACATTTCTAACATTCGAAAAGCTTTAGATGATGGTTGGGTAATTACATTTCCGCAAGGAACCACAACACCTTTCAAACCTATTCGTCGTGGTACAGCACACATTATAAAAACCTATAAACCTGTAGTAGTACCTATTGTTATTGATGGTTTTAGACGTTCTTTTGATAAAAAAGGATTGATGATAAAAAAACGAAACGTTTTACAGTCAATGGTTATCAAAGAACCTTTAGATATTGATTATGAAAATGAAAGTGTTGCAAATATTGTTGAAAAAATAGAATATGCTATCGAACAGCATCCTTCCTTTTTAAAAGTACTAACCCCTAAACAAATTAAAGATGAACAAGCATATCGTGAACAACGACGCTTTTGGGGACCAGATTCTAAAAAAGAAGAAGAGGAATAACAAAAATAACATTACATATTATGGCTAAAAATAAATCAATTTTAAATGAGAAATCTATCGATTTCTTAGCTACATACTTAAACAATGCTGCCCCTACTGGATATGAATGGGAAGGGCAAAAAATTTGGATGGATTACTTAAAACCTTATGTTGATGAATTTATTACAGATACATACGGATCAGCAGTTGGAGTAATAAACCCTGATGCTAAATACAAAGTAGTAATTGAAGGACATGCCGATGAAATTTCATGGTATGTAAACTATATTTCAGATAACGGGTTGATTTATGTGATTCGTAACGGAGGCTCAGATCATCAAATTGCTCCTAGTAAAATTGTTAATATTCATACTAAAAACGGCATCGTAAAAGGAGTATTTGGTTGGCCAGCAATTCATACCCGTAATAAAGCTAATGAAGAAGCACCTAAACCAGATAATATTTTTATCGATACAGGTTGTGCTACGAAAGAAGAAGTTGAAAAACTAGGAATACATGTTGGTTGTGTAATTACATATCCAGATGAATTTCATATTTTAAATGGAGATAAATTTGTATGTAGAGCTCTAGACAACAGAATGGGTGGATTTATGATTGCCGAAGTTGCTCGTTTATTAAAAGAAAATAAGAAAGAATTACCTTTCGGATTATACATCACAAACTCTGTACAAGAAGAAATAGGTTTACGTGGAGCTGAAATGATTACAGAAACCATTAAACCTAATGTAGCAATTGTTACAGATGTAACGCACGATACTACAACACCAATGATTGATCAGAAAAAAGAAGGTCTTTTAGAACTTGGTAAAGGTCCTGTTGTAGCCTATGCTCCTGCTGTGCAACAAAAATTACGTGATTTAATTATTAATGCTGCCGAAGATAATAAGATTCCTTTTCAACGTTCAGCTTTATCAAGAGCTACTGGTACTGATACAGATGCTTTTGCTTATAGTAACGGAGGGGTTGCTTCCGCTTTAATTTCTTTACCATTACGTTACATGCATACAACGGTTGAAATGGTACATCGTGAAGATGTTGAAAACGTTATTAAAATGATATATGAAAGTTTATTAAAGATTGAAGACGGAGAAGATTTTTCTTACTTTAAATAAATACTTTCAATATTAAAAGAATAGGAAATTTATTGCCTAAAACATTATTTTGTTTTAGGCAATAAATCCCATATCTGAGATTTTAAAACTGTGTTTTTTTAGCTACTTTTCTATTAATAATACTCATTATAAAAAATATTAAATTACAAAAGCAGTCATTTAATTGTATATTTGTCGCTTTTTATTTAATTAGTACAGTTAAACAATTATTTTATGCCATTTAAAAAATTACATGTTGATATAAAAGAAAAATTAACCTCTCTTAATATAACAACACCTACACCTTTTCAAAAAGCAAGTATTCCTGTAATAAAAAGTGGTTCAAACGTTTTCTGTACGGCTTCAGTTGGTAGTGGAAAAACAACTTCGCTGGTACTTACTACATTGCATAAATTAAAATTTGAAGCTATAGGAAATGCTCCTAGAGCTATTATTTTAGCAGAAAATAATGAGAAAGTATTAGAGTTGTACAATGAATTTTTAAAATACACAAGACACCATCCTTTACGGGTATATTTTGGTGATGAAAGACTTCATATTGATGTAATAAAATCTGAAATATTTGAAGGCATTGATGTTTTAATAGCCACACCTAAAATAGTAAATAAACTATTATTATTAGAGGGATTAAGTATTTCGCAAGTAAAAATATTTTGCATTGACGATGCAGAGTTTTTAAATCAAAACTCAGCTTATACAGCTGTTATGGCTATTACTCAAAGCATTAATAAATGTCAGTTTGTAATATATTCAGAAAAAATGCCCCCTATTTTAAAACGTTTAGAAGATTATTTTATGAAATATGCAAAATTTGTTTCTGTTTAATTTCTATCTTATTAAAATAATAAAAAAACCTGCACAATTATAAAATGTACAGGCTTTAATTATCTAAAAATTACTTTTTAGACTCCCCTTCTTTTTCACTATTTTGTATGCTTATATAAATAATATTGATGCTACAATCATCCATCCTCCAACAATAAGTCCGAAGATTCCTAATTTTCCTTGTTTTGGAGCTAATTTTTCTCTTAACAAAGCAGCTTTTTCTTGTGCAGCTTCATTTTTACTTAACAATATTTTATTAATCATTCCAAAACCTAACATAAACCCTAATACAGCTTGCACTACACTTCCTGCTAAAAGAGTTACCCACCAAATAGGTAATGAGGTTATCCATCCCATATTTAAAAAAGCAGAAATAATACCCCATACACCTGCTAAACAAAAAACTAAGCCAATCCAACCTTGGTAAGGCTCAATTTTATCTAATAATTCTTGTGCATTAGGTTTCTTTGCTAAAATTAAAGAAGGTACTGCGATAATACTTAAAAGGATTAATGTAATTCCGTAAATCATAATTTTTGTTTTTAATTGATTGTATAAATGTATGCTGCAAAGTTGCAGGAATTAATAAATTTATTTCAGACGAAATACCGTGAAATTATACCCCCTGTTTTCAGGGGTATATTTATTTATGTTAATCTAAAAGGCCTTCTTCCATAGCATAACGTGTTAAACCAGCAAGATTACGTACATTTAATTTTGAAATTAAATTTTTTCGATAACTTTCTATTGTATGCTTACTTAAAAATAGTTGTGATGCAATTTCTTTAGTCGTAAATTCTTTAGCTATAAGTTTTAAAACTTCTTTTTCTCTTTTTGTTAATGAAATTTGAGGTTTAGTTTTAGCAGTAAACATAGCTTCCATTAAAATACTTTTTATTCTTGGTGAAAAATAATTTTCGCCATTTAAAATAATTTTTATGGCTTTTAATAATTCAGTTTTTTCAGCATTTTTTGATAAATAACCATTTGCTTTTGACTCAATTAAATTTTGAACTTTAACAGGATTTTCCAGCATACTAACAACTAATGTTTTTATTGTTGGAAATTGTTCTTTTATAGCCTTATTTAAAGCAACACCATCCATTTCAGGCATATTTATATCTGTAATTACTAAATCTACTTTTTGTGTAGGATTTATTTGTAAATACTTAAGTACCTGTGTTCCTTTTGTGGCTGTTAATATTATATCTATATTTTTTTCTTCAGAAATAATACTACGCAAGCCATCTAAAAACATACTATGATCGTCTACTATTATAATTGAATATTGTGTTATCATAATTTATAGGTTATTATAAACTTACTTTAGGTGTTAATAATTTTAAATAATAAAACGAAGGTATTTAAAATCCTTTTGAATTGTATAATAACATATAGAAATAGTTATTATCTACTTTTATAAAATAATAACTTACATATTTTTCAACAGCAGTAACAATAGTTATAGTCTTTAAATAAAAATAATCAATTAAAAAAGAAACTCATAAATACATATTATTTTATGAGCTGCCTTTCTGATATATATTACTCAAATTTTAAATATTTAATTAAATCAATTTTTGTTGCTTTATAAGCTTTAAAACCAACAACAACAAACACCAAGATGATTAAAATAATAGGCGTTAAAACATAAGGTAACACCGGCATACCTATCCTATAAACAAAGTTTTGCAACCAATTTTGCATAAAATAATAAGCTATTGGAATTAATATTATTGAAGAAATTAGTACAATCTTTAAAAAACTCTGTAACAATTGAAACATAATTTCTTTTACTGATGCGCCAAGCGTTTTACGAATAGCAACTTCTTTTAATCGTTGTTGAATTGTTAAAGTTGCTAAGGCAAACAACCCTAATAACGATATTAAGATAACTAGTAAAGAAAGTACTAGGAATAGTGTTTGCTGCTTTTGATATTTCTTATAAGTTTTAGCAAACTTTTTATCTAAAAACTCATAAGAAAAAGGGTATTTTGCATCAATATTTTGTTTCCAAAAAGTTTCTATCTCTGTAATAGTTTTATCAATATTGTTAGAGTTTATTTTAAACTGAATAGCAGGAATCCATCTATGCGTAAAATCAAAACTTTTCCAAGGAACAAAAAACATTGGTGAAATTTTTGTATCAAAACCATCAAAATGATAATCCTTTACCATACCAATTACCTCAAAATTATTACTAGTATCATTATCATCTAACCAACCTAAAGTTAATTTTTCTCCTAAAGGTTTATTATAAATTCCTAGTTTTTTAGCGGCAGTTTCATTTATTATAATTTTATTAATACTATCTGAAGCAATTTCCTTTGAAAAATCCCTTCCTTTTATTATTTTAATCTTTGCAAAATTTAAATAATTATATGCTACTAAATTTGAGGCAGAATTAAAACTTTTATCATTTTTAGGATGCCTTAAAGATGTACCATTTACAAACCCCTCTCCAGGTACAAACATACTTGTTGTCACTGCCACAATATTTTTATTTTTTTGTAAAACTTCTTGAGCTAACTTAAATTTTTTAAATTTATTTGGCATGCTATATACATCAACAGATAAGACTTGTTTTTTGTCAAAGCCTAAATCTTTTTTTATCATATAATTAATTTGATTACCAACAATTAACATACTGATAATAAAAAAACCTGAAATTAAAAATTGAAGTCCAAGCATCATATTTCTTATAAAATTTCCTTTCTTACTTTTAGAAATACTTCCTTTTAAAACTTCTACAGCTTTAAAATTTGAAAGATAAAATGCAGGAATACTTCCTACTAAAAGAGATACAAATATTACCGATAGTAACAACGTAAATAATGAGTTTGTATGTAGTATTGAAATATCTGTTTCAACAAATTCATTAAAAAAAGGCAGTGCTAATTCTACAATAATTAATGATAATATAAAAGATATACCCCCTTGTAAAACAATTTCAAATATATATTGAAACATTAGTTGTTTTTTTGATAAACCAAGTGTTTTCTTAACCCCTACTTCTTTTGCTCTTTGAGTTGCTGTAGCAACAGATAAGTTAATAAAGTTTACACAAGAAATTATTATTAATAATATAGATAAACCTAACAAAACCATTAACAGTTGGTAATTTCCTGTACCACTTGGTCCTGCTCTTTTTGCTGTATTATGTAAATACATCGTATTCAACTTATCAAAAACTACGGTCGGAAAACCATAGCGACTTTCAAATTCGGCTATGGTAAGTCCGTTTTCTTCAATTTCAGATTTGTATGCTTTATTAATAATTATAGCATCCATCTTTTGTTTTAGAGCTTCTAAATCTGTTCCTTCAGTAATTTTACAAAATAATTCGTTATTATGATTACCCCAATGCACCTCAAAATCTTCACTATATTGCATTAATAGATCAGGTTCTTGATGTGAGTTTTTTGGAATTTTATAAACACAAGCTACTATATAACTTTCATCATCTATTTTTACAGTGTTTCCAACAACTTTTTCTCCTTTAAAAATTCTATTTGCATAGGCTTTAGATAGCGCTATATTTTTTCTTGTTTCAGCAAATTTTTGAGTTGAACCCTCTAAAATTTCAAACGGGAAAAAATCAAAAAACTGAGGTTCAGTTGAGATGGTTTTATTATTAAACTCAAAACCATCTTTATATTGTACAACTTTACTTCTATAAAATGGATTAACCATTAAAGCCTCAGTTACTTCAGGTAATTCTTTTGGATATGTTAAGTACATTCCTGCGTTTACGGTAAACCAAACCTCTCCTGATGTTGGTCGGTTAAGGTTAACTCGATATACATTATCTTTATTAGGATTCCATTGATTATAGCTTTTTTCTTCATTTATATATAATAAAACAATTAGCAAACCTGCCAAGCCTAAAGTTAAACCACTAATATTAATTAATGTGTTTAACCAATTTTTTTTACTATTCCTAAAGAATATTTTTAACCATATTTGATACATAAAACTTCTTTTTAAATTAGTTAATTAAAACATCAATTGTGTGTTCATTTTTTTTCTCAGATATTACTTCACCATCTTTTAAAGTGATAACTCTAGATGAAAATTGCGCATCGTATGATGAGTGTGTAACCATAACAATTGTTGCACCTGTTGCGTGTAACTCTGTTAATAACTCCATTACATCATTACCACTTTTACTATCTAAATTCCCTGTTGGTTCATCTGCTAAAATTAACTTAGGGTTTGTAACCAAAGCTCTTGCAACTGCAACTCTTTGCTGCTGACCACCAGATAATTGCAATGGATAATGTTTTGCTCTGTGTGCAATACCTATTCTTTCTAAAATTTCTGTAACTCTTGTTTTTCTTTCTGATGCTTTAACTTTATTATAAATTAAAGGCAATTCTACATTTTCATAAACAGTTAACTCATCAATTAAATTAAAGTTTTGAAAAACAAAACCGATGTTTACTTTACGTAAGCTTGCTCTTTCTTTTTCATTAAATTTAGCAACTTCTGTCTCATCAAATAAATAACTTCCTTCATTTGGAGCATCTAATAAACCGATAATATTTAATAAAGTTGATTTACCACAACCCGATGCTCCCATAATTGAAACAAACTCTCCTTTTTTAACTTCTAAACTCAACTTATTTAAAGCTGTTGTTTCTACTTCTTCTGTTCTATAAATTTTTACTAAATCTGTTATTTTTATCATTTTAATATGTTTTTTAATCGTTTTATTTCATAGTTTTCAACTGCTGTCAAACTAATATTTATATTTTTTATTCGTTTATATTTACTTCATCTACATTTTTAAAATCATCATAGCTAGAAGTAATTATTTTATCTCCTTCTTTTAAACCTTCTAAAACTTCATAATAAAAAGGATTTTCTCTACCAATTTTAATGTTTCTTTTTACTGCTTTATTATCCGAATCTAAAACAAAAACCCATTTACCATTTGTACTTTGATAAAATAATCCTTTAGGTATTAATAAAGCTTTTGTTTTACCCGATAAAAACACTTTACTTTTTAAAGACATTCCTCTTTTTATATTGTTTGATAAAGTATCCTTCTCAAACAATAATTCTACTTTAAATTGTCCGCTTTTAACTTCAGGATAAATTTTTGATAAGGCTATATTATTGCTTTCAGCATTTACTACAACACTTCCCTTAATTCCTTTTTTAAGTTTAGATATATAATATTCATCAATATTTGCTATTAATTTATAACCATTTAAAACATCTATTTTACCTATCACTTGCCCTTGTGTATAATTTTCTCCTAGTATTGGATTAAAAGATGATAACAAACCATCAACAGGTGCTTTTACAGTAAAATTCTCTTTGTTTTTTAGCAACAATTCTAAGCTTTTTTCCATATTATTTAATGATGAATTTATACTTATTAATTGTAAATCTCTACTTCTTTTTTCTTCTGAAACACTTTTTTTAATTACACTATTTCTTTCTTTTTGATATGAGTGTTCTTGAGCAGATTTTTCATAATCATTTTTTGCTACAACTCCTTTTTCAAATAATTTCTTATCTAAATCGTATTGACGTTTTGCATTTCTAAAATCATTATTAATACTCAATAATTGTTGATCTAAACTTAATTGCTGATTTTTAATACTTACCCGTAAATTTCTTAAATTATTAATCTGCTCAATCATGGCAGTTTCTTGTGTTAAATAATTTAATTCAGCATTCGGATTGTAGACTTTTAATAAAGGCGTTCCTTTTTTAATCATTTGTCCGCTTTCTACAAAAATTT
Source organism: Tenacibaculum soleae (assembly GCA_938002045.1). Lineage (GTDB taxonomy): Bacteria > Bacteroidota > Bacteroidia > Flavobacteriales > Flavobacteriaceae > Polaribacter > Polaribacter soleae_A. The sequence goes on from CALLBA010000001.1 coordinate 51,472, forward strand.
CAGAAACAGAACCACCCTGAATAACATTTACTAAAACAGAGGTTTTGGGTTCAACCATGCTATTAAATAAAACTACATCTTCAAAATCACCTCGAGTAACCTCTCTAATACTTAAATTATCTTTATGAATGTTAACTTGTTTTTTACGTGTTAAATTCATTAAAATAACACTCATTAATAAGACGATTGGAATTCCCCATATTAGCATCTTTTTAGTTGTTTTGTTTTTAGTTTGTATCTGCTTATCCATTATAATTTGTCTTCGTTTGGCATAGTTAAGTCCATAAATATGCCATTAGAAAAAATACATTTAAAACATTAACAAACAAGGTTTTAAGTTTTTTATTGATTTTACAGGTGTTCAAAAACGAACATTTTTTTGTTCATATTCAAACAATTGACTAACTATGTAGTATGAGAAAAAAAGAAGCAACAATATTAATAGTAGATGATGATGATGATATCTTATTTTCTGCCAGAATTAGTTTAAAGAAATATTTCACCGAAATTATCACGGCTAATAATCCGAAGAAAATAAGTAATCATTTAACTTCTTCAACCCATATAGATGTTGTTTTGTTAGATATGAATTACCGTATTGGTTATGAAGATGGTAAAGAAGGTTTGTATTGGTTAAAGCATATTAAAGAAGTTAGTCCGGAAACTACCGTGCTTTTAATGACAGCTTTTGGTAGTGTAAATTTAGCTGTTGAAGCTATTAAAAAAGGTGCTACCGATTTTATATTAAAACCTTGGAACACCGAGAGGTTATACGGAATTGTAAATTCGGGAATAGAATTATCGCGTTCTAAACGAAAAACAACACAATTACAAACCGTACAAAAATTAAACGATAAAGATTTTCATCAACAAACTGAACACATTATTGGTACTTCTCCAGCAATGAAATCGGCGGTTGGCTTGGCGCAAAAAGTTGCACCTACAGATGCTACTATTTTAATTTTAGGTGAAAACGGAACAGGAAAATACGTATTTGCTAAAGAAATACATTTAAAATCCGAAAGAAAAAACCATCCTTTTATTCATGTCGATTTAGGTTCTTTAAATGAAAATTTATTTGAAAGTGAATTGTTTGGTTATACAAAAGGAGCTTTTACGGATGCTCATAAAGATACTATTGGTAGATTTGAATTGGCAAAAGGAGGTACTATTTTTTTAGACGAAATAGGTAACCTTCCACTCCACTTACAATCTAAATTATTAACTGTTGTTCAGAACAGAAAAATAACACGTTTGGGCGAAGGTAAAGAACGCCCTATTGATGTGCGCATTATTTGTGCTACAAATGCTAATGTTCATAAAATGGTAGAAGAGCAATTGTTTCGTCAGGATTTGTTGTTTAGAATAAATACCATCGAATTAAACTTACCGCCGCTTCGAGATCGTGTTGGTGATGTTGAGTTACTTGCGAATCATTTTTTGAAAAAACTAAACCAGAAATACCGAAAAAAAATAAACGGATTTACTACACAAGCTATCAGTGGATTAAAAAAATATCATTGGCCTGGAAATATTAGAGAAATAGAACATATTGTAGAGCGTGCGGTAATTATAACAGATAATACTGAAATTCAATTAGAAGATTTACATTTTTCAACTAAAAAATTAGAAGCTACATTGGCTAATAATTTAAACTTAGAAGAAACTGAAAAGTTGTTAATAGAACAAGCATTGCAAAAGCATCAAGGTAATATTTCTCGTGCCGCAAAAGATTTAGGTTTAACTCGTGCTGCACTATATAGACGCTTAGAAAAATATCAATTATAAAAATGGGAAAACCTCAATTTATCCAGATACTTATTAGAGTTTTGCTATTGATAATAAACGGAATCCTTGTTTTTTTCACCTATTTAAACGGATACTTAATTAACGCTATTGGGTTTTCTTTTTTGTTTTTTTTTCAACTATTCTTATTTTTTGATTATTTAAAAAAGCTCTTTGCTGATATCGAAAAATCAATAGATTGTTTATTACATGATGATTATTCGAATACTTTTTCATCTAAAAAAAGAGAAAATCCGTTACACAACAAAACGGCTTTATTATTAGAAAAAAATCGAAAGAAAAGTCTTTTAAAAACTTCTGAAGCGTTAATTCTTACCAATATTATAGAAAGTTTAAGTATTGGTATTCTTATTTTAAGAAAAGACACTAATCAGCATATTGAAGTATTTCAAATTAATAAAGCATTTACCGAGTTTTTAAAAATACCTAAGTTTTATAATTGGAATTTACTGAAAGGTAAACTAGGTAACCTCGCTAATTTTATAGCTAAATGGCAAGAAATTAAGCATACTATTACCATTGATGTAAACGATATAAAAGAAAGTTTTTTCTTAAAAACCTCGGTTACACAAACCAATCAATATGAATATTTAATTATTTCTTTAGAAACGATTCAGCAATTAATTGATAAGAAAGAAAAAGAAGCTTGGTATAAATTAATGAATGTAATGTCACACGAAATAATTAATACCATTACTCCTATTAGTAGTTTAGCCGAAAATTTAGATTCTCTTTTACAAGAAGATCAAACTGATGAAGAAACAATACAAGAGTTATCGCAAGGATTGCAAATAATTAAACGTCGTTCATACCATTTAACATCTTTTGTAGATACTTATAGAAAGTTAGCTGAATTACCTTTGCCTCAAAAAGTGAAAGTAGATCTTACTAAAATTATTAAAAATACTTTAGCGCTTTTTCAACAACAATTTTTATCTAAAAAAATACATATAGAATTCGATGTTTCTAAAAAGGTAATTATTAATGCTGATAAACAACAAATAGAACAAGTACTTATAAATTTATTATCTAATTGTTTGTATGCTTTAGTTGGTATTGAAAATCCAAAAATCACAATTAAATTGCATCAAGAGAATAACCGTATAAACTTATCTGTTATAGATAACGGTATTGGTATTTCTAATGCTATTAAAGACAACATCTTTATTCCATATTTTACAACCCGAAAAGACGGTTCTGGAATTGGGTTAACTTTAAGTAAAAGTATTATGGAAGCTCACAACGGAACGATTCGGTTTGTATCACATACAAATGAGACTTGTTTTAAGTTAACTTTTATAAATATCAAATAATTCACAATTGTAAATTTACTATTTATTGATATTTAATTTTATACAATATAAAGGGTATTTATGTGTAGACTAATGTATATTAATAATGTTTACAATTGTAATTTAGGAAAGAACCTTTTTATCACACTATTTTAGGTATATATAGCTTAATATATATTAAATGAAGTGGTTTATCTGTTAATTGATGTATAATACTTATATATATAGCTTAAGTATTCTTTAAAGCCCTTAAAAACTATACATTTATTGATTTTTAATCACTATAGTTCTATTTATGCGTTATTAAATATGGCTCTTTTGGATTAATTATTAAACATATTTACATATGTAAACAACCATTTCAATAAGTTTAATAATTAACAAACGTGCTTAATAGATCATTTCAGTAATTACTACCTTACGTATAAAAACTATCAAAAATCTTTATGACACGCATCTAAATTACTGCTTTTTAATAAATTAACTAACTTTATGTAAAGTTTTAATTAAGATAAGTTGAGAGTGTTAAGCTGTTTTTATTCGATTTCATATTAATTTACAATTGTATATCTTTACAATTTATTTATGTAATTAACAATTGTAACTTATTTATGGATTTACTTACTCGATTAAAAGCAATAATTACTCATTACGATTTAACATCGTCAACTTTTGCTGATACCATAGAAGTGCCTCGTTCAAGCATATCTCACCTATTATCTGGTAGAAATAAACCCAGCTTAGATTTTGTTATGAAGGTAATTGATAAATTTCCAGAAGTTGATTTATATTGGCTATTGTATAATGAAGGATCTTTTCCTAAAAAAGAAAAAAGGGATATACAAGAAAAAATAACAACGAATTTAAAAGAAGATAAAAAAGAAACACCCTCTCTATTTTCTGAAAATACTATATATGAAGAAGAACCCGTAATTAATTCAAATACGCAATTCTCACGAGGTGCAAAAAAACTACGAAAAGTAGTTCTTTTATATACTGACGGAAGTTTTGAAGAGTTCAACCAATAATAAAAAAAGGGATAAATTATATAGTATATAATTTATCCCTTTTTAATTTTTTAAAATTAGTTTATTTAATCAAGGTAACTTTAACGGCATTCATTCCTTTCATCCCTTTTTCAAGTTCAAAAGAAACTTTATCATTCTCTGAAATCTGATCGATGATTCCACTAACATGCGTAAAGTATTTTTCTTGATCAGCCCCGTCTATAATAAAACCGAACCCTTTTGAAGAATCGAAAAAAGAAACAGTTCCTTTTCTTAAAGGATCAAATTCTTCTTTATCACCTTCTAGAGTTTTAGGAACACTTACTTGAATGTCTTCTAAATTTATTTCTATCTTTTGATCTGGATCTGGTGGTGTAGATGTTAAATTTCCATAAGCATCTGTATACGCAAATTCAATTCCTGTTTTTCCATTCTCTCTTATATCAGCCTTTCGAGCTTCCATCTTTTTTCTTTTATCTTCACGTTTTTTTAAACGCTTTTTCTCTTTTTCATTCTTGTTAAATGATTGCTGAGATTTTGCCATAAGATTAATTAATATATAGTTTTTGTATTTATTTTTTTGAATAATGTTAATTTTCTTTTTTAATGAAAATCATCATATTGCCCAATATATTCTAAATTACAATATTTATTCCATTTTTTTGTGTTTTTTTTACTTAAAATAGAAATTAAATTCAAATTAAAAGAAAACACCCTTTTATTACTTTTTTTTAGGCGTACCTATTTTCGAGTTTCCTGTATTATTTTCAGCTATATAATTGGCAATTATTTTATCGACCAATTCTTCTTTTGTTAAATGATGAAAAATAGTTTTTACTTTAGCTTTAAAATCTTCAGAAACAGCACGATTAGGCTTTGTTTTAAATATTTTTTTTGCCCATAATAAACCATTGTTTTCTTCAATACTTTTACTATCAGCCTTTTTTAAGGGCTTAAAAACAATACCTAACTCATTTTCAAAATCTGAAATATCATCAATTTCTTCTTCTTGTAATATAGTAAGTGAAAGTCCGGTTGCTCCTGCCCTTGCTGTTCGCCCGCTTCTATGTACATAAGTATCGTAAGTGTCTGGTAAATGATAATTTACTACATACGAAATTTCTTTAACATCAATACCTCGAGCAGCTAAATCGGTTGCTACTAATATATCAATATAACCTTCTCTAAATTGCCCCATAATTCGATCACGAATTCCTTGAGTTAAACTACCATGAATAGCCCCAGATGAAAATTTATTGATAGCCAAGTTTTTAGCTAATTTATTAACAGCTGCTTTTGTTTTACAGAATATAATTCCGCGTTTTCCTTCTTTAGAGTTTAAAAAATGTAGTAAAACTTCTAATTTTTCGATTGGTTTTACTACTACATATTGATGTTCAATACCTTGATGACCTACAGTTTCCATATCCGCTTCAATTTGAAGTACATTTTTAGACATGTAATTCTGAACCAGTTGTTTTAAAGTTCCTGGCATTGTTGCTGTAAACAATAAAGTTCTTCTGCTTTTTGGAACTTCTTTAATAATACTATCCAAACCTTCTTTTAAAGCATTAACCATTTCATCGGCTTCATCTAAAATAAAGTATGAAATTTGCGAAACATCAATAGCATTTCTTTTAATTAAATCTGCCAAACGCCCTGGTGTTGCTACCACAATATGTGTTGCTTTTTGTAAACGCTCAATTTGTGGTTTAATTGGCGTTCCACCACAAACAGCTGCCATTGATATTGCTAAATTATGTGCTGCAAATGAAACTAAATTGGTATATATCTGCTGCCCTAGTTCTCTTGTTGGTGCTAATATTATTGCTTGTAATTTTGTAGATTCTACATCAATTAATTGCAATAAAGGTAAACCAAACGAAGCTGTTTTTCCTGTTCCTGTTTTTGCCAAAACAACAAGATCTTTTTTTCTATTTAATATAACCGGAATTGTTTTTTCTTGTACGCTTGTTGGTACCGAAATTTTTAAATCAGCTAAGCTTTGTTGTAACTGTTTGTTAATTCCTAAATCAGAAAACTGTTTTGACATAAATTTATTTTTTGCAAAGATACTTACACTTTATAGGATATACTATCAATTTAAGTTTCTTCTTATTTTGGAAGAAAAATATTCTGATTTAAATTTAAAAAAACCTACTTTTAAAGTAGGTTTTTGTTATTAAATAATGTTGGATTTGCTCCTTTTATATTTTTATAAAACTCGTAAAAATGTGCAAAGTCAGCTTTTATATCATCCGTTACATAAAATGGTTTCGATAATCGTACACGTTTATTTTCAAAATCAAAACCAAGCATTACTATTGGTACATTAGCACCTTTAGCAATATAGTAGAATCCTGTTTTCCATTTATCAACATATTGTCTGGTTCCTTCTGGTGATATTGCTAATTTAAATTCATCTTTCGAGTTAAAAACATTTACAATTGCATCTACAACATTAGTGCTCTTAGTTCTATCAATAGGCGCTCCACCTAACGCTTTAAAAAAAAAGCCAAAAGGAGGTTTAAATAATGATTTTTTTCCTACAAAATTAAGACGTGTTTTAGTTATATTTTTAGAAAACAAACCTACATAAAAGTCTTTCCAACTAGTATGAGGCGCTCCTATTAACACGTATTTTTTAAGTTCTTTCGGAAACTCTCCATCAAACCTCCATCCTAAAATTGTAGTAAATATAAATTTAGATAACATCTAGTATAAATAAGTTGCAAAAATACTGTTTATTTTTTTATTGTAGAATTTAGTTCTTTTCTAATTAATCAATTTAGCGATACCTTTTTCTATATTAAAAACAAATAACACCTTTAGTTTTCAATAAAAATTACATGTGTTTTTATAATCGGTTGCTGTATATTTGCTTATTCAATTAATTTTATTTTTATTTAAATGAGCACAACATTGTTATTAATTATCACTATCGTTTCTGGATTAATTTTAGGTGGTTTTATAGGCTATTTATTAGGTAAGTTAAACCTAAAAAATGTAACAGATATTATAGAAAAAGAAAACAATACGCTTAATGCTAGTATTAAAAATTTTGAGATTCAAAAAAGCGAAAGAGAAAAAACTGTTGCACAACAAAAAGAAGATTTATTACTTCGTATAGAAAATCAAGCTAAAGAAACGGAAGAGGTTCGTAAAGAAAAAGAATTTTTATCGGTTGAGTTAGCTCGAAAAAATGAAGAACTTAAAAATTTACAACTTAAATTAAGTGAAAATAAAGAAGAGGTTGAAAAACTACAAGATAAATTCACCAAAGAGTTTGAAAACTTAGCGAATAAAATTTTGGATGAAAAATCCAATAAATTTACTGAACAGAATAAAGAGAATATTAAAAATATTTTAAATCCGCTTCAAGAAAAAATTAAAACTTTTGAAGATAAAGTTGATAAAACTCATAAAGAAAGTATTGATTATCATTCAGCTTTACGCCAACAAATTGTAGGCTTAAAAGAAATGAACTTACAAATGAGTAAAGAAACTATTAACTTAACCAAAGCTTTAAAAGGTGATAGTAAAACACAAGGAAATTGGGGGGAATTAGTATTGGAACGTGTTTTAGAAAAATCAGGATTAGAAAAAGATAGAGAGTATTTTGTACAACAATCTTTTACAAATGATGATGGTAAGCGTGTTTTACCTGATGTTGTTATTCATTTACCTGATAATAAAAAAATGATTGTTGACTCAAAAGTTTCTTTAACTGCCTATGAACAGTTTGTAAATACAGATGATGCTCAAGAAAAAGAACGCTTTTTAAAAGAGCATGTAAATTCATTAAAGCGTCATGTAGAGCAGTTATCAGAAAAAAAATATGAAGATCTTTATAAAATAGCTTCGCCAGATTTTGTATTACTTTTTGTGCCAATTGAACCTGCCTTTGCAGTAGCTTTAAATCAAGACAATACCTTATATAATAAAGCTTTTGAAAAAAATATTGTAATTGTAACACCAACGACCCTACTAGCTACCTTGCGTACTATTGATACAATGTGGAATAATGAAAAACAACAACGAAATGCTTTAGAAATAGCAAGACAAGCGGGTGCTTTGTATGATAAATTTGAAGGTTTATTGCAAGATTTAATTGGTATTGGTAAAAAAATTGATGCTTCTAAAGCTGATTATAATAGCGCTATGAATAAGTTAGTTGATGGTAGAGGAAACCTAATAACAAGTGTAGAGAAGCTTAAAAAAATGGGAGCCAAAGCTAAAAAGGCATTACCACAAAAAATTATAGAACGCGCACAAGATAACGAGTAAAAATCATTAAAAATAGCATACAAAAAAGACTACCTGTTTTACAAGTAGTCTTTTTTATACTAAAAAATCACTAGGTGATTTTACATAATAAATAATCTTCTTTGGTGCATTAATTCAAATACCTTTTCTCCTACTTGTTTTAAAACTTCGTCGTTGGTTGTATTCATTAAAGCTTCGTCAATTAAATCAACAACAACTTCCATATCTTCTTCAACTAAACCACGCGTAGTAACTGCGGCAGTACCTACACGAATCCCAGAAGTTACAAACGGACTTTGAGTATCAAAAGGAACCATGTTTTTATTTACCGTAATATCAGCTTTTCCTAAAGCTTCTTCTCCTTCTTTACCAGTAAGGTTTTTATTACGCAAATCAATTAACATACAGTGATTATCTGTTCCGCCAGAAATAATATCATATCCTTTAGCTACAAAAGCTTGCGCCATTGCTTGTGCATTTTCTTTTACTTGAATTTGATACTCTAAAAATTCATCCGTTAAAGCTTCACCAAAAGCAATTGCTTTTGCTGCAATAACATGCTCTAATGGCCCACCTTGATTTCCTGGAAAAACCGCAGAATTAATCAATGTTGACATTTTCTTTAATTTTCCTGATTTTAATTTTAATCCAAACGGATTTTCAAAATCTTTACCAATCATAATCATTCCTCCACGAGGTCCTCTTAAAGTTTTGTGTGTTGTTGTGGTAACAATATGACAATGCGGTAATGGATCAGATAAAATACCTTTTGCTATTAAACCTGCCGGATGCGAAATATCAGCCATTAAAATAGCACCTACACTATCAGCAATTTCTCTAAATTTTTCAAAATCCATATCACGAGAATAAGCTGAAGCTCCTGCAATAATTAACTTTGGTTTATGTTCTTTAGCTTGCTGCTCTAAATGATTGTAATCAATAAGCCCAGTAGCTTTATCTACTCCATAAAAAACAGGGTTGTATAATTTACCTGAAAAATTTACTGGAGACCCATGTGTTAAATGTCCTCCATGAGATAAATCAAAACCTAAAATAGTATCTCCAGGATTTAAACACGCTGCAAAAACAGCTGTATTTGCTTGCGATCCTGAGTGTGGTTGTACATTTACATATTCTGCGCCAAATAACTCTTTTGCTCTATCAATCGCTATCTGTTCTATAACATCTACTACTTCACATCCACCGTAATAACGTTTACCAGGATATCCTTCCGCATATTTATTAGTTAAAATAGAACCTTGCGCTTGCATTACTTGCTCACTTACAAAGTTTTCAGAAGCAATCAACTCTAAACCATTTAGCTGACGTTCTTTCTCTTCTTGAATTAAATCAAATATTTGATGATCTTTTTGCATTTTTTGTGTTGTTAAATAAGTAACCAAAAATACTAATTTTATTAATTAATTTTTAAGCAATTGTTATCTAATTTTAAACATAAATTAACTTGCTTATTTTTTCTATAAAAATTATTTTTTTTCAGTTTCATATTGGTTTTAATTGAAAAAAATATGTAGGTTTGAGTTTAAAATTAAACACTACAACTTTAATGAAAATAACTGCAAATAATCCTAATAGAAAATCTTGGTTAACTGTTGATAAAAACTCTGATTTTCCGATACAAAATATTCCTTTTGGAGTATTTATTACGAAAGATGATATTATAACAATTGGTACAAGAATTGGTGATTTTGCTATTGATTTAGGAGCTTTACACCAATTAGGGTACTTTGATGGCATTCCGTTAACGGATGATATTTTTTTACAAGATACCTTAAATGATTTTATTGCTGATGGACGTAAAACTTGGCGTTTAGTACGTAATAGAATTGCTGATGTTTTTGATGTTACCAATGGTAAATTACGTGACAATGCTGAACATAAAGACAAAATAATTTTTAGAATGGATGAAGTTGAAATGCAACTTCCTGTTTCTGTTGGTGATTATACCGATTTTTATGCGAGTAAAGAGCATGCAACCAATGTAGGTTCATTATTCCGTGATCCAGAAAATGCATTGTTACCAAACTGGTTACACATACCTATTGGATACCATGGTAGAAGCTCTTCTATTATTCCTTCAGGAACACCAATTCGTCGTCCTGTTGGGCAACAACGCCCTAGTGAAGGAAGTACAACTCCTAACTTTGGCCCTTCAAAATTATTAGATTTTGAATTAGAAATGGCTTTTATTACAACGGTTGCAAATGATTTAGGAGATAGAATTCCGATTGAAGATGCTGATGAATACATTTTTGGATTGGTTTTATTTAATGATTGGTCTGCTCGTGATATACAAGCATGGGAATATGTGCCTTTAGGGCCTTTTTTAGGTAAAAATTTCGCTTCAACAATTTCTCCTTGGATTGTAACTTTAGATGCTTTAGAGCCTTTTAGAGTTGATAATCCAAAACAAGTACATGAACCTTTACCATATTTGAAAAAAGAAGGTAAAGATAGTTTAGATATTAACTTACAAATGGCAATTCAGCCAGAAGGTAAAGAAGAAACTGTAGTTTGTAACTCGAACTTTAAGTATATGTATTGGACGATGGCGCAGCAATTAGCACATCATACTGTAAATGGATGCCCTGTAAATGCTGGAGATATGATGGGATCTGGTACTATTTCTGGACCTACAAAAGACAGTTTTGGTTCGATGTTAGAATTAACCTGGAGAGGACAAAACCCTATAAAAATGAATGATGGTTCTGAACGTAAGTTTATCAACGACCACGATACTGTTATTATGCGAGGTTATTCTCAAAACGATGAAGTTCGTATCGGTTTTGGAGAATGTACAGGTAAAATTTTACCTGCCACTGAATTATAAAATCTATTTTAGACCTTAAATAAGTTAAGCCTGAATAATTATTTATTATTCAGGCTTTTTTATATAACTAACCAAAAAAAGGCTTTTTAATAAAGCCTACTTTCAGAAAAAAAGCTCATAAAAACGCTAAAAACAAAAAAGCAGCAATTTTAAATTGCTACTTTTTTGTTTTAATGTGTATATCTTATGTTAACATTCCTCCATCAACAGATAAAGTTTGACCTGTAATATAAGCACTCATATCAGAAGCTAAAAATACACAAGCATTTGCAATATCTTCTGGTGTACCTCCTCTTTTTAATGGAATTTCATTACGCCATCCTTCTACTACTTTTTCATCTAATTTTGCGGTCATTTCTGTTTCAATAAATCCAGGAGCAACTACGTTACTTCTAATATTTCTTGAACCTAATTCTAATGCTACTGATTTAGAAAATCCTAAAATACCAGCTTTTGATGCTGCGTAATTAGCCTGACCTGCATTTCCTTTTAATCCAACAACAGAACTCATGTTTATAATTGACCCTTTACGTTGTTTCATCATTGGGCGAATAACAGCTTTTGTTAAGTTGAAAACCGATTTTAAATTAACTTCAATTACTTTATCAAAATCATCTTCAGAAATACGCATCAATAAATTATCTTTTGTAATACCTGCATTGTTAATTAATACATCAATACTACCAAATTCTGCATGTACTTCTTTCGCTAATTCTTGAGCCGCATCAAAATCTGCTGCATTTGACTGGTATCCTTTAGCTTTTACACCTAAATCTGTTAATTCTTTTTCTAATGCATTTGCAGCATCAACTGATGAACTGTATGTAAAAGCAATATTTGCTCCTTGTTTTGCAAATTCTAAAGCTATTCCTCTTCCGATTCCTCTAGAAGCTCCGGTTATAATAGCTGTTTTATTTTCTAATAATTTCATTACCTAGTTGTTTTGATAGGTCAAATATAAAAATAAAAATCCTGCTAAAGAATAGTCTTTAGCAGGATTTTAAATAGTTCTAAATTATTTTATTAAGATTTAATCTTTTTTTCATTTACATAATTAAACAAATAATCTATATCTAACTCTTTAATTTTACCTAACTTTTTTAAAGATTCAACATTTAAATCCTTTTTATTACCAATAACCATAACATTGTAAGATTCGCCTTTTACATTTTTATCAAAAAATGCTTTTAAATCTTCCATTTTCATATTTTTAATAGTATTGTACATCGCTTCTCTATGATCATTGTCAATACCTCTTTTCTTTAAACTTTCATAAGTCCAAAAAATATTAGATTTTGTTATACGTTGCGCTGCTAATTTTTTTAATGTAGATTCTTTTGCTGCATTAAATTGCTTTTCAGCCTCTGGCATGTTGTTCATTAAATCCATCATAGCATCTACAGCTTGCTCTAATTTATTAGCTTGCGTACCAACATAGGCCATTACATAATTAGAATCACCTTTTTTAGAAGCATTACTATATGAAGCAAATGCAGAGTATGCTAATGATTTAGATTCTCTAATTTCTTGAAAAACTATTGATGATAATCCGCTACCAAAATACGTATTAAATAAGGTTGATGCTGCTAAGTTTTCTGCTTTAAAAGGCTCTCCTTTAGCTAAAAACATCATTTCAGTTTGCACCATATCATAATTTGTAAAAAATACATTACCTCCAGTTTCTGTTTCTACATATTTTTTAGCTTCAGGATATTCTTTTAATTCTCCATATAATTTATGACTTTTATTTAATGCTGCAACAGCAACATTTACATCTTTACCATAGTAAAAAACACGTTGTTTATAATTTTTCATGTCTTTAACTATTGCAACTAATTCTTCAGGATTTATGGCTTTTAATTCATCAATTTGCATGATATCTCTTAATCTAGAGTTTTCGCCATATTTACCATAGTTCATTAAACCACCAAATAGGATATTTCCTTTTTGAGTTTTTCCATTTTCACGTCCTTTCTGAATTTTAGCTACATATTTATCATAAGCTTCAGAATCTGCTTTTGCATTATCCCATAAATGCTCTAATAATTCTAATCCTTTGGGTAAGTTTTCTTTTAACCCATTTAATCCTACATATGTTTTGTCGTTTCCTGTACTTACATAATAAGAAATTCCTAATTTATAAAACTCTTTCTTTAATTCTTCTGCAGTATATTTTTCAGTACCAAGGTATTCTAAATACCCAGCTGCTAACGATAATTTTTTATCATTATCACTTCCCATATCAAAAATGATATTCATATCAAATAAATCATTTTTTTCATTTTCTACATAAGAAACTTTAATCCCATTAGCTGTTTTAGTTTCTTTAATAGCAGTTTTATAATCTACAAACTGAGGCTGTAAAGGTGCTGATTTAATTTTATTAAATTCAGTAACATATGCTGAAGTTTTTCCTCTATTTAAATTTACTGGAGTAATACCAGGGTTAGATACTTTTACTATATTTTTATCAGCTCCTTTACGTTTATATGTTACAACGTAATTATTTTTATAAAATTTATTAGCAAAATCTACTAATTCTTGTTTTGATATTTTCTTTAAATCATCTAAGAACTTTACTTTATCTGCCCAATTTTCATGGTGAATAAATGCATTAAAGTAAGCAGATGCTAAAGCAGTATTATTTTCATACTGACGTGTTTGGCTTAATTTTAAGTCATTTACAACTGCTTCAATCATCCATGCGTCAAACTCACCTTTTTTTAACTTTTCAACTTGCGCTAATAATAAATCTTTAACTTCATCTAAAGTTTGACCTGATTTTGGTGCTCCTGTAAAAGAGTGGTAGCCATAATCATTTAAAAATGTTGGTGAACATCCTGCATATTGTACTGCTTGTTTTTGATTTAAATTTAAATCGATTAAACCTGCATTACCATTAGCCATAATCATATCACAAAGTGTTACAAACTTTTCATCTTTAGTATTTACACCACCTGAACGGTAAGCAATAGAGATTGATTCAGAAGTTGGTCCAAAAACCTCATTAATAACTGGGCTAGTTATTGGTTCTTCTTTTGGTAATGTTGGGTGTGTTAATTCTTTCTTTTCAAACTTACCAAAAGTATCATTTACTTTTTTAATAGTTGCATCAAAATCTAAATCACCAACTAAAACGATTGCCATATTATTTGGCACATAATATTTATCAAAATAGTTATGAATATCTATCATCGAAGGGTTTTTTAAATGTGCAGCTATACCAATTGTTGATTGTTGTCCATAAGGGTGATTAGGAAATAAATCTTTTAACATTGCAGCATAACGCTTTCTACCATCATTATCTTGCCCTCTATTAAACTCTTCAAAAACAGCTTCTAATTCAGTATGAAATAAGCGTAATACTAACGTACTAAAACGCTCTGCTTCAACATTCAGCCACTTATCTAATTCATTTGCTGGTATTTTGTTTTTGTAAACAGTTTCTTCAAACCAAGTATGTGCGTTTGTACCAGTTGCTCCTAATGAACTGATCATTTTATCATATTCATTTGCAATTGAATAATTAGATGCTTCTAAAGAAACTTTATCAATTTTTTTATACAATGCTAACTTTTTAATTGTATCAGTTTCGGCTCTATGTTGTTCATACAAATCAGAAATCTTATCTAAATAAGTTTTTTCTTTTTCCCAATCAGCAGTTCCAATTTTGTGAGTTCCTTTAAACACCATATGCTCTAAATAGTGTGCCAAACCTGTTGATTCTTTTGGGTCATAATTTGAACCTGCGCGAACAGCAATATAGGTTTGAATTTTAGGTTCATCAGTATTTTTACTTAAGTATACTTTTAAACCATTGTCTAATGTATACAAACGTAAACCTGTTGGGTCGTTTGTAACCGTTTCATAATTATAACCATTAGCATCAGATTGCTTTTCGGTTTTTATTTCTTTCTCTAAAGAGTTTGTTTGCTTACATCCTACTATTGATATAAGTACCATGCTAATAAATAGCATTTTGATTGTTTTCATGTAAATTTGTTTTTTATTAAATGTAAAAATCCGTTGAATTTACAAATTCAACGGATTAATCTATAATATATTATGATATTTTAACAGTTTTTTTACTGATAAATTATTTTGATAATACTTTTGCTACCATTTCACCAATTTTAGCAGGAGATTCTACAACGTGAACTCCATTTTCTGCTAAAATTTTCATTTTTGCTTGAGCGGTATCATCATCACCACCAACAATTGCACCTGCATGTCCCATTGTTCTACCAGCTGGTGCAGTTTGACCTGCTATAAAACCAACTACTGGTTTACGGTTACCATCAGCTTTTATCCAACGAGCAGCTTCTGCTTCTAAATTACCACCAATTTCACCAATCATTACAATTGCTTCAGTTTCATCATCATTCATTAATAACTCAACAGCTTCTTTTGTTGTAGTTCCAATAATTGGATCTCCTCCAATACCGATTGCAGTTGTTATACCGAAACCTTGTTTTACAACTTGATCAGCAGCTTCATAAGTTAAAGTACCTGATTTAGAAACAATACCTACTTTTCCTTTTTTGAAGATAAACCCTGGCATAATACCAACTTTAGCTTCGTCTGGTGTAATAACTCCTGGACAGTTAGGCCCAACTAGAGTACAATCTAATTGATCAATGTATGATTTTACTTTAACCATATCAGCTGTAGGAATTCCTTCAGTAATACAAATAATTACTTTAATTCCTGCCTCAGCAGATTCCATAATAGCATCAGCAGCAAAAGCTGGTGGTACAAATATAATAGAAGTATCTGCTCCTACTTTTTGTACAGCCTCATCAACTGTATTAAAAACTGGCTTACCTAAATGCTCTTGACCTCCTTTACCTGGTGTTACACCTCCTACGACGTTTGTACCGTAATCGATCATTTGACCAGCGTGAAAAGTACCTTCACTACCTGTAAATCCTTGAACTATAATTTTTGAATCTTTATTTACTAAAACACTCATTGGTATATTTTTATTTAAATTTAAGCTTCACAAAAATAGTTTTTTGTAATTGATTTGTGAAACTTTTATTTCTTTTTTTGTTGTTTTATTAATCGTTTTATTTCAGCCAATTCTTTTAGCTTATTTCTTGATTCTGAAACTGGTGTTCCGAAGTACGATTTACCTCCTTCAACCGATTTTGTAACTCCAGTTTGACCAAGTATTACAGCACCTTTACCAATGGTAATTCCGCTATTGGTACCTACTTGCCCCCAAATAGTTACTTCATCTTCAATTATAACACACCCTGCAATACCTGTTTGTGATGCTATCAAGCATTTTTTACCGATAATTGTATCATGCCCAACATGTACTTGGTTGTCTATTTTAGTTCCTGCTCCTATCGTTGTATCTCCGGTAACTCCTTTATCAATAGTACAAGAAGCTCCTAAATCTACATTATCTTCTAAAACTACCTGACCTCCTGATATTAATTTATCAAATCCTGTAGGCCTATTTTTATAATAAAATGCATCTCCTCCTAATACTGTATTCGCATGAATGGTAACATTATTACCTATAATTGTATTACTATAAATAGTAACGTTAGGGTGAATTACACAGTTTTTTCCGATTTGAACATCGTTACCTATAAAAACATTCGGCTGAATAATGGTTCCTTCTCCAATAATGGCGTTTTCAGATATACTTTCTTTTGATGCTATAAAAGGGTTAAAATATGTTGTTATTTTATTGAAATCACGAAAAGGGTCTTCTGATATTAATAATGATTTCCCTTCTGGGCAATCAACTTCTTTGTTTATTAATATTGTTGTTGCTGCAGAATTTAATGCTTTTTCGTAATATTTTGGGTGATCGACAAAAACAATATCTCCAGGTGCTACAACGTGAATTTCATTGATTCCTTTAATTGGAAAATTTTTATCTCCAACAAATGTTACTTTTAATAAATTTGCTATTTGCTCTAAAGTTTGTATTTCTTTAAATTTCATTTTTTAAAAAGAAATTCCCGCTAAAGCGGGAATAGTTTTATTCTTTAATACGTTCTTGATAGGTTCCTTTGGTAGTTTCTATCTTAATTTTATCTCCTTCATTAATAAATAAAGGTACATTTACACGAGCACCGGTTTCAACAGTTGCAGGTTTTGTTGCATTAGTTGCTGTATTACCTTTTACACCTGGCTCGGTATGTGTAACTTCTAAAATTACACTGGCAGGCATATCAACAGATAAAGGCATTTCATCTTCAGAGTTAATAATAATGGTAACTACTTCTCCTTCTTTCATTAAATCAGGTGCATCTAAAGCACTTTTTTCTAAAGTAATTTGAGAGTAATCAACTTGGTTCATAAAATGAAATGTTTCGCCTTCTCTATATAAATACTGAAACTTATGTGTTTCAACTCTAACATCATCAATTTTTCTTCCTGAAGGAAAAGTATTATCAACAACTTTACCGTTGGTTACACTTTTTAATTTTGTTCTTACAAAAGCAGGTCCTTTTCCTGGTTTAACATGCAAAAATTCAACAACTTTATAAATATCGTTGTTATATCTCATGCATAATCCGTTTTTAATATCTGATGTTGTAGCCATTCTATAATTTTTATATTTTGTTGATAAACAATCAACTATTTAATTTTTATGTTTAATTTGATTTAAAATATCCTTTCATAATACCACGATGTGAGTCTTTTATAAACTGAATAATTTCATCACGTTCTGAAGTTGCCTCCATTTCTGCTTCAATAATATCTATTGCTTGTGAATTATTATAATTTTGTTGAAATAAAATTCTAAATACATCTTGAATTTCTCTAATTTTTTCTGTCGTATAACCTCTTCTACGTAATCCTACTGAGTTAATACCTACATATGATAAAGGTTCACGTGCTGCTTTTACATATGGAGGAACATCTTTACGTACTAAAGACCCACCTGTTACAAAAGCATGATTACCTACTGATGCAAATTGATGTACTGCTACCATACCTGCTAAAACGACATTATCGCCTACAGTTACATGCCCTGCCAAAGTGGTATTATTAGAAAATATACAATTATCACCAACAAAACAATCATGTGCTATGTGACAATATGCCATTATTAAGCAGTTGTCACCAATAACTGTTTTCATTCTATCCGAAGTTCCTCTGTTAATGGTAACACATTCTCTTATTGTAACATTATCACCAATAACAACAGTAGTTTCCTCATCATTAAATTTTAAGTCTTGTGGAATTGCTGAAATTACTGCTCCTGGAAAAATTCTACAATTTTTACCTATACGAGCACCTTCCATAATTGTTACATTAGAGCCAATCCACGTTCCTGAACCTATTTCTACATTAGAGTGTATGGTTGTGAAAGGTTCTATCACCACATTTCTAGCTATTTTTGCTTGAGGGTGTACGTATGCTAGTGGTTGATTCATATTTATTTTACTTTTGATATTTGTGCCATTAATTCGGCTTCAGCAACTATTTTACCGTTTGCATATGTATATGCTTGCATATGACAAATACCTCTTCTTATTGGGGTAATTAACTCACATTTAAAGGTTAAAGTATCACCCGGTAGTACTTTTTGCTTAAATTTAACTTTATCCATTTTCATAAAATAAGTTAAATAATTTTCTGGGTCAGGTACTGTATTTAATACTAAAACACCTCCACATTGTGCCATTGCTTCTACTTGTAATACTCCTGGCATTACTGGAGCTCCTGGAAAATGACCTACAAAGAAATTTTCATTCATTGTTACATTTTTCATTCCCACTACATGTTTATCAGATAGCTCTATAATTCGATCAATTAATAAAAATGGTGGTCGGTGTGGCAGTACATCCATGATTTGATGAATATCCATTAGTGGAGGAAGATTCAAATCATATTGTGGTACATTATTTCGTTTTTCTAACTTTATTATTTTAGCTAACTTTTTTGCAAATGATGTATTTATCGCATGCCCAGGTTTGTTTGCGATAACTTTACCTTTTATACGCGTACCCACTAATGCTAAATCGCCAATAACATCTAATAATTTATGTCGTGCAGCTTCATTGGCCCAATGTAGTTCTAAATTATCTAAAATTCCGTTAGATTTAATTTTTATATCATCTTTATTAAAAGCTTTTTTTAATTTTTCAGTTGTACTCTCTGATAATTCTTTATCTACATATACAATTGCATTATTTAAATCTCCTCCTTTAATTAAGTTATGTTCTAATAACATTTCTATTTCATGCAAAAAACTAAAAGTTCTTGCTGCAGAAAACTGCTCTTTAAACTCAGAAATTTTATTTAATGTCGCATTTTGGGTTCCTAAAATTTTAGTTCCAAAATCAACCATAGTGGTTATTTGATATTCATCAGCAGGCATTAAAATAATTTCACTTCCTGTTACTTCATCTTTATATGAAATGATTTCTTTTACAACGTATTCTTCAACAGGAGCGTCTTGTGTTACAATTATTGCCTCTTCTAGTGCTTTTATAAAAAACTTTGATGAACCGTCCATTATTGGTGGTTCAGAAGCGTTAATTTCAATAATTAAATTATCTATTTCTAATCCTACAGCCGCTGCTAAAACATGTTCTGATGTTTGTATTTGA
Organism: Tenacibaculum soleae; assembly: GCA_938002045.1. Classification (GTDB taxonomy): domain Bacteria; phylum Bacteroidota; class Bacteroidia; order Flavobacteriales; family Flavobacteriaceae; genus Polaribacter; species Polaribacter soleae_A. The sequence goes on from CALLBA010000001.1 coordinate 71,279, forward strand.
ACGCCTTTATTTTCTAAATTAGTTCCTCTTTCTGTATCGGTTACAAATTCAGCTTTTGCTTGAATTATTGGTGCTCCTTCTAAATCAACTCTTACAAAAGCAAATCCGTGATTTACTGGAGCTGGTTTAAATACCATTGTTACTTCATTACCTGTGTGCAATCCTACACCTGATAATGTAATTTCGTTTTGTATTGTTTTTTGTTGCTTACTCATTTTTTATTTTTTGAGCATTTAACTCTTTTTCAATTTTATGTATTGTTGATGCTAGTTTCGGTAAATTTTTAAAGTAAACGTATGATTTACTATAATCTCCATATCCAAAAGCTGGAGTTCCTTGAACTACATCATTATCTTTTATACTTTTAGCAATACCTGATTGTGCTTGTATTCTAACATTATTACCTATAGTAATATGACCTACTATACCTACTTGCCCACCAATCATACAGCTTTCTCCTACTTTTGCCGAACCTGCAATACCTGTTTGTGAGGCTATTACTGTGTTTTTTCCTATTTCTACATTGTGAGCAACCTGTATTTGATTGTCTAGTTTTACACCTTCTTTTATAATTGTCGATCCTAATGTAGCTCTGTCTATTGTCGAATTTGCTCCAATGTCAACATTATCTTCTATAATAACATTTCCTATTTGAGGTATCGTTTTGTATATACCACTTTCTGTAGGTGCAAAACCAAATCCATCTGAACCAATAACACTTCCTGAATGAATTTTACAATTTGTTCCTATTTCAGTTTCAGAATATATTTTTACCCCTGCATAAATTGTAGTATTATCTCCTATTTTTGTATTATCACCAATATATGAGTTCGGATAAATTTTCACATTTTCACCTAGTACAACATTCTCTCCGATATAACTAAATGCACCAATATATTCATTACTTCCAATTAAAGCTGTTTTAGCTATAAAATGAGGATTTTCTCTTCCTTGTTTGTTATTTTTAACTTCATTATAAAAAGCTAATAATTTAGAAAATGCTTCATAAGCATCTTTAACTTTTATTAGCGTTGTTTCGGTTTCTTTTTCTAACTCAAAATCACTATTTACAATAACTACAGTAGCTTTTGTAGAATAAATATATGGATTATACTTAGGATTAGATAAAAAAGTCAAAGAGCCTTTTTCACCTTCTTCTATTTTAGAAAGCTTAGACACTTCTGCTTCAGAATTTCCTATAATTTCTCCTTCAAGAATTTCTGCTATTTGTTTTGTTGTAAATTTCATTAAATGCAAAAGTAATTATTTTTGTTTAATTACCTCTTATTAGAATTGTTTAACAATTAAAGTAATTTTTTTTTAGGATAACATAAATAATATTTTACCACTGGTTTTGATAAAGCTTTTAAGTTTAATTGATCTGATGCTTTTGCAATATCTCTTAGCTTACCTTTTTTTGTATATATTTTTATTGGTTTATTAGTATTGTATGCTTGATGTTTTATTTTATTTGATAGTACAAAGTAATTTAAATCTTCTTTTTTAATTGTATTATTTTCTAAAACTGCTTTATAAATTGTTTTTTTATAGCTTTCTTTAAAAGGTTCGTCTTGCATTTCAATTTTCAATAAATTTCTATGAATAATCATTTTAGATAAAGAAGATAAAATAAAGTCTTTATGATGTATCCACTCTTTTATTGCTGACATAACATCATAATCATCTAATTCAGAAAAGATTTTTAACGTATCGTTTGTAAAATTATCTTTTGAAATAGGATTGTATAAAAAATACTTCAAAGCTCTTCCTGCCGGTAAATCAATACCTTTTGTTGCTAATTCTTTGGCTCTTTTTAAAACATTAACCAAAATGTTTTCAGCCACTAAACCTGTTTTATGTAAATATACTTGCCAATACATTAAACGACGTGCTATAATAAATTTTTCGACAGAATAAATTCCTTTTTGCTCAATAACCAATTCGTCATTTACTACATTCATCATCGCAATTAAACGATCTGACGAAATATTACCTTCAGCAACTCCTGTATAAAAACTATCTCTTTTTAAATAATCTAATCGGTCAATATCTAATTGACTTGATATTAGCTGATATAAAAATTCTCTATGATATTTTCCTTCAAAAATTTGAATAGCTAAACTTAACTGACCATTAAACTCTTCATTTAAAGCACGCATAAATTTTAACGAAATTTCTTCATGCGAAACTCCATTTACAATACTGTGTTCTAATGCATGCGAAAAAGCGCCATGTCCTATATCATGTAATAAAATAGCTAAGTATACAGCATTTGCTTCATCATCAGAAATAATAACATTTTTATTTCTTAAAACATATACTGCCTTTTGCATTAAGTGCATACAGCCAATTGCATGATGAAAACGTGTGTGATTTGCACCAGGATATACCATATTTGACAATCCCATTTGTGAGACTCTTCGTAACCGCTGAAAATAGGGATGCTCAATAATATCAAATATTAAAGAATTTGGAATAGATATAAACCCGTATATAGGGTCGTTTATAATTTTTAATTTATTCGTTTTTTGATTGTTCAAAATATATAAATACTTCAATTTTAAACAAAAGAATCATAATTTATCAACAAAACCAAATTAACAAAAGCTTTATTAACGTATTTTTAGCTTTTAAAAACACAACAAATTAATTTTTGAACGTTATTTTTATTGTAAACACACTAAAATTACATGAAAAACATACATATACTTTGGGTTGATGATGAAATAGATTTATTAAAACCACATATTTTATTTTTAGAAAAGAAAAATTACTTAGTAACTACATCTACAAACGGTGCTGACGCAATAGATTTTGTTGATGAGCAAAATTTTGATATTGTTTTTTTAGATGAAAATATGCCCGGAATTACTGGGTTAGAAACCTTGACGGCTATTAAACAAAAAAATGCAAACCTTCCTGTGGTAATGATTACTAAAAGTGAAGAAGAGTATATTATGGAAGAGGCTATTGGATCTAAAATTGCCGATTATTTAATAAAGCCAGTAAACCCAAATCAAATATTATTAAGCTTAAAGAAAAACTTAGATCATTCACGCTTAATTTCAGCAAAAACAACGGCTAATTATCAACAAGAATTCCGAAAGATATCTATGGATTTAGCTATGGTAAACTCTTATAAAGAGTGGGTTAATCTTTATAAAAAATTAGTCCATTGGGAACTAGAGCTTGAAAACATAAATGACACTGGAATGTTAGAGATTTTAGAATCTCAAAAATCGGAAGCAAATGCTCACTTTTTTAAATTCATCAAAAAAAACTATCAAAAATGGCTTACCGCTGATGATAAACCTACCTTTTCTCATACGTTATTTAAAAATTATGTAGTACCAGCGCTTTCTAAAGATCAAGGTGTTTTATTGGTTGTTATCGATAACCTTCGATATGATCAGTATCGTGTATTAGAACCTTTTATAAATAATTATTACAAAAAAGAAGAAGAACATTCCTATTATAGTATACTACCTACGGCTACTCAATATGCTCGTAATGCCATATTTTCAGGATTATTGCCATCTGAAATGGAAAAAAAACACCCTAGTTTTTGGAAAAATGATACCGATGAAGGTGGTAAAAATTTGTTTGAAGCCGATTTTTTAAAAGCACAAATACAAAGATTAAAATTAAATATTAAACACGAGTATTATAAAATTGTATCACTTAAAAGCGGAAAAGAATTGGCAGATAATTACAATGGTACAAAGCAAAATGATTTAACCGTCGTTGTTTACAATTTTGTAGACATGTTATCGCATGCTAAAACCGAAATGGAAGTTATAAAAGAACTTGCAGGCGATGATAAAGCTTATAGATCTTTATCGGTTAGCTGGTTTAAAAACTCTCCTTTATATGAAATTATTCAAAAAGCTCAAAAATTAGGTCAAAAATTAATCATAACCACCGATCATGGTACAATAAACTCTAAAAACCCAACAAAAGTAATTGGTGATAAAAATATAAGCGCTAATTTACGATACAAAACAGGAAGGAGTTTAAGTTTTGATGATAAAGATGTGTATGCTGTTAAAAATCCAATAGACATTTTTTTACCTAGCATCGGCATCAATAGCCCTTTTATTTTTGCTAAAGAAGATTTGTTTTTTGCTTATCCAAATAATTATAATCACTTTGTTAAATATTATAAAAACACCTATCAACATGGTGGAATATCGTTAGAAGAAGTAATTATTCCCTGTGCAATATATGAGCCAAAATAGTTATTTGATATTTTAATTAAGAAACCTATTTTTGTAGTTATGAACAAAAATTATTCTTTAAACGAATTAACTCAAGTAGCTAAAGATATTTTAAAAAATGCTCCGCAAAAAATATTACTTTTTTATGGAGATATGGGGGTAGGAAAAACAACTTTAATAAAAGAACTTTGTAACGTTTTAGGTGTTAAAGATGTAGCCCACTCACCTACGTTTTCTTTAGTTAACGAGTATCAAACAAACAATAATGACACTATATATCATTTTGATTTTTATCGTATAGAAAACGAAGAAGAAGCTTACGATATGGGTGTTGAAGATTATTTATACAGTAATAATTGGTGTTTTATTGAGTGGGCCGAAAACATTAAAAATTTATTACCTTTAGATGCTGTTGTTGTAAAAATTAGTCTTTTAGATAACGAACAACGTAATATTCAACTAACAATCAAATAATAATTAATGAGCATAACTTCACCTTTTACCAAAGAGCAATTAATGCCACAACCCGAAATGCTTGAAATAAAAAGGCAAAAAGGTGAATTATTTATAGGTTTACCCAAAGAAACACATTTTGAAGAAAAACGCATTAGTTTATCACCCGATGCTGTTTCTGCGTTAATAGCAAACGGCCATCGAGTAGTTATAGAAACCGGTGCTGGTAATGGCGCAAAATACAGTGATAAAGAATACGCTGATGCAGGGGCAAAAATAACCTATGATACTAAAGAAGCTTTTGGATGTAATGTTGTTTTAAAGGTTGAACCACCATCGTTAGATGAAATTAAAATGTTAAACCCACAAACGGTTTTAATATCTGCATTACAATTAAAAACACAAAGTAAAAAATACTTTGAAGCCTTAGCTAAAAAAAGAATTACAGCCATTGCTTTTGATTATATAAAAGATGAACACGGCGTATATCCAATCGTAAAATCATTAAGTGAAATTGCAGGTATTGCATCTATGCATATTGCTGCCGAATTAATGACAACCTCAAACGGAGGTAATGGTTTACTATTAGGTAATATTGGTGGTGTTCCGCCAACTGACATTGTTGTTTTAGGCGCAGGTACCGTAGGTGAATTTGCTACACGATCGGCAATAGGTTTAGGTGCTCGTGTAAAAGTTTTTGATAATTCTATTACAAAATTACGAAAACTACAACACTGTGTACAATCACCAATTTACACATCAACAATACAACCTAAAACATTAGCCAAAGCGTTAATGCGCTGTGATGTTGTTATTGGAGCTATTAGAGGTAAAGATCGCTCACCAGTAATTGTTACTGAAACTATGATTGAACAAATGAAAGACGGCGCTGTTATTGTTGATGTTAGTATTGATCGTGGTGGATGTTTTGAAACTTCAAAAATAACTACACACAGTAAACCTACTTTTACACAGCATGGCGTAATTCATTACTGTGTACCCAACATACCTTCTAAATACGCCCGAACTGCATCAGTATCTATCAGTAATATTTTTACACCATACTTATTAAATATTGCCGAAGAAGGTGGATTTGAAAATGCAGCACGTTTTGATAAAAGTTTACGCAACGGAATGTATTTTTACCATGGTATTTTAACCAATAAAACTGTGGCTGATTGGTTTGATTTACCATATAATGATATTAATTTATTAATATTATAATAGGTTTTTTACTTACTTTTGCAATCTTAAAAAATTATTATGCAATTATTAAAACGTTTTGGATATTATGCAATTGGATTAGGCTTCGGAGCTATAATTGTACTTTTTATATGGAAAGGTAAAGATGTTTCTTTTGATTATGGAATGGATGCTAGAACGTTAAAAACAATTCGTATTAAAAAGCGTTTATTTTCTGATAAAGCAAAACAAGTAATGGTAAGTACAGCTATTGATTCTGCTACCATATCTACTATTTTAAACAATGGAGATGTTAATTTTAGTAAAAGTAAACCGCGTATAAAACCTTGTCCGGAGTATTTTATTACAGGTAAAGATAGTTTAAATCATATTGATTTATATATAACTCGATGCGATTCAACCGCTACAATTAATAAGATCACAATTAATTAACAATTTTTATACTTATCATAAAGTCCTACTCCATTTAAAATCATTGGAATAATTTTTTCTAATCTTTTTTGTTTGGTTGTTATTCTTTTTGCTTCAGATATATAATTTGAGTACTCTCTTTTTTTACTTAAAGTAAATTGATTAAAACTTTCCCTTAATTTTTCGTTACTATCAAATTCAATTTGTAATTCTTCAGGAAGTTCTATTGGCTCGGTATTTTTTTTAGGTTTTAACGCTTTTCCTTCTTCTGAATTTTTAATAGCTTCTAAAACATATTGCCTTACCAAATTAACATCAATATCTGTCAAATTATAAAATCGCCATTGTCGCATTGCTTTTGTTTTTCCTTCTTGAGCATTTTGCAACACTTTTTTACCATCAACTAAAAAAGAACCTTGAAAAAACCACAAGCCACAATAATTTTTAAAAGCAGATAAGCCTACTATATTTTTCTCTTTATGTACATAAACAGGTGCTTTCCATTTAATAGCCTCTTCTAATTTTAATCCTAATAAAACAGAACGCAAGAGGGTTAACTCTTGCGTCCATTTATCATTTTTTTGTATATAATCTGTAATTTTTTCGTCCATTTAATTGGCAATTTCACTGGTAAATTTAATACGCATCAATCGTAATTCATCATCATCATAATCACCATCAAACTCATCTAAAGCCTCTTGAATTTTGTCTGTTTCAGACTCCATAAAATAATCATGTATTTCTTCTTGCTGATCTTCATCTAACAAATCTTCAACAGCATAATCAATATTTAATTTCGTACCCGAAAACACAATTGCTTCCATCTCTTTAATCAGTTCTGACATTTCTAATCCTTTTGATTTTGCGATGTCTTCTAAAGGTAGTTTTCTATCTGTATTTTGAATTATATATAATTTTAATCCAGAATTTACACCTGTACTTTTAACGATTAAATCATCTGGTCGTACAATATCATTTTCAGCTACATAATTGGTTATCAGCTTTACAAAATCTTTACCAAATTTTTTAGATTTTCCTTCACCTACACCGTGAACTTTTGATAATTCTTCTAAATTCACTGGATATTTTAACGCCATATCATCTAACGACGGGTCTTGAAATACTGCAAAAGGCGGTACACCTAAACGCTTACCTACACTTTTACGTAAATCTTTTAGCATTGCTACCAATTTAGTGTCTACTCCACCTCCTTTTGATTTTTCTGTCGTTATTATTGTTCCGTCATCATCTGTAGCATAAACATGATTTTCAGTCATCATAAAAGAAGTAGGATTTTCTATAAATTCCTTTCCTTTATTGGTAAGCTTTAAAACTCCATATTGCTCAATTTCTTTTTTGATAAAATCAACTACTAGTATTTGACGGATCAACGCCATCCAGTAATGATTATCTTTGTCTTTACCTACACCAAAAAAAGGCTGGCTTGTTGTTTTATGAGATTTTAAAAGTGCATTTTCTTTACCTATAATAGTATTTACAACTTCTTTAGGTTTATACATTTCATTAGTATCTCTAATTACAGATAATAATATTTTAACCTCTTCTTTTGCTTGATGCTGCTTTTTAGGATTTTTCATATTATCATCCATATCTGCACCATCTCCATTTATTTCATCAAATTCTTCTCCAAAATAATGCAACAAATATTTACGTCTATTCATTGATGTTTCGGCATATCCAACTACTTCTTGTAAAAGTGCATGACCAACCTCCTGCTCTGCAACAGGTTTGTTTGCCATAAATTTTTCAAGCTTCTCAATATCTTTATATGAGTAAAAAGTTAAGCAATACCCTTCTCCTCCGTCACGACCAGCTCTACCTGTTTCTTGATAATAACTTTCTAAACTTTTAGGGATATCATGATGAATTACATAGCGTACATCTGGCTTGTCAATTCCCATACCGAAAGCAATGGTAGCTACAATAACATCACAATCTTCCATCAAAAACATATCTTGATGTTTTGCACGTTTTTTAGCATCCAATCCTGCATGATACGGAAGTGCATTTATACCATTTACCTGTAAAACTTGTGCTATTTCTTCTACTTTTTTTCTACTTAAACAGTAAATAATTCCTGTTTTACCCATTCGTTGTTTTATAAAACGAATGATATCTTTTTCTATTTCTTTTGTTTTCGGACGAACTTCATAAAACAAATTTGCTCTATTAAAGGATGCTTTAAATACATTGGCATCACTCATTCCTAAAGTTTTCAAGATATCTTCTTGTACTTTTTCAGTAGCAGTAGCCGTTAAACCAATAATAGGTACGTTATCAATTTGTTTGATTATATTTCTTAAATTACGGTATTCGGGTCTAAAATCATGCCCCCATTCAGAAATACAGTGTGCTTCATCAATGGCAACAAAAGAAATAGTTTGCTTTCTTAAAAACTCAGCATATTCTTCTTTTATTAATGATTCTGGTGCAACATATAACAGTTTTGTTACTCCTTCTTCAATATCAGACTTTACCTGAGCTACTTCTGATTTGTTTAATGATGAGTTTAACACATGTGCAATACCATGTTCTTCAGATATTCCTCTAATGGCATCTACTTGATTTTTCATTAATGCGATTAATGGAGACACAACAATTGCGGTACCCTCTTTCATTAATGCAGGTAATTGATAACAAAGTGATTTACCCCCACCTGTTGGCATTATTACAAACGTATTTTCGTTGTTTAAAATGCTTTTTACAACTTCTTCCTGTAGACCCTTAAATTGGTTAAAACCAAATATTTTTTTCAATGATCCATATAACTCAGACTGCTCTATATTCATCTTCTAATATTAAAAATGCAAACTAATTTACAAAAAACTTTACACTAACTCAGGTAAATTTTATTTTTATTAAAAAGTTTTTCTTCTTAAATATTCCTATTTTTACACTTTAAAATTACTTAAAACTTTTTTAACTTGAAAGACGCAAACGCAATTCTCTCAACAGCAAAAGAAACCATACTTTTAGAAAGTAATGCTATTGCTAATTTAGCAAATTTATTAAATAGTTCGTTTGTTGAAGCTGTAAATTTTATTTTCAACTCAAAAGGTCGTGTTATTGTTACCGGAATTGGCAAAAGTGCTAACATTGCTAATAAAATGGTAGCCACTTTTAATTCTACTGGTACACCTGCTGTTTTTATGCATGCGGCAGATGCCATACATGGCGATTTAGGTAATGTGCAAAATAATGATACCGTTATTTGTATTTCTAAAAGCGGAAATACTCCTGAAATTAAAGTATTAGTTCCTTTAATTAAAAGTTCAAAGAATAAAATTATTGCTATTACCGGTAATCCTGATTCTTTTTTAGGAAAAAATGCTGATTTTTTATTAAATTCTTTTGTTGAAAAAGAAGCTTGTCCTAATAATTTAGCTCCAACCACAAGTACCACTGCTCAATTAGTTTTAGGTGATGCTTTGGCGGTTTGTTTATTAGACCTTAGAGGATTTACAAGTAGTGATTTTGCTAAATATCACCCTGGGGGTGCTTTAGGTAAACGCTTATACTTACGTGTGGCTGATTTAATTAAAAACAACCAGTTACCAAAAGTTAATAGTACTGACAAAGTTGCGCAAGTTATTGTTGAAATTTCTGAAAAAAGATTAGGTGTTACTGCTGTTGTTAATGATAATAATCAATTATTAGGAATTATTACCGACGGTGATATACGTAGAATGCTTAGTAAAACAACTAAAATTGATGAGTTAACAGCCAATGACATTATGAGCAAAAATCCTAAAACTATACATGTTGAAGCGATGGCTGTTGAAGCTTTAGACACGCTTGAAAATAGTAGTATTACTCAAATTTTAGTTACCGATAATGATAATAATTACGTTGGTGTTGTGCATTTGCATGATTTAATTAAAGAAGGTATATTTTAAAATGGCTGAAAAAGAAATGTCCTTTTTAGACCATCTTGAAGAACTAAGATGGCATTTAGTAAGAAGCTTTGTTGCAATTTTTATTGTTGCTATCCTTATTTTTGCTAATATTAACTTTGTTTTTAATGAAGTCTTACTAGCGCATTTAAAACCAGATTTTGCTACTTATCAGTTTTTTTGTAAAGTATTTACAGCTATTGGTATTGATAGTAGTTTTTGTAACATCAATTTTAAACAAACATTACAAGCTTTAAACCCTACACAGCAATTAATGACAGGAATATGGTCTTCATTAATTCTTGGTTTCGTAGTTGCTTTTCCTTATATATTATGGGAATTTTGGCGTTTTTTAGCTCCTGGTTTACACGATTCTGAAAGAAAAAAATCAAAAGGTTTTATTTTTACCTCTTCTTCTCTTTTCTTTTTAGGAATATTATTTAGTTATTACATTATTTTACCAATGTCGGTTTATTTCTTTTATAATTTTGAAATTTCTGACGCTATCGAAAATAACTTTAAGTTAGAAGCCTATATAAGTTTAATTACCAATACATTAATAGGTGTTGCCGTATTTTTTGAACTGCCAGTCATTATATTTTTCTTAACCAAAATAGGTTTAATAACTCCTGAGTTTTTGCAAAAATATCGCAAACATGCCTTAGTTTTAGTTTTAATATTATCAGCAGTTATAACACCGCCAGACGTAGCTAGTCAAGTAATCGTTTCGGTACCCATAATGATACTTTACGAAATAAGTATCTATGTATCAAAATATGTCTTAAAAAAACAAAATAAAAAAAATGTCTCAAAAAGTCCAAGAGTTTAACGATTACCGAGCTAAAATGAATGATAAGATTTTAGCCGGTGATAATAAAATTATCAAACGTATTTTTAATTTAGATACCAATGCCTTTAAAGAAGGTCATTTACCTACCAAAACAAAAGAATTGTTAGGTTTAGTTGCCTCTGCAGTTTTACGTTGTGATGATTGTATTGCATACCATTTAGAAAGTTCATACAAAAACGGAGTTAGCAAAGAAGAAATGATGGAAACAATGAGTATTGCTACTTTAGTTGGTGGTACCATATTAATTCCGCATTTACGTCGTGCTGTTGAGTACTGGGAAGCACTTGAAGAAGAAAACAATTAACAAATTATTAGGCTATAAATCCATAGATTTTCTATAATTTAATATCGATATTTATTAAAAAAGGAAACTAATTAATATAAATGAAGTTAAGAGCAGATAATATTCAAAAAGTTTACGGTAGTAGAAAAGTTGTAAAAGGAATTTCGTTAGAAGTAGAACAAGGAGAAATCATTGGTTTATTAGGTCCTAACGGAGCAGGAAAAACAACTTCGTTTTACATGATTGTTGGTATGATAAAACCAAATGCTGGACGTATTTTTTTAGATGATGAAGAAATTACTGATGATGCCATGTACAAACGCGCCCAAAAAGGTATTGGGTATTTAGCTCAAGAAGCATCCGTATTTAGAAAACTTTCTGTTGAAGATAATATTATGTCGGTTTTAGAGTTTACTAACAGATCTAAATCTGAAAGAAAACAACGTTTAGAAGAATTAATTGATGAATTTAGTTTAGGTCATGTTCGCAAAAACCGTGGCGATTTACTTTCTGGAGGTGAACGCCGTAGAACAGAAATTGCTAGATGTTTAGCTTCTGACCCAAAATTTATTCTGTTAGACGAACCTTTTGCAGGAGTTGACCCTATTGCTGTTGAAGATATTCAAGGAATTGTAGCCAAACTAAAAACCAAAAATATCGGTATTTTAATTACCGATCATGATGTACAAGCAACATTGGCTATTACCGACAGAACTTATTTAATGTACAATGGAGGTTTTTTAAAAGAAGGTACTCCTGAAGAATTAGCTGAAGACGAAACTGTACGTAGAGTATATTTAGGTAAAGATTTTGAGCTAAAAAAGAAGAAATTTTAACGAATTATACTGTTTAAAATAATAAATACAAAAAAAGGAGCTCTTTAGCTCCTTTTTTATTACTTAAATATAATTTATGCTTTTTTAAAATTATTAATTATCGACATTATTACATATAATATTATAATTAAAGGTACAGCTACAAATTTTAAAAACACTAATAACAGCACAGATAACGCTAAAAAAATATATTTTAACGTATTTTCTTTAACACCAAAAGTTTTAAACTTTAAAGCAAATAAAGGTACTTCAGCATTCATTAAAAAAGTTAAGATAAACGTAATCGCTATTAAAAAATATTGATTATTTATCAAATCAATAAAAAAAGAGAGACTTGAAAATTCAGCAATTAACGGTAACGAAATCACAAACAAAGTCATTGCTGGTGTTGGAATACCAATAAAAGAATCTGACTGACGTGTATCAATATTAAAATTAGCCAGTCTGTAACAAGCACCCAAAGTTAATAATAAACCAATATAAGGTAAATTACTTCCGGTTGCACCGTACATATCAATTCCAAAATAACTTGCTGCATCAACATTTAAAGCACTTATTAATAGTTGCAACATAACAATACCTGGCACTACCCCACTTGTTACCATATCTGCTAAACTATCTAATTGTTTTCCTAATTCTCCCTGAACATTTAACATTCTTGCTACAAAACCATCAAAAAAATCAAAAACAATTCCCGTTATTACCAAAATAGCGGTTCCTACAAAATCTCCTTTAATAGCAAAAATAGTGGCTATCGTACCACATAATAAATTTCCGAGTGTTAATAAATTTGGAATATGTTTTTTCATCAGTTTCAATATTTATAGCGAAAATAAGAAATCCTTTTATCAGTTTTAGCTTTTACTTTTTTTTTATCATATTTGTTTACACTTATTATAAACTAAAAAAACATGCCTATTCTTACTTCGGATTTTAACCCTAGTTTACCCTTTAAAAATGCGCATTTTAATACAATGTATCGTCCTTTATTTATGAAAGATACTATTAATTATAAACGCAGAAGAATTACAACTTGGGATGCCGATTTTATTGATTTAGATTTTTCAATAACAGGGTCAAAGTCTTTAGTTTTATTAATTCATGGTTTAGAAGGCAGCGCGTACTCTAATTATATGATTACAACATCTAATTATTTAAATAAAAATGGTTTTGACACTGTTTCTATGAATTTACGCAGTTGTAGTGGTGAAGATAATTTACTTTTAAAAACCTATCATAGTGGCAAAACAGATGATGTTGATTTTATTATTAAACATCTTATTGCTAATTACAATTATCAAAATATTATCATTGTCGGTTTTAGCTTAGGTGGAAATTTAACGCTAAAATATTTAGGTGAATACAATGATATTCATACCCAAGTTAAAGGCGGAATTGCAGTTTCTGTTCCTATTGATTTAACAAGTTCGCAAGCAGAACTAATAAAACTAAAAAATAAAATTTATTTAAATGAATTTATAAAATCTATCAAACTAAAAATGCTTGAAAAAGCGGATAAATTTCCTGATTTTAATTTAAACAAAGAACTGTTATTTAAAGCTACAAAATTTCGTCATTTAGAAAAACAATATACCGTTCCTGTATTTGGTTTTAAAAACTCAGAAGATTATTGGCAAAAAGCAAGCTCTAAACCTTATATACCCAAAATAAAAGTACCCACATTACTCATAAATTCATTAGATGATAGTTTTTTATCAAAAGAATGTTATCCTTTTAAGGAAGCTGAAAACTCTTCAAAATTTCATTTATTAACTCCAAATTATGGTGGTCACGTTGGCTTTATCAGTTCATTTAGTGATGTAGAAAAATGGATAGAAAAAAATATTACACATTTTATAATAGAAAATATTTTAAACCATTCTTAATTATGATATTTGAAAGCATTTATACATTATAAATTATGATGAAAAAAAAGATTCCTTTTTTGATAACACTTTTTTGTTGTCAAATTATTTTTTCGCAAATAGTTACGACAACAAAATTATCCGCAGCTTCGCAAATAAGTATTATTACCTCTGGACCTGGTGAAGTTTTGTATGAAAAATTTGGACATACTGCTATTCGTGTAAAGGATGCTGCCTTACAATTAGATTTAATTTATAATTACGGAATTTTTGATTTTGATAACCCTACTTTTTATGCCGATTTTACCAAAGGTTATATGAAATATAAATTGGCTAAATATCCTTTTTACTTAGCTTTAAAAAGTAGTCAACAAGATAAGCGCTGGGTAAAAGAGCAAGTTTTAAATTTAACACAACAGCAAAAACAACAATTTTTCACTATTTTAGAAATAAATGCACTACCAGAAAATGCTGGATATTTATACGATCCTTTTTTTGATAATTGTGCCACAAAACCTCGTGATATTATCAAAAAAGTAGTAGGCTCTAATTTAATTTTTAATGATGATTTTATTACTAAAAGATTATCTTTAAGGCAATTGATGAATACAGAAATTCATCCCAATACTTGGGGAAACTTGGGTATTAATATTGCCTTAGGTAGCAGATTAGACCAAATAGCAACAGCAAACGAATATTTATATTTACCTGATTATGTTTTTGAAGCTTTAAAAAACTCTAAGGTTATAAAAGAGGGAAAAGAAAATAATTTAGTGTTAAAAACAAGTATTTTATTAGATTTTGAAGAAAAAGAGCCAAAAAGTGATCCTTTTTCACCATTTTTAATACTCTCACTATTATCTTTATTTGGGTTATATATTACTTATAAAGATTATAAAAACAAAACAAGAACTAAATTACTCGATTTTACACTATTTTTTACAACAGGTATCATAGGACTTTTAATTGTTTATTTATGGTTTTACACCAATCATTCAACTGCTCCTAATAATTTTAATTTTTTATGGGCGTTTTTACCCAATATAATTGTGGCTTTCTTTTTATTAAAAAAAAATACGCCAAATTGGATTTCAAAATATTGTTTGGTGTTACTCCTTTTTTTAATAATAGCCATTATTATTTGGATTACAGCAACTCAATTATTTACAATAACCTTAATTCCGCTATTAATTTTATTAAGTATTAGATATTGGTTTTTACAAAAAACTCTGAATCGCTAATTGATAACTTTGCAAACCAAAACCTGTGATTACACCTTTTGCGTTTGGTGCAATATAACTTACATGACGAAAATCTTCACGCGAATGTACATTTGAAATATGCACTTCAATTACAGGGGCTTCAATACCTTTAACTGCATCTGCTATACCAACAGATGTATGTGTGTAAGCAGCTGCATTTAAAATTATACCATCAAAATTAAAACCTACTTCATGTAATTTATTAATAATTTCACCTTCAATATTAGATTGATAATACTCTAACTGTATTGTGGTATACTCTTCTTTTAGCCCATCAAAAAAATCTTTAAAAGAATTTGAACCATAAATTTCAGGCTCGCGTTTGCCTAATAAATTTAAGTTTGGACCGTTTATAATTATTATTTTTTTCATTCTTTTATTTTAAAAAGCTAAAATACTATTTTTAAATTTTGAGCATAAAAAAGAGAAGCAATTTTGCTTCTCTTTTAGTAATTTATTTTGTTTATTTCTTAGATATGTAATGCAAATCCAATGTTAAATTGGAAAACATTATTATCTTTAGAATCTCCTAAACCATAGTTATATTTTACTCCTGGTTCGATACTTACCATATCACCTAAGAAAATAGCATAACCTGCTTGTAATCCTAAATATGAAGCATCGTTAGTGTTTCCTGAATAATCAATCTGTACAGGTATTATACTACTAATATAATACTTAGCACCAACCTTGTAAGAGAAATTCCCATCAACTCCATCAATACCTTGATCACCATAACCTAAACCTACTTTTACTGCTAAATCGTCCATTACAAAGTAACCACCTTCTAACCCTAAGTTATAAGCTGTATTACCATCAGAAGAACTTAAATAAAAACCTGTTGAGGCAGCATGAGCTCCACCAAAACCAGTGTTTCCTTCAATTAAAAATTTCCCTTTAGCTGTTTGTCCGTTAGACTCTTGTGCGTTTGCAGTAAACCCAGCAGCAACGATAGCGATAACTAATAATAATTTTTTCATAATCCTTTAAATTTTTATTTTATAAATTTGAGCTGCAAAGATAGTTCTATTTTTATACTACACAACACTTTTTATAAAAGAAATTCAAGAAAAAAAAACTCATAAAACCTAAGTATCAAATTATCAAAAACTTAAATGGTAAATTAATTTCATTTATTATTTATAATATTTTATACAACTTTTAAAATACAAAAAAAAGGAAGCAAAATTGCTCCCCTTTAACTTATTATATCTTATTTTTTTATAATGCAAACATTACTCCTGCACTAAAAGTAGCTACAGTAAAGCCTTCACTAGAAATACCCATATAAGATGCTTGTATCATCATAGTTTCGCTTATATTATAACCAACCATTGGTCTATAATAAAAATTAGATCCTGATGCGTTTGACATCCCTAAGGCTAAACCTAAATCAGCTCCTACAACAAACTCGTCAGAAACGCTATATCTCGCTGCTCCTCCTAATGGTAAGTGAGAAGTTGAAGGACCGCTATCTTTCCCTAAAAAATGTACGTAAGATGCTGTTGGCCCTACTTTAAACTCATCAGAAACTTCAAATAAATAATTCGCTTCAACTCCAAAAGCAAATGAAGATACATTAGAAGCATCACCTACTGGTAAACCTAAATTAACACCTGCATTAAATTGTCCTTGTGCATTTGCAGTAAATGATGCTGCAACTACTGCTACTAAAAATAATAATTTTTTCATAATTTTAATTTATGTTCTGTTTAATTATTCATGCAAATTAAAGCTTATTTTTGAAAAAAAAAAATCAGAAAACTAAATATACCCAATTTTGGGTATATTTTAAATTATTACGGTTTGAACTGGAAACAAGCAACATACGATTATATTAATTATTTAAAAATAGAAAGAGGGCTCTCTAAGAATTCTATTGATAGTTATCATAGAGATATTAAAAAACTCGTTTTATTTATTGATACTCTTAAAAAAAAAGATTCCCCAATAAATATATCTTCTGATATTATTCAAGCCTTTATTTATGAAAGCAGCAAAACAATAAACCCTAGAAGTCAAGCACGTTTAATTTCAGGCTTACGAAGTTTTTTTGATTATTTGATTTTTGAAGACTATCGCCAAGATAATCCTACTGATTTAATTGAAAGTCCTAATATTACCAGAAAACTACCCGATACATTAGAAAAAGAAGAAGTTGATGCTTTAATTGCTGCCATCGATTTAAGTCATCCGCAAGGAGAACGAAACAAAACCATTATTGAAACTATATACAGTTGTGGTTTACGAGTAAGTGAGTTAATTAACTTAAAATTATCTGATTTATTTTTTGATGATGGGTACATACGAATATTAGGAAAAGGAAATAAGTATCGTTTTGTTCCCATACACATAACAACAATTCGTCGTTTAAACTTTTATATTAATAATATTCGTTCTAAAATTACACCTAAAGAAAAAGAAGAAGATATTATTTTCTTAAATAGGCGAGGAAAACGGTTAACACGTCAAATGATTTTTATTATACTTAAAGAATTAGCAATAAAGACAAATCTTAAAAAGAGTATTGGTCCTCATACTTTACGACACTCTTTTGCTACCTATTTATTAAAAAATGGTGCTGATTTACGTGTAATACAACAATTATTAGGTCACGAAAGTATTACAACTACTGAGATTTATGTACATTTAGATACTAGTTATTTGAAAGAAGTAGTAGAATTACATCACCCTAGAAGTAATATTAATTTAAAAGAAGAATAGTTTAACGAAAGTATTGGGCACAAAAAAAGGCAAGCTACCTACATCACACTGCTACAACCTAATACCCTTGCTGCGTTCCCGCCCTGGGGGATTCAAAGGGAGCTAGTTGTGTAGGACTTGCCGCTGCAAATCTACGTCCTTGTTTTGAAAAAACAATGAAAAAAAGTTAGTTTTTTTTGTAACATTTTTAACTATTTGAATACTAACATATTGTTAAATAACTTTTTTTGAGATAACTTCGATTCAAAAGCAAAATAATACATTTGTTAAACTAACTAAATTCAAACAATGGAAAATCAAGCAAACAGTAAAAACATTATTTTAAATTACGGGTTAATTTATGGTGGAATTATAATTTTCATCAATTTAATAATATACGCATTAGGAATGACATTTGATACAATAGGTGGTGTAATTAATATGGTTGCCTTAGCTGTTTGTATTATAGGTTTACCTATTTTAGCTATCAAAAAATTCAAAAAAGAAAATTATGGTTTCTTAGCCTGGGGGCAAGCCTTAAAAATTGGTGTTGGTATTGTTGCTTTAGGTGCTCTTATTAGTATTTTATACACTCATTTATTTACAGGTGTTATTGAACCAGATTTTTATAACCAACTTAATGAATTTCAATCAGTAAAACTTTTAGATGCTGGTTTAACAGAAGAACAAATTGAAGCTCAATTAGCTATGCAATCTAAATTTCAAGGAACAATTATTGGTGATGCATTAGGTTTGTTGTTTTATGTCTTTTTAGGTTTTGTAACTTCAGCTATTGGTGGAGCAATTATGAAAAAAACAGAAGAAGATCAATATTAAAAAAACTAATTATCTTATCTTTAATAGTATGAAAAAAATTGTTTTGTACATGAAGTATAAAAAAACAACTATATTTGGTTCAAAATAAATAAAATGATAAGACAATTTAAAAAATTCGAAATTAAAAGAGAACAACAACAGAAAATTAATGGAAATGGACCAATACCCAATGTAGATGCATGTACTAGAAGTACAATATTAGCTGCTAATGCAGGTAATTGGTGGGCTGAAATAGGTAAATGGATGCATTGTTAATATTTTTTTTTTAATAAAAGGCATCCTATTTTTTAGGATGTTTTTTATTTATTTTTGCCACAATATTATAGAAAGTATTAAATATGGATATATCGGTAGTAATACCACTTCTTAATGAAGAAGAATCTTTACAAGAATTACACAATTGGATTGCAACTGTTATGCAATCCAATAATTATTTATATGAAATTATATTTATTGATGACGGTAGTACCGACACTTCTTGGCAAGTAATTGAACAATTATCAGAAAAAAATAAATCGGTAAAAGGAATTCGTTTTCAAAAAAACTATGGAAAATCTCAGGCACTAGATGCTGGTTTTGGTTTAGCAAAAGGTAAAGTTGTTATAACAATGGATGCTGATCTACAAGATAGTCCTGATGAAATTCCTGCCTTATATAATTTGATAATCAATGATGATTTTGATTTAATTTCTGGCTGGAAAAAGAAACGTTATGACAATGTGGTAACTAAAAACATTCCTTCAAAATTATTTAACTGGGCAGCTCGTAAAACATCTGGTTTAAAATTGCATGATTTTAACTGCGGATTAAAAGCCTATAAAAATGAAGTTGTTAAAACCGTAAAAGTAAGTGGCGAAATGCATCGTTACATTCCTGTTTTAGCAAAAAACGAAGGTTTTAATAATATTGACGAAAAAGTAGTACAACATCAAGCAAGAAAATATGGTGTTACTAAATTTGGAATAGATCGTTTTATTAACGGTTTTTTAGATTTAATTACTATTTCATTTTTATCAAAATTTGGCAAACGACCAATGCATTTTTTTGGTCTTTGGGGTAGTTTAATGTTTATATTCGGTTTCTTTGCTGCTTTTTTTATTGGTGTAATGAAAATATATCGTTTATCAACCGGAATAAAAACCATTTTAGTAACCAGTAATCCTTGGTTTTATATTGCTTTAACCTCAATGGTTTTAGGAACTTTATTGTTTTTGGCAGGTTTTTTAGGAGAATTAATTATTAAAAGTAATCCACAACAAAAACATTATAAAATCAAACAAAAACTAAATTTATAAAACACGTATCTTTGTACGTTCATAATTTAATAAATGAAAGAGATTTTAGATAAAGCTAAATTATGGTTATCTGATACATTTGATACAGAAACCAAAAATGAAATTCAACAACTAATCGATTCTAATTCTGATGATTTAGCAGATCGTTTTTATAAAAATTTAGAATTTGGTACAGGAGGAATGCGCGGAATTGTAGGTGCAGGAACCAACCGAATTAATAAATATACTTTAGGTAAAGCAACACAAGGTTTAAGTAATTATTTACATCAAACTTATCCTAATAAAGAAATAAAAGTAGCCATTGGTTACGACTGTCGTCACGATAGTAAATGGTTATCAAAAGTAGTTGCCGATGTGTTTTCTGCTAATAATATTAAGGTATTTCTTTTTGAAGACCTACGTCCTACTCCCGAGTTATCATTTGCGGTAAATCATTTAGGTTGCGATGCTGGTATTGTATTAACAGCTTCTCATAATCCGCCAGAATATAACGGATACAAAGTGTACTGGAATGACGGAGGGCAAATTGTACCACCACATGACACAAAAATTATAAACGAAGTAAATTCTTTAGCTTTTTCTGAAATTAAATTTGAGGCACAAGAAAACTTAATTAAATTAATTGGTAAAGAAGTAGATGAGGCCTTTTGGGAAGCATCTATTAAAAATGGAACTTTTGATGTAAAAGGACGTGAAAATTTAAAAATTGTTTTTACTAATTTACATGGAACAGCTATTAAATTAATTCCAGAAGTTTTAAAACGTGCTGGTTACACGCAAGTTCATATTGTAAAGGAGCAAGAAGAGCCTAACGGAAGTTTTCCCACAGTAAAATCGCCTAATCCTGAGGAACCAGCAGCTTTAAAAATGGCAGTTGATTTAGCCAATGAAGTTAATGCTGATATTGTTATTGGTACCGATCCAGATTCAGACAGAATTGGTATTGCTGTTCGTGATTTAGAAGGCAACATGAAATTATTAAACGGAAATCAAACTATGAGTATGATGACCGACTTTTTAATTAATGATTGGAAAAATAAAGGAAAGTTAAACGGTAAACAGTTTGTAGGATCTACCATCGTATCTACGAATTTAGTAAATGAAATAGCTACTTCTTATGGTGTAAAAACCAAAGTTGGTTTAACTGGTTTTAAATGGATTGCTAAAATGATTAAAGACCACCCTGAATTAGATTTTATTGGTGGTGGTGAAGAAAGTTTTGGTTACATGGTAGGTGATTTTGTTAGAGATAAAGACGCGGTTACCGCTGCCCTATTGGCTTGTGAAATTGCGACCAATGCAAAGTATAATAACAGTTCGTTTTACAACGAATTATTAAACTTATACACCTGTCATCATTTTTATAAAGAACATTTAATTGCTATTGTAAAAAAAGGAATGGATGGTGCTAACGAAATCAAACAAATGATGGCAGATTTACGTAATAATCCTTTTACTGAAATAGACAATGCTAAAGTGGAGTTTTTATATGATTATCAATCATCTATAAAAAAGAATCTAATTACTGGTGAAAAAATGGTTATAGATCTTCCAAAATCTAACGTTTTAATATATCAAACTGAAGATGGAACTAAAATTGCGGCTCGTCCTAGTGGAACAGAACCAAAAATTAAGTTTTATTTTAGTGTAAAATCAAAATTAGACGCAATTGATAATGCTGTTGCTATCGAAAAAGAATTAGATATAAAAATTCAACGAATTATAAAAGAACTTAACTTTTAAATGAATTATTTTAAAAAAATATTAGCGTACGCTAAACCTTATCGTAAATACGCACTATTAAATGTTCTTTTTAATATCCTATATGCTATTTTTAATGTGTTATCTGTCTTAGGATTTATTCCTGTGTTAGGTATTTTATTTGGAAAAACAGAAAAAACATTTACACAGCCCAAATACACTGGTCTTTCCTCTATTTCAGATTACGTGCAAGGTTCTTTAAACTTTAAAGTTACTCAAATGATTGAAAGTGGTGGTATTGAAACAGCTTTACTGTTTATTTGTATGCTATCATTTATTTTATTTTTCTTTAAAAATCTATTTAGATATTTCGCATCATATGTATTAGCTTTTTTAAGAAATGGTGTTGTAAAAGATTTACGTGATAGTTTATACGCTAAAATTTTAGAATTACCTATTTCTTATTTTTCAGAAAAGAGAAAAGGTGATACTATTTCTAGAATAACTTCTGATGTCACTGAAATAGAATACTCTTTTTTAACATCGTTAGAAACAATTGTAAGAGAACCTTTAACCATAGTTTTTACATTAGCATCTATGTTTGCTATTAGTGCAGAATTAACTCTTTTTGTTTTTATTTTATTACCTGTTTCGGGTTTTATAATATCATCAATTAGCAAAAAATTAAAAGCAAATTCGTTACTGGCACAACAAGAAAATGGCTTTTTTTTATCATTTATTGAAGAAACTTTGACTGGATTAAAAGTTATTAAAGGTTTTAATGCTGAAAATAAAATTGAGAAAAAATTTAAAAAATCTACAAAAAACTATTCTAGTTTGATGACAAAAGTTATTCATAGAAAAACCTTAGCTTCTCCAACAAGCGAGTTTTTAGGAGTAACTACCATTATAGCTATTTTATGGTTTGGAGGTAAATTGGTTTTAACCGGAGAAGGAACAATGAAACCACAAGATTTTTTTGGATACATTGGTTTATTTTATTTAGTATTAAACCCAGCAAAAGCCATAGCAACAGCTTATTCAGGTATTCAAAAAGGCGATGCATCAGCCCAGAGGGTTTTAGAAATCTTAGAAACTAAAAACACTATTATTGATAAAGAAAATGCTCTTATTAAAAACAGCTTTGATAATGCAATCACCTTTAAAAATATATCATTTAAATATTTAGATGATTATGTACTAAAAAACTTTTCCCTAACAATAAAAAAAGGGGAAACTGTAGCATTAGTAGGACAATCTGGAAGTGGTAAATCTACTTTAGCAAACCTTATTACTCGATTTTATGATGTAAATGATGGTATTATAGAAATTGATGGAGTAGATATTAAAGAAATGTCTAAAAAATCGTTAAGAGGGTTAATGGGAATTGTTACACAACAATCTATTTTATTTAATGATTCTGTTAAAAATAATTTAACATTAGGTATTGATAGCCCGATTGACAAAACTATATTAGAAGCTGCTAAAATTGCAAATGCCCATGAATTTATAAAAGATTTACCAAATCAATATGATACTAATATAGGTGATGGAGGGAACTCTCTTTCAGGAGGTCAACAGCAACGTTTATCTATTGCTCGTGCGGTTTTAAAAAACCCTCCTATAATGGTGTTAGATGAAGCAACTTCAGCTTTAGACACTGAATCTGAGCAATTGGTTCAACAAGCCTTAGAAAAAATGATGAAAAACAGAACTTCTTTAGTTATTGCACATCGTTTATCAACAATTCAAAAAGCTGACTTAATTGTTGTAATGAAAAAAGGAAAGATAGTTGAACAAGGTAAACATGATGAATTACTTGCCAAAAAAGGAGAATATTTTAAGTTAGTTTCCATGCAATCATTAACATAATAAAAAAGGGAAGTTTTAAAACTTCCCTTTTTTATTGATTTATTTTTTTAATCCTAATTGTTGCCCCTTAGTTAGCATATACTCATAACAAACCTCATGTTCATTAGCTATTTCGCCCTCTAAAATAGCTTCTTTTATAGCTTCTTTTATTACTCCTATTTCTCTACACGGGGTTAAATTAAAAACTTTCATTATTTCCTCTCCTGTAATTGGTGGTTGAAAATTACGTACTCTATCACGTTCCTCTACTTCTTTAATTTTTTTACGAACAAGTTCAAAGTTTTTATGGTAACGATTAAATTTCTTAGCGTTTTTGGTTGTAATATCAGCTTCACATAAAGTCATTAAAGAATCTACATCATCACCAGCATCAAAAACTAATCTACGAACAGCCGAATCTGTTACATCACTTGCTAACACAATTGGTCGTGAACTTAACATGACCATTTTTTGAACAAATTTCATTTTATTATTTAAGGGCATTTTTAAGCGTTTAAATAATTTAAATACCATTTTAGAACCTACAAACTCATGTGCATGAAACGTCCATCCTTGTTTTTTATGATAACGTTTTGTAGGTGCTTTACCTATATCGTGTAATAAAGCTGCCCAGCGTAACCAAACATCCTCAGTGTTTACAGCTATATTATCAACAACCTCTAAGGTGTGATAAAAATTATCTTTATGCTTTTGACCTTCAACTTCCTCTACTCCTTTTAATGCAATTAATTCAGGAATAATTCTATTTAATAACCCTGTTTCTTCTAAAAGTAAAAAACCAATTGAAGGCTTTTTGGCTTCTAAAATCTTATTCAACTCAACGATTATTCTTTCCTTGGTAATAATATCGATTCTTTTTGCATTTTTAGCAATGGCACTTAACGACCCAACTTCTATTTTAAAGTTTAATTGCGTAGCAAAACGAATGGCTCTCATCATTCGCAAAGGATCATCAGAAT
The DNA here is from genome assembly GCA_938002045.1 of Tenacibaculum soleae. Taxonomy (GTDB): domain Bacteria; phylum Bacteroidota; class Bacteroidia; order Flavobacteriales; family Flavobacteriaceae; genus Polaribacter; species Polaribacter soleae_A. The sequence goes on from CALLBA010000001.1 coordinate 95,940, forward strand.
AGGTAATATCTGGATCTAACGGTGTTTTTATAATTTTAGCTTGTAAATCAGCTATTCCATTAAAAGGATCTAGTAATAACCCGAAATTGTCTTTATTTAAACTTAAAGCTAATGCGTTAATTGTAAAATCTCTTCTATTCTGATCATCTTGTAAAGTACCAGATTCAACTTGTGGATTTCTACTATCTTCTGTGTAAGACTCTTTACGAGCACCTACAAATTCAATTTCAATGTCTTTATATCGTAACATCGCTGTTCCGTACGTTTTAAAAACTTGAACCTTTGGTTTGTTTGGTAACAAAGAAGCTACTTTTTCAGCTAACTCAATTCCACTACCAATAGCAACTACATCAATGTCTTTTGCGGTACCTCTTTGTAAAATAAAATCTCGTACAAAACCTCCAATTACATAACTTTCTAATTGTAATTCTTCGGCTGCTTTACTTATATATTGAAATATTTCAGCAGAAATTGCTTCTTTAAAATATTGTTCTTGCATTTAATTATTCTCTAATAACCTTTATTTTATCATCTTCAACTTTTAAAATAGTAGATGACTTTTTATTAATTCTATTTTGATGTAAAGGTACTGTATAATCAACATTATTTAAAATAGCTTTACTTATTTCTGAAAACGATTTGGGTGTTGGTTCTCCACTTACGTTTGCCGATGTAGAAACAACAGGTTTACCAAATCTTTCAATCATTTCAATACAAAACTCATCTTTAGGTATTCTAATAGCTATAGTATTATCAACAGCAATAGTATTTATAGCTAATCTTATCGGATTATTATATATAATTGTTGTTGGCTTTTTAAATGTATTTAAAATTTTAATAGCTTCATCAGGAATTTCTAAAACATATTCCTTTAACATATCTATTGATGAAACTAAAATTATAAGGCTTTTAGACTCTTCTCTTTCTTTTAATTGATAGATGTTTTTTACAGCTGCTTCATTTGTAGCATCACATCCTATGCCCCAAACAGTATCTGTTGGGTACAAAATAGTTTTTCCTGCATTTAATTTTTCAAGAATGTTTTTAAACATCAGAAATTAATTATTTTTTATTATTAAAATAAAGATATTTTGTACTCTGATAAAAGGCATTTAATAAACTATCCATTTCTTTATTTTTATTTGGATGTTTATCACTTATATCATTTAAACTTGTATCATTAAGGTTTATTAATTTTGACTTTTTGCTTAAAACCGTTTGATAATAAAATAACGAATCCTGAACAACCCCAGAGGCAGGTTCTCCGTTTACATATCTGTAAATAAAAGAAAAATTAGTACGTGGTATTGTATCTAAAACATTAACACCTAAAGTATAATTTGTATGATTAATCTTTGCTAGTGCCATTGTTGTTGGAAACATATCTACTAAATTCATGTGTTTAGTAAATACTCTTGGTTTTAGTAATTTAGGAGCATGTATAAACAAAGGTACATTATGTGTTAAAACGCCTAATTTACTTTCAGTTGGTTTGTAATGTTTTACTAAACCTACTCCCATTTGATGATCTTGGTGATCACCAAAAAAAACAAATATGGTATTATCGTAATAACCTGATTTCTTTGCTCTTTCTAAAAATCGTTTTATGTTAAAATCTAAATAACGAATACCATTTACTTGAGCTAAAGTACGTGAACCAGCTTCTTTTAATACTGATTCATCAATTTCTTTTATAGGGACAAAACTATCTCTTTTTTCTGGTACTGTAAATGGTTGGTGATTAGTGGCTGTTTGTATAAAAGCAACAAAAGGTTCTTCTTTTTTATGTAACTCTTCAAGCTCTTTATTAGACTCTTTAAATAAATCATAATCATCTATTCCCCAAACATCGGCTCTGTCTTCATGTTTATAAGCTCCTTCTTCATAAATTTTTAATCCTTTTATATTAGACTGGAAAACCGCACGTATATTAGCCCAATTTGCACTTCCCCCAATAAAATATAGCTTATTATAATCTTTAAACTGATCAAATAAAACACGTTGGTTTATAATCATTGGGTTTCTTGAAGCTGTACGTACATTAACAACATCTGGTAATCCCGTAATACTTCCAAAAACTGATGCTGCCGTTGATACCTTAGGTACATAATGATTGGTGAAATTAACACTATTATTTAATAGGCTATCTATTGTTGGAGTAACTTTAAGTGGGTTTCCGTAATATCCTAATGAAGCATTTCCTAGGGACTCTAACATTACAAAAACCACATTAGGCTTTTTTACTTTAAGGCTATCTGAAAAAGTAAAACTCTTTTTAAATAATAAACTATCAGATGGTATTCCTAAATGTTTATTAATTACTCCAGCATATTTTTTTGTTTCGTTAATATCATAACTTTCGTTTCTAAATTTAAAGCTATCAAAAAAGTACAATACAGGATTTAAAGTAAATTGATTTACACTTTTATTTTTTGAAAAAAAAGCCTGGCTCCAACGTAATGGATAATGCTGCACACTACTAAAAATACCAAAAGCTAAAAGAAGCGTTGTAATTATTGAAAATATAATTTTACTTTTTTTTGTGGATGTAAAATCTCTTTTCTTAAAAGCTTTATAAATAAAATTATTAATTTTTATTATTATATAAATGAATATAATAAAACCAATAGCCCCTTTATATACCGGATATGTATCAAAAACAAATTGAGTTGAGATATTTAAATTACCTAAAAAACGTAGAGCATTAGCATTTAAGCGTAAATCTAAATAAGCATAATGCCCATAATCAAATAGATAAAATGCTAATAGTATTATATATATGACAGTTGTATATACTATATATATATATTTAAAAATTCCTTTTTTAAAAAAATTCCTTACTACTATGTAAAATAAAGCTAATGGTATAAATGCAATTATAGCCAACTTTAAATCAAAACGCAATCCTAAAAAAAGAGATTTGTTAATTTCATTTGAATCTATAGTTAAATCACTTATAAATAAAAAGTAAAAAATTATTCTTAATAAGAATAGAAATCCAAACAAACAAAAAATGTTTATGAATAAAAATCTTAAATAATTAGGGAGTTTAAAGCGCATATATTTTTTTTAAATTTTTTCGCAAATTTACTATAAATTATATATCTAAAAAACGTATCCTATCAAAAGAAAACTCTTACATCAAATCTTCATCATTTAATAAAATACTATCTAGTTTAAAATAATTTGATAAAGCTAACCATTGTACTTCATTTTTCTTTTTCTTTATATTCTCTTCTTTTAAAGATACTTTTTGAGAACCTATAATAGGTATTGGCTCTTTCGGCTTATTAGAAGACTGTCTTGAAATAACATTATTTATTAATGCCATTGCTTTAAACCATAAATCATCAGCTTTTGGTGCTAATTCCATAAATAAATCAACATCATGTATTTTTTCGGGCATCGATTTTGGGGGATATAAAATTCCCCATGCTCCTATTGGTAATAAACTATTTAATTTATAATTTTTATCTCTTTTACGCCAATTAACAAAAGGCTGATAACTTCCGTCTTTATTTATTTTAATATGTGTTGCATTATTAGCTATAATGTCAGAAGGAAATTTCAAATGCTCATTATAAGTTTTTTCGATAAAAAATTGATTATAAATTAAATCATCATCACAAGTTATGATTGAACTATTTGGATACAATTTCAGAGTATGTATTAATTTTCTGTGAGAGCATTTTAAACTTGAGTATTTAATTTCAAAAATATCTCCTTGTAACCTTGATAATCTTTTAGGTAATTTTTCTTTTAAATCGTTATGTAACCATAAAATAATTTTATTAGGAATTGTTTTTTTTTTGGTTTAAAATACTTCTTATTACTAAATCTAAACTATTTAATCTTTCAGGTATTGATGTTAAAGAAACAACTACAGGTAGTTTAATTTTGTTTTTAATCGACTTATCCATTGACCAAATTCGTAAATAAAACGAATAATAAATTGATTTTGGTAACTCTTTAATAACTTTCATTCAATATATGGTTTTTTATAAATTCTTCCCCTTTAGGAATTTTAGGTAATTCGAAATAGTCACCAATTATTTTATTATATTTTTCAGGATAAAAATCAACCCGTGCATTATTAGGATAAAATGTCATTTCACCAAAAATTGATTTTCCGTTTATTGAATAAAAATCAGCTCTAACAAAAGGGAAATCTTGAGATGTTTTTTTAGACAACTCTATTAATTCTTCAAAATTTGAAGGCTTTTTAATCAATTCCTTTATTATTTCTGACCTTTGAAAAGGTAAAAGATTCCATTTTAAATCATAAAAATATTTCCCTAAATTATCAGACTGTACTAATACAAACTTAGGCTTACCATTAAAACAATAAAATTTATAATCAATAAGTTCTTTAACCTCTTTGTCTTCTAAAAACTTTTCGATAACTATCCTTGGTTTTATATCCTTATAAGCCCATTGTAAACCGCCTTTGTAATAATAATTCTTGCTTAACCACTTATACATCAAAATTCTTGCTTTAATTTTATTTAATTTAGTCTTGTCTTTAACAATTAAATTAAAATTACAACCATGAACTCCTTTAATTACAAATTGATTTGGTAATTCATCAAAATTAATTTTTGAAGGATTTGTGTAAACTCCTATGCATTCATTCAAAAACTCTTTACCTATTCGATCTTTAACAAAACTTCTTACTGCAAATTTATCTACCAAAATATTTAAAATTTTGGGTCTATAAAACACTTTATACCAAGTTAATTTCTGATTAAATTCAACAGGGTTATTATAATTAATTTTTTTACCAGAATAATATTCATAATAACATTTTACATAGTATTCTTGCGGCAAAAAAATCATTTTTTTTATTATTTTTAACCATAATTTTCTTAAAAACATAAATCACTTATTTTATCATCAAAAGTACTATAATTTAAAATAATCATCAGTACTTTTGTTTCAAACTTTATGATTATGAACACACCCACAGTATCAATAATAATAACAACATATAATTCTAAAGAATGGTTAAAAAAAGTTCTCTGGGGGTATAATCAACAGACTTATTTAAATTTTGAATTAGTTATTGCTGATGATGGCTCAAAAAACGACACGAAAGAGCTTATCGAAATTTTAAATAAAGAAATGTCTTATAATATTACACATGTATGGCATGAAGATAACGGCTTTCAAAAAACAAAAATTTTAAACAAAGCAATTCTTAAAAGCAAAGGAGAGTACTTAATTATTTCAGATGGTGATTGTGTTCCTAGAAAAGATTTTGTTGAAATACATAGAAAAAATAGTGAAAAAGGATATATTTTATCGGGTGGTTATTTTAAACTCCCTATGAATATATCAAAAATGATAACTAAAGAAGATATTGAAAATCAAAAATGTTTTGATATTGATTGGTTAGTTAAAAATGGTTTAAAAAGAACTTTTAAAGCAAATAAACTAACAGCTAAAGGGTTAAAACAGAAATTACTAAATAATTTCACCCCAACAAAAGCAACATGGAATGGAGCAAACGCTTCGGGATGGAAAAAAGATATTATTACTGTTAATGGGTTTGATGAACGCATGCAATACGGTGGCTTAGATCGTGAAATGGGAGAACGATTATTTAATTTAGGTATAAAATCTAAACAAATAAGATATAGCGCAATTTTAGTTCATTTAGACCATGCTCGAGGTTATGAAAACAAAGACAGTTGGAAACTTAATAATACTATAAGAAAACATACAAGATCTAAAAAAATTACTTGGACTAATTTTGGAATAAAAAAATAAATTACTCTATATAAAAAAGCCTAAACAATTAAATTGTTTAGGCCTTTTTTATTCTTTACACCGCTACATCATACTCTCTAAGAGCATCATTTAACGAAGTTTTCTTATTAGTACTTTCTTTACGTTTACCAATAATTAGCGCACAAGGTACTTGATATTCACCTGCGGCAAATTTTTTGGTATAACTTCCAGGAATTACTACTGAACGCGCTGGAACAACTCCTTTCGTTTCAACAGGTGTATCACCAGTAACATCAATAATTTTAGTACTCATTGTTAATACAACATTTGCTCCTAAAACAGCTTCTTTTTCTACCTTAACACCTTCAACAACAATACAACGAGAACCAATAAAAGCACCGTCTTCTATAATTACTGGAGCTGCTTGTAATGGCTCTAAAACACCACCAATTCCTACACCACCTGATAAGTGTACATTTTTACCTATCTGAGCACATGATCCTACGGTTGCCCAAGTATCTACCATAGTACCTTCATCAACATAAGCACCTATATTTACATAACTAGGCATTAAAATTGTTCCTGCCGAAATATAGGCTCCATGACGCGCTACTGCATTTGGTCCCACACGGATACCCTTTTCTTTAAAGTTTCTTTTTAATGGAATTTTATCATGATATTCAAAAATACCCGCTTCTAAAGTTTCCATTTTCTGAATCGGAAAATATAACACAACCGCTTTTTTAACCCATTCGTTTACTTGCCATCCATTTTCGGTAGGCTCAGCTACTCGTAATTCTCCTGCATCTAATAAATCAACAACTTTTCTAATGCTGTTTATAGTAGTCTCTTCTTGTAATAAATCACGGTTATCCCATGCTTTTTCTATAATAGATTGTAATTCTGTCATCTTTTAAATTTTCTACAAATATAAAATCTCTATCTCAATATAATGCGAAGATACATTTTTTAAACAGATGTATTATCATTGTTTAAAATGCTTATTTTTGCTAAAAACAACACACTTGGGAAGACTATTAGCCATTGATTTCGGAAAAAAAAGAACAGGAATTGCTGTTACTGATGAATTACAAATTATTGCCTCTGGATTAACAACAATAACAACTAAAGAACTAATTCCTTTTTTAAAAAATTATATTAAAAAAGAAAACGTTGAGTTATTTATTATTGGTAAACCTAAACAAATGGATAATTCTGATAGTCAAAGTGAAACTTTAATTATTCCTTTTTTACAAAAACTAAGTAAATCAATTCCAAACATTCCTATTAAGCGTGAAGATGAACGTTTTACCTCTAAAATGGCTTTTCAAACAATGATTGATAGTGGTTTAAATAAAAAACAACGTCAAAACAAAGCTTTGATTGATGAAATTAGTGCTACAATTATTTTACAGTCATATTTATATAACAAATAATTTTATTGCAAAACGATTCTTTGTATTTTCGCATTCCTTAAAAAAATTAAAAACATGATTTTACCCATTGTTGCTTACGGAGATCCCGTATTACGTAAAGTAGGAAAAGAAATCGATAAAGATTATCCGCAATTAGATAAATTAATTGCCGATATGAAAGAAACAATGTATAATGCACAAGGTGTAGGATTAGCAGCACCACAAATAGGAAAAGACATTCGTTTGTTTTTAATTGATGCTTCTCCTTTTGCTGATGATGAAGATTTATCTGAAGAAGATAAAGAGGTGTTAAAAAACTTTAATCGTGTATTTATCAATGCTAAAATTATTAAAGAAGAAGGTGATGAATGGGCTTTTAACGAAGGTTGTTTAAGTATTCCTGATGTGCGTGAAGATGTTTTTCGTCAAGAAACAATTACGATTGAATATCAAGATGAAAATTTTGAAAGTCATACCGAAGTTTTAGGCGGATTGGCAGCACGTGTTTTTCAACACGAATACGATCATATTGATGGAGTTTTGTTTACCGATAAATTATCTTCATTAAAAAAACGATTAATCAAAAAGAAATTAGAAAACATAGCTAAAGGAAAAGTTAACGCAGGTTACAGAATGCGTTTTCCTAAAGCTAAAAGAAAATAGTCTATTCAAGACATTAAAAATATTATATTATGGAATTTAACAAAATTATTGCCGTTACTGGTAAACCAGGATTATTTCAAATCTTATCACAAACTAAAACAGGTGTAATCGTAAAATCGATTGTAGACGGAAAACGTTTTCCTATTACTGCTACACACAATGTAAGTTTATTAGAAAACATAGCCATTTATACTTATGAAGAAGAAGTACCTTTAGCAATTGTTCTTAAAAACATTGCTGATAAAGAAGATGGTAAAGAAGCTATTTCTCATAAAGAAAGTGCTGCTAAATTAACTACTTATTTTGGTGAAATTTTACCAGGTTATGACGAAGAGCGTGTATATGCATCAAACATAAAAAAAGTAATTCAGTGGTATAATACCTTAGCTACATCTGATTTCGATTTTAGTTCTTTAACTAAACAAGAAGAAGAAGCTACAACTACTGAAAAAGAATAAACTGTGAATACTCGTAAGCAACAATTAAGCGCCTTTAACCGTTTGTTAGATATTATGGACGAACTTCGTGAGAAGTGTCCATGGGATAAAAAACAAACCTTAGAAAGTTTACGCCATTTAACAATTGAAGAAACTTACGAACTAGGAGATGCCATTCTAGACAACGATTTACAAGAAATAAAAAAAGAATTAGGCGATGTGTTGTTACACATCGTCTTTTATGCTAAAATAGGTAGTGAAAAACAAGCTTTTGACATTGCCGATGTTGCCAATGCTATTTCTGATAAACTAATTGATCGTCATCCGCATATATATGGTGATATTGAAGTTAAAAACGAAGAAGAAGTTAAGCAAAACTGGGAAAAACTAAAACTTAAAGAAGGCAACAAATCGGTTTTAGAAGGAGTTCCTAAAAGTTTACCTGCCCTTGTTAAAGCAAATAGAATTCAAGATAAAGTTGCTGGTGTTGGTTTTGATTGGGAAGATCCACAACAAGTTTGGCAAAAAGTACAGGAAGAACTTACCGAACTAAACGACGAAATTAAAGCGGGTAATCAAGAAAATATCGAAAAAGAATTTGGCGATGTATTATTTTCTATGATAAACTACGCACGCTTTATTAAGGTAAATCCAGAAAATGCCTTAGAAAAAACCAATAAAAAGTTCATCAATCGTTTTCAGTATTTAGAAGAAGCTGCAAAGAAAGAAGGTAAAGATTTATCTGATATGAGCTTAACAGAAATGGATGTGTATTGGGAAAAATCGAAGGAATTTTTTAGATAAACCATGTTATTTAAATCTCAGTCATCTTGAAATTTTTTCAAGATTTCATCAAAAATTCCTAATCTATAAAATATGTGATTCTCAAACAAGTTAAGAATGACAAATATTTATCATATCATTTTTATACCTTTACGATATGAATATTATAATAATCACGGGAGCAAGCAAAGGAATTGGAAAAGCATTGGCTAAAAAATATGTTAACAAAAACTACAAGGTATATTCTTTAGCAAGAACATCATCTGGTTTAGAAAACATAACTGATGTTGCCATAGATTTATCAGACCTTACAGCAACTGAAAACACTTTTGCAAATCTTTTAAAAGAAATTGCAACTCCTAAAATAACCTCAATTACTTTAATTAATAATGCAGGCCGTTTAGGCGAAATATCAAATTTAGAAAACTTAAAAGCTAATGATATTTCTAAAACCATACAATTAAACACCACTACTCCACTTGTTTTATCGGGTTTGTTTATCAAACTAACACAACAATTAACCTGTAAAAAACAAATTATTAATATTTCATCAGGTGCAGCAAAAAATGCATATCAAGGTTGGACTATTTATTGCACTTCAAAAGCTGCTATTGATATGATGACCAAAGCAATTGCTACTGAACAAACTGAAATAGAAAACGGTGTAAAGTGCGTTTCAATTTACCCTGGCGTTGTAGATACCAATATGCAATCTCAAATAAGAAATACCAGTAAAACTGATTTTAATAGCGTACAACGTTTTGTTGATTTAAAAGAAAACAACGAATTATACACTCCTAATTTTGTTGCGGAAACAATTTATAAAATTGATACTGAAAATCAATTACAAAACGGAGCTATTGTTGACATTAGAAACTTTTAATATAAACCACAAGCTTAATAAAATAGTATAAATGAAAATAACTATAATAGGAATTCCTGTACTAAACCAAGAAAAAGCTTTAATATTTTATACCGAAAAACTTGGTTTTGTAAAAAAGCACGATATTCCTGTTGGAGGTGATAACAGATGGATAACTGTAGTGTCAAAAGAAGCGCTAGATGGACCTGAAATATCTTTAGAACCTGCTCCAAATCATTTTGAACCTTCTAAAGTTTATCAAAACGCATTAATGAAAGCTGGCATACCTTACACCCAATTTAATGTTGAAAATCTTGATAAAGAATACGAACGACTTACTAAACTTGATGTAAATTTTAGCGTAAAACCAACCGAAACACCAACTGTAAAATACGCTATTTTTAATGATACTTGTGGTAACAACATCCAACTTGTAGAAATGTTATAAAAACTTTTATTAATAAGCATCTACATCAATAATAAAGCGAATAGGTCTAAAATCTTTTATTGCTTCAAACGTATTTTTAATTTTATGTAGCTGTTCCTTTGTTTTAACTAACGATTGCTTTGGAGGAATCTTAATCGTTAAATTTTTAATATATAAATTACGAACTCTTGAAACTGCTGGAGCTGTTGGTCCTAGCACATTTTCTTGAAATACGTTTTGCAACGATTTTGCTAACCAATTTACACCATTTTCTACACGATTATAGTCTTTGTGTTTTAAGGTTATTTTTATTAATCGATAATAAGGCGGATATTGAAATTGCCAACGCTCTTGCAGCTGTTCTTTATACATTTCTGTATAGTTTGTTGTAGAAACCTGCTGTAAAATTTGATGATACGGATTATAAGTTTGTATCGCCACCTTACCTTGTTTTTTACTGCGTCCTGCCCTACCCGATACTTGAACCATTAATTGATACGCTCTTTCATGCGCTCTAAAATCAGGAAAATTTAGCATAGAATCGGCACTTAAAACGCCTACTAATGATACGTTTTCAAAATCTAATCCTTTCGATAACATTTGTGTGCCCACTAAAATATCAATCTCTTGTGCTTCAAAAGCGCCAATTATTTTTTGATATCCATATTTACCACGCGTAGTATCTAAATCCATTCTTCCGATTTTATATTTCGGAAAAAGTTCTTTTAATTCTAACTCTATTTGTTCTGTTCCAAAACCTTTGGTATCTAAAGTATTGCTACCACAAGCTCCGCAACTATTAGGCATTGAACGTTGGTAATGGCAATAATGACACTTTAATTCTCGGCGGAATTTATGAAACGTTAAACTAACATCGCAATTTGGACATTGTGGAGAAACACCACAAGTGGTACACTCAACAACTGGAGAAAATCCGCGACGATTTTGAAATAAAATTACTTGTTCCTTTTCTTCTAAAGCCTCTGTAATCATTTTTAATAATCGATCAGAAAAATGACCTTTCATTTCCTTTTTTCGATGTTTTTCTTTTACATCTATCAATTCAATTTTTGGTAATTGAATATTTCCAAAACGTCTTGTTAACTCAACAAAACCATACTTGTTCTGCTTCGCGTTATAATAACTTTCTAATGATGGTGTAGCCGAACCCAATAAAACTTTTGCTGTATGTAAATGTCCCAAAACTACTGCTGTATCACGAGCGTTATAACGTGGCGAGGGTTCAAATTGCTTGTACGAACTTTCGTGCTCCTCATCAACAACTATTAATCCTAAATTATTAAAAGGTAAAAAACCTGATGATCTGGCTCCTAAAATTATTTGTGCTTTGGATTTGTTTTCTAACACATTATTCCAAACCTCTACACGCTCATTCATCGAGTATTTTGAGTGAAATACCGATATAAATTCTCCAAAATAATGTTGTAAACGCGTAATTATTTGGGTGGTTAAAGCTATTTCAGGTAGTAAAAATAACACTTGTTTTCCTTCTGCAATAACCTCTTTTATCAGTTTTACATATATTTCTGTTTTTCCAGAGCCAGTAACACCATGTAATAAGGTTACATTTTGAGTTTCGAAAGAAGTTTTAATTTCACTGAAAGATTGCTGTTGAAATTCATTCAACTCTTTTAATTGATTAATTTCTCCCTTAAAATTAATACGATCTGTTTGAATTTCGTAAAACTCAAAAATATCTTTACTAACCAACGCTTTTAAAACTGCGGATGAAACCCCTGATTTTTCTTCTAAATCTTTTGCTTTTATCGGTTTTTTGGAAACCGCCAACTGAAAATAAACTAATACCGCTTCTCGTTGTTTTTTTGCTCTTGAAAGCTCTTCTAACAATCCCTGAAGTGCCTCGTTTGATGAATATTTTGCCTTTAATCGCACATATTTAACTAACTTAGGCTTGTAGGTTTCGTAAATTTCTTCCTTAATAAAAGCAGCTTCTTTGTTTATTAATCCATTAATAATTGGTAAAACTGTTTTTTTACCTAAAATATCTGAAACCTGATGAATGGTAAGTTGTGAATGATGATGTAACGCCTCAAAAATTAAAAATTCTTCATCAGTTAAACTTTTTTCGTTCGTAAAAGTTTCATTTTTATAAATAATCGTTTCACTTTCTAACAAAAATGCTGATGGCAATGCAGCTCTATAAACATCACCTAAAGAACACATATAATAGTTAGAAATCCATTGCCAATGTTTTAATTGACGTTCAGTTACAATCGGTTTTTCATCTAAAATTTGATGAATATCTTTTGCTTCGTATAATTCTGGTGCATTTTGATGAATATTAAACACCAAAGCGGTATAAATTTTACTTTTTCCGAAAGATACTGCTACTCGCATTCCTTTTTTAAGAAATGAAAATTCTGCTTCATTTACCAAATACGTAAATGTTTTTTTTAACGGAATGGGTAATATAACGTCGATGAAATATGGTGTCACTTCGAGTGATTTTATGATTGAAATGAATAAAATTATATCGAGAAGTTTTTTATTCAGCTCTCAATATAAATTTAATTTTCTCTTATCTGTTCAAATATTTTTTACTGGAACACATAAATTCAAAACTACACAAAAATCACTACATTGTAAACAGAAAAACAAAGGTATTTATGACTTCAACTATGTGAAAATCCAAAAGAATGGAGTGAATTGGTTTTAAAAGACAAAGTTATTTGTGACTATCTGTTATTAACGATACAATGAATGCTTCAACCTGAACTTATTTCGGCTTCTCATAACAAATGGCAAGCTTCTTGTCAGGTGTGATTCCGAAATAAATTTGGAATGACGCTAAAAAATAAGAGATATGGCTTAAATTAACTAATATACTCTAAATACAATTTTTCAACTTTAGCTCTTGCCCAAGGCGTAGTTCTTAAAAATTTTAAGCTCGATTTGTAGGTTGGATTTTTCTTAAAAGCATTAATATTTAAAATCTCCCCCATTTCTTCCCAACCATATTCTAAGTATAATTCTTCTAACATGGTGGCTAATTTTATTCCGTAAAGCGGATTATTAGGTTGTTCTTGACTCATAATTTATATAAAGTTACAAAAGTAAAGCTTCTACTTGATTAATTTATCTAATAACGCTCTAACTTTAGCACTGTTCCAATTGGCAGCACCTTTTTTATCGGTAACAATATTTCCATTTTTATCAATAATATAAGTAGCAGGAATCGAATTACTTTTTAATTGTTCAGGTATTTTACTTAACGTATTATAAGTTGGTAAATTATAATTGTTTATTAGGTAAAAATCATTAATAACATTCCATTTTTCATTACTTACAAAAACAAAAGTTACTTTATCTTTATAATCGTTATATAGTTTTTGAACACTCGGCATTTCAGCAATACAAGGCGGGCACCAAGTTGCCCAAAAATTTACAAAAACCACCTTGTTTTTAGTATCGTTAAAATCAATATTAGAGGTATTTAATCCTTTTAAATTCCAGTTATAATCAGTTAAATTTACTTGCTCATCTTCAGTAATAACTGTTGGGGCGAGAGAAATTAATCGTATAAAATAAACTTTAGTTGGCGGGTACAATAACAATCCTATTATAACTACAAATGCAATATTAAATATACTCTTTCTTGATAATTTCATTTAATTATTTTCTTAATATGTCGCTAATATATCATCTAATTTACACAAAAAACAATTTATCTAAAACAGATAATATAAATTTAATTAGTACTCAAAAATAAGATTCTTTAACAAGAACAATAAAATATTAGCACTTTTTTGGTTAATAAATCATCAAAACATTAAACAAAATCACACTATTTGTTTGTCATATTTTCAATATTTTAGCAATTACTTTAAAACAAACAATTTTAAAATGAAAAATACTGCATTAACACATATACATGAAGCATTAGGTGCAAAACTAGTTCCGTTTGCGGGTTATAACATGCCTGTACAATACGAAGGTGTAAATTTAGAACACGAAACCGTAAGAAACGGTGTTGGTGTTTTTGATGTAAGCCACATGGGAGAGTTTTTTTTAAAAGGAGAAAATGCGTTGGCTTTAATTCAAAAAATAGCTTCTAATGATGCTTCAAAGTTAACACCAGGAAAAGCTCAATATAGCTGTATGCCAAATGCTGATGGCGGAATTGTGGATGATTTAATTATTTATATGATTGCCGAAAATGAGTATATGTTAGTTGTAAATGCATCTAATATTGAAAAGGATTGGAACTGGATTTCTTCTCATAACGACTTAAAGGTTGAAATGGAAAACCGTTCAGAGGAATGGTCGTTACTTGCTATTCAAGGGCCTAAAGCTGTTGAAGCAATGCAATCGTTAACTTCAGTAAATTTAGAAACTATTAAATTTTATACTTTTGAAATTACTGATTTTGCTGGTTTACCAAACGTTATAGTATCAGCAACTGGTTATACAGGTTCTGGTGGGTTTGAAATTTATGTTAAAAATGAAGATGTAGAAGCTGTATGGAAAAAAGTTTTTGAGGCTGGTAAAGATTTTGGTATTAAACCAATAGGTTTAGCAGCAAGAGACACTTTACGTTTAGAAATGGGTTATTGCTTATATGGTAATGATATTGATGATACTACTTCTCCTTTAGAGGCTGGTTTAGGTTGGATTACCAAGTTTACCAAAGATTTTGTAAACGCTGAAGCTTTAAAGGCTCAAAAAGAAGCTGGTGTTACTAAAAAATTAGTTGCTTTTGAATTGACAGAGCGTGGAATTCCTCGCCAAGGCTATGATGTTGTTAATAGTGAAGGTACTGTAATTGGTCGTGTTACTTCTGGTACTATGAGTCCATCTTTAGGTAAAGGAATCGGTTTAGGATACGTTACTAAAGAAAACTCTAAAGTAGATTCTGAAATTTTTATTCAAGTTCGTAAAAAACAAATACCAGCAAAAGTAGTTAAATTACCTTTTTACAAAGGATAAGCTTAAAATATTTAAATTTAAAAAAAGCAACTCAAATGAGTTGCTTTTTTTATGATATTAAACTAAAATAACTAGTTGTTTCTATTTGTTTTATTTTCTTCTTTAGAAACTTTGTTCCATATTTTTATCTCATCTGTAGCGGTAACCCCTTCCAAAATTTCAACATTAACTCCGTCAGACAATCCTAACTTTACATCTTTCTTTTCATATTGCTGATCGCCAGTTTTTATTTCAACATAAGGTTTTTCAGTTTTCCTATCGAATTGTAATAATGCTTCTTTAATTGATAAAACGCTATCTTTTTTAGCTAAAACTATTTCTGCATTTGCACTGTAACCAGCTCTAATAAAATGAGATTCATCTAAAGTAACATCTGCTTTAATTTTAAACTGTACTGCTCCACCTTCATCTGTTCCTTTTGGCGCGATAAAATTTAATACTGCTGGAAACTTTTTATCTTCAATAGCACCTAAAGCTACTTCAATATTAGTTCCTTTTACTAGTTTACCAACTTCAGATTCATCAACCTGACCTTCAAAAATCATTTTAGTCATGTCGGCAATACGAGCAATAGTTGTACCTGCATTAAAGTCATTGGTTTGTGTTACTTGATATCCTTTTTTAACAGGAATTTCAACAATCATTCCAGAAGTAGTAGCTCTAATACTAGTATTAGCTGCATTTCCTAAACCTGATGTGGTACCTTTTTTAATGATGTCTAAATCTGATTGAGAGTTTGCTAAATTTTGTCTTGAATTATTATAGCTTAATTCAGCATTTTCAAATTCTTGACGAGATATAACTCCTTTGTCAAATAAATTTTTAGTTCTTTCAAACTGTGTTTTAGCATTATTAAATGATAATCTAGCGTTTTTTACTACACCATTAGCTCTGTTTAAAGATGCTACATTTGGTACAACTCTTACCGTAGCAATTAAATCACCTGCTTTAACAATAGCTCCTTCTTCAACAACTATTTTATCTATAATACCTGCTATTTGCGGTTTAATTTCAACTTCTTCTAAAGGAACTACTTTACCTGTAGCTACACTTTTTTTAACAATCGTTGCTTTAAATGCTTTTTCAGTTTTATATTCTATTGGTGAAGCGCTGTTCTTTTTTCCAAACCATACTAACACTAGTATTAATGCTAATGCTATTCCGCCAAAGATGATTACTTTTTTCATTTTTATTTATTTATATTCTTGTTAATTGACTTTATTTTATTCTTCTCTTAATGCTTCAATTGGTTGTATAATTGTTGCCATATATGCGGGTATAAACCCTATAAAAGTTCCTAGTATAATTAATACAGCGTATGCGATTAATACAATTGGTATATTTACTGTTGGGTTTGTTAAAATATCTGCTTTATCGATAATCATTAAAATTAAACCTCCTGCAATAATACCTAATGACCCTGCTAATAAGGTTAAAAAAATTGATTCTAGTATAATCTGTTGACGAATCATAATGGGTGTTGCTCCTAATGCTCTTCGAATACCTATTTCTTTTGTACGTTCTTTTACCGTAATTAATAATATATTACCAATAGCAAATACTCCTGCTATTAAGGTGGCTATACCTACAAACCATGTTAAAAATTGCATTCCGGTTAAAAAACCTGTGACTTTAGCAATTTCTTTACCTAAGTTAAATCCGTTAAAAGCTCTAGTATCATCTGGATGAATTTTATGAATACTTTTTAACAAACCTTTTATATCTATTTCAACTTGTTCAATGTCAAAACCAGCTTTACCTGTTACCATCATCCATTCAAACTTATTACCTGTGTTGTATACTAAACGAAAGGTACTAAATGGAATGTGAACTGTATTTCCTCTACCTCCAATTCTACCTGGTTTATAAACCCCTATAACTTTATAACCAATGTTATTTATTTTTAAATAAGTACCTAAAACCTCTTCATCTTTATCATATAACTGTTCATAAACATCATCACTAATTACACAAACTTTTTTGTTTTCGTTAATATCATTTTGGTTAATAAAACGTCCTTCAATTAAGTTTTTCTTTTGTACTTTATCTAATAACGGGTAATCTCCAAAAATAGTAAGATTTGCTGTTTTTAATCCGTTTACAACTAAACCTCCTGTAGCGTTTCTTGGCACTACAAATTCTACACCTTTAACCTCGCTGTTAATTTTTTCAACATCACTAGTGGTTAGTTGTATTTGTCGTCCTTCTTGAAAACCTTTAAAAGCTTTAGAGGTTCTACCACCAGCCATAAAAACACTGTTAGTGGCAAAATCACCAAACATACTATTAAAACCATTTTCAATTCCTTTGGCGGCTCCTAATAATCCTACAAGAAGTAAAATCCCCCAGAATGCTCCAAAAATAGTAATTGCAGTTCTTGTTTTATTTTTACGAATACTTTCGTAAATTTCTTGCCATACATCTTTATCAAATAGAAATTTCATAACTAATCTGCTCTTAAAGCTACTATTGGTTTAATTTGTGCTGCTCTTTTTGCTGGTAAATATCCAGCTATCATACCTGCTAATATCAAAGTAATTGTAGCACCTATTACTACGGGTTGTGAAACACCTGGGTTTAAAATAAAATATTGTTCTAAACTTGGTCCTGCTATTTTTAAAATACCTACACCAATCACCAATCCTAAATAACCTGCCAAAGCTGTTATTAAAATTGACTCTAACATAATCATTGTAATAATCGATTTTGGTTTAGCTCCAATTGCTTTTCTAATTCCTAGTTCTTTAGTACGTTCTTTTACAACGTATACCATTATATTACTAATACCTACTACTCCTGCAATTAAAGTTCCTAAACCGATGATTAAAATTAAAATACCTAAACCAACCATCATACTAGATACCTCTTTATTATCTGAAGCATAATTATTTACTCTAATTCCTCTTTGGTCATTTGGATCTATTTCATGCTTCTTTTTTAATTCTCTACGCATTTTATTTCCAAATGCAATAGCTTCATCTATACTTAATTCAGGATTATATGTTAATCCAAAATCTCCAATATGATCGTTATTACCATAAATTTGTTGTATGGTGGTAAATGGCATATAAATATAACGCTCATCACTATCGCCCCCTGGATCAGAAAAAACACCGATAACTTTATACATAATTCCACCAATATTTAACTGTTTACCAAAAGCACTTAATTGACCGAATAAATCTTTTTCAACCATACGACCAATAACCACAACTTTAGCTTTTTCTTTTAAATCTCTTATATTTAAAAAACGTCCTTCTGTTACTTCGGCAGATTCTAATATATCATATTTAGGATATACACCTCTAATTGTATAATTATCTTCTTCAGTTTTGTAAACAACTTTAGCTCCTCTTTGTATACGAGGACTAATCATTTGGATTTTGTTAGAATAATTTTCTTTTAAAAACTCAAAATCATCATTTTTAAATTGGATTCTACGTCCTACCTGATGTCCTTTATATGCCTTTGTTGTTAGGTTTGAACTGATATATATTGAATTTATAGCATCTTTTGCAAATTCATTTTTAAAGGTATTTTGAAGTCCATTACCTATACCAAAAAGTAATGTAAACAATAAAATAGCAAAGGCTACGGTAAATCCTGATAAAATAGAGCGTAGTTTATTTTTGCTAATGCTTTGAAAAATTTCTCTCCAAGTATCTATATCAAACATAATTAAACTGCTTTTGTGTTGGTGTACTCATCACTAATAATTACACCATCTTTTAAGCGTACAATTCTATTCGTTTGCTCAGCTACTTCTTCTTCGTGAGTAATTACAAAAACCGTCATTCCTTCATCATTAATTTCTTTCAACAAATCCATTACCGAGTCGGTTGTTGATGAGTCTAATGCTCCGGTTGGCTCATCTGCCAATACTACTTTTGGTTTGGTTGCCAAAGCTCTGGCAATTGCTACACGCTGTTTTTGTCCTCCTGAAAGTTCATTTGGTAAATGATGTGCCCAATCTTTTAAACCTACTTTATCTAAATAATTTAAGGCTATTTCTAAACGTTCTTTTCTAGCTACTCCTTTATAATATAAGGGTAATGCAACGTTTTCTAAAGCTGTTTTATAGGATATTAAGTTAAATGATTGAAAAATAAAACCTAAAAATTTATTACGCAAGATAGCGGCTTTTTTTTCATTTAAATTTTCAATTAATTGTCCGTTTAAATAATAATTACCTTCATCGTGTGTATCTAATAATCCTACTATATTTAATAAGGTAGATTTTCCAGATCCTGAAGATCCCATAATCGATACAAATTCACCTTCTTTAATGTGTAAATCTAATCCTTTTAAAACATGAAGTTTATCTTTTCCTATTGGATAAGATTTGTGTAGGTTTTCTATTCGAATCATAGTATTGGTTAATTGTTATATCAAAATAAATATTGATTTTATATTTAAAATCTTTATTTACTTACCTACTAGACGCTTCTTGTTTTAAAATGTTACATAATTTATCTATATTTTTGTTTTAATCTTTTTAAAAAAATATAATGACTGATTTACCAAGGGGCAAGAAAATAATTTTATTTGATGGTGTATGCAATTTTTGTAACCAAGCGATATTAAAAATTATTCCTCTTGATAAAAAGAATCAATTTATTTTTGCTTCCATACAATCTGAAAAAGGAAAAGGAATTATTGATTATTTAGGCATTGATACTGCTAAAGTTGATTCTATTATTTTATATGACCCAAATATTAGTTACGATATAAAATCGTCTGCGGCTATAAAAATTATGAATCATTTTAATGGGTTATGGAAAACATCTTATCTTTTGTGGATTTTCCCAGAAGTTATCCGAAATGTTGTATATGATTTTATTGCTAAAAATCGTTATAAATGGTTTGGTAAAAAAGATATGTGCTCAGTACCATCAAAAGAAATACGAGAAAAATTTTTATAAAAAAAGTCTACCTTAAAATTGGTAGACTTTTTTTTCTTTTTCTATGTTTATGCTTGCAATTCTCCCTTAAATTATAAACTGGTAATATTGTTTATAATTTATTATTAATTATTAAAATAAATTTTTGAGGCTCCAATACCTACTAAAGAAGTATAAACTTCTGACTTTGTATTTAAATCATGAACTTTAAATTTAGATAAAGTTGTAGTTGTAGAAAACTCGTAACTAACAGTAAAAAGATTATTATCTCTAACATTCATTCCATAAATACCTCCTACATCTATACCTTCGGTTGCTAAAACTGTAGCACTTTCATCAATTGTATATACTTTACTATCTGCTCCTTTATAATAATATACTTTTCCATTTTGGTATGTCATAAGAGCAGCACTTTCCATTGAAGGAAATTCTAATTTCTTAGAAATAGTATTACTTGATAAATCAATAAAAGAAATAGCAGATGCTGTTTTATCAACAACATTCCAATCTGCATCATAAGTTGTATTACCTTCCGATAAAACAATTAAATTACCTGCATTGTCAAAAACCATTTCATCTGGATTATCACCAACAGTAATCGTTGAAATACTATTATTAGCATTTAAATCTACTACAGAAACAATATTGTTTGAACCATAAGCTCCTTTATGTGAAATGTATAATTTATTGTTCTTATTTAATATTTGTTCTGGACCAATAGCTACATCTATTTTAGAATCAACTTCTAATGTGTTTAAGTTAATAACTGTTACATAATCATCATCTATATCATCTCCCCATTTTGTTTCTCCCCAATTCGTAACATATCCTTTTCCATTAACAATTGTCATGTATCTAGGATTTTTTAAGTCAGTAGTAATTTGCCCTTTTTTCTCAAAAGTATATCTATCTGCAACTACAATTGTGTTTACATCATTTAAAATAATATAAGCATCTGTATCTGTAAACGTAATTGATTGTATTAACCCCCCTAATAAAGATCCATTTTTACCTGCGTAAATAAAATTTTGAGATTCAGTTAATTCATTGTTTATATAAGAAATTGAACCATCTTTATCATTAAAAACACCCTCTGCGCTAATTATAATTCCTTTGGTGTATTCGTCTTTTAGTACTTCTACTATTTTCTCATCATCAGAACAAGAAGTAATAAGTATACTAACTAAAAAAAGTTGTAAAATTAATTTTGTAATTTTCATTTTGTTTAAAATTTGTAATTTATATTGATGTTAAAGTTTGTACCAGGCATAGGGCGTAAATTTGAAAAATAATACACTTTGTTAAATATATTATTTACGGTTAGTCCTAATATTGGAAGTTTTGTTGTTTTTGTTGATAAATTATAGTTAAAGCCTATATTTTGTACACTAAGCGCATCTAAAGAGTAAAAATTTAAATTTGTTTCGTTCGTATATGTTTTACTTTGGTATAAACCTTGTAAAAAAATAGTTGCTTTTTTATACGTATAATTAGTTGTAAAATTTAATAAATGCGAAGGAGCGTATGGTAATATTTTAGACGTTTCTTTATTTGTTGCTTTTGTATAAGTGTAGTTAGATGAAATATTAATAGTATGTTCTCCTATTTTTTTTTGATAACTAATAAAAGATTCTACCCCTTTATTTACTACATCACTTACATTTTTTGGTATCCATAAATTACTTCCTCCTGCTGGTAACCAAAGGATTTTATCATTTGTATGTATATAAAATGCTGTTGACTTTAATACTACGTTTTTATTTTTATATGAAATACCTATTTCTCCCTGAAGTGAATTTTCTGGTTTTAAATTTAAATTACCTACAATAGGCCAATAACTCTCATTATAAGTAGGTGTTCTATAATTTGTAGAAAAATTACTTAAAACAGTAAATTTTGGAGATACTTTATATTCGCTTCCGATAAATATTGAAGTTGGCACATTAAAATCAGAATTTAATTCTTTTCTTACTTGTAAGTTTGTAAGTAACTTTTCAAACGGTTTATATTTTATATTTCCAACAAAAGCTACTGAATTTCTTTTTTTAGTAGTTATTTGAGAGTTACTACCTGTTATATTTTCAAAAGTTGTTTTATAATTAAAAGATATTATGTTAGAAGGTTTGTAGGTTAATGAATAATTAGCGTGAATGGTTTTAGATTTCCCAAAGCTAAAATTGTCAGCATTTTTATTATCATAATATCGATACTCTTGTGTTAAATAAGCTACATTTATTAGCTGCTTAAATTGTGTTGAATAATTATAATTCCACTGTAATAAATTACGCTGATTAAAATCTTCATTTCTTTCACTACCTGCTGATGGATTAGGTAATCCGTCTGAAAATAAACGATTACCATAATAGCCAGTTGTGTAAAAGGCTAATGTGTTTTTTGAACTAAATTTATGAGCTATATTAAAACTAACACCATAATTTTTATAAGTACCGTTTTCGTTTTTTAATAAATTACCATTAGTGTCTTTATATCTATCGTCAATAAACGTATAATTATTATCAGAATAATTAACTGTAGAAGCTAATTTTACACTCCATTTTTCATCTCCAAAAGAACTTTTAAAAAAATTAGACGTTGTATTGTAACTTCCAAAAGAAGAAAATAAATGGAACTTTTTATGCTTTTTAAAATTTAACTCATCATTTAAACGAACTGTTCCACCAATAGCTCCCGAACCAAATTCGGTACTATTACCACCACTTTGAACAATTATATTATCACTAATATTGGCTGATAAAGAATTAAAATCTGTTTGTCCGCTACCAATTGCATTAATCGGTATCCCGTTCCATAACACTAACGTATTAGAAGCTGAAGTTCCTCTAAATCTAGCTGTACTAACTCCTCCATTACCATAATCTCTAAATGAAATAGGGCTATTATAACGTAAAAGATTTGTAAAATTAATTGGGTTTTTAACTACTTGTTTTTCATCAATTGTAATTGACTCTGCACCAATACGTTTTCCAATTGTTCTTATTTTTCCGTTTACAATAACTTCTTTAAGTTTATTGACAGAAATTGTGTCTTTTTGAGAAAAAAGAGTATTAACAAAAAATAACAAGAAGATACTTAATATTGTTTTCATAAATATATTAAACCTTTATCCCGAAAGTTTGAATTATTTAAAATCTAGGCAGGTCTCCTGGCTTGCGTCTTGTAATTGGTCTTCCCATTTAAAATAAACAGTGACTTAAAGATTAATTACAAGCTTTATAGCTTACAGTTGC
The DNA here is from genome assembly GCA_938002045.1 of Tenacibaculum soleae. GTDB lineage: Bacteria > Bacteroidota > Bacteroidia > Flavobacteriales > Flavobacteriaceae > Polaribacter > Polaribacter soleae_A. The sequence goes on from CALLBA010000001.1 coordinate 119,374, forward strand.
GGGAACAGCTTTGGTATTTAACCAAATTCCCTTTTAATTTGATGTTTATTATTTTAAACATCAAAACCTAAAATTTTGCGCAAATGTATGTTATTTTTTTAATTATTTAATACCAATAAATCATTAAAATTAGAAAACTTATTTTTAAGTTTTTCTGATACTTTAAAAGAATTAGGGTGAATCATAGCCGATAAACACTCAATACCATCAACCAAAGTACTTGCTGATGATTGTGTAAACATAGCAAAATCAGCAATATATACTTCACCGTTTTTTACAGCTCTTAACGAGCTCCATTCTGGTTTTTCTTCTAAAAAACGCATATCTTCCATCGTTCTTTCAATTCCGTAACCACAAGGAGCAATAATTAAAACTTCAGGATCATATTTTACAATTTTATCCCAAGAAATAACAATACTATCTCCTGATGGATGCGACAATAAATCAATTCCGCCAGCATACCCAATTTGATGCGGAATCCAATGCCCGCAGTTAAATAAAGGATCTATCCATTCTAATAACATCACACTTTTAGATTGTAGTCTGTTTGCTCTTTGCTTATCTACAATTTTATAAATACGTTCTTTTAAATCATTCACATATTTAACACCTATTGCTTCTTTATTCATTGCTTTTGCAATTGTTAAAGCATTGTCAAAAACATCTTCTAAAGAATTTGGAGTAATCGAAATTAACTCGGGAGTTTTAGCCAATTTATAGGCCGATTTAGCAACCGACTCTGTATCTATCTGACAAACATCACATACATCTTGTGTAAAAATAATATCTGGTGCGATGCTTTCTAAAACAGGTTCATCTACATAATATAAAGTACCTCCTTCAGCTTTAGTTTTAGAAAAAATAGTATTAATTTCTTCACTAGTTAAGGTTTGTCCTTCTAATTTGTAACGTACAGCAACTTGTTTTTCATCAAGAGCTATTGCAGGACACTCAAAGGTAATACCTTGTAAATAATCTTGTAATCCCATATCATAAATCATTTGGGTTACTGCTGGCATAAATGAAGAAACTTTCATAAAAAATATTTTAAGCTGCTAAAATACATAGTTATCTAGTATTATTTTCTTTTTCTAAAAAATCTTTCTAATCTTTGCTTTTAAATTACTTCTTTAATTATGATCTATTATATAAGTGGCGGAGAGCGTTCGGGTAAAAGTAGTTACGCACAACAGTTGGCTGAATCATTATCAGATTCACCTTTTTACTTAGCTACTTCAAGAATTTGGGATGCTGATTTTAAAAAACGTGTAGATAGACATGTTTCGGACAGAGATGAACGTTGGACAACTATTGAAGAGGAAAAAAATATAAGTATCGTAATTCCTAAAAAAGCAACCGTAGTTGTTGATTGTGTTACTTTATGGCTTACTAATTTTTATGTTGATACTAAAAATGATTTACAACATAGTTTAATCTTGGCTAAAAATGAAATTGATAAGCTGTCTGAATTAGATGCTACAATCATCGTTATTTCTAACGAAATTGGTATGGGTTTGCATGCTGACACTGAAATTGGCAGAAAATTTACCGAATTACAAGGTTGGATAAATCAATACATTGCTAAAAAAGCAAATAAGGCTACTTTTATGGTATCTGGATTACCTTTAACTTTAAAATAAAAACATGTATTCTACTAGCATATTACCAGTTTCTGCAACCATAAAAAAAGCACTACAAGATAAAATAGATTTTAAAACGAAACCAATCGGCTCTTTAGGAACTTTAGAAACGATTGCTTTACAAGTTGGGCAAATTCAAAATACACTTACCCCTATTTTAAAGAAACCAAGTATTGTGGTTTTTGCTGGTGATCATGGAATTGTAAAATCAAATCCGGTAAGTCCTTATCCGCAAGAAGTAACGCAACAAATGGTGTTAAACTTTTTGAATAACGGAGCTGCAATCAACGTTTTTTGTAATCAAAATAATATTGATTTAACTATTGTTGACGCTGGTGTAAATGCTGATTTTGATTCGAATCCGAACCTAATAAATGCTAAAATTTCAAAAGGAACTAAAGATTATAGTATTGAAAAAGCAATGACAACTGAAGAGTGTTTATCTGCTTTAACAAAAGGAAAACAAATAGTACAACAGTTATATAAAAACGGAACAAATACCATTGGTTTTGGTGAAATGGGTATTGGTAATACATCTTCTGCCGCTTTATTAATGAGTTATTTCACCAATACTCCTATCGAAAAATGCGTTGGTAAAGGAACTGGTTTAAATGATGATGGAGTTACCAAAAAAGCAAAAATCCTTACAAAAGTAACCAATTTACACAATAAAAATATTAAAACCCCTTTAGATGCATTGGCTTGTTACAGCGGTTTTGAAATTGTAATGATGTGCGGTGCTATGTTAGAAGCTGCTTCATTGAAAATGACTATTTTAATTGATGGATTTATAGTTACTGCTGCTTTATTAGCAGCAAAAGCTATTGATAAAAACGTGTTAGATTATTGTCTTTATTGCCATACTTCTGGTGAGCAAGGTCATGAAAAAATGCTGCAATTTTTAAATGCTAAACCTTTATTAAATATTGGATTACGTTTAGGCGAAGGAACTGGTAGTGCCATTGCTCTTCCGATAGTACAAGCTGCTGTAAATTTTTTAAATGAAATGGCTACTTTTAAAAGTGCAAATGTATCTGAAGCTTAATTTTATGAAAAATCAAATCCATTATTTTTTAACTGCTGTTTTATTTTTCACTCGAATTCCGTGTCCTAAATGGGTAAATCATTCTCCTGAAATATTAAATAAAAGTAGTCGTTATTTTTCTTTAGTAGGTATTCTTGTAGGTACAATTTCGGCACTTGCTTTTTACGGAGCTTCTTTTATTTTTAATCCTTTAATAGCTATTATTTTAAGTTGTATCGCTTCTATCTGGACAACTGGTGCTTTTCATGAAGATGGTTTTGCTGATGTTTGTGATGGTTTTGGTGGCGGATGGACAAAAGAAAAAATATTAACCATCATGAAAGACTCTCGCTTAGGAACTTATGGTGTTATAGGCTTAATTTCTATTTTATCAATAAAAATAGTCAGTTTAAACGAGTTACATAATCACTTAAATAAAATTCCATTAATACTTATCTCTGGTCACGCTATTAGTCGGTTTGTAGCCACTTTTTTACTATATACTCATGAATATGTTAGAGATATTGATACTGCTAAAGTGAAGCCTACAACACAAAAAATGAGCACAAAAGCATTGGTTATTTCAGGTTTTTTTGGAATAATACCGCTTATTTTCTTTCAAGATGTTAAAATATTCGGAGTTTTAATTCCGTTATTTTTAACCTATTTATATATGAGTCGTTTATTTAAAAAATGGATTGGCGGACAAACAGGCGATTGCGCAGGAGCTTTACAACAAGCTTCTGAAGTTATATTTTATTTATCATTACTTGCTATATGGAAATTATTTTAGTTAGACATACCACTCCCGATATTGAAAAAGGAATTTGCTATGGGCAAGCTGATATTGGTGTTACCAATACTTTTAATGATGAAATTAAACCTATTTTAAGAGAAATTCCTGTAAACGATATAGAAACACTTTATTATTCTAGTCCACTTAAAAGATGTAAAATTTTAGCCGAACAATTTTCTGATACTATTATTTATGATAACAGGCTTAAAGAACTTGATTTTGGAAATTGGGAGTTAAAAAAATGGGATGTCATCAACAAAAAAGAATTAGATATTTGGATGAAAGATTTTGTGAATGTTACTACCACAAATGGCGAATCTTATTTAGATTTACACGCTAGATCTGTTAAATTTTTAGAAGAAATAAAAACTTTAAACAAAAAACGCGTTGTAATAGTTACTCATGCAGGAATTATTAGAAGTTTATGGTCATATATTAATAAAAGTGCCTTAGAAAACTCTTTTAATTTAAAACTTAATTACGGACATATTATAAAATTTACCTTATAACAACCATGAAACATTTATTATCCTTAATAATTTTTTCTTTATTTTTTATTCAATGTAAAAAATCAGAAAAAAAAGAAAATTTAGCCATAAAAACCTCTTCATATACTATAAAATATGCCAAAGGTTTTGATATTATTTCTGAAAACAATCAAAAAAAACTAATCATTAAAAAAGTATTTCAAAACTCTGAAAAGCAGTTTAAATTTACACTTACCAACAAAACTAATATTGCTAAGAATCAAATTAAAGTTCCTGTAAGTAAATTAGTAGTTACCAGCACAACTCATGTGCCAATGTTAGAACTTTTAAATAGTGAAAATAAGTTGATTGGTTTTCCACATGCAAAATACATTTCTTCAGAAAAAACTAGAAAAAGAATTGAAGCTGGTAAAATAGTTGAACTTGGATCTGAACAAAGTATGAATACCGAAAAACTAATGGATTTACAGCCAGAATTAGTTGTTGGTTTTTCTTTACATCCAAACAGTAAATTATATGATAATATTAAGAAAGCAGGAATTCCTGTAGTTTTTAACGGCGAATGGCTTGAAGAAACTCCGTTGGGTAGAGCCGAATGGATTAAATTTTTTGGTGTTCTTCTTAATAAAGAGAAAGAAGCTGATAGTATTTTTAATGCTATTGAAAAAAATTATTTAAAAGCTAAAAAAATTGCAGCTAAAAACACTAACTCTCTAACAATATTATCAGGAAGTATGTTTAAAGATATATGGAATGTTCCTGGAGGCGAAAGTTTTGTTGCTACTTTTTTTAAGGATGCTAACTTAAAATATTTATGGGAAAATACTAAGGGAACTGGAAGTTTACAATTAAGTTTTGAAAGTGTTTTAGACAAAGGTAAAAATGCTGATTTTTGGATTGGTTGTGGTTTATACGAAACAAAAGAACAGCTTTTAAGTGCTAACAAACATTACAAAGAGTTTGATGCGGTAAACAAGGATAAAGTTTTTACTATTGGAACAAAAAAAGGAAAAACTGGTGGACTTATTTACTTTGAGTTAGCACCTATAAGACCAGATTTAGTTTTAAAAGATATGATTAAAATTACCAATCCAGAATTACTACCTAATTACGAATTAACTTTTTTTGGAAAAATGAAATAATCTATTATTTATTTTCTTCAATGGTTCTAAAAGTTAAATTAATTCGAGGTCGATGGATTTTTTTTGTTGGTGGTAAACGATGTAACCAATGCGTTTGTGTTTCGTCCTTCATCACCAACAATGATCCATGTTCTAACACCTTATAAACTGTGTCTTTGGTTGTTTTATGTTTAAAACCAAATTTACGCTCAGCCCCTAAAGTTAATGATGCAATTGCGCCGTTTTCTTTTAAGTCTTTTTCTCCATCACTATGCCATGCCATACCTTCATAACCATCGTGATATAAATTTAACAAACATGAATTGTAGGTTTCTTCTGTTTCTTTTTCTACTATTTTTTTTAATTCTAGTAATTCTTCCGTAAAAATTAAAGCCGTTTTTGTACGATTAGAATATGAATACTCAAAAGCAACTTCAGCATACCAAGCTACCTTACGTTTAGTTGTTATCAATTTTCCAAAAATAATAGCTTCATCATTTTTCCATTCTATATTTTTTAAAAGATGACTGTAATATTCATCAGCTTTTTTTCTAGATAAAACAATCCCATAATAATTTACAGTTCCATCTTTAGGAAGTAAATTTTGAGGCTCTTTATCAAATTGTGAAAATAAATCCATAATGGCTAAAAATAAAAAATCTCCTGTTTATAACTGGAGATTTTTTATTTATTATTAATTTCTAAATTTATTTCGTGTAATAATATATTTTAGTTTTTCTTTTAAATCACTACCAGTATCATATACCATTTGTTCATTTGATGGAAAACCTACAGATTTTAATTTTGTTAAACCATAAAAAGTTTTATCTAAAGCTCTTCTATCTCCATCGTAATCAGCATAGCTATGTTCAAAAATAAATTCACTTTCTATAGGATAACTCTCTAATAATTGATTTGTAGTATTATTAAAATATTTAACAACCCCAGATACTCTACTACTTTTAAATTGAGTAAAACGATATAATTTACATCTTATTTTTCTAAAATTATCAACTTTAATTTTATTTCCTAAACTATCTTTTACATAAATACCTTTATTATTTTTTAAATACTTAAAGCCATCTTTAATTTGTTTTTCTTTTATAATTTCTTTTTCATGAATTTGCTCAGGAGAAATATCAATTCTTCTAATATTTAATTCCAAATCAAAATCATACTTAATCTGTCTTATTTTTTCAGAATGATATACGGTCCATAAATTATTTAATCCATACGTATCCATCGCTAACAAATCGTCTTCTAACCTTCTTGGTATTATTTGATCTGTTTCATTACTTACTGATAAAAATACATAATCTGTTCCTTTTGCATGTGCCTCTTCAAGTAAATCTCTTGTATTTTTATAATTTGAATTTACTTTATCTAAATATTTAAATTCGTCAAAAGCTTTTCTATAATTAATTTTATTTTCTCTTCCTTTACTCAATAAAGCAAGTCCTTTATTATATAAAAAATCAGCATAATTTTCTTTTGCTTTTATAATTTCATCATTATAGTTTACCAAATAAAATTTTGCGTTTTTACCTGTTAAATTATTTTTAAGAGGCAATAACGGTTTTATTTTTTCTTGTCTATTATTTAATCTTTTATATAAATTATATATTGTTTCTAAATTTTCTGGTTTGCCTTCTTTTTTTAAAAATGAAATTTTAGAAACATCTCTATCTGTTGCTTTTTTAAAAGCATTAGATAACATTACAACATAGGGCTGATTTTTTTCTTTATTTTTATTTTTTATTAAATTTTTAACTGATAAAGATATTGCCTTATCATAATCGCCTGAATTTATAGCTTTTTCTGTTGTTTTAATGCTACTACAAGAAATTATTATAAGTGAAATAAGAATGAGTAGTAAAGTAGTTTTTTTCATGTTTTTTTGATTTTATTAGAACAGACAATTATAATGCCAATAGTTAATTTTTTAGATTACTTATTCTAATAATTTTGCCATTGCTATTTTAACAACTTCAATATTGCGTATTTTATTAGTAGCGCTAACATTTTTTTGCTTTTGTACTATTTGTCGTAATAAATTGATTCCTACTTTATCAAAATTATATTGTTTATACTGAATACCTTTTGCTACAATATCATCTGCCAAATTTTTAATAGCTTCAGTATTATTACTGATTGCAATTTTATCGTAAGCCTTTTTATATAAAGATTGTATTTTTTTATTTTGACTTAAATACATTCCCGACATAACATTACCGGCTATAAAAATCAACTCATCATCATCATTTTCTTCTAAATATATACGTGTTAAAGGTGTTGCTATAATATTTTTAACTTCAATAGGTAATGTTTTTGATTTTTGAATAGCAAATGCTTTATCTATATAATACATGCCCACTAATGATTTACCTAATACTGCATATGATTTACTTTTCAAACCCTTTTCAAAAACAGGTTTTAATTCAGGGTCTGTTAATTTACCTAATGTTTCAATAGCAGCTGCTTGTACCAAGGTTTTAGGGTCATTCATTGCTATTCGCTTAATATTATCAATAACCTTTTTCTTTGATCCTTTATATATTAAATTGATGTTTTTTAAGGCTAAAATTCTAATTTTATAAAAATCATTATTCATTGCATTTGCAATGGCTTCAAAAGCTTTGTTATCATCTTGTTTTTTTGCAACTTCAAGTAATGCTTCTTTTTTATGTATATAATTATCGGCATATTTTAGTTGATGTATATAATCACTTAACACCTTATTTTCAACAATATCGCATAACAAAACCCCATCTGCGTTTACTTGAATTAAAGTAGGTTGTTTTGTAAAAGGAAAGGTAAATGATGCATCTTTAGCTGTTACAAAAACGTTATGACGGGTACGCTTACTTCCTTCAAAAACATCAATAGCAAAAGGAAATTTAAATTCATTTGCTTGATTTTGAATAATATTTACCGTTACTGTTTTTCGTAATTTATTATAATCATACGAAATTTCTAAATTCGGGTGTCCATTACTAAAATACCATTGATTAAAAAACCAATTTAAGTCTTTTCCACTTACTTTTTCAAAAGCTAAACGTAATTGATGAGCTTCAGCTGTACTGTATTTATTATCAGTTAAATATTTATTTAATCCGGCATAAAAGGCTTCATCACCTAAATAGTTTCGTAGCATATGTAAAATTGCGCCTCCTTTATTATAGCTAACCGCATCAAACATATCTTCTTTATCATGATACTTAAAACGAACTAAATGTTTATCGTAATTTTGTCCGTTTTTATACCCTTCAATAGTTGCTAATAAATGAGCATCAGCATCTTCTTTACCGTACTTATATTCGCGCCATAAATATTCACTATAATTTGCAAAACTTTCATTTACAGTTAAATTACTCCAACTTTCAGCAGTTACTAAATCGCCAAACCAATGATGAAAAGCTTCATGGGCAATGGTATTTTCTTGTATGTTTTCATCAATCAATTGCCCTGGCATTTGATAGGCATTTTCACCATGAATAACAGCTGTTGTGTTTTCCATAGCTCCACTTACGTAATCGCGTCCAACAATTTGCGCATATTTATTCCAAGGATATTCTATTCCAGTAATTTTTGAAAAGAATGCTAACATTTCAGGTGTTTTTCCAAAAATATCTTTTGCATAAGGTGCATATTTTTTTTCTACATAATAATCTACCGGAATATTTTTATACGTGTCTTTTATTATTTCATACTCCCCCACTCCCATAAAGAATAGATATGGTGCATGTTTTTGCGTAAAATTCCAGTAATCGGTTCTTGTTCCGTTATTGTTATTTGTTTGTTTTTCTAGCTTACCGTTTGAAAGTGTTACGTACTTATTAGGAACAGTTATATAAATTTCTTGTGATGTTTTTTGATTTGGAGCATCTATTGTAGGAAACCAACAACTACTTGCTTCAGTTTCTCCTTGTGTCCAAATTTGTGTAGGTTTATTTTTATCTAACCCTGTTGGATTGATAAAATATAATCCTTTAGCTGACGTTATCGCTGCACTTCCTTTTTGTTTTACTTTTTCAGGACGTGCGGTGTACTTAATATAAAGTGTAAAGTTCTCATTTTTTTTATAAGCATGAGGTAAATCAATTATCAACTTAAAATCATCGTAATTATAGTCTAAATTTTGGTTATTCATCGTTATTGTATGAATAAGCATTGCTTTAGCATCTAAAGTAACTTTATTCGTTTTATAAAAGTGTGGCTTTAATGTTACCCATGCTTCACCATTTAACTGCTTTTCCTTAAAGTTAAAATCAACTTTTAATTTTGTGTGAATTAAATCATGAACTTTATCTTTTTCCGCTCTATAATTGTTTTCAGACTGTGAAAATAATGTAAGTGAAAAAAAAAGTATTGTTAAGGTAAGGGCTTTTTGAAGCTTCATAAAATATTTTCGTTTGAATGTCAAAAATAGGAAAATCTATTGGGAGGCTTGTTAATGAGTCGTTAAAAAGAAAAAGCCATCAATTTATTGATGGCTTTTTTATATTTTAACTATTATGATTACTCCACAGTAACTTATTCAGCTTGATTTGTTTGGTTTTTATTTTTTCCTAAAAGAGATTTAAACTGACTTAAATCTAAATTATTTGCATCTACTTTCGATTTTTTCATCATTTCCATAATCTTACCAGGGTTCATATTATCTCCTAAAATACGTGCAATACCAACCCCCATTTCTTTACCGTAACCAAAAGCTATAATTTCGTTAATAGCATTGGTTTTTCCTGAATAGTAAATTGCAGCATGCATGCCATCTTTCTTAAAATTGATTAATTTTTTGTAGTCAGAGTTTTTTAAAATTGCTTTTAATTTATTTTTTTCTTCTTCATACATTTTTTCGTCAGTATCTTTATACGGTAAACCGGTAATGTTCACTTTACGAATACTTTCAAATGCCTTTTTATCTTCTTCTGATGCTTTATCCATACTTAATTGAAGTACACTTGCAGGAACATCTAACGTTATAAATTCTTTTTTATCTTGGCTTTCTACTAAATACCCTTGTAACGATGTTTCTTTTTTACAAGAAACAGTAGTAAAAACAACTAATAATAATGAGTATATAAATATTTTTTTCATATTGATTCTTTTTTAGGTTTTATAAAAAAAGGAGTAAGAAATACATTACTTACTCCTGTATAAAAGTGATTTTAATTATTGCTAACCTTTACATTTTTTTCTTTTGAAAATGTTTCAACTAATTTCGACATTTTATTAATATCGATTGTTCCTGTTAAAGATACAATAACCGATTCTGCCGCCCCTTTTTTAGAACCTTTGTCTTTTACAAACATTAAAACTTCGCTAACAAAATCTTTATTTTTTGTTGATTTTACATAAATTTTAACACGTGATTCTTTATCCTTTACACGCATTAATTCTATTAAATTATTTTTAGTAACTGATGATTTTACCATCCCTTCCATTTGTGAAGAAATAGCAGAGTCTTCTGTTGTAAAAACTTTTAACTCTTTTAAGTCTTTTATCATATTAAAAACTTCAATAGCTTCGTTGTCTCCTGAACCTACATTAAATTTTGATAACATTTCAAAAGCATCTTTATTTACTACTACTGATGATACTTCATCGATGTCTTCTAATTTATCAAACATTGATTGCCCAAAAGTTAAGTTTGCTGTGAATATGAATGCGAATATTATAATTATATTTTTCATGATTTTCTTGGTTTATTAAGTACTTGGTTTTACTTTGTTTTTTATTAATTTACTTTACTAATTACTTTATTTACTGTTTTTTTGTAGGTGTTCAAATGTGCTAAAGCTTCATTTCCTTTGTTTAGGTTGTTTGAAACGGCATACAATGCCTCGTTTCCTTTGTTTAAATTGACAGAAAGTAGTTGTAATGCTGCTGTTACTTGCACAAACTGCTTTCTTTGCTGATGCTCTTGATACTTTTCATTACCTACAAATACACTAAATAGTAAAACGACTGACGCTGCTACTGATAACCATTTCCAGTTCTTTTTTGTTTTCTCAGGTTTTAACTGAATGGTTTGGGTAAAGGTTTCGTTTTTACTTTGTTTAAAATAACTAAATAGCATACTGTACTCTTGCAAATGAGGTGCCACATCATCAGAAGTAAAGTATTCTTGTAATACTTTTTCTTCTTGCAAGTTCGTTGTTGCTTCTAGGTATTTATGTACTAATTTTTCTATGTTAGCTAACTCCATAGTTATGTTGTTTTATTAATTGTTCTCGTATTGTTTTTCTTGCTCTTGATAAAGCTACTCTAACAGCAGTTGGTTTCATGTCTACCATTTTACATATTTCATCAAAATCATATTGCTCTATATCTCTTAATTGAATAATTGTTTTTTGTTGCTCTGGTAATTTTTCTATTAATTTATGTACTAAACTTACACTATCATTATGCTCAACCTTTTTATCTAAAGACGTTTCTTTTTCTTTATAATTACTATGAACTAAAGTTAAATTACTAGCTTGTTTCGATTTTAATCGATCATAACAATAATTCTTTGTCATCGTCATCGCAAATGCTTCTACATTTTTATAACCTGATAATTTCTCTTTATTTCTCCATAACTTAAAAATTAACTCTTGTGTAGCATCTTCAGCTTCTTCAGTAGAAACTAAAAGTCTTTTTGCTAAACGAAAAACTTTGTCTTTAAAGGGTAATACAACTTTTAAAAAATCTGATTGATTCATTGTTTAGTTAATTAATTTGTAAGCCATACTTTAAAATTACATCTTTATTATCTGGTTTACATAACTACGACGACGTAGTTTTAAGTTTGTTACAGCAACAATCAAAAAAAATAATAATATTGATTAAATTGCGTTGATATTATAACTAATATACTCCTTATGAAATTATATAAAACATTACTTATTGTATTTTTAGCTTTTGCGACTATTTCTTGTAGCGATAAAGAAAATATTCCTACTGACATTCAAGTTCAAAATTTTGTTTGGAAAGGCTTAAATGCCTATTATTTGTGGCAAAAAGATGTACCTGATTTATCTGACAGACGTTTTAATAACAATCAAGAGCTTTTTGGTTATTTAGATAATTATAATAATCCCGAAAATTTATTTTACAATTTATTACACATACCGAGTGAATATCCCAAAGATCCTAACAGAACTTATTCTTGGATTGTTGATGATTATATTGCCTTAGAACAATCTTTTGAAGGTACACGACAAACAACAGGAATAAAACTTAAAGGAGCTGATTATGCTGATGGTTCTGGAAATTATTATGTGTATGTATATGACGTTGTAAAAAATTCTGATGCTGAAACCAAAGGAATTGTTAGAGGAATGCTTATTACTGAAGTAAACGGAACCATACTAACAAGAGCCAATGTAAATGCTTTATTTAGTGCCGATTCGTTTACAATTCAATTAGCCGATTATAATGCAGGAAACCCTGTAAGCAACGGCACAACCATAACACTAAATAGCGCAATAATAACTGAAAGCCCAATTAAAAAAACTACTGTTATTGTTGATGGTAGCCATACTATTGGTTATTTAATGTACAATCAATTTTCACGTGATTTTGATGGAGATTTAAATACCGAATTTGCTAATTTTAAAACCGCTGGCATTACTGATTTAATTGTCGATTTACGATATAATGGTGGTGGATCTGTACAAACAGCTGTGTATTTAGGAAGCATGATTGCTGGACAAGGCAATGATAAGCTGTTTTCTAAACAAGTTTGGAATAACAAAGTAATGGCTGGTAGAAATCCGAATGATTTTATTAATAATTTCACGGATAAAATTTTAAATAAAGACAGTAATGGAAACACTATTTTAGATGAAAACATTAATAATTTAAACTTACCAACAGTATATTTTATTGTTTCAGAAAATACCGCTTCGGCATCTGAATTAGTTATAAATGCATTATCTCCTTACATCAATGTAAAACTTGTAGGATCACAAACTTATGGTAAACATGTAGGCTCAATAACCTTGTATGATTCTGATAACTTTTCGCGTAACGGCCCAAATTTTAAAACAAATCATGCTTGGGCAATGCAACCAATTGTTTTAGAAATTCAGAATAGTAATGGAGAAAATAAACCTGAAGGATTTATTCCTGAAGTAATTATGGAAGAGGATCCTGGTAATTTAGGTGTTTTTGGCGATCCTACCGAACCATTATTAGAAAGAACCATACAATATATTACCACAGGTACTAAGGGAGTTTCTGCAACTAAAAAAAGAAAATCCAACTTTGCTCCACAATGGAACTCTAACATGAAATATATTGATTATAATAATATGTATATCGATTTAAAATAAATCAACTTCATCAAGCTGAACTTGTTTCAGATTCTCATAATAACGTGTATTATTATAAAATTATAAATAAAAAATCCAGCTTTATCGCTGGATTTTTTACTTTACAACAAACTCATTTGTTGATTTATACTTTCATTCGGAATTTTTAAATCTGCTCCTAAGGCTTTGTTTACTTTTTTAATAAAATAAGCCGCTAATAAAGGTGATTCGACTTCTATATTCTGATGAATAAAAAAATTAATATTTTCTAATCCTAAATCTTGCCACTCTTTTAATCTATAAATCCAAGCATCTAAACGTTCATAATCCGTCGGATGATTTGCACCTACAAACCTAATAAAAGCTTCGTTGTTTGTTAAACGCATGTGCAACATATCGCGCCGACCAGCAGTGTCTACTAATATATTTGCTATATTATTTTCTTCTAGTAACTGCGTATATTCATTAAAAACAGTTAAATTATTAAACCAGTTTTCATTTCTAACCTCAATTGCTAGCTTTATTTCTTTTGGCCAACTAATTACAAAATTTTGCAAACTATCAAAATTACTAGAATTAAACCCTTCATGCATTTGCAAAAAAATAGTACCTAATTTTTCTTGTAAATGAACTGCGTTATCTAAAAACAAATTTACAGAATCTTGAACACCTTGTAATCGTTTAAAATGGCTAATATCTTGCGTTAATTTCGGAAAAAACTTAAACCCTTTTGGTGTTTTTAATTGCCATTTTTCAAATTGTTCGGCTGAATATTGGCGATAAAATGTTGCATTTAACTCAATTGAATTAAATTGTTTCGAATAATACCCCAATTCATCTTTTGTTCCCTTCGGATAAAAACCTTTTAAATCAGCTTTATTCCACTTAGCACATCCAACATAAATATTTGGAGTATCAACTTTATTAAAAGAACTTAATAGTTTTACTGTTTTTTGATGTGTTTTCACTAATGTAAAATCGATTAACTCAGGGTTGGGTACTTTTCCAAATTTCATAAAATTATGCGTTTTCTAAACCCTCTTCTATTTCTTTGTTATCAATCATTTCTGGCCTAAACTCACTCATTTTTTCATCGTCAAGTTTTTTAGCGTATTTATAACCAGATTTCCACCATTTTTTCATTTTTTCTTTATCAAAAACTAATGAATTGGTTGTTAAAACAGTTGGTGTATAATATAAATTTAATTTTACACCGTGTTGTTTAGCAGATAATTTTCCTATCGTAATATTATGACGCTCCACATTTTCTAACATAAAGTCAAAAGTATCCATCATTAGCGAAAACGGATTTTTAGCTGGTAACCTGTTTATTTGTGTAACTTCGGTAGCTAAAATAATAGCATCAACTTCGGTAGCACCTCTTTCAATGGCTTCTCGTATCGGAACCAAACTACCAAAACCACCATCGGCATATTGGCAGTAATCTTTTTCTAACAAACTCATAAACGGCACATAATTACACGAACCCCAAATCCAATCGCAAAAATCATCATATTCACATTCTAAAATCGATTTATATTCAATTTGATTTGCGGTTAAATTAGATACTGTAACCACAACCTCTTTATTTTTCGCACGAATTTCATTGTATATTTCTTTGGTAACTTTTTTCTTAATTAACTTTCGTAAATTCTTACTTTCTCCAAAAGTTTTACGTCCATTTAAAAAGTTCCAAAATGTGTTGGTATGTCGTATAGATATTACTTTTTCTCCGTGAACAGATTTTACTCTAAACGGACTGTTACTAAAAATAGATTTTTGATTTACCGATGTATACAGTTCTTTTAACTCATCAACCAAACCTAAGGCTAAATGCGACACCATTAAACTTCCTGTTGAAGTTCCTAAAAACATATCGTATTCTTTTTCCTTTTGTTTCATCAAAAACTGTGCAACACCACCTGCAAATGCGCCTTTGCTTCCTCCTCCAGAAATTACCAATGCTTTTTTCATTGTTTTAATTTGATTTACCTATTTTTAGAATTGTAAAAATATCATAAAAAATGAAACGATTCTCACTTTTAATTTTAGTTCTTTTAATTTCTTTTTCTTGCAAAAAAAAACACCTACCAAGATCTTTTGATACTATTAAAATTACTGAATTTAAACAAGATAGCACAAGTATTCGTGCAATAAAATCAATAACTAAAAATGAAATCCTTTTTGCTGGTTCAAAAGGAGATATCGGTAGTACCAAAGATGATGGAAAAACTTGGAGTATGACATATATTAAACACCAAGATACTATCATTCCACATTTCAGAAGTATTGCTTTTAATGGCCAAAATGCCTTTGCGTTAAGCATTGGTAATCCTGCTTTACTTTATAAAATAGATAATTCAACTAAAAAAACAACTTTAGTATACAAAGAAACTCATGAAAAAGTTTTTTACGACAGTATGAAATTCTTTCCAGATAATAAACACGGAATTGCAGTTGGTGATCCTACCGAAAATTGTGCCTCTATTATTTTAACTTCGGATGGTGGAAATACTTGGAAAAAACTTCCATGCGATAAATTACCTCTTTTTGATGAAGGAGAAGCATTTTTTGCAGCAAGTAATACCAATATAAAAATTGTAAATAATACAGTGTGGATTGCTTCTGGTGGAACTAAAGCCAGAGTTTTAAAATCTGTTAATTTCGGAAAAACTTGGGAAATTTATGATACACCTATAATTCAAGGTGATGGACCTCAAGGGATTTATTCTATCGATTTTTATGATGAAAACAACGGAATAGCGATTGGAGGTAACTATGCAAAACCTAATGATAATTGTGCTAACAAAGCCATAACTTCTAATGGTGGAAAAACATGGACTTTAGTTGCCGATAATCAAAACCCTAATTACAAAAGTTGTGTCCAATATGTACCTAATACTAACGGTAAAGAAATTTTTGCTGTGGGTAAAACTGGAGTTTCTTTTTCTAACGATAGCGGACATACATGGACAGAAGTAAGCAGCGATGCTTATTATACTATTCAATTTGTAGATAAAAATACTGCGTGGTTATCTGGACACCAAAAAATCGGAAAATTGATATTAAACAAATCTTAATTATTTGTTAAAACTGTATTTACTCATTTTTAAATAAATACCTTTAACACTTAAATCAACTTAATTTATCAATGAAAAAAACACTCATTCTACTCTTGTTTCTTTGTGTATCAGTAATGCATGCACAAGAATACTTTCCAAGTAACACGGGAGTTAAAACCTCAAAAAATAAATTATTTGCGTTTACAAACGCTAAAATTTATGTGAGCGCAACCAATGTTATTAAAAAAGGAACCTTACTTATTAAAGACGGTAAAGTTTTAGAAATAGGTAAATCTGTAAAAATCCCGAAAGGAACAGAAATTATTAATTTAAATGGTAAATATATATATCCATCTTTTGTGGATACCTACAGTACTTTTGGTGTAACAGCTCCAAAAAGAAAAAGCGGTAGAGGTCCACAATACGATGCTAATAGAAAAGGATATTATTGGAACGATCATATTCGTCCTGACACCGATGCTTTTGATGCTTTTAGTTTTGATGACAAAAAAGCTAAAGAATTAGTTAATTTAGGTTTTGGAGTTGTAAACACACATCAAAATGATGGAATTATGCAAGGTAACGGTATTTTAGTTGCTTTAAACACTGCTACTTCTAATGCTTACCGTATTTTAAATAAGCAATCTGCTAATTATTTATCATTTAGTAAAAGTAAAAAATCGCGTCAATCCTACCCTACTTCTCGTATGGGAGCCATGGCTTTATTACGTCAAACCTATTCAGATGCAAATTGGTATGCTAAAGGAAATGTTAATAATACCGATTTAGCTTTACAAGCTTTAAATGATAAAAAAGACCTTCCTCAAATATTTAGAGCAGGAAATTACCTAGATGATTTACGTGCCGATAAAGTAGGTGACGAATTTGGAATTCAATACACCATACTTGGTGGAGGTAATGAATATGAACGTGTAAACGATATTAAAAACACCAATGCAACGTTCATTATTCCAATTAATTTCAGAAAAGCGTACGATGTAAGTAATGCTTTTTTAGCGGATAAAATTGCATTAAGTGATATGCGTAAATGGAATCAAGAACCTGCAAACCCTGCTGTTCTTGCTAAAAATAATGTACCATTTGCTTTAACTACTTTTCATTTAAAAAAAGTAGAAGACTTTAAGATCAACTTATACAAAGCAATAAAATTTGGATTGGATAAAACTACTGCTTTAAAAGCCTTAACTAGTATTCCTGCTAAGATTCTACAAAACGATAAAATAGGAAACTTAAACAAAGGGAGTTATGCTAATTTTTTAATTACTTCTGGTGATATTTTTGATAAAAACACTACACTTTACGAAAACTGGGTACAAGGAGATAAAAACGTTATAAATGATAGTAGCATTAAAAATCTTTCTGGTGAATATACTTTAGCTGTAAATGGTGAAATATATAAAATGTCTATTAACGGAAAAGGAGCTAAACAAAAAGCTACCATTAAGAAAGGAGACAAAAAAATTAGTTCTAAATTTTCTTTTACAAACAATTGGGTAAAAATTACTTTAAAAGATGGTGATAAATTTACTCGTTTATCAGGAATTGTAGATGCTAAAAACATTAAAGGAAAGGCCATAACCAATACTGGTGATGAAACCAATTGGACGGCTACTTTTACATCTAAAAAAGAAGATAATAAAAAGAGCCAGAAAAAAGAAGACAAGGTTAATATTGTTGCTGTTTCTTATCCGAATATCGGATATGGTAATTATACTAAATCAAAAAAAGAAACTATTTTAATTAAAAACACAACTGTTTGGACATCTGAAAACAAAGAAGTTTTAACCAATACTGATGTTTTAATAAAAAATGGAAAAATTTCTCAAATAGGTAAAAATATTTCTGCAAGAGGAGCTAAAGTAGTTTATGGTGAAGGAAAATATTTAACTGCTGGTATTATTGACGAGCATTCTCATATTGCAACCTCTGCTGTAAATGAATCGGGTCATAACTCTACTGCCGAAGTAACGATTGAAGATGTTGTTGATCCTGATGATGTAAATATTTATAGAAATATTGCAGGTGGAGTTACTTCTATTCAAATTTTACATGGTTCAGCAAATCCAATCGGTGGTCGTTCGGCAATTATCAAACTTAAATGGGGAGAAAATGCTAATGGTTTAATTTATAAAAACAGTCCAAAATTTATCAAATTTGCCTTAGGTGAAAACGTAAAACAATCTAATTGGGGAGATAATCAAACCGTTCGTTTTCCACAAACGCGTATGGGAGTTGAACAAGTATATATCGATTATTTTCAACGTGCTAAAGAATACGAAGCAAAAAAGAAAAGCGGACAACCTTATCGTAAAGATATTGAGTTAGAAACGTTAGCTGAAATTATTAATAAAGAACGTTTTATTTCTTGTCACTCTTATGTACAATCTGAAATAAATATGTTAATGAAAGTTGCTGAAAAATTTGATTTTAACATCAACACATTCACACATATTTTAGAAGGATACAAAGTAGCTGATAAAATGAAAAAACACGGCGTTGGTGGCTCTACATTTGCAGATTGGTGGGCTTATAAATACGAAGTTAACGACGCTATACCATACAATGCTGCAATTATGCACAACCAAGGAATTACGGTTGCTATTAATTCTGATGATGCTGAAATGTCGCGTCGTTTAAATCAAGAAGCTGCTAAATTGATAAAATATGGTGGATTAAGCGAACAAGAAGCTTGGGAAACTGTAACCATAAATCCTGCTAAATTATTACACTTAAACGATCGTACTGGTAGTATTAAAGTTGGTAAAGATGCAGATGTTGTTTTATGGAGCGGAAATCCTTTATCTGTTTACAGCAAAGCTGAAAAAACAATTATTGATGGAGCTGTTTATTTTGATATCGAAGAAGATAAAAAGAAACGTGTTACAATTAAGACAGAGCGTGCTAAATTGATAAACATGATGTTGCAGGAAAAATTAAAAGGAGCTAAAACACAAGCACCTGTTAAGAAGTCAAAAAAATTATTTCACTGTGATACAGAATAAGAAACCTAAAACATTAAACATGAAGATTAAAGCTATATATAATTTATTATGTTTCTTATTGATAGGAAATATAATGGCGCAACAAACACCCGCCGCAAAACAAACACAAGATTATAGTATCGAAGGAGCAACTGCTCACTTAGGAAACGGGAAAGTGATTGAAAATTCATTAATCATGTTTTCTGACGGAAAAATATCATTCGTTGGTAGTGCAATGATGAAAATTGCCAGAAAAGGGAAAGTTATAAATGCTAAAGGAAAACATGTCTATCCTGGGTTTATTGCTGCAAACACTTCTTTAGGATTGGCAGAAATTGATGCTGTAAGAGCTACTAGAGATTTTGATGAAGTTGGTGCTATGTTACCACACATTAGAAGTATTATAGCCTATAATACTGAAAGTAAAGTAGTAGAATCTATGCGTCCTAACGGTGTATTAATGGGACAAATTACACCTCGTGGTGGCGTTATTTCTGGAACTTCATCTGTAGTGCAGTTTGATGCTTGGAACTGGGAAGATGCTGCTTTAAAAACAGATGATGGTATTCATATGAATTGGCCAAGTAATTTTAGTCGTGGTCGTTGGTGGTTAGGAGAAGACCCTGCCTTAAAACCAAATAAAAACTACGCTAAAAACATCAATCAGATTACTGATTATATTAACAATGCAAAAACATATTTAGCAAGTAACAAATCTGTTAAAATTTTACCTTATGAAGCTTTGCAAGGAGTTTTAAATGGTTCTCAAAAAATGTTTGTGCATGTAAACGGCCAAAAAGCAATTATTGACGTAATTAAAACGTTGAAAAAAGTAGGCATCAAAAACATTGTTATTGTTCAAGGAAATGAAGCTGAAAAAGTAGCTGATTTGTTAAAAGAAAATAATATCCCGGTTATTGTATTACGTTCTCACCGTTTACCAGGTAGCGAGGATGAAGATTATGATTTTTCCTATCGTACAGCAAAAATATTAGTTGATGTAGGTATTACTGTTGGTTTAGGTATGGAAGGCGAAATGGAACGTATGAGTACGCGTAACTTACCTTTTTACGCAGGTACGTATGCTGCTTATGGTTTAGGTAAAGAAAAAGCATTGCAGTTAATTACGCAAAACAATGCCAAAATTTTAGGTATTGATGATAAAGTAGGTACTTTAGAAGTTGGTAAAGATGCTACGCTATTTATTTCTGAAGGTGATGCGTTAGATATGCGAACCAATATTTTAACAGAAGCTTTTATTCAAGGTAGAAAAATTAGTTTAGAAACCCATCAAACAAAACTTTGGAAACGTTATTCTAATAAATATAAAAATCAATAAAAATAAAAAAGCTCGGTGTCACTACCGAGCTTTTAATTCAAATCAATTTGTTAAAAATTATTAATAATAAATTTTAACCACAAAGTTTACGTTAACAAATTCATTCTAAATATATACGAAAATCAATAGTAAAAAATACTCAATATTGGGTATTTTTGTATTTATGAAACAAATTAGCAGCATACAGAATCCTTTTATTAAAGATTTATTAAAACTTCAAGATAAATCCCGAGAACGTAAAAAGAAAGGATTGTTTTTAGTAGAAGGACAACGTGAAATATCTTTAGTTGTTGGCGGTGGTTATGAAATAGAAACTATTTTATTTGTTCCGAATATGTTGTCTAACGAAAATTTAGATAAGCTATTAAAACATACGGTAAACTGTATAGAAATTAACAAAGAAATCTATCAAAAAATTGCCTATCGCGATACTACCGAAGGTGTAATTGCTGTTGTTAAATCCAAAGTCTTTAATTTAAATTCAATTCAATTTACCACCACTACTCCACTTGTTTTAGTTTTAGAAGGTATTGAAAAACCAGGTAATATTGGTGCCATGTTACGTACTGCAGATGCCGCAAATGTAGATGCTGTTTTTATAGCAAATCCAAAAACCGATTTATTTAATCCTAATATTGTACGCTCTAGTGTTGGTTGTTTATTTACCAATCAAATCGGAGTTGGAACATCCGAAGAAATTATTGATTTTTTACAACAAAAAAACATCAATATTTACAGTGCTACACTTCAAAATTCAAACCAATATCATAAAAATGATTACACAAAATCAACCGCTTTAGTTGTTGGTACCGAAGCAACTGGTTTAACACAAATTTGGAGAGATAAAGCTACCCAAAACATTAACATACCTATGCAGGGACAAATAGATTCGATGAATGTTTCTGTAGCTGCTGCCATTTTAACTTTTGAAGCTAAAAGACAACGAGGGTTTTAAATATACTTTTAACACAATAATTTTATTGTCGTAACTCAAGTTTTTTAGTAATTTCGACTTTCTAAATAGTTTTAATGAAAGTCTGTATAGCCGAAAAACCGAGTGTAGCACGCGAAATTGCTAATATATTAGGAGCCAATACCAAACGAGATGGTTATTTTGAAGGTAATGGCTATGCGGTTACCTATACTTTCGGGCATTTATGTACACTTTTAGAACCTAAAGACTACAAACCGCATTGGAAAAGTTGGGATTTAAACAACTTACCCATGCTTCCCGAACGTTTTAACACCAAAGTAACCAACGATGGAGGTATAAAAAAGCAATTCAATATTGTTAAATCGTTATTTGAAAGAGCCGATGTTGTTATAAACTGTGGGGATGCTGGTACAGAAGGAGAGCTGATACAACGTTGGGTAATAAACCAAGCAAATTATAAAGGAGAAGTACAACGCTTATGGATTTCTTCACTAACCGAAGAAGCTATTAGGGATGGATTTAACAATTTAAAACCTGCCGAAAAGTACGATAATTTATATTACGCTGGTTTTTCACGTGCCATTGGCGATTGGCTTTTAGGCTTAAATGCAACACGATTATATACTGTTAAATTTGGAGGCTATAAACAAGTATTATCGGTAGGTAGAGTCCAAACTCCTACTCTAGCCATGTTGGTAAATCGTTTTAATGAAATTCAAAATTTTAAACCACAACCATATTGGGAACTTCAAACTTTATATCGTAATACGCTTTTTAGTTATGAAGAAGGTCGTTTTTTAAAAAAAGAAGAAGGTCAGGTTTTTGCTGATAAAGTAAAAGAGAGTGATTTTGAAATTACTTCAGTTACCAAAAAGAAAGGAAAAGAATATGCTCCTAAATTATTCGACTTAACGGGCTTACAAGTTTATTGCAATAATAAATTCGGATTTTCTGCGGATGAAACCTTAAAAATTGTACAAAAACTGTACGAAATGAAAGTGGTTACCTATCCGAGGGTTGATACTACTTTTTTACCGAATGATATGTATCCTAAAGTCGCTGGTATTTTAAGTAAACTAACTGCTTATAGTCAGTTAACTCAACCATTATTAGGACAAAAGATAAAGAAATCTAAAAAGGTTTTTGACGATAAAAAAGTTACCGATCACCATGCTATTATTCCTACCGGAATTCAAAATAATTTACAGTATAATCAACAACAAGTGTATGATATTATTACACGTCGTTTTATTGCTGTTTTTTATCCAGAAAGTGATGTTTCTAATACGTCAGTAATTGGTGGGGTTGACAAAATAGCTTTTAAAACAAGCGGAAAGGAAATTGTATCAAAAGGTTGGCGTGTTGTATTCGAATACGGAAATGATACTAAAAAAACAGAAGCAAACACCTTACCTACTTTTGTAAAAGGTGAAAAAGGACCACATGAACCTAGTTTTTTAGAAAAAGAAACCAAACCACCCCGAAATTATACCGAAGCAAGTTTATTACGTGCTATGGAAACTGCTGGTAAACAAGTTGATGATGATGAAATGCGCGAATTGATGAAAGAAAATGGTATTGGCCGTCCGTCAACTCGTGCAAGCATTATAGAAACGTTATTCAGAAGAAAATATATCGAGCGTCAAAAAAAATTAGTGGTTCCTACTCAAACAGGAATCGATTTAATTGATTTAATTGACAATGAATTATTAAAATCAGCCGAATTAACAGGTCGTTGGGAAAAACGCTTGAAAGAAATTGAACGAGGGGAATTTAATGCCGGTGTTTTCATCAATAACATGAAAAAAATGGTAGATGAATTAGTTTATGAAGTCCGTTCGAGTAGCAAAATAAAACGACTGTCATCAGAAAATGAAGCTCCAAAAACAAAGCTAAAAAAATCAGCATCGAAGAAAAAAACAGTTGTTGGTAAAGAATGTCCGAAATGTAAAAAAGGTCAGTTATTAAAAGGAAATACAGCCTACGGATGTTCAGCTTATAAAACTGGGTGTAACTTTAAATTACCTTTTAGTTTTATGGGTAAAAAAATATCTGAAACGCAATTAATTCGTTTAATAGACAAAGGATGTACCACTAATTTGAAAGGTTTTAAAAACGGCAATGATAAAATTGAAGGTTTAATTCGTTTTGATGATAATTTTAATTTAAAACTAGAGCAAAAACAAACGTCCGTTAAATCGGAGTCGAAAACAACTGAAGTTTCTGACACTATTACTTGTCCTAAATGTAAAAAAGGAACTGTTTTAAAAGGAAAATCTGCCTACGGATGTTCAGCTTATAAAAATGGTTGTGATTTTGTATTTACGTTTGATAACATCAAAAAAATAGCCAACGGACAAGCATTGACTAAAGAATTAGTTTTAAGAATTATAAGTTCTAATTAAATTAAGTGTCACTACGAGTGAAGAATAAACCAAGTAATCTAAAAAAAGATTCCTTTATTTTATTCGCAATGACATATACTTTTTATAAATACATAAAATAGCTTAAGTTTAACAAATACTTTTATTTATTAAGTTCTTTATAATAATGTGCTGTTAACTTTTCAGGGTTTTTAATAGTATTTTTTATCCATTGAAAATATAATTCTTTCTTTTCTGAATCACTTAATTGCCAACTGATGTTTGTTTTCTTTAACCGAGAGGTTACATCATTTAAAGTAATTGCTGCGGCAACCGATATATTTAAACTTTCGGTAAAACCAACCATCGGAATTTTTAAAAATCCGTCAGCTTCTTGTTTAATATAATCTGAAATTCCGTCTTTTTCAGCTCCAAAAACAAAAGCAGATTTTTTAGTAACATCAAAATCAGCCAAAACACACGAATCAGTATGCGGTGTAGTACCAATAATCTGATATCCTTTTGCTCGTAAGTCTTCTAAACAAGTTTTGGTATTATTTCCATCTTCTTTATAACGGTTAATATTTAACCATTTTTGACTTCCTTTTGCTACATGACGAGAAACTTTATTGGTAAATTTATTTTCAATAGCATACACATCTTGTACGCCAAAAATATCACAACTTCTTACCACAGCACTTGCGTTATGAGGCTGAAAAATATCTTCTAATACAACTGTAAAATGACGTGTTCGTTCATTTAAAACTTTATAAAATGTTTCTTTTCTTTTATCTGTAATAAAACCTTCTAAATACGCAAATAATCCTTCGTCAATCATAGTACAAACATACTAAAATTTCATATTTTTATGAGCGTTAAATTTTTAGGAATGAAAAAAAGAGTCGTAGTATTAACTGGTGCGGGAATTAGTGCTGAAAGCGGAATAAAAACCTTTAGAGATGCAAATGGTTTGTGGGAAGGTCATGATATTTATGAAGTTGCTACCCCTGAAGGATTTGATAAGAACCCTGAACTAGTACTCGAGTTTTACAATCAACGAAGAAGACAATTATTAACTGTTTCGTCTAATAAAGCGCATTATAATCTCAAAAAATTAGAAGAAAATTATCAAGTTTATATTATAACTCAAAACGTTGATGATTTACACGAACGTGCTAAAAGTACTAATGTTTTACATTTACATGGCGAATTGTTAAAAGCAAGAAGTTCAAAAAACAAAAACGATATTTTTGAATGGAAAAAAGATATAATTTTAGGTGATTTAGCGAATGATAAAAGCCAATTACGACCACATATTGTTTGGTTTAGTGAAGATGTACCAATGTTAGAAAAAGCTATTGAAATTACTTTAAAAGCTGATATTTTAGTTATTATTGGTACTTCGATGCAAGTATATCCTGCGGCTAGTTTAATTGATTATATTTCAAAAAATACGCCTATTTATTTTATAGATCCAAAACCTGTGGTAAACAAAAACGCCTTTAGTAATTTAACCATTATTAAAGACGTTGCTAGTTTAGGAACCGATAAGTTACTTACGATGTTAAGCGATTAAAATACTCGTAAATTTCGCCTTTAGAAATAGTACTTCCTTTTTCTATCAAATCGAAAATTTCGGTGTTTCTTTCTTGGTTATAATTTTTTGTTCCTGTAAAAAATTCGATTTTTTCATCATTAGGATTTTTCATCAACCATTCAAAACCTTCTTGAGTTAATAAATCTATTTCTTTATCTATTTTTATAACAATACGGTGAATTTCTTCTTCATCACACTTAAATAAATTTACCATTTTTGATGAAAAATGCTCTAAATATTCGGTTTTTGTAAGTACATCATCCCAAACAACATCGCTAAAAACATTCATTTCATCCTCAGCCACTTTAGGTTTCTCTTCTTTTAACTCTTTCCATTCTTTGGCATCAATACTTTGTGAGGCTAAAAAACGAGCAAATTCTTCATGTAACCCTTCAAATTGTTCTTTGGTAAGTTGTCTATATTTCATGCGGCAATTTTAATAATAAATTAGGATCTGGACAATTATTTTTATAAAAGTCTAAAGTTTTTGTAGATGAAACTCCTGGATAATCACCAAGGTTACTTTCCATATCCATTATCAATTGAAAATGTAAATGAGGCGCATAATCTCCATTTACTGAGTTATCACCTAACACTGCTATTTTTTCACCTTGTGATACTTTATCTCCTATATTTAAATTTTTAAGTGAACTTTCAGATAAATGTCCATAAAGTGAATAAAAAATATGATTATCAATGGTGTGTTTTAAAATAATTGTTGGGCCGTAATCGCCAAAGTTTTTATTATTTTTAAAACTATGAATTTCGCCATCTAAAACTGCTAAAACATTTGTATTTGCATTGCACCATAAATCAATACCCAAATGAATATTTCGTTGATTTTCTTTAGATTGTTTGTTAAAATATTCGCTTCTATTATAAATATCTCTTGTTTCTAAATAGCCTCCAAAAGCAACTCTTTTTTGATGCTTTATAAGAAAGGAATCTAAATATTTTTCCCATTCTTTTGAAGATGATACATCAAAAGACAACTCTGTATTTGATGATGCTATTGATATTGGCACATATTTTTCAAAGCTAATTGAAGTGTCAATTACATATAATGGTTTTTCTGATATGTTTTTTAAAAATTCAGTCATAATTATAAAAAAAGAGTAACCAAAGATACTTGATTACTCTTTTTTTACATCATATTTATGATAATATTATCTTATTACAGTACCACTAATTTCTTTAATAGGTCCTGCTCCCATCATAATAGTTGTGTGATCTGTAGCATCAGCAGGCACATCATGAGCTAAAGGTTTTAAGGTAAACGGATTTGCATTATTATCTGGTGATGGTTCAACAGAAATCACCACTGTTTTTCCTGTTAAATCAGTAGGAAACATTAAACCTTCAGGAGCATTTTGAATGTAATCCTCTCCTGGATATCCTGGTCCATTCCCTACATCTCCTTTAAAAATAGAGGTTAATGCATTTTCATCGGCACTATCTGTATCTGTAAAGGTACCTGTACTCACTGGAATTCCATTAATAACTACCCAACCTTCATATTTCCATCCATCAGATAAATTTGGTAATGATAAACCTGCTACTGCATCACCACTTGAATTATCTAAAAACCAAACTCCACTTAATTCATTATTTATCATTCCATCTGTTGGTGTTGCTAAAATATACTTACCTGTAGCGTTAGAAAAATCTCCTACAATTTCTTTAGAACTAACATTTGCTTCATTATCAATAAAATCTCCTCCTAAAATTTTTGTTGCTGCTGGTGCAGGATCTGTATCATTTGTTGGCTCTATTGATACTACAAATTTTGCTGCATTTTTTAATTGTTCTTTATCAACGGTAAATGATGTTTTTGATAATACTCCAGAATCATCTACTGAAAAAACTCCTGTTGAAACTGGTGAGTCACCAACAATAATCCATCCCTCGTATTTAAAATTAGCACCTAAGTTTTCTAAACCTTGAATGTTTAATGTTAAAGCTGCTTCTGTTGAAACATTTTCATCATTATCACTACAAGATGTAAATGATAATGCTGCTATTGCTAATACGCTTAATAGTACTTTTTTCATAATTGTGTAAATTTTTTATTATACAACTGTTAAGTCGAATATTAAATTAAAACTTACACAATTATGAAAACTATAAAAAAACTCCTGATTTTTCATCAGGAGTTCGTTTGATTTATATATAACTTTTTTACTTATTAAACTTGTTGTTTTTTAATTAAATTTAAAGCAGAACCTTCATTATACCACTCTATTTGTCCTTCATTATATGTATGATTTGCAATAATTGTATCTTTTGATCCATCGGCATGAACAACCTCTATTGTTAAAGGTTTATTAGGAGCAAAATCTTGTAAATCAACAAAATTAAAGGTATCGTCTTCTTGAATTAAATCGTAATCTGTTTCATTTGCAAATGTTAACCCTAACATTCCTTGTTTTTTTAAATTTGTTTCGTGGATTCTTGCAAAAGATTTTACTAGAACTGCTGCAACTCCTAAATGTCTTGGCTCCATTGCTGCGTGTTCTCTTGACGAACCTTCGCCGTAATTATGGTCACCAACAACTATTGTTTTTATGTCTGCCGCTTTATAAGCTCTTGCGGTTTTTGGTACTGCATCATATTCTTCGTTTAACTGATTTTTTACAAAGTTGGTTTTCATATTATAAGCATTTACAGCTCCTATTAAACAGTTATTAGAAATATTATCTAAATGACCTCGGAAACGTAACCAAGGCCCAGCCATAGAAATATGATCTGTCGTGCATTTTCCGTAAGCTTTTATTAATAACTTCACTCCATTTAATTGGTTTCCTAAAGGAGTAAAAGGTGTTAATAATTGTAATCTTTCTGAAGTTGGACTTACTTTAATTTCTACATTACTTCCATCTTCTTCTGGTGCTAAATAACCATCATCTTTTACTTCAAAACCTTTTGGAGGCAATTCCCACCCTGTCGGTTCATCAAATGTTACTTTTTCTCCATTTTTATTGATTAACGAGTCTGTCATTGGGTTAAAATCTAAACGTCCAGCAATAGCTATTGCTGCTGTTAATTCGGGTGAAGCAACAAATGCATGTGTATTTGGGTTACCATCGGCACGTTTTGCAAAATTTCTATTAAATGAATGCACAATACTGTTTTTTGGTGCATTTTTAGGGTCACTATATCTTGCCCATTGTCCAATACAAGGACCACAGGCATTGGTGAATATTTTCGCATCTAATTTTTCAAAAATTCCTAAAATCCCATCTCTTTCAGCCGTATATCTCACTTTTTCTGAACCAGGATTAATTCCTAATTCTGATTTCATTTTTAACCCTTTATCTAAAGCTTGTTTTGCTATTGATGAAGCTCTTGATAAGTCTTCATAAGAAGAGTTTGTACAAGAACCTATTAAACCCCACTCTACTTGTAAAGGCCAATCATTTTTATTTGCGATTGCAGTCATATCAACACCTGCTTTTGTAGATAAATCTGGTGTAAATGGTCCATTTAATAAAGGTGTTAGTTCTGATAAATTAATTTCTATAACTTGATCAAAGTATAATTCAGGATTTGCATATACTTCTTCATCTCCTGTTAAATATTCTTTTACTTTATTTGCTTCATCAGCAACATCACTTCTATCGGTGGCACGTAAATAACGCTCCATAGATTCATCATAACCAAAAGTTGATGTGGTTGCTCCTATTTCAGCTCCCATGTTACAAATGGTACCTTTTCCTGTACAAGACATATTTTTAGCTCCTTCACCAAAATACTCTACAATTGCATCTGTTCCTCCTTTAGCCGAAACAATTCCTGCTACTTTTAAAATAACATCTTTTGGCGCTGCCCATCCAGAAATTTTACCTGTTAATTTTACTCCAATTAGCTTTGGAAACTTCAATTCCCAAGGCATTCCTGCCATTACATCTACTGCATCTGCGCCACCAACACCAATAGCCACCATTCCTAATCCACCAGCATTTACGGTGTGAGAATCGGTTCCAATCATCATTCCACCAGGAAACGCATAGTTTTCTAATACTACTTGATGTATAATTCCTGCACCTGGTTTCCAAAAACCAATTCCGTATTTATTAGAAACCGATTCTAAAAAATTAAAAACTTCGCTACTAACATTGTTTGCGTGCTTTAAATCTTTTACTGCGCCTTCTTTTGCTTGTATTAAATGATCGCAATGTACCGTTGTTGGCACGGCTACTTTCTTTTTACCTGCTTGCATAAATTGTAGTAACGCCATTTGTGCTGTTGCGTCTTGACATGCAATACGGTCTGGAGCAAAATCTACATAGTCTTTACCTCTTACAAATGTTTTTTTAGGATTACCGTCCCACAAATGAGTATATAGTATTTTTTCAGAAAGTGTTAAAGGTTTTCCAGTAATTTTTCGAGCTGTATCAACTCTATCAACTACTTTAGCGTATACTTTTTTAATCATGTCAATGTCAAATGCCATAAGAATTTAATATATTTAAATGGTTATACTTTTTCTATTTCACCAAGATACAAAATATATTATTTATTTATTTTTTATGACATACGTAATACTGATAGTTTTATAGGCTTTTTTGATTGAAATTTATTATAACAAACATCTTAGTTTTTTAAAAACATTATTGCTCGGGTTAGGGATTGACGTGGAAATCCTTTTTGTGAAGTATGAATAAAAAGATTGTAACAAAAAGCCCGACCGCGCCTCTTTTTGGCGTGGTAACCCCCCAAATTATAACGAACTTGTTTTAAACAAAAAAAGCCTGAGTTTAAAACTCAGACTTTTTATAGTTTGTACCTTTTTTAATTATCGTACTAATTGTTTTGTAGATGGTTTAAATTTTGTTAAAACAATATTGTCAACCGCTGCTTCATATTCTGCCATAGTTGGTGTTCTACCTAAAATTGTAGATAAAACTACCACTGGTGTTGATGATAGTAACGATTCTCCTTTTTTCTCGCCAGTATCTTTTACAACTCTACCTTGAAATAAACGTGTTGATGTTGCCATAACTGTATCTCCTGGTTCAGCCTTTTCTTGGTTACCCATACAAAGGTTACATCCTGGGCGCTCTAAATACAACATGTTTTCGTATTTGGTACGTGCTAATCCTTTTGGGGCATTGTCATCAAATTCAAATCCTGAATATTTTTGTAATACTTCCCAATCGCCTTCTGCTTTTAACTCATCTACAATATTGTATGTTGGAGGAGCAACAACTAAAGGTGCTTTAAATTCTACTTTACCTTGTTGGGCTTCAATATTCTTTAACATTTGTGCTAATATTTTCATATCGCCTTTATGTACCATACAAGATCCTACAAAGCCTAAATCAACTTTTTTAGTTCCTCTGTAATAAGATAGTGGTCTAATATTATCATGTGTATAACGTTTAGATACGTCTTCATTATTTACATCTGGATCGGCAATCATTGGTTCAGCGATTTCATCTAAATCAATAATAACTTCTGCATGATAAACAGCATTAGCGTCTGGTCTTAAAGATGGTTTGATACCTGTTTTAAGCTCAACAATTCTATTTTCTGCTTTTTCAACAAGTCCTTTTAATACTTGTTTTGCGTTATCCATTCCTTTTTCAATCATGATTTGGATGCGTCCTTTTGCAATTTCTAACGATTCAATTAAAGTATCGTCTTCAGAAATACAAATAGATGCTTTTGCTTTCATTTCGGCTGTCCAATCTGTAAATGTAAAGGCTTCATCAGCAGTTAATGTTCCGATATGAACTTCTATTACACGACCTTGGAATACGTTTTCACCTCCAAATTGTTGTAACATTTGTTGTTGTGTTGCGTGTACCACATCACGGAAATCCATATAAGATTTCATTTGTCCTTTAAAGGTTACTTTAACAGATTCAGGGATTGGCATTGAAGCTTCACCTGTAGCTAATGCTAATGCTACTGTTCCTGAATCGGCACCGAAGGCAACACCTTTAGACATACGTGTATGAGAATCTCCACCTATAATAATGTCCCAATCACCAACTGTAATGTCATTTAATACTTTATGGATAACATCTGTCATTGGAAAATATTTCCCTTTAGGATCACGACCTGTAATTAAACCAAAATCGTTCATGAAGCTCATTAACCTTGGTATGTTTGCTTTAGATTTATCATCCCAAACTGATGCGGTATGACAA
Organism: Tenacibaculum soleae; assembly: GCA_938002045.1. Taxonomy (GTDB): domain Bacteria; phylum Bacteroidota; class Bacteroidia; order Flavobacteriales; family Flavobacteriaceae; genus Polaribacter; species Polaribacter soleae_A. The sequence continues at coordinate 151,192 of CALLBA010000001.1, forward strand.
CCCGATTGGTATGCTCCATCTACAATTGGAGAGATAACGGTTGCAGCCATCATTTCTAATTCTTGAGATGTCATTAATCCTGTAGTATCTTGCGAACCTACAATATTTACTTCTGCACGTACGTATGAACCTGCATGTAAAGTTGCTCCTGAAGTTCCTACGGCATTTTTATTAAATATTTTTTCTACAGCTGTTAACCCTTGTCCTTCAATAGATACTTCTTTTGAAGTTGCATATACTTTAGGAACATCAATACCTAGTGTTTTACAAGCAAATGTTTGTAATTTTTTACCGAAAACAACAGCGTAAGACCCACCTGCTTTCATAAACTCCATTTTTTGTGGTGTAAATGCTGCTGAGATATCTTTTAATTCTGTTTTTCCGTTATATAATTTTTTCTCTTTTGTGTTAATCGTAAGTACTGTTCCTGTTGCAACAGAATATTCTTCTTTTAAGATTGGTTCACCATCTTCATCACGAATCGTTTTTCCTTCTGCATCTTTTTGTACAACCCAGTTTTTTAGATCTAACCCTATACCTCCAGTTACACCAACTGTTGTTAAAAAAATTGGGGCAATACCATTAGTACCAGCAATTACTGGTGCAATATTAATAAAAGGTACATAAGGACTTGAAGAAATACCTGTCCATAAAGCAACGTTGTTAACGCCTGACATTCTTGAAGATCCTACTCCCATAGTTCCTTTTTCTGCAATTAGCATTACACGTTTATCAGGATGAGCTTCTTTTAAAGCTAATAATTCGTTTTGCATGTCTTTATTATGCTCAAACATACATTGACCATGTAATTCACGGTCTGATCTTGAATGTGCATCACCTCCTGGAGATAATAAATCTGTAGATATATCACCAACACCTGCAACGTAAGTTACTACTTCAATTTCTTCTTCGATTTCAGGAAGTTTTGTAAAAAATTCTGCTTTTGCATAACTTTCTATAATATCTGTAGCAATTTCATTTCCATTTTTATACGCTTCTTCTAAACGATCTGTATCTGCTTCGTACAAGAAAACTTGTGTTTTTAACACTTTAGCTGCTTGATTTGCAATTGTTTTATTATCTCCTAAAGCAAGGTCAATTAACACTTTAACAGAAGGTCCACCTTTCATGTGTGATAATAACTCAAAAGCGAAATCGATAGAAATCTCAGAAACAATAGATTCACCTAAAATAATTTCCTTTAAAAATTTTGCTTTTACACCAGCAGCGCTTGTTGTACCTGGTAAAACATTATAAATAAAAAAGTTTAAAGATGCTTCGCGGTACTCATTATTCTCATCCTTTATCTGAGAAATTATGTTATTCAATAATTCGCTTCCATCAATAGGTTTTGGATGTAGTCCTTGTTTTTTTCTTTCTTCTATCTCTTTAAGGTAATCTGAGTATATATTCATAATATAAAAGGTATATTTAATAAGAAATAGTTTTATAACACAATTTTATATTTAAAGTGTTTTAATTTAAAAACTGTTTTTCTGTATAAATTATATTGTTTTTTTTTGCTAGGCAAAAGTACAATTTTAGCTTCATATTTAAAAATAAACAAGAAAAGGCATTAAAAAGTAAATTAAAACTAAATAAAACGTAATTAATTTTAATTTAACACATAAAAAGAGTTAAAAACAAACTGTATATTACGAATATGATAATTAAAAAATGGTTATACATAAAAAAAATACGTATAACCATTCTAAATAATAAAAAAAGCAACCCTATAAGCTGGATTCTGTTCCCTAAAAAATAAGGCTCTTATCATTTATCTAGTTTTACAATTACTTGTAAAATCAATCTGCCTACCCCTTAGAATCGCGCGAGTAGCGCTCGAGCTCTAATGTACATGGCATTGCACCGCATAGAGTTTACCTGGTTTCACTACAGCATTACCTGTACATACTTTCTGCTGCACTTGTCCTCGGTTTACACCGGACGGACGTTATCCGCTATGCTACTCTATGGTGTCCAGACTTTCCTACTTATACTATATACAAGTCGATAAGATTGGGTTGCTTTAATATTTTATAAATTTGCTATTTTCATAAAAAAAACCCACTCAATAAATTGAGTGGGAAAATTGCTATGAAAAAGAAAAAGTGTCTAGAACGTCTTCTAGACGGTACAAATATATGAATGTTTTTTTGTTTATCTACATTTTTTTTTAAAAAAGTACATAAAAAAACCTTTTCAAATTAATGAAAAGGCTTTTTTAATACCTAAAAATCTATTAATCAATCACTTGACTCATAAGTTACGAAAACATGTCTTTTACTTTATCAAAAAATGACTTGTCTGATGTTTGAGGATTTGGGCTAAAATTTTCATCTTCTTGCATAGCTTCAAAAAATTTACGCTGTTCTTTTGTCAATTCTTGCGGTGTCCAAACGTTTATATGTATTAAAAAATCTCCTTTTCCATAACGCTCAATACTTGGTAATCCTTTTCCTTTTAATCTTAAAATTTTACCAGATTGTGTACCTGCTTCAATTTTAATTTTTACCTTACCTGTTACCGTTGCTACTTCTTTAGAAACACCTAATACGGCTTCAGAAAAATTAATATATAAATCGTAATGAATATTACTTCCTTCTCTTTTTAAAGTTTCACTCTGTACTTCTTCTATCAGCACTAATAAATCTCCAGGAATAGAATTTTTACCTGGTGCTTCATTTCCTTTTCCGCCTACTTTTAATTGTACTCCTTCAGTAACTCCTTCAGGAATATTAATTGAAACTGTTTCTTCTTTAACAATTAAACCTTGTGCGTCTGATCCGTTTGGTTTACTATTAAGTATTTCTCCTGCTCCTTGACAAGTACCGCAAGTAGTTGCTGTTTGCATTCTTCCTAAAATAGTATTAGTTACACGCATTTGTTGCCCACTACCATTACAAGTTGTACAGGTTTTATAGGTTACTCCGTCTGCCTTAACTTTTCTACGAACTTTAACTTTCTTCTCTACTCCATTTGCAATTTCTTCTAAAGTAAGTTTTACACGAATACGCATATTAGATCCTTTAACTCTGGCTTGTCGCTGACCACCGCCACCGCCAAAACCACCAAAGCCACCGCCACCAAAGATATCTCCGAACTGACTAAATATGTCATCCATATTCATTCCGCCACCACCGAAACCGCCACCTCCTTGTGGACCATCAAAAGCTGCATGACCATATTGATCATAGCGTGCTTTTTTATTATCATCACTAAGTACTTCGTAAGCTTCAGCACATAGTTTAAATTTTTCTTCAGCATTTTTATCATCAGGATTTTTATCTGGATGATATTTTATCGCCATTTTACGATATGCTTTTTTTATTTCAGATTGTGATGCTGATTTTGAAATACCTAATACTTCGTAATAATCTTGTTTTGCCATTTTATTGTAATTGACAACTATCAATTGATTTATTATTGATAATTGGGAATTATTATTTTTACGCCTGTCCTACCACCACTTTTGGGTGACGAATAATTTTATCTCCTAACTTATAACCTTTTTCTACACAATCGATAATTTTTCCTTTTAAATCATCAGATGGTGCAGGAATTTGAGTAATTGCTTGGTGTACTTCTGCATCAAAAACATCACCTGCTTTTACTTCAATTGCAGTTAATCCTTTTTGCTCTAAAGTTTTTACCATTTTTTGATAGATTAATAAAACTCCTTTACGTAACTCTTCTGCTTCTTTATCATCTTCAATATGTGTCAAGGCGCGTTCAAAATCATCTAAAACTGGCAGTAAAACTGTCATTACTTCCTGTCCTGCTGTTTTAAAAAGCTCGATACGTTCTTTAGAAGTACGTTTTTTGTAGTTTTCAAACTCTGCAAATAAGCGTAAATATTTATTCTTTTCAGCCTCTAACAACTCTTCAGTTGTTGGTACTGATTTTTCTTCTTCTTTTGCCTCTCCCTCTTTATTTTCTTGAGTTTCTTCTTGATTTTCATCAATTTCAAGATTATCAATAGTATCTTTTAACTCGTCTTCTTTTGTATATTGATCTTTACTCATTGTAAATCGTTTCTTTAAATTCTTCAGCATACTTTTATCAATAATATTGCCAATAAAAAAATCGTGCCAACATGACACGATTTTTTTATTTATTTTGTGTTTTTATTAATCTTCTATTCTTTCAATCTTTGCTCCGATAGATTTTAAACGGGCTTCAATGTTTTCGTAACCTCTATCAATTTGTTCAATATTATTAATTATTGAGGTTCCTTTGGCTGATAATGCTGCTATTAATAATGAAATTCCGGCACGAATATCAGGTGAAGTCATTTTTGTTGCCTTTAATATCGATTGGAAATTATGTCCAATGACTGTTGCTCTATGTGGATCACATAAAATAACTTTTGCACCCATATCAATTAATTTATCAACAAAAAACAAACGACTTTCAAACATTTTTTGATGTATTAATACAGTTCCCTTCGCTTGAGTTGCGATTACTAGAACGATACTTAATAAATCGGGAGTAAACCCTGGCCAAGGGGCATCTGCTACTGTTAATACAGACCCGTCTATATAGTTTTGTATTTCATAACTTTCTTGCTCTGGAATAAATATATCATCTCCTTTTTTTTCTAATTTAATTCCTAACTTACGAAACACGCTTGGTATTTGACCTAAATTTTGCCAACTAACATCTTTTATTGTTAATGCTGAACGAGTCATCGCTGCTACACCAATCCAACTACCAATTTCTATCATATCTGGTAAAACTCGATGCTCACACCCTCCTAATTCAGTTACTCCTTCGATAGTTAATAAATTTGAGCCAACTCCAGATATTTTTGCGCCCATAGAGTTCAACATTTTAGATAATTGCTGAATGTAAGGTTCGCAAGCTGCATTGTATATTTTAGTAGTTCCTTTTGCTAAAACAGCTGCCATAATAATATTTGCTGTACCAGTTACTGAGGCTTCATCTAAAAGCATATCGGTACCTGTTAAACCGTTTTCAGCTTCTACTCCATAAAAATATTCTTCTTTATTGTATCTAAATTTTGCTCCAAGGTTAATAAATCCTTCAAAGTGTGTATCTAAACGACGACGTCCTATTTTATCACCTCCTGGACGTGGAATATATCCTTTACCAAAACGTGCTAATAATGGACCAACTATCATAATTGAACCTCTTAATGAACTTCCATCTCTTTTAAATTCGGCAGATTCTAAATATTTTAAATTAATTTCATTAGCTTGAAAACTATATGAATTTGTTCCTAACTTTTCTATTTTAACACCTAATTCTCCTAAAATAAATATTAATTTATTTACATCAATAATATCTGGAATATTATTAATTATTACTTTTTGTGGAGTTAATAATACTGCACATATAATTTGTAGTGCTTCATTTTTTGCTCCTTGAGGTGTTATTACTCCGCTAAGTTTGTGACCTCCTTCAATTTTAAATGATGCCATTATTTTTTTCTATGTTTATTATTACTATAATTAGATTTTCCTTTTGAAGCGTTTTTATGGTTTGTTTTTCCTTGTTGGCTACTTCGTTTTCTTAGTAAATTTTTACTTTCTGATAATTTTTCAATAGATTCTCTTAAATCTATTTTCTTACCTGATAAATCATACAAATGCTTAAAAATAACAGCATCATCAACGGTATCTTTATTCCAATTTAAATAGCATTTTTTCATGTGATTGGCAATAGTGAATACTAAAGCTTCTCTTTTATCTCCTTCTTCCCAAGTTAGTGCGATATTTATCATGGTTTGAATATTATTACCATAATAACGATATCTCGATGCTGATTTTGGATAGTCCATTTTTGCTGGCTTCTCCGTTAATTCTTCTTTTGATGGGTTTTCATAAGGTGAATCAACATCTAGTTTAAAATCGGCTATGATATGTAACTGATCCCAAAGTTTGTGTTTAAAGTCTGGTACATCGCGTAAATGAGGTTGTAAATTACCCATTACATCAATAATTGCTTTTGCCATTGTGTTTCGTTCTTCTTTAGTTTCTAAAGCAATACAATGGTTTACTAGTTTTTGTATATGTCTTCCGTATTCTGGAATTATTAAATGGTCTCTTTCTGAATTATACTCTAAATCAAACGTCATTTCTCTGTATTTATATGCAAAATAGGTAATTATTATGGATTAATTAGTTATCCAATTACCTTTAGTTTTGCGAATTGTAATAATAATTTCTTTTTGCCTACTGTACCAAATTTAATTTCGGCTTTTTTATTTGGTCCTTTTCCTTCTAAACCTATTACTTCTCCTGTACCAAAGCGATTATGTTCTACAAAGTTACCAACAACAATATCTCCTTCAAATAAATTCATTTTAGAGTTTACTTCTGATACCTTTTTCATTTTACTTTTTGGTGGTATTGTAGCAGGTTTTTCTTTTTTAGCTAAAAACTCTTTTCGTTTTTTTTGAATTGGTTTTTGAAAGCGTATTTTTTTAGGAGAATCGTCATCAAAAATACTTGCATCAATAAATCTATTTGCTAACCCTTTTGGCTCTTTAGGTGCTAAATGTTCGACATATTTCTCATCTATTTCTTCTAAAAATCTACTTGGTTCACCATCGGTTAATTTACCCCAACGGTAACGAGTTTGCGCATAACTTAAATAAGCTACCTTTTCGGCTCTTGTTAGGGCTACGTAAAATAAACGGCGTTCTTCTTCTAACTCACTACGCGTATTCATACTCATTGCTGATGGAAATAAACTTTCTTCTAAACCAACAATATACACATACGGATATTCTAATCCCTTTGATAAGTGAATGGTCATTAATGAAACACGTGGGGTATCATCTTTTTCACTATCAAAATCTGTTGCCAAGGCTACATCTTCTAAAAAAATAGGGAGTGATGCATCTTCTCCTGTTTCTATTTTATCGGTAATAAAATCTTTTATTCCGTTTAATAATTCTTGAACATTTTCAACTTTATTTACTCCCTCTGGCGTACCGTCTTTTTGTAAATCTTTTACTAATTGGGTTTGTTTTACTACTAAATCGGCAATTTCAAAAGCATTCATTTTTTGCGATTCTATTTGAAAACGCTGAATCATTCGGGTAAAATTTGCTAGTTTGGTTTTTGTACCAGAATTTACTTTTAAATCAACTTTATCTATATTCAATAAAATATCAAAAATTGATTTTTTATAGTGATTTGCCGCTATTGCTAACTTATCAATCGTAGTTGCCCCTATCCCCCTCGCTGGATAATTGATAACTCGTTTTAATGCTTCTTCATCATTCGGATTTATTAGTAATCGTAAATATGATAATAAATCTTTTATTTCTTTACGTTGATAAAATGAAATACCTCCGTAAATTTTATATTTTATATCTTTTTTTCGCAACGCATCTTCCATTGCTCTCGATTGCGCATTGGTACGATATAAGATAGCAAATGAATCGTTTGTTAACTGATGATTCATTTGGTTTTCCCAAATAGACTGTGCCACAAAACGCCCCTCTTCTCCATCAGAAATTGTACGCATTATTTTAATGCTTTCTCCTGGATCATTCGCTGTCCAAACTTCTTTATCTAACTTTGTTTTGTTTTTGTCTATTACGCTATTTGCTGCTTCTACAATATTGTTGGTTGATCGATAATTTTGCTCTAACTTAAAGGTTTTAACATCTGGATAATCTTTTTGAAAGTTCAAAATATTATTGATGTTTGCCCCACGAAAACTATAAATACTTTGCGAATCATCACCTACTACACAAATATTTTGAAAACGATCTGCTAAAGCTCTTACAATTAAATATTGTGAGTGATTGGTATCTTGATACTCATCAACCATTATATAACGAAAACGATCTTGATATTTTGCCAGCACTTCAGGAAAACGTGTTAATAGTTCATTGGTTCTTAACAATAAATCATCAAAATCCATCGCTCCAGATTTAAAGCATCTTTCTACGTAAGCTTTGTAAATATCACCTACCTTTGGGCGACTGGCTTCTAAATCTGCTTGTTGTAAATCAGAATTATTAAAATACGCTCTTACCGTTATTAAACTATTTTTAAATGATGAGATTCTACTCAAAATCTGCTTAGGTTTGTAACGGTCTTTATCTAAATTCATTTCTTTGATAATGGCTGTTATCAAACGAACAGAATCTTGCGAGTCATAAATTGTAAAATTTGATGGATACCCTAAGCGATCTGCTTCTGAACGTAAAATACGTGCAAAAACCGAGTGAAAAGTTCCCATCCATAAATTTTTAGCTTCACTATGCCCAACTACGCCAGCAATACGTTCTTTCATTTCGCGTGCTGCTTTATTGGTAAAGGTTAGTGATAATATGTTAAAAGAATCTACCCCTTGCTGCATTAAATGTGCAATACGATATGTTAAAACTCTTGTTTTACCCGATCCGGCACCTGCAATAATTATCATTGGCCCATCTTTTTGTAAAACGGCGGCTCTTTGGGGTTCGTTAAGTTGCTGTAAATAAGTATTCAATAGAAATAATTTGAAAGAATTTTTAAAATGGAAATTTAACCATTCTTTTAGGTTTTTTAAAGAATGTTAGCTACTTTTTATTTACTTTTTTCTATCTGCCTATTGACAGATAAATATAAATATCTGCCAATAGGCAGATAAATGTAAATATCTGCTTTTAAGCAGATAAATTTGTTTATATATAAAAATTTAAGTAATTTTAAAACTTCTAATATTTTTTTTATGATTAGTATAATAACAGGTGATATTGTAAATTCGAGGAAAGCATCCGACTTTACTTGGCTTGCTGCTTTAAAAAAAATGCTTACAAAATTCGGAAAGCAACCTAACGACTGGGATATTTTTAGAGGTGACAGTTTTCAATTAAAAGTTGCTATTGAAGAGGCTTTTTTTGCTGCTTTTTTAATAAAATCTTATTTAAAACAAATTGATAATATAGACGTTAGAATTGGTGTTGGTATTGGTAAAGAAATCAACAACTCTAAAAACATTACAGAAGCTAATGGAGAAGCGTTTATTAACTCTGGAAAAGTTTTTGAAGGTTTAGTAAAAAAACAATTGATTGCTATAAAATCTCCTTGGATAGAACTTGATGATGAATTTAATTTAGCTTTAGAATTAGCACTTTTAACAATGAATAACTGGACAAAAAACTCAGCTGAAGTTTTTCAAATATCTATAGAAAACCCTATGCTTACTCAAAATGAAATTGCTGATAAATTAGGAATTACACAAGGTCGTGTTAGTGAGCGGCAAAAAAGAGCTGGGTATGACGCTATAAGTAAATTAGAAAAAAGATATCGAAAACAAATTAAAGAAAAAACCTCACTGTTATGACCTTATTTTTAAAACTTTTAATTGCGCATTTTTTAGGTGATTTTATTTTTCAATCAGAAAAATGGGTTAAAAACAAGGAGAAGAAAAAAATCAAATCAGAAAAGTTATACCATCACATATCAATTCATTTATTGCTCCTATTATTTATTTTAGTTTTTAATTTTAAATACACTTTAGGTATCTTATTTATAGTTGTAACACACTATGGTATTGATTTAGGGAAATTATATTTACAAAATAAAAAAAATAAACGATGGTTATTTTTTTTAGATCAATTTTTACATATTTTAATGTTATTATTGGTAACATTTTGGTACAATCCCATTCAATTTAATGTTACTTTCTACTTTTCTGAAAAAAACCTTTTACTTATAACTAGCTTACTTTTTGTAAGTTTTGTGTCCTCAATAATTATAAGAACAATAATATCGCAATGGAATCCTGAAAAAAATGATAAAAAAGAAAATGAATCACTATCAAAAGCAGGTAATTATATTGGTATTTTAGAACGTTTATTAATTTTTATATTTGTAATTATTGGACAATGGGCTGGAGTGGGATTTTTACTCGCAGCCAAATCTGTTTTTCGTTTTGGGGATTTAACTTCAGCTAAAGACAGAAAATTAACCGAATACATTTTAATTGGAACTTTATTAAGTTTTGGATTGGCAATTTTAACAGGACTTGTATATTCGCATTATGGAAGATAAAATTATTGAAGGTTTAGCATACGCTTTACCTGCACTAGTAACAGGATTTGTAGCTTATTTTATATTAGGTGCATTTATTAAGCAAGATAATAATGAAAAAAAGTTTAATGCTTTAGTTGATAAAAAGCGTGAAAGTTTACCGATTAAACTACAAGCTTACGAACGTTTATTATTATTTTGCGAACGAATAAACCCAACTAAACTACTAATTAGAGTAAACCCTATTGGTGATGATGTAAATAGTTATTTACAATTATTAATTGCTAATATCGAACAAGAATACGAGCATAACATGGTACAACAATTATACGTATCGGAGGATAGTTGGAAAGCTATATTAGCTGCCAAATTAGCAATAATAGCCAAATTACGGAGTACTGCCGACACCTCTGATTCTGCAAAAAAATTACGAGAAAATGTTTTGATAGATTATTCTCAAAATGAAAACCCTACACAAACCTCTATTATTTACTTAAAACAAGAGGTAAGAAAATTAATATAATTAAAAAGTCGCTATTAAATAGCGGCTTTTTTTTTGAACCATACGCTAATTTATTTCTCAATAGGAAGCTCTAAAGTACTTGCCCATTCTGTCCAAGAACCATCGTAAACACTATAATTAGTATTTTCAATAATTTCATTAGCTAAAGCTAAAATACATGCAGTAATTCCTGAGCCACAAGAAAAAATAACTTTCTTATTATGTGGATTTAATATTGAAAAAACTTTTTGTAATTCTTCTTTAGATTTCATTTTACCATCAACCTGTAGTTCAGCATAAGGCAAACTTTTAGAATTTGGAATATGTCCGCCTCTTAAATCTTTTCTAGGCTCTGGAACTGTTGCATAAAATCTTTCTTTAGATCGAGCATCTAAAATCATTTGTTTATTGTTAGACGCTAACAAAACATCATCTGTATTACAAAGTAATTCTTTTTGAAAAATAGCTATAAAACTTCCTTGATGAGTTTCTTTTAATAATAAAAACTCTATTGGATAATTGTTTTCCTTCCAAGCAGGTAAACCACCATTTAAAACAGCTACATTTTTAAACCCGAATAATTTAAACAACCACCATGCTCTAGGTGAAGAATACACACCTAAATCATCATAAACCACAACACAACTATCTTTGTTAATTCCTAATTTTCGAACTTCTTCTTCAAAATGGTTTTGTGTTGGAATAGTATTTGGAAATTGCCCATCTTTATTTAAAAACACGTTTTTTAAATCGAAAAAAATAGAGTTTGGTATCTTCTTTTTTGGTTTTTCTTTCTTTTGTTTTGTTCCTACTTTTAGTATACTAGCATCTAAAATTATTAAATTTTCTTCTTCTAAATTGTTGTACAACCATTTTACAGTAACGATTGTTTTTTTAACTTTAAGATTCATTTATTTTATATTTTTAAATCAAACACCCTAACAACACACCTATCAACAGGAGCTTTATTCCTCCTAAATTCAAATTCTATTTTTTCACATTTTACACTTTCAAAATCCTCTTTAATATTATATTTATTTTTTGTATATAATTCTTCAAAAAGTGAATCTTGATTACACTGTTCAACAAGAACGAAATACTTTGGGTGTTTAGTATTTTCTATATTTTGTAATTTTTTAATATCTCTTTTCCAACTTTCATATTGTTCTCTAGGCTTATTATTCTAGGTATCATTTCCTCTTTTATCTAATCGTCTTACATCTTCTTTAAGCAATGAATACCAACTTGTTTTTATTTCCATCCATGATTCTAACCCTGAACCTTTCCAAAAAACCAAATCACATTCTTTTTCAGAACTTTTATTAAAATTTCTTTCAGCAGCTACGCTATACCCTTGATTTTTTTAAAGAACAGAATATACTTGACCTTACTTGCTCTTCTTTTAATAATCTCTCATTCGCTTTTTTATTTATAGATTGTAAGTCTTTTTTTAAATCGTTAAAAATATTTTCTATTTTCATTTATAATCATATTTCTTTAAATCAAAAAGCATCAATAAAAAATTATTTCATTGATGCTTTTACACTTATTATATTTTAATTTTTTTATTTCACTTTATCGTAATTATCATCCCAATTTTTTGGTTTTGGTTCGTGCAATTTATCTACCGATTTTGCTACCAACATAGCTACCGTAGCATCACCAGTTACGTTAATAACCGTTCTACACATATCTAGTGGTCTATCAACCGCAAAAATTAAAGCCAACCCTATAGCTAATTTATCCGCAGGAAAACCTACCGATTCTAATACAATTACTAACATTACCATACCTGCTCCTGGCACTGCTGCCGAACCTATTGATGCTAATAATGCTGTTACTATAATTGTTAATTGATCTGCAAAAGATAAATCGAAACTTAATGCTTGTGCTATAAAAACCGCTGCTACTGCTTGATATAAACTTGTACCATCCATATTAATGGTAGCACCTACTGGTAATACAAAACTTGATACTTCTTTATCAACCCCTACATGTTCTTCAACTCGCTCCATAGTTACAGGTAAAGTTGCTGCACTTGAACTTGTTGAAAATGCTAATAATTGTGCTGGACTTATTTGTTTTAAAAACCATAATGGATTTTTCTTTGTATAAATACTTACCAAAAGCATATAAAAACCTACTAAAAGTATTAATCCACCTACAACTGTTAATGCATATTTTAGTAAAGCTAATAATAAATCTGGATCATTTGATGACACCACCACGCTTGCAAGCAAAGCAAAAACCGCATAAGGTGCTGATAACATAATTAAATCTACCATTTTTAAAACTACTTCGTTTAAAGAATCAAAAAACTTTTTTAACGGTTTCGCTCGTTTTTCACCAACTAACAACATTGATATTCCTAAAAAAATAGTAAAGAAAATAACTTGTAACATCGATTTGTTACTTCCCATTGCCTTTATAGCATTATCTGGTACCATATCAACCAAAAATTGTAATTTTCCACTTGACTGTTGCTTATTTGCTTCAGCTATTTTAGCTTGTACACTTCCGCTATTAGCATATGTTTCTGTTAATTTAGTAATTGTTTCTTCTGATATTCCATTACCAGGCTCCACAACATTTACCAAAGCTAAACCTATTGTTATAGCAATTACAGTAGTACCTATATATATAATGATGGTTTTTAACCCCATATTTTTAAATTTAGAAATATCTTTTAAATCTGATATTCCCTTTACCAATGAGGCAATAATTAAAGGTACAGCGATTAATTTTAATAATTTTACAAAAATGGTACCTAATGGTTTTATCCAATTTCCTACAAAATCTGCTCCTCCCTCTGTAAAAGTCATTCCTATTCCGAATAATATTCCCAGAATCATTCCTATTAAAATTTGCCAGTGTAACGCTAATTTTCTCATTTAATTGATTTAATTTTTAAAGGCTGTAAGGTAAAATAAATATTTAAAAAAATGTGACGTTTAATTCGTAACTTGTGTCTTAATTATTGAAAACTAATTATAAATTATAACAACACAACACAATGGCAGGAATTTTAGACTTATTAAACAGTGACTTAGGTAAATCAATCATATCTGGAGTAGCAGGATCAACCGGACAAGATACTAATAAAACAAGTAGTGTTTTAACCATGGCTTTGCCTGTTTTAATGAAAGCAATGCAACGTAATTCAGCTTCACCACAAGGTGCCGAAGGTTTAATGGGTGCTTTAAATAAACATGATGGTGGTATTTTAGATAATTTAGGTGATTTATTTGATGGTGGTGTAAATGCTGATGTTTTACAAGATGGTGGCAATATATTAAAACATGTTTTAGGAAATAAACAACAGGGTGTTGAGCAAGTTATTGGTCAAAAATCTGGTATGGATGCTGGAGCTGTTGCAAATATTTTAAAAACTGCTGCCCCTATTTTAATGGGAGTTTTAGGTAAACAATCACGACAAGAAAATGTAAATAACTCTAGTGATTTAGGTAGTTTATTAGGTGGTTTACTTGGAGGAAATTCGACTGACAAAGAACAAAGTTTTTTAGAGCAAATTTTAGATGCTGATGGTGACGGAAGTATTGTTGATGATGTGGCTGGTATGGTTTTAGGTGGCGCAAGTCAGCAAAAATCTGGTGGTGGATTACTTGGTGGTTTATTAGGTAGTGTTTTTGGAAAAAAATAAATCTTACTTTTCTACAATATCAAAAAGGGTAAACATTTGTTTGCCTTTTTTCTTTTAATTACTTTTGCGCCCATGGAAAAATTAAAACAACGTTGGGGTTTAGAAACTACTTGGGATGTAATTGCAGTATTAATTGTTTTTTCAATTAACGGATCGTTTGCTTCTTGGGTTGCAAAACCAGTTACTGCCTTTTTTGGACTTTCGCTCGAAACCATTTCTCCTTGGATATATTGGCCACTCCGTATTTTACTTATTTTTCCGATTTACCAAACAACCCTACCTATAGTTGGCTGGTTATTTGGACAATTTAAATTCTTTTGGGCTTTTGAAAAAAAGTTTTTAAGCAGAATAGGTTTTGGTTTTTTATTTAAAAAATAACCTTAAAAACAATCTTACACTTTTATCACTTTATATATAGGGATTGGTAATGCCACGCCTTCAGCTAAAAAACGTTTGTGTACTGCTTCTTTTAAAGCACATTTAGTTTTAAATTCTTGAAAAGGTTCATTTAACCATACGTAGGCACGCATATGTATATGATCGGTATCAACGTCAATTACACGAACATCTACTTGCTGTACATCTGCCATTACTTGTTCTGGAGTTCTAAAATCGATTACGGTAGGTAGTTTTATTGCCTCTTCTTGTATAATTTGTCGTGCTAAATCAATATCCGCCTTTAGGCCTAATTTAAAATTATTAAAACTTAAAACATGCGAATCTTCAATGGTATGATTTAATACCGAATCTGTACTGATTACAGAATTAGGAATAATTAAACGTTTGTTTTCAAAATTATTAATTACTGTATGTCGTAAAGTTATATCTTCAACTATACCTACACGAGTTTCATCTAGTTTAATATAATCTCCTACTCGGAACGGGCGAAAAAGAACAATAAATGCTCCTGCTATTAAATTAGATAAAGCTGCTTGTGCTGCAAAACCTATAATGGCTGCTAAAATACCGGCTCCTGAAAAAATTAAGGCTGCTTGACTTCTAAAAGCTGGCACTGTCATAATAATATATATAATACCAAATAACCCTAGAAAGAATTTTACCGAATTTCGTAAAAACAAAATGCTTGTTTTACCATAACGGTCAATTTTTCTTCGTTTGATAATCTGAACTATAATGTATCTTATAACTCTAGAAAGAAGCCATGCAACAAACACGATCACTAATATATAGGCTAAAATGCCAAATACAGAGTTTAAGTTTAGTTGATATTTAAATAAATCTTTCATTTATATTGATAATTTAAATGCTTTTGTTGCATGAATAGTTGTGGTGTCAAAAATAGGGAGATCTACATCATTTTGTTTTATTAACAAAGGAATTTCTGTACACCCTAAAATAACACCTTCTGCTCCTGCTTTACTTAATTTATCAATAATAGTAAGGTATACTTTTTTTGAAGTTTCATTTAAAACTCCTTTTGCTAACTCGTTATAAATTATATCGTGAATAATTGTTCGATCTTCTTTATTAGGGATAATTACCTCAACTCCCATACTTTTTAAAACATTGGTGTAAAAAGTTTTCTCCATTGTATATTTTGTACCAAGTAACCCAACTTTTTTAAGTTTTTTCTCTAAAATAAGCTCACCTGTAGCGTTTGCAATATGAATCACAGGAATATTAACTGCTTGCTGAACCTCATCAATTGTTATATGCATAGTATTTGCACAAATTAAAATACAATGCGCACCACCCGCTTGCAAATTCTTAGCTGCATTTGCCATAATTGCACCTAAAATAGTCCAATTACCTTGTGATTGTAATTTAGCAATTTCACCAAAATCCACAGCATTAATAAGTACCTTAGCCGAATGAGTATCTCCAAAAGTTTTTTTTGCTAAATTATTTAGCACCTTATAATACATAATGGTTGACTCTGGCGTGATACCTCCTATTAATCCTATTGTTTTCATTTAAAATAAGCTTTCTTGACTATCATCTTCTTTCGCTTGCTTCTTTTTTTGAAGCGCTCTTGCTAAAGCTTTTTTTGCTTTATCTTCTTTTGAGTTTATAAACTCTTTTTGAGACACTACTTCAATATCAAGCGGTAAACTATTTTCTACAATCTCCTCTTCTTCTTTTACTTCAATTTCTTCGACTTTTTCTTTTTCAGGCTCTTCGTAAGGTAAAGAATCTAACAGATTAACCGTTCTAATTTTATCTGTAGCTAACTGGTTACCTTGTGCCTTAATACCTTTTATAGCGATAAAATCTTCAAAGTTTACTGTTAACTTATCCAAACTACGTTTTGAAAAAATAACCTCAGCCATTGGTCTGTAATCAGTAGCTATGATTTCTAATTTCGATTTTTCACTTTCAGAAACAAAAATTTCTTCTTTATCAACTGTTTCAATTAAAAAACGTTTTACATAATAGCGTTCTTTTTCTCCATCAAAATAAATTGCTGAAATCGGTTTTTTAGGTTTCCATTTTTCTAGCACAATCATATCATTATCAAAATGCATTGATAAATCTGGAGATACTGCTTTAATTTTACCTGATTGTGTAGCTATTAAAATTTTATCTTCTGCTTTAAACTCGCCAAGTAATTCACCTCTACCATCAACATTTAAACGTTGTACGGCATCATCAAACCAAATTTTACGTGGTTTTAATGTTGATACTCCTGCTTCTTTAAAATCTATTTTTTTTACACTGTATTTACTAACTAAATTTCCTCTTACACTACGTCCTTTTACAGATAAATCAGCAAAATCAATATCCCATTTTAGTTTTTTTACACTTCCAACTGCTCGTAGATTTACAGTTACTACTTCAGCTTCTCCATTAGGGTTTGCTGTAAAATATAATACTTTTGATTTAGGATTGTTATTTGCTAACAGGTATTCTTTATCTCTAGTAACCGAGGTAACATTAAATCGCTTCATATACGATGGTCCTTTAGCCCCATCTATATAAATCATATTAAAAACGGTACGTTTATCTTTTTTCTTAAAAATAGCTAAGTGAATAATTCCTTTACCTACAAAGGTTTTAGAGGCTACTTTGGTAACCATCATTGATCCATTATCTCTAAAAACAATTACATCATCAATATCTGCACAATCGGTAACATATTCGTCTTTTTTTAGTGAAGTTCCTATAAAACCTTCTTCTCTGTTTACATACAGTTTGGTATTACGCATTACTACTTTTGTAGCTACGATATCATCAAATATTCTGATTTCAGTTTTACGTTCTTTTCCCTTCCCGTATTTCGCTTTTAAGTCTTTAAAATAATCGATTGCAAATTCGATTAAATTGGCTAAATGATTTTTAACTACTGCTATTTTATCCTCTAAACTTTCAATAAACTGCTTTGCTTTATCAATATCAAACTTTGATATTTTTTTTATTCTAATTTCTGTTAATCGAACAATATCTTCTTCGGTAATGGCACGTTTTAAATGTTTTATATGTGGTTGTAAACCTGCATCAATAGCTTCAATAACCCCTTGCCAAGTATCAACCTCTTCAATATCACGATAAATTCTATTTTCAATAAAAATTCGCTCTAATGATGCAAAATGCCATTGCTCTTGTAATTCATTTAATTGAATTTCAAGTTCTCTTTTTAATAAATTAACTGTTAAATCGGTTGAGTGTTTTAACAATTCTGATACCCCTAAAAAAACAGGCGTGTTATTTTGGATTGTACAGCATAAAGGCGAAATAGAATTTTCACAATTAGTAAAAGCATATAAAGCATCAATTGTTTTATCTGGCGATACATTTGGTGGTAAATGCACTAAAATTTCAACATTTGCAGCCGTATTATCTTCTATTTTTTTTATACGGATTTTACCTTTATCATTTGCTTTTAAAATACTATCTATTAATGACGAAGTTGTAGTCCCAAACGGCACCTCGGTAATGACTAATGTTTTTTTATCTAATTGAGATATTTTTGCACGTACTCGAACCCTTCCTCCTCGTTTACCATCATTATAATTGGTAAAATCTGCAATTCCTCCTGTTAAAAAATCAGGAACTATGGTAAAGCTTCTTCCTTTTAAATATTTTATAGAAGCATCAATTAATTCATTAAAATTGTGCGGTAATATTTTGGTTGATAAACCTACTGCAATTCCCTCTGCCCCTTGTGCTAGTAATAAAGGAAATTTTACGGGTAAATCTATCGGTTCTTTTCTTCTACCATCATACGATTGTTTCCATTCGGTGGTTTTTGGATTAAAAACAACATCTAAGGCAAATTTTGATAAACGTGCTTCAATATATCTTGATGCTGCCGCTCTATCTCCTGTTAAGATGTTTCCCCAGTTACCTTGCATATCAATCAGTAATTCTTTCTGACCAATTTGCACCATCGCATCAGCAATTGAAGCGTCTCCATGCGGGTGATACTGCATGGTATGTCCTACAATATTAGCTACTTTATTGTAACGCCCATCATCAAGGTCTTTCATAGAATGCATTATTCTACGTTGTACCGGTTTTAAACCGTCTTCTAACGACGGAACAGCTCTTTCTAAAATTACATACGAAGCGTAATCTAAAAACCATTCTTTATACATTCCGGTAACCTTAGTTATCGTTTCTGTATTTTCAATTGGTTGATTTAATTCTTCGTCGTGTTCGTAATTATTATTTTCTTCACTCATTTAACAATGGGGATTCTTTTAAGAGTTATTGTTTTTTTTATTAAGGATAAAAATGATAGTAAAAACTAATGCCGCTACTAGCATATTTATATAATGTTTACTATTATTTATCCAGCTTAAATTAGCTACATCAACATTTAATAAATTAATAAAAAAGATTGTAAAAGCTATTATTAAGTATATTCTTACTCTTCGTTCTTTGTTCATTTTCTTTTTTAGCTAACTAAAACGTTCTTTTTACACTTCTTCAATTGCATCTAACTCTACTTTTAAGTTTTCGATGATAAATTTTTGTCTATCAGGGGTGTTTTTACCCATGTAAAATTCCAACATTTGCTCGATAGACATTTCTTTATCTAACATTACAGGATCTAAACGAATATCATCACCAATAAAATGCACAAACTCATTTGGTGAAATCTCACCCAATCCTTTAAATCGAGTAATTTCTGGTTTTCCTCTTAACTTATCAATCGCTGCTCGTTTTTCATCTTCAGAATAACAGTATATCGTTTCTTTTTTATTTCGAACTCTAAATAACGGTGTTTCTAAAATATATAAATGACGTTCTTTAATTACTTCAGGAAAAAATTGTAAAAAAAACGTGATTAATAATAAACGAATATGCATACCATCAACATCGGCATCGGTAGCAATTACAATGTTGTTGTAGCGTAAATCTTCTAATCCATCTTCAATATTTAAAGCGGCTTGTAATAAATTAAACTCTTCGTTTTCGTATACTATTTTTTTACTTAGCCCGTAAGAATTTAACGGCTTTCCTTTTAAACTAAAAACTGCTTGCGTGTTTACGTTTCTCGATTTTGTGATTGAACCCGAAGCCGAATCTCCCTCAGTAATAAATAAGGTAGTATCTAAATGATTTTCTTTTTTAATATCTCCTAAATGAATACGACAATCACGTAATTTTTTATTATGCAAACTTGCTTTCTTTGCTCTGTCTTTTGCAAGTTTTCGAATACCCGAAAGTTCTTTTCTTTCTTTTTCTGCTTGAATTATTTTTTTCTGAAGTTTATCAGCAGTCTCTACATTTTTGTGTAAAAAATTATCAAGTTTTGTTTTTATAAAATCGTTAATGTAAGTACGAACCGTTGGTAAATCACCTCCCATTTCAGTAGAACCCAGTTTTGTTTTTGTTTGACTTTCAAAAACGGGTTCCATTACCTTTATTGCAATTGCCGAAATTATTGATTTACGAACATCAGAAGCATCAAAATTTTTACCATAAAACTCGCGAATCGTTTTAACTATTGCTTCTCTAAATGCTGCTTGATGTGTACCTCCTTGCGTTGTGTGCTGTCCGTTTACAAATGAATGATATTCTTCTGAATATTGTGTTTTACTATGTGTAATGGCAACTTCAATATCATCTCCTCGTAAATGTATTATTGGATACAACATATCATCTTGATTATTGTTATCTTCTAATAAATCTTTTAATCCGTTTTTAGAATGAAATTTTTCGCCATTAAAAACAATTGTCAACCCCGGATTTAAGTATACATAATTCTTTAATAATCGAATAATATATTCAGGACGGTATTTATAATTTTTAAAGATTGAGTTATCGGCAATAAAGGTAACTTTGGTTCCTCTTCTTCGCGAAGTTTCTTCCAGTAAATCTTGATTAACTAACTCACCTTTTTCAAATTCTGCAGATGCTGATTTTCCATCACGAGTAGACTCTACTCTAAAAAAGGTAGACAAAGCGTTTACTGCCTTTGTTCCTACCCCGTTTAATCCTACTGATTTTTTAAAGGCACGCGAATCATACTTACCTCCTGTATTCATTTTAGATACAACATCTACTACTTTACCTAACGGAATACCACGACCATAATCTCTTACAATTACTTTTTCGCCTTGCACAGAAACCTCAATCGTTTTTCCTGTACCCATTACAAATTCGTCAATAGAGTTATCTAAAACCTCTTTTACCAAAATATAAATTCCGTCATCGGGCGATGTACCGTCACCTAATTTACCAATATACATTCCTGGACGCATTCGAATATGTTCTTTCCAGTCGAGCGAGCGTATATTATCTTCGGTATATTTTGTTTCTTGAGCCATAAAGTTTAAGGAAATTGAAGTCTCAGCTAAAATAGTATTTACTATGTAAAAATAAAAAACTCTGTTAATTTAGTTATTAACAGAGTTTCAAATATAATGTTTATCAGTAAATTATCTTCTACTATAATTTGGTGCTTCTTTAGTAATTGCAACATCATGCGGATGACTTTCATTAATTCCGCTTGCAGTAATTCGTACAAATTTACAGGTATTTTTAAGTGTTTCAACATCTTTAGCTCCACAATATCCCATACCTGCACGTAAACCTCCTACAAATTGATGAATACTTTCTACCAACTCGCCTTTATAAGGTACACGACCTACAATACCTTCTGGTACTAATTTTTTGATATCGTCTTCAACATCTTGAAAATAACGATCTTTTGAACCTTGTTTCATTGCTTCAACAGATCCCATTCCTCTATACGATTTAAACTTACGCCCTTCGTAAATAATAGTTTCTCCTGGACTTTCTTTTGTTCCTGCTAGTAATGAACCTAACATTACACAATCAGCTCCTGCGGCAATTGCTTTAGGAATATCACCTGTATAACGAATTCCACCATCAGCAATAACCGGAACACCAGATCCTTTAATCGCTGCTGCTACTTCTAATACTGCTGAAAACTGAGGAAAACCTACACCTGCAACTACACGAGTTGTACAAATAGACCCTGGTCCGATACCAACTTTAATTGCATCGGCACCTGCCTCTACTAAATATTTTGCTGCTTCTGGTGTTGCTATGTTACCTACAATTACATCTAATTTAGGAAACTTTTCTTTTACATTTTTTAAAACCGAAACTACACCTTTTGTGTGCCCATGGGCTGTATCAATAATTACTGCATCTACGCCTGCGTTCACTAAAGCTGCTGCTCTATCAACAGCATCAGCTGTTACTCCTAATGCTGCAGCAACACGTAAACGTCCGTAAGTATCTTTATTAGCGGTTGGCTTTTGCGTTAACTTTGTTATATCTCTAAAAGTAATTAAACCTACTAGCTTATCATCATTATTAACAACAGGTAACTTTTCTATTTTGTTTTGTTGCAAAATTACCTCAGCATCTTTTAATGAAGTACCTTCTGCAACTGTAACTAAATTATCAGCTGTCATTACTTCAATAATTGGGCGTTCGTTATTTTTTTCGAAACGTAAATCACGATTGGTAACAATTCCTACTAAGGTACCTTTTGCATCAACAATCGGAATACCACCAATACTATGTTCTTTCATTAACATTTTAGCGTCTAATACTATTGCTGTTAATGGTAAAGTTACGGGATCGATAATCATACCGCTCTCTGCACGTTTTACTTTACGAACTTCTTGAGCTTGTTGCTCAATGGTCATATTTTTATGTAAAACACCAATTCCTCCCTCTCTAGCCATTGCTATTGCCATTGCAGATTCGGTAACTGTATCCATTGCTGCAGATACAATAGGAACATTGATAGTTATATTTTTGGTAAATTTTGTTTGAATAGAAACCTCTCTTGGAAGTACTTCAGAATAAGCTGGTACTAATAAAACGTCATCATACGTTAAACCTTCGCCTACAATTTTTGATTGGTGAGCTTGCATGTGCAATTAATTTTGTGTGTTGTTAATTAATTACGTGCAAATATACTATAAATAATTCAAATCATATTTTAATTTAAAGTTAAGGTGTTTTTTTTATTTAAAATTAATCTAAATAAAGTTTGTGTATTTGCAAAACTAATATAAATTTGCAAAACTATTTAAAATTAATCTAAATAAATTAAAATGAAAAAAATATTAGGTTTATCATTATTGATAACATCTTCGGTCTTTATTGGCTGCTCAGACAACAACACAGATATTAATCCTGAAACTGAAATAACAGCTGCAAAAACTAAATTTGTAACTAATTATGTAAATATTGTAGCCGCAAACTATAATGATGCTTTAGCAAAAACGAAAGAGTTAAAAATTGCAATTGATGCTTTTGTAGCTGCTCCAGATGCAAATAAATTTCAAGCTGCAAAAGATGCTTGGCTAGCTTCACGTGAGCCTTATGGACAAACCGAAGCATACCGTTTTTACGATGGCCCTATTGATGGAGTAGCTTTTGGTGAAATTGAAGGTAATTTAAATGCTTGGCCTTTAGATGAGGCATTAATTGATTATGTTGCTAATGGTACTGGAGGTCAAGAGGTTTCAGACACTAGACAAAACTTAGTTAATAATACAGATAAATACCCAACTTTAACTAAAGATGTTTTAAAAAATTTATCGGGATATGGTGAAAATGAATCAAATGTAACCATGGGCTATCATGCTATCGAATTTTTATTATGGGGACAAGACACTACTGCCCCTGCTGAAAAAAAAGCTGGACAACGTATGTACACAGATTATACTACTGATACAAATGCTAGCAGAAGAAAACAGTATTTACAATTGGCTGCCGAAATTTTAGTAGATGATTTGCAAACTGTAACTAATAATTGGAAAAATGATGCTGCTTATAGAAATGAATTTTTAAGTCTTTCTAAAAATGATGCCATTGATAAAATTTTAACTGGTGCTGCTAAATTAAGTAATGGTGAACTTGCTGGCGAAAGAATGTTAGTTGCTGTAAAAAATCAGGATCAAGAAGATGAGCATTCTTGTTTCTCTGACAATACACATAATGATATATACTTAAACGCTAAATCTATCAATAATATTATTAATGGTAGTTACACAAAAGTTGATGGTAGTGTTATTTCGGGCACATCATTATTAGATGTTTTAACTTTAGTTAATACTACCGAAGCTGTAAGTTTAAAAACTACTGCAACTACTGTTATGACTAAGGTTAAAGTTATTGCTAATAATCAGTTTTTTGATTATCAGATAATAGGTGAAACTATTGATAATAATAACAAACCTGTAATGAGTGCTGTAACTTCTTTAGAAAAGCAAGGTATTGAATTAGCACAAGCTGGAAAAACGATTACTGGTAAGAATATAGATTCTGAAGTATAAAACTTTATTATAAATAAAATATCAGCCAAACTATCTATTTAATTAGGTGGTTTGGTTTTTGTATAAATTATAAAATTATATAAATGAATAAAACCCTTTTTTATTCTCTAACAATTCTTTTATTTTTTTCTTGCAATAAAAAAGAAGCGTATACCTTAATACCTAGTTACGAAACAAATGAAGAACTGTCTGCCGGAAAATTAACAACTACAATACTTGGGGTAAATGCTTTTGATCAACCTGTTCCTGGTTTAAAAGAGCTAGACAGGCGTTTGTTTTTTGTAGGAAACTCATTATTTCGTCAAAATTGGGTTAGTTCACCAGCATCAACAACTGCTAGAGACGGATTAGGCCCTACTTTTAATGCTAGAGCTTGTAGTGCTTGTCATAACAAAGACGGTAGAGGTAAGCCTTTAGATGAAAATCAAAATTTTTCAGCAGGATTTTTAATGAGAATAAGTAATCCTGGTACAAATATACATGGTGGTGTTAATATCGTAGCTGGTTATGGAGATCAAATACAAGAACATAGTAATATAGGCGTACCAAATGAAGCAAAAGTGTCAGTAAGTTTTGAAACCATTAAAGGAGCTTTTGCCGATGGAGATACCTATGAACTAAGAAAACCTATTTACACTATTAGTAATGAACAATTTGGATCATTACAAAATGTATTAACATCGCCAAGAGTGGGGCAACAAGTTATTGGCCTAGGACTTGTTGATGCAATAGCTAATGCTGATATTTTATTAAATGCTGATGAATTTGATAGTAATAATGATGGTATTTCAGGAAAAGCAAATTACGTTTGGGATGTTGTAAAACAACAAACAGTTTTAGGTCGTTTTGGATGGAAAGCAAATCAACCAAACCTAAAACAACAAGTAGCTGGAGCTTTTAGTGGTGATATGGGGCTAACTACTCCTTTATTTCCTAACCAAAATTGCCCATCTCCTCAACAAGATTGTAAAGACGCCCCTAATGGTGGTATTCCTGAAGTAACAGATGATGCTTTACATGATATAATGATTTACTCCTCATCTCTTTCTGTCCCTATCAGACGAAACTATAAAAATGATACTGTTTTAAAGGGGAAATCACTCTTTAAAAGGATGAAGTGTAACAGTTGCCATACTGAAACTTTTACTACATCAAATAATTACCCTGCTAATAAAACACTACAGAATATTACTATAAGACCTTTTAGTGACTTTTTACTACATGATATGGGAGATGCCTTAGCTGACAACAGACCAGATTTTAAAGCAACAGGTAAAGAATGGCGCACACAACCTTTATGGGGTATTGGGTTAATTAATGACGTTAATAATCATACTTTTTTGTTGCATGATGGTAGAGCGCGTAATGTTGAGGAAGCCATTTTATGGCATGGTGGTGAGGCTAAAAATTCTAAAGAAAAATATATAAACTTAATAAAAGAGGATAGAACCGCTGTTTTAGCCTTTATAAATTCATTATAACATGATAAAAAAAATAGCAATAACAATAACAGCGCTATTACTTATAACTTGTAATAGTAACACAGAAACTATACCCGATTTTGATATTCAAAAACTTCGTGCTGATATTATATCCGATATTGAAACCCCTTACACAAATGGTTTTATTGAAAGTATTGATCTTTTAAACACTTCAATTCTAAACTTTACAAATACACCTAATGAAAACAACCTTTTAACAGCAAAAAACAATTGGAAAATAGCCGCTAAAAACTATTCTTTAATTGAAGTTTTAAATATTGGTGAGATAAAAACTTCATACATTCAAACATCTTTTTATAGTTGGGTAGCCAACAAAAATGGAATTGAAGATTATATTTCGTCTAATAAAGAAATTACAGAAAATAATATAAATGCTATTTCCACAAATTTAAGAGGTTTA
Source organism: Tenacibaculum soleae (assembly GCA_938002045.1). Lineage (GTDB taxonomy): Bacteria > Bacteroidota > Bacteroidia > Flavobacteriales > Flavobacteriaceae > Polaribacter > Polaribacter soleae_A. The sequence goes on from CALLBA010000001.1 coordinate 176,992, forward strand.
GCTACCATTGAATACTTACTTTTTAAAGATAATATTACTGAAACAATCAATAATTTTTCGAACAGCAGACGCAAACAATATTTAAATACTGTTTCTTTAAACTTAACATCAAAAGCTAATCTATTTAATGCTAAATGGAATACATTTAGAAATGCATTTATTGAAAATAATGCTACTGGTATAAATGGCAGCGTAAATCAAATTGTTAATCAAATGTATGCTTTATTAGAAGATATTAAAAGCTATAAAATAGGGCAACCTGCTGGTATTGAAAAAACAACTATTGCTGATGCTAATATTTTACAAGCTCAAATGAGTAATAATTCTTTATCCCTTGTAAATAGTAACATAAATGGTATTAAAAACCTTTATTTTGGTAATAACAATGGTATTGATGATTTGGTTAGCTCTATTACCAAAAACCAAACATTAAACACTAAAATAAAAAACCAAATAAAAACAATTGAGAATACAATTTTACAATTTAACACTACACCATTAAAAACAGCTATTAACACAAAAAAAGAATTGGTTAAAACACTTTATGACCAAGTAAAGCAATTATTGGTATTAATTAAAACAGATGTTGCCAGCACCTTATCTGTAACCGTCACTTTTACCGATAATGACGGTGATTAAAAATTACTTAATTAAACAACATATAACATCTTTTAAATAAAAAGATGTTATATGCTATCAAACAATAATTTCACATAACTACTTTCGGGGCTATTAAAAATTTCAATAGTTTTTCCTTGTTGTAAAACAATACCGTTTTTTAAAACAATAATTTCATCTGACACTTCTAAAGCGTCTTTAATATCATGCGTTACAAAAATAGCTGTTGTGGTTGTTTTTTTTAAAATTTTTAAAATATCTTTTCGTAATTGATTTCGCATAACAACATCTAAATTACTAAAAGGCTCGTCTAAAATTAAAAGTGCTGGTTTTGGTGCTAATGCTCTTGCTAAAGCAATACGTTGTTGTTGACCTCCAGATAATTCATGTGGATATCTTTTTTCCATTCCAGATAAACCTACCAATTTTAATACTTCACATACTCTTTCTTCTTTATTTTCATGTTTAGAAAGTCCGTAAGCAATGTTTTTATAAATTGTAAAATGAGGAAACAACGCGTAATCTTGAAACACCATTCCTATATTTCTTTGCTGCGGCTCAATAAACACAGAATTAGATGAAACGATATTACTATTTATTACTATTTTTCCTTCATCTATAGTTTCTAAACCTGCTATTAAACGTATTAATGTAGTTTTACCACTTCCGCTTTCACCTACAACAGCTAATATATTTCCTTTTTTTAAGGAAAAACCAACATTATTTAACGCTTTTACTTTACCTGAATTAAATGTTTTATATAAGTTTTGTATTTCTAATAGTTTTGTACTCATTACTTTTCTTTAGCTATTAATCGATTTAAAAATAATATAGGAATAATTCCTGTTAAAATTATAAATAACGAAGGTAATGATGCTTCTGCTACCAACTCATCACTTGCATATTCATATGCCTTTACAGCCAAGGTATTAATATTATATGGCTTTAAAATTAATGTTAATGGCAATTCTTTCATAACATCTACAAAAACTAGAATAAAGGCGCTCAAAATAGCAGGTTTTAATAAAGGAAATTCTATCTTTTTAAATGTAAATAAATTTCCTTTTCCTAATAATTTAGACGCTTCTGATAATGATTTTCCAAATTTTAAAGTACTTGCTTCTATGGGATTATATGCCACTGCCATATAACGCACTATATATGCATATAATAATGCTAAAACAGTTCCGTTAAGTATAAAACCTATTTTGTAATCAAATACCTCTTTAAAAAATACGACTAGCCCTTTATCAATAAAAAGTGTGGGAATTAAAACTCCTACGGCTATTACGGCTCCTGGAATGGCATAACCTAACACTCCTATTTTTGCTATTGGTTTAACTAAATTAAGACGATTCCATTTTGTTAAAAAAATTAATAACAGCGCAAAAATTACGGTTGTAAGTGCTGAAATTACAGCAATTCCTAAACTTTGTAAAGAAGTTGTTATAAAACTTTGTGTAAAAACCTCTTTATAAGTTAAAAAAGCCCAATATAATAATTGTAATAACGGCAATAAAAATCCAAATAAAACAGGAATAAATGCAATGATAAATAGTATCATTTTTTTATTCACTTTAGCTTTTTCTCTTTTTGTTTTTTGATGATTTTTGGTCGTATTTGCATAACCAATTCTTCTTCTTTGCCATTTTTCTAAACTAATAATTAGAAAAATAATAGCAACCAATATCGCTGATAAATAAATTGCTGTCTCCGGCTCTTCTAAAGAAAACCATGCCCTAAATATACCTGTGGTAAAGGTATTTATTCCATAATATTTTGCTGCTCCATAGTCATTTAAAACCTCCATTAAAACCAACGTAAGTCCACCTACAAATGCTGGTCGAGATAATGGTAATATTAATTTAAAAAAGGTTTTTAGCTCGCTTGCTCCTAATAATTTTGAGGCTTCAATAATGTTATTTGATTGATTTAAAAAAAAAGCTCTTGAGGCAACATACACATATGGATACAGAGAAACACTTAAAACAATAATAAGTCCCAAGTGATTCATTACATCTACCTTAATACTGAATAATTTTTCAACCACGCCTCCATAATCAAATATTCCTGCATAAGCGTACGCGGTAATATACGATGGTATTGCCAACGGTAAAATTAATAACCATTCTAACTGTTTTCGTAAAGGTATATGATATCTAGAAACAATATAAGCTGATGAAATTCCAAAAAATAAAGTAAGTAAACTAGTACCTAGTATTAACCAAAGAGAATTTAATAAATAATTAGGTAGTAAATTGATTACTAAATGATTCCATGTTTCACCTGGCCCATAAAATAAATTTATAAAAATAGTAATAACAGGAATTGCTATAAACAAAACAATGGTCAATAAAATTATTGACCATTTGTTAGTGTCTCTTTGTATGTTTTGTAATTTATTTATCACTAAGTTTTTCTAAATTAAAATAACAAATGTATCAATTATTTCCATTGAGCTATATCAAAAACGATAACAGCTTTTTTATTATTTTCTCCTAACTTATTTAAAGACAGCGTATCTTCTTTAAAATTACCCCAAGATTTTAATAAATCAGATGAAACAACTTCTTTATTTACTGGATATTCATAATTTGCTTTTGCAAATATTTCTTGCGCTTCTTTACTAGCTAAAAACTCAATAAACTTTATTGCATTTGCTTTGTTTGGAGCATATTTAGCAACCCCTGCTCCACTTACATTAATATGTGTTCCGCGATTTGCTTGATTCGGGAAAAATATTTTTATGCCTTCTCCTGCTTTTACTTCTTCAGGATTTTTAGAATTTAGTAATTTACCAATATAATAGGTATTTACTACTGCTACGTCACCTTCTCCGGCAACTACTGCTTTTATTTGATCTCTATCATTACCCTTTGGTGAGCGTGCCATATTAGCAACCATTCCTTTAGCCCATTTCGTTGCATTTTCCTCTCCTACATTTGCTATAATTGAAGCTAATAGTGACTGGTTATAAATATTTGATGATGATCGGATTAATACTCTATTTTTCCATTCATCATTTGTTAAAGCTTCATACGTAGATAATTCTTCTGGTTTTACTTTTTCGGGATTGTAAACAATTACACGAGCTCTTTTTGTTAAGGCAAACCAATTATTATCTACATCTTTTAAATGTGTTGGAATTGTTTTGTCTAAAAATGCTGATGTTGCTGACTGTAATAACCCTTTGTTTTTTGCTCTTACTAAACGCCCAGCATCAACAGTAATTAAAACATCTGCTGGAGATAACTCTCCTTCAACAGTCATTTTTTGCATCAACTCATCAGCTTTAGCGTTCACTACATTTACTTTTATTCCTGTCTCTTTTTCAAATTTTGCAAACAATTCTTGATCTGCTTTATAGTGACGGTGGGTGTATATGTTTACTTCTTCTTGTTTTTTTTCTTCCTTTTTTTTCTCGTTTTTACATGATGTAAAAATTACTGCTAAAACTAAAATGGTGATTATTTTTTTCATTCTGATTATTTAATTTAATATTATATGTGTTATAAATAACTTTAAAGTTTAAACTGTAATGTTACATAATAACTCCTTGGTGAAGACGGAATAATTCCTGGACCAGGATATCCTGTTGCTCTTCGTGTAAAATAACTTTCGTTTAGTAAATTATTAACTCCTGTTTCTAATTTCCAGTTTTTATATGCATAAGAAAAAGAAGCATCTAAAATAGAATAAGCTGGTATTGTTCCTACCGACCCAAAACTTGGCGTTCCTTCTAAATTACTTTGATTTGCATGAGTGGCATCGGTTTGTTGTTCTGATAAGTGTGTAAATTGTAAACTACTCAAAAAGTTTTTATATCCAAATTTAATTCCTGTTTTTAAATTAATTTTTGGAATAAACTCCACTTGATTACCTACTACTGAGTTTTCTAATGAATTAGTGTATTCTGATTCAGTTAACGCAATATTAGTGAAGTAATTTAACGAAATATCTTTTGATGAAAATTTAAACAAATTAGATAAACTAACATCTACGAAACTTTCTAATCCGTAAATAAAAGCATCTCCTATATTAGTTCTTAACCTATCACCTGCATCTGGTCCGCTAGTTACCCAAAACACACCAATACGGTTGTTATAAAACAACGCAAAACTACTAATATCATAAGATAAAACATTATTTACCTTACCTCTTACTCCAATATCTGCTGTTCCTCCTTTTTCATCATCAATATTTTCATCAACTTTAAATGTTGGACTTACTGTACGAATATCATTAAAAGTAACTGACCTGTAATTTTGAGACGCATTTGCATAAAGCTCTAATGACTTATTAGGCTTATAACTTGCCCCAATACCTAATAACGCAAAGCTTCTTTCTTTTGTTCTATCATCTCTACCATTAATTATTCCGTTTGGTAATGGGTTACCAGATTGTAAATCTCCGTTTTCCCATAAAATATTCTTAAAGGTTCCATTACTTTCTGTTTTTATATATTCTAAACGGAAACCTGGTGTAATTGAAAATTTTTCTGAAAATTTAAAGATATGCTCTCCAAACAAGGCTACATTTGTATTTGGAAAAGTAAAGTTAGATGCTAAATATTCTTCTTCATTTGTAAAATTAAAGTTAGCATCTACCCCTTTTGTACCTGGTCCTTGTTTTTCAGAATTATTGGCGCTGTAATATTTTAATCCAACTAAATAAGTGTTTTCATTATCTTTAAAAGCATATTTTGATAAAAATCGAACTTCAGCTCCCCAGTTTTTATAATTTCCTACTACTAAATCTCTTGTTGCATAATTACCATCAGCAAGTATTTCATCAACATAAGTTATAGAGTTTACAGATCTTGATTTATAGTTACCTCTAAACCCTACAGCTTTTCTAGAGGCGTCTAAACCAAATAAATTTAAGCTTAATTTAGTTTTATCGGTAAAATTATGGTCTAATTTAACTGCCCATAAATTCCAATTTACACGAAACCAATTTCTTGTACGATTACTTTGTAAAGAAGCTTCATTAAACATCTTATCTGTAAGTCCGCCAGCTTGTTTTGCTAAATAATTTAAATACGTTGCCTCAACTGTTAATGTAGTTTTTTCTGATAATTTATGATCTACATGACCGTAAATATTTATTGAATTAAACTCAGAATTTGGTCTAAACCCATCACCTTGTTTATAATTTACATACCCATAATAACCTGTATTATCAACTGTTCCGCTTACACTATTAAAGGTATTAAACAATCCAAAAGACCCTGCAGATTGCCTTGTAATTAATTCGAATTCTTTGTTTTTATTTGGTTCGTTAAATTTAAAATTTAACAAGCCTCCAAACTGGGTTCCGTATTGTAAAGAAGCAGCTCCTCTAACAACTTGAATTTCTTTTAACGCTTCGGCAGGTGGTGTATAATAACTTTCGGGATATCCTAAAACGTCTGCACTAATATCATAACCGTTTTGACGTGTGTTAAAATTTGTTGTTCTGTTCGGGTCTAAACCTCTACCTCCAATATTTAATTGTAAACCAGCATCATCATTTTCATAAATATTTAACCCAACGACTTGGCTATATATTTGACGAGCATTATTGGCTGCCTTATTACTTACCGTTTCGCTTAATAAAACTACTTCTGTTTTTTTACCAGCATAAATGGCTGTTCCTTCAACTTCTTTTAATCGTTTTATTGCAAAAATTTTTCTTTTTCTTTGATTAATGACTACTTCTGAAAGTTGTTCGTTTAAACTTGATAAAGTAATATTTAGCTCTAAATTTTCATCTTTTAAGGTGATATTCTTTTCTAATATTTCATAATTATGAGAAAAAAATATTATCTTATAGTTTCCCTTTTTTTGTTTCTCTGTAATAAAGGTTCCGTCATTTTTACTTTTTGTTAAAAGCCCGCCTTTGGCATTAAAAATTTCTACATTGTTAATAGGCTTCCCTTTTTGGTTTGTAATTTTTCCAGAAATTGTGTGTTGTGCAATTATTGTTTGAATTGATAAAATTGCTATAAAAATTATATTATAATCCTTTAATTTTAACTTCATGATTAAATGGTGTAATCCAGTTTTTGTGTTTAAAACTTTCTTTTTCTTTGTATAAATTTACTTTTGGGTCTATAAATTGTGTACTTAACCTTCCGTTAAGTGTAACATAACTATCTACATATACTTGTGGGTTTTTTATACCTCTTTTTTTATAGGTATCTCCTAAAAAATGAGCAAATTCTAAAATAAAATCAGGTTGAAAGCTCATTTGTTTTTCTTGTTGTAAAGTTAAAAAATCAGTATTTGTTACATAGAAGTGTTTTTTAGTTTTTGGGTCAACTATTTTAAATTCTGCAAATCCTGCTTTTTCAATTAACATCACTCTCCATGAAAATCGATACCCTTCTTCTGTCCAAAATAACTCTCCTGGATATAATAAATATCTGAAAGGAATTATAATTTGTAAGACAAAAAATACTATCAAAATATTTCTTGATAGTTGAAGTTTTTGGTTCTTTACTAATGTTTTTCCTTGGTCAAAATAATTTTTAGAAATTTTAAATATTGATGCAATTACATTCAATATTTTATGATGCACTTTTGGATTAAAAAATATAATTGTGGATACAATCATTATATAAGGAAACATTCCTATTGGAAATAATATTCTTGTAAAAACATGAAAAACAACTACGGCTATAAATGCTAAAAATCGTGTTCTTTTATAAAGTAATAAAAACGGAATTGCTAAATCGTAAATTGCTCCTGACCAGCTCATGATAAAATGAAACCATGTTTTTGGCATTAAAAAACCAACCAAAGGCAAATCGTATTGTACAGGCAGCCATATATTTAAAGGTGTTGCTTTAAATAACCAATCGGAATTTAATTTTGCTAAACCAGCATAAAAATATACAATAGCTAACATCAGTTTTATACTATCAATTGTCCAATTTGGTATTTTTTGATTTGCTATCTTTTCATGTTGCTTTGCATCAACAGAAAAATAAGCGTTTGCTGGTAAAAAAAGTAAGATAAATGCTATTAAACTTACAAAGTAATAATGGTTTAAGTAATAACTTTTATCCATTAACTCTATATATGTAAAGCTTAAAAAAAAGGTTATTACTGCTAGCCTATACTTATAACCTAACATTATAAAAAAAGCTGCAATACCACATATTAAAAAGATGATATATGTATAATTACCTAGTGGTTTTGCCCATTCAAAACCATAAAATGAAAAAGAATATTTTGGTTTTATGTAAAGTTCTTCAATCCATCCTTTTAACCAAAATCTAATAATACTACATAACATCATAAAACCAAAAAAAATACGAAATACTGCAAGTGGAGCAGCTTCCGTATTTTTTTTAAAATATTTTTGAAATGTTTTAATCATTATCTGAATCAGTAGAGGTATTTGTAACACTCATAGCGCTCATCATATCTGGTTTAAAGCTTTTTAATAATGCTTGCATTGCATCGTAGGTTTCTAAAAACTTTACTTTATCAGTTGTTATTTGACTTACAAAATCGTTTTCTAATAAACTTGCTTTTTGATCGATTGTAGTAAATTTCGTATTTATTAAATCGGCCAAGTCTTTTCTATTTAAAAACTCTAAATACTGCTGTAAACTTTTACCTGTTCCTCCGTTATAACTAACTCCTTTAAAAAAGTTTTTAGTTGCTAATAAGGCTGTTGTAAATAATTTTTTTGAAATATCTTTTTTATAATAACCTTCTACTAATGTTACATCGGCAGTACCCGTTCTTGCTCCTGATGCGTTTGCTATTTTAGCGTCTCTTAATTGCTTTTCATAAAACGGAATTACATAAAAATTCACCATTTTATCTACACTACTTGATATAGCATAACCATCATTATCTATAAAAGATTGTGTGTACCCCCCATTCCAATCGTCTAATACTTGTTTTGTTAAACTAGCAAGTCTTTCAGTAACGTCTTTTAAATATTGTTTATATTTATCAGCATTTGTTGCTGTTGTGTAAAATGTTACTGTTTCAGTATCATTTCCTTGACCATTTAATAAATAATCAATTGCTGGAAAACCTTGTACTGCTGATAAATTTGGTGATTCTAAATTATAATTTCCAGATTCGGCATATGAATTAATTAAAGATACATTTGTTGGAATTGTATTCAGACTACCAACCATATTTAATTCTTGTGCTTTACCTACTTGAAACATAGCAACTTTTTGCCAAGTAACATAAGCCTTTTCCCATGCGTTTCTTACTTCAGCTAAGTTTGGGGCTGTTACATCGTTTGTAAATTTTATTACTGCGTTGTTTAACAAAATAGTTTCACTCTTAAAATCTGTATATGCTGGTACTATTATTTGATTTGCCCAAAATGTTAACATTTCCTTTCTGTTAAAACTATCTGGATTAGATGTTCCTGAACCATCACTACTTGAACTACAAGCAACCAGTATACTTAACACACATATATATATAATTCTTTTCATTTTTTGAAAATTAATTTTTTATTAATCTAAATAAAGCTGCAAAAATAAAAAAAAATAGCTATGTATTAATGCATAGCTATTTTTTTTATTGATATTATAAATTAAAATTTGTTTTAGTCTTTTAAACTTACTGCATCTGCTACATCAAATTTAAAGTAACCAGCTAAGGCTCCAGCAATTGCATCTAAATCTTCATCAGAAACGGTCCATAAACCTGCTTCTAGAGTTGCAATAGAACCAGCAATTTGGTTTGCTTCTATTTGATTTCCATTAATTTCTACATAGCGTAATGATAAAACAAATCCGTATGCTTCAGATAAAGCATGTAATGTGTTAGCGTCTTTAACTCCTTTACCTTTTAATAAATAATGAGTTGCCATTACACCTATTACTTTAGATATAGATTTTCTTATAATTTCTGCTTGATTATTAACAATAGCATATTGTTTAGCATCAATCGCAGCTCTACCTAATTTAAAAGCTTTGTAAATATCATCAAAAATTCCTTTAAATTTTGTGTCGTTATCTACACTTTTTAAATATGAATTTAAAAACCCTTTTCTATCATCAATTGAATTTACCGGAGTAGCAGTAACATCTTCTAATCCAAATAAGTATCCGTAAGCTTCATCCCAACCATGTTGTAAAGCTGTGTAATTTTTAGTTGCATCACCTTTATATGGTGCTCCTGCTTCATGATCAGCTTTGTTATCTTCAATAAATTTTTGAGATATGTATTTATTTAACATTTGATCTACCATAACAGACCCAATTAATGTTTTTGCCATTACTTGATTATATTCAAAACCTTTAGCATCAACATAAGCTGTTCTTGAACCTGTAACAACCTTACCTTTTTGACCGTTTGAAGCATCAGTATCCCAATCACTATAAATAGCTGTATGATTTGCAATCCAACCATCCATTTTGTTTCTTAAAGCATCTACTTCAACCGCATTTGTGTTAGAGTTAGGTGCAGAAGATACAGTTCCTCTTAATTTTTTTCCTGAAGCATCTAAACCTTCTCCAGCAAAACCTGTACCGTCTTTAAACATCTTAATTAATTCAGCTTCTGTTTTAGTGTTTGACCCTAATGCTGATTTTAATTCGCCTGCCATTTTTAATCTAGCAACTTGACCTGAAAAACTAACATTACTATTACCATCTTTTCCTACAAAGGCATAAGTAGCTGGAGCTACAACATCTACTACAGGATCTTCATTACTTGAACAAGAAGTTACCATTAAACTTGCAACAGCTAACATTGAAAGAATTACTCTTTTCATTATATTTTATTTAGATTTAATTTTAATAAATTTTATGCAAATTTATAGAACTATTCTAAATAAGCAAATTTTATTTAGATTTATTTTAATTAAAAATAAGATTATAATGTTTTTAAATAAGAGATAACAGCTTTTCGAATATCAAAACTGATTTCATCTTTTTTAGGTATATAAATAGACTTTACACCTTCACTATTTTTTGATAACATTGGTATATCTAATCCTTTTAATAAATAATCAGAAAAAGCAACTTTGTATATTTTGTTTTCTAAAATCAATTTGTTTGACACTCTCCAGTTCCCGTTCTTTTTATCAACATTATAACGCTGTAAATAAGCACCTGTACCAACTGATTTTTCACTATATTTTAGTACTTCTTTTAAAAGGCTTCCTTTTATATCAACTTTTAGTATTGCACCACCATAGGGTAAAACTCTAAAAACATCAACAACATTAATATTTCCTTCTAATTTATCATCAATACGAACTGAACCTCCATTTACTAATGCGCAATCAACTTTATCATTATAAGCATAACTCATTGCTTTTGTAATAATATCTCCCATATTGGTTTGAATACTTCTAATTGATGCCTCAGTAGCATCTAATGGTTTTGGTGCTTTATAAATTACCTCATATGGGTTTTTAACAACTTCATTAATTTTATTCTTTAAAATAAGCTGCCATTTATCAACAATATTACCAACTGTTTTATTTGGTATTATTTGATCGTTGATTTCTTTTAATTCTGATTTTAACTGTACTTCTTTTGTCTTAGGGTCATACTCTAAACGATGAATATAAACTGTTTTTGCATTAGCATCGGCTTTTGCTATATGTACATTACCAATTGTATCATAACTATTAACATGCTCATGACCTCCCATAATTAATGGAACATTTGGTAATAATTCAGCTACTTTTTTATCCTGACTTAACCCTAAGTGTGTCAGTCCAATTACTATATCAACCTTGTTTTTAATCTCATTATATGATCGTTTAATTTCGTCATATATATCACCATAAAAAACATAGCTTTTTGGGTTTGATGGTATACAAGCACTTATAAAACCTACTTTTAGTTTGGTTCCATCAGTATTTATAAATTCTTTGATATAAGAATCTTTTAAATATTCTTTTTCTCCATTTACTAATTTATAAAAAGGTTCATACTTACCATTTTTATAATGCAATACATTTGCTGAAATCCAATCAAATTTACTTTCGTTAAGTCTTTTTTGTAAACTCGTATAACTTAAATCAAATTCATGATTACCTAAAGCTACCAAATCAAAGTTCATGGCATTCATAACTTCAACCATTTGTTTACCTCTAACTCTTTCACCATTAACTTTCATAGTACCTATCAAAGATGGATTTAAAAAATCGCCCGCTAAAACAAGCATTGTATTTTTATTTTCCTTTAATAAATTTTCGTGTATTGTTGCTACCCTTGCCATTCCGCCATACTTACCACCTTGAATAGGAGCAATTTCATAAACATCATTTAATTGAAGTATATTAAAATATGTTTTTCCTGCTACTTTTTTAAACTGATGATTAGGTATTGAGTTTGCTTTATTTTTTTGATAAGTACAACCACTTATAAAAATAGTTATTAAAAGCAGGCAAAGAGTTTTAATTGATTTCATTACATTTTTTTTAATGCAACAAATTTACATATTCTAATGAAGATATTTACGAGTATTTAATCGTATCATTTTTCGATAAGCCACTAATTCTGGAAATTGATAAAAAAAGTTTATCTTTTTTTGGGCAATCGTTCTTGGATTTTTAACTTTAGACCGTAATACAAAGGCTGTCCAACTTTCTACAATATCTTCTTCAGGACTTATGGCTGCATAATCAGTTAAAAACTCTGATGAATTATCTTGATATAAATCGTATAATTTTTCTACACAATTAGCTTCTGTATAACAAAAATCTCTTTGTATAACGTCCCAATTATCTAATAAAGCACCTTTCCAAAAAATATTTACAAATTTATTTATATAACTATCCTTATAAGCTTCACCTTCTAGTGTTAAATACAACTCTCCTTCCTCTTGTTTACTTTTTGAGGTAGGTCTTATTTGTGTTTTATTTAATGTTAATAAATGCCCAAACTCATGTGTCATCGTATAAACAGACTCATATAATCTTTTTTTATTTCTCGACTTTAAATTAACGTCTTTTATATCAATTTCTAATTGCCATTTATCGTTTCGAGAGTTTAAAGATACTAATGCGCCTACCTTTTCATCAACACCATCAGTCATTAAAATAATGCGTTTAATATATTTTGTAGTTAATTCTTTAGGAAAAATACGGTAAAACTCTTTCCAATAATCATTTGCTAAGTCATTTTTATTAGACCCATTTTTAATTAATACTCCATTTCTAATTTGCCATACTCCTACTCTTTCATCAATTGTAGATTGATAAATTGTAGAAAAAAAGAAAAAAAGTATAATTAATTTAAATTTCATATTTTATTAAAAAACTTCGAGTGCTTTGTTGTATGCACTTTCAAAACTCATTGGTTTTATATTTGTTATTACTTTATTTGCTGTAAAATACGATAATAATTTTTCTGTAGGCATATTACCTGTTAACTCATCTTTTGCCATTGGACAACCTCCATAGCCTTTAATCGCACCATCAAAACGACGGCATCCTGCTTTAAAAGCACTATCTACTTTTTCGTGCCATTTTGTTGGCGTAGTATGTAAATGTGCACCAAATTCTATTTGCGGATAGCTAGGTATCAAATTTGAATATAAATAGTGTATATCTTCAGGAGTTGAAGTACCAACTGTATCTGATAAAGATAGTATTTTAACTCCTAATTTTGATAATTTTTCTGTCCACTCTCCAACTATTTCAACGCTCCAAGGATCTCCATACGGGTTTCCAAATCCCATTGATAAATATGCTACCACCTCTTTATTGGTTCTATTAGCTATTGCTAATACTTCTTTTAAAGTATCAATAGATTGCTCTATTGTTTTATGTGTGTTACGCATTTGAAAATTTTCTGATATCGAAAAAGGATACCCTAAATAATCTATCTCTTCAAATTGCGAAGCATCATTTGCTCCTCTTACATTGGCTACAATTGCTAATAATTTACTACTTGTTGTAGTTAAATCTAATTTAGATAAAACTTCCGCTGTATCTCGCATTTGAGGAATTGCTTTTGGAGACACAAAACTTCCAAAATCTATTGTATCAAAGCCTACTTTTAAAAGCGAATTTATATATTTTGCTTTAGCCTCTGTAGGAATAAAATGACTTTTAATTCCTTGCATTGCATCCCTTGGGCATTCAATAATTTTTATACTGTCAATCATTATGCCAAATATACGTATTTTGATTCATTTTACTTCTCTTGTCTATTTTTGATACTTTTACTACTAACCCTATAACATACTTAACTGAAAAAGAAATAATTAAAAGAGTTTCAGTTATTTTTATTAAATATATTCTTATTTTTATCTAAAAAACTGTCACAATTTAAAAGTCAATTTGTCTCTAGTATAGAATGATTTCTTTGGAATCTAAAACGACACATATCAACCAACTAATCGAACGCTGTAAAAAAAACGATAGCACTGCACAAATGCAGGTGTATAACAGTTACTATAAAGCAATGTACAATACTGCTTATCGTATTTTAAAAGACGAGTTTGAGGCCGAAGATTTAATTCAAGAAGCTTTTTTAATCGCTTTTACTAAACTAAACACCTTTAAAGGTGAAGTTGCCTTTGGAGCTTGGTTAAAAAGAATCGTAATAAACAAAAGCCTTACACAACTTAAAAAAAACAACCGATATGAAGAAGTAAAAATGGATATTATACCAGATTATGAAATTGATGAAAATATAATTGATTACACTACTTTAAATGTAAAACATGTACTAAAAAGCTTATCAAGCTTAAAAGATAATTACCGTATAGTGTTAACTTTAAATTTAATAGAAGGTTATGATTATGAAGAAATATCTCAAATATTAAATTATACAAACGAAAATGTTCGTACAACAATATCAAGAGCAAAAAAGAAATTAAAACAACTTTTGCTTACTGATGTTAAGCAATCACAAGTATATGGATGATAAATTACAACAATTTTTTAATGACAATGATTTTGATATTCTCGAACCACATTCAGGTCATTCAAAACGTTTTTACAAAAAATTAAAAACACCTCAAAAACAACAAAAACCAAAAATATTTTGGATAAGTATTGCTGCCTCAATTACCCTAATAATTGGTTTTTACCTTGGTAATTATCAACAGAAAACAATGTATGATTTAGCTGATATTTCTCCAAAAATGGCAGAAGCTCAAAGTTTTTTTGTAACAACAATAAATCAGGAATTAAAAGAGGTTGAACAATATAGAAATATTCAAACTGAGGCAATGATTGAAGATGCTTTAGAAAATATAGAAGAATTAGAAGATCATTATAAATTATTAATTGACGAACTAACAAAACAAGAAAACAAACGTTTAGTTATTCAAAAAATAATTAACAATTACCAACAACGACTAACTGTGCTAAACAGTTTATTATTACAGTTAGAGCAAAATAAATCGATAACCTTAAAGTTTTTAAATGATGAAATTATATAAATTATTATTCCTTTTTATCTTATTACCCACCATTATGATGGCTACCGATAAAAAGAAGCACGAAAAAAGTAAAACCATTAACAAAAGCTTTAATGTTACTAAAAATGCAACCCTATATATCAATAATAAATACGGAAATATAAATGTAACCACATGGAATCAGAACCGTATTGAAATTGATGTTAAAATTATAGTAAAAGGAAATGATTTAAAAACTGTTACTAAAAAATTAAATGCAATTAATGTTCTTTTTGAGGCTTCAAATAGCTTGGTTGAAGCACGCACTAAAATAGAAAGTATAAAATCTAATTGGTCATTTTGGAGTAATAATAATATTAATTACAAAATTAACTATTTTATAAAAATGCCAATAACTAACAATGCCGATTTAAACAATCAATATGGCACAATCGAATTAGATAAACTTAAAGGTAAAGCTAATTTAAATTGTGATTATGGAAATATTTTTGTTGATGCTTTATTAAACAACACCAATACTATAGAGTTAGACTATTGCGGTAGCTCTGAAATTAATTTTATAAAAGCTGGAACAATAAATATTGATTACTCTAAAATTAAAATCGAAAAATCAGAAACGTTAAACATAAATGCTGATTATACTACAGTAAAAATAGGCAATACCAACTACTTAAGGTTTAATAGCGATTATGGTAGTGTCAATGTAAACAACGGAGGTACTATTATTGGTAATTCAGATTACGCTGCTATAAAAATAGGAACCTTAAGTAAAAACTTAAAAATTAATACTGATTACGGAAATGTTAAAGTAGCCAATATCTTAAAAGGTTTTGAAAACATTACAATCGACGGAACTTATACAGGTATAAGACTAGGCACTCATAGTAATAATAATTTTAACTTTATGGTCGATTTAGGCTACGCCGGATTTAATTATCCTGAAAACAAAATAAAGTTCTTTAAAAATATTAAAAAGAATACCAAAAAATATTATGAAGGATCTTTTGGAAAAACAAACAACAACTCAACTATAAATATAAAATCTAAATATGGTAGTGTTTCTTTAAAGGTTAATGATTAACGATATCTTTCTTCAATAATTGAATAACAGATTAAATAACGAGCTGTATAATATGTTAACGTATATCCTATTACATAGTAAAAGTTATAGTCTAAATATTTATTATACACCATTAAAAAATCAACACCACTAATCATGAAGATACCTAAAAGAAAAAATAAATTTTTTTGATCATTTTTTTGCAAAAAATTAAGGTATGCTATACTTATTAATGTAATATTAAAAAAACATATAATAAAAAGAGTACCCAGCATATCTTTTAAATAAGGTAAGTATATATATAAGACTGTTCCAAAAATTAAAATACCTGGTATCATATAAGTTAACAAAGACACTATTTTAATTTTTGATAATGTTTTTCTTAAAATTATAAAATATAAAAATCGCTCTATAAGTACCAAAATTACTCCTTCTGTAAGAAAATCAGGATCAAAAACAAAAAAAGAATCTGAACCTATGATGCACATTAATATTAAAATATACCAATAATTTATGTCTTTTGATACACTTATATATAAAAAAGCCAAAAAAACTAATGACAATATTTTAACAACCATTTCTTCCAGTGAAGTTCCTGCATCAATAAAAAACAATGACACAAAACATGCTAAAAAATAAATAGTTGTGTATATCTTAAATTTTAAACCCATAACAAGTAAATATAAATCATTCAAATAAATAAATAAAATGAAAAAACTTTTTTTTACAGTAGTAGTAGCCTTATTAACTTTTAATAGTCAAGCTCAAAACTGGTCAAATTCTAAAAAAATTAAAGGCAATGGAAACGTTATTACCAAAACTAGATCTATCAACAATTTTGACCAAGTAAACATCGGTGGTTCATTTGATGTCAATTTAGTAGCTGGTACTGAAGGTAAAATAACTCTTAATGGAGAAGAAAACTTATTACCTTATCTTGAAACAACAGTTAAAAAGGGAAAACTAAAAGTGCAATTTAAAGAAAATGCTAATATAAAAACAACCAAACGTTTAACAGTTACTATCCCTTTTAAAAGTATCGATGCTGTTTCATTAGGTGGTTCTGGTAAAATAACTGTTCATAAACAACTAAACTCTAATAATATTTCTTTTAATATTGGTGGTTCAGGAAACATTAGTGCTATCGTTAATTCAAATACAGTAAAAGCATCTATTGGTGGCTCAGGAAGTATTAATTTAAAAGGTAAATCTGAAAATTTAAAATGCTCTATCGCAGGTTCTGGTAATGTAAAAGCTTATAATTTAAATGTTAAAACTGTAAAAGCAAGTATTGCTGGATCAGGAAATGTGCAAACTACTGTTTCTGAAAAAATAAAAGCAAGTATAGTAGGCTCTGGAAGCGTTCATTATAAAGGAAACCCGAGCAACATCGATAATAAATCAGTAGGATCTGGTGATATAGTTGATAAAAATTAGTTTTAATAATGCAAAAACGTTAATCATAATACCATAAATATTATGATTAACGTTTTTCTTTAATCATAGCAATACATATTAAATAACGAGCTATATAATACATTATTGTATATAAAATAACGTAATACAATTGATAATCTAAAAACTTATTAAAAGCTATTATAAAATCTGCAATAGTAATTAAAAATATTCCTAACATAAAGTACAAATTATCTCTTGTCATGTTATATAAATATTGATAAAAAGAAACACCGATAACAATTAAATTTAAAAGACAAATCAGAAAAATAGATAACAACATGTTTTCTACAAATGTATATAACAAGTAAGACATTATAAAAAAAGCAAAAAAACCTGGTATTAAGTACGGTAAAACAACCTTTAATTTTATCGTAAAAATTGTTTTTCTCAAAATGATCAAATAAATAACTCGAGTAAACATTAACAATAATATACCTCCTTTTAAAAAATCTTGATCAAATATGAGTAGTGCATCTGCCACAATACAAAACATTAATAATAATAAATACCAGTAATTAATCTTTGTTGTATATGCTAAATACAAAAAGGAAGTTAATACTATGGTAAGTATTTTTAAAATCATTTCAATAATCGATTCATTATTATCAATAAATAGTAACGAAATAATACAGGTAATAAAATAAACTACACTATATATTTTAAACGATGAGAAATGATTCATAAATTAAAAATTAAACATCCTAATATATAACATTTCACATAATAAATAAAGCTTGTTTTAAAGTATAATATATAAAAAAACCGTTGTAAAATTACAACGGTTTTTTGTACTTATGTTTTTACAACTATTTTAAAGATGCTAAACTAGATTTTATTGTATCTATTTTAGCAATAGTATCACTTTCTTTTTTACGCTCTAAAACAATAACTTGTTCAGGAGCATTGCTTACAAAACGTTCGTTTGATAATTTTTTTTGAATACCAAACAAAAAACCTTCAGCTCTTTTTAATTCAGCTTCTAATTTTTCAGTTTCTGCTGCCACATCAATATCTTCAACAGCAACAGGAATAAAATACTCGTTTGATTTTACTCTAAACGAAGCTCCATCAACCTTATCAGTAACGTAATTAATCTCAGATGTATTTGTTAATTTCTGAACAATAACATCAAACTTTTGAGTAAAATTTTCATTATTTACAACTGATAACTCAACAGCATCTTTAAATGATATATTTTTATCTTTTCTGATGGTTCTAATTCCAGAAACTACATTGGTTGTAAACTCAAATTCATTGATAATTGAAGTATCCACTTTTTTAAACTCAGGATATTTAGCTATAATTAATGCTTCTTCTGGAGTTCTTTCTGCAATATATTGCCAAATCTCTTCTGATAAAAAAGGCATAAATGGATGCAATACTTTTAAATTATCTTCAAAAATTGCAATTACCGCATCAAAAGTTTTTTTATCAATTGGTTGCTGGTAAGCTGGCTTAACTGTTTCTAGTAACCATGATGAAAAATCATCCATAATCAGCTTATAAATAGCCATTAAAGCATCTGATAATCGGTATTTAGAAAAATGGTCTTCAATTTCAGCTAATACTGTTTGAAACTTTGCATTATACCATTCTAAACCAATTTTTGCGGCCTCTGGTTGCTCAATTGTAGCATCTACTTCCCATCCTTTTACTAAACGAAAAGCATTCCATATTTTGTTTGCAAAACCTTTTCCTTGCTGACATAAATCTTCATCAAACATTAAATCGTTACCTGCAGCAGCACTTAATAATAACCCAACTCTAACTCCATCTGCACCGTAATCTTCAATTAATTTTAAAGCATCAGGTGAGTTTCCTAGCGATTTAGACATTTTTCTACGCTGTTTATCGCGTACCAAACCTGTTAAATATACATTTTCAAAAGGCTTCTCATTTTTATATTCATAACCCGCAATAATCATACGAGCTACCCAGAAAAATAAGATATCCGGACCTGTTACTAAATCGTTTGTTGGATAATAATATTTAATTTCTTCATTTTCAGGATTTCTAATTCCGTCAAAAACACTCATCGGCCATAACCAAGATGAAAACCAAGTATCTAAAGCATCTTCATCTTGCTTTAAGTCGGATGCCGACAGCGAAGTATTCTTAGTCTTTTCTTTAGCTAATTCTACTGCTTCTTCAATAGTTGTTGCAACTACAAAATCTTCTTTTCCGTCACCATAGAAATACGCAGGAATTTGTTGCCCCCACCATAATTGGCGAGAAATATTCCAATCACGAATATTTTCCATCCAATGACGATAGGTATTTTCGAATTTTTTAGGATATAAATTAATATCGGTATCATCCCCCAAAACCGCTTTGATTGCTGGTTTTACTAAGTCTTCCATCTTTAAAAACCATTGATCTGATAATCTTGGCTCGATAACCGCTTTGGTTCTTTCTGATGTTCCTACTTTATTGGTATGAACTTCTGTTTTAATTAAAATTCCTTTTTCTTCTAATTCTTTTACAACTTCTTTACGAGCTACAAAACGATCTTTTCCTTGATAATGTAATCCAAAAGAGTTTAATGAAGCATCATCATTAAAAATGTCAATTACTTCTAATTTGTGTTTATCACCCAGAACTTTATCATTTTCATCGTGTGCAGGTGTTACTTTTAAACATCCCGTTCCGAACTCTACATCAACATATTCATCTTCAATAATCGGAATAACTCTTCCGCAAAGCGGAACAATTGCTTTTTTACCTTTTAAGTGTGTAAAACGTTCATCATTCGGATTGATACAAATAGCCGTATCTCCAAAAATAGTTTCTGGTCTGGTAGTAGCAATTGTTAATTTATCATCTGAACCTTCAATTTTATATTCTAAATAATAAAGATTCCCTTGTTTTTCAACATGAATTACTTCTTCATCAGATAAGGTTGTTTTTGCTTCTGGATCCCAATTTACCATTCTATATCCGCGGTAAATTAATCCTTTATTGTATAAATCAACAAAAACTTTAATTACAGATTCAGACAAAGCAGGATCCATAGTAAAGGCAGTACGCTCCCAATCACAAGAAGCTCCTAACTTTTTTAATTGATCTAAAATAATTCCTCCATATTCATTTTTCCATTCCCACGCATGTGCTAAAAACTCTTCGCGTGTTAAATCATTTTTATCAATTCCTTGCTCTTTTAATTTCGCAACAACCTTAGCTTCAGTAGCAATTGAGGCGTGATCGGTACCAGGAACCCAACATGCATTTTTACCTTGTAAACGTGCACGACGAATTAATACATCTTGAATAGTATTATTTAACATGTGCCCCATGTGTAACACTCCTGTAACGTTTGGTGGTGGAATTACAATGGTATAAGGCTCTCTTTCATCTACTTCTGAATGAAAGTAATTATGCTTCATCCAGTAATCATACCACTTCCCTTCTACTTCGCTCGAATTATATTTTGATGGAATATTCATCTGTTTTTTGTATCTTTATAACCAAATTAATAAGCTTATTGCTTTTTGGCATTATTTTTGAAATTCAATTAAGCAAAAATACAACTATCTCTGAGGTACAGAAAATAAGATGTTGATTTTTTTAGAACTAAAAAATTAATCCTAAATTTGTGGTAGTTTAAGCCCTAAAATTAAATTTATCAATTATGAAAACAATTTTATCAATTATCGCTGTTTGTTTTATTACATTAACAGTAAACGCTCAAGAATTTAAATTTGAAACTGAAACTATAGACTATGGTAAAGTAGCTCTTGGTTCTGAAGGAACACGTACTTTTGAGTTTACAAACGTAGGTGACGCTCCTTTAATTATTAAAGATATTAAATCTACTTGCGGGTGTACTGTACCAAAAAAACCTGAAGCTCCTATTATGCCTGGACAAAAAGGTCAGATTGAAGTTTCTTATGATACTAAAAGACCAGGAGGTTTTTCAAAACAAATAACAGTACTTTCTAATGCTAAAAGATCAAGAACTATGCTTAAAATTAAAGGTTTTATTTCTAAGAATGCTGCTGTTAAAAAAACAACTGATAGTGAATAGTTATTTATAACTTGTAATATAAAAAAGCGTCCGTTTTACAAACGAACGCTTTTTTTATATCCTTTTTTCTAAACGAAATTCTAGTTTCAAATCGGTTATACCTCTTTTTACTTTCATTTTTATTTTTCTATTAGGTTTTGTTTTAAACATTTGTATAATTTCACCTAACGTAAAATTATAAGCCGGCTTACCATTTATTGACTTTATAATATCATCTTTTAAAAACCCTGCTTTTGCAGCTGGAGACCCTGGTACAACTCTATCTACTTTATACTTTGCTTTAAATTTATAATGGTATGTTTCTACAAATGAAACACTATTATTTTTATTTAACTCACTTGTTCCATACTCTTCTAATTGTCCTGCTACTGCTTTTTCTTTTACTAATTCTTGCCCATCATAAATTAAATACAAACCACTCATATTATAATAAAAACCATCTCTTAAAGAAGCATTCTTTTTCAATGTAATTTTTTTATTAGGATAGTCTATCCATAATTTAAATCGTTTTAAAATATTTCCGCCTAGACTCCCATTCCTTTCTTTAAATGTACGAGCGTTAAACGTAGATATTGAATCTAAAAAAGACACAGTAGGTTCTTTTATATAAAACCTACCTAAAGAGACTGAAGGTATTTTACTTCTATTACCATAAATAGTTCCACTAAATCCTTCTCCTAAAATATCTTTAAAATGTCTTATTGGTGTTTTTATATTTTTCTTTGTCCCTTCAAACAACCACATAGCATCACTTCCTCCTGTATCAATTAACAACTTTACAGGTGTTTTAACAATACCAATTGTATCTATAGTTACATCAACGTTTATGTATGGTTTTTTTCGATAAAACTGAAGCGGAAACACTTCACATTTTCGACACTTCGATGGCACGTAAGTTTTTGGGTTATAAAAAACAATTTTTTTAGTATTATAATTAATTTTAACAATAACATCTTTTAACAAATCATACCCTATAATTCCGTGAATGGTTGTGCCCATTTTTGCAGATAAGTTAAAGGCATCTTTTAAAATAACATAAAGTTCTTGGTTTGGGCTTAAAATATTTTTAATTCTAAATTTATTTCCTTTTGACAATAATGCTTCAATAGGCTCTCCATCTCCTAAACCTCTTATAAAAACTTTCTTAATATTATTTAAACCAACACTATCATTTTCAGTTAAGTTAAATAAAATAGTTTTACTTACTCCTGTATCTAAAATAAAAGATAAATAATGATTGTTTATCTCTAAAGGGATTACAATTAAATTATTTATTAATTTGAAAGATATTTCTTGTTTGTTTTTATTCTTTCCATAAAATTGGAAACTTCTTTGTGAATAAACAGACAAGTATAAAAAAAAAAGCGGTGATGCAAAGTATATGTTTTTTCAAATAATTGATAATTTAGTGGTTAGCTTTAAATATACAATCTTTTATTTAATATTCAGGTATTTTATGATTTTTTCACCCCTTGTTTTTCATTAAAACAAGTTTATTTTATCAAAAAAAAATTGCAAATTTGCTTTTTAAAATAACTAATTCAATTTGCAATGCCATTAATATCAAACAAAGGTAATTCTATGCCGCAATCACCAATACGTAAATTGGTCCCTTTTGCTGAGGCTGCTAAAAAAAACGGAACTAAAGTTTTTCATTTAAATATCGGCCAACCCGATATAAAAACTCCTCAAGTTGCTTTAGATGCTGTAAAAAATAATACTATTGAAGTGTTATCATACGCACGTTCTGAAGGTTCAGAGGAATATCGTTCTAAATTAGCTAACTATTATGCCAAAAATGACATTCATGTAACAGCAAATAATATTATTGCTACTACTGGAGGATCTGAAGCTTTATTATTTACCATTGGTAGTATTACTGATCCTGGTGATGAGATAATAATTCCAGAACCATTTTATGCAAATTACAACGGGTTTTCAACAGCTTCTGGAGTAACAGTAGTTCCTGTAATTTCTAAAATAGAAGACAATTTTGCTCTGCCTGCTATTGAAGATTTTGAAAAACTAATTACCCCTAAAACTAAAGCAATTTTAATTTGTAACCCTGGTAATCCTACCGGATATTTATACAGTCCAGAAGAAATTGAAAAACTAAAGCAAATTGTATTAAAACACGATTTATTTTTAATTGCTGATGAAGTGTATCGTGAATTTACCTATGATGGAGCAAAACATAACTCGATTATGGCATTAGAAGGGTTAGAGCAAAATGCAATTATGATTGATTCTGTTTCTAAACGTTACAGTATGTGCGGAGCTAGAATTGGATGTATTGTTTCTAAAAACGAAGAGTTTATTAATACCGCTATTAAATTTGCACAAGCCCGTTTAAGTCCGCCAACCTATGCTTTATTAGCTAGTGAAGCAGCTTTAGACACACCACAAAGTTATTTTGATGAAGTTATTGAAGAATATCAAGATCGTAGAAATACTTTAATCACTGAGTTACAAAAAATAGAAGGTGTAAAAGTTGCCAACCCAAAAGGTGCTTTTTATTGTGTTGCAGAACTACCTGTAGCTGATGCTGATGATTTTGCTCAATGGATTTTAGAAAAGTTCAATCATAATAATGAAACAATTATGGTAGCTCCTGCAAGCGGGTTTTATTCTACAAAGGGTGAAGGTAAAAACCAAGTTCGTATTGCTTATGTATTAAATAAAATTGATTTAATACGTTCGGTTGAAATTTTAAAAATAGCTATAGAACAATATAATAGTTAATTGAATATTCAAGAAAACATATCTTTAAAAAAGTACAATACGTTTGGCATCGATGTTAATGCCAAACGTTTTGTTTCTGTTGATTCTCTTTATAGTTTGCAACAACTTTTAAAAACAGAAAAAGACATTTTTTTAATTTCTGGCGGAAGTAACATGTTACTAACAAAAGATATTGAAAAACTTGTTGTACATATTAATTTGAAAGGGATTTCAATTGATAGAGAAAATAACAATGATGTTCATTTAACCGTTAATGCTGGCGAGAATTGGCATGATTTTGTACTTTGGTGTATTTCTGAAAATTATGGAGGATTAGAGAACTTATCTCTTATTCCTGGAAACGTAGGCACCTGTCCTATTCAAAATATTGGAGCCTATGGAGTTGAAGTAAAAGACACCATTACTCGTGTAGAAGCTATTGATATTAAATCAGGTAAATTAGTAACCTTTTCTAATGCTGAATGTGAATTTGGTTATCGAAATTCTATTTTTAAAAATGTTGCTAAAGGAAAATATATTATTACAGCTGTTAGTTTTAAACTTACCAAAAATGAACACAAGCTTAATTCTTCTTATGGTGCTATTGAAACAGAATTAGTTTCTAAAAACATTATAAATCCTACAATAAAAAATATTTCTGATGCGGTAATTGCTATCCGTCAAAGTAAATTACCCGACCCTAAAAAAATTGGAAATAGCGGAAGTTTTTTTAAAAATCCAGTAATTTCTAAAGCTGATTTTGATAAACTTCAAAAAGAATTTTCTACAATACCTAGTTACGCTATTTCAGAATCTGAAATTAAAGTACCCGCAGGCTGGTTAATTGAACAATGTGGTTTTAAAGGAAAATGTTTTGGTAATTTTGGTGTGCATGAAAAACAAGCCTTGGTTTTAGTTAATTACGGAAAAGCAACTGGGAAAGAAATTTATAATTTAGCTCAAAAAATTCAAGACACTATTTTAGATAAATTTTCTATTAGTTTAGAAATTGAGGTTAATGTAATTTAAGACTATCTTCTTAAAAAAACAAATTAAAAGTTTGTACCCTATATAGAATAGGATGACATTTTTTAATAAAACCTTGTTACTTTTTAATTGTAATATTAATGATTCCTATTTTAACAATTAAATTAATTTCATGTTTAATCACTTTTTCTACTAATAATTAAGTATTTAATGTTGGAACTTTGAATTTACTTAATTTTTCATCAATAGATACATCTAGTTGCAAACGCTCTTCGAAACGCATTTTTTATAACTCAATATAATCTTTTACTAAAAATAGTTCTTCTTTAATAGATATTAAGTTTTTATCTTTTTACATACAATAATGAACGTAATAAATTGATAGCTCTTCGATCGTTAATTGCACGTTTTCTTTTGCTGCTGATACTAATGATACATAAAATATTAATCACAAACCTATATAATAAATATCGGATCCAAAAAAACAATAGATACAAAAAACTTTTTTATTCACTAAGAAAAAATACAATTTTAAATTATTTATTAACACATATAAACAACTTTTTCTCTCTCTTGATCTAAAACCTTAGAATTTTTTAAATATTTTTTCCAATAATGATATTCTTAATTCTTTTTATCTCCTTAAAAAAAATAAAAGATCAATAGCCATTTTAAGGCTACTTATAATTAAAAAGAAGACTAAAAAACTTCTTCTAGTCTTCTTTTGGGGTTTCTTTATAAAGAAAATACATTATCAACCAAATTTTCATCACTTCTAGTTCCGTAAGGATCAATAGCAATATAATTAGGTTTTTCTTCTACAATTATTTTAATTTC
Source organism: Tenacibaculum soleae (assembly GCA_938002045.1). Taxonomy (GTDB): domain Bacteria; phylum Bacteroidota; class Bacteroidia; order Flavobacteriales; family Flavobacteriaceae; genus Polaribacter; species Polaribacter soleae_A. The sequence continues at coordinate 203,054 of CALLBA010000001.1, forward strand.
TGTTGTCTCTTCGTTGACTTGATTAGACTCATAATATAAAACTGAATTATCATCTTTTACTTTTGATGGATGTGCTGTAAACAGTCCAATTTTAATAGGTTCATCTATTGATATTTGTTTTGTTTCTCCGTTTTTTAAAGTTTCAAAACGCTTGGCTTTTACTTTCACTGCAACCTCATATGTTCCGTTTTGCAATGCTTTTGTTGTTGCACTTTCAATGCCTATATCATAAGTAATAACTTTTTTAAACCAATCATTTATTAAACCGTGTTGATACGTTGGCGTAACTTTATAAACTTCGTTTAAGAAATCTAAAGTTGTAGCTTCTAATTTGGTGCTATTTCTATGAGTATCAGTTAATCTTTTTAACACGTTATTTACTTGCTTCTCTCCTACTAAATCTTTTAAAGCTAACAATACATTTAAAGCTTTTCCATACGAAATATAACTTTGTCCGTCTATTTTATATACTGGCGGTTCTATTTCTGAAGCGAACGATCTTCCCGAAAAATAACGACTTCTAACATTTTCAGCCAAGGTGTATAACACACCTTTTCCATACATTTTTTCCATCACCATAGCTTCTGTATATTTTGCAAGTCCTTCAACAAGAAAAGCACCTCCAGCAACTGGTTTAGAAGATAATGTGTGCCCCCACCATTGATGCGATACTTCGTGAATGGTTCTTTTTGCAACTACATTAAAAGTATCCTCATCACTCACATCAGATAAATATAATCGATCTTCAACCATACTGATGACTCCAGGATGTGCAAATCCTCCAAAAGGCCAATGAGCTGGTACTTCAGCCATTCTTAAATAATCGAACTGATATTCACCAAAGTTTTCTTGACAATAATCTAATGTTTCTTTAATACTTTGTTCAATATCATCAATATTCATATCGTGATTTTCATCATAATATTGCTCAATTGCTACACCTTTATAATTTGTTTTTTTATTTACATATTTTGCTGAAAAATAACCTACTGAAGGTGAAATTTTATTATTAGATTTATAATGAAAATAGTTTCTATTATTTGCTGTCCATTGCTTCAATAATTTTCCTGAACTAATGGCTGTTTGATTGCTTGATGTAGATATTATAGTTTCAAAATTTATTTTTTCATATTTAACATCCTCAAGAGCAATGTGAGCATCCGTGCTTTCATTTTCTTCTACACGTTCAGGTAAATTTCTTTTTTTTCGTTCTCTTTGATTTGAAATTTCAAAACTATTTGTATATCCAAAAATGGGGTCAAAATTACTAAATCGATTTAGGTAAGTTCCATTATTTATAATAGATTTATCGTTTTCATAACCTTTTACTTTATTCGTTAATTTAAAATTGAATACTACTGAATCCTGTGGTTGTAATGCTTTCTTGAATTTAAAAAGGTAGATTCCGAAATCAGCATTTTGCTTTATTAAATCAGCATTCTCTAAAAAAACTGTATCTAACGCTTTTCTTTCTGTTATAAACACTTGCGACATTGATTTTTTGCTACGATTTACCATAACATATTTTGCATTTACGGTATAACTTCTGTCTTCAGGAAAAATAGCTACTTCTGTCTTTTTTGAACTTGGATACAACCTTTCAATACTTTCATATTGTTTGAATTTACGCTCATAGTTTTCGCTAAAATCTAATCTGTCATTAGAAGTATTATACTCAGAAACGATATTTGTATTGTAAAAAACCAAGCTTCCGAAGCCAATAAATATTAACGTTAAAAATGAGAAACTCAATTTCTGAATCTTGGTCCAATTTGTAAAAAACTGCTTCACTTTTACTGAAAAATCAGCTATAATTCCACGATTCCAAATCTTAAAGGAAAGCAACGTTAACAACAATCCAAAAGCCAACCAATACATTGCTAGATGATTATATAAATTTGAAACACCGTTGAAACCATCCATATTATTGTAATCTATTCTTGGTAAAAAACCAAGACTTGTAAGTGGATGCTCAAGTCCTAACATTCCAGATTTAAGTGTTAATAGCACAATCAGTCCGAAGATTCCCATTCCCATATATTTGTTTTTTGCTAAACTGCTTATAAACAAAGTAAGCATACAAAAAACAACTAATTGCAATCCGTAATGATAATAAAGTGATACATATAAACCGAATTCGAAATTAGAATACCCTAATGCTATTTGGAAAGCAATACACATTAAAATTCCTACTGTTATTAAAATAATTGGAAGTAATATTAATGCAGTAAATTTTGATAAAAAGAATACCGAGTTTTTAACTGGCAACGCATCAATAATTAAATTAAAATTTAAGCTACGTTCTTTCCAAACAATTTCTGAACCGTAAAAAATGATTAGAATTAAACTAAAAATAGTTAGTGGATCTACAATTAATTCTACCAATTTATTGGTAAACGGATACATGCTTACACCGTATTCGCCTCCACTTATTAATGTTGAATATATTTCAGAAAAAACTATAAAAACCCACATCAATAAAACAGCTATAAATGGTAAACTTTTAAAAACACTTTTTAATTCTACTTTTACTAAAGATAAAAATGCTGCTTTTTGTGCTTTAAAATTTGATGCTACTTTTAAAGGTTTATAACCTAACAAAGGAGATTTTGAAATGGTAACGTTCTTTTTTTTCTTCACTTTTTTAGTGATTTTTCTGAAAGAAAATAGTTTATAGGTAGTTAATAACATTCCGAAAGACACAATTACCCAAATTAATCTATTCCATAAAAACAATCCTGAAAACGATAATAATTGTGTGTTTTTTTCAAAGGGTGTCCAAAATTGTGTTTGCTCAAAAAATGCGGCAATTCCAAACGGATCTGCAATGGCAGCTATTGCCATACTTTCTGGTGAAGCAGGCGTAGCTTGTGCCAATAATGGTGAGTTTAAAAAAATAGAACTCAAAAAATACAACATATACACAAACACAGCACTCACGTAAGTTGCTGTACTTTTTTTTGTAATGGTTGCTACCGAAAAAATAATAGTAGTACATATAAAAATATTAGGCACAACAATATATAACCAAGGTTGTAAGTAAGTCATTAACTGAAAATTTGCGACACGTTCTGGATCCAAATCGGCAGTATAATTCCCAAAAACATATCCAATTATAAAAGGAGAAAAAGCCAACAAACTAAAAAAGAATGTTCCTAAAAAACGGCTTCCAAAATAATGAAATTTCTTAATAGAAGAACTATAAATTAAGCCTTCCATTTTATGCTGTTTGTCTCTAAGCATAGTACTTATAGCAAAAAACATAATTATAAATAAACTTCCTAATGTAAATAAGCTAACGTGAAAATATACTTGAAAACCAGCATTAAAATTTACGCCCTGAGGAGCAAAACCTTGTCTACCAACAAAAATACCTAAGGCTAAAAACAACAATGCTAATAAAGGAAATGCTCTTTGTTTTAACTGATAAAAAATTTCGAACTGTATTAATTTTTTAAACATAATTTAGGCTTTTATAGTTTGATTAAATAAGGCGGTGAAGTAAAAATCTTCTAAATTAGGGTTGATTTTTTCAAAACCTTCTTCGGGTTTTTGATCTGATAAAACTCTAATTTGAGTTTCTCCTGCAACTAATTTTGTTGAGATAATATCAAATGCTTTTTTGTAAATTGTAATGTCTTTTTTAGGAATGATTTTCGTCCATATTTTGCCATCAATACTTGCTACTAATTCTTTTGGATTTCCTTGTGAAATAATTTCTCCGTTAGATAAAATTGCCATTTTTGGGCATAAATTCCTCACATCTTCAACAATATGCGTAGAAAGAATTACGATGACATTTTCACCTATTTCACTTAATAAGTTTAAAAAACGATTGCTTTCTTCTGGATCTAAACCAGCAGTGGGTTCATCTACAATTATAATTTGTGGATTGCCTAACAAAGCTTGTGCAATACCAAAACGCTGACGCATTCCACCAGAAAAAGTGAATACAGATTTTTTTCTATGCTGATATAAATTTACTTGTTGTAATAAAGCAGTAACTTGTTCTTTACGCTCTTTTTTATTTAAAATTCCTTTTAAAACAGCTAAATGATCTAATAATTTTTCTGCTGATATTTTTGGATACACTCCAAATTCTTGCGGTAAATAGCCTAACTGTTTTCTAACCTCTTGTGGTTGTTTTATAATATCAATAGCATTAAACGCTATACTTCCAGAAGTTGGCTCTTGTAAAGACGCAATGGTTCGCATTAATGATGATTTTCCGGCACCATTTGCTCCTAATAAACCAAACATACCGTTGGTGATTTCTAGGTTAATTCCGTTTAAAGCTTTAACACCGTTTGGATATATTTTGGTTAAGTTTTTTATTGATAGTGTGTTCATTTGATGTTCATTTTAAATTACAATACAAATATGAAATATTTTAATAGCCTCATAAATTAAAGATGATAAACAAGGCTTTTTTCAATTCAGATAACTTGAATTTTAAGCTATCTTAAGTTCAACTAAAAAAAACCTTTGTTTAACCTAAAAATAGTACTGTATGTCAATAATGTTGCAATAATGCTATAACAATAGTAATTTTGAAGTATGATTCAGTTTTTAAAAAAGTATAAAGCTTTTATATTTGGGTTTTCGGTTATAATCCCTATTTTTTATTTATTAGACTATTTTGGTTTAATTCTTCTTCCTAAGGATAAAACTTATGAGATTTTTATTTTTGCTTTTATTTGGGGATTGGTAATTGCTTTGCCTTTATATAATTTTAAGTATTTAGCACGAAATAAGCAAGCTACACTTAGTGTACTTACTCTGTTTGTCTTATTTTTTATTGCAATGGTAATTGACTCCTTTATGAAGCTACCAGACAATCCTATTACTTTTACTTTATTAATAGGATTTTGGATTGGAACAGCATACTTACTTGCTCCTAGCTTTTTTAAAAAATATTGGAAATTAATCGCATTTATTTACACACCTTTATTCCTGTATTTTTTGTATTTAAGATTATTTACAGGAGGATTAGAAACCTATTTAAAAATTAAAGAAGACTTTCCTATATATATCTTTTTTATTCCAATTCCTATTCTATTTATGCTTTGGATTTTTGAGCAATGGAAATGGTTACAGAACTTAAAAGCAGAAAAATCACAAGCAGAATTGGCATTATTACGAAGTCAAATAAACCCTCACTTTTTCTTTAACACGTTGAATAATTTATACGCTTTATCTATAAAAAAGTCAGATGAGGCTCCAGAAGTTATTTTAAAATTATCAGATATGATGCGTTATACCGTTTACGAAGGAGAAAAAGAAAAGGTAAAACTCGCTGATGAAATTGAATATTTAAACAACTATATAGAATTACATAAAATACGTTATAAAAAATCGGTAGAAATTACTTTTAAGCATGATATAGATACAAATTTAAAAATTGCACCTTTAATGTATATTATTCTTTTAGAAAACGCTTTTAAACATGGAATAGATTCACTTTCTGAAAATGCTTTTGTAAACATTAGTTTGTACGAAAAAGAAAATGCTATTTATTTTGAAATAGAAAACAATTTTGATGCTAAAGAAAAAAGTGAGTTAAGCGGAATTGGCTTAAAAAACCTAAAGAAAAGATTATCTTTATTATATAAAAACAACCACGAGATAAAAACGAATATCACAAACAACCTCTATAAAACCACTTTAAAAATTTCAAAAAATGCTTAAATATATCATTATTGATGACGAACCTTTGGCGCACGAAATTATTGAAGAATTTTGTGGAATGCTGCCACACGTTCAACTAAAAAAAAACTGTTACAACGCAATGGAAGCTATGCAGTTTTTAAATGAAAACACGGTAGATTTTATGTTTTTAGATATAAATATGCCAAAATTAAAAGGTTTAGATTTTTTAAAAACATTAACAAATTCGCCAAAAACAATCATAACAACTGCTTATAAAGAATACGCTTTAGAAGGTTTTGAATTAAATGTAGTCGATTATATTTTAAAACCATTTAGCTTTGATAGATTGATGAAAGCGGTAAATAAAGTTTCCGAAAATCAAACTTCAAAAACGATTATTAAAGAGGTTTCTAATTCGAAAGAAACTTCTAATATGCTTTTTGTAAAAGGCGATAAAAAACATCATCAAATAGATTTAAACAACTTGCTATACATTGAAGCTTATGGAAATTACACCAAGCTATTTTTAAATGATGAAATGATTGTGAGTCACGAAAAAATATCACATTACGAAACTATTTTAAATGATGGTAATTTCTTACGAGTACACAAATCGTTTATTGTTGCTATAAATAAAATCAAGTTCATTGAAGGCAATCGTATTATAATTAACAATTATAAAATTCCTATCGGACAAACGTATAAGATTCGTGTAAGTGAGCTTTTAAATCAATAAAATTATTTTATCCTTTACTTTATATTTTTTTTTATAGATTTATAGCAAACACACTTATATGCATAAATCTATACAAGTTACACGTCTTTTCGATTTCCCTTATTATCAACTAGATAAATATCCACAAGAAAAATGTTTAGTTTCAAAAGAAAAGAATACTTGGATTAGCATCTCAACAAAAAAATACATCAACAAGGCAAATATTGTAAGTAGATCCTTACTAAATTTAGGTATCAAACCTGGAGATAAAATTGCCGTTATTACCAATACCAACCAACCTAAATGGCATATCTTAGATATTGGTGTATTGCAAATAGGCGCCATTAACGTTCCTTTATATCCTACTTTTTCTCAAAAAGATTATGCTTATGTTTTAAATCATTCAGATTGTATTTATTGCTTTGTTTCTGATAATGATTTGTATAAAAAAGTAGCAGCTGTTCAAGATAAAACACAACTAAAAAAAGTATTTACTTTTGAAGATATTGATACCGATTACAGCTGGAGTTCTTTTTTATCCTTAGGAAAAAACACACAAACACAAGTAATAGTTGAACAAAATAAAGAAAAAGTAAAATCAACTGATTTAGCAACCATAATTTACACCTCTGGTACTACCGGAACCCCAAAAGGTGTAATGTTGTCACATCAAAATATTGTGAGTAATATTTTTGCTGTAGGCAACTCTTTAAATTTACACAGTAATAAAAAAAAAGCAATTAGCTACTTACCTGTTTCACATATTTTTGAAAGAGCTGCATCCTATTATTGCCAATACATGGGATTTGAAATTTATTTTGCTGAAAGCATTGATAAAATAGGCGATAATCTTAAAGAAGTATCACCAAACTTTATGGCTGTAGTACCTCGATTATTAGAAAAAGTATTTGATAAAATTGTAGATAAAGGAAGTGATTTATCTGGCATCAAAAAAAAGTTATTCTTCTGGGCTTTACAAATTGCCGAACAATACAAACCCTATAAAGAAAACGGAATTTGGTATGAGTTTAAATTAAAAATTGCCAGAAAACTCATTTTTTCTAAATGGAAAAAAGCCTTAGGAGGACAATTAGATTTTATGCTTGCCGGAAGCGCTCCAATGCAACCTAGATTAATTAAAATTTTTACTGCTGCCGGAATTCCTATTTTCGAAGGCTATGGAATGACAGAAACATCGCCAGCTATTTCAGTGACCGATATGCGAAATAAAGGCTTTAAAATAGGCACTGTTGGTAAAGTTATTAAAGATGTAATTGTAAAAATTGCCAACGATGGTGAAATTTTAGTAAAAGGACCAAATATTATGATGGGTTACTATAAAAACATAGAAAAAACGGCAGAAACTATTCAAAACGGATATCTACATACAGGCGATATTGGTGAATTAGATGACGATGGTTTTTTAAAAATTACTGATAGAAAAAAAGAAATATTTAAAACATCAGGTGGTAAATACATTGCTCCTGCTGTTTTAGAAAGCGAGTTAAAAAAATCAAGGTTTATAGAACAAATAATGGTTATTGGAGAAAGTGAAAAAATGCCTGCTGCAATTCTACAAATTTCTTTCGATTTTGTAAACGAATGGGCTAAAAGACATAACTATACAATAAATAATTTTTCAACAGATAAGATATTAATAAATAGGCTTCAAAAAGAGATAGATTACTACAATAAAAAATTTGGCAAATGGGAACAGATTAAACAATTTGAAATTACGCCAGATCAATGGACAGTAGAAGCTGGACATTTAACACCAACATTAAAAATGAGACGTAAAATTGTCTTAGAAAAATACAATAATCTCTATCAAAAAATATATAATTCACAATAAATCAACCTTTAAGGTTAAACTTGTGCAATCAAGGTATTTTTCCTAATTTGCATGACCCAAAAATATGAACTTTATGCCGATTGAAATTACGCGTCTTTTTGACTTTCCTTACTATCAACAAGAAACCTATAATTTAAAAAAAGCTTTTACAACCAAATACAATGGCAAGTGGGAGTCAATATCTACCCAAGAATATATTGATAAAGCAAACACCATTAGTAGAGGTTTATTACGTTTAGGTGTACAGCCAAACGATAAAATTGCAGTAATTTCAACAAATAACCGTACCGAGTGGAATATTTGTGACATCGGTATTTTACAAACAGGTGCACAAAATGTACCTATTTACCCAACAATTTCAAAAGAAGATTACGAATACGTTTTAAATCACTCTGAAGCTACTTATTGTTTTGTTTCTGATAAAACTATTTTAGAAAAACTAAATCAAATAAAAGGAAATACAAAACTTAAAGAGGTTTTTACTTTTGAAGACATCGCTAATGAAAAAAGTTGGAACGAAATTTTAAATCTTGGTAAAGATACCAGTAATCAAAATGATGTCGAAGAACGAAAAAAAGCTGTTACTTCTAACAGTTTGGCTACTTTAATATACACTTCAGGTACTACAGGTAGACCCAAAGGAGTAATGCTATCTCATGGTAATATTGTATCTAACGTACTAGCAAGTGAAAAAAGAGTGCCTCTTTTATATGGTGAAGAACGCGGATTAAGCTTTTTACCAATCTGCCATATTTTTGAACGCATGATATTATACTTATATCAATACTGTGGGGTTTCTATTTATTTTGCTGAAGCGATAGATAAATTAAGTGAAAATGCACAAGAAGTAAAACCTCATGTAATGACTGCAGTGCCTCGTTTATATGAAAAAATTTACGATAAAATTTACGCAAAAGGAGCTGACTTAACTGGTATTAAAAAAGCACTATTCTTTTGGGCAATTGATTTAGGATTAAAATATGAACCATACAAAGCTAACGGATGGTGGTATGAAAAACAATTAAGTATTGCTCGTAAATTAATATTTTCTAAATGGCAAGCTGCTTTAGGGGGAGATTTAAAGCTAATGGTTTCTGGTTCGGCTGCTTTACAACCTCGCTTAACAAGAATGTTTGCCGCTGCCGGAATGCCTGTTATGGAAGGTTATGGTTTAACAGAAACATCACCTGTTATTACAGTAAACGATGTAAGAAACAATGGTTTTAAACCTGGTACCGTAGGTAAATTAATACATGGTTTAGACTTAAAATTTGCAGAAACTGGTGAAATTTTAGTAAAAGGACCTAATGTAATGTTAGGCTACTACAAAGATCCAGAAAAAACTGCCGAAGTTTTAAAGGATGGCTATTTTTATACTGGTGATAAAGGAGAATTAGATAAAGATGGATTTTTAAAAATCACAGGTCGTACTAAAGAAATGTTTAAAACCTCTGGTGGTAAATATGTTATTCCACCATTATTAGAAGGAGAATTAAAACAATCGCGTTTTATAGAGCAAGTAATGGTAATTGGAGAGGGCGAAAAAATGCCAGCTGCTTTTATTCAACCAAATTTTGAATTTGTAAGAGAATGGGCGAAAAGACATAATCTTAAATTCGAAAATAACACTGATTTAATCAAGAACACAAAGGTAATTGAACGTATTCAAGAAGAAGTTACACTTTGTAACTCTAAATTTGGAAAGTGGGAACAAATTAAGCGTTTTGAGCTAACACCTGAAGAATGGTCTATTGATGCAGGACACCTTACCCCAACCATGAAAATGAAACGTAAAATAATTAAAGAAATTTACAAAGATTTATACGATAAAATTTATATAAACTAACTATTTTAAAAGTGTTGTGAAAGCAGCACTTTTTCTTTTTATTATGAATAAATTCATTTCTTTTACCACAGATATAAATAGTTTACCACTACCAAATAAATTTGACTATCCACATAACTATATACCACATCCGCTAGCAAAAACAGCTGCCAACGAATTACAAGCATACTTAAAAAAACAAACAGATTTTATACATAACTTTGGGTTAAATAATAAAAAATTTTTAAAGAGTGAACCGCTAGGTAAAATGTTTGGTGTATTAGTTGTTAAGAATAAAAACGGGGAATTAGGCTATTTAGCTGCTTTTTCTGGTAAAATTAATGACTCAACTTTGTATAAAAATTTTGTTCCTCCTGTATACAATGTTTTATCAGAAAATGGATGTTATTTAAAAACAGAAGAGCAACTAAATCAAATAAATTCCAATTTGTCTGATTTAAAAAATAATACTGTTTTTTTAAAAACAAAAAAAAAGTATTTAAACATTAAATCCATAAACAATAATTTATTAGAAAACGAAAAAGTTAAAATAAAAAAAAGACGAAAGGCTAGAAAACAACAAAGCGTTCAAAACAATCAGCAAAATATTAATGAAGAGTTTTATTTACGTGAGTATGAAGTGTACTTAAACACAAAAATACATCCTATAAAAAAAGAATACACCTATTACCAGCAACAAATACAACAGTTACAGGAACAAAGAAAAAAACTTTCGGCAAGGGTACAACAGGAAATATTTAAAAATTATCAGTTTTTAAATAGTAAGAAAGAAGCAAAAAATTTGTTAGATATTTTTAAAAGCTCAAAACAAAACATACCTGCTGGTGCTGGTGATTGCTGTGCTCCAAAATTATTACAATACGCTTTTTTAAATAACCTTACCCCTATTTGTATGGCTGAGTTTTGGTGGGGAAAATCATTAACTACTTCTATTCGAAAGCATCAAAATTTTTATGCTGCATGTACTGGAAAATGTAAACCTATTTTAAAGCACATGTTACAAGGTTTGTCGGTTGATAAAAACCCTGTATTATTACAACTACAATCTAAAACAGCTATTAAAATTATATTTGAAGATGATTATTTAGCGGTGATTCATAAACCTAATGGACTGTTATCAGTACCGGGTAAAGAAATTGAAGATTCTGTTTATAGCCGTATCAAAAAAATGTACCCAACTGCAACTGGTCCTTTAATAGTACATCGCTTAGATATGTCTACTTCTGGAATCTTATTAATTGCTAAAAATGCTAATACTCACAAATATTTACAAGCTCAATTTATCAACAAAACTATTAAAAAAAGGTATGTAGCTTTATTAGATGGGGTTTTAGATAAAAATAATGGAGAAATTAATTTACCACTTCGTGTCGATTTAAATGACAGACCAAAACAACTTGTTTGTTATGAGTATGGAAAATTAGCAAGAACTAATTGGGAAATAGTTGAAGTTAAAAATAATAAAACTAGAATATATCTATACCCTATTACAGGACGCACACATCAACTACGTGTTCATGCTGCACATAATTTAGGTTTAAACATTCCTATTTTAGGAGATGATTTATATGGAGTTAAAGCCGACAGGTTGTATTTACATGCCGAAAAAATAACTTTTATTCATCCGAAAACAGCAAAACAACTAAGTTTTATTTCTCCTACTCCTTTTTAATATTAAGCTACGTATTTTGTTTTTTTCATAGTGCTTAAAATAATAAAAGCTATTAAAAAGAAAACTGCCAAGCAAAGTACTGACCATTGCATAGAATTTGTAATTGCATACAAAGCACCATACACAGCTGTACCAAGTACAATTGCTATTTTTTCGGTTACATCATAAAAACTAAAATAAGTAGCATGATCTTCTGTTTCGGGTAATAATTTTGAATATGTAGAACGGGTTAATGATTGTATAGCTCCTTGTACCAAACCTAACATTGCTCCTAATCCATAAAAATAAGTAGCTACATTTTCTTGCTCTTTATCTAATAAAAAAGCACAAAAACAAACCAACATCCATATACCTATGGTTAATTTTAATGCTTTAAAATTTCCGTATTTATCAGATAATCTTGAAAATATTAAAGCACCAAAAATAGCTACAATTTGCACTAATAATATGGTTATAATCATATTAGTAGACTCTAAGCCTAACTCTGTAGAACCAAAAATGGCTGCCATTAAAATTATGGTTTGTACTCCAATACTTAAAAAGAAAAATGCTACTAAAAACTTTCTTAAAGTAGGATAATTTAAAACATCTTTAAATACTATTTTAAGCTCTTTATAGCCTTTCCATATATAATCTTTTTCAGGTTTTTTATTATATATATCACCAGGTAATTTACGAAAAGTTATTTGTGCAAAACCAATCCACCAAATACCTACCATTACAAAAGACAATCGTGAAGCCATGCCTGATGTTATTCCTAATGCATCAGGAAACATAATCATTCCTAAGTTAATTATCAATAAAATAACCGACCCTATGTAACCAAAAATAAAACCTTTTGCGCTTGCTCTGTCTTGTTGCTCTGGATATGCTACCTCTGGCAAATAAGCATTGTAAAATACCCAACTTGCCCAAAAACCAATACTAGCTAAAATTGTAAACCATATACCAATCCATACAGTGTCAACTCCATCAAAAAAGTAGAGAGCACTTACTGACAAACCACCCATCCAACAGAAAAATTTCATAAATTTCTTTTTACTTCCTGTATAATCGGCAATACCAGATAAAATTGGAGAAATAAGTGCCACGACTAAAAAAGAAAATGATAATGCATAGCTGTATAAACTATCAGGGTGTTCCCAATCCATTCCTAAAAAACGAACTGTTTGCCCTTTGGTTACTGCGCTATAATATAACGGAAAAACAGCTGTACTAATTACTAATGAATAGACTGAATTTGCCCAATCGTAAAATGCCCAAGCTTTTATTAACTTTTTATCTCCTCTTTTATACATATATCTTAAATAAAAAAAACCGCTCAAAAAAATTGAACGGTTTGCAATATAATATAAATAATTTATTACTTATTTTTTAAGAGACATTAAATTTTTTGGCTAATTTTTTAGCTTCAGGTAAATATGCTCTAAGCGTTTGGATGCGAGATTCGTTAGAGGGGTGTGTACTCATAAATTCTGGCGATGATTTTCCTCCTTTAGTTCTTTTACTCATTCTTACCCATACTTCGGCAGCTTCTTCACCGTTATAACCAGCCATCAACATAAATACTAACCCTAGCTTATCAGCTTCGGTTTCGTGACTTCTACTAAAAGGTAACATTACTCCTACTTGCGTACCCAAACCATAAGCTGTATTAAAAATAGCGGCATTTTTACTGTTTTTTGTACCCAACGCTACAGCAGCTCCTCCTAGTTGTTGTAACTGACCTGTTGACATACGTTCTTGACCATGTTTAGCAAAAGCATGTGCAACTTCATGTCCCATAACGGCTGCAATACCGTCTTCATTAGCACAAATTGGTAAAATACCAGTATAAAAAACTACTTTACCTCCTGGTAAGCACCAAGCGTTAACAGTTTTATCTTCTACTAAATTAAATTCCCATTTATATGAATCTGCCTCCGTTTTCATTCCGTTAGCTCTCATAAACTTATCTACAGCCATAGAAATATTTTTACCAACTTTTTTAATTTGAGCTGACTTACTTGCATCTTTAGATAATTTATTTTCTGCTAAAAAACCTTTGTATTGTGCAAAACTAGCAGGTAATACTTCGGCATCACTTACAAAATTTAATCTTTTTCTTCCTGTAATTGGCACTGTACTACATTGTATTAAAAATACAGCAACAATTGCTAAAGCTATAATTTTTTTCATCTTTAATGTTTTTATTTATCTTGGTTATTATTTATGACACGTTAAAAAAAAGATAGTCACAAAAGTAATAAACAAATTGTATGTTTAAATTTACAATTTCTATCTTTATCTTAAAAATAAATTTCATGAATTTTAAAAATTCAATACTTTTTCCACCTAGTTTAGTTGTTCCTAAACCTATTATTTTTATTGCAAAATCAATTCAGTATTTCTCAACTTATTTAACCGCTAAATTTGGTATTAAACTTTTTATTACTCCAATAAAGTTTTCAACTCCAAAAAGAGAACTTGTAATGTTAAAAAGCGCGCAGCAAAAAACAATAAATATACCTTCAATTTCTAAAAAAATTCACGTCCTATCTTATGGATATTCTAAAAAGAAAGTTTTACTTGTTCATGGTTGGGCAGGCAGAAGCACGCAGTTATTTATGATTGCTGATAAATTATTAGAAAAAGGGTATATGGTAATTTCTTTTGATGGACCAGCACATGGAAAATCTGAAGGAAAAACAACCATGATGCCTGAATTTTTAGATACCATTACAGAAATAGATAAGCAATTTGGCCCTTTTGAAGCTGCTATTGGACATTCTTTTGGTGGTATGTGTTTGTATAATAGCGTTGCTACTAATTTTAATATTAAAAAATTAATTACTGTTGGTGGTGCTGATAAAATATCAGATGTAATATTAAATTTCACCAATAATTTAAAAGTAAAACCTATTGTTGCTAAAAAAATGAAAAACCTTTTTGACAAACAATGGCATATGGATATTGATGCACATTCATCAAGTATTGTAGCTAAAAACATATCAATTCCGACTTTAATTGTACATGATTCAAATGATGGCGATGTTCCTGTAAGTTGTGCCATAAATATTCGTCAAAGCTTACAAGATGGAAAACTTTTAATCACCAAAGGTTTAGGGCATACTAAAATATTACGTGATAAAAAAGTAACTTCTCAAATTGTAGATTTTATCATTCAATAAACATGAACAAAAACATACTTACTTTTATTTTAACCTTATTTATTTGTTTTACGGCCAATACGCAAAACAAAAAAACATATCGCGTTTTAAAAACAAATACTCAATGGAAAACTCTTTTAACCCCCTTGCAATATTACGTTCTTAGAGAAGCTGGTACCGAACATCAAAACTCTAGTCCGTTAAATAAAAATTATAAAAAAGGAACTTATGTTTGTGCTGCTTGCAAAACACCTTTGTATAAATCTGCTCATAAATACGATTCTGGATCAGGATGGCCCGCTTTTGACCGTGCCATAAAAAAAAATATTGAATTAGATGTAGATTATAAAATTGGCTATGCACGTACCGAATTAAAATGCAATACTTGTGGCGGACACCTAGGGCATGCTTTTAACGATGGCCCTAAAGAAACAACTGGTGAACGCCATTGTATAAACGGTGCTGCTTTAGAATTTATTCCTAAAAAATAATCCCTATAAATATTGTACCTTAGAGCTGACTAAAATCAGCTCTTTTTATGGATGAATCTTACCTACCTAGTATAAAAAAGCAATTTGAATATTATAAGCTTTTAGGTGATAAAACATTTGCGCAATTAACTACCGATCAGTTTTTTTGGCTTTCTAGTAAAAACGGCAATTCCATCGCCATCATAACAAAACATATTACAGGAAACATGCTTTCTCGTTGGACTCATTTTTTAACTGAAGATGGAGAAAAAGAATGGCGAAATAGAGATGATGAATTTATAAATTCGTTTACCACAAAAGAAGAAGTTATTGCCTATTGGGAAATGGGATGGAAATGCTTATTTGATGCCCTTAATAATATAAACGCCCAAAATACTAATACCATTATTTATATACGAAATCACGGACATACCATTACCGAAGCTATTAACAGACAATTATGCCACTATTCATACCATATTGGTCAAATAGTATTTTTAGGTAAGTTTTTGACTGGTAATGATTGGCAAACTTTATCCGTAGCCAAAGGAACATCGAAAGAATATAATGCTGAAAAATTTAGTAAAGAAAAAATACGTAAACATTTTACAGAAGATTTATAATGGAAAAAGAAGCAATCGTTAATTTACTAGAAGACAAGCATCAACAGTTATTTAGTTGGCTAAAAAATCAACCCAAAGATATTTTTGAAAAAGGACCTGAACAAAAATGGACTACAGGACAACATATTGATCATCTTGTAAACTCAATAAAACAAGTAAATAAAGCATTGAGTTATCCTAAATTTATTTTAAAACACAAATTTGGAGTTGCAAATCGTGCAGTTCGTTCATATGATGAAATTGTAAAAAAATATCAAGATAAACTTTCTAAAAATCAAGAACGCGCCAAACAATTCAATATCCATATAAAAACTCCATCAGAAAAAAAGTTTAAACAATTATTATCTACACTTCAAATACAAAACAAAAAATTACAGCATAAGACTCACCGTTGGAAAGATAAAAATTTAGATACTATAATTCTTCCACATCCATTAATGGGAAAAATGCCTGTGCGTGAAATTATTATGTGGACAGCTTACCACACTCAACACCATGCAGATATATTAAAAGAAAATCATTAAAATATTCATCCTCATAAAAATATAACTATTCTAATAAACTGCTTATAAAAAAACTACCTATCTAACAACTAAATTATTATATTTGTGCCTCTAAAAATGAAGCCGATACATGTTTAATAATTTAAGTGAAAAGTTAGATAAAGCGTTACACACGCTTAAAGGACACGGAAAAATTACCGAAGTTAACGTTGCTGAAACGCTAAAAGAAGTTCGTAGAGCTTTATTAGATGCCGATGTTAACTTTAAAATAGCTAAAGATTTTACCAAAAGAGTACAACAAAAAGCTTTAGGACAAGACGTATTAACTACGTTAAACCCTGGGCAATTAATGGTAAAATTAGTTAAAGACGAGTTAACCGAATTAATGGGTGGAGACACTGTTGGTATTAATTTAGGAGATTCACTTAGTGTAATTTTAATGTCTGGTTTACAAGGATCTGGTAAAACTACTTTTTCTGGTAAATTGGCTAATTTCTTAAAAACAAAAAAATCTAAAGAGGTTTTATTAGTAGGTTGTGATGTATATCGTCCTGCCGCAATTAATCAGCTACAAGTTGTTGGTCAGCAAATTGGTGTTGAAGTATATGCTGAAGTTGGAAACCAAAACCCTGTTGAAATTTCTGAAAATGCTATTAAGCATGCCAAAGCAAACGGTAAAAATGTAGTTATTATTGATACTGCGGGTCGTTTAGCTGTTGATGAAGAAATGATGACAGAAATTTCTAACATCCACAAAGCAGTAAAACCACAAGAAACTTTATTTGTTGTAGATTCTATGACAGGGCAAGATGCAGTAAACACTGCAAAAGCCTTTAATGATATTTTAAATTTTGATGGTGTAGTATTAACTAAATTAGATGGTGATACTCGTGGTGGAGCCGCATTAACCATTAAATCGGTAGTAGATAAACCAATTAAATTTATTGGTACTGGTGAAAAAATGGATGCTATTGATGTATTCTATCCAGATCGTATGGCTGATCGTATTTTAGGAATGGGAGACGTTATTTCATTAGTAGAACGTGCTCAAGAACAATACGACGAAAATGAAGCCAGAAAACTACAAAAGAAAATTGCAAAAGATCAGTTTGGTTTTGATGACTTTTTAAGTCAAATTCAACAAATCAAAAAGATGGGAAGCATGAAAGATTTAGTAGGTATGATTCCTGGTGCTGGTAAAGCTTTAAAAGATGTTGATATTGATGATAATGCCTTTAAAGGTATTGAAGCAATTATACAATCTATGACTCCGCATGAAAGAAGTACCCCATCATCCATAAACGCAAGTCGTAAAAAAAGAATTGCAAAAGGATCTGGTACCTCTGTTCAAGAAATAAATCAACTGATGAAGCAATTTAATCAGATGAGCAAAATGATGAAGATGATGCAAGGTGGAGGCGGAAGAAAAATGATGCAAATGATGAAAGGAATGAGATAATTCATAAAGAGAAGCTGTGGCTTCTCTTTTTTTATATATACAACTGTTAACAACAACCAACACAACAACAAAAATGATTTTACTAGACGGTAAAAAAACATCGGCAGACATTAAAGAAGAAATAGCTCTTGAAGTATTAGAGTTAAAAAATAACGATAAAAAAACACCGCATTTAGCAGCAATTATTGTTGGTAATGATGGCGCTAGTTTAACCTATATTAATGCCAAGGTAAAAGCCTGTGATCGTGTAGGGTTTGAATCTTCTTTAATAAGATTACCTGAAGAAACTACTGAAGAAGAATTATTAAATGAAATAGCTATTTTAAATATTGATAATGATATTGATGGTTTTATTGTGCAACTACCACTACCCGATCATATTGATGAACAAAAAGTTTTAATGGCTGTAAATCCTGATAAAGATGTAGATGGATTCCATCCAACAAATGTTGGTAAAATGGCTTTAAACTTACCTACTTTTATTTCTGCAACTCCATTCGGAATATTAGAACTATTAGATCGTTACAAAGTTGAAACATCTGGAAAACACGTGGTAGTTATAGGTCGTAGCCATATTGTAGGTAGTCCAATGAGTATTTTATTAGGTCAGAAAAGAAACGTTGGTAATGCTACTGTTACCTTAACCCATAGTAGAACTCAAAACTTAAAAGAAATTACTTTACAAGCCGATATTATTATTGCTGCCTTAGGAATTCCTGAATTTTTAAAAGCTGATATGGTTAAAGAAGATGTAACGGTAATTGATGTAGGAATTACGCGTGTAGCAGATCCTTCTAAAAAGCGTGGATTTCGTTTAGTTGGTGATGTTGCTTTTAACGAAGTTGCTCAAAAATCAGCATTTATAACTCCTGTTCCTGGTGGTGTTGGTCCAATGACTATAGCTATGTTGCTAAAAAACACACTACTTGCCTGTAAAAGGTCGGCATAAATTAACAAAACCTATTAATTTTGTAGGATTACGATTTTTTACAACTTAAAACAATTAAAAACCTATAAATTAGCAATATAAAATTTATATAATATATTTTGGGGGAAATATATTATAAAAAAAGAGAGAATAAATATTCTCTCTTTTTTCATTTAACACAGGATATTTTCCAAAAAGGAAAAACTACTTTTTCTGTTTTATCCACCCATTCGCCAATCCATTTATACCCTTTTTTATTAATGTTATAAAAAGTTAATCGTGAAAAACCTTCGGCTCCATTTGGCGCTTTTTGTTTTGTGTAAAGTACAATATTACCATCTTTAGTTTTATTACCTGACCAAGTTCTTAATTTTGATGTAACCTGTTTAGAACTGTAATAATGTACATACCAATTTAAACTATCTTTATTATATTGTCGGATACTACCCGAATGGTTTCCATCTTCTTTTAAAGTTAAATCTTGTACAGCAGTTCCATTCATTATATATTTCCATTCTCAAGTCATTTTAATCGGTTTTGCCCAAGTTCCGTCAGGTTTTCGGCTTTCAGATATACAATCACACTTACCAATTAAGTCTTGATAATCTTTAACTTGCTTTGGAGCTTTCGGATTATATTTTCCATACGGATTTTCTTTACTTACATCATAATCAAATTGAGAAAATGTTGTTAAAGAAACAAAAAAAGCAATAATTATCAGTAAATTATTTTTCATAAAAAATTGATTTTAATAATTTTATAGAAACTTACAAAATAACATCAGTTCTATTACCAACTTAAAAAAACGTATTTATTTCTGTTTCAGTTGCTATTTCTGTAGGAGTTGTATCTTTTTTAAATAACCGTGCAGGTAAATTTCCTTTTAATACAATCGATTTATCGTTTACAGCTAGCCAACTTCCTTCACGTAAACCTAAAACTGACGTCTTGTTAAATACATGGTACTCTTTAATTCTGGTTTCACGCGTTTCTCCCATATGCGTAGATCCCTTAATAGGGTCTAAATAATGTGCATTAATGTTAAACGGAATAAGCCCCAGTGTTTTAAAACTTGGCGGATACACTATTGGCATATCATTAGTATTCATCATGGTTACACCACAAATATTACTACCAGCACTGGTTCCTAAATATGGAGTACCTTTTTCAATAGTTTCTTTTAAAATATCGATTACGTCATTTTTATATAATTGATTTACCAATTCAAACGTGTTTCCTCCACCAGTAAAAATTCCACCAGCTTGTTGTAATGCTTCCTTCGGATTTTCAAACTCATGAATTCCTTTTACTTCTTTACCAATGGTAGCAAAGGCTTTTTTAGCAATAGCTGTGTATTCGTCATAACTAATTCCGCCTGGTCGTGCGTACGGAATAAATAAAATAGTATTAGCTTCTTTAAAAAAAGTAGTAAGAGTTGGCAATATATATTCTAAATATCCACTTCCGTGAATTGTTGATGTACTGGCTATAATTATTTTTTTCATACATCAAATTAACAAAAATTTACCATCCTTTTAAAACATTTTTAAGACCAATAGGTGGTTTATTTGTAATATGAAGAAGATTTTATTTATAATATTCAACTTGATAACCGTAATAGTTATTGCACAAACTACTCCTAAAGTTATCACAGGTACTGTTTATTTAGACAGTGTAGCCATACAAGATGTACATATAATTAATACTAAATTAGAACTTGGTTCAATCTCAAATAAAAATGGAAATTTTGAAATTTTAGCTACCAAAGGAGATGTGTTAATTATTTCTCATTTAAATATTGAATATAAAGAACAAGTTATTACTACTGAAAATTTAAAATCTAAACAAATCAATATTTATTTAGATAGTAAAACTTACATGTTAGATGAAGTTGTTCTTAAAAAAAAGAAAGGAATTTTTGAGGTAGATAAAGATATACTTATTTATAAAGGTCCTGTTGTTAATGCACAAACATTAAAACTACCTTATGCAAACACAAAAAAAGCAAACAACGAAAAAACAATCAGCATTAAATCAGGATTTTCGGTTAATTTAACTGGATTTTTAAACACTTTAAACGGAAAAACTAAACAAAAAAAAATATTAAAAAAATTACAAACTGAGGATAAAAATATTGCCAAAATAAGAAAACACTTTACTGATGGCTTTTTTATAAATCAATTAAAAATAACAAAAGAAAACATTAATCCGTTTTTAGAATTTTGTATTACAAAAGGTATTATCAATTTATATAAAAAAGATAAATTTTTAGAGCTTACCACGGTTTTATTAGACAACAGTAAAAACGCTTCATCTCTTTTAAATAAAGAAAATACGCGTTTAACTCAAAAATAAGTATATGAAAAAACTACTACCTTTAATTTTTATATGCATTTCTTTTAAAGTCTTTTCACAAAAAAAAAGAAATTTTTTATATGCGACAATAAAAAATAAACTAGACGCTGTATACAATGCACATATAATAAACCTTAGTACAAAACAAGGAACTTTTTCCAATCAAGAAGGAAAATTTAGAATTTTAGCAAAAGCAACCGACTCTTTACAAATAACTTTTGTGGGCTATAAAACTACTACTTTTAAGGTAACAATAAAGCATTTCGGAATGCTTGAAAATACCATTCACTTAAAAAAAGAAGTTATTGAGTTAAATGAAATTGTTTTAAAAAAACACAATTTAATAGGAGCTTTAACTATTGACGCAAAAAAGACACCTAAAAATATTGGAAAAGATAGATCAGAAAGTGCTTTAGATTTTTCAATGATAAATTTTGAAGAAAAAATTATTCGTCAAATTGATGCTATTGATCGCTCTAAAGCACCAAATATGCAAAAACAAACCGACCCTACTGCTAAATTTGCAGGTATTGGTATTGGTTATACTCAAGGTATTGATCAATATGGTGCCGCAAAAAGAAGATTGAGAAAAGAAACTAAATATAAAGAAGCATTTCCTAAAATGTTAATTTCAGAATTTGGTGAAAAATTCTTTTTTGTAGATTTAAAAATTCCAAAAGAAAAATATTATCACTTTTTAGAATATTGTAATCCATTAGATATAGAAAAACTTTATAAAAAAGGAAAAATACTATCTGTAATAAAAATATTAAAACAAGAGAGTAAAAGTTATTTAAAGATTATAAATTTACCCGAATGATAAAACAATTACTCTTTCTTATTTTTTTATTTTCATTTTTAACGATGTGTGCCCAAAAACATCGAAAATTTTTATATGCTAATGTTAAAGATAAAGTTGGAGCGGTTTACAATGCTCACATAATAAATTTATCTACAAAACAAGGTACTTTCACCAATGAAAGTGGTGAATTTAGAATTTTAGCTAAAAAAAACGATTCTATACAAATATCATTTGTCGGCTATAAAACAACAATTTTTAAAGTAACCGCAAATCATTTTAGCATACACAAAAATACTTTTAACCTATTAAAAATAGCTTATGAGTTAGATGAAGTGAACTTAAAAAAAAATAATTTATTAGGCTACTTAACTTCTGATAGTAAAAACATTAAAACTGAAAATGAAATTAATGCAAAAACATTAAAACTACCATTTGCAGGTTCAAGAATAATGACTCCTGCCGAAAGAAAATTACATACCGCCATGGGAGGTAGTCATCCAATAGGATTAACCTCAGTTTCTATAGACTATATATTAAACAGTATTTCGGGAAGAATAACAAAACTTAGAAAATTGAAAACAATTGAAAGTTTAGAAATAAAAGTAACTAAAATAAAAAACACCTACTCGAAACATATAGTAAAAGAGTACAACATCAAAGAATCTGACGTTTATAAGTTCATTTATTTTTGTACAAACGACAAAAATTTTAATCAAATTTATAACTCAAGTGAAATAAATATGATTCTCTTTTTAAAAAATAAATCTGTAGCATTTAAAAAATTACATTCAAGCGATTATAATTAGTATTTTGGCGCAATAATTGGTTATTAAAAATTATGAAAAAAACAATTTTATTCTTATTTATACTTCCTCTCTTTTCATTTAGTATTCATAAATACTATATTTCATTAACAGAAATAGCTTATAAAGAAGAACAAAAAGCTGTTCAAATGATAATGAACGTTTTTATGGATGATATTGAAAAAGCTATTAATAAAGACTATAATGTTAACTTACAATTAACTACCAAAAATGAGTTAAAAAACGTTGACGAACTTTTTTTCACCTACTTAAAAAAGCATTTTAAAGTTAGTATTAATAATAAAACTGTAAACTATCGTTTTATAGGAAAAGAGTATGACGGAGATATTGTATATTTTTATTTAGAAATAGAAAACGTTACTAGTTTAAACACTATTGAAATAGAAAACGATGTATTAATTAAATATTTTCCTGAGCAACAAAACTTAATTAAAGCATCAGTAAAAAAAACTCGTAAAAGCCTATTTTTAGATAAAAAAAATGATAAAGGTTTGTTAAAATTTTAACATTTATTAACAAAAGCAACATCTTATCCTTACATTTAAAACCTACTTAACAACAACTTAATACATAATGAAAAAAACTATTTTATTCGTTTTTTCTCTTTTCTTGATAGCAACCACTGCCTTTGCTCAACAAATTACTAAAGAAGGACACACGAATCAAAACAAATTCAGACAATTAAAACAAGAACTACCAACACCAAATAACCAGCACACAGCTTCTGGGGCTCCAGGGAAAGATTATACCCAACAAAAAGTTGACTACACGATGGATATTGTTTTAAATGACGATAAACGTAGTATATCCGGTAATGAAACAATTACTTATCACAACAACTCTGTTGATCAACTAACCTATTTATGGGTACAATTAGATCAAAACATGCGTGCAGCAGATTCTAAAACACCAGATATTGCTCCAACAAAAATTCGTAAAAAATTACCAAAACGTTTTTATGATAGAGCTTTCCCTGAAAAGGCTTTTGATGGTGGTTTTAAAATTACGAGCGTAACTAATACAGATGGAAGTAAATTATCATACACCATTAATCAAACAATGATGCGTATTAATTTAGCACAACCATTAGCATCTGGCGCAACATTTAAATTTAATATTTCTTGGTGGTATAACATCAATAACCACAGAACCCAAGGAGGAAGATCTGGTTACGAACATTTTCCTAAAGATGGAAACAACAATTACGTAATCGCACAATTTTATCCTCGTATGTGTGTGTATGATAATGTAGAAGGATGGCAAAACGATCAGTTTTGGGGAAGAAGTGAGTTTGCTTTAGAATTTGGAGACTTTAACGTAAATATAACCGTACCGGCCGATCATATGTTAGGTGCAACTGGAGTTTTACAAAACCCAAAAGATGTTTTTTCTAAAACTGAATTAAAAAGAATTGAAAAAGCTAGAAAAACGTTTGATAATCCTGTGATTATTAGAACTCAAAAAGAGGCTGAAAAAATTGAGAAAAATCGTTCTAAAAAAACAAAAACTTGGAAATTTTATGCCGAAAACGTAAGAGATTATGCTTTTGCAACTTCACGAAAATTTATTTTTGATGCAATGGCTGTTGACATTAACGGTAAAACCGTTATGGCAGAATCTTTATACTCAAAAGAAGCAAATCCTTTATATGGAGATCATTCTACAAGAGCTGTAGCACAAACGTTAAAAACATATTCTAGATACACATTTGATTATCCGTATCATAAAGCAATTTCTGTTGATGGACAAATGGGAATGGAATATCCACAGATATGTTTCAATCCAGGAAGGCCAGATCTTCCAGACGGAGGATATTCAGACAGAATAAAATATAGAATGGTGAAAGTTACCATTCACGAAGTTGGTCATAACTTTTTTCCGATGATTGTAAATTCTGATGAACGTCAATGGACATGGATGGATGAAGGTTTAAACTCTTATATGGAGATGTTAGCTGAATTAGATTACGATAAAGATTTTCCTATTACACGAGGTTATCCGAAAAATATTGTAAAGTATATGAGTGGTGATCAATCAAGAATTGCACCAATTATGTCTAAAGGAGATAATGTGTATAGTTTTGGTAACAATGCCTATGGTAAACCAGCAACTGCCTTGTGGATATTAAGAGAAACCATAATGGGTAAAGAATTATTTGACCATGCTTTTGCTACTTACGCCAAAAGATGGAAATTTAAACACCCTACTCCTGCTGATTTTTTTAGATCGATGGAAGATGCCTCGGCAATGGATTTAGATTGGTTTTGGAGAGGATGGTTTTACACAACCGATGTTACTGATATTGGTGTAAAAGGTGTTAAAAAATTCTATACAACTAAAAATAAAGATGCATCAGTAAACTTTATTGAAGACACGAGTAATGGATTAGGTTTTTCTAAAAAACAGAGTAAATATCATTATGAAATTACTTACAATAAACCAGGTGGATTAGTAATGCCTATTATTGTTGAGTTTACTTATAAAGACGGATCAAAAGAAAGAAAAACATATCCAGCTCAAATTTGGAGATATAATGATAAAGAGATAACTAAAGTATTTTCTTCATCAAAACAAATACAAAGCATAACTATTGACCCTGATTTAGAAACTGCCGATGTAGATACCTCGAATAATAGCTGGCCTAAAAAAAGAGCAACTAAATTTGATAAATTCAAACGTAAAGTAAAAGGATAATCTTCTTTTATCGAAAAATATAAGCGACACAAAAAAACTGTGTCGCTTTTTTTTTACATATTTAACTAAAAAAGATAAAGATTTGTTAAAACTTTAACAAATCATCTTCTCTCTTTCACAAAATTTAGTAACTTTCCAAATATTATAAAACTCAATTAAACAAACAATGAGAAAGTACTCAACACTACTATTTTCAGCTCTTTTTGTTTCTGCTTCAATCTTTGCACAAGAAGCACCAAAAAATGAGCCACAAAAAGGTCACATCGATCAAAACAAGTTTCGTCAGTTAAAAGATGTATTAGCTACTCCTAACGATCAACACACCGCTTCTGGTGCACCTGGTCATGCATATACGCAACAAAAAGTTGATTATGTAATGGATTTACGTTTAGATGAAGCTGCAAATAAATTATATGGTGATGAGACTATTACATATCATAATAACTCTAATGATCAATTAGACTACTTGTGGGTGCAATTAGATCAGAACATGCGTGCTCCTGACTCTAAAACTCCATTAGCAGAGTCTAAAGGAGCTAACGGTTTTCAAACACCTGAAAAATTTGTTACCGACAACATGGGAAGACCAAAAGATTTTGGTTACAAAATAGAAGAAGTAAAAAACGCTGATGGTACTGATTTATCACACACTATTAACCGTACAATGATGCGTATTAATCTACCAAAAGCACTTGCACCTGGTGAGGTTTTTAAATTTAGTATTAAATGGAATTATTTAATCAATAACTCTGTTGATGATGGTGGTCGTTCAGGTTTTGAATTATTTCCTGATGGAAATAAAAACTATACAATCGCTCAATTCTTTCCTCGTTTAGCTGTCTATGATAACGTAGAGGGATGGCAAAACATGCAATTTTGGGGTCGTAGTGAATGGGCTTTAGAATTTGGAGATTATGATGTTAAATTAACAGTACCTGCTGATCATATTGTTGATGCAACTGGTGAATTACAAAACGAAAAAGATGTTTTAACTAGAGAACAACGCAAACGTTGGGAAAAAGCTAGAAAATCGTATAAAGACCCTGTTTTTATTGTAACACAAGAAGAAGCTGAAAAAGCAGAAAAAGGACGTTCATCAAAAACAAAAACATGGCACTTTAAAGCAAATAATGTACGTGATTATGCGTTTGCTTCATCTAGAAAGTATATTTGGGATGCAATGGCTGTTAAAATTAATGGTAAAAACATTATGGCTGTTTCACTATACCCTAAAGAAGGAAACCCATTATGGGAAGAACACTCAACAAGGGTTGTTGCTAACACATTAGAGGAATATTCTAAAATGACATTCGATTACCCATACTCAAAAGCAATTTCTGTACATGCCAAAAGACAAGGTATGGAATACCCTATGATTTGTTTTAACTACGGTAGACCAAATGCAGATGGAACTTACTCTGACAGAGTAAAAAACGGAATGATTGGTGTAATTACACATGAAGTAGGGCACAACTTTTTCCCTATGATTGTAAATTCTGATGAACGTCAATGGACATGGATGGATGAAGGTTTAAATTCATTTGTTGAAATTTTAGCAGAATTAGATTATGACCCAAACTTTAATACTGGTAACCTACCTAAGGATATTGTAAGATATATGAGTTTAGATCAAAGTAAATTAAGCCCAATCATGTCGCAAGGTGATTATGTAAAAAACTTTGGTCCTAATGCCTATACTAAACCCGCAGCTGGTTTATACATGTTACGTACAACAATTATGGGACCAGAATTATTTGACTACGCTTTTAGAACTTATGCTAAAAGATGGATGTTTAAACACCCTACTCCAGCTGATTTTTTTAGAACCATGGAAGATGCTTCTGGAATGGATTTAGACTGGTTTTGGAGAGGATGGTTTTACACAACTGATTATTCTGATATCGGAATAAAAGAAGTTAAACCTTTATATCTTACAGATAAACAATCTGATAGGGTAAAAGAAATAATTAAAACAAACCCAAGAGCTAAAGCTTATTTTGATTCTTTAGGAGAGTTAGTTTATTTAACGGATAAAAAAGAAGATGCGAATGTATCTGGAGTAAAAAAATATGTTGATGGGTTATCCGCTGATAAAAAGGCTAATTTAAAAGAAATTCCTAAATACATGTATCAAGTTGAATTTGAAAAGCCAGGAGGTTTACCAATGCCAATTATTGTAGAATTAACTTATGTTGATGGCACCAAAAAGCGTGAAACTTTCCCTGCTCAAATTTGGATGAAAAATGATGCCAAAGTATTTAGAGTTTTTACTTCACAAAAAGAAGTTAAAAGTATTGTTGTTGATCCAGATTTAGAAACTGCGGATATAGATACAGCAAACAATAGCTGGCCTAAGAAAACAACAAATAAGTTTGATAAGTTTAAGAATAAAGTAAAAAATTAATAAATTATACTCGTTTATATAAAAAACCCGCTGTAAAAAGCGGGTTTTTATTTATATATAAATTTTGTTTTATTATTTTCTAAATAACTTATTAATTTCTTCTAATGTTAATAATTTAGACTCGGTAAGAACGTCTGGATCTCTACTAACGTATTGTTCAATCTGTAATTTAATTTCTCCCTCATCTCTTTCATATTTTAAATAAACTACATCTCCATTTGCTTTTATTTGGTACTTATGTCCTGCTGCTTCAGCAAAACCTCTTGTCATAATTTCATGTAGCTTATCTGCATCATTGTCTACATTTTTAAATGTAAAAGACACATATTCATTAATAGGATTATTAATATTCTTGTAAAATAAATTATAAGCTTCGTCTCCTAATTTTTCTAGGTAAACAAACTCTACTCTACCAACAATTTCAACCTTTGTTGTTTCTATAAATTCAATTTGTGAATACGAAGCAACAGAAAGAAATAACGTTGCTATAAAAAATAGTTTTTTCATAAATATTAGGGTTTAAAAGTTTGCTATAAATATATTTGATTCTAATTAGAAAGAATAACGTTTTATTAAATAAAAAATTATAATTACTATAAAAACAAAAGATACTATGTTACCCCAATAAAAAACTACTCTAAAAAACCTTGCTCTTTCATCCAAGCATCTGAATAAATTTTATTCATATATCTCGAGCCATGATCTGGTAAAATGACAACCACTACACTATCCTCATCAAAATAATCTTTAGCTGCATATTGCTGAGTAGCTTGTAAAACAGCTCCTGATGTATATCCACAAAACAACCCTTCTGTTTTTACCAACTCTCTTGATTTAAAAGCTGCTGCTTTATCTGACACTTTTTCATAAACATCAATAACATCAAAATCGGTTGCGGTTGGAATTAAATTTTTACCTAGTCCTTCTATTTTATAGGGTGAAATTTCATTTTCATCAAAAGCCCCTGTTTCATGGTACTTTTTTAATACCGACCCAATGGCATCAACTCCTAATACTTTTATCTTCGGGTTTTTTTCTTTTAAATACTTACCAGTCCCTGAAATAGTTCCTCCTGTTCCACTAGCAATAACAACGTGTGTAACTTTACCTTTGGTTTGTTTCCAAATTTCGGGACCTGTACTTTTGTAATGCGCTTCAATATTTAACTCATTAAAATACTGGTTAATATAAATAGAACCTGGGTTTTCTTTGTGCAATCTTTTGGCTACTTCATAATATGAACGAGGATCATCAGCAGCAACATATGCAGGGCAAACATGAACCTCTGCTCCCATTGATTTTAGCATATCAATTTTGTCTTGTGATGATTTATCACTTACTGCCAAAATACATCTATACCCTTTTATTACACTAATCATTGCTATTGAAAAACCTGTATTTCCTGATGTTGTTTCAACAATTATATCTCCTGGTTTTAAAATACCTTTTTTTTCTGCACTTTCTATAATATGTAATGCTATCCTGTCTTTAGCTGAATGACCTGGATTAAAAGCCTCAATTTTTGCGTAATAAGTTCCTAAAAAATCTTTAGTAATTTTATCTAACTTTATCATTGGGGTTTGCCCTATTAAATCTAAAATTGAATTAGTAATACCTTTATGTCTATTCATTATTATTAAAAACTAAGAAAGCGTCATTGTATCAATGAGCACAAATTTATCTTCTTGAGAATTTACTCATTATATTACAATGACGCTTACACTCAAATCGAGTGCAAAAATATAATTATTTTTCTAACTTATCTTCTAACATTAAAAAGAAGCTATATTCTTCTGCTGTTTCTTTCAATGCGTTAAACCTTCCTGATGCTCCTCCATGACCTGCTTCCATATTTGTATGTAAAAAAAGCATATTATCATCTGTTTTTACATCTCTAAGTTTAGCAATCCATTTTGCAGGTTCCCAGTATTGTACTTGACTATCATGCAATCCTGTGGTAATTAACATATTTGGATATTCTTGTACTTTAACTTGATCGTATGGAGAATATGATTTTATATAATCATAGTACTCCTTATCATTCGGATTTCCCCACTCATCGTATTCACCTGTTGTTAATGGTATCGTATCATCTAACATTGTAGAAATTACATCAACAAAAGGCACAGCCGCTATAATACCGTTATATAATTCTGGATTCATATTAACAATCGCCCCCATTAATAATCCACCAGCAGATCCGCCCATGGCATATAAATGTTTTGGTGATGTATAATTGTTATCTATTAAATACTTAGAGCAATCTACAAAATCATTAAAAGTATTTTTCTTATTAAGCATTTTACCATCTTCATACCAATCACGTCCTAAATATTCGCTTCCGCGGATGTGCGCTAGTGCATATACAAAACCTCTATCTAACAAACTTAAGCGCGTTGTTGAAAATCCGTCAGAAATAGTATGCCCGTATGATCCGTAGGCATATTGTAAAACTGGTGTATCTTTAGTTAACTTCGTGTTTTTATGATGTACAATTGATAAGGCTACCTTTTTACCATCGCGAGCAGTTACCCAAATACGCTCACTTACATAATTATTTTTATCAAATTTACCTCCTAAAACTTCTTGTTCTTTTTTGACTTCTTTAGATTTATCTTTCATATTAAAATCAATTACCGAGCTAGGAGTCGTCATCGAATTGTATGAATAACGGATAATTTCAGTATCAAAATCAGGATTACCGTGTACACCTGCCGAATAAGTTTCTTCATCAAAAGGTAAATAATAATCTGCTGTATTATCCCAACGTTTGATACGAATTTTATTTAACCCATTGTTTCTTTCTTCTAAAACTAAATAATCTTTAAAAATTGAAAAATCTTCGAATAAAGTATCTTCTCTATGCGGAATTACATCTACCCAATTTTCTTTTTCAGTTTTATTTTCAGGAGTTTTCATCAACTTAAAATTTGTTGCTCCGTCTTTATTGGTTTTAATATAAAAATGATCTTCATAATGTGCAATATCATATTCTAAATCGCGCTCACGAGATTGAATCATCCTTAATTCTTCCTTCGGATTATCAGCATTTAAAACTTGATATTCTGTTGAAACCGTACTATAAGAACCTACTACAATGTATTTTTTAGATTTAGTTTTTGTTACAAAAGCGCCAAAAGTTTCATCTTTTTCTTCAAAAACCAATTCATCTAATTTTGAGTCTGACCCTAATATATGTTTATATATTTTTGATGATCGTAAGGTTACTGGATCCTTTTTTGTATAAAATAATGTTTTATTATCATTTGCCCAAACACATCCTCCAGTAGTATTTTCTATAATATCTTTATACAGTTTACCTGTTTCTAAATTTTTAATTCTGATAAAATATTGACGACGGCTTACCGTATCGGTTGCAAAAGCTGCTAATTTATTATCTGGCGAAATGCTTAAACCTCCTAATTGAAAATAATCGAAGCCTTTGGCTTCGGTATTTACGTTAAACATAATTTCTTCTGCTGCCTCTAAGTTATCCTTCTTACGACTATAAATAGGATATTGTTGTCCTTTTTCAAAACGTGTTATGTAAAAATATCCGTTACTTTTATAAGGTACCGATTCGTCATCCTCTTTTATACGCCCTTTCATTTCTTCAAATAAATGCTCCTGAAACTCTTTTGTTCCTTTAGTTCGCTCTTCATAATAAGCGTTTTCGGCATTTAAGTAATCGTATACTTTTTGAGTTTGTTCATCTTTAATTGCTGCATTTTTTTGCGCATCTGTTAAACGCATCCAAAAGTAATCATCAGTGCGTATGTCTCCATGTTTTTCTAAAGTTGTTGCTTGCTTTTCAGCAACTGGAGCTATAATATCTTTCTTCATTTCTTGTTTTTTGCAAGAAGCAAAAATAAGGCTAAAAGCTATAGCAGTTAACATTAATTTTTTCATTTTTGTTTAGTTTGATTAATTTTCTTTTGAAAATATTATTTTTGTTATTTAATATTATAAAATATAACGATACATGTTTGGAGATATTTCAGGAATGATGGATAAATTAAAAGATGCCCAAAAAAAAGTGGCAGAAACTAAAAACCGTTTAAACACCGTTTTAATTGACGAAAGTGCAGCCAATGGAGCTCTTAATATTACTGTTACAGCTAATAGAGAGGTTAAAGCTATTACTATAAATAAAAGTTTACTAGAAGATAAGGAAGAACTAGAAGATTATTTAGTTTTAACACTTAACAAAGCTTTAAAAAGAGCAGGTGAAATTAACGAACAAGAATTAGCAATTGCTGCCAAAGATGGCATGCCAAATATTCCAGGAATGGATATGTTTAAATAAATACTATGTTATCACAATTAGATAATTACATGCTGCCTTGTTTAAACAAAAAACTTTTTGGAGTTGATTGCTTAGGTTGTGGTATACAACGTGCTTTAAGTTTACTTATGCATGGCGAATTTATTGCTGCTTTTAAAATGTATCCAGCTATTTATAGCTTGTTAATTTTAGCGGTATTTATTGTAGTAAATTTACTTTATAAAGTAAAATATGCGCAAAAAATAATTAGTATATTGGCGGTTATTAATGTACTTATTATTGTAGTAAGTTACTTTATAAAAATGAATCAATTAATTTAAATTTTAGTAAAAAAACTATGGAAAAACAAAAATTACCAAATTCAACAGGGGTTTTAGTATTAGGTATACTTTCAATATTATCATGTTGTTGTTACGGTTTTATTGGATTAATTTTAGGAATCGTTGCTTTAGTTTTAGCAAAAAAAGCTACTACTTTACATGCTAACAATCCTGAAGAATATGATGGAATTAAAAATGTTAAAACAGGTAAAATTTTAGCTATTGTAGGTATTATTTTAAGTGCTTTATACCTTATATTAATAATAGGAATGATTGCTTATTTTGGTTTTGAAACAATCCAAAATCCTGAATTATTTCAAGAGCAATTACAAAACATGCAGTAATTTTATCTTAGAGAATAAATATAAAAAAAGCAACCAAATTTGGTTGCTTTTTTTATATCATTCCTTTTGCTTTAAACTCTAAGTATTTATTGATTACGTTTACCGATAATTGTTGTGGTTTCGTTAAAATAGCGTGAATACTATTCCGTTCTAACTCTTTTACAATTAAACGTTTTTCAAATACATATTTTTCGGCTATTGTTTTATGATAAATACCTTGTAAATCTTTCGAATTTTCATTTATCAAACTATCAAGTTCTGTATTTTCAAAGAAAACCGTTACTAATAAATGTTTTTTAGCGATTGCTTTTAAATACGGTAGCTGTCTTTTTAAGGCTGAAATATGCTCGAAATTTGTATATAAAATAAGTAAACTTCGTTGATTTATTTTTCTTTTAATCGTTGTATATAACAATGCAAAATTAGCATCGTTAAAATTGGTTGTAATATTATACAACTCTTCATTAATTACCGATAAATTTGTTTTTTTATTACTCGCTGCTATAATTTTTTCTACATTTTTAGAAAACGTAAGCATTCCTGCTTTGTCATTTTTTAATAAGGCTATATTTGAAAAAGCTAAGGCCGAATTTATTGCGTAATCTAACAAACTTAACCCTTCAAAAGGCATTTTCATAACACGCCCTAAATCGATAATTGAATAAATGGGTTGTGATTTTTCATCTTGATATTGATTTACCATCAACTCACCCCTTTTAGCAGTTGCTTTCCAGTTTACATTTCGCACATCATCGCCTGGAATGTAATTTTTAATTTGTTCAAATTCCATTGTATGTCCAATACGACGGATTTTTTTCATTCCAAATTCCGTTAAATTATTGTGCATTGCTAAAAACTCATACTTTTTCATTTGAACATACGACGGATACACTTTTACGTCGTTAGTATCTGAAAAAGTATATCTTCTTGAAAATATTTGTAAAACTGATGAAACAAAAACATGTATGCTTCCGAAATTATACACACCTCTTTCTACTGGGCGAACGTTGTATGTAAATGTTGATTTTTCGGCTGATTGAAATGATGTTTTATATTCAAAATCTCTTTTTTGAAACTGCGTTGGTAGTTCATCAATCAACGATACAAAAACTTGAAAAGGATACTTATTTTCTAACGTAATAGCTATTTCATTTTCATCAGAATTTGATAATTTATCTGACACTATACGTTTTGATGAAAATCCATTTTTAAATCGATATAAAATAACCAAGTCTATACACATAGTTATTAAAAATAACCATACCAATAACCATATTGCATTGTAAATAACAGGCAGCCAAAATGACATTAAAAACAATGCCGAAAAAACGCTTATATAACTAAAAAAGCGATTGTGAATGTATAGGGATTTAAAAAACTTGATCACTACCTTGGTACTTCTACAGATTGCACAATCATTTCAATAACCTTATCAGTAGTCATCCCTTCCATTTCTCGTTCTGGAGTTAACATAATTCGATGACGTAATACTGGGTAAATGCTCTTTTTTACATCTTCAGGAATCACAAAATCACGTCCGTTTATGGCTGCAAAAGCTTTTGAAGCCATTAAAACGGCAATGCTTGCTCTTGGTGAACCACCTAAATATAAGTGTGCGTTATTACGTGTATTTGATATTAATTGAGCGATGTATTTTATTATTTTTTCTTCAACCAACACTTCAAAAACCTTACTTCTGTATTCTAATAATTCGATTTCTGTTAAAACTGCTTTCACTTTAGTTTGCGGCAAGGCTCCTTTTCTGTCATTATGAGCGGTGATAATTTTAATTTCTTCTTCTAAATTAGGATATCCTACGTTTATCTTGAATAAAAAACGGTCTAATTGTGCTTCTGGTAAGGCATAAGTTCCCTCCTGCTCTATTGGGTTTTGAGTTGCTAAAACCATAAATGGCGGATTCATAACATAACGTTCACCATCCATAGTAATTTGTTTTTCTTCCATTACTTCAAACAAAGCTGCTTGCGTTTTTGCTGGTGCTCTGTTTATTTCATCAATTAAAACAATATTAGAAAAAATTGGTCCTTTTTTAAACTCAAAATTTGAAGTTTTCATGTTTAAAACAGACGTTCCTAAGACATCTGAAGGCATTAAATCGGGTGTAAACTGAATTCTACTAAAATCGGTCGCTATTGTTTTTGCTAGTAACTTTGCAGTAACTGTTTTTGCAACTCCTGGCACACCTTCAATCAATACATGTCCGTCTGCTAATAACGAAACCAATAACAGCTCAATAAACTCTTCTTGCCCTACAATTACTTTTGCTAATTGTTCTTTTATTTTACCAACCGCTTCTTTTAACTTTGACAAGTCTATTCTGCTTGAAAATAGTTCACTTTCTTCTGTTGGATTTTTTTCTGTATTCATAAATTTTTATCCTTTTATATTAGAGTATAAACATTTTATATACTTTTACTCTTTTTATTTAATAATCAATTCTCAATGTAAACGGTGCTGTTTTATAAGGGCCGTTTGTTAGGTATACTTCTCCTTCAAAATAAGTTCTATCATTATCTGAAAAGATATAAAAATCATCTTTTGCAGGTATCTTAAAAGTTAGTTGAGTAAAACTTTCGTTTATACTAGTGTACATCTCATCGTCTTTATATCTTCCCATATGAAGCTGATATTCATTATTACCATCATTAAATATTAACTTTGTTTCGTTAGTTATATACCCTAAACCTTTTGTTGGTATAAAATCTTCATTTATAGCATATCTAAAGTTGTTCCCTTTTAAAATTAACGTTTCACCTGAATTAATTGTTATTTTATTTACATTTTCAATTACTGGTTCTTGCGCTTCTAAAACAATTAATTTTTTATCAAAATATTTATTAACTCCACTGTTATAGTAAACGGCTAAATAATACGTTGCTAATGGTGTTGTTTGTGGGATTGTAAAATTTATTTTCCCTTCATTATTAACTTCATGTTCTAATAAAATAGCGCTAAATGTCGTTTCGTTTTCTAATACTATTTTTTCGATACTAGTAGTGTTTATATCGCTTAATATAGTATTAGTTGTATTTTGATAGTATAGTAAATTTTCTGTCTCGGCTAATTCAAACGATGCGTCTGACGCCGATTTTATGTTATCAAAATTACTATCACGAACTAAAAAAGTATCACTAAGTACCTGACCTGTTACTTTATTTTTTATGGTTAATGTATAATTACCTGTACCAAAAGCAGGTGCTTTAAAATATACTTTTTGTAAATTTCCATTAACAGTTACCCAACCATAAGGAGTTTCTTCAACTAAAGTTAATTTTACAGGAATATCATTTGTACCATCATTTAAATTTAGTTCCCAATTATTTTTATCACTATCAAAATCTAAAGCATAAAATGTTATATTTCTTTCATTTAACGCTGGTAATAATACATTTTTTTCAAAACCTAAGTAACGAAATTCTTTAGAGTTTGGTTCATTACTACTACTACAAGCTGCTATTAAAATTACAAGTAATAAAATTACTATTGCATTTATTATTCTTTTCATTTTTTTTAATATAATTATTAAACTAATTTGAGGGTTACTCTTTTTATTAAATTTATTTTTAATTCTTTTTAAACGCTTCAATTGCTTTATTAAGCGCAATTAAATCTTCTTCTAAAATTTTATCTTTATCGTTTATGTTATCAATTTTCTTAAATAATTCTGATACTTTTTCTAACGAATTACCACTTCTACTGGCTAATTTACTATAAAAAGGTTCGTCAATTTTTAAGGTTGATAATCGGTATGTAATTCTTATGTATTCAAAAAAATAATTTATTTTATGTGTGGCTATGTTTTTATGATCTGATTTTTCATAGTACATATTTGCAATCGTACGTGTAAATGCCAATGTTTGATTTTTTAATGGGGTAATTACAGGTATCAATCGCTGACTTCTTTTTCCTTTAAAAATCACAAAAAATAACACACCTATCAATGCAATATAGTATGCCCATTTTAAATGTTTAGAACCTAAAACATATTGCATTGGCGATGATATTCCACTTTTTCCTGTTTTATAATAAGCATCCCATAAAATAATAGCATCATTACCAACAGTATCTATACCTGATTTTTTTTTGTTTTTTGACGTATTATTTAAATATGATAGTACACTTGCTACGTATTTATAATTATCATTTAAAAGCATATTATAATTGGTAAATGCTTGTGGAAATGTATGCAAATAGAAAGTACCTTTTCCGAATTTTGTTTTGATAAAATTTGGTTTACGACTTATAATTGAATCTTTTTCATTTTTAATTAATAATTCGCCTAAAATAGTTGTGTTTAAGGTATCTATTTCAGAAAAATAGGCTTTTGCAAAAGTTCTATCAAAGTGAAACTGACTGATGGTTAGGTTCTTATTTACTAATTTCACGTATGCTTTTTCTTGAAAAGCCGTAGTACTTAATCTTTTTGATTTTATACCTAAAGTATCAATATTTACTCCATTTGATGCTATAAAAACATTGTTTCCTCTTGCTGCAAACTTTAATAACTCGTTAAATTCTTCTTCACCAAAATTTAATTTTCCATCAACAAAAAAATAAGTTCCTGCATTGGTTGAATCTTTTAAAAACAAATATGGAGATTGATATACATTTCTTACTTTTTTATCAGTAAAAAACGACGCCATTTCTTGGTGCAACACATAAGTTCCGTATGGTATTTTATGTTTCGCATCATAACTCGGAAACCAATTAATTTCTTTTGGTTTTATTAACTCAACATAAACAATGCCCAGTATTATAAATACCAATAAACCAATATATACTTTTAGTTTTTTGTCCAACTTATTAAATTTTAGCAATCATTTTTTTAAAGTTTATTTCAGCTTTTAAAAACTTTTCTTTACCAATTAAAAACTCACCATACCAAACGTAATCGTATAAATGCGTTAGTGTTTCAAACTCTTTATATAAGTTTTTATTTGAGGCTAACTCTTTTATATAATCTTCATTTGTTTTTTCTTGCTGCCAAAAAATCAATTCTTTTTCTGATAACTTTTTTAATAATAATAAATAATAATAACGAGTAGCTAATTTAAAATTACCATCCGTTATGGCTATTTTAATTAACGCTGGTAAATCTTTTTCTTTTATTAAAGTCTCTTCGTCTGATAAACTTACCGTTGCTGTAGCTTTTTTACCATCAATAATATTACGAGCATTTACTTTTAAAAAGAATTTAATAATTAAAAACAATACCAAACCAGCAATTATGTATGGTAAAATTTTTAAAACCCATTTTAAAAACCCCATAGCTGGCGAAATATCATCAAAAAAATAAGACAATACTTTTTTAATGGTTCTTTTTAACCAATTCCATGCTTTTTCTATAACTGTTGGCTCTCTTTTTTCTACTATATATATAAAAGCATCTTGCTGTTTATAAGCTTCAATCTTTTTATTGTCGAACTTTTTTAATTCGATAAATTCAGTATCAAACTGAACCTTTTTCTTTTCAGATGTTTGTGAAAACATCTGAAAAGAAAGTAAAAAAAATGCTATGTAAAAAAATAAATATTTCAAAATATTATTGACCTAAACTATCAATAGTTTCAATGGTTCCTGTCAAGTTTTTTTGCTCATTAATATCAAAATATATAAACACATTGGTAACTAATGTTATTGCATAAAACATTAATTGCCCTACGATAGATATTAAATTTAATAACAAATAAATAGGATCGCTAAAAATACTAAAAATCGCCGTTGGATCTTCGCTACTCATTCCAATCCCCATTTGTATAAATTGATATATCATTGCAGGTATTTGAAAAACATATCCTAAAACCCCAACTAAAAGACTCACAACAAAAACAACTCCAAAGGTTTCCCAAAAATGCCCGCTAACAAAGCTAAAACATTTACCGATTGTATCAGTTGCCGATTCGTTTTGAAATACTAAAATCGAAGCACCCAACGATAAAACTGTCCATGTATAAAATATAGGAAACACACATAACATTACACTTACAAAAAGTATAATTCCCGATAAAATACCAAAGCCCATAAACGACCAAAAGCGTTCTTTTGTTTTGCGTGCTATTTCTTCTTGATTTACGACTCCATTATTATCAATATACGACTTTATATAATGCATTCCTGCTAAATTAATAAACACAAATGCTACTAAATAAGCTAACATCATTATTACTGCTGATGCTAACATTCCTATAGCACCACTTACTTCTTGCGACATTAATGATGACATAGACGTCATGTAATATATCATTGCAGCCACTGCTATTAACATAGGAACTGCTGCTATTTTTAAAATTGTTAAAAAGAACTGTTTTCCTTCTAATCGTATAAACTTAAAAGCATCGGTAATAATGGCTCCTAAATCTCTTTCTTTTTTAAATTGTATGTATTCTTTATTCATAAGTTTGATTGATAATTAATTTTTTTATGTAGTTGAATTGGATAAATTACGTAATAAAAGATAATGCTGGATAATGAAATAAAGATAATGGTAATAGCTAACCAGTCTGGCATTTCGGTATGGCGCGTTACAAAACCTTCTAAAAAACCAGCAATGATAAAAAAAGGAATGGTACTTACCATAATTTTTAATCCGTCTTTCATACTTTTTTTAAAAGATTCTAATCGAGAATAGGTTTTGGGAAATAATAATCCGTTTCCTAAAACCAAACCAGCACAACCTGCAATTACAATTACTGATATCTCTATGGTACCGTGAATCCAAATAGTTCTTGACGATTCCCATAACAACCCTTTATCGTAAAAAAAATATAAAAAGGAACCTAACATAATACCATTTTGCATCATAATATATAATGTTCCTACAGAAAACAACATCCCTAAAACAAAAGCAAACATGGCTACTTTTATATTATTTATGGTAATTCCGATAAACATATCTACCTCATTAGCTTTTTTATAAACCGCCATCGGGTCGCCTTTTTCAATATTTTCAAGCGTCATATTTACATAACTATCTCCTAAAATAAGACGCACAAAATCAATATCATTTGCTGATGAAAAAGCACCTACCAAACTAAAAAAAGCAAATACAACAAACGCAATTAGTAGTTGTTTTTGATGTTTGTAAAATGATAACGGAAACTCAGTTTTAAAAAAACTGATAAATCTATTTTTACTTTCTTTTTTAGTTTTATATATTTTTTGATGCGCAATTGAAGCAATCGAATTTAAATACACCAAAGTATTACCTTTCGGATAAAAGGTTTTTGCATAACTTAAATCATCAGTTAACTCAACATATAAGTTAGACAATTTATCTGGAGAAAGTGTTGTTTTTTTATACAACGCATCTTCAAACAACTGCCATTTTTCTTTATTTTTCTTTACAAATGCAGCTTCTCTCATTCAGAAAAAAAATTATAGCAATTATTACAAGAAACTTCTCTAATCATAGAATATTTTTATCTTCGCTAAACTAAAAAAAGTTACAAGAACTATCAATAAAAAAATGAAAAACTAATTCATGGATAACTTTCAAATAGAAACAGCTCAAAATATTTCAATAAATCAAAACGTAGCACATATTACTACTCGAATTGGCTCATACCTAATAGATTTTTTATTCATTGTTGGTTATTATATCATCCTATTTTTTATAATGGGTATGTTAGATATAGCACCTAGTATGGAATATATGAGCATATATATGCTATTATCTTTACCCGTTTTTTTTTATAGTTTACTTTTTGAAGTTTTAATGAATGGACAAACCCCTGGTAAATATTTTAACCAAACTAGAGTTGTAAAAATTGACGGTTCTAAACCTACTTTTGGCAGCTACTTAATGCGCTGGTTATTACGTATTATAGATTTTAGTTTGGCTGGTGGTTCAGTTGCTGTTTTAACCATTCTTTTAAACGGAAAAGGGCAACGATTAGGCGATTTAGCTGCAAGTACAACTGTCATTTCTGAAAAGAAAAGAATTACCCTAAGCAATACCATTGCTAATGATATTGTTGACAATTATTTACCTATATATTCACAAGTCACACTTTTAACTGACAATGATATTCATACCATTAGAAAAGTATATCATGATGCTCGAAAAAAAAGAAATCATCAAGTAATAGTAAAACTTAGCGAAAAAGTGAAAGAGATAACCAACATTACTACTGAGCAAACTCCAATGGATTTTATAGACACAGTAATTAAAGATTATCATTATTACGCACAACAATAAATAGTTTTTATCATTAAATACATTTGTTGTTAGGTAGGGCGCTGTCAAAATTTTCGATTATCGTCTAACTGATAAATTTTATGTTTCCCTGTTTTCAAATCGTTTTTGCTATTTCACTAAATACGAATCAGTTAAAATACTTGTTTATTTTTGGTTGATAAAAAGACAATTAAAAGTACTTTTTCAGTTGATTAATATCCTATTTTCGCCTTCTTTATCAACCTATAAATTCAGGATTTCTTCAACGCATGCAAAACGAAAAAAACTGGTTACAATACTATAAAAATAGCTTATCAGATAGCGAAAATTTAGCCATCGATATTGCTAAAATCAAGAATTTATTTCATCAAAACGCTACCGATTTAAGTAATGCGCTTATTAATACTAAGCAAGCAAATGAATTGTTAGATGTTGAAGAACGTCGCATTAATCGATTAAAAGGAATCACAAAAAAGGACAATAATAAATGGCATAAAGTTGAAGAAACTAAAATATTAATTTCCCCTTTTTATTTAGAGTACCAAACAGACAATCCCGCATACAAACGCCCAATTCATCCCTTTTGGATTACCGCCGTTGTAAATAGATCTGGGCAATTATCGGCTCCAAAAGATATATTTCCATTAATTGTTCGTAATTACTTAACGCCAATAGCCGATGTTAAAAATGATTTTATTTTTGCAGCCATCGATACTATTTTAGAAGCCAAAGAAATGGAAGCTCCAGAGGCTGAGTATGAAGATGAAACCATACCTTGGAACGAATATTGGGACTATATAAATCATATTTTCTCAGCAATTACCCATCATAACTTATACAGTTATAATGTAGAAAAATATACTACTAAATTTCAACTTACTTATTTTGCTATCAGTTCAAAAATTTCTACTGCAAAAAGTATTTTATTTTTGTATGAAAACTTATTAAAAAACGAAGAAACATTACCAATACTATCAAAAATAATAAATCCGGCTGCTAAAAACCGAATAGAAGCTGTTACCGATACAGGTTTTTTAAACTATAATCATTTACACTTAGGGCAAATGTCTAACGAGTTTCCCTTATCTATTAGTCAACGAAAAACTTTATTATCATACTTAACTGCCGAAGAAAATGCGGTTACTGCGGTAAACGGACCTCCAGGAACTGGAAAAACAACATTATTACAAAGTTTAGTTGCCACCGAGTTTGTAAAAGCTGCCATTAAAGGAGATGATGCTCCCATAATATTGGCCTGCTCTAATAATAACCAAGCGGTAACCAATATTATTGATAGTTTTATCAATTCTAAAAGCACCGAAAAGAATTTAGCTACTCGTTGGATACCGGACTTTAACGGTTACGCAACCTATTTACCGTCAAACTCTAAAAGTGAAAAAAACTTAAAAAACATTAACTTTTTAAAAGGAAACATGTTTGGTAACGAGGGTACTTTATGTGATTTAGAAAATGAAAAATATGTAGACGAAGCCAAATATTATTTTTTAACTAACTATTGTAATTATTTTTCTGCCGAAACAAATTCACTAGAAGATGTTTGTGAATTTTTACAAGATGAAATTATTAAAATTGAAGATACTTTAATTGATGGTGTTCAATTTTCAAGCGATTATATAAGCGCTATTGATTATCTTAATAACATAATTTTAAATGAAGATAATCACATAAAAAAAGATGCATTTAAAATCGGAAACCTTCAAGAGTGGCGCACCATACTTACCAATTTAAAATCAGCCGCAAAGCAAACCGATTTTATCAATCAAGTAAAAAAATATTTTATAGTTAATTCAGATGTTAGTACAACTAATCAACTTTT
The DNA here is from genome assembly GCA_938002045.1 of Tenacibaculum soleae. Classification (GTDB taxonomy): domain Bacteria; phylum Bacteroidota; class Bacteroidia; order Flavobacteriales; family Flavobacteriaceae; genus Polaribacter; species Polaribacter soleae_A. The sequence goes on from CALLBA010000001.1 coordinate 245,982, forward strand.
TAAAATTTCTGAAGCTGTTATTTCATCTAACGATAAAACAATTGCATTTATAAAAGAATGTCTTGCAAATGTAAATTTAGCATTACAAGCCAATTTAAAATTAAAAAACTGGAAAGTAAAAAATAATATCAAAGGATTTCCTTTTGTATCCGAAGCCCAAATGTGGCAAAACGAGTACGAAAAATTAAATTCCAACAATACTACGCAACGTTTTTTTTATGATGAGCTAGATATCGAGTTACGTCATAAATCCTTTCTTTTAGCTGTTCATTATTGGGAAGCTCGTTGGCTACTCGAAACAAGAAATGTTATTGAAAATAACACCGAAAAAGGAACAGGTGAAAACGCCATTAAAGCAAAATGGAAGCGCAGAGCCATGCTTACACCATGTTTTGTTGCCACTTTTTACATGGCGCCAACCCATTTTTTATACAGCCAATTTCAGGGAGAAAACGAAAACGGAAAACCTATTTTCGAATACCTACCTTTATATAACTTTTTAGATCTTTTAATTATTGATGAAGCTGGTCAAGTAACACCCGAAGTTAGTATTCCTGTGTTTTCGTTAGCTCAAAAAGCCTTTGTAATAGGCGATTTAAAACAAATAGAACCTATTTGGTCTATTCCGCCTAAAATCGATGTAGGTAATTTAACCAGTTTAAACATGCTCCAAAATGAAAACGATCAGCATTATTTAAATCAAATGGGCTTTTTAGCTTCTAGCGGAAGCATTATGAAAATGGCACAAAATGCTTGCGAATTTGAAACCCCATTAGCCAATCAAAAAGAACAGGGCTTAGTTTTATTAGAACACCGAAGATGTAACGATGAAATCATTAATTTTTGCAATGAACTAGCCTATAACGGTATTTTAAAACCAATGAAAGGAAAAGCAAAAGACACCCAAGTTTTTCCATCAATGATGGCATATCATGTAGAAGGTTTTAGCGAACGTAAATTTAACAGTCGTTGCAATATAAACGAGGTAAATGCTATTATAACTTGGCTGCAACAAAACAAAGAAACCATACAAGAAGCCTACAATGTTGATACTATTGAAAGTGTTTTAGGTATCATTACACCGTTTGCTAGTCAAAAAGGAGAACTATCAAAAGCCCTAAACGAAGCCGGATTTAAAGTAAACGACATTAAATTAGGTACCGTGCATGCTTTACAAGGCGCCGAACGAAACATTATTTTGTTTAGCTCGGTATATTCTAACCAAGATGAAGGTACACTGTTTTTCGAAAAAGACAACAAACCTAACATGTTAAACGTTGCCGTTTCTAGAGCTAAAGAAAGTTTTATTTTATTTGGCGATACTAGAATTTTCGACGAAACCAAAAACACCCCTTCAGGAATCTTAAAAAAGCATTTAAACGTATACGAAATGGTAAAGTAACATTATTATTTGAAGCTATTTCCCGCTTTTCGCACTCGCTCTTTGCAAGGAGCTCAAACAAACGCTACAATCGGGGCTATGCCTATTAATAATGTTTTTTACTTTTACAATAAACAGTTTTTATTTACTATAAACAAAAAAAGGAACGATTAAAACCGTTCCTTTTTCATATATAAAATTTAAGAATTTATTTTTTAAACTCCGAAATTGTTTTCTTAATAATAGCAATACATTCCATTAATTCTGTTTCCGTCATCACTAAAGGCGGTGCAAAACGAATAATGTTTCCATGTGTTGGCTTTGCTAACAATCCGTTATCACGTAATTGTATACAAATATCCCAAGCAGTTGAGCTTTCTTCAGTATCATTAATTAAAACAGCATTCAATAACCCTTTACCTCTTACCGACTTCACTAAATCAGTTGTTTCAGCAAATGCTGCTAATTCTTTTCTAAAAATTTGCCCTAATTTCTCAGCGTTATCAGCTAAACTTTCTTCTTGCACAACCTTTAAGGCTGCCATTGCAACTGCTGCTGCAACAGGGTTCCCCCCAAAAGTAGACCCATGATTTCCCGGTTTAATAACATTCATAATATTATCATTTGCTAATACACCAGAAACTGGATATGCTCCTCCACTTAATGCTTTTCCTAATATTAAAATATCTGGTTTTACATTTTCATGATCTACTGCCAACATTTTACCAGTACGTGCAATTCCCGTTTGTACTTCATCAGCAATAAATAACACATTGTGTTTTTCACACAATGCTTTAGCCGCTGCTAAATATCCTTCAGACGGAACATATACTCCTGCTTCTCCTTGAATCGGCTCAACCAAGAAACCAGCAATATTTTTATCGCTCGCTAAAGCTTCTTCTAAAGCTTTTAAGTTATTGTATTCTATTTTAATAAATCCGTTTGTAAAAGGCCCAAAATTTTTACGCGCTACCGGATCGTTTGAAAAAGAAATAATTGTTGTTGTACGTCCGTGAAAGTTATTTTCACAAACTACAATTTGTGCATCATTTTCATCGATTCCTTTAACTTCATACGCCCATTTTCTACATAATTTCAAAGCAGTTTCTACTGCTTCTGCACCTGTGTTCATTGGTAATAATTTATCAAAACCAAAAAGTTCGGTAGCAAATTTTTCGTACTTTCCTAACATATCATTGTAAAAAGCACGCGATGTTAAGGTTAATGTTTGCGCTTGGTTTACCATTGCTCCAACAATTTTAGGATGACAATGCCCTTGGTTTACTGCAGAATAAGCCGATAAAAAATCGTAATACTTTTTACCTTCAACATCCCAAACATAAACACCTTCTCCTTTACTTAACACCACTGGTAATGGGTGATAATTGTGTGCTCCGTATTTGTTTTCTAGTTCAATCGCTTGTTGCGAAGTTAATTGGTCTAAAACAGCCATTTTTAATAAGTTTTTAATTAATGAATATAAAATCCATTCCTTATCTACCTTTATCCTTTCGAAAAGTGTCGAAAATTCAGCGTGGGAAAGAAATCATCCCTAAAATTGCCGCAATTTACTAAATATAAAATATCTTTTCCTAATTTTGCATGCCTATAAATGATACAAAATGCCACGTAGAGAACGAAACAAATTTGTTAAAAGAAATCAAGTTTTAGAATTAAAAATTGAAGATTACGCCTTTGGCGGAAAAGGAATTGCAAGAATCCATTCTGAAGAAGGAAGTTTTGTTGTCTTTGTACCCAATACATTGCCAGGACAATTGGTAAAAGCACAGATTAAAAAATCGAGCAAAAAATACGCTGAGGCAAAATTAATGGATGTTTTACAAGCATCTGAAGATGAAGTTAAAGTGCCTTTTCAAGACATTCCTGGAGCTCCGTATATTCAATTACCGATTGATTTACAACATCAATATAAAAAAGAAAGTACGCTATCATTATTTAAACGTATTGGTAAAGTTGCAAATATTGACGATTTATTTGATGAATTTATTACCTCGCCAAATGTATTTCATTACCGAAATAAAATGGAATATGGTTTTTCTGCCATCGGTTATGATAGAGTAAATAAAACTGATGCTGATTTTTTCACTTTAGGCTTTAAACGTCGTGGTGTTTGGTGGATGGGAGATAATTTAAATAAAGATTCTGGATTGTTTGATGCACAAGTTGAAGACAACTTAAAAGTAATTCGTGAATACTGTGAAAAAACGGGTTTAGCTCCTTGGCACGGTCCTAAAAAAGAAGGTTTTTTCAGATATTTTGTTGTAAGAAAATCATATAAAACAAACGAATTATTATTCAATTTAGTAACTACATCTTACGATTTACCTAAATTTGATATGCAAGCATTTGCTTCATTATTAAAAGATGTTTTTGGTGAACGTTTAGCAGGTTTATTGCATACTATAAATGACGAAGTTGGTGATAGAACCATTGCTACTTCTGGAAGTATCGAACTGATTGCTGGAAAAGATAAAATTGTTGAAGAACTATTAGGCTTAAACTTTGAAATTAGTATGAAAAGCTTTTTTCAAACAAACCCTAAATCTGCCGAAAAATTATACACAAAAGTTATTGATTATGCTTTAGAAAACAAAGAAGCTATTGATAATACTGTGGTAATGGATTTATTTTGTGGTACAGGAACCATAGGGCAAATTTTAGCTTCAAGAAGTCAAAACGCTAAAATAGTTGGTGTAGATATTGTTGCCTCGGCAATTGAAGATGCTAAAAAGAATGCCAAACGAAATAAAATTGAAGGTTTAGAGTTTTATGCTGCAGATGTTGGTAAATTTTTAAATGAACATCCACAATATCAAAACAAAATAAGAACCATTATATTGGATCCTGCTCGTGCTGGAATTGCACCTAAGACACTTAAAAAAATCATCAATTTAAATGCTGATAGAATGGTGTATGTTTCTTGTAATCCTGCAACACAAGCGCGCGATACTGAAGAGTTAATAAATTGTGGTTATCAATTAAAAAAGATTAGTTTAGTAGACCAATTTCCACACACAGCACATATCGAAACTGTTGTTTTATTTGAAAAATAAAATTAAATGAAAAAACACTTATTTATCTTATTAATCAGTTTAATTGGGTTTTCATCTTGCGAAAGAGATGATTTTTGCGTTCAAAACCCTGTAACACCTAGTTTAATACTAACTTTTTATGACAAAGACGATGTGTTTGAATTAAAAAAAGTACAACGCTTTTCTATGATTGCACAAGGTAAAACAGATAGTCTTTTTACTAGTATAACTACCGATAGTATTGCAATACCTTTAAATAGTTTAGCCTCTGAAACTGTTTATACTTTAAAAATGAATGCTGATGATAATTTAGCTAGCAACAATAAAACAGCTACATTAACTATAAAGTACAATACTGAAGACGATTATGTTTCTCGCTCTTGTGGTTATAGAGTTGTATTTAGTGACATAAATATTACTCATACTAGCTGGATTGATAATTTATCTACTTCAACAATTTCAAACATTAACGATCAAACAAAAGCGCATGTACAAGTATATTATTAGTATCTGTTTATTATTTGTTTGTGCAATCGGATACTCGCAAAAAAAAGAAAACTCTCAAACTAAAAAAGATAGTATAACCTATAAAACTGGATATGGACTCCGTTTAGGAGTTGACATAAGCAGACCTGTTTTAGCAATTGTAGATAAAAGTTATAGTGGATTAGAGTTAGTTGGTGATTATCGTATTTCTAAAAAATGGTATATCGCTACCGAATTAGGGTATGAGGAAGAAAAAACTTTTGAAGATTTTACTACATCAACCTCTAAAGGAAGTTTTATTCGATTAGGAGCCAACTTTAATGCCTATCAAAATTGGTTAGACATGAATAACGAAATCTATATAGGTATGCGTTATGGTTTTGCTCTTTTTGACCATACTTTAAATAGTTATAAAACCAATGTTGGCACACCATACTTTCCATCAAACACAATTCAAACACCTTTAACTGAAACCGGGTTAACAGCTCACTGGACTGAATTTCAACTAGGTATAAAAGTAGAAACATTTAAAAACCTTTTTTTAAGCGCAGGTTTTTCATACAAAATAATGTTAAGCTTAGATGATCAAAAAAACTTTAAAACTTTATACGCTCCTGGTTTTAATCGTATTTTTGAAAGCAATACAGGTTTTGGTTTTAATTACACTATTTCGTACTTAATCCCATTTGTTAATAAGTAATTTTAAAGCTTACAGTTGATTTCACTAACTTTACACTTTAAATAATTAAACTTATTAACAATGAATAAAATTCCAAGCGTAAATTTAGCAGATTTTTTATCTGATGATAAAAATAGAAAACAAAAATTCATCAATGAAATTGGTGACGCTTATGAGAATATCGGATTTGTAGCTTTAAAAGGACACTTTTTAGATGACGAATTAGTTGATAATTTATATACCGAAATTAAAAACTTTTTTGATTTACCTACTAACATAAAAGAAAAGTACGAAATCCCTGGAATTGGAGGACAGCGAGGTTATGTATCATTTGGTAAAGAAAGTGCTAAAGGAAAAAAAGAAGGAGACTTAAAAGAATTTTGGCATTTTGGGCAATATGTTGATGCTGACTCTAAATATGCAAATGAATATCCTGAAAACGTAACTGTTAATGAGCTTGCTAACTTTAATAAAGTAGGTAAACAAACCTATCAAATGTTAGAAAAAACAGCAAAATACGTATTACGCTCATTAGCATTAAACTTAGGTTTAGAAGAAACTTATTTTGATAATTATATAAAAAACGGAAACAGTATTTTACGTCCTATTCACTATCCTCCTATTTTAACAGAACCAAAAGGAGCCGAAAGAGCTGCTGCTCATGGTGATATTAATTTAATTACTTTGTTAATGGGAGCGCAAGGAAAAGGACTACAGGTTCAAAACCACAATGGTGACTGGATTGATGCTGTTGCACAACCTGATGAATTGATGATTAATGTAGGTGATATGTTATCTCGCCATAGCAATAACAAATTAAAGTCTACCATACACAGAGTTACCAATCCACCAAAAGAATCTTGGGGAACTTCTCGTTATTCAATTCCTTTTTTCATGCACCCTGTTTCAGATATGAAATTAGATGTTTTAGAAAATTGTATCGATGAAAACAACCCTAAACAATTTGAAGACATTACGGCTGGTGAGTTTTTAGATGAGCGTTTACGTGAATTAGGTTTAAAAAAATAAAAATGGATTTACACGATCAATTAAAAAACTTATTTCCAGATCATAAAGAAACTAAAGTAGTGGAAGAACCAAAATCAGAAATTTGGTTACAAGATGATCCTATACTTTGTAAATATGAAAAACGAAAAGGAAAACCCATCACAATTTTAGATGGTTACAATGGGGCTACACAAGATTTTAAAAAGCTAGCAAAAGAAATTAAAACTAAATTAAGTGTCGGAGGTAGTTTTAAAGATGATAAAATAATTATTCAAGGAGATTATCGCGACAAAATAATGGAAATTTTAAAAGATAAAGGATTCAACGTAAAACGTGTTGGAGGCTAATAATAACAAAGCGTAAAGAATACTTATTCTTTACGCTTTGTTATTTTATATTATAAAAAATAATAAAAAAAAGAGCGAATTAATAATAACGTAAAAAAAACAACGTTTAGTATGTATAAAAATCAAACTTAATTAAATTCCTTTAAATATGATTTCCCCTAAATTACATATTACAAACGGAGATGTAACAACCCTAAAACTTCAAAAATTAAACCTTGATGGTAAAATAATTACCTGGCGAGAAATGCTATGTGAAGGTAAAACTACTGCCGATGTTGGTAGTGAAATTTTTTGGAGAACACGTTTCGACTTTTTAAAATCTTCCTATAAAATTTCTAAACAAAAATTTATAGATTATACTGTAAAAGAATATCGTAACCTTTGTAATGAAAAAGCACAGGATGAAATTATATTATGGTTTGAGTACGATTTATTTTGCCAAATAAACATGCTTGCGGTAATTAGTTGGCTAAAACGTTATAGACAAGGGCGCCAAATATCATTAGTCTGTAGCGGTAAAATTGAAAATCAAGACAAATTAGTTGGCTTAGGTGAACTTTCTGACCAACAATTAAAAGAACACTACGCTAACAAAATTACCTTAACCAAAGATGATATTGAATATGCAGATTATATGTGGCAATTATATTGTTCTGACAGTCCATTACAAATAGAAAACGCATACAAATTACCTACAAACACAACTTTTAAGTATTTAGAAGAAGCTATAAAACATCACTTATTACGTTTTCCTTCTATTGAAAATGGATTAAATCATATAGAAAACAACATTTTAAAAACCGTTAAAAACAACCAATTCAACAACAAAAACCAACTCATTACCAACCTATTAACTAATCAAGAACATTACGGTTTTAGTGACTCTCAATACCTTAATAAAGTAGAGCACCTTAAAAAAATGTTTACTTCTCTTACCCCTGTTAAATTAAGCAGAATAGGAAAACAAGTATTACACCAACAAACAAATTATTATGGTAAAATCCGTTCTGATTTTTCGTATCTTGGCGGGGCAAAAAAATACAGCTACTTATATGTAAACACTACAAATAAGCTGCTAAAAATTACATCATAAATGAACATTGAACATTCTGAGCTTATCTTAAACCCAGATGGGAGTATTTACCATTTAAATTTAAGACCAGAACATATTGCTACCGATATTATTTTTGTTGGTGATCAATACCGTGTAGATAAAGTTACCCAACATTTTGACAATATTGAATTTACAACTCAAAAACGTGAATTTAAAACCACTACTGGAACTTATAAAGGAAAACGTTTAACTGTTATTTCTACCGGAATTGGACCTGATAATATTGATATTGTTTTAAATGAATTAGATGCTTTGGTTAACATCAATTTACAAACACGTCAAGTAAAAGAAACACATACCCAATTAAATATTACTCGTATTGGAACCTCAGGATCCTTACAAGCTAACATTCCAGTAAATAGCTTTTTGCTAAGTTCACACGCTATTGATTTAAACGGAATGTTATTATCATATCAGACAGAAGAGATTGAGCACCTTGAAATTGAACAAGCTTTTATAGCACATACTAATTGGAGTGCTAAAAAAGCGTACCCAATTGTTGTTTCTAATGGAAAAGATTTGGAGAACAAATTAATATCTGATGTTGTTTTTAAAGGAATCACAGCTACTGCTGGAGGTTTTTATGGTCCGCAAGGAAGAGTATTACGTTTGGCTTTGCAAGACAGTAACTTAAACAACAAAATAGATTCTTTTAATTATAAAGAAAATAAAATCACCAATTTAGAAATGGAAACTTCTGCAATTTATGGTTTATCAAAACTATTAGGACACAATGCCGCTTCTATGAATGCTATAATTGCCAATAGAGCAAACGGTACTTTTAGCGAAAACCCTAGCAAAGTAGTTGCTGATTTAATTTCATATACATTAAATAAATTAGTTGAGTAAATGCTAAACTTAAAAATTGGTGGTGTACCAGAACATTTTAATTACCCTTGGTATATCACATTAAAAAATAAAGAATTTACCAATCAGAACATTAACTTACGTTGGCAAGACTACCCTGGTGGTACTGGTCAAATGTGTAAAGCCTTACGTACTGGAGATGTTGATATTGCTATTGTCTTAACCGAAGGAATTATTAAAGATATTATTAATGGAAATCCTTCTAAAATAACACAAACCTTTGTAAAAAGTCCTTTAATTTGGGGAATTCATGTTGGTCATAAATCTAAATTTAAAAAAATTGAAGATTTAGAAAATGCCACTGTAGCTATAAGTCGTTTTGGTTCTGGCTCACATTTAATGGCAATTGTAAATGCTCATAATAATGGCTGGGATATTGATAAACTAAAATTTAAAGTTGTTGGCGATTTACAAGGTGGTATCGACGCACTAACAAACGAAGATGCAGATTATTTTATGTGGGAACATTTTACCACCAAACCTTTAGTTGATAATAATACTTTTAGACGTTTAGGCGACTGCCCTACTCCTTGGCCATGTTTTGTGGTTGCGGTACGCAATGAAGTATTAGAAAATAACTTTGATGAAGTTAAAAAAGTTTTAGACATCGTTAACAACTGTACAAGCGATTTTAAAAACATTGATAACATTGATAAAACACTAGCAGTCAGATACGAACAACAACTAGAAGATATTCAAAAATGGCTATCTATTACCGAATGGAATGATGGCGAGCCTGTAAACGAAAAATTAATCACTACCATACAAAATAAAATGATAGAGTTTAACGTTATTGATTCGAAGAAAGACTCTAATGAATTAATTAGAAATATGTATATTTGATTTTTTAAAACCAAAAAAATGAAAAAAGTAGTATTTATTGCAATTTGTGTTGTTAGTTTAATAGGTTTTTCTTCTTGTGGAAGTACAGCACCTTGTGGTTTATCAAAAACTGATCAAACAAAACAAAACCAACATCAATCAGAAATTGTTGTTGCTGATGCAACTGTGATTGCTGAATAAATTGATGTTTCTTTTATTCAAATTCAATAAATCCGCTTTTCTTAGGCGGATTTTTTAGTTCTTACTTTCTAGCATTGGTACAAATTTAAAATCACCTAATTCGTGTTTTTCAAACTCTTTTGGCGATTTTCGAATAAATAATGTCATAATCTGTTCTTTATCTCCTACCGGAATAAGTAATACTCCACCTATTTTTATTTGCCCCAATAACGCTTTAGGTACAAAAGGCGCACCTGCTGTAACTATAATTTTATCAAAAGGGGCTTCCTCTGGCAATCCTTTATAGCCATCTCCAAAAATAAACCGCTTAGGTCTATATCCTATTTTAGGTAAAAATCGTGAAGTTTTTTTAAACAGTTCATGCTGTCTTTCTATAGAATATACTTCTGCTTTTAGTTCTAATAAAACTGCGGTTTGATATCCTGATCCAGTTCCTATTTCTAATACTTTATCTCCATGTTTAACTTCTAAAACCTGAGATTGAAAAGCCACCGTGTACGGATGAGAAATTGTTTGCTCAGCAGCAATAGGAAACGCTTTGTCTTGATATGCATGTGCTTCAAAACTACTATCAATAAACAAATGTCTTGGTATTTTACGTATCGCTTTTAACACGTTATTATCAACAATACCCTTAGCTTGTAAAACAGCAGCTAATTGATTTCTAAGTCCTTGGTGTTTGGTAGTATCTATCACAAATAATAAAATTTCGGTAAATCAAAAGTAGTAATAAATCTGTATAAAATTGTATCTTTGTTAGCATTGCTTTTCTAACTAAAAAAGAATGGCTAAATCGATTAAAAACAGGATTATTTAAAGATTATTTTTTGATACTCTTTATATAAAAATGATAAATAAATTCAAATATACTATGTTAAAAGCTGGAGTTTTAGGCGCAGGTCATTTAGGTAAAATTCATTTACGTTTGTTACAACAATCTAAAAAATATGAACTGGTAGGGTTTTATGATCCTTTTACCGAAAACGCACAAAAAGTAGCCAATGAATTTGGCTACAAACTATTTAACTCTATTGATGAATTAATAAACGCTGTTGATGTTGTTGATATTGTTACACCTACTTTATCTCATTTTGACTGTGCGAAACAAGCTATAGAAAAAGGAAAGCATATTTTTATTGAAAAACCTATTACCAACACCTTACAAGAAGCTGAAGGAATTAGAACTTTAGCAAGTCAAAACCACATTCGCGGACAAGTTGGTCATGTAGAGCGTTTTAACCCTGCTTTTACTGCTGTAAAAGATATGATAGACACACCAATGTTTATTGAAACACATAGATTAGCCGAATTTAATCCTAGAGGAACCGATGTACCTGTAGTTTTAGATTTAATGATTCATGATATTGATATTATTTTATCAGTAGTAAAATCTAAAGTAAAAAATGTGCATGCAAGCGGAGTTTCAGTTATTTCTGACACGCCAGATATTGCCAATGCTCGTATTGAATTCGAAAACGGTTGTGTTGCCAACTTAACTTCTAGTAGAATTTCAATGAAAAACATGCGTAAAAGTCGCTTTTTTCAAAAGGATGCCTATATTTCTGTTGATTTCTTAGAAAAAAAATCAGAAGTTGTTAAGATGAAAGACGTTCCTGAAAACCCTGATGAATTTGCTATGATTCTTCAAAATGCTGAAGGTGTTAAAAAACAAATTTACTTTGATAATCCTGATGTAGTTGAAAACAATGCTATTTTAGATGAGTTAGAATCGTTTGCGGATGCAATAAACAATAACACAACACCAATCGTATCATTAAGTCAAGGAACCGAAGCTTTACGAGTTGCTCATATGATAATTGATTGCTTTAAAAAATAATATAACACCACAAATAACATGAAAAATATCGCTGTAATTGGAGCAGGAACTATGGGGAACGGAATTGCGCATACTTTTGCTCAATTTGGATACAATGTACAACTTATTGATATATCGCAAGCTGCTTTAGATAAAGGTTTAGCCACTATTACCAAAAACTTGGACAGAATGGTAGCCAAAGATAAAATATCTGAAGAAGATAAAAATACAACTTTAGGCAATATTTCAACACATACCTCTATAAAAGAAGGCGTGCAATATGCTAGCTTAGTTGTTGAAGCTGCTACTGAAAATGTCGATTTAAAATTAAAAATATTTAAAGATTTAGACGCTGTTTGTCCTGAAGAAACTATTTTAGCAACCAACACATCTTCTATTTCTATTACACAAATAGCTTCGGTTACTAATAGACCAGAAAAAGTAATTGGAATGCACTTTATGAATCCTGTACCAATTATGAAATTGGTTGAAATTATTAGAGGATATAATACTACGGATGAAGTAATGAACTTTACGGTTGATTTAACTAAAAAAATCAATAAAATTCCTGTAGAAGTTAATGATTATCCTGGTTTTGTTGCCAATCGTATTTTAATGCCAATGATTAACGAATCTGTTGAAACACTATACAACGGTGTTGCTGGTGTTGCTGAAATTGATACGGTTATGAAATTAGGAATGGCTCACCCAATGGGACCTTTACAATTAGCTGATTTTATTGGTTTAGATGTTTGCTTATCAATTTTAAATGTAATGCATGATGGATTTAAAAATCCTAAATACGCGCCTTGTCCTTTACTAGTTAACATGGTTAACGCTGGTAAATTAGGCGTAAAATCTGGAGAAGGTTTTTACGATTATAGTGAAAGTAGAAAAGCTGAAAAAGTAGCGAAGATGTTTTCTTAACTAAGAAATAAAATATAGTAATAATACAAAAGGAAGCCTTAAATAGGCTTCCTTTTGTGCAATCATAATATTTCTCCTTCATTTGGTACTAAAATTTTATTTTTAATATTTTTTTCTTGTTTTTTTAAAAACAAACGAAACTCTTTCTTTGTTAATCCACAATGATTGATTGCATCCATATGAATTGCTATTATGATTGCTTTTTTATTTCTTATGGCTATCTTCAACAAATCTTCCTTAGTTAATGTCATATACTTTCCTGGTTCTAAAACAGGATTTGGCTTGGTAAAAGTACATTCGCCAGTATTTGCAATGATATGGGTCGGATTTTCATTAATCAAAGCTTTCTGTAAAAGATTATCTAAAATAGCATCACCAGTAATAAATATTGTTTCTTTATTGAATGTTAAAGAAAAAGAAGAGGATTCACCAAAGGGCATTTTTCCTGTAGCATTTTCATGATGATGAGCTTCGTAACGTTTTATAGATACCCCAAACCAAGTTGTAATATTTACTATACTCTTTAAATTTGTAAAACCTTTTTTCTTTAGTTTATCTACATCAAATGGTTGACAAAAAATAAGTATATCTTTTGGTAATAGCCTCTCTGAATCTATATCAAAATGATCTGGATGATAATGCGTGATTAGAATAGCATCTGCTTCTCTAATAATTTTATTCTTTGATATAGGCAAATGATTCATCGGAATTCGTTTATCATTCGAAAAAGGAATAGGATCTTGTGTTTCTTTATCTGACAAAACAGGATCAATTACTATTTTTTTTGAATTGATTTCTAAAATCACAGTAGCCTGTCGCACATATTGTATTTTTACTGCTGATGTTTTAATTGTTTTATTTGTTATTTTACAAGCATTAATTAAAATTAAGACTACGACTAATAGTTGATATTTTTTTTTCATTTTTTTCTTATTTAAAACAAAACTAAAGGTCTTTTTAACAAGAAACAATACGTTACATTTTAGTATATTACGAACCTTTTGGTTAGTTTTTTAAATACCAATAGGATACAATTAAAAAAAATGAAAAAAATTTCAAACCAATATTGTCCACTTACTCATGCAACAAAAGTTATAAGCGGAAAGTGGAAATTATTTATTATCGCTAGACTAGTTGAAGAACCACTTAGATATGGTCAAATTAAAACTGTATGCGAAAAAATTTCAGAAAAAGTATTAACATCCCAATTAAAAGAATTAGAAATTGATGGAGTTATTACTCGAAAAATATATGCAGAAGTGCCTCCAAAAGTTGAATACTCTCTCACTCCTTTTGGCAAAAATTTAATTATTGCTTTAACTCCTTTACATGATTGGGGTGTTGATTATATGGAATATAAAAAAATCCCTTTACCTTAAACAGGTAAAAAACGGTTCTAAACCATCATCAAAATAAACATAATTTTGTTTTTTATATCTTTTTTCGGTTAACAAGAAGTATCAGCAATAATTTTCCATTTACCTTTTATCTTTTTAAAGATAATCATAAACACTCCGTTTGCATTGCCTACTTTTCTTGTTAAATGATATTCTCCCATTACAGAGTATGCACCACTGGTAATTTTTGAAATATCATTAATTTTAAATTTTAATTCACCAGAATGGTCTTTTGTAGGGTATCCTTTCTTATAGTTAGCTAAGGTTTTATTCCATCCAAAAGTAATACCATTACTTCCATAAAACTTTAATGAATCACTTTTCCAATAACCTTGCATAAACCCTTCTAAATCATGATTAGACCACGCTTTTTCTTGAGATTTCATAACTGCTAAAATTTCTTCCTTTTCAACATCATCTGATACCATTTCTTTAACAGTCTCGGTTTTACACGAAATTAAAATAGTCAATAAGAAAACAACAAATAATAATACTTTTTTCATTTAAAATAAGGATTTAATTATTTCTTTAATGGTTACTCCTTCAGCTTCAGCTTTGTAATTTTTTACAATTCTATGTGATAAAATTGGGATAGCAACCGCTTGTACATCTTCAATATCAGGAGAAAATTTTCCGTTTACAGCTGCATGTGCTTTGGCTCCTAAAATTAAATTTTGAGAAGCCCTTGGTCCAGCTCCCCAATCAATATATTTTTTTATAAGCTCAGTTGATTTTTCTGATTTCGGGCGGGTTTTTCCTACCAAACCAACCGCATATTCTACTACATTATCTGCTACGGGTATTTTTCTAACTAACTGCTGTATTTCAATAATTTCTTGAGATGAAAGTACGGCATTTACTTTTTGACTTATTGTAGCTGTTGTACTTTTTACAACAGCTACTTCTTCTTCAAATGTTGGATATTCTAAATGGATAGAAAACATAAACCTATCTAACTGTGCTTCTGGTAAAGGATACGTCCCTTCTTGTTCTATCGGATTTTGAGTTGCCAACACAAAAAAAGGTAATTCTAATTTATAATGATGTCCAGAAACTGTTACCGATTTTTCTTGCATTGCTTCTAACAAAGCTGCTTGTGTTTTAGGTGGTGTACGATTAATTTCATCTGCCAAAATAATATTTGAAAAAATGGGTCCTTTTATAAATTTAAATTGACGATTTTCATCTAATATTTCACTTCCTAAAATATCCGAAGGCATTAAATCGGGTGTAAACTGTATACGGCTAAACTGTAAACCTAAAGCATTAGAAATAGTGTTTACTAATAAAGTTTTTGCTAAACCTGGTACTCCTATTAAAAGTGAATGACCTCCGCAAATAATAGACAACAATGTATAATTAACAGCTTCTTGCTGCCCTATTATTACTTTACCTATTTCTTGTTGTAATTGACTATATTTTTTTACTAAACTGTTTACAGCAGCTACGTCTGACATAGATTAAATTTTAAATGTTTTTTATATAAAAATCTTATTTTACAAACTATTATAAAATAAGATTCCCGCTAAACGCGGGAATCACAATATACTAAAATTATTAGTTCTTATTTGTTTTCTTTTTTCCAATCTTTTTTAAAGGTACAATCTTTATAATCGTTTCCTAGCTTTATATAAGTTTCTTGGATTTTTTCTTTAGTCCACTTTGTTATTGTTTCCTCTTTTTTCTTAGCCAAAGCAAATTGTTGCATTCTTACATAATCATCTACAAGATCTGCTGTATGAGTATCTGTTTTATCTTTTAATAAAATCACTTTGTACATCTTTTCACCTTCACGAGTTTCATCATAAAAAACATCTGATAAATCTCCTTTATTTAACTCACTAATTCTTCCAAATAAATCAGGAGCCATTCTTGTTAACTCAAAAGTAGTTTCTTGCGTATATGGATTTATTAACAATCCGCCGTTATTTTTAGTTTCTTCTTCTTCAGAATACTTTTTTACCGCTTCTTCAAAAGTTATTTTACCTTCTTCTATTTCTTTTTTTAGTTTTTCTATAGCTTCTTTTGTTTCTTTTAGTTTTTCGTCTGCTATTTCAGGTTGTATTAATATGTGAGAAACATCACGTCCGTTACCTCTTATTTTATTTAATAAAACAATATGATATCCAAAAGGAGATTTAAATGGTTCAGAAATTTGACCTTCTTCTAATGAAAAAGCTACTTCCTTAAACTCTTTTACAAAACCTGTTTCTTTAGTAATAACTCCCATATTACCACTATTTTGAGCAGCACTTGGATCGTCTGAATTTATAATTGCTTTTAACTTAAAACTTGCTCCGTTTTCAACCTGTTTCTTAATTTCCTTAAGCTTGTTTATAACACGATCGTTTTCTTCTTTAGTAGGTTCGGCTTTTAAAACTAACTGTGCTATTTGTACTTCTGCAGGAATTTCTGGCAATTCTTTTTTATCAGCTAATCCTTTAAAATACACTCGTATTTCTTCTGGAGTTACATCAATATCTTCAGTTATTTTTAATTGTTCTTTTTCAATTAAAAGGTTTTCTTTTTGAACTTTCCCTAGCTCTTTTCTTAAGTCTTCAATATCATTAAAACCATAAGCTTTAATTACCTTTTCTTCACTACCATATTCGTTGGTAAAAAAAGCAATACTTCTGTCTACCTTACTATCTATTTCAGATTGAGATACTACGGCACTATCAATTACCGCATGATGTGCTAGTAATTTTTGTTGCATTAATTCTTCTAACATTTCACAGTTAGAAATTTTTATTTTCCCCTCGCTTCTTAACTCTACTTCTTGCTTAAATTTATCTATATCAGAATCTAAAACAATGTTTTTACCAATGACTACTGCAACACCATCTATTTTATTTTCTTGTGCATTTATTACCCCTAAACTTGCTAAGAAAAAGGTGAACAGTATACTAGTATTCTTTAAAGTTTTTGTTTTGAATTGCATCATTTATTAGCGTTTTTTCTATCTCTCTAATTAATTCTAATTTTCGTTTGTGTAAAATTATTTGTTTAATCCTCGGACTTACAAATGTTAATGGTGCTGTCGCATTTTTTGACAACTTATTTTTTACAGCGACCAAATATACTCCTAAACTATCTTCTTTTTGTATGTATTTAGATATTTTTAACAAATTTTCCTTTGTTTCTGATTGAAATGGTGGGATTTTTTGTTGCAAATAAGAAAATGGTACCCAAGTTGAATCTTGCAATCGGTATGATTTAAAATTTAACAAATGCCTTTCTAAATCTTCATGATCTTCTTCTTTAGAAGATTTAAAGCTTTTTATAGTTTCTTCCTTATCTAAAAAATCTTTTCCGAAATGAATGTATTCGAATTGTAATAGCTCTTCATTTAATTTAAAATTCTCTTTATTTTTTTGGTAATACTGTTTTATATCTTCCTGATTTACAACCGTATCTAATTGTTGTTTTATTAAACGCTCTTTATAACCATTTATATATAAACTCTTTTTATATGTGTTTACTAATTTTTCAATCCTTTCACTATTAACCTCGGATATATTTTCTTCAGCTTTAGCTAACAATAATTGTTGTTTTGCCCAAGAGTTAATTAGTCCTTTTACGATTACCAAACTATCTTTTTTTGTAATTCCTTTTGGTAATAACTCTTCAATATCTTTTTTATATAAATTTTTATTATAAACTGTAGCAATAGGCCTATGTTGCGTAACTTTTTCAGTTTTTAAACTAATTAAATCACAAGAAATCATCAAAACACTTATTAATAAAAAGATACTTTTTTTCATGTTATTATAAATTAATTTTACACAAATATTTTCTTATTTCCTGTTAATTGAAATTACTTTTTTATAAAGAAATAATTCCTTTAATCGCTTCGGCTTTTTTATAATAAGCGATTACTTCATCTGCATTTTTAACTGTTAAGTGTATTGAAAGACTATTATATTTACCTGTTCTTGATTTTTTTGTTTCAATAACTGCCCCTCCTTTATTAAATAAATCTTTTACTTCTTCTACCTGATTTCCATCTGCAGGCACAATAAACTTGTATAAATATTTAGCAGGAAAAGTTGTAGTATCTTCTAACTGTCCTTTTAATTTAATATAAAATGCTTCTCTATCTGTTGACATAATGTTTTCTATCTCTTTTTTTCTAAAAAATAATAATCATTAAAAAAACTTAAAATGATGAAACACAAAATTACACTATTTATTACATATATAATTTGAAACTTATATTTTTGCAGCATGCAACAAAAAATAGTTTTAATAGGTGGCCCTGGTACAGGAAAATCTTCAATCTTAAAAGAGTTTATAAAACGTGGGTATAATTGTATGCCTGAAATTTCGAGAGAAGTAACACTTAAAGCGCAAAAGGATGGAATTGATCAATTGTTTTTAGAGCAGCCTTTGCTTTTTAGTCAAATGTTATTGGAAGGTAGAGAACAGCAGTATTTAGAGGCAGAAAAGAACGATAATGATATTGTTTTTTTTGATAGAGGAATTCCTGATGTACATGCTTACATGAATTATTTAGCAAGTGAATACCCGCCTATTTATAAAGAAAAAAGCAGCAAATACTTATACACTAAAGTATTTATGTGTGCACCTTGGGAAAAAATTTATAGATCAGACAACGAGCGCTATGAAACTTTTGAGCAAGCTGTAAAAATTGACTCCTTTTTAAAAGAAGCTTACGAAGAAATTGGTTATGAAATTATAATGGTTCCTTTCGGAACAGTAAAAGAACGTTGTAACTTTATATTACAATCGTTATAAAACGATGTATGAAAAATCATTAAAAATATTACAACATTATTGGGGATACACCTCATTTAGAGTGCCTCAACAAAAAATTATAACAACCGTTTTAAACGGTAAAAATACCATTGCTTTATTACCAACGGGTGGTGGTAAATCAATTTGTTTTCAAATACCCGCATTGGTAAACGAAGGCGTTTGCATTGTTATTTCGCCTTTAATTGCTCTAATGCAAGATCAAGTAGACAGTCTTATAAGTAAAGGTATAAAAGCAACTACAATTCCTTCAGGAAGCTCACAAGACGAAATCATTACCTTGTTTGACAACATTCGATTTGGAAAAATAAAGTTTTTATACTTATCTCCCGAACGCTTACAATCGCGTTTTATTCAAGATAAAATAAAACAATTAAATGTAAATTTAATTGCTATTGATGAAGCTCATTGTATTTCTGAATGGGGACATGATTTTCGTCCTTCATATCAAAACATCGCCATTTTAAAAGAATTACATCCAACCACTAACATTATTGCTTTAACAGCAACAGCTACTAAAAAAGTAATAGATGATATTGTAGTTTCTTTAAATTTAGAAAATCCTACAATTTTTAAAAATTCTTTTTTTAGAGAAAATTTAGCATATCAAATTTTTAATACGGATGACAAACTTGGAAAACTACATCAAATTTTTACAAAAACAAAAGCACCTGCAATTGTTTATGTAAATTCGAGAGCTAAAACTAAGGATATTAGTGCCTATTTAAATGCAAACGGATTTAAAAGTACTTATTACCACGGTGGATTATCAAATATAGAAAAACAACTTTCTTTTGATAATTGGATAACCGAAAAAACACCAATTATAGTAGCTACCAACGCTTTTGGCATGGGAATTGACAAACCTAATGTTAAAGTTGTTATTCACTTAAATTTACCAGCATCAATAGAAAATTATATTCAAGAGGCAGGCCGTGGTGGAAGGAATGGTCAAAAAGCATTTTCTGTTGTTTTATCAAACAAAAGTGACCTTAAATTTAGCAAGGATTTATTAGAAAAATCATTACCTACTATTGATGAAATAAAATTTGTGCATCAAAAATTATATCAACATTTTCAAATTGCAAAAGGTGAATTTATAGAAACTTCTTTTAGTTTTAATTTATTAGAGTTTTGTAATAAATACAAATTAGTGCCTAACAAAGGTCACAATATTTTACAGCTATTAAATAGTAATGGAATTATTGAATTAAACTCAAATTTTAATCAAAAATCTACCATTCAATTCATTGCAACAAGTAAACAAGTTATAAGATACTCTCAGCAAAATCCATCTTCAAAAAACTTTATTCAAACATTATTACGTTTATATGGTGGTGTTTTTGAAAGTTTAATAAAAATTGATGAATTTTACATTGCTAAAAAAATAGGCATTACTTCTTTACAAGTATTTAAAGAACTTGAAAATTTGGTAACTCATAATTTGGCTGAGTATAATAAGACTACAAATAATATTGAATTGTTTTTTTTACACCCACGTGAAGACGACAAAACTATAAATCGAGTTTCTAAAAACATTAAAATTTATCTAAACCAAAAAAAACAAAAAAACAACGATTTATTACAGTTTGTTAAAAATGATGAAACTTGCAGGAGTGTACAATTATTGCATTATTTTGATGAAAAAAACACTAAAAAATGTGGAATTTGCGATGTCTGTTTAAATGAAAAACAAATTATTAACATCAAAACCGATGCTATTATCAAACTATTAGAAAACAATACTTATTTAACTGTACAACAAATATGCACACAGTTAAATCAAAAAGAAGCAAACATTTTAATACTTTTGCGCGAGCTGTTATCAGAAGAAAAAATCAGCGTTACTAACAATAAATATTTTTTATTATAAATGAGAGATTTACGTATCGTTTTTATGGGAACACCCGATTTTGCGGTGACCATTTTACAACACCTTATCGAAAATGATTATAATGTCGTTGGCGTAATTACTGCAGCAGATAAACCTGCTGGTAGAGGTCGTAAGCTAAATGAATCTGCCGTAAAAAAATATGCGCTGTCTCAAAACTTACCAATCCTACAGCCTACTAATTTAAAAAACGAAGAATTTCAGAGTGCTTTAAAAAATTGGAACGCTAATTTACAAATAGTCGTTGCCTTTAGAATGTTACCTAAAGCTGTTTGGGCAATGCCAGCATATGGTACTTTTAATTTACATGCTTCTTTGTTGCCTGAATATCGTGGAGCTGCGCCAATTAACTGGGCCATTATTAATGGCGAAACTAAAACAGGTGTTACTACCTTTTTCATTGATGATAAAATAGATACAGGCGAAATTATTTTACAAAAAGAAGTTACTGTAAAAGAAGATGAAATTGTTGGCCAATTACATGACCGACTAATGTATTTAGGTGCAAATTTAGTTGCAGAAACACTAGATTTAATTGCTAAAGGAGATGTAAAAACAATAAAACAACCTGAATTAGAAGAAAAATCTGCTCATAAATTGTATCCGCATAATTGTAAAATAGATTGGTCTAAGTCTTTAAACGACATCTACAATCATATTCGAGGGTTAAACCCATACCCCGCTGCTTGGACAACAATACAAAATGGCGAAGAGGAAGTTTCAGCTAAAATATACCAAGTAACTAAAGAATTTATATTGCATAATTTAGAAATAGGAACTATTGTTACTTCTAAAAAAGAATTAAAAGTTGCCACAAAAGGTGGTTTTCTCATTGTAGATCAAATTAAGATTTCTGGTAAAAAATTAATGGACGCAAAAAGTTTATTAAACGGTTTTCAATTCGACAAAGAAGCAAAAGCGCTGTAGCCCTTTATTTATAAGGTTTTATAATTTTTAATAAAAAACAACTGTGGTTATTAACAATTGCACCTATTTTATTAACAAATACCGTGTTTTTTAAGATCAAAACTTGCACGGTACCGCATTCCTACTATATTTGTTGAGCTATTTAGCAAAATAAACAATAATTAATTTTTAAAACTTATTAAAATTATGAACAAATCAGATTTAATCGATGCAATGGCTGCTGACGCAGGAATTTCTAAAGCTTCTGCTAAAGCTGCATTAGACTCTTTAACTTCTAACGTTACTAAGTCTTTAAAGTCAGGTAACAAAGTTGCATTAGTTGGATGGGGAACTTGGTCTGTTTCTGAAAGAGCTGCTAGAACTGGAAGAAATCCTCAAACTGGAAAAGAAATTCAAATTGCCGCTAAAAACGTAGTGAAATTTAAAGCAGGAGCTGGTTTAGCTGATTCAGTAAACTAAATTTTACTTCTTTAAACATATTTAAAACAGCATTTAGGCAACTAAATGCTGTTTTTACTTATATAAATATAAGTGTCACAAAAATAAATAAAGCATGTCTATTAAATATAACATAAAAACAAAATACATGAAAAATACCATAATGTTCATTGCCGTTTTATTTTACTTAAACATTTATGCACAAAAAACTGTAGACGCTAAGACTATTATTAAAGACATAAAAAATGGTAAAAATATTACTATTACTAATGCAACCATAAACGGTGTTTTAGATTTTACTTTTATGAATGATGCTTTACCTAAATTACCTAAAAGAAAAAAATGGTGGAATAATGGTGGCTCAAATACGATTGAAAAACAAATCATCTCTAAAATTTCATTTATTAATTGCACATTTAACAACGATGTTTTAGCTTATATACCACACGAAGAAAGTGGCTATACTTTTATTGCTAATTTTGAAAAAGAAGTAGTTTTTAAAGAATGTACTTTTAATGAAAAAGCAATGTTTAAATATTCTGATTTTGATAAAAATACTGATTTTACAAACTCTAAGTTTAATGATGACACAACTTTTAAATATGCTAAGTTTGATAAGGGTATTGTTTTTAAAAACACATTTTTTAATAAAACAGCAACTTTTAAATATGCTAAATTTAAAAAGTTTGTAAGTTTTTATAATTCGATTTTTAATGAAAGTGCTATTTTTAAATACACTGAATTTAACAATGGGGTTTCTTTTGAAAATGTAAAATTTAAAGAAGATTTAAATATAAAATACACTAAAGTATCTGGCGATTTTAATATTAATAATATGGATGTAGCTTATGATATAGACGCTAAATACACAAAAATAAATGGCAAAAATTTTAGTAAGTATGCATTAAAAAATGACTAATTTTTATTATCTCTTATTTTTAAACTCACTATATTATAGTGAGTTTTTCTTTTTAAGAAAATTAATCTTATATTTATTAAAATAACTTTGTAAAGCCATTAATTTAGACTGCTGTGTATTTCAAAAAAAATCAAAGAAAAATTTGGTTAGTGTTAATAATTACAATTAACACAAATGTTATCTTTTGCCAAAATAAAAAAAAGGAAAATAACTTAGTTAAAACAAGAAAAAAAACAATAATCAAAATAGCAAATTCTATTTTAAAAAATAAATATCCAGCATTAAAAATTAACCTAAGTGATTACGAAATAACTGCTTGGACCAATAAAAAAGATACTTTAGTTAATTATAAAAGAACTCTTAAATTCATCCCTTTATGCTATAAAAAAGGGTGTTTTGATTATGATTTTTCTGTAAATATAATTAGCAAAGAAATACCTTCTTTTGATATGTTTGGAACCTCTAAATTTTATACACCTACAAAACAAGATATCGAAAAAATAAACTTTATAAAAAAAATAATTATTATAAAACCTGGGTTTGATAATGAAATAATTGAAGACCACGATAAATATATTATATCAACTAGTAATGATATCTATTTTATAATTTATCACATTGATAAAGTTACTGGAAAAGAAATTCCACAAAGTTTTGTACAGGGCAATTGGGAACCTAATCCTTTTAAAGAAAAAAATATAGACCCGCTAATAGAAACAATAAAGTAATGGAAAAATATCTTAGAGCTCACTAATTTTTATAATAACCCCACTAACAAGATATGCTAAAATTCTTGAATAAAATTTATTTTTTTAACACAATAATTGTAAATAGAAAGCGCTAAAGAATGGACAATGCTTATTAAAAACTGAGGAATTATACTAAATCAATTTTTAGCTATATTTGAAAACAGGATTAAACTATAAATAATTTAACCCTGGTTTTTTAAACTTACACAGATTTTAGGACAGTGTCTTAAATTATAGAATTTTAGCTGGTGTGGTAATTCAGGATTGTGATTGTACTGTTCTTTTTCTCTTGCAATTTTTTCAATTGGAAGAATTTCAAATCCAAAATTTTTGCTCGTAGAAGGATTAAATTTGATATGTGGAATTTCCTTTTTCATATTGTAGACTTCCCTAAAAATGTAGAC
>CALLBA010000002.1:0-107729 GCA_938002045.1 Tenacibaculum soleae
CAAGAAATTATTGACAAAATTCAATATAGCTGTACAGGACAAAGAGATGAATTATTACCTGCCGCTGCATATAGTTTGGTACATCAAGTAAATAACCGTGGTGTATATTCTTTTTGTATGTGTCCTGGCGGATTTATAGTACCTGCTGCCACAGCAAATGGCGAAGTTGTAGTTAACGGAATGTCACCTTCTCGTAGAAATAATAAGTTTGCTAACTCAGGTATTGTTGTTGAATTAAATATTGATAAAGATTTTAAAAAATATGAACATTTTGGACCTTTAAAAGGGTTGGAATTTCAGAAAGATTTAGAAAAATTAGCTTTTAATGCAGGCGGTAAAAGTCAAGTTGCCCCTGCACAACGTTTAACTGATTTTGTTGAAGGAAGGTTATCTTCTAGCTTAAATGAAACTTCTTATCAACCAGGATTAAAATCTTCTCCGCTACATTCATTACTTCCAAAAATAATTGGAGGTAGGCTACGTAAAGGTTTTGACGCTTTTGGTAAAAAAATGCATGGTTACTATACTGCTGAAGCTAATATTATCGGGGTAGAATCTCGTACTTCATCACCTGTAAATATTCCTAGAAAAGAAAACCTAGAACATCCGCAAATTAAAGGTTTATTTCCTTGCGGAGAAGGTGGCGGTTATGCTGGCGGAATTATCTCGGCAGCTATGGACGGTGAGCGTTGTGCCGAAGCTGCAATTACGAATTTATAATTAACAAATTTTTGTTAGAATATTTTCTAATTACCTCGTATTTTTGCTATCTCTAAAAGATGCTTAGAGTAACAAGGAAATGAAAGTTAAGAAAAGAAGAAATAAAAAGAATGTAAAACCGCACGTTGAACGTTTACATAACTACTACCAACGTACTGGTTTTTATATGTTTATATGGGAAAGCTTAAAAAAAGCTTTTTGGCCAATAGTGGGAGCTATTGTAGGTTTATTTATTTTTAATAAATACGTTTATAATATTAACGATGGCTTACAGGCAATGACCGAAACTTTTTCGAGACTTGGTGTATTGACTGTTTTCTTTATTTCTGAAACTATATTAGGATTAATACCGCCTGAAATTTTTATTGCTTGGTCTAAAAAAACGACAACACCTGTATTAAACTTATCTATTTTAGCTACTTTATCGTACTTAGGTGGCTTAACTGCTTATTTTATTGGTAGAGCTTCTTTAAAAATTGATTCTGTTAAAAATTATTTAGAAGTAAAAATGGCTAAAAACCTTAAAAACACCAGTAAATGGGGTGGTTTTTTAATTTTAGTTGGTGCTTTATTACCGTTACCCTTTGCTATTAGCTGTTTAACAGCTGGTATGATAAAATACCCTTTTAAAAATGTAGTATTGGTTGGTTCTTTTCGTTTTATACGTTTTGCAATTTATGCTTGGGCTATCTTTTCGGTAGTAAACTAAAACATTAATATTAAAAAAATTATGGGATTAAACAATAACGATATTTTTAAAAAATTACGGGTAGCACACAAATTAAGAGATACTGATATTATTGATATTTGTGCTTTGGTTGATTTTAAAGTTTCAAAAAGTGAATTAGGAGCCATTTTTAGAAAAGAAGATCATCCTAAATACATGGAGTGTGGTGATCAGTTTTTACGTAATTTTTTAAATGGATTGATTATTCATTTACGAGGTCCAATGCCTCCTAAAAAATAATCTTTACTATTAAGAGTTTTACCTATACTTTATAAATATGTTTAGCCCAGATTGAAGTATTTGTTTGAGCTCTTTTTTGAGGAACGAAAAAAAAGCGAGTACTGAAAGCTGGAAATAGCTTCAAAAAAACAAAAAAAGAGAACTAAAAAATTTAGTTCTCTTTTTTATTTTTATTCTAAAAACTTTGTTTTATTAGAATGGTAAATCATCTGGTTCGTTTGCAGATAAATCTGGAGCTGGTTGAAATTGATCAACTGGCGGAGTGTTTTGAGCTGCTTGTGATAAGTTTTCAATTCTCCATCCTTGAACAGAGTTAAAATATTTTGCAACACCTTCTGGGTTAATCCACTCTCTACCTCTTAAATTAATAGACACTTTTACATCCTGACCAACTGCATAGTTATTTAAAACATCACATTTATCTTGCACAAATTCGATCATAATCATTTGTGGATATTGCTCATCGGTAGTTACAACCATTTCACGTTTTCTAAATCCGCTAGCACCAAATGTTTGTGTTTCGTTTATTAATTTAATCTTCCCTATTACTTCCATATTCTTAACTATTTAATTAAAAGCACTTTCCAAGCACTTTCGACATCATTACTCTTTAAGTATTCTTGTGCAAATGTATGTTTTTTTTCAGTTGAAAGCGAAACATATTTTGGGTGTTCTTTTGCAAAGTTATTAACAGCGTCTTCACTTGGCAGCTGCTCTACATTACCTAACATTCCTAAATTATTACCTGTTAAAACAGGGCTATTTCTAATTTCAGTCGGAATTTGATCTACTCCAATTCCTAAAGTTGAAATTGGCTTTGGTATTTCAAAAAAACCATCTTTTGCTCTTGAGTAATAACTTCCTCCTGCCCTAGCTACTAAATCTATTTTGTGCTGATCGATACTGCCATCTTCTGCCAAAACATTTTCGTTAATATGTAATTTTACTACTTCGCAAACTATTAAGTTTCCTGCACCTCCTTCGGTTCCTGTATAAATAATATCAGTTACTTTACATTCAAATTGCACAGGTGATTCTGCTACTCTAAAAGGTGCTACTTTATCAGAAGCTAACATTGTAAAACCTGCTTTTTCAAACTCATTAACTCCTTTCGGGTACATGGTACTGCTTAACGACATTTGTTGTACAATGTCATAATTTACTACATTAATAACCACTTCTTTGGTTTCTTCAGCATTATCTAACGTATGCTTTGTTTTATTTCCTCTTACACTTCGTGCGGGTGAAAAGATTAACATGGGCGGATTGGCTCCAAAAACGTTAAAAAAACTAAATGGCGATAAATTCGGATTTCCATCCTTATCAATAGTACTTGCAAAAGCAATGGGTCTTGGCGCTATGGCACCTAATAAATAACCGTGTAATTTTGGTACTGGTAATTCTTTAGGATCTAGTGATAACATATTTTATTTTTTATTGTAAAGATACTACGCTTTTATAAATTAAGTTATTGTATGGAATAGTTTATATTTGACTAATGACTTTTTTTAAAAATACTTACTGGATAAAACGAATTACCGTTTTTGTTTCATTATTAATTGTTTCGTTTATTTTATGGAATACCTATGTGTTTTTTCAAAAATTTAAAGAAGAAGAAAGAGGTAAAATTAAAATTTTTGCGGCTGCTTTTAAAGAACTCGCCTCTAATCCAGATTTAAATGAAAACACCAACTTAATTAATAAGGTGTATGAAACTATTGAAAACATTCCTACCATTCTTGTCAATAAAAACGGCAGTATTGACTTATATCGAAATTTAGACAGCATTAAGTCTAAAAACCCTAAATATCTTCAAGAACAATTAGCTATAATGAAAGGACAAAATGAGCCTATTATTATTGAATATTTTGGAATTACCCAACATCTTTATTACCGAAACTCTGATTTATTATACAAACTTAAATATTATCCACTCGCCTTATTACTAATTTTAGGGCTCTTTGTTACCATTGTATATATGGTGTATAAATCGAGTAAAGTTGCGGAACAGAATAAACTTTGGACAGGTATGGCCAAAGAAACTGCGCATCAAATAGGCACGCCACTATCATCTTTATTGGGTTGGATTGCTATTTTAAGAACCGAAAATGTAAATGAAGAATATATTATTGAAATTGAAAAAGATGTTGATAGACTTAGTACTATCGCTAATCGGTTTTCTAAAATTGGCTCGTTACCAAAATTAAAAAGATACAATATTGTTATTGAAACAGAAACCGCCTTTAACTATTTAAAAACTAGAATTTCAAAACAAATAACTTTTTCTTTTTCTTCGGATAAAAAAGTTATCACAGCTTTATTAAATATTGAATTGTATGGTTGGGTTATTGAAAACTTAATTAAAAATGCCATTGATGCTATGCAAGGAAAAGGGAGCATTTCATTGGTTATTAAAGAAACCACTAGGTTTGTTAAAATTATAGTTACCGATTCTGGTAAAGGAATGGCTAAATCGCAGTTTAAACAAATATTTAAACCTGGATACACAACTAAAAAACGTGGTTGGGGTTTAGGTTTATCACTTTCTAAACGTATTATTGAAGATTATCATAACGGAAAAATACACGTTTTAAAATCTGAAATAAACAAAGGAACTACTTTCGAAATCCTCTTAAATAAAGTTTAAAGTAACTCCGTCTAACAACGATATGATTCTGAAATAGATTCAGAATGACACGCTGATGTTTAGTTTATTTTTCTTTGTGATTATGCCTCATTGACCAACCAAAAGCAAAACCTGCTATTGTCCAAATTACTAAACTAAACAATGTTCTTTTTAACGTAATTTCTTCTCCGTCAATTAAAGGCCAAACAAATGTCATTATAATAAACATCCCCCAACTTAATCCTACTTTTTGCCACTTTTTTAACTTCATAATTTTATTTAAAATTAGAAGCTATGTTTTTAGCCAAATCTACAAATTCATCATTGGTTAATTTTACTTTTTCAATAAACTGAATATCGGCCATTGTATTTAGTGGTATTAAATGCACATGCACATGTGGTACTTCTAAACCAATTACACTCATACCTACACGCTTACAAGGAATTGTTTTTTCAATCGCTTTTGCTACGCGATATGAAAAAGACATTAATCCATCATATTCTTCTTTCGATAAATCGAAAAGCTTGTTTTCTTCTCTTTTAGGTACTACTAAAGTATGTCCTTTTGCATTCGGATTTACGTCTAAAAAAGCAATAAAACTTTCATTTTCTGCTACTTTGTATGATGGAATTTCTCCTACTATTATTTTGGTAAAAATACTTGCCATAATTTTTATTTTTTTTAGTAAAACTATAAATATCTATTTTAATTCAAAACTCAATATAAGTACGTTATTCTACATTCATTTGTAAATCTTATATAACAAACAGCAAACCATAATGAGAACCTGAAACGAGTTCAGGTTGACGTATCAAACAATTGATAGTAATACTTATCAATCAAAAATAAAAAAAGCGCTGCAAATGCAACGCTTTTATCTATAAATATTTTAAACAAAAATTATCTTGAAATTTCCATAATTTCAAATTTCATAATTCCGTTAGGCACTTTAATTTCTGCTATTTCACCAACCTTTTTTCCTAACAATCCTTTTCCGATGGGCGAATTTACTGATAATTTACCGTTTCTAACATCGGTTTCAGAATCAGCAACTAAAGTATAGGTAAACTCCATCCCATTGGTTGTATTTTTTAACTTTACGATAGAGTGAATTAACACTTTAGAGGTATCTAACTGACTTTCATCAATAATACGCGCGTTTGCAACAACGTTTTTAAGTTTTGCAATTTTAGTTTCTAGTAACGATTGCTCCTCTTTTGCTGCATGGTACTCTGCATTTTCACTTAAATCTCCTTTATCTATAGCATCACCAATTTCTTGAGAAACCCTTGGTCTTTCAGTATGCTCTAAGTGTGATAACTCGTCTTTTAATTTTTTTAATCCTTCGGCACTATAATATGATACTTTACTCATAACTTTTAAACTTTAAAAAATCTCACACCGATAGGAATGAGATTGTGTAACAAATGTACAAAATATTTGTAAATTCGTAGCGTTAGTTTAATAACCCTCTTTTAAAATAATGAAAAAACTTATATCTATATTTTGCTTTATAATCACTTTAAGTTGTAGTGACAACATACCTACTAACAACTGTTTTAGAGGGGTTAGTATAAATGCTATTTTAGATTTAACTTTGCCTGAGTTTCAAGAATTAAACATTCCTAATGGAGAGGCTCAAACTATAATTCAAGGACGAAATGTTTATGTTTTTAGAGTAGGAAACAGTTATAAAGCTTTTGATAGACAATGTCCTGAGTCTAAATGTAACTCATTAATGACTTTTGATGGCGTGCAAATTAAATGTCCATGTGATGATAAAAAATACAATTACTTAGCAAACGGAGCTCCGATTAACAATGAAGGATGCAATGCTTTAATGTATTTTGTTACAAAAATTAGCAACACACAATTAAGAATATCTCGTTAATTGTATAATTCTATTATTTAGATTCTTATTTTTGCGGTAACAACAACACACTAAAATATTTATCTTGAAAAATTATTTTTCTTCTGATTTTAAATTGGGCGTTCTCGGTGGCGGACAATTAGGTAGAATGCTACTTACCGAAACACAAAAACTAGACATTTACACGGTTATTTTAGATAACAATGCTCAAGCTCCTTGCGCTCAAGTTTGCAACGAATTTCATCAAGGAGATTTGTTTGATTTTGATACTGTTTACAATTTTGGTAAAAAAGTAGATGTATTAACTATTGAAATTGAAAATGTAAATATTGATGCTTTAGATAAACTAGAAGCCGAAGGGTTAACAATTTACCCAAAGCCAGCCAATTTACGAGTAATTCAAAACAAGGCACGTCAAAAATTATTTTATAGAGACCAGCAAATACCAACAGCTGATTTTTCTCATTATGCTTTTTTAGAAGAGCTAAAACATTCATACGAAAACAACATTATCGAATTTCCTTTTGTATGGAAAGCTGCGCAATTTGGCTATGATGGTAATGGCGTAAAAGTGGTTCGTAATTATGATGATTTACAATCCTTACCAGAAGGAGAGTGTATTGCAGAAAAATTAGTTCCGTTTAAAAATGAGTTAGCGGTAATTGTTGCCAGAAATTCTGATGGAGCAATAAAAACCTATCCTGTTGTTGAAATGGAGTTTCATCCAGAAGCAAATCAGGTTGAATATGTAATTTGTCCTGCAAGAATTGACGTTACTGTAGCTAAAAAAGCTAGAGAGGTTGCTTTAGATGTTGCCAGTAAATTAGATTTTGTTGGATTATTAGCTGTTGAAATGTTTCAAACAGAAGATGATGCTATTTTAGTAAACGAAGTAGCGCCAAGAACACATAACTCTGGACATTATTCAATAGAAGCAAGTTATACTAGTCAGTTTGAACAACATGTTCGTAGTATTTTAAATCTTCCTTTAGGAAACACCGAAAGTAAGGTTGCCGGAATTATGGTAAACCTTGTAGGTGAAGAAGGTTATACAGGCGATGTTGTTTATGAAAACATGCACGAAATTTTAAAAATTGATGGAGTAACCCCACATATTTACGGAAAAAAAACAACCAAACCTTTCCGAAAAATGGGACACGTAACAATCGTTAATAAAGATATAAATGAGGCGCGAAAAATAGCGCAACAAGTAAAAGAAACAATTAGAGTAATAGCTAAATAATTATTCGTCAAGCTGAATTTATTTCAGCTTCTCAACCAAACTCATGAGGTTCTGAAAAAAAGTTCAGAACCTCATTTAAAAAACATAAATTATGGTAGGAATTATAATGGGAAGCGATTCAGATCTTCCAATCATGCAAGAAGCAATAGATATATTAGAAAGTTTTGATATTCAAATAGAAGTTGATATTGTATCTGCACACAGAACACCTGAAAAATTAGTTGAATATTCAAAAAATGCCCACACTCGTGGTTTAAAAGTAATTATCGCTGGTGCTGGTGGAGCTGCGCATTTACCAGGAATGGTAGCAAGTATGAGTCCGTTGCCTGTAATTGGAGTTCCTGTAAAAAGTAGAAACTCAATTGATGGATGGGATTCTGTTTTATCAATTTTACAAATGCCTGGTGGAGTTCCTGTAGCAACTGTTGCTTTAGATGGTGCAAAAAATGCAGGAATTTTAGCAGCTCAAATTATTGGTGCTTCTGATAAATGTGTTTTAGACAAAATTATTACCTACAAAGAAGGCTTAAAACTTAAAGTTGAAAAAGCTTCTGAAAGAGTAAGAAAATAACTATTTTAGTATAATATATTTAATGCAAAACCTCGCTTTTATGTGAGGTTTTGCCAATTTTAAAAATGATTTTTTATGATTAAGAATCCACTTTTACAAGATTTTAATACACCTCCTTTTTCTAAAATTACAAATGCAGACTATAAACCTGCCATTGAAGAAGGAATAAAAATAGCAAAAAAAGAAATTACTGCCATTGTAAATAATACTGATGCTGCTACTTTTAATAATACCACAGTAGCTTTAGATTTTACAGGTGAAAAGCTTAATAAAATAACTTCTATTTTCTTCAATTTAAATTCTGCCGAAACCAATGATGAAATTCAGAAAATAGCACAAGAGGTTTCTCCTTGGCTAAGTGAATTTAGAAATGATATTACGTTGAATGAAGCTTTATTTAAAAGAGTTAAAACTGTTTTTGATGCTAAAGACAATTTAAATTTATCTCCTGAGCAAGAAATGTTGCTAGACAAGCAATACAAAAGTTTTGCTAGAAACGGTGCTAATTTAAATGAAACTGACAAAGCAGAATTACGCACAATTGATGCTGAATTATCTAAACTATCATTAAAATTTGGAGAAAATGTATTGGCTGAAACCAATGCTTTTGAAATGCATTTAACTGATGAAAATGATTTGTCAGGTTTACCTGAAAGTGTAAAAGAGGCTGCCAAAGAAGTTGCAAAATCAAAAGAAAAAAAAGGTTGGATTTTCACTTTAGATTATCCAAGTTACATTCCTTTTATGACTTATGCTGACAATAGGGAATTACGTAAAAAATTAGCCATTGCTGCTGGTAAAAAAGGATTTCAAGGTAATGACTTTAACAACGAAGAGATTGTTTTAAATATTGTAAAACTTCGTCATAAAAGAGCCAATTTACTAGGCTACAAAACACATGCACATTTTGTTTTAGAAGAACGAATGGCAGAAACACCTGAAAAAGTGTTATCTTTTTCAAACGATTTATTAGCCAAAGCAAAACCTGCTGCAAAACGTGAGTTTGATAATTTAGAAAACTACGCTAAGAAATTAGATGGCATAACGCAACTTCAAAAATGGGATGGTGCTTACTATTCAGAAAAATTAAAGAAAGAATTATTTTCTTTAGATCAAGAGTTACTAAAACCTTATTTTAAATTAGAAAACGTAATTGATGGTGTTTTTGAAATTGCTAATCGTTTATTCGACTTACAGTTTGAAGAAATAAATTCGATAGATAAATACCACGAAGATGTAAAAACATACAATGTAACTGATGCAAACGGAAATTTTGTATCACATTTTTATGCTGATTTTCATCCAAGGCCAGGGAAAAGAAATGGTGCATGGATGACGAGTTATAAAGCGCAACAAATTAAAAATGGTGTTAATGAACGTCCGCAAGTATCTATTGTATGTAATTTTACCAAACCAACCGAAACAAAGCCTTCTTTATTAACTTTTAATGAAGTTACAACCTTGTTTCATGAATTTGGACATGCATTACATGGTATGTTAGCAAACACAACTTACAATAGTTTATCAGGAACATCAGTTTCTTGGGATTTTGTTGAATTACCTAGTCAGGTTTTAGAAAACTGGTGTTACGAAAAAGAAGCCTTAGAATTGTTTGCCAAACATTATGAAACTGGAGAAACAATTCCGATGGAATATGTTGAAAAAATAAAAGAATCTGCAAGTTTTCATGAAGGTATGCAAACCTTACGTCAATTAAGTTTTGGATTATTAGATATGAGTTGGCATTCACAAAATCCATTAGAAATAAAATCTGTTAAAGATTTTGAAACCGCTGCGTTTTCTGAAACAAAACTATATCCTGATGTTGCTGAAAATTGTATGAGTACTGCTTTTTCTCATATTTTTCAAGGAGGATATTCTGCTGGATATTATTCTTATAAATGGGCGGAAGTTTTAGATGCTGATGCTTTTGAGTATTTTTTAGAAGAAGGAATCTTTAACAAACAAGTTGCTGATAAATTTAAAGATAATGTTTTATCAAAAGGAGGTACCGAAAAACCAATGGAATTGTACAAGCGATTTAGAGGTAAAGAACCTAGACCTGATGCGCTTTTAAAACGTGCTGGGTTACTATAAAAACTACAAAAACCTTTCGAAATTTCGAAAGGTTTTTTCTTTAAAAAAACACTAAAATAATATTCTTATCATTTTTTTAAATTTTAACACAACAACCTATTTATAATGATTATTAATAATCTATATTTGCAATTCTTTTTTGATAAAAGAATAATATGACTATAAAAAACAACAGCATTGCAAGTAGAATCACCGCCTTATTTTTGGTGTTTCTTCTTATGCTACCTGCTATTGTTAAGGCTAGTCATGAGCATAAAGATGAAGATCATCATCATTGTAAAGAAAAATTAACACACTTACATGAATCTGTAAATGATCATTGTGATATTTGCTATTTTTCATTTGCTGCTTTTAACTTAGCTTCAAAAAAGTTTGTTCAAACCAAAACTTTTAAAATTAATAAGAATGTAATTGAAAGTTACAACTCAATTGCTGCTTTTTCTTACTTTTCATCACTTAAAAGATTAAGAGCTCCTCCTGTGAACTCTTAATTATTTTTATTCTCTTTTTATTTAATACCAACAGCTATTTATTACCTACAAATTAGTGTATAGATGGTATTGTATTATCTATTTAATTGAATTTAAATAACTCACTAATTTAATCTGTATTATCCTCAAATAGTATAATTATTTGACCATAATACTACATCCATTTATTTTTTATTATAATGACAAAACTAAGCTTAAGTGCTTTATTTTGTGTATTGTTTCATGCTTTTATCTTTAGCCAAAACACTAACAATGTAACGGTAAAAGTAATTGATGAGGCAACACAAATAGAGCTGCCCAATGCGCATGTAAGTATTGGCTTAAAACACGCGTACACCAATTTAAAAGGAAACAGTTCTTTTAGAGCAATCACTCCTAAAAAACAACTACTAAGTGTTACGCACGTAGGATATATTACCTATAAAAAACTGATAACATTTCCTCTTAAAAACTCGGTAATATCAATAGCTCTTAAGCAAGATATTTCGTTGCTTAACGAAGTTAAAATTGCACATAGTACCAAAAAAGTGTTTTATAAAAACTCAAGCAATAAGCAAAAAATTGACAAACTATTTTTAGAACAAAATAGAGACAATAGCTTAATGCAAACATTAAAAGATATACCAGGTGTAAGTACAATAGCCATTGGATCTGGACAATCTAAACCTACAATAAGAGGGCTCGGCTTTAACAGAGTTGTTGTTGTTGAAAACGGAATTAAACACGAGGCACAACAATGGGGGGCAGATCATGGTTTAGAAATTGATCAGTACAACGTTGAAAACATTGAGGTAACAAAAGGAGCTGCTTCTTTAATGTATGGCTCTGATGCAATTGCAGGTGTTATTAGTTTAAAAAATAATTTACTCCCAGATGTTAATTCCTTTTCTGGAGAATTAAACCTAACTAACAGGAGTAATAATGATTTATACGGAATATCATTAGGTGTAAAACAACGTTATAAACATTGGTATTATAAAGCAAGAATTACGCACGAAAAATATGGTGATTATAAGGTACCTACTCGTACAATAACGTATGACAATTACATTTTTAACCTACATAAAAACTATTTACGAAATACCGCAGGGCGTAATCATAATATTAGTGTTTCTTTAGGTTATACTTCTGATAAAATAAATACAATCACTACTTTTAGTAATGTAAATGCTAAAAATGGTTTTTTTGCAAACGCACATGGATTAGAGGTAAGAACTTCGAAAATTGATTACGATGCAAACAATAGAGATATTGATTTACCACTACATAAAGTTAATCACTTTAAAATAACAAATAACACCAGTTTTCTTTTTGCTAACAATACTTTAGATATTGAACTTGGTTATCAAATAAATGACAGAGAAGAACATTCAGAGCCTGTACCACATGGTTATATGCCAAAACCAGATTCAACCAAAGAACGTTTATTTAACAAAAACACTTACAGTTTTAATATAAAAAACAATCATTATGGTTTTAAAAACCATAAAATTACAACAGGACTTAATTTTGAATATCAAGATAATGACATTGATGGCTGGGGATTTCTGATTCCTGAATACACAAGACTAACTGTTGGCGCCTTTTTATATGATCAAATAAAAATTAATTCTAATTTATACCTAGATGCAGGTATACGTTATGATTATGGAACTGTAAAAACACAACCATATTACGAATGGTTTACATCTCCTGTTACTGATAATAATGGAAACATTACACAACAACAATTACAGCGATCAGAAAAAAGAAATTTAAATTTTAAAAACTTTAGTGCTTCTGCTGGATTAAGTTATTCAGTAAAAAATGCTTCTTATAAAATAAACTTTGGTAAAAGTTTTAGAGTTCCTTTAGCTAATGAACTTGCTTCAAACGGAGTTAATTATCACATGTATCGCTATGAAGAAGGTAATACTAATTTACAACCTGAAAGCTCTTATCAAGTTGATGGAGAATTTAGTTTAAACTTTAAGAATAGTTTTATACAAGTTACTCCCTTTGTCAATTACTTTGACAATTATATTTACTTAAGTCCTACATCTGAATATTACGAAACGCTTCAAAAATATCAATATACACAGAGTGAGGTTTTTAGATATGGAGGTGAAATTAGCCTAGAATATACACCGATTAAAACTTTCACTTTTAAAGGGTCTTTAGAGTATGTTAAGGCAAGACAATTAAGCGGTAAAAAGAAAAACTTTACCCTACCGTTTTCACCACCTTTAACCGGAATTCTATCACTTAACTACAATTTAAATCGTTTCTTCTTTTTAAAAGATACCGCGTTTTTCTCGAAAGTAAGAATTGTTTCAGATCAAGATAATATTGTTCCTCCAGAAAAACCAACCAAAGGATATTCACTTGTAGACATAGGTTTACACACAAGTACATTTCCTTTTTCAAAAAAACATCCTTTAAAAATTCAAGGAAAAATAAATAACATTTTTAATACTAAAGCTTTTAATCATACAAGTTTTTACCGGTTAATTGAGGTCCCTGAACCTGGTAGAAATTTTTCAATAACCATTATACAAACATTTTAAACAATCAATTTTATTTTAATCATGAAACACACAATTAAAACAGCAATTTTATTTTTAGCAACCACTTTTATGGTTTCTTGTAGCGATGACGATTCAATCGTTAAATCTTTTGAAGAAAACAAAAATGCTGAAAGATTTACAAATATCGAGTTAGGAAACTCTGATTTTATTTTACCACAATCAAATGTAGATGTACATATCGAATTTGACTATACTGGAACTAGCAAAGTATCTAAAATATATTTTGATGTTGAAGCACACAGTACAAATGCAGTTAACGACGGAGAATTAATATGGGACTTAAGAGATCATTTAGTTCCTGTTGAAAGATACCAAGGGCAATTAAACCCTCATATTCATTACCATGTTTATTTTGATGAAGACAGCAAATACGAACCTTCGTTTAAAGCTGCTGAAGGAGTTTACAACTTTAAAATTACTGTTGAACATGAAGATGGTACTAAAAGTATTGTTACAAAGAAGTTAAATATTGTTCAAAAATTTAAACATTTAGAAGTTGGTGAAAACAATAGAGTTGCTTACGGAGAAGATGAATTGCATACCGAATTTGAATATGTATCTACCCCTAATAAAGTAACTGAAATTAAATATGAATTATGGTTTGAAGAATGGCGAACTGGCCAAGATGTAGCCGTTGGTGAATGGGATAGTGTAGTAACAATATTGCCAAAAGAATTATATGAAAATGTTATAAACCCAGATATCCATTATCATTTCGACCTAATTCCTGAATCTCCAAAAGGAGGATACTGGTTAAACATTTATGTACAAGAAGATGGTGAAAAAGAAAAAGTAAAACTATCTATTCCTTTCGAAATAAATTAACAATAAAAATCAAGGCTGCCCGAACCTCTTTGGGTAGCCTTTTATATCTAAAAAAATGAAATTTATAAAAAAAACAACACTCCTTCTACTTTTAAGCTTACCACTAGTAAACTGTAGTAGTGATCCTGAAAATATCGACGAAGAAAAACCAACAATATCAGTTAATTACACCCAAGGTTTTCCTAAATCATGTACCGTATTAGAAAAAGGTAAACAATACACTATTAAAGTAAAAGTTTCTGACAATGTTGCTTTAGCCAAATATGCTATCGACATTCACCATAATTTTGACCATCATACGCACGATGATCAAGGAAGCCAATGTGAGTTGAACCCTATCAAAACACCCGTTTCTCCTTTAATCTTTATGCAAAACTATACTATTGATAACGAACCCAAAGAATATGAAATTTCGCAAGCCATAACAATACCTAATGATATTGATACTGGAGATTATCATTGTCAAATTTCAGTAATTGATATAACTGGTTGGCAAAGCAGAACATCAATAGATATTAAAATTGAATAAACTTGTTACACAAAAATTCTAAAAAACGATTTCACAAAATGATAAAAACAAAAAATTTAACTAAAAAATATGGCGATTTTATTGCGTTAAACAATTTAAATATAGAAATAAAAGAAGGGGAGATATTTTGTTTACTTGGCGCAAACGGTGCTGGAAAATCAACCACGATAAACCTATTATTAAATTTTATTACCCCTACTTCTGGCAATGCTTTTATTAATGAGTTAGATGCTACTAAGAACACTAAGAAAACAAAATCATTCTTAACTTATATTCCAGAAAATTTAATGTTGTACCCTAGTTTAACTGCAGTAGAAAATCTAGATTATTTTTTAGGAATTGGTGGCTACAAGTTTTCTATAATAGAGTTAGAATTTTTTTTAGAAGAAGCTGGCTTGCAACAAGAAGCTTACCATAAACGTACGCAGTATTTTTCAAAAGGAATGCGACAAAAAATAGGAGTTGCCTTGGCTATTGCTAAAGATGCAAAAGTGTTATTATTAGATGAGCCTACATCGGGGTTAGACCCAAAATCTAGTAATGAATTTGGGCAACTTTTAAAAAAAATGAAAGCAGACAATGTAGCTACATTAATGGCTACACATGATATTTTTAGAGCTAAAGAAATAGGTACACATATTGGTATTATGAAACAAGGGGAATTAAAACATTCCTTTTTAAGTGATGATATTTCATTGCTAGATTTAGAAAAATTATACTTAGAAACAATGAACTTAAAAGATGAACCTGTATGATTTACTACGTAATAAAAAAAGAGCTTCAAGAAATTTTTAGAGACGGTCGTTTTAAAATTTCAATAAGTATCGTATTTGTGTTATTAATTGTAGCTCTTTTAGCAACAAATAAACAATACAAGGCTACTAATTATCAATATAATGAAGCTAAAAATAACGAACGAACAATATGGGAGTCTCAAGGTGAAAAAACCCCTCATTCGGCAGCTCATTATGGTAATTATATTTTTAAACCTAAATCTCCATTATCACTTATAGATCAAGGGATTGATAAATACACTGGTGTTTCTGTTTTTTTAGAAGCACATAGTAGAAATCAAGCACAATTTAGTAATGCTTCTGATCAAACTGCCTTATCTCGTTTTGGAGAACTAACGGTTGATTTTATTTTATTATACATACTTCCTTTAATTATAATTTTAATTGGATATAATAGTTTTACTAAAGAAATTGAAGGTAAAACTATTTACATTTTAAAAAGTCAAGGTGTTACTGGTTGGAAACTGCTTTTAGGAAAATGGGTAGCCACATTAATACCTCCATTTACAATTCTTACATTTTTATTTTCTACAGGAGCTATTATACTTTCTAGCATCGAAAACTATGGGATTTTTAACTGGAAGCCTTTTGGTACTTTATACCTGATATATCTTTTATATTATTTTATTTTTATAAATATTACCTTAATAATTTCTTCTCTTGTAAAAAAATCAGGAATTTCTTTAGTTATTAATTTATCTTTTTGGGTTTTAGCTTGTTTTATAACTCCTAAAGTTGCCAGTAATCTTGCTGATGCCAAATATCCATATCCTACACATCAAGAGTTTTCTAAACGAATATCAGAAGAAAATAAAAAAGGTTTAGATGGCCATAACCCTTGGAGCAAGGAAGCTAAAAAATTAGAACAAGAAGTTCTTACTAAATATAAAGTTGATAGTGTTCATAAACTTCCATTTAATTTTAGTGCCTATCGCATGCAAAAAGGAGAAGAATATCAAGCTAAAGTGTATCAAAAACATTACGCTTTCTTAAAAGAACAAGCTAAAAATCAAGATAAAATTTATAAATCATTAGCTATTATTTCACCTTTTCTTCCTACTCGTTTTTTATCAATGGCAGTCGCAAAAACTGATTATGAAAATCATTGGAATTTTACCGAATCGGCCGAAATATATAGAGTTGAAACACAACGTTTTTTAAACGGTACTACCGAAAAAAACTCAAAATACGGAGAACGTTATGTGGCACCTGCAAGTACCTGGAGTAAACTACCAGAATTTAAATATGAAACCTCTTCATTCGAAAATATCTTACAACAAAATTCCTTTCTATTTTTAATGCTTTTTGTGTGGTTTACAATTACATCACTGGTACTAACATTTACTAATAAAACTTATTAAAATGATTACACATAATTTTAAATACGAATCAAAAATATTGTTACGTAATAAGTGGCTTCTTTTACTTTTTTTTACAATACTTACTATTATTCTTTTTGCGGGTTACAACGGAAAAGTTAAGGTAAACAAACGCATTGCTGATATTGAAGCAATTAATATTAGCGTAAAAAAGAAGGATCAAAAAATGCTACAAGTATTAGATTCTATTGAAAAAGGACATAAAACAAGCAACAATTCATGGGCTGCACCAACAAGACCCATGCACATCGGTTATTCTTTTCCAAGAGTAGTAGCAATGCCCCCACAATCATTGGCTTTTATAGCCACAGGACAAAGTGATTTATTTACCCATTATGTGCAACCAAAAGCCTATGGAGATAGTTTTTTATTTAATTATGCTGAATTAACCAACCCTATTCAATTACTTTTTGGAAGTTTTGACCTTTCTTTTGTTATCATTTACATACTTCCGCTAATTATTATTGCTTTTAGTTATAATATTTTTTCGTCAGAAAAAGAAGCTGGTTCTTTAAAACTATTAGCCTCACAACCTTTATCAATATTTACTTGGATAGCGCAAAAAATTGGTTTACGTTTTGTTTGGTTGACTATAAGTACACTTTTAGTTTTAACCATCACTTTTGCAATCAATAAGTTTGATTTCTATTCCAATGTTACAGTTTATATAAATACATTATTGTTAATAACAGCCTATATTCTTT
Organism: Tenacibaculum soleae; assembly: GCA_938002045.1. Classification (GTDB taxonomy): domain Bacteria; phylum Bacteroidota; class Bacteroidia; order Flavobacteriales; family Flavobacteriaceae; genus Polaribacter; species Polaribacter soleae_A. Next base: position 17,385 of record CALLBA010000002.1, read on the forward strand.
TTTGGTTTGCTATGGTGTTTTTAATAAATATATTGATTAATAACTCTGCAAAAAATGCCGTTAGTTTACTTGCCATTTGGGTATTTATAATTTTAATAATTCCTGCGGTAATTGGTCAACTTGGTAATGCTTTTTATCCGATTCCGTCAAGAACAAAATTAATCAGTGAGATAAGAGAGGTTAAAGAAGAAATTTCAAAAAAACAAGATGAAATTTTAGATAGTTATTTAAGAGATCATCCAGAATATGCTAGCAATAACACTAGTACAAATTATTCTTTTTGGCATAAATATATGGCTTCACAAAATTTAGTTGAAGAAGAGTTAAAACCTTTAATTGACACTTATGATATTCAATTAGAAAACCAACAAAATTGGGTGCAAAATTGGCAATATACTTCGCCTGCTATAATTTTACAACAAGCTTTAAATGATGTTGCTGGAACCTCTAGTTTGCATTATCAAAATTTTAGAGAGCAAGCTGGTGCTTTTTCTAAACAATGGCGCAACTTTTTTGTTCCCTTGTTATATAAAAACAAAAAATTTAGCACAAAACTGTATTATAAACTTCCAACTTTTAAATACAAAGTTTCTAAGTCTTCTTCCTTATTAATAAAATTAATTTCATTAATAGTTTTTTCTTTATTTTTTATGAGTATCGCTTGGTGGGTTTTTAAACTAAAATTAAAAAAAGGAACACTTATTAATTATTAAAATAGGTTAATCAGTATTCTTCGCTTCAATCCATTTGCTCATATATTTTGTAGCCTGTAAAGTTTGATACTGTAGTAAACTTCCAAGAAAATTTTGTTGACGATGTTCAATTAAGTTTTCTTGGATTTTTTTTAGTTGATTTATAAAAAACGGTTCAATCTTATTTTTATCATAAATAGCATTGATAATTTCTATTCCGTTTAACTGTGATTTTTTCCACAGTTTTTCATCAGTAAACAATTCAATTGCTTTGTTTGAAAAAACCTCAAAATCTTTTTCTATAAAACCATTCCAACCAAAACCATCATGCATTCCCTCTGCTCCTATTAATGTTGTTACAGATGGAGTTCCGCAAATCATCGCTTCGGTTAATTTACCTTTAATTCCGGCTCCAAAGCGTATCGGAGCAAGTACAACTTTTGCGTTTTGCACAACTTTTATAGCATCTTCTGCAAAACCTTTTACAATAAAGCCTTCTTTTTTATTATGTAACTGATTTATTTGTTGCGTTGTGTAGGCTCCGTATATATGAATTTTTGCTTTTGGTAGTTGTTTTCGAATCAATTTCCAAATTTGTTTTAATTGTAAAACAGCATCTACATTTGGTGCATGAAAAAAATTACCTATAAACACAAAATGTTCCCGTTCTTTAAAACCCTTCCATTTTTCAATAACATTTTCATCAATTTTATCCAATAAGAAAGGCAAATGATATAATAAACGCTCCTCAATTTTAAAAACCTCTTTCAGTAATTTCATTTCATAAGAAGAAATTATTAAACTTAAATCACAGCGCAATATTGCTGCGATTTCTCGTTTTGTATCTGTAGAATTTAATAAAGCATCCGTAGAAAAAACTTCGCCTTTTTTTAATTGTTGATGACGGGTTTTACGTAAAAAATGTAAATCTTCAGTATCTAAAATCCGTAAGGCATTAGGGCAATTCTCTGCAACACGCCAACCAAATTGTTCCTCCATCATAAAACGATCAAACAACACAATATTTGGATTTAATTCAGAGATAAAATCATCAAACGACGTATTATTTAATTCAATAGTAACTTCTTCTACTCCCAATTCAGATAACTCAATAGCTTTCTCATTTTTATGAGCTGGCGATGCAAAGGTTATTTTATAATCGTTTTTGGCAAACAATTCAATCAATTGTAACATTCTACTTCCTGCCGCAGATGATTTTGGTTCAACCCAAACATACCCAATAATTAATAGTTGTTTCATAAGGATTCAAAGTTAAAATAATTAATGTCTTTTTTTGATAAAAAGTAATCGAAAACATACTTCAAAAAATCAACTTTTATGTGTAATTTTGCAGTTATTATTCTGAAAAACAAAATATAAACTGGTAAAAGTTAAATTTTTATCAGATATACATAAATAATAAAAAACGAATTATGAAATACGATTTAATCGTTATCGGTTCTGGTCCAGGTGGATATATTGCTGCCATTAGAGCCGCTCAATTAGGATCTAAAGTAGCTATTATCGAAAAATATTCAACTTTAGGAGGTACTTGTTTAAATGTAGGATGTATTCCTTCAAAAGCATTATTAGATTCTTCTCACCACTATTACGATGCTGTAAACCATTTTGAAGAGCATGGAATTTCGGTTGAAAAACCAACTTTCGACTTTGGTAAAATGGTAGCTCGTAAAGCCAATGTTGTTGAAACTACTACTGGAGGAATTAAATATTTAATGGACAAGAATGATATTACTGTTCATGAAGGTTTAGGTTCTTTTGAAGATGCTACACATGTTAAGGTGACTAAAAATGACGGAACTTCAGAAGTAATTGAAGGGACAAACATTATTATTGCTACAGGTTCTAAACCATCTACTTTACCATTTATTTCTTTAGATAAAGAGCGTGTTATAACATCTACTGAAGCTTTAAAACTTAAAGAAGTACCAAAACACTTATTAGTAATTGGTGGTGGAGTTATCGGACTAGAATTAGGTTCTGTTTACAAGCGTTTGGGTGCTAATGTAACCGTAATTGAATACGCTCCTACAATTACACCAACGATGGATAAAGATGTTTCAAAAGAACTTACTAAAGTTTTAAAGAAACAAGGGATGAAATTTAACGTAAATCATGGGGTAACTTCAGTTGAAAGAAATGGTGATGAAGTTATTGTAAAAGCAACCAATAAAAAAGGTGAAGAAGTTACTTTTAATGGAGATTACTGTTTAGTTTCTGTTGGTCGTAAAGCTTTTACAAAAGGATTAAATTTAGAAAAAGCTGGTGTAAAGCTTACTGACAGAGGAATGATTGATGTAAACGATCATTTACAAACCAATGTTGCTAATATTTATGCTATTGGTGATGTTGTTCGTGGAGCAATGTTAGCACACAAAGCTGAAGAAGAAGGTGTAGTTGTTGCTGAATATTTAGCAGGGCAAAAACCTCATATTGATTATAACTTAATTCCTGGTATTGTGTATACATGGCCGGAAGTTGCCGCTGTTGGTAAAACTGAGCAAGAATTAAAAGATGCTGGTGTTGCTTATAAATCTGGTAAATTTTCTATGCGTGCTTTGGGCCGTTCTAGAGCAAGTGGAGATACTGACGGATTTGTAAAAGTATTAGCTGATAAAAATACGGATGAAGTATTAGGAGTTCACATGGTTGGTGCACGTGTTGCCGATTTAATTATGGAAGCTGCTGTTGCAATGGAATTTAGAGCTTCTGCGGAAGATTTAGCTAGAATTTGTCATGGTCACCCAACCTATTCAGAAGCGGTTAAAGAAGCTGCTAAAGCTGCTTGGGACGGAAAACCTTTAAACGCTTAATACAAAGTTTTAAAATTTATTTAAAAAGCAATCTCATTTGAGATTGCTTTTTTTATTACTAGTTTAATATCATAATTAAACTTTTAAGTATCTTGTAGTTATTATTCGAAAAGTTAAGTTTAGATGGAAGATGAGATTATAGATAAACTATTATTAGAAATATCAAATTCAGATCAATATTTTTATACTGTTAACCAATCAGAAAACCCTAGTGAATATATTAAGAAAATGGATCCTTTGATTTATTTAAAAGATGAGCTTAAATTAATTCGTTTACCTTTTGACACTAACTATATAACACTAACTCCTTTAGGAGTGGAAGTAATAGAAAAAGGCGGTTGGATTCAGTATAAGAAATGGAAATCTTTAAAGGAGGATTTAGAATTAAAAAAAACTAAAATTGACCTTGATTTATCTGAAAAAACTCTTAAAGAATTCCCAAAGACTAAATGGTTTGCAAGAATTGGATTTATAATCGCAATATTACTAGCTTTAAAAGAATTATATATATTAATATTTCAAAAATAAATCATTAAATAAAAAATCCGAACTCATTGAGTTCGGATTTTTTATTTTATAAGTTTTTCTAACTACTGAATTCCGTAAAAAGAACTCATGTTATCTTCAATATTAGAAGCTTTTTTAATTGCTTCATACATTTGAAAAGTTTTATTTTTTCTTTGATTTACAATACGGTTTCTGTAAGAATCATAATTTGGTAATGCAGTTGGTAATGTTTTAGAGCTTACCTCAAAAGCAAATACACCTTTATCTCCTGCTACATTTTTTACCACAGTATTTACTTTAGCATTTAACATTGCTCCTACTATTTTAGGTTCAAAACCAACACCTGAAATGGTAGGTGATTGTAAATTAACATCAGTAGCTTTTTTAACAGTTTGTGTAACCGATTTAGCAATTTCTGCTAAGGTAGCTCCATTAATTTTAGCTTCAATTAATTTAGCTTTTCTTTCTTTTGTTAAAATAGGGCGCACTTGAGCTATTGCTTTTTCAATTGGCATTAAACCTTTTTCTGTTTTACCTGTTAAAGTAACTACCACATATCCTCCATCTACATCAAAACGCTTAGCATCTCCAGTATTAACTTCGGTATCAAATGACCAAGTTATAATTTCTCTTTCGCTACCAATACCTGGCACTACTTCATCTAATGATTTTAACCCTATTGCTGGTAAAACTGTTAATTTACTTTCTTTTGCTACCTCAGTAAAATTTTTACCGTTTGCTAATGCTAAAGCAAAAGTTTCTGCATTTTGAAAAACAGTATTTTCTGTTGCTTCTGATGCTTCTATTTTACGACCAAATGTTGCTAACTTAACAACTGGTTGAAAGTTTTTTTGATCATCAATTTTAATTACATGAAATCCGAATTGAGATTTTACAACTCCCATATCACCTTTTTTCCCTTCAAAAACAAAGTCTCTAAATGCTGGTACCATTCTGTTGTAACCAAACCAATCATAAAAACCTTCTTTTTCAACCGAACCTTTATCCGAAGAAAATTGTTTTACTAATTCTCCAAATTTAGATTTGTTTGCTTTTAATACTACTAACAAACTATCGGCAGTGCTTTTAGCCTCTTCTTCTGTTTGAGTTACACTTGCATCAGCACTAGCTGTACCTACAAACGGAATTAAAATATGACTTGCTTGTGCAGAATCTGGTAATTGAACCACCTTTGTAATTTTTGACAATTTAAATTGACCTGCATCTTTATATGGTCCAAAAACATCGCCTTCTTTTCCATTAAAAATATCGTCTGCAATTACTTGTGGTACTTGTACTTTAAACTTGTAATTATTGTCTAAAGTTAAATCTGAGTCATTTTCTGATAAAAATTCAGCATAATCTGTAGTATTTTTTAACCCTTTAACTGAGATATTTGCACTTGTAACAGAATCGTCAATTAATTTTGCTACGGCTTCTTTAATCGCAGTTTCATCTTCAGGTGTTGCTTTTATATCAAACTTTACAAAGTTAATATCTCTTGAAGCATCAACCTGAAATTGTTGTTTATGCTCATTAATATAGTTTTTAACATCACTTTGTTTTAAAGTAACTAAACTATCGGCAATTGTTGTATAAGGAACGTATACATAATTACCTGTCACTTTTGTGTTCTCTGTTAAATATTGTGCTTCACCTTCTTTTAAAGATGCACCTAATCCTGCTGCAACTAAATTATCGTATGCAGATTTCTCAAGACTATTTTTTAATGAAAACATGTAGTTTTGCCAATTTTTCCAATCAGCTCCATTTTCTTCTTTAATTGTTGCTAAGAATTCTTTAAATTTATTCTTATCAAAAATGTTAGATGTTTGAAATCTTGGATCATTTAAAATGAACTCTGTTTCATACAATTTATTCATTATATCAGCATCACCAACAGTAATACCTGCTTCTTCTAACTGATTTTTGTATATTTTTTGTCTGATTAAGTTACCCCAAACTGCTTTTGCTGCTTGCATTTCAGAAACACTATTTCCTGTTTGCGCTTTATATGCATCTAAAGCTTCAGCAAATTCTTGGCGCGAAATAGCTTCTCCATTTACTTCACCTATTTCATTTACTTTGCTTGCATTAAAAAAATCTGATATTGTAGAAGGGTCTAATACAAAAGCGAAAAGTGCTAAACCAATTACAAGAATTAAGAACATTGAGCGCTCTCTAATTTTCGATAAAATTGCCATACGTTATTTATTTTATTAACAGTGAGCGAAAATACAATTTCATAGTAAACAATGCAATCTTTTTTTTAGCTGTTTTTAATAGCAATCTACATTATATGAAATAAGTTGTTATTACTCTGATTTATCGATAACTTTTAAGTAAAGTGCATCAATTTTAGTTGCGCTTACTTTTAATATTTTAATATGAAATCTATCGATTTCTAAAACCTCTTCTTGTTCGGGTATTGTTTCGGTATGATTAATTATAAAACCTCCTAGAGTTTCGTACGCTTCTTCTTTAGGGATATTTAAACTGTATTCTTCATTTAAGTAATCTACCTCTAAGCGAGCAGAAAGTTTAAATTCAGATTCGTTAATTTTTTCTTCCAATAACTCTTGACTGTCATGTTCATCTTCAATTTCACCAAACAACTCCTCTACAACATCTTCTACGGTTATTATACCTGAAGTACCTCCGTATTCATCAACAACCACGGCAATACTTTTTCGTTTTTTCATTAAATTATTTAAAACATCGTTAATAATCATTGACTCTGGCACAAACTCAACTGGCAATAATATCGATTTAATAGAACGTGGTTTTTTAAACAATTCAAACGCATTGACATAACCTAAAATGTCATCTAAAGAATTTTTATACACTAAAATTTTAGACAAACCTGTGTTTATAAATACTTTTTTGAGTTCTGCAACAGATTGATGGATATCAATAGCCATGATTTCAGTTCGAGGCACCATGATTTCTCTTGATTTCACTTTATGAAACTCTAGCGCATTTTGAAAAATTTGAATTTCTGAGTCAATTTTATCTTCATCATTTCCTCCATCTAACTGTTCTGAAATATAATTCCCTAATTCTTCTTTACTAAATTCTGTTTTAGTTTCATTTTCTTTTATTCTAAAAAAAGTATAGAGAAAAAAATCTGATATTTTTGTAATTACCCATGTAACTCCATAAAAAAGTACATAAAAAACATAAGCTGGTATTACAAAAATTTTTAATGTTTCATTCGCATAGATTCTGAAAATTGTTTTTGGTAAAAACTCTGCCGTTACTAAAATTAATAATGTAGATATTATAGTTTGCGCTAATAAATTTAAATCGTTTAATAAGTAATTTACAAAAACAATATTTGTTGGCAGCATCAGTTGAAACCAATTCATTAATAATTGTCCCATAAAGTAACTATAAATTACTAAGGCAACATTATTACCCACCAACATTGTGGTTATGAATTTTGATGATTTTTTTGTAAGCTTTGCTAATATTTTAGGAAGTATGCCTTCTCTTTTTTTTTCTAATTCTATATGTAACTTATTTGCAGAAACAAAAGCTATTTCCATTCCTGAAAAAAAAGCTGAAAATAGTATTGAAGTAAAAATTATAATAATTTCAAGTTCCATTAACGTTGTTGGTTTCTCTTATCAATTTTCCTTCTAAAATGACGTTTAAAAAAGAAAATTAAGGTAATAAAGATACCAAAACCAAACATAATAAGCGCATCTTTTTTATCTGTACTCCATCTTAAAACTCCTTCTATAAAGAAAAGCGCTCCAATAACTAAATATCCATACTGTAAGTATTTCCAAAATGTATTCATAATCTTTATTGTTGAGTAGTTATAACATCACCTGTAATGTCTTTTGCTATCCATTTTTTTAAATTTTCTTTCGATTCAAAACCATAGCCATTAATTGTATCCTTAAAGGTAGTTAATCTAAAACCATCTTCAGTAAAAAAATAATGTTCTTTCTGATCCCAAAACAATTGATTGGTTTCTAGTTTAGAGTTTTCTGTATGATTTAGAATCACCACATTTCCATTTATTTCAGAAACCCCTGTTTTACTATAGGTTAACGCATAATTTCCAGTAATTGTTGTAGAATCTTTTCCTTTTTTATCAATAGTAACAATTTTTACTCCTTTAGGAAACTCATTATACGGGTGCTCTTTTCTGTTCGAAAAATCATAAAACAAAGGTGCTTTTGTTTTAGATGTTATTTTACCTGAGTCTTTTTTTATATGATAAATATTTACAGCTGTTCCTATTGGCATATTTTTATCTGCTAAAAAATCTCGCACTTCTTTTTTAGAATTTGTACAAGAAAAAAGCATTGCTATCAAAAAAATGATAACAATGCTTTGATATATATGTCTTAAATATATTTTCATTTAATATGTTATGGTATACGAACAGTTTCACCAATCCAACAACCAATTTTATGAGTACTTCCAGACGCTACACCTTTTTGAAAAACTAATTTTTTTGATGGCATATTCTTTCTATAACTAGAAATATATCTACTAGCTCCACATCCTGGATCAACTTTTTTAGCTTTTAGTGCTTTATTTAAAGCTGCTACGTATACCATTCTTTTTTCAAACTCATCACTACCACAAGAGTTGGCGCTTTTTTGATATAAACTAGCTATGAATAAATATGCTTTACCCATATTAGGGTTATACTTTAAAGCCTGATAAGCTAATGCTCTTGCTCTTGCACCTCTTGCACTTTGCGCTTCTCTTAACTTATATTTTGCTTTCTTAAAAGGGTCAGTTTCTAAATCAAATGCTTTCTTTCTCATTTGAGTAGCTCCACTTCTATCTCCGTTCTTAGCTAAAACTCCTGCTAAAAAATTATAGGCATCTGCAGACTGTGTAGTTTCAGCATAAGCATTAGCTAATTTTTCAAATAAAGGATCTGTTTGACAATCTTTATTATACATTCTAGACACAGCTCTTTTTAACCAAACCCCATCAGTTTTCTTAGCTTCAAAATCTCTCGTGTAAATTGGTATTAATCGTTCACAAGTTGCAATTTTAGAAATAATAGCATCTAAACCTCCTTCAACTTGACCTAAAGCACTTGAATTTATAGTATAAGCTTTTAAGTTTCTCTTTTCTCTAGCTCCTATAGTACCTAAAGAATCTTTTAATTGTAATTTAGCTATTTTTTTACTGTAATCTTCTAATTTAACTTCTACAGACTCCATTACATCATCATAAGTATCAAATACTTTTTGAGGATTTGTGTCTTTATTTTCATCTGTGATTGCTTTAAAATATCTAAAAATATTTTTCACTCCCATATCTTTAGGAGAAACATCATAAGCTTTCTTTAAGATAGCAAAAACCTCAGCATCAGTAGCTAATTTGTTTTTTATCAAATACGTAGCATAATCACTATGAGCCTTAGCAACTCCTTTTGATGGAAAATTAACTAATCGAGCTTCGTAAACTTTTTTAGCCAACCCATGGTCTTTTGTTTTTTTAGCTACTTTAGCTCCATATTTATAAATATTAACCGATAATTTCGGGCACTCAGTTAACAAGTACTCTAAATTGGCTTTTGCGGCTTCATATTTGCCTGTATTTGTATCTCCTTTAAAAAGGTTATACTTTATATTACACTCTTGGCTTGCTTGTGCCTTTACACCATTTACGGCTACAAACAAAAATAATCCTGTTAGTAAATACGTAATTTTTTTCATCCTATTATTAGTTTTTTATTAGTCTATTTTTCTTTTCTGAAACCATTTAACACTATTTAAAGATAAACTTAATCTAACATTAAAATAGTTTTCTTTTACAAGGTTATTGCTCGTTGTTCCTTTTTGCCCATACTCAAACCCAATGTTCACATTCGATAATTGCCTTGGCAATGGTAAACCTAAACCAACATTTATGCCAAAGTCATTAACGTCTGTATAATTACTACCTGTTTTAACTGACAAGCCTGTATTCTCAAAACGCAAACCTGCCCTATAAGTAACTCTATCCCAATAACTTGATATTGAATTTACTTTTGGTATATAATATCCTCCTATAGAAAATTTACTTGAATCATCATACTTATAATTCCCTGTATTAGAAAACAAGTTATTAGTACTACTTATTGCGCTTTGAAACTGTTGATTAACACCAACGTACCATTTATTTGTTTTTCCTAAACCAAATCCAAAAACAGTTTTCATAGGAATAGTAACCTCACCATTTAATGGCTTATCAAATAATACTTTTCTAGGTACTTCTTGACCAGCCCCCACATAAGACAATGAATACATTTTTTCATTTCCTTTAGCAGACAAGTTACTATTTAATGTAATTGAAGCACCTGAATATAAGTTTAATTTATTCTTCAGTTCTTTTTCAAACTTTGCTCCTAACTTAAATTGCCCTCCTCTAATATTTACATTTTTTTCATACTTTGTAACTAAAGCAACATTTGTTCTTTCATTTAGTATACTATTTTCTAAACTCCCAAATATATATCCTGCCTCTAACCCTAAAGAAAGCCCTTTAAAAACTGAAGTACCAAAACCTATGTATATTTTATTTGTTCCACCTTCACCTCTATATAAAGTAGCTTCAGTGTCACTTTGATTATCATATGACGAATACCCTACTGATGAAAAAGGTTGTAATCCGACAGATAAACCAGCTTTTTTTCCAATAGGAAACCCAAATGATATATACCTTAAATTTGTAGAATTTCCTGATTGTGATGAATTTTCTTCTTTAAGTGTTAAAAAACTTAAACTACCTCCTAAAGCATATGTAGCAACTCTTAAATCTGCATTTGCAGCTGGGTTTGTAAAGTTTAAATGATATGTATCTTTTAAAGCCACTCCTATGCCTCCCATAGAAGCTTGCTCTACTGTAACCGCTTCAAAGTTTTCTCCAATTCCAAAATAAGAATATGGTGATGCACTGTTTCTTTGTGCTGATATTGTTATTGCGCTAAGCACTAATAATCCTAATATAAATCTCTTAATCATTCGTTAAATTATATGTCAAAACAGTATGTAATCCTTCCAAAACAAAATTTGGATGGGCAAATATGCCACTTTTTAATTGTTTAGCCAAGAAAATTGTATCTCCTCCTGTTAAAACAACTGTTAAATCTGTATACTTTTTTTGATATTGACTAATTACCCCATCTATTTCGTTACATATACCGTTTACAACTCCCGAGTGTATTGAGCTGCTAGTATTAGCTCCTATAAAATTAGAAATTTCTTCTTTTTTTAATAACGGAAGTTTTGACGTGTAGTCATGTAATGCTTTATACCTCATAGCTACTCCTAATGATATAGCTCCTCCTAAATATTCTTTTTCACTATTTATGAAATCAAAAGTAACGCAGGTTCCTGCATCAATAACTAAAACATTTTTGTTGGGATATTTATCGGTAGCAGCAGCAGCTAAAGCTATTCTATCAACACCTAGTGTTTTTGGGGTTTCATATTTATTTAAAAAAGGAACTTTTATTTTTGAATTTAAAAATATTGGATTTAATAGATAAGTAATTTCAGTTATTGTTTTTACTGATAAATTAGCTACTGAAGACACAATCGCATTTGAAATAGAAAAATTTTTAATAATTTTTTTTATTTCTAATACAATTTCTTCCTCCTTAAAAACAAAAACTTCCTTAAGGCTATCAAACTCAAAAACAGCTGCTTTAACTCTAGTATTACCAACATCAACTATTAAATTCATCTTTATATTTCTTGAGTTTCAAAGTTACAATACATTTTTTTTAAAACAAATACTTTGTATAATTAAAAAACGGTTGTATATTTGCATCCGCTTAACGAAAGTAGCAAACTGGTGCCTTAGCTCAGTTGGTAGAGCAAAGGACTGAAAATCCTTGTGTCCCTGGTTCGATTCCTGGAGGCACCACTATAATTTTCTCAATGCAATTGCGAATTTTATTTTGTTACTTTAATAAAGCAATCAACGGTGCCTTAGCTCAGTTGGTAGAGCAAAGGACTGAAAATCCTTGTGTCCCTGGTTCGATTCCTGGAGGCACCACCGAAAAAACCCGAACATTTGTTCGGGTTTTTTGTTTAATAAAATATAAAAATTCACTATTAAATAATGAACTTTTATATTTTATTTTAATTTAAATTGCATTTCAACAGGCAAATGATCAGACGCTTGCTCAAAATCATTAAGTACTTTACCATTTACATATTCAATAGTGTTTTCTGTATAAAAAATGTAATCTATTCGTTCGAACGGATTTTTGGTATCAAATGTATTAGAAGGATTTACAGCGTTAAAAGCTGCGTTTCCTACTCCCCTCATTTTGAATATTTTTTGAACTGCCGCCTCTTTATCTCTTGCCTTTGAATTAAAATCTCCCAATAATATTGTTGGATAATTATCCTTATATTTATTAAATAATTTTAAAACATATTCAAATTGACGCACACGTGTTGGCTTATCAAAAGCTTCTAAGTGAATATTTATAATCACCACTTCTTTTCCTTCTAGAACAACTTTTACCACTTGTGCCAATCTTTCTAAATACAATGCATCCCTATAAAAAGGATTATCTGGCACACGTTCTAAAACAATACGTTCATAGTCTTTTAATTTATATTTACTGATGATTGATTGCCCTGAAATTACTTTTCCGAAATGCATGCTTGGTGGCCAATATGGAAAAGGTACATATCGTTCATCCCAATTTACACCTCTTGCAGCATAATTAAAACCTAATTTCATAAATTCCTTTTCTTGATCTACCTCATATGATCTTGATGCATTGTAATCAATTTCTTGAAAAGCAACAATATCTGGATTTACTTTTTTAAGCTCTGCTTCTACCTTTTTCTGATTATCTTCAAAAAGTTTCCTTGGTTTTGCTACCGGTAAATTATTTGTCATCCCACTTAAATAACCCACATTATAAGTTACAATACTGTATATTGAATCATTTATTACAGCTACTGGGTTTTCATTCTCTATCAACTCGGCATATTCTTTTTCATCTATTGTTGGTGATGATGCCCAGAAAAAAAAAGTTATAAATGCAATGATTACCAAAACAAGTAGCCTTACTATAGGTTTTATTATATTTTTCATAAAATTTAAAGAAATGTTAAAATTACGCTCAAATTTAAACTTTTTTAAAGAAGCGTAGTCATAGATATATAAATAAACCCTTAAAATTATACAAACATGAAAAGAATAATAGCAGTATTAGTTGTAGCGCTTGTTTTTAGTTTAACTACTCAGGCTCAAAAAGGAAAGAAAAATAAATTAGAAAGATTAAGTGTTGCACAACAAACAGAGTTGGCTGTTAAAAAAATGACCTTAAAGTTAGATTTAACAACATCTCAACAAAACCAAATAAAACCTTTATTAGCTGAAAAGATTGCAAAGCGTAAAACAATGCATGAGCAAAGAAAAGCTATGAGAGAAAGTGGTAAAAAAAGAGTAAAATTATCTGCTGATGAACGTTTTGAAAGAAAAAACAAAGCATTGGATAGCCAAATTGCTTTTAAAACCGAAATGAAACGCATCTTAAACAAACAACAATTTGAAAGGTTTGAGAAAATAAATAAGAAAAAAGCTCACAAAGCTAAAAAGAAAATGAAAAATAAAAAACGTAGAAAAGCTTCTAAAAAAAAACATAAAGAACATGGAAAAAAGTAAATGGTAGTAGATTAGTTTTGTGATTAAAAGCCTTTTTTTGGAAACAAAATTGGGCTTTTTTTATGCGTTGTTACTTTTTGCGTTAGGGATTGAAGTGGCATCCTTTTTTGAGGCACGAAAAAAAGATACAACGTAAAGCCCGACCTTTAGGTAACGCCCAAATATTACTCCTTAAACCAACTTGAATATTTTACGTAATTATTAGCTATTCGATCTATTTCTCCTGAAATTAATTCTTTAGAAACATCTTTAATTTTTTTGGCTGGTACACCGGCATAAACGCTTCCGCTTTTTACAATTGTATTTTTTGAAACCACCGCTCCGGCTGCAATTATCGAATTAGATTCAATAATACAATCGTCCATAATTATACTTCCCATACCTATTAAAACGTTGTCGTGAATGGTACAACCGTGCACGATGGCATTGTGCCCTACAGAAACGTTATTACCAATTGTTGTAGGTGATTTTTGATAAGTTGCATGGATTATTGCGCCATCTTGAATATTTACTTTATTACCCATTTTTATATAATGTACATCGCCTCTTATTACGGCGTTAAACCAAACACTACACTCTTTTCCCATTTGCACATCACCTACAATTGTGGCGTTTTCTGCTATGTAACAATCTTCAGGTATTTGAGGAGATTTACCGTTTACTGCTTTTATAATTTTCATTCGTTTTTATTTAAAATATGATAATAATTTTGCTTTTTTTGATGCGGATACCATTATTTCTTTTCCGTTAGATAAAAGTACGCTTCCGCCTTTACCTTTTTTATATTTTACAATTTCATTTACGTTTACCAAATATGATTTGTGCACACGTGCAAAACCGCTTTCTTCTAAAAGATCGTCAAAGTGTTTTAAGGTTTTACTAACTACTTTTTTTGTGTTTTCGAAGTAGATTTCGGTATAATTATCATCTGCCTTGCAAAACAGAATATCTTTTACTGATACCACTTCAAATCCATCTTGTTGCGGAATTGTAATTTTATTTAAATTTGTAATACTCTTGGCTGTTAAAACCGTGTTTTCTATCGTTTGTTCTTTGGTTTTAATTTCTTCAACCAAATTTACTGCTTTAATTAGTTCATCTATCGAAATAGGTTTTAATAAATAATACGTTGCTTGATTGTTTAAAGCTTCTATTGCATAATGATCATAGGCGGTTACAAAAATGGTTTCGAAATTTTGATTTTCTATCTTTTCTAACAAATCAAATCCGTTTCCGTAAGGCATTTCAACGTCTAAAAAAACCAAATCTAATTCGTGTTCTTCAATTAATGTTTGTCCGTCTTTTATATTATCCGCTTCTCCTAACAACTGAACACTTGGGCAATATTTTGTTATATAATTTCGCAAAATATCCCTACCCATAGCTTCATCTTCAATAATGATTGCTTTTAACTTCACCTTTAATTTTTCTTTAAAATAAGTTCGACTTTTGTTCCGCTTCCGTCTTCAAAAACATCAGAAACTGTAACTTTAATTTTATCTTTATACATACTATTTAAAATAGCAATTCTGTTTTCAATGGTACTTATTCCTTTTGATTTTTGCTGTAATTGATGTTTTGTCTTCATTTCCATCGATTTTTTTCGACCAACTCCGTCATCTTGCACCGTTATTAAAATCGTATCCACTGTTTGCTTACGCATAGAAACATCTAGATTCCCTTTTTCTTTTTTATAACGGAGTCCGTGCCAAATAGCATTTTCGATATAAGGTTGTAATAACATTGGCGGAATAGAAAAATTTTCTTTTTTGATTTTCTCATCAACAAACATTACATACTCAAACTTGTCTTTAAATCGATTGTGTTCTAATTTCACATACAATTCTAACAATTCTATTTCTTTTGCTAACGGAATAAAATCTTCATCAGAGTTTTCTAAAACTGACCGCATTAATACTGAAAATTCTGATAAATAACGATTCGCACTTCGCTCATCATTTACAGCTATAAAATTATTTACCGAGTTTAAGGCATTGAATATAAAATGCGGATTCATTTGCGATCGCATTGATTTTAATGCCAATAAATTATTTGCTAATTTTTGTTGTTTATTGGTACGAAACATAAAATACGCTAACAAACTCATTAAAAAGAAACCTCCGATTAATGAATAAATAATCAGTTTTTGCTGCTTATTACTTTCTTTTATTAACTGTTGATCTTTATATGCCAAGCTAATTTTACTATCACTTAATTGCTTGTCTTTTTCTAAACTTTGGATTCGATTTTGGTTGTTTGCTATTTTTTTTCCGAACCTTTTTACTTGTTGAATTTCTTGTTCTTTTTTCGAATACAATGTATCAACTAACTTCACATAGTTCTCATAACTTTTTAAAGCCTTCGTATAATCGCCAACAGTTGCATATACTTCAGAAAGCCTACGTGTTGCATCTTTTTGAATAATTAAATCTTCTTTTTCGCCCGCTTCTTTTATACTTTTTTTGAAGAAAGGAATTGCTTCGTTATAAGATTCCTTTTGAATATAAGCATTTCCTATTTTGTAGTTAATTTTTTGAGAGGTAATAGAATCTACCAACGATTCTTTTTCTTCCGTTTCTATAACAATATCATCTGCGGCAACTAAACTTTGTTTCCGTAATTGAATTTCATCATCATACCTACGAGATTCATTATAAAAATCAGCTACTTTTTGCTGTTCTTTTAAGGCTCTTTTTTGATTTTCTTTAGATGCTAATTTTAACGAGTTTTGAAAATAACCATCAGCCTTTTGTGTTTTTCCTTGTGCTGCAAAAACTTCTGCTAACTTAGAGTTTAAATCTGTTATTTTTGGTGTTACGTAATTATCTTTAGCAATCTTTAAAGCCTCATTATAATTGCTAGATGCCTTACTATATTGTTGCGTTACCATAAAAACATCGCCTAAACCTTCATAAGCTTTTAATTTTTCATAATTGGTTAATTTACCTTTTACACATTTTTGATATGTGTTTTGACTCTCTTTATATTTTTTTAATAAAAATTGTGTTTTTGCTAATAAAAAAAGAACTTTTGAATTATTTAGCTCCTTTAAAGAAACAGTATAGTTTTCTTCAGCTAAATCATATTGTTTCCAATAAAAATAAATATCCGCCAACTCTTTGTAAGCAATAGCTCTTTGTTTTTTTGTTGAAGAGTTTAGTAACATTTTTTCGATAGCAACAATACTTTTATCAATATTTTTTTTCTTATAAAATTTTACTGAATCTAAATATTTCGTGTACAAACCTACCTTTTTATAACTTGAATATTTTAACTTCGACTTTCTTTTTCGCGTAAAATCTTCAACCAGTACTTTTATATCCTCGTCATCTTTAATTGTATAATAAATAGTTTCAAAGCCTGTATGAGAAACTACTAATTGACTTCCCTTTTGAGCCGTTACAATATATCGTCCTTTTATATTTGAAAAATTAAAAATACGTCCATTAATCGTTACCGTTGCGTCTTTTATTGGTTGTTGCGTATTATCATTAATTACCTGAACCTTTATGGTAAACTCATTTGTTTGTTTTTCAAAAACCTGAGTATACCCTGAAAAAAAGCTCAGTAAACACAATGCAAATATTATTTTAAAAAATCTTTTCATCTTTTATTTATTACTGTAAACATACACACAAAAGTTGAGTTCAAAAAATGAGATTCCTTAAATAACAGTACCAAGAAACATTAAAAAGTTACTTTCACTCATTTTTTTAACCACTTTACTCACTTAGATTACTCGTTACCTCATTCTTAATTTTTTAAAAAGAAAGTTGCTTGTAGTTTTACAGTATTGTAAGTCGGCAAAATTTGATTCAATAATAATTTAAAACAAAAAAACATGAAAAATTATATCTTAAAAACAGTCTTCATTTTTACTTTCTTAACTTCAATTACGAGTTATGCTACAAATCCAATAAATAAAGCAAAAAAACAAACTACTAAAGTTGCATTATTACTTGATACTAGTAGCAGTATGGACGGGCTTATAAATCAGGCAAAAGCACAATTATGGGAAATCATTAATGAATTATCACATGCTAAATGTGAAGGAAAAACTCCAAAATTAGAAATTGCTTTATACGAATATGGTAATAGTCGTCTTTCTTCTAAAGAAGGCTACATCCGTCAGGTTTTACAATTTACAAGTGACTTAGATGCTATTTCTGAACAGTTATTTTCATTAACTACCAACGGCGGTAGTGAGTTTTGCGGACAGGTAATTCAAACCTCATTAAATGAGCTAGAATGGGGCGATAATAAACGTGATTTAAAGATGATTTTTATTGCAGGAAACGAACCTTTTACACAAGGAAAGTTAAATTACAAAGACGCTATTACTAATGCCAAAGAAAACGATATTACGGTTAATACTATTTTTTGCGGTGATTACAACCAAGGTGTTTCTGGAATGTGGCAAGACGGAGCTGCTTATGGTGGCGGAGATTATATGACCATTAATCACAACAAAAACATTGTTCATATTGTAACGCCGTACGATAATGACATCCTTATTTTAAATAAACAACTAAACAAAACCTATATCCATTATGGAAGCGTTGGACATTCAAAATACACCAATCAAGCAAAACAAGATGCCAATGCTGAAGTTTTAAATGAAGTTGTTGTTGTAAAACGTGCTATTAGTAAAAGTTCTAAATTATATAATAATGCTGAATGGGATTTAGTTGATGCTTCTAAAGAAAAAGAAATAGATTATAAGAAACTAAAAAAATCTCAACTTCCTAAAAAACTACAAGGAAAGTCATCCGAAGAAATAAAAAAACATGTTGCTACTAAACGAAAAGAAAGAGCTGAAATTCAAGAAAAAATTCAACATTTAAATAAAAAAAGAAAACAATATATTGCTAAAAAACAACATGAAAACAACTCTAAAAATGAGTTAGAAAACGTAATGATTAAAGCAATAAAAAAACAAGCTAAAAAGAAAAAATATTCTTGGTAAAATAAAAAACAGTCGTTATTAAAATAACGACTGTTTTTTATTACACAGAAGTTCCTTTAATTTAATAACAACTTTTCTCCAATACTAATTGTATTATCGGTAAGTCCGTTTACTTGTTTTAGTCTACTAACAGATATTTGATATTTTCTTGCGATAGAATACAATGTATCTCCTTTTTCTACTTTATGATAATTATTAGTTATACCTATATTTTGGGTTGCTTTATTTTTAAATTTAACTCTATCGTACTTTGCTAATCCATATTTATTAATAATTGAGATTAACTTTTGTGGATAGCGTTTATCAGTAGCATAACCGGCTTTTCTTAAGCCATATGCCCAGCCTTTATAATTGGTATGCCCTAACCTAAACAAACTAGCATAACGACTTCTTGTAAGTAAAAACTGTGAATGATCTTCATAAGAAGTTTCTGGGTATTTATACTTTCTAAAACACTCACCTTTTTCATCATCATCATGTGTTACACTTTTTCCTTGCCATCCTTTATGACATTTTATTCCGAAATGATTGTTCGAACGAACTGCTAAGTCACTTCTTCCACTACCAGACTCTAACACTCCTTGTGCTAAAGTTATACTAGCTGGAATTTTATGCTCGTGCATTTTTTTTACGGCAATCGGTGCAAATTTATGAATATAAGTAAGTGTATGATTTCCGTTTGTTTTTATCGGTTTTGGTATTTGCTCTAATTGTGGAAGCTCTGGATACACTTCTTCTTGCTCTAAAACAACAACTTTTTTACGGTTTTTTGTAACCGCATTTTTATTAGAACCACAACTCACTAAAAAAGTGGCACTCAAAACTATATAAGTAACTAATTTTAAATTCATTAAATTTTTATTAACGCTTTATTTTTCTTTTTTAACTTTTGATTAACCCCAGCAATCCCTTGTAATCCACCTGTATGAATTGCTATGATTTTACTGTTTTCAGGAAACAGGTTTTCTTTAACCATATCAATAATTCCGAATAACATTTTACCTGTGTAAATAGGATCTAATGGAATTTTTACTTGCTCATTAAACTCATTTATAAAACGAATTAAATCTTCATTATATTTTCCGTAACCTCCAAAATGATAGTCGGTTTGCAAACTCCAATTACTTTTATTATTTGCAAAACGTTCAACTTCTTGCTGTAAAAAATCACCTTTTAATGCAGGAAAACCTATTACTTTTTGATGCTTTTTTGCTGCATTTATCAATCCAGCAATAGTTCCACCAGTACCAATTGAGCAACAAATATAATCGAAATTCTCGTCTTCTTCGTTTAAGATTTCTTTACAACCTTTAATTGCTTGTTCGTTTGTTCCGCCTTCGGGGATTAAATAAAAGTCGCCAAACTCATACTTTAAATCATTTATAAATTCTTCGGATGTTTTATTTCTGTAAACACTTCTTGAAACAAACTTAAATTCCATTCCGTTTTTATGCGCCTCTTGCAAAGTTGAATTTCCTACCAACGTTTTTTCGAGATTATTTCCCAATTCATCACCACGAATTACTCCGATGGTTTTAAAACCAGATAAACTCCCCGCAACTGCTGTTGCTACTATATGATTAGAAAAAGCGCCTCCAAAGGTTAATAATATTTTTTTTTGTTGATTTTTAGCTTCTGCAATGTTATATTTTAGTTTTCTAAACTTATTTCCTGAAACAAATGGATGAATTTCATCCTCTCGTTTTATAAACAACTCCACTTTTTTTTCTTCTAATATCTGAAGAAATACCTGTTGGTTTTCACTTTTAAAAACTTGATTAAAAAAAAAGTTATATATACTGTTCAATGCAAAAAATATTTATGTAAAAATAATAGAAATCTCAATTAATTTATAGCTATTTTTCACTTGATTTTATAATAAAAAAACGATTTTAGCTTATTAAACTTACGTCATTATATAAAAACAATGGATTTAAATTTTGAGGAAATAATTAAAGAAACTTTTTTTAAAGTTAAAAATATGGATGACAGTGGAAAAACTGCTTCTTATATTCCTGAACTAGCACTTATAAATTCCGAAAATTTTGGGGTTCATATAACTACCATCAATCAAGATAACTTTGGTATAGGTGATTGTTATAAAAAGTTTTCAATACAAAGTATAGCCAAAGTGTTAGCACTTAGTTTAGCTTATAAACTTTTAGGAGATAAAATATGGAATCGGGTTGGGGTTGAACCATCGGGTACTGCATTTAATTCTTTAGTGCAGCTTGAGGCTGATAATGGTATACCAAGAAATCCTTTTTTAAACGGCGGTGCGCTTGTTATTTCTGATATTTTATTAAGCCATTTAAAAAAACCTAAAGAAGATTTTTTAAATTTTGTTCGTCAAATTTCTAACAATACTACAATTGATTATTCTAGTAAAATTGCAGAGTCAGAAAAAGCGGTTGGTTATCGAAATATTGCCTTATGTAACTTTATTAAATCCTTCGGATGTATTGATAATAACCCCTCAGATGTTCTTGATTTTTACTTTAACCTTTGTTCGTTAGAAATGAGTTGCAAAGAATTATCTGAAATGTTTTTATTTTTAGCTAATAATGGTATTGGAGCACCTTCTAATCAAAATATTTTAAGTGAAAGTGAATCTAAAAGAATAAATGCTTTGATGCAAACTTGTGGATTTTATGATGAATCTGGTGAGTTTGCTTTTAAAGTTGGGCTTCCAGGAAAAAGTGGCGTTGGTGGTGGTATTATAGCAATACATCCAGATCAATATGCAATTGCCGTTTGGAGCCCGAAACTTAATAAAAAAGGAAACTCTTATAAAGGAATGAAGTTTTTAGAGGAGTTTACCTCAAGAACTGAGCTTTCTATATTTTAAAAAATCAGCAATCATCGTATTTATGATTGCTGATTTAAATGAGTTAATGCGCTATTACACTCTAAAAACCAGTAACCTGTTCTTCTACATTTTCCCAATCGTGCATTAAATTTTCTAAGCTTGTCTTTTTAGCTTTATATTTTTCAAAGAAATTAGGACGAGATGAAACTTCATCGTAATTATTGGCTAACTCTAAATCAATTTTTTCAATTTCTTTTTCTAAATCAGCAATTTGAGTTTCAATTTTATTCAGTTTATTTTTAAGTTTTTTCAACTCTTTTTCTTGCTCTCTAGATAATTGATGTGCTTCTTTTTTAGTGGTATCTTTTTCTTCTTTAACAACGGTTCTCTTTTCAGCTTCCCTAAGATTTTCCATCTTATGCTGCTCTAAGAAATAATCAATATCTCCTAAATACTCTTTAATTACCTTATCTTTAAATCCGTAAACGGTTGATGTTAATCCTTGTAAAAAATCTCTATCGTGGGAAACTACGATTAAAGTTCCATCAAAATTTTGCAATGCGGTTTTTAATACATTTTTAGAGGCAATATCTAAGTGGTTTGTTGGCTCATCCATTATTAACACGTTAAATGGTGATAATAATAGTTTACATAAAGCTAATCGATTTCTTTCTCCTCCTGATAATACTTTTGCTTTTTTATCTACTGCATCACCTCCAAATAAAAACGACCCCAACATATCTCTAACACGCATTCTGTTGGTGTCTGAAGCAGCATCTTCCATAATTTCCAACACTGTTTTCTCTGGTGGTAACTCTTCTGATTGATTTTGAGCAAAATACCCTATTTGTACATTATGTCCTAATTTAAGGTTTCCTGTAAACGGAATTTCACCAACCATCATCTTTGCTAAGGTAGATTTTCCTTGTCCGTTTTGACCAACAAAAGCTATTTTACTATTGCGCTCAATTAATAAATCAACATCTTCCAAAACATGTTTATCACCATAGCTTTTACTTAAACCATCAGCTTCAACAATAATTTTTCCTGGTTCTTTTGATATTGCAAAACGAACATTCATTGCTGCATTATCATCTTGATCAACCTCAATTAATTCAACTTTATCAAGTTGCTTCATTAACGATTGTGCCATCGAAGCTTTACTTGCTTTTGCTTTAAATTTATTGATTAAATGTTGCTTTTGTTTTATCTCTTTTTCTTGATTTTTTTGTGCTTGTAACTGTTTTTCTTTTATTTCTCCTCGTAATTTTAAAAACTCTGAATACGGTTTTTTATAATCGTAAATTTGTCCTAAAGAGATTTCGATTGTACGATTGGTAACATTATCTAAAAACATTTTATCATGCGAAACAAGTACAATTGCGCCTGAATAATTTTTTAAAAAGCTTTCTAACCAAATAATCGATTCTATATCTAAGTGATTGGTAGGCTCATCTAACAATAAAATATCATTGTCTTGCAATAGCAACTTTGCTAATTCGATACGCATTCTCCATCCACCAGAAAAAGTGTTGGTTAATTTATCAAAATCTTCTCGTTGAAATCCTAAACCTTGTAAAATTTTCTCAGTATCACCTTGATAATTATATCCTCCTAAAAGTTCGTATCGTTCAGTTAAATCGGTTAAATCGTGAATTAATTGTCCGTATGCTTCACTTTCATAATCGGTTCTTGTAGCTAGTTGGTTGTTAATATCATCTAACTTTAACTCGATTTCTTTTATTTCTTCAAATGCTTGATATGCTTCTTCTAAAATTGTTCTTCCTTCAACAAAATCGATATCTTGTCGTAAAAATCCCATTCGAATATCTTTATCAAAAGCCATCGTACCGCCACTAGTTTCAATATCTTTAGAAAGTACTTTTAAAAGTGTCGATTTTCCTGCTCCATTTTTTCCTATCAACCCGATTCTATCCCCTTTATTTAATTTAAAAGTGATTCCTGAAAACAAATCCGACCCCATGAAAGAAACCGATAAATTGTGTACGTTTAGCATAATTGTAATAATTGTTACTTATAAAAAGTTATAAAAAATTTACCTTTGCAAAAGTATATAAATTTATATTCGATTATGTTTAGAAAAGGAACAAAGTTATACAGTGTTTTAAAAGGTAAATGCCCACGTTGTCATGAAGGAGAATTCTTTAAACACGGCGCAACAATTAATCCTAAAAAAATAACTCAATTACATGATAATTGCCCTAATTGTAATTTAAAATACATGATGGAACCTTCTTTTTTCTTTGGAGCCATGTACGTAAACTACGGATTAGCTGTTGCTATATTTGTTGCTATTTTTATTATTTCAAAAATGTTTTTTGGTTTAACAATTTTACAAAGTTTTATTACAATTGTAATCGTTTCTTTATTACTAACCCCTTTTACTTTGCGTTTATCTAGAATTATTTGGATAAACATTTTTGTTAGTTACGATAAAAGAAATAAAAAAATATCTGATTGATTTTTATTCTGAAATTTTAAAATTAATCAGTTTATAAAAAAACTGTTTAATTTGATTTAATAATAAATAGATAGGTAAGTCTAAAAATTAGTTTAATAGAAGTAAACTAATTTTCAAACCTTTTTATATTTATTTCAGGATCTAACTCTGCTCCTTTTTCAAGGTGGTTAAATAGGTTTTTAGCAACTGTTGGGCCAATCATAACCCCACGTGTACCTAGTCCGTTTAAAACGACTAATTGTTTATGTTCTTGATGTACACCAACCAAAGGCCTTCGATCGTTTACAGTTGGTCTAATACCTGCTGTATGATCTGTTATGGTGTAAGGTACAGTGATTACCTTACTAAGCTTTTCTTCTAATTCTTTTCTAGCCTCATTTGTAGGATTACATGTCTTATCTGTCCAATTAAAAGTAGCTCCTACTTTATAGTAATCATTACCTAATGGCATTACAAATGCTGCTGATTTTAATAAAAAATCAATTTTTAAATCTGGCGCATGTATTGTTATAGTTTCACCTTTTGCTTCATTTAATGGTAAATGTTTAAAAAATGGGTTTTCAGTAATTCCATATCCTTCGCAAAAAACAACTTTGTTTGCAGTAATATTTTTATACTTTACTGCTTTATCAACAATACTTAATTTTGAATGCTCAAATGATTCATTAATTAAATTGTTTAATCTTTTAATATACGCTCTATATGATTTTACTAGCAAGGCTGTGTCTATTCTCCCTGTTCCTGTTAATTCTCCAAAACCTAAATCACCAATAACTCCTTTAATTTTATGTTTACTAATTTTAGGATTCATATAATTTGATAATGTTGGTTTATCTAAGGCTAAAAACCAATTATTTTCATCACCAATACTTCCAAAAGCTTTTTTAATAGAGAACTTATAATCTAATTTTACATTTAATTTTTCTTCTAGCCTTTTATACAAAGGCTGAGAATCAACAATTTGTTGATGACCATTCCAAACCGCATTAAATCGTTTTAATATTACTGGATTATATACACCACCTGCAACAATAGATGATGTTTGTGAATTGTTTTCAAAAACAACAAACGTTTTGTTTGCATTTAATAACTCTTCAACAAAAGCAATTCCTGCTAAACCCAGGCCTACAATAATATAATCTACTTTCATCTTTTTATGAATAAATAAGGTTGCCACTCAATAGACAACCTTATTCAATAACTATAATTTTCTGAAACTATACTTATTTATCATTAATAAACTAGTTACCTAATATATTTAAAGGTACGAAAGAATCAGTATCATCTTCATAAAAATCTTCTGTCTGTTGTTTACCTATAATTCCGTCCTCTACAGGCATTGATAAATCTCCATTAGTAATTGGCCCTATAGGTCCTGTTCCAAAATAATATTTGTAAACGTGTTTCCCATCACAACTTTCCATTCTTGACCATAATAAACTTCTCACGCCATCTACTGTGTGATATCGGCCATGCGTTATAGTACAATTAACACCAAATTTCTTATTTTCATTGTCTTTACTTGTAAAACTCATTAATACAACACCTAATATAATAAGTGCAGATTTCATAAACATTTTTCTCATCTTTTTCTATTTAAATTTCCTTTAAAAATCTAGGAAGTTATTTTTGTGATTTTTATTTTTTCAATTAACAATATACTTGATAGTGAAAGTTATTAATAATTCCACATATCCATTTCTCGATTACGAATATTTTCTTTAACGCGATCAGCTTCTAATAATTGAAATAATGAATTACCTCGAACATAGTCTTTAATAGCTCTATCTCCGTAAATATTTTCTTCTTTTAGTATCGTAGAAGTAAATCTTCGAGCATTTAACAAGTTATCGTAAGATAACGGATGCGCTGTATTTTTAGGATTAAATACTTTAGATGCATGTAAGGTGTTTCTTGCATCTGGAAAAAATACCCAAAACAACTCATAAACATTATCTTTGTCATCAATTTCTTCAACTCCTAATGTTTGAACGTCAGGTCCCATAGGTGCTAAAGCCAACATACGGTATTTTAACTCTCCTCCTCTTTTATCAAAATACCAAAGCCCTTTTATTAAATATCCTTTAATATCTAAAGATTGAACTGCGTAAGGATCCATATTACCATAACCGTCATCACGCTCATTATAGGTCATTTGTTTAATTTCTTCCATTCCTATTTTGGTTGTAAAATAAGAATCACTATAAACTTCTTTGATTTCACCGTTTTTGATTCCTTTTAATAAGGTATCAAACAGCGAACGTCTTGTTAAACCTGCGTTAGTTGTATCAATTGGATAATAATAAGGTAAATTGATTTTTTGATTTAAATCAACATATTCCCACACTACTTTAGACCATAATACATCTCTATCGCTAATATAACCATAAGGAAGAGGTTTATCGTCTTCTGAAGCTATTTGGGCTTCAGATTTAAATCCAATCTCTTCAACCTTTTTAGAGTTTAAAAGGTTAGCTTGTGCACTTGCATAACTTGTGGTTGCAAGGGCAAATAAAACCATATAAAAACGCTTCCAATTCATACTTTAATTTTTTACTTATTAATTCGTAATTTCAATACTTACAGGTAATACCTTCTTGATCTTATAATTAGACCCTGAAACAGATGCTTTGATGTCATAAATAGTGATTACATCATTTCTTCTTGCTTTACCTAATGCTTGTTTTGCTCTAGCTGATAAACTTCTTCCATTTACAGGAATTGTTACCTGACCTGGAACTTTAATTTTAAAACTAGATACATTTAATTTTAAATCAAATAAGAAATCTGGTAAACCTGCAGCAACGCTAATTCTAGCAACACTTGCTTTAGGCATTTTTACTGTACCATATTGACCTCTTACCATACCAACTGCTGGTGGTATATCTTTAATTCTGTATTTTTTAGGCGTACTAATTTTTCCACCTCCTGGTAATGTTGCCGATACTCTAATAGTAACTTCGCTTCCCTTACCTGGGTTCATTACATACTTATCACCTTTAACTCTTCTTAATCCTGGTGCTGATGCTGTAACTTTATTTCCTGAAACTCCTGGTACAGAAATTGTTAATGGATTTGATAACCCACGGTATACAACATTCATTTTATCAGCAGATACAACAGCTTCGTTAGGTTTAGGAATTACTGAGTAACCTCCTAAAATAGGAATTGTTACTAAAGAATCATTTTCCATAAACTGGAATTCTCCTTTTAATTCCTTATCTCCTACTGATCCTGCAGGACCATCTAAAATAACTTGACCAGCTTGAATTTTATCAGCAGGCATTTCTTTACCGTTAACGATAACTTTTTCGGCTGTTAAATTAGGATCATTCTTACCTAACACAATTTTACCAGATAATTTTTCACCTGGATAGTATGCGTTTTTATCAAAAATAACCATGGCATCATAGTTTGTCATTGACACCGCACTTTCTAACTCTCCTTGTAATAAAGCTGTTAATGCATCAGATTCAGTCGTTTTAATATCTGCCTGAATTTGTGTTAACTTAGTTAATGATGCTATTAAAGGAAAACCTTCATAGTTATAGTTTAACCAATTTTTAGTAACTCCATCCTGACCTTTAACGTCTGCAGTACTAAAACGCGCTTTTACAACCGTAGATAATTCAGACTCACCTAAAACTGCTAAAGATTGCTCTCTAAACTGGTTTACTTTGTCAACAAATTCTTTTCCTTTAGGTGTAATCTTTCCGCTTGCGAAAAAATATTGATCTAAAAACCCTGATTTATCCATAGATTCATAGGCCTTCTTATCTTCTAAATCACTTGTCATTTGAGTTTTTAATGCTCCAATGTAAGCGAAGAATTCATCTGCCATTACTCTAAGCTTGTCTGTTTTTTCTTTAGCTTCACCATATTGCTTTGCTTGCTCTTGTGCTTTTAATGCTAAAGTTTCATACGAAGCTTTATTTTTTTCGGTAGCTCTAATATTAGATTCCGATAATTTTTCATTCATTAATCCAAAGGCTGATAGAACTTCTTTACTCATATTCATTGCTAACATTGCAATAAATACAAGATACATTAAGTTTACCATCCTTTGCCTTGGTGACTGTTTTCCTCCTGCCATCTTTAATTAGTTTGTTTAGTTAATATTAAAATTAGATAAACTAATTAATTATTTAGTTGACATTGCAGTTAACATTCCTCCATATACTCCGTTTAAAGAAGATAAATTAGTTGCTAATGATTGCATTTGTTCTTGTAATCGTTGAGAGTTTTCAACTAAAGCTGAATTTAAGTCTGCTTGTTTTCCAGCGTTTTCAACTTGCGTAGTATACAATCCGTTTAACGACTCTAATTTAGCAGCTGCCATAGACATTTGCTCATTATATTGATTTGTAGAAGATACCGTTTTAGAAGTTGCTGTTAACCCTTCAGCAGCACCTTGAAAGTTTTTAATACTATCACCTAAGCTAGAAATTAAATTTGCATCTAACTTTGCTTCTTTTAAAATATTATCTAATTTTTGAGACAACATACTCTGTACATCTTGCGGAGCAGCTTCTTTACCTTTTTTTCCTAAAGATTGTCCGTCTGCTAACTCTGGATATACTTTAGTCCAATCTAAATCATCTTCAATTGGTTCAAATGCTGAAATAGCAAAAATAATTGCTTCTACAACTAAACCTAGCGTTAGCATTACACCACCTGTTAACGGTCCTATTTTAAAGTGCATGATTTTAAATAAAGCTCCAAGTATTACTACTGAGGCTCCTAAACCATAAGCCATGTTAAAAATTTTCTTAGTTGATTTTGACTGTGCCATAATTTTTCTTTTGATTTTTGGGGATTATTATATTTATTATTGTTTGATTACTTACTTTTATTTGTACCTAAATAATCTTGTACAGTTCTAAAACCAATGTAACTTCTTGCAGTATCTGCATATTCCCAGTCACGAGAACTTACTTCTAAAAAGTATGCCACATCTTTCCATGAACCTCCACGGATAATTTTTCTACGATTTTCTTTAATTTCTACATTTGGGTTCATAGTAGACCCCATGTAATAAGACATTTGATTATATGCTGTATTTGTCCATTCTGAAACATTACCTGCCATATTATATAACCCATATTCATTTGGATTAAAAGAAACAGCTTCAACAGTATATAAAGCTCCATCAGCAGCATAATCACCACGTACTGGCTTAAAGTTTGCTAAAAAACAACCTCTATCACTTGTAGTACTTGGCCCACCCCAAGGGTATTTACCATAATTTAAGCCTCCACGTGCAGCATATTCCCATTCTGCTTCAGTTGGTAACCTAAAAGAAGGAACTAATCCTAATTTTTTTCTAGAACGCTGAAAATTGTTTTTTGTTTGTGTTCTCCAATGACAAAATGCTTTTGCTTGATTCCATGTTACTCCAACTACAGGATAGTTTTCATAAGCTTTATGCGCAAAGTACTCTTGGTGCATTGGATCATTATATGAGTAATTAAAATCTTTAATCCAAACTGTTGTATCAGGGTATACGTTTATCACTTCACTTTTCATGAAATTTTTTCTATTCTTACCTGTTTTAGCAGCCTGCTCATTGTCAAACCAATAGTATCTATAATTAAGTAATTTTGTATTAAATGTTCTTATTCCGTTTAAAGATTCATCTTTCTTTAAATATAATGAATCCATTACTTCAACATAATCTACATCAGGGTATTCTTGTTGTTCCCAAACTAATTCTTCTTGCCAATTTAATGGTTTTAAAGAATCCATACCTTCTCCTAATTCGTAATAATTCTCACGCATATATTTTGCGTATGGAGATTCGTTTACAGTATCTGCTGATGCAAATGCATACAATTGAATACCTGTTGCATTTTTACCTGCATTTGCAGGATCAACATCACCTCCTGAAGCAAATTCTGCTTGGTATGCTAATTTTGTTCTCGTAATAGAATCTCTTACCCAAAACACAAATTGTTTGTATTCACTATTTGTAATTTCAGACTCATCCATATAAAATGGTTGAACAGTAACTGTTTTTGTTGGTGCATTCATAGCCCCTAAAGGATCTTCATCTTGCTTACCCATTGTAAAAGAACCTCCAGGTATTTTTGCCATTCCAAAAGGTTTTTCTGCAAACCATTTTCTTTTTGACTTCTCACCTACCAATTCTCCTCTATCACCACTTGAACCACAAGCGTAAACTAGAGATACTAACAATGCAAATATTACTATTTTCTTCATATTATTTCTTTCTTATAAAAGAGGTCGTAAACCTATTATTTTTTTTATTAAAAAACAATTACGTGTTATAATTTTTTCAAAAACAAAAAACATACTGCTTTAAACAAGCTTTTGGTGAGCTTTAAACCACCTGTTTGGCGTTTTTCGTTCTAGTGCTTGCTCGTAATCTTTATAGTTACAAGGTATTAACGCGTGTCTTTTGTGTTTATTATTCGTTATTAAATTTATTTCCATCCACCAACGTCCACTTTTATCACTCTTATAAAAGTTTATTGGATCATCATCACTTAAAAGTACTGTAAATTTTTGGTAATTTTCTTTTGTTACAAATGGATAGTCTTTTGCTCTTGCATTTACTCCTTCAATAAAATACCAAATCATTTGTGCAATTAAACTTGCGGTTTGATTATTTGAGTCTAAACTACTATTGTACTCATAAATACCAAAAGATGTTACCTTATCACTTATACCTGCATATCTTGCTATGGCACAAATATCTTCTCCATAAAACCCATTTGGAGAGGCATTATTATTTGCTGGTGCTTCACTTTGTCTTATACTTCCAATATCAATACTAACCACATCTGCATCTCTTAATATTGGCTCCACTAAAGTTACATCTTTTACTTCACCTAACCTAAAAGCATCAAAATATAATTTATCTAACAACCCTATTTCCTCTTGCGAATTAAAAAAAGTTTGATACCCTATATTACTGTAATTAAACAAATTACAAGGCTGCTCCATAATCACTTTACTTAAAAATGATTTAGAAGAAATTTTTTCTTCAAGAGTTCCAATATCAAAACGACTATCAACAGATACTAAGTTTACTGTTTGCTCTAAAGTATCGTAACCTCTATAATTGGCGTACGTTATATCTTGACCCCCTCCTATTATTATAGGTAATATTTTTTTCTTTAGTAAATATTCTACGGATGATTTTACAGCAAAGTGAGTATCTTTAAGCGTATGCCCTTTTTCAACATTCCCTAAATCAGCTATTTTAGTGTGCCAATTTCCTGGATATAATTCATATATTTTTTTACGAATATGTTGTAAGTCCTCACCACAACCTTCGTTTTCTATAGCTCCTCTACCGTCTTTTACGCCTATTATAGCAATAGCAACTTCTGATAAATCAGGAAAACCATCTCCTTCTGTATGTATTGCTATATTTTGCCCAAATGAAGTTATTGATTGCGACATTAAATGTGCAACAACAGTATTTTTTATTGGGGTAAAAAAACTAAAATTCATTTATTTCGGGGACTAAAGAATTGGCAATATACTATTTTTTATGAAATCATTTTTTTATTTCTTCTTAACCGGCTTCTTTTTAATCGCTTTTTTCTTAGTTACTTTCTTTTTAGGTGTTTTAGCTTCAATTATTTTTACAGCTTCTTCTTTGGTCATTTTTTCAATATCCGTAGTTTTAGGCAACTCTACCTTAATCTTACCTTTAATAACATTGAAACGACCCCAACGTGCTTTTTCTACTCGAATACCAACATCTTCCCAATTATGGAGCACTTTGTCTATTTCTTTTTGTTTTTTTGTTTCAATTAACTCAATAATATCATCTGTTGAAAGATTATCAAAATCGTATTTTTTATTTACGTTGATAAACATTGAGTTCCATTTTAAATAAGGGCCAAAACGCCCAACTCCTTTTTGCACAGGCAAGTCTTCATAATGATAAATTGGCGCATCGGCTTTTTGTTTTGCTACAATTAACTCCTCAGCTCTTGGCAGATCAACTTCCATTGGATTTTCTCCTTTATCAAGAGAAACATACATTGCTCCAAATTTTATATAAGGTCCAAAACGTCCGTTAGACACAATCACTTCTTCATCTTGAAAAGTTCCTAAAGTTTTTGGAAGCAAGAATAACTCTAATGCTTCCTCCATCGTAATTGTTCCTAAATGCTGATCTTTATTTAAGCTTGCAAATTGCTTTTCTTCATCTTCTGGAGCGCCAATTTGTGCTATTGGCCCAAATTTCCCCAAACGCACTAAAACTGTTTTACCAGATTCAGGATGTTTCCCTAAAATACGCTCTCCACTTTCTCTATTAGCATTTTCTTTAACATCTTCTACAATTTCATGAAATGTTTTATAAAAACCTTTTATCATTTCTGTCCAGTTTTCATTTCCCTCTGAAATATCATCAAAAGAATTTTCCACTTTTGCAGTAAACCCAAAATCTAGAACATTTGAAAAATTGGCAACTAAAAAATCGTTTACAATATTCCCTATATCGGTAGGAATTAACTTATTTTTATCTGAACCTGTTTTTTCTGTCAACATTTGACTTTTAACCTTCCCGTCAGATAAAATCAATTGCTCGTAACCTCTTTCTACCCCCTCATTTTGTCCTTTTTCAACATAACCTCTACGCTGTACTGTAGAAATTGTTGGTGCATAGGTTGATGGTCGCCCGATACCTAATTCCTCTAATTTCTTAACCAAAGATGCCTCTGTAAATCGGTATGGTGGACTTGTAAACCGCTGTGTTGCATTGATAAAAACATAGCTTAAATCATCACCTTTTGTTAAATTAGGTAACATTCCTGCTTGCTCCTCTTCCTCATTATCGGTCCCTTCTAAATATACCTTTAAAAAACCATCAAACTTTATCATTTCACCGTTTGCAGTGAAAATTTTATCATTTTCTGAATTTTCAATTTTTACATTAGTACGCTCTAATTGTGCGTCGCTCATTTGAGAAGCCAATGTTCTTTTCCATATCAAATCATACAATCTGTTCTGATCGTATTCAGTATCTATAGAATGTGCTTTCATGTTGGTTGGTCTAATCGCTTCGTGGGCTTCTTGCGCTCCTTTTGCTTTCGATTTAAAAACACGTTGTTTACTATATTCTTTACCGTAATAATTACTAATTTCTTCTTCGGCAGCGTTCCTTGCATCTACAGATAAATTAACACTATCTGTTCTCATATAGGTAATTAAACCGGCTTCATACAAACGTTGTGCAACTTGCATGGTTTTACCTACCGGGAAACCTAATTTACGTGATGCTTCTTGTTGTAAAGTTGATGTTGTAAATGGTGCTGCTGGCGATTTTTTAGCTGGTTTTTTAGTTAAATCAGCAATTGAAAAATTTGCATTTGCACATGATTTCAAAAAGTCTTCTGCAGCTTTCTTAGAATCGAAATTTTTTGGAATTGTTGCTTTAAATGATTTTCCTTCGTTATTAGAAAACTGTGCAATTATCTTATAATGCGTTTCTGCTTTAAAATCAATAATACTACGTTCTTTTTCAACAATTAAACGTACCGCTACCGACTGTACTCTACCTGCTGACAATCCTCCTTTAACCTTACGCCATAAAACTGGCGATAATTCATACCCAACAAGCCTATCTAAAACTCTACGTGCTTGTTGTGCATTTACCATATTATAGTCAATATCTCTTGGATTATCAACTGCTTTTAAAATGGCGTTTTTTGTAATCTCATGAAAAACAATACGTTTTGTATTTTCATCTTTTAGTTTTAATTGCTCTTTTAAGTGCCATGCAATTGCCTCTCCCTCACGATCCTCATCACTCGCTAACCAAACAGTATCTGCTTTTTTGGCTAAGGTTTTTAACTTTCTAACAACCGGTTTCTTATCGTCAGAAACAATATATTTCGGACTAAAATCTCCATCAACATCAATTCCCAGTTCTTTAGAAGGCAAATCTGCAATATGACCATAACTAGATTCTACTTGAAAATCTTTTCCTAAAAATTTTTCAATCGTCTTTGCTTTTGCAGGTGACTCAACTATAACTAAATTCTTTGCCATAACACTCTTCGATTATCTCTTTTTGCATCATATATATAATGACACTTTCAATTTGCAAAAGTAGAATCTTTTTTTTAAAAAAAAATTATTTGTTTTAACTTCCCTTAAAAACAGTTATGATTTCAACAGTAATTTTCTGCCAATTTGTCATAATTTTTAGATTTTGGTTGTATCTTTGCAATCATTTTTATTATGAATATGGAGCACACTGAGAAGGTTATAGATGAAAAAGTGCAAGGGCAAGCTCTTGTTACCGAAAACAAAAAAGAAAATACTAAAAACTTATTTATAGAAAGTTACGGTTGTCAAATGAACATGAACGACAGCGAAATTGTAGCTTCTATTTTAGCAGAGCAAGGTTTTAATACCACTCAAAATTTAGAAAATGCCGATTTAGTTTTGGTAAACACTTGTTCAATTAGAGAAAAAGCCGAAACCACCATTCGTAAACGTTTACAAAAATACAATGCTGTTAAAAAAGTAAATCCGACTATGAAAGTTGGAGTTTTAGGTTGTATGGCTGAACGTTTAAAAGAAAAATTTTTAGAAGAAGAAAAAATTGTGGATTTGGTTGTTGGACCAGACGCGTACAGAGATTTACCTAATTTACTAGAAGAAATTGATGCTGGTAGAGATGCAATAAATGTTATTTTATCTAAAGAAGAAACCTATGGTGATGTAGCGCCAGTTCGTTTGAACTCAAACGGAGTTTCAGCGTTTGTTTCAATTACTCGTGGATGCGATAATATGTGTACTTTTTGTGTGGTTCCGTTTACACGTGGACGCGAAAGAAGTAGAGACCCAAAAAGTGTTTTAGAGGAAATTAAATCGATGGCCGATCAAAACTTTAAAGAAATTACTTTATTAGGTCAAAACGTAGATAGTTACTTATGGTATGGTGGCGGATTGAAAAAAGATTTCAAAAAAGCTTCTGAAATAGCACAGGCAACTGCAGTAGATTTTGCTCAATTATTGGACATGGCTGCTACTGAGTTTCCTAAAATGAGGTTCCGCTTTGCAACTTCTAACCCGCAGGATATGAGTTTAGATGTAATTCACACCATGGCAAAACACCGCAATATTTGCAAATACATTCACTTACCTGTACAAAGTGGAAGTAATAATATGCTAAAAGCCATGAACCGCCAACACACACGTGAAGAATACATGGAGTTGGTTGATAATATTTTTAGAATTATCCCTGAGATGTCTTTATCGCAAGATATGATTGCTGGTTTTTGTGGGGAAACTGAACAAGATCATCAAGACACATTAGATTTAATGCGTCATGTAAAATATGATTTTGGATTTATGTTCGCATACTCTGAACGACCAGGAACTTTGGCTGCTAAAAAAATGCCAGATGATGTGCCACATGCTGTCAAAAAACGTCGTTTACAAGAAATTATAGACCTACAACAAGAACACAGTTTATACCGAACTCAACAACATTTGGGTAAAATTGAAGAAGTTTTAATTGAAGGAACCTCTAAAAAGAACCCAAATGAGTGGAAAGGTAGAAATACACAAAATACTGTAATTGTTTTTGCTAAAGGCGATTATAAATTAGGAGATTTTGTAAATGTAAAAGTAGAAGATTGTACTTCGGCAACCTTAAGAGGAACCGCAGTTGGATATTCTGATAATAATTAATTTAGAAAAGAGAAACTAGAGACAAGAATAAAAACATCATCTTTTCTCTCTATTCTTTTTTCTCTACTCTAGAGAAGAAAAAAATGGAAAACCTACAAGCTATAAAACAACGATTTGGAATTATTGGTAATGATATGCAATTGAATCGCGCTATTGAAAAATCAATTCGCGTTGCTCCTACCGATATTTCAGTTTTAGTTGTTGGTGAAAGTGGTGTAGGTAAAGAAAGTATTCCTAAAATAATTCATCAATTATCACATAGAAAACACGCTAAATATATTGCGGTAAACTGCGGAGCTATTCCTGAAGGAACCATAGACAGTGAACTCTTCGGACACGAAAAAGGCGCTTTTACAGGAGCTACAGCCTCACGTAAAGGATATTTTGAGGTTGCTGATGGTGGAACCATTTTTTTAGATGAAGTTGGTGAGCTACCATTAACAACGCAAGTACGCTTATTACGTGTTTTAGAAAATGGTGAATTTATTAAAGTTGGATCATCACAAGTACAAAAAACTAACGTTCGCATTGTTGCTGCTACCAATGTAAACATGCAACAAGCAATCTCGAAAGAAAAGTTTCGTGAAGATTTATATTATCGTTTAAGTACCATTGAAATAGGTTTACCTGCTTTACGCGACAGAAATGAAGATATTCATTTATTATTTAGAAAATTTGCTGCTGATTTTGCTCAAAAATACAGAATGCCAACTATTCGATTAGACGATAATGCTGTAAAAATGTTATTAAACTACTCTTTTCCTGGTAACATTCGTCAATTAAGAAATTTAGCGGAACAAATATCTGTTGTAGAAGAAAGTCGTTTAATTACTGCTGAAAAACTAGTACAATATCTTCCGAATAACAAAAGTGGTTTACCCGCTGTAATTGGAAAACAATCAAGTAATTCTGATTTTGCTAACGAACGAGACATTATGTATAAAATCTTGTTTGATATGCGTAACGACATCAATGATTTAAAAAAATTGACGTTAGATTTAATGAAAAATGGAGATACTGAACAAGTAAAAGAAGCCAACCATGGTTTAATAGAACGCATTTATCAAGAACAAGAACCGCCTGAAAATCAAAATATAGAAGTAGTTCAAATTCCTCAAAATTCATCTGTTCAGAACAATTATGAATATGCTGAAACTATTGAAGAAGATGAAAACTTATCATTACAAGAAAAAGAGATTGAAATGATACGAAAATCGCTCGAAAAAAATAGTAACAAGCGTAAATTAGCGGCAAAAGAACTAGGAATTTCCGAACGAACATTATATCGAAAAATTAAGCAATACGATTTATAAAAACAACTTAACTAAGTGTTAAATTATTTATTTTTGATTTCATGAAAAAACTCATATACAATATCTCCTTTATAATCGTTACATCTATTTTAATAGGTTGTGGTGCCTATTCTTTTACTGGAGGTAACACAGGTAAAGCAAAAACGATTCAAGTTGATTTTTTTCCAAATCAAGCTCCATTAATTGAACCTAAATTAAGTCAAGAATTTACTCAAACTTTGCAGGATTTATTTACTCGTCAAACTAACTTAACACTTGTAAATACTAATGGCGATTTGCATTTTTCTGGTGAAATAACCGATTATCGAATCACACCAATGAGTGCTACTGCAGAACAAACTGCTGCGCAAAACCGACTAACTATTACTGTAAATGTAATTTTTGAAAACAAACTCGAAGAAAAAGATAACTTTGAAAAACGTTTTTCTTTTTACTACGATTATGGTGCCACACAACAACTTTCTGGCGGAGTTTTAGACACCGCTTTAAAAGATATTTTAGAAAGAATTACACAAGATATTTTTAACGCTTCTGTAGCTAAATGGTAACGTATTAAATTAAACTTAGTGTGACAGTTGTTAGAACAAAAATTACCGAACGAGCTACTTAACTTAAGTTATTTTATATTTTTTATCAACTTAAAACTAATCAAATAAGGTAAATAGAGTAAAAAAATGGTAAAAACAAAAAAACATATTAAATTAAACCAATGTCATAAGCACGTTTTTTTTTGTCAGTAATAAATTTTACTTTTGTTAAAAACTTACCTTTATTGTGAATAATTGTTTCGACATAGCTAAGAAATTTATAGAATTATCCAATAAAGATTCAATTCCAATGAGTCCTATGAAGTTATTAAAGTTAACTTATATAGCTCATGGTTACTATCTTGCTTTTACAGATAAGCCTTTATTTGAAAACAAAATTGAAGCCTGGAAGTACGGCCCAGTTATTCCAGACTTATACCATATTATTAAAAGAGTTGATTTCTCAAACAATGATTTTAAGTTTATAGAAATGTACTCTCAAAATAATTTAAGTAAAGAAGATAGTAAGTTTATCGAAGCTGTTTGGGGTGCTTACAACCGTTTCGACGGAAGTCAGTTATCTTCAAAAACTCATGAAAAAGGTACTCCTTGGTATAAGACCTATAATGGTCAATCTTTTACTCAGATAAATAATGAGTTAATCAAAGAGTATTATAAAAACAAGGTTAATGGATAGTTTAGAAGAAAAAGCTAAAAATTATTTTTCTAAACCCCTTGATGATATTGATTCAAATGCAGATTCAAAATCAAGTAAAGAAGATGTTTTTCTGTTTGAATTTACTGGTAAGTATGAAAGTTTTCAAGAATACATACAACACGAAGAATTTGTTATCAATAAGCTCGATCGACAATCAGAAAGAATTTTAAGAGAAAAGAATGCTAAATTAGCATTTAGGTTTTCGTCAGCTTGGGCAATTTTTATAGCTTTAATTATTTTACTGAAAGGATTTGAGCTTTGGAGTTACAATTTATCGCAAACTGAATTCCTCTTCATTATTGGTTCTTTAACAACTTCAATTTTCACATTCTACTTACTTGTTCTTAAATATCTATTTGATAAAAAGTAATTTTTTATAATATTTTACAACTATTGGATAAAAAAAACTACATAAAAATTCTAGAAAACCCGACGTTACTTTCAACTGAAAACAATGTTGATTTAAGAGATATCACTCAAAAGCACCCTTATTTCCAATCAGCAAGAGCTTTACATTTAAAACTTTTAAAAAATCAAGACAGTTTTAAATATAATAATGAATTAAAAATCACAGCAGCTTACACAAGCGACCGCAGTGTTTTATTCGACTTTATAACTTCAAAACCTTTTAAAGAAAACACCCTAAAAAAAGAAGAAAAACAAAGTTTAAAAGAAATTTTGCTTCCAAAGAAAAAAACAAAAGAAGTTTCGTTAATTAAGGAAAAACTAACTATAGGAAAACCAATTTCTTTCACAAAAAACGAATCTTTTTCTTTTAATCAATGGATGCAACTTTCATCAAAAAAAATAATTCATCGAGAACCTCCTGTTGTTGTAAAAGAAATAGAATCAACTAAAAACTCTGTAAAAAACGATATTATTAATCGTTTTATCGAAACAGCCCCTAAAATATCTCGTCCAAGTAAAACGAATCCATCTGAGGTTAAAATTATTGAAAGCAAACAAAACTCTCCCCTAGCTACCGAGACCTTAGCTAAAGTTTATCTTGAACAAAAAAAATATAACAGTGCTATACAAGCTTATAAAATATTAAGTTTGAAATATCCAGAAAAAAGTGGTTTCTTTGCAGACCAAATTAAGAGAATACAAATTTTACAAAAAAATAAATAATGACAACGTATACTTTACTTTTAGTGCTAATATTGATTGTTGCGATAGCTTTAATCTTAATCGTTATGGTACAAAACCCTAAAGGTGGCGGATTATCTTCTTCTTTTGGAGGCGGTGGTGCTCAAAACATTGGTGGTGTACAGAACACTAACAGTTTTTTAGACAGAACTACTTGGACTTTAGCAATTACAATGTTTGCTTTGATTTTATTAGCTAACTTTGCGATACCTAGAGGTAACGCTGCAGATGCACCTCAATTAGACAGTGCTTTAGAAAATGTAGAAGCTACTGCGCCTGCTGCACCAGTAACAAATGACACAACAAAAGATAGTGTAAACTAATCTTTTTAACATAAAAATAAAAATGCCAACGTAATGACACGTTGGCATTTTTTTTATGCATAATATTAAGTGATTTAGAAAAAGTGACATATTTTTTTTAATGGCATAATTTCTGACTATTTTTAAACTTTAAATAACAACTACTTAATCATAACTTATACAAATGGGAATAAATATAAAACCTTTAGCAGACAGAGTTCTTGTAGAACCTGCTGCGGCAGAAACAACTACAGCATCAGGACTTATCATTCCTGACAACGCAAAAGAAAAACCTCAAAAAGGAACTGTTGTTGCTATTGGTAATGGTACTAAAGATGAACCTTTAACGGTTAAAGTTGGAGACACTGTTTTATACGGAAAATACGCTGGTACTGAATTAAAACATGAAGGAAGTGATTATTTAATTATGAGAGAAAGCGACATTTTCGCTATCATATAATTTATTTACACACTTAATAATTAACACAAAAAAAGATCATAAAATGGCAAAAGATATAAAATTTGATGTAGATGCTCGTGACGGTTTAAAGCGCGGTGTAGATGCATTAGCAAATGCAGTAAAAGTTACTTTAGGACCTAAAGGACGTAATGTAATTATTTCTAAATCTTTCGGTGCGCCACACGTAACTAAAGATGGTGTTACTGTAGCAAAAGAAATTGAGTTAGAAGATTCTTTAGAGAATATGGGAGCTCAAATGGTGAAAGAAGTTGCTTCTAAAACCAACGATTTAGCTGGTGATGGAACTACAACAGCAACCGTATTAGCACAAGCAATCGTAAAAGAAGGTTTAAAAAATGTTGCCGCAGGTGCAAATCCAATGGATTTAAAACGTGGTATTGATAAAGCTGTTACTGTTATTACTGAAGATTTAGCAAAACAATCTCAAGAAGTTGGTAACTCTTCTGAAAAAATACAGCAAGTAGCTTCAATCTCTGCAAACAACGATAAAGTTATTGGTGATTTAATTGCTACTGCTTTTGGTAAAGTTGGAAAAGAAGGAGTGATTACTGTTGAAGAGGCTAAAGGAATGGATACGTATGTTGATGTTGTGGAAGGAAT
The DNA here is from genome assembly GCA_938002045.1 of Tenacibaculum soleae. GTDB lineage: Bacteria > Bacteroidota > Bacteroidia > Flavobacteriales > Flavobacteriaceae > Polaribacter > Polaribacter soleae_A. The sequence goes on from CALLBA010000002.1 coordinate 58,104, forward strand.
GCAGTTTGATCGTGGATATTTATCTCCATACTTCGTAACTGATGCTGATAAAATGGTAGCTACCTTAGAAAATCCTTATATTTTATTATTCGATAAAAAGATATCTAATTTACAAGAAATTTTACCAATATTAGAACCTGTTTCTCAATCTGGAAGACCTTTATTAATTATTGCTGAAGATGTAGACGGACAAGCATTAGCTACTTTAGTAGTTAATAAATTACGTGGTGGTTTAAAAATTGCTGCTGTAAAAGCTCCTGGATTTGGTGATCGTAGAAAAGCAATGTTAGAAGATATTTCTATCTTAACTGGTGGAACTGTAATTTCTGAAGAAAGAGGTTTTTCTTTAGAAAATGCAACTTTAGATTTATTAGGAACTGCTGAAACAGTAACTATTGATAAAGACAATACAACTATTGTTAATGGCGCTGGTAACGAAGAGCAAATTAAAGGTCGTGTAAATCAAATTAAAGCACAAATTGAAACGACTACTTCTGATTACGATCGTGAGAAATTACAAGAGCGTTTAGCAAAATTAGCTGGCGGAGTTGCTGTTTTATACGTTGGTGCTGCTTCTGAAGTAGAAATGAAAGAAAAGAAAGATCGTGTTGATGATGCTTTACATGCAACTCGTGCTGCTGTAGAAGAAGGTATTGTTGCCGGTGGTGGTGTTGCCTTAGTACGCGCTAAAAAAGTATTAGAAGCTTTAACTACTGAAAACTTAGACGAAACAACAGGAGTACAAATCGTTAATAAAGCTATTGAAGCTCCTTTAAGAACTATTGTTGAAAACGCTGGTGGTGAAGGTTCTGTTGTTATAAATAAAGTCTTAGAAGGTAAAAAAGATTTTGGTTATGATGCTAAAGCTGAAGTATATGTTGATATGCTAGAAGCCGGAATTATCGATCCTAAAAAAGTGACACGTGTAGCGTTAGAAAATGCCGCTTCTGTAGCGGGTATGATTTTAACTACCGAATGTGCTTTAATTGATATTAAAGAAGACGCTCCTGCAGCTATGCCTCCAATGGGTGGCGGTATGCCAGGAATGATGTAGTGACGAATAGCTACTAATAAGTTATTCTTATTACAAATACATCTATTTTATAAAAAACCTCGAGAAATTTCTCGAGGTTTTTACTTTTTAATTAATATCCTTTTTAGTATAGCATCATTTAGCGCATACTCTATACTACAAACATCAGAAACTATCTAAAGTCAATAAAAAATTTAAAACTATACAAAACTAATTACTAACGCTAACCTAATTAATAAAATCCTATCATGTTTTCTATTCAGCTTAAATTTATTTACATCAATTCGACAATTGACACGGAAAAATATTAAAATATTGGTCCTTTCCTTCATCAGTTAAATATGGGTAAATACTTTGGTTTATAAGTAATGAATATTCTTGAATAGACTCTTTTGATAAATCATCAGCTTGAATTAAAACTGAAGAAAACCAAAAGTTACTAATAACCTCTATTCTTTTAAATAAATTTCGATATTCATTTTTAAGTAATTCTTCTCTAAATAAATTATTATTAATTAAAATATCTATCATTTTTAAAGTTTCAAGCTCTCTTAATTTAGAAAGCCCTGAATAATGATCTTTTATCTTTTGATTTTTTCTTATAATCGTTACAAAATCTAAAAAGAAGAAACTATATTCATAGAATGTAGTAATGATTTCTTTAGAAATATTTAAAAATAACTTTAATAAATCATCATTAGGCATAAAAAAAATAGCATCCATTTTTTCAACTAATTGAAAGTATAGTGCTTCAATTATATCTTCACGCTTTTTAAAATGATATTGCAGATTACCCACGCTAACACCTGCCTCTTCCGCTATAATTCTTAGAGATGTCTTAGAAACTCCGTTGCTATTGAATAATTCTAACGATTTTATTAAAATTTTTTGTTTTGTTGCATTCATCATAACAAAAATACAACTTTATAGTACAAATGTACTAAGTTAAAACATTTTAGTACATTTGTACTAATTAAAAATGAGTGAAAATGGAAATTGCTATTATAGGAGCAGGAATAGGTGGATTAACTACAGCAATTGCACTTGAACAAAAAGGAATTAAAACAAGGATTTTTGAACAAGCTAAGCAAATAAAACCAGCGGGAGCAGGAATTATTTTAGCGAACAATGCAATGCAGGTTTATGAGAAATTAGGCTTACGAAAAATAATTGAGGAAAATGGAAATCCAATATCTTGTATGAAGATTGTTAAGCCAGGCCTAAGTACACTTTCTAAAATTGACTTGACCTATTTTGAACAAAAGTATAAAACAAAAAACATAGCTATTCATAGAGGAACATTACAACAGATATTAATCAATAAATTAACATCAACCAAAATTAATCTCAATCATAAACTCACTTCAATTATTAAAAATTCAAATGGATATTTATTAAAATTTGAAAACGGGAAACAAATTCAGTCTTCAACTACTATAGGTGCTGATGGACTAAACTCAATTGTTCGACAAAATATATTTCCTAATAATAGTATAAGAAATGCAAATCAAATATGTTGGAGAGGAATTACAGAATATAAGCTTCCAAAAAAACTTAAGGGAGAATTGAATGAAGCTTGGGGAAAATCTGAACGTTTTGGTTTTGTTCAAATTTCAGAAAATAAAGTTTATTGGTATGCTTTAAAGTCTTTTAAAAAAAGTAAAAATGAACTCTCAACCAATAATTTACACAAATATTTTAATGATTACAACTCAGTAATAAAAGACATTATACATTCAACTAAAAAGGGGTTAATAAATACCGCAGAAATATTAGATTTAAAACCGACCTCTTTTTGGTACAAAAAAAATGTTTGTTTAATTGGAGACTCTGCACATGCAACAACTCCAAACATGGGGCAAGGTGCTTGTCAAGCAATAGAAGATGCTTTTGTTCTTTCGGAATGCATAGAAAAATACGGAATTACGAAAGCTTTTTTTAAATATCAAGAATTAAGGTTATTAAAAGCTCATAGAATAGTTAAAATAAGCTGGTATGTTGGAAAAATTGCGCATCTAAAAAACCCAATATTAATTGGTTTACGTAATCAAATATTAAAATTGACGCCTTCATCAATTAGCAAAAAACAGAATCAACAAATTTTTAAATTAACAGAATTATGATAACAATAATACTATCAATCATTTTATTTACCTTATTTATTTTACTAAGTTTAATTCATTTTTATTGGCTATTTAATGGTAAGTGGGGATTAGAAAAAGTAATTCCAACAAAAAAAAATCAGGCTAGTATACTTGCAATACCTAGATTTGCAACTTTAATAGTAGCACTAATTTTACTTCTATTTGGGTTTATATACTTTGTAAAATCAGGTCTTATAAATGTTAAATTATCAAATTTTGTAATTAAATATGGATATTGGATAATTCCTTCTATTTTTATTTTACGAGTAATTGGTGATTTCAACTACGTTGGCTTGTTTAAAAAAATAAAAAACACTGATTTTTCGAAAGCTGATTCTAAATATTTTATACCCTTATGCTTAATAATTGGGGTTTTAGGAGTACTATTACAACTTATAAATAAATAATTAGTACAACAACATGTTTAATTTATTGATAGTTTAAAATTTTATTTACAAAAAAACGACTAATTTTCTATTAGAGTTGTATTTACTTAAAACACTTATAAAACAATATAAAATCTCAGCAAAAATAAATTTAATTATAAAAAAACTAAATCTTACGCTCTACAACATAGTCAATCATTTGAAGTAGTGAATTTTTATATGCTGATTCTGGAAAATTATTTAATATCGCTAATGCTTTGTTTTTATAACTATGCATTTTAGTTGTCGCATATTCTAAACCACCATTGGTATTAACAAAAGCAATTACTTCTTTTACACGTTTTTTATTCGTGTTGTGTTTTTTTACCGAGTTGATTAACCAAGATTTTTCTTTTTTAGAGCAATTATTTAACGTATAAATTAACGGCAATGTCATTTTCTGCTCCTTAATATCTATTCCTGTAGGCTTTCCTATTTCATCTTCGGTGTAGTCAAATAAATCATCTTTAATTTGAAAAGCAATTCCTATATATTCTCCAAACTTTCGCATTTGTTGCACAACATCATTACTAGCACCTACAGACGCAGCGCCAATACCACAACAAGCTGCGATTAAGGTTGCTGTTTTTTGACGAATAATTTCAAAATAAATTTCTTCGGTTATATCTAATTTTCTTGCTTTTTCAATTTGTAAAAGCTCTCCTTCACTCATTTCACGTACTGCGATAGAAATCAATTTTAAAATATCAAAATCTTCGTTATCAATAGAAAGTAGTAATCCTTTTGACAATAAAAAATCACCTACTAAAACAGCAATTTTATTTTTCCACAGCGCATTGATTGAGAAAAATCCACGACGTCGATTGCTATCATCTACCACATCATCATGTACTAAAGTTGCGGTATGAATTAACTCAACTACTGAGGCACCACGATAAGTACGTTCATCAAATCCGCCATCAGAAACCATTTTAGCTACCAAAAATACAAACATCGGTCGCATTTGTTTTCCTTTTCTACGAACGATATAATAGGTAACTCTATTTAATAATGGGACCTTTGATAACATGGAATCTTTAAACTTGGTTTCAAAGAGTTCCATTTCATTGGCTATCGGAAGTTTTATTTGTTCTACGGGCTTCATTTCAATATCAAAAATAAGAAATAAAATAAGATTTGGTATCTTTGAAAAAACATTTCTATCTATGAAAATTAAATTATTTTTTGGTTGTCTTTTTTTATTGATTTCAACGGCGATTTCACAAAACAATTCTTCAAATTTTCCTACCGATTTTTTAGGAACTTACAAAGGAACACTTGTTATAAATAATAATAAAGGGAGTAAAAATATTGACATAGAATTTCATTTAAAGAAAACCGATATTGAAAATAAGTTTGATTATGTTATTGTATACAACAAACAACCAAGAAATTATACTTTAGTGGTTACAGATAAAGATAAAGGGATTTATAATATTGATGAGAACAACGGAATAATTTTACCTGCAAAGCTACACAACAATGTATTGTATAGCTTTTTTGAAGTTCAAGGTAACTTTTTAAGCTCTCGATTAGCATTTAAAGCAGATTCTTTAAATTTTGAAATTTTATTTAGTGCTAAAAAAAATAAAACTACTACGGGTGGTGATGCTATCAAAAAAATACCTGAGGTACTGGGGTTTCCAATATCAACCGTACAAAATGCTGTTTTAATTAAAGAAAAATTATAATTCTATTTAAGATTTATTGGCTAATTGTCCGCATGCAGCATCAATATCTTTTCCACGTGAACGTCGTACATTTACCGTAATATCATGCATCTCTAAATTAGATATATAATTGTTGATTGCTTCTGGGCTTGCTTGTTGAAATTCGCCATCATCAATAGGGTTATATTCTATTAAATTGACTTTACAAGGCACGTGCTTGCAAAAATCTATCAACGCTTTTATATCTTCTCTTTTATCGTTAATTCCGCCCCAAACAACATACTCGTAAGTAATCATACGTTCAGTTTTTTCGTACCAATATTCTAATGCTTCTCGTAAATCTTTTAAAGGAAAAGTTGCATTAAAAGGCATGATTGATGTACGAACTTCATCTATTGCAGAATGTAATGAGACGGCTAGGTTGAATTTCACCTCATCATCTGCCATTTTTTTAATGATTTTTGGTACACCAGAAGTAGAAACAGTAATTCTTTTTGGCGACATTCCTAAACCTTCGGGAGAGGTGATTTTATCAATCGATTTAATCACATTATTGTAATTCATCAACGGTTCTCCCATCCCCATAAAAACAATATTCGATAGTTTTCTGTTGTAGTACAATAAACTTTCTTGATTAATTGCCGATACTTGATCGTAAATTTCATCAGGATTTAGGTTTCGCATTCTTTTTAAACGTGATGTTGCACAGAACCTGCAATCTAAACTACAACCAACTTGACTAGATACACAAGCTGTAGTTCTGGTTTTTGTTGGTATTAAAACCGACTCAACCACCAAACCATCGTGTAAACGAACAGCATTTTTTACCGTACCGTCTTTACTACGCTGCATATTATCAACCTTTATATGATTAATTACAAAATTTTCGTTTAACATTAAACGTGTTGCTTTCGACAAGCTTGTCATATCCTCAAAAGTATGTGCTGTTTTATGCCACAGCCATTCATACACTTGATTACCTCTAAATGCTTTGTCTCCATTTTCAACAAAAAAAGTACGTAATTGTTCTTTTGTTAATGCGCGTATGTCTTTTTTCTTCACTTTCATTGGTGCAAAAATACACAAAACCTCACAAGTAGCCTTGTGAGGTTTTATAATTCGTTTTAATGTATTGTTTTATAAAATTAACATCGCATCTCCGTACGAGTGAAATTTATATTTTTCTTTAATTGCTTCTTGATACGCTTCCATCATAAAATCATGTCCTGCAAAGGCAGATACCATCATCATTAATGTTGATTTTGGGGTATGAAAGTTGGTAATCATAGCATTTGCAACGCTAAAATCAAAAGGAGGAAAGATAAATTTATTAGTCCAACCATCAAATTCTTTCAACTTATGCTTTGATGTAATTGCAGATTCGGCTGTTCTCATTACAGTAGTACCAACCGCACAAACGCGCTTTTTATTAGTAAGTGCATTATTTACCATATCAGCACTTGATAATGGAACGTTAATTTTTTCAGAATCCATTTTATGCTTCGATAAATCTTCTACTTCAACTGGATTAAATGTCCCTAAACCTACATGTAAAGTCATTTCAGCAAAATCAACTCCTTTTATCTCTAAACGCTTCATTAGATGTTTAGAAAAATGTAATCCTGCTGCAGGTGCTGCTACAGCTCCTTCATGCTTTGCATAAATGGTTTGGTAACGTTCTTCGTCTGTTTCTTCAACTTTACGCTTAATATATTTAGGTAATGGTGTTTCTCCTAACTTTACTAACTTTTCTCTAAACTCTTCATAAGGTCCATCAAACAAAAAACGTAAAGTTCTACCTCGTGAGGTGGTGTTATCAATAACTTCAGCCACTAAACTTTCATCATCACCAAAAAACAACTTATTCCCTATTCTAATTTTTCTTGCTGGATCAACTAACACATCCCACAAACGGTTTTCAGCATTTAACTCACGTAATAAAAAAACTTCGATACGTGCTCCAGTTTTTTCTTTATTCCCGTACATACGAGCAGGAAAAACCTTAGTGTTATTTAACATCATTACATCTCCTTCATCAAAATAATCGATTAAATCTTTAAACATTTTATGTTCGATCTTTTGAGTATCTCTATGCAACACCATTAAACGTGCTTCATCTCTATGCTCAGAAGGGTATTCTGCTAATAATTCTTCTGGTAATTCAAAATTAAAATTTGATAACTTCATGTGTCTTTTTTTCGTATGCGCAAATATACAATCTCGACATAGGCCTTGTCAAGCAATTCGGCTTTTATTTTACTTTAATCGTTTCTATACCTACTTGTTGCATGTCATTCCAAAAATTTCGATACGATTTAGTAACCACTTCTGCATTTAAAATTTCAACACTTGTTTTTAATGCTAATGGTGCAAATGCCATAGCCATTCTATGATCGTTATAGGTAGCTATTTTTACATCCTTATTAATTACTTCGGATGGTTTTAAATGCAAACTTTCGTTGCTTACAGATATATTTGCGCCTAACTTTGTTAATTCTTCTTTTAAGGCTTCTAACCTATCGGTTTCTTTTATTTTTAAGGTATGTAAGCCTGATAAGTCACAAGCAATTCCTAGTCCAAAACAGGTTACTGCAATGGTTTGTGCAATGTCTGGTGCGTTTTTTAAATCTTCAATTAAAACTGATGAACTGTGTAGATTTTCCTTTGTTAGAACAATCGAGTTCTCTTTAAAAACGGTTGTTACACCAAAGTGTTTATATATTTTTGCTAAGCAATTATCGCCTTGCAAACTATTTTTTTTATAGGCTGATAATTTTACTGACGACCCTATTTTACTCAATGCAGTTAAAGAATAAAAATAAGAAGCCGAACTCCAATCAGATTCTACTACAATTGTTTTATCATTAACCGATGGTTTAGGTGAAATATTAATTTTTTGCCCAGAAAAACTTGCTTTAACATCTAGTTGATGTAATAAACTTAATGTCATGTTTATATATGGAACCGATGTTACTTTACCTATCAACTCGATCTCTAAACCGTTTGGTAAACTTGGTGAGATTAACATTAAAGCTGAAATATATTGGCTACTTACATTTCCGTTAATAGTAACTGTTTCTTTTAAGAGTTTTTTTCCAGTAATTTTTAGCGGCGGATACCCTTCTTTTTCTAAATATGTAATATCGGCTCCTAAATCACGTAGCGCATCAACCAAAATTTTAATCGGGCGATTGTGCATTCTTTCTGACCCTTGTAAAGCTTTTACAACACCTTCTTTACCTGCAAAAAAAGCAGTTAAAAAGCGCATAGCTGTACCTGCATGACCAATATCTGCAATTTCATTTTTTGATAATAATGCTTCTTGTAAATGGTGCGTATCATCAGAATCTGATAAATTTTGAATTGTAATATTCGGATATAATTGTTGTAAAATTAACAATCGATTCGATTCACTTTTAGATCCTGAAATTACAATATCGGTATTAATTTCTACATCTTTTTTTACTGTTAGTTGTAAGTTCATTTACTATTTATTTGTTTGCTTTTACAATCGCTTTTTTATTATTTTTTTTTCCAACCATCATTCCATAATTTTCTAACTCCATGAAAAACTCTAAAGAAAATTGAAAAAAATACGGCTTGAATTAAAATTCTTCTCCAATCAAAAACAACACTATCAAATACTAAGCTTCCAATAAAATTGGTAGCTGCAAACATTGAAAATAATAACGGAACGTACACTAAAATATATTTCAACAATGATATTTTGTTTACAAACTCCGTTTCTTCTTCAATATTTTTATTCAGCTGATCGGTTGTTTTTTTGAGGTTCATTTTTATTTTGTTTTTTTATTTACAACATAAATTGCATATAAAATACTAACAGTTACTTTGGTTAACCAAAATCGTTGCCACTTATTTTCTGAAAAATTAATAGCATTTACTGTTTCAAAATCTCCAGAAAACAATGCGCTTCCGCTATTTACCAATAACGAAAATAGTGTTACAAAAACTAAAAAAGGAACACTTACTTTAAGTACGTTAATCCAAAAATTTCCTTTTTGTATTTTTTTTAAAAGACTCATTTATTTTAATTTTTCGTTATTATGATGACGATCATGATCGCGTTTTGTTTTAATATCTAATTTTTTATCAAAAGCTTCTTGAAGATTTATTCCTGTTTGATTTGCCAAACACAAAACAACAAACATAACATCTGCCAATTCCTCTCCTAAATCTTTATTCTTATCGCTCTCCTTCTCGCTTTGCTCGCCATAACGACGCGCAATAATTCTAGCCACCTCACCTACTTCTTCTGTTAATTGCGCCATATTAGTAAGTTCATTAAAGTAACGAACTCCATGATTTTTAATCCAATCATCAACTTCTTTTTGAGCGTTTTGTATATTCATTTTACTTTTAATTATTAAAAAATCAAATATAAATATTTCTTTTGGGCTAGTTAATTCGTCAAGGCGGATTTTTTCTATTCTTACCCGCTTTAAACAAAATTATTTTATTCTTATCGAGATCTAACAAATAAGCTTCTCTCCATAACCACCTTTCGTTTTTTGACAGCTGTTTAAAAACAATTCCTTTTTCTTAAAGGTTCTCAACTAAACCATCTAAGTTTTCATCCTCAAAATATATGCTTACACCGTTTCCTTTTGGTAGTTCTGTTACTTTATGAGTAGAAAACGTAGCGTCACCCTCAGAAACTTGAAAACGAATATAATTAGGCTTGCAGCTACAATAAGATGCAAGCCTAATTTTATATAAAACATTGTTTATATATCAACATTTAAAGAAGGGGCAGTAACTTGATTTAAATTCATCTTTTTATTTTTCTTTTTTAACAACACTACTTAAAATCAGCAAGAAAAAAAGTCCTATTACTGACATAATAGTAATAATCCACCAAGTTTTATCAAACCCTAAATTGTCTACCAATTGCATTCCTGAATTATGTCCAAAAATGTGTGCTAATGAAAAAGCAATGCTATAATACGCCATGTATTCTCCTTGATTTCCCTTTTTAGCGCGTTCCATAACAAAGGCGTTTGAAAACGGAAAAGCAATCATTTCACCAATAGTCATAAACAACATTCCTATTACTAAAACACCAACCCAGCCTGTTAGGTTTAACACTAAAAAACTAATAGCTGTTAGCAATAACCCAACGAACATTAAGCCTTCTTTTGAATACTTACTTTCTTCTAACCATTTAATTAAAGGCATTTCTAATAAAAATATTAAAAAACCATTCATTCCCATTAATAAACCAATATCAAACTCTGATAAATTATGAATGTTTTCATAATACAATGGCATTGTTGAAAAGTATTGCAAAAACACAAACCCGAAGATAAACATAGCCACAAAAAACACCCAAAATGCTTTATCTGAAAAAACTGAAATAGGGTTTTCAGTCTTTATCTCATCTAAAACTTTTGCTTTTTTAGGATTTAATACTTTTATTAACAAAAAGGTTGCTAAAATACAAGTAACACCATCAACCCAAAACAAACCACTGTAACTTAACGATGTAATAATAATTCCGCCAACTGCGGGTCCTGCCGAAAAACCTAAGTTTATTGCTAAACGAATAAGAGTTACCGAACGTGTTTTATTTTCGGGTTTACTATAAGCACTTAAGGCTACAAACATAGCAGGCCTAAAAGTGTCAGCAACTAACATTACTAAAAAAATGCCGATACAAAAGCCGTAAAAAGTTGTTACATACTGTAATCCTAAAAAGAATAAACCTGTTAAAAACAAACTCGTTTTCATTACTTTGTAATATCCTATTTTATCGGTTAACTTACCTCCTAACCATGAGCCTAATACTGATCCTAATCCAAAACAACTCATAATCCATCCTACATCTTTTAAAGAAAAATCTAAACTTTTTGTTAGATATAATGATAAAAACGGAATTACCATGGTACCCGCTCTATTGATTAAAGTAATTAAAGCAAGCCACCAAACCTCAGTAGAAAGCCCTTTAAAGGTGTTTAAATAATTAAAATATAATTTTTTCATAGTTGGTTAGTTTTGATTTATTGTAAAAATAAAAAGTCCGACTGCGAAGTCGGACTTTTAGTAATAGTTATATTTTATTTGAATATAATTAGAATACATAAATAGCCCGACACCTATCGTTTCTCACGATTGATTTACATTGCTTATATGTATAAAAATTTGTCATTCTACTTTTCTAATTGAGTTGTAAAACTATAAAAAAAAGAAATAGGTTTTACAAAATGTTTTTTTAAAATCTCATTTCATATTGATTCTAAATAAATAAACTTATATGATTTTATATAAAATAGGCTTACTTGGTGTTGCATCGTTTTCAAAAGGTGCAATCATTAAATTCAAAAAATAGGTTCCGTCTTCAATATTATTTGGCACATAAATAAACTCTGTAATGGTTGCATCAAAACGGATTTCATTTTTAGTATTCCAAAAAGCATTATGTGCTAATAATTTTCCTCCGTCTTTTTCTTTATCTACCGAAGGTAAATCAATTAACAAATGTTTTATTCCTATTTCTTTTAAATAAACCGCAGCTTCTTCTAATAAATATGGCGGATTTGTGTTTGAATAACGAGCGTTTGTTTTTTTATCAGAATTTGGCAAAGTTCTAATTACAACGGCTACTATTTTTTTATAGTTTAAAACTTTTTGTAATTGATATTTTGTAATTACAAAATCTCCATTATCTAACTGTTCAGGATAAATAGTTACCACCTCTGCTAAAAAGAAAAATCTGTTTAAATTTTTATTAACAGAATATACTTCTTTGGTAATATGCCCAACACATTCAGTATGTGTTATATGTGCATGTGGATTGAATACTATATTATTAAAATTCACATCTGCTCCTTTTGCGACACTACCTACCCAATCTCCTGACCTAACAGGTGAAATTTTTGGATCATCTAAATACCATGCATTTACATTCTCTTTTAAAACATCTATTGAAATAGAAATATCTAACGGTTTCGATAAATCTATTTTATGTTTTTTTGAATTATATATTATCTCTGCAATCATATTTTATTATTTTATTATAAATAACTCTGAAGCTAAACCATCTGCCAAGAATTTTCCTTTTGCAGTTGTTTTTAATACTCTATCTTCATTACATCTCGATAAAGAAGATACCGATTGCTTCGTTTCTCTCGCAATGACGAGTAAACCTTCATCTATAAACTTTTTTGAAGAGATTAGTAATTGCTCTTTAAAATCTTCATCAATCTTATCTAACGATACTCCCCAAATAGTTCGTAAGCCTGTCATTAAATATTCGTTAAACTGATCTTCTTTTGATAGTTTTTCAACCTCATTTGGTAAATTACCTTCTTGAAGTTCTTTTATATATTTTGCGTTATTTGCTATATTCCAACTGCGATGTGTTTTACTAAACGAATGTGCAGAAGGACCAATACCAATATACTTTTTGCCCAACCAATAACTTGTATTGTGTTTTGAAAAGTAATCAGGTTTTCCAAAATTCGATATCTCGTAATGTACAAATCCGTTTTTAGCGGTTTCTTCTACCAAAATATCAAAATGCTCTTTTGCTTCGGTTTCATCTGGTGTGGGATATTTTCCGTTTTTCACAAAACTATCTAACACCGTTTTAGGCTCAACAGTTAAAGCATAACTTGAAATATGATTCACACCAAAATCGAACGCTATTCTCAGATTCTCTTTCCAGCGTTCGTTACTCATATTTGGCACACCGTAAATCAAATCTACTGTAATATTATCAAAATGGTGAGTCGCCATAGACAAACATTCTTTTGCTTCTTTTGAATTATGCGCGCGATTCATGCTTTTTAAATCTTCTTCAAAAAAAGATTGAACCCCTATACTTAATCTATTTACAGGAGAAGCTGCTAACTCTTTAATTTTTTCTTCAGATAAATCATCTGGGTTTGCCTCTAAAGTAATCTCTGGATTATCAACTACTTTATAGTTTTTATAAACAATATTTAATAAAGTTTTTATTTCTTCTTTTGATAATAACGATGGCGTACCACCTCCAAAATATATCGTTTCAATGGTTTCATTAATCAACTCTTGTTTACGTATTTCAAGCTCTTTTATCAAACATAAGATTAAATCATCTTTCTTTTTTAAAGAAGTAGAAAAATGAAAATCGCAATAAAAACAAGCTTGCTTACAAAACGGTATGTGTATATAGATTCCTGCCAAATTAGTCTTCACATTTTTGTTTTTTCACCCAATCTATAACTGCTGGATACAATTTTTCTAGAGAAGATTTTGGGTTGTTTTTATACCAATTTAAAACAAATTGATTAAACTCTTTATATTTTATAAATCCTCTATTTTTTGAGGTCATAAAATCTTCTATCGCTTTATTTCTTTTGTCAAAAACCTCTTTATCAAAATTATCGTACAAATACAATGTAAAAACCGACCAAGTCATATATTCACTAAACGTTCTATAACTACTATTATACCAATCTATTTTACTATTCCAACAACTTAAAGGACTTAATAAAGTCGTTATTTCTTTAAACTTATCGGTAGTCGGATCTACATAATTATGATCTATTTCTGTAAAAACAACACGAGAAAGAATTGCTTCTTTTTCTTTATTTGAATACATATCATCTAAAATTGGAGCATTGATATGCATTGCTGTTTCTTTAAACCCATTGTCTTCGTAGTTTTGAGTAGAATGATATCCGTTTACTAAAGGAGAAAAATAAATTTTATACGAATCATGTTTAACAGGAAATTTATTCTCTAACCATCTCCACATTTTTTTTACAGGAACCAGTTTATAATAATCGTTTATTAAAGACTCATAATATTTTATGCTTTCATCGTAAAATTTATGAAATTTAGATTTTTTAGAAAAATCTTCAAGTAAAGGAAGTATTTTTTTTACATAATTATCTTCCCCAAATCCCATTCTATTAAAAGATGTTTTATTTAATATTCTATCTTTATCAAACGAATACATATTAGCATTCATTATGATATTATAGTAATAATCGTTTTTATTTTTTTGTAGGTTATTGTTTAACGAATCAATTAAAGGGTGCCTTTTATATGGTTCAAAATATTGTAATACTTTTTTATAATAATCTGAATATTTAAAAATTAAATCAGCATCTTTTTTACCAAATTCTGTTAAAGCAATACCTACATTAACCAATTCAAGTACTTTGGGTGAAAGTACTTTATACGTTTCTTTATTTTCTTGTATATAATTATCTGAAAAATTTACTCGCTTGGTTTTACCAATAACCAAAACAGCAATTGTGTCTTTCTTATCTACAATAAAAGTTAACGGAATACTATCTTTAGGATTTAAATCAAAAGACACACTATCAATCCCTGATACAAAACCTACCTTATTGGTTTTTCCTGTATACGGAAAAGCTAAATCATCATTTACAATAGTAAAAGGAAATAATTGGTCATTAAATAACGCTTGTATTTCTTTCTTATCTGATTTAAGATAATATCTATTTTCTTTCTTTTTTACTTTACAAGAAACGATTAATACTAATAACAATAACTGCAAACTCTTTTTCATATTAATTACATTTTATTAGGTTAACTATTAACCTAGACACCCAGATTTATTAAATGGTTGTCTAATTATTTTACTTTTTTAGGATTCTGCTTTACAAACGCTGCCCAACCTGTATAGTTCTTTCCTCCTACTTTTGTCCCTGAATTATAATAATGACAAACCGCGGCGGCTAAACCATCGGTTGCATCTAAATTTTTAGGTAAGGTTTTTAAATTTAATAACGATTTTAACATTAAAGCAACTTGTTCTTTGCTCGATTTTCCGTTTCCTGTAATTGCCATTTTTATTTTTAGTGGCGCATATTCTGTTACAGGTATTTCACGCGACAATGCAGCAGCCATAGCAACTCCTTGCGCACGCCCAAGCTTTAACATCGATTGTACATTTTTACCAAAAAAAGGAGCTTCTAAAGCGACTTCATCAGGTTTATAAGTATCTATCAATTCAATTGTACGTTCAAAAATTAACTTTAGTTTTAAATAATGATCGTCGTATTTTTTTAAAATCAATTCATTCATTTGAACGAATTCCATTTTTTTACCCACCACTTTTATAATTCCGAATCCCATGATACTTGTACCTGGATCAATTCCTAAAATAATTTTCTCTGTCTTCAAATTTTAATTTCTATAAGGCTAAACTAATCAATTAAATAGTATTTTACTGAACCTCTAATGAAGTAAACTTAAAGTTATTCCCGTCAAACAATCCTTTATCAGATAATTTTAACGCTGGTATTACCAACAGTGCCATAAACGATAAACTCATGTATGGTGCGCGTAATTTACTCCCCATCTGTTTTGCCTTTTTATCTAATTCAGCATACGATTTCCCTATTTCTTCAGCCGATTTATCAGACATGATTCCTGCTACAGGTAATGAAACTATTTTTTCTTCTAGTTCGGTAACAGCACAAACACCTCCTTTATTTGCTATCAATAAATTCACGGCTTTACAAATAGCTTCGTCAGAAACTCCAACTGCTATTATATTATGAGAATCATGCCCTACAGAACTTGCGATTGCTCCTTCTTTTAATCCGAAGTTTTTAATAAATGCTATTGAAGGTTCATCATTTTTATAACGATTTACAACCGTCATTTTTAACACATCTGTTTCTGTATTAGAAACTAAATTACCATCTTTTATCAAAGCATCAGCTTCAACTTCATTCGTTACTAGCTCACCATCTAAAGCCTCAATAACTCTAATTTTTTCTGCAGATGATTTAAATTCAAAATCAGAAATTTCCTTTTCATCAGTATTAAAATTATTCAACACTTCAAAATCTACTGATTTTACAAATGATTTTCCGTTTTCACTAACTAATTCACCGTTTACATAGGTTTGCAAAACATTAAATTTTTCTAAACCATCAACAACAATAAAATCGGCATCATCTCCTTTTTCTAATAAACCGACATCTAAATTGTAATGTTTTACAGGGTTAATACAGGCAGCTTGCAATACTTTAAAAACATCAATTCCTTTCGATACTGCGCGCTCACATAACTGGTTAATATGTCCAACTAATAAATCATCTGGATGCTTGTCATCTGAACAAAACATCATATTTTCAAAATGATCAGGCAATAAATCAATTAAAGCCTCAAAGTTTTTAGCAGCACTACCTTCACGAATAATTACTTTCATTCCTTTTTGAAGTTTCTCTAAAGCTTCTTCGTAGGTAAAGCATTCATGATCGGTTGTTATCCCTGCCGATATGTATTTAGTTACATCATCACCTCTTAAACCGGGCGCATGCCCATCTATTGGTTTTTTATTATTCTTAGCGTGTTGAAGCTTTTTTAAAACCTCTTCATCGTCAAACAAAACACCTGGATAATTCATCATTTCAGCCAGATATTTAATATCTGGATTTTCTAGCATCAATTTTATATCATCTGAATCGATAATAGCTCCTGCACTTTCAAAAGAGGTAGCTGGCACACAACTAGGTGCACCGAAATTAAATTTTAACGGAACTTTCTTTCCATTTTCAATCATAAAATCAACTCCCTTTACTCCCAATACATTTGCTATTTCATGCGGATCAGAAACAGTTGCAACTGTTCCGTGCGTTACAGCTATTTTTGCAAATTCTGAAGGCACTAACATCGAACTTTCAATATGAATATGCGCATCTACAAACCCTGGAATAATATAATTTTCTATTAAATGATCAGCTTTTCTAATTGCTTTTATCTTTCCTTCTTCAACCTCAACCTCTCCTTTAAAGATTCGTCTATTTCGTATATCAACTATATTTCCTTGTACAATCATCTTATTGGTTTTAATATTACAAAAGTAGGCAGTATTTACGCATAAAAAAAGCATCCTTTCGGATGCTTCTTACTATTTATTTTTTAACACTTGGCGGACCTCCTGCTAAAATCTCATCGTTTGCATATTCTTCAAACTTTTTAAAGTTTTCTCTAAACGAGTCAGCTAATTTATTCGCTGTTTTGTAGTATTCTTCATCATTATTCCATGCTGTTCTTTGGCTTAATAACTCAGAAGGTACCCCAGGACATTCTCTTGGTTGTGCTAAACCAAATACTGAATGTATGTGATAGTTTTCTTTAGTAATTTCACTTGGTAAACCACCTGTTAAAGCTGCATTAATCATGGCTCTTGTATACTTTAACTTCATTCTGTTTCCTACTCCGTAAGGACCTGCAAACCAACCTGTATTAATCAACCAAACGTTAACGTTAGTCTCTTTCATTTTTTCGCTTAACATTTCTGCATAACGAGTTGGATGTAATGGCATAAATGGCGCTCCGAAACAAGCCGAAAAACTTGGTAATGGCTCTGTAACACCTGCCTCTGTTCCTGCTACTTTAGCTGTATAACCTGAAATAAAGTGGTATGCTGCCTGCCCTGGTGTTAACCTCGAAATTGGAGGTAATACCCCAAAAGCATCTGCTGTTAAGAAAAATATATTCTTAGGATTTTTACCTGTTGATGGTGTTTGAATATTTTCTATATGATGAATTGGATAACTTACACGTGTGTTTTGTGTAATTGAAGTATCGTGAAAATCAACCTCTTTTTTATCGTTCATCACAATATTTTCCAGAATTGCTCCTTTCTTAATAGCTGCGTATATTTCTGGCTCTTTATCTTTAGATAAGTCGATTACTTTTGCGTAACAACCTCCTTCAAAATTAAAAACAGTGTTTTCTGAAGTCCAACCATGCTCATCATCACCAATTAAACTACGGTTAGGATCGGTAGATAAGGTTGTTTTACCTGTACCTGATAATCCAAAGAAAATAGCAGTATCATCCTCTTTACCAATATTTGCTGAACAATGCATTGGTAATGTGTTTTTAAACACTGGTAAAATAAAGTTTAATGCAGAAAAAATTCCTTTTTTAATTTCACCCGTGTAACCAGTTCCACCAATTAAAGCAATTTTTTTCTCAAAATTTAAAATAGCAAAGTTATGCTGACGCGTCCCATCTACTTCAGGATTTGCCATAAAACCAGGTGCGTTAACAACTGTCCATTCTGGAGAAAAATCTTTTAACTCTTCAGCAGTTGGTCGTAAAAACATATTGTAAGCAAACATGTTACTCCATGGATACTCGTTTACAACTCTAATGTTTAATTTATAATCAGCATCTGCACATGCATAACTATCACGTACAAAAACCTCTTTATTAGATAAGTAATCTGTTACTTTATCATATAATTTGTCAAATTTTTCTGAATCAAAAGGTATGTTTATATCTCCCCACCAAATTTCATCTTTTGTTATATCATCTTTAACGATAAAACGATCCATTGGTGAACGTCCAGTAAACTCACCTGTTTTAACTGCTAATGCACCAAAACTAGTTTCTACTCCTTGTTCTTTTTCTATAGTAATATTGTGTAACTCCTCTGAAGTTAATTGATAACGAACCGTAGCATCTTTTATACCTAAGTTGTTTAACGATATCGTTTTCGTATCAAGATTTGTCATCTTAAAATAATTTAGTTGTGTTAAATTTCATACAAAAGTAGGGCTTTTTGATTAAACTCATTAATCATTGAAAAAAATTATCAACTATTCTTTTTTAATAACTTTTTTTAAAAAATAAAAAAATAGTAAAGACCAGCCTATAATTAACATAAGTCCACCTAATGGAGTTACAAACCAAATTGATTTCGCAGGTACTTTTAATAAATGTATTGCATAAATTGATCCTGAAAATAAAATTATACCGCCAATTACAAATAAACTAATTGCATTTTTTTGCTTAGAAGTAAACTCATTAAAAGTGTTTACAAACAACAATAATAAAACATGCATAAATTGATATCGTACCGCTGTTTGAAAGCTTTGCATAGCCTCTTCACTTAATTTTGTCTTTAAAGCATGCGCTCCAAAAGCGCCTAAAATTACTGCTATAATTCCCAAAAAAGACGATATTGTTAAATTCTTATACATTTTTACTGTTTTTGTTTAAATTTAAACTTTTTTAGCGATATTGTGCCTTTAAAATTAGAATATACAAAAATACATTATATAATGAGAAAAATATTAATTATTGGTGCTGGTAGATCTAGTGCATCACTTATAAAATATTTATTAGATAAATCCACATCAGAAAAATTGCACTTAACGATAGGTGACGTTTTTATTAACAATGCAAAAAATTTAGTTAATAATCATAAAAACGCAACAGCTATTACTTTAGATGTTTTTAACGATAAAGAACGTATTAATGCTATTAAAAATGCCGACATCGTTATATCAATGCTTCCTGCCCGTTTTCACATACAAGTAGCTAAAGATTGTATTACTTATGACAAACATATGGTAACTGCTTCTTACATTTCTGACGAAATGAAAGCTTTAGATACACAAGCTAAAGCTAAAGGGCTAGTTTTTATGAATGAAATTGGCTTAGACCCAGGGATTGATCACATGAGTGCCATGAAAATCATTAATGAAATTCATGACAAGAAGGCTAAAATGTTACTTTTTGAATCTTTTACAGGTGGCTTAGTGGCTCCAGAAAGTGATACTAATTTATGGAACTACAAATTTACTTGGAACCCTAGAAATGTGGTTTTAGCGGGACAAGGTGGCGCCGCGATGTTTATTCAAGAAAACACATACAAATACATACCATATCATAAATTATTTAGAAGAACAGAATTTTTAGATATTGAAGGATATGGTAAGTTTGAAGGGTATGCGAATCGTGATTCATTAAAGTATAGAAGTCTTTATAATCTTGAAAACATACCTACAATGTACAGAGGTACCATTAGAAAAGTAGGTTTTTCGAGAGCCTGGAATGTTTTTGTTCAATTAGGAATGACCGATGATTCTTATACCATTGAAGATTCTGAAAATATGAGTTATCGTGATTTTACAAATTTATTTTTAGCTTACTCTCCTACAGATTCTGTAGAATTAAAATTTCGTTCTTACTTAAAAATAGACCAGGATGATATTATGTGGGATAAGTTTTTGGAACTTGACATTTTTAACCCAACTAAAAAAACTGGACTTAAGAACGCTACTCCTGCTCAAATTTTACAAAAAATACTTTCTGATAAATGGACGCTTGAATCCGATGATAAAGATATGATTGTAATGCATCATAAATTTGGATATGAACTTAACAACAAAAAACATCAAATAGAAAGTAGCATGGTTATTAAAGGTGATGATCAAACCTATACCGCCATGGCAAAAACGGTTGGTTTGCCAGTAGCTATGGCTACTTTACGCATTTTAAATAGTGAAATTACAACTCCAGGTGTTCAATTACCAATAACAAAAGAAGTGTATGAACCTATTTTAAAGGAATTAGAAGAATACGGAATTACTTTTGTTGAGAAAGAAGTGCCGTACTTGGGATATAATCCTGAAAGTATCTAACAGAATATGAATAACTATTTCTATTCACATTTTTAAATAAATAGAAGTTATGCTTTAAAAACTCATTTTGATTAACATAAACTATTTATTTATTACCATAAATAATTTAAAAAGGCATTATTACTGATGCCTTTTTTTATACAAAAGTTTTAACCTTAAAAACAAAACACTTGATTTCTAAACTATTTAAAGTTAGTTTTGCATCCCCGATTTTTTATTAATTAAAACATTACCAAACCCTTAACAACATTAATTAAATTTTAAAAATCAATCAATGAAAAAAACAACCTTTCTTTTAACCGCCTTCTTTTTTTTAAACTTACAACTTAGTAAAACTAACGCTCAAAATAATTTTAATACTCCTTACGGAAACAATAAAACCGTTGGTAAATATATTAAAATAAACGGCGCTAAAATTTATTACGAAGAATACGGAAAAGGAGAACCTTTATTAATCATACATAGCTGTGGGACAGACATTAAAGCTATGGAATATCAAATTGATTATTTTAAAGATAAGTATAGGGTAATTGCTGCAGATAGTAGAGGGCAAGGAAAATCAGAATTAAAAACAAAATCTTTAACCTACCTGCAAATGGCAAAAGATTTAGAGCAATTGGTAACAAAACTAAATTTAACAGCTATAAATATTCTTGGTTGGAGTGATGGCGGTATTATTGGCTTAAAAATGGGAATTAGAAACAAAGTAAATATTAAAAAAATAGTTACAATGGGACCTAATTTAAGGTTTGATAACACTGCTGTTAATGATTGGGCAATGCAACAAGTTAAAGAAATGCATGCCGAAACTTTAAAAATGATAAAAAAAGGTGACACTTCAAGAAACTGGAAAAAAGAATTACAATTAGACAAATTACTTTTAAATTCTCCAGATATAAGTCATGCTGAATTACAAAAAATAAACGCACCAGTATTAATTACAATTGGAGATAGAGATATTATTAAAAACCAACATGCTGTTGAAATTTTTGATAATATTAAAAAATCTCAATTATGTATTGTTCCTGGAGCAAACCATGGAATTCCTCGTAACAGTGCTAAAAACTTCAATGAAATAGCTGATAAATTTTTAGCTAACGATTTTGATTACAGTATTAAAAAATAAGTATAAAACTTACATTTTTAAATAAAAGTCTTTTGTTAGATTTATATAGGCATCAGTATACTGGTGCCTTTCTTTTTCGATAACCAAAAGTTCTTTTTCAATTTCTTTTTCTTCAAAAGATAAGGTTAACAAGCTTCTTTTTATAGCAGAATTTTCATTTCCTTTTACATGACAAACCTTATTTAACAATAGATTGTATTCAAGTGCTATCTTTAAAAATTCAACTTCTTCTTTATAAGGTATTATTACTGAAAACATACCTTTTTGATCCAAAATTTTAGCAACTCCACCTATCAATTCTTCAAAAGATAAAGATGATGTAAAACGCGCTTTGTTACGAGAAACATCATCTGTTTCAAAATTATCAGTATAAAATGGCGGATTCGATACAATAACATCATACAGCTCTTCCTCTTCTACCATTTCGTCTACAAAATCATTAAAAGATGCATTGTAACAAAATAATCGATCTCCCCAGTCAGATTGCTCAAAATTAGCTACCGTTTGCTCATAAGCAGCTGCATCAACCTCTACCGCATCTATTGTCATAGCATCTGTTTGTTGCGCTATCATTAACGAGATAAGACCTGTACCTGAACCAATATCTAAAACACTGTCTGGAAACTCGGGCAAAGCACACCAAGCACCTAATAAAACCCCATCAGTACCAATTTTCATAGCTGTTTTATCTTGCGCTACTGTAAATTCTTTAAATTGAAATGGTTTCATTTAAAAATATTTTCCAATTATAGCGTCAGCATTAAAAAACAAATACAGAACAACAATAAGCATTATAATTAAGTACAATCCTTTTTTAGGATTTGTTTTTTTTCGATTACCAAAACGTCTTTGAAACTTCATTTTTTACTTTTATAATTTATTATTTTAACTATGTTTTATAGCTCGAAGCATTTCTCTTTTTCCTGGTGGCCCAGGCAAACGTTCTACATTAAAACCTACTGATTGCATTGCTCTACGAACACTTCCTTTAGCTGCATAGGTTACTAAAATCCCGTTTTTATTTAAAGCGTTAAACATCAATTTAAAAATATCTTCTGTCCACAATTCTGGTTGATGCTCAGCACCAAAGGCATCAAAATAAATTAAATCAAATGCTTCTTTGTCATCAATATCTTTAAAAAATTGTTGGCGCTTTGTTAGGCTAAAATTTGATGTAACCTCATGCTTTTCTTCCCAAGAAAGCGCATGCATTTTATTAAAAACAGGCTGTTGCTCTGCTGCATTTAACTCGGTAACATAATTTAACTCAACAAGCTCAGTGTTGCTTACAGGATATGCTTCTACCCCTACATAATTTATTATTTTATTACTTTCTAAAAAAGTAATAAAACAATTTAACCCAGTACCAAATCCTATTTCTAAAATAGAAATTTTTGGTGTATTAACCTGTTCTAATCCGCTTTTTATAAATACGTGATATGCTTCTTGTATTGCTCCGTGTTTAGAGTGATACTGTTCATTCCAATCAGGTAAATGTATCGTAGTAGAGCCATCTGACGTTATAATTATTTCTCTTTTAATAACAACAATTATTTCATTAATACTCCATGTGCTAAAAACGAAAACTCTTTTTTAGGTTCCTTTATTTTTTCGATTTCTTCTTCTGATTTTCCTGCATCTTCAGCATAATGACGTAATTCATCAACTGACGTTTCTTTTACAAACGCTTTTCCTGCAACTATCACTTCATTTCCTTTACTATCTAACGGCATAAAAAAACTATAATCTTTAAATTTTACCATTGTTTTTTTATCCGCCGCAGGCAACACCATCCAACATCCTTTTTTAGTACAAACTTCATCAATTTTAGATGTGAATTTCACGTTTATTGTGTCCCCAATTTTTAAGGCATCAAATTTTTCAGACATTTCCTTTTCAGAAAGAGCATTTCTACTTTCTATTTTCTCTCCAAATGAAGCATATGCTATTTTAGAAGCTTCATTTTCTTTTACTTCTTCTTTCTTTTTTACTTTACAAGCTACAAATAAGAAACTTAAAACCAAGGTAAAAACTAGTATTCTTTTCATTATCAAAAAGTTAAAATTAACACTTAGCAAATATAATTATAATTACTGAAGTGATTACTTATTACAAATCTTTATATAGCTAGTTTTTGTACCTTTGACACACTGAAAAAAAAAGCATTTTTATGAACATAGATATTCAATTAGTAGCACAATCAAAAATTGATTCAGTTGATTTTAACAACCTTGCTTTTGGTCGTACTTTTACGGACCACATGTTTGTTTGTGATTTTTCTGAAGGAGAATGGAAAAACCCAACAATAATGCCTTACGGACCAATGCTTTTTGATCCTTCGGCGAGAGTATTTCATTACGGACAAGCTGTTTTTGAAGGTATGAAAGCTTTTAAAGATGACAATGATGACGTATTTTTATTCAGGCCTGAAGACAACTTTAACAGATTAAATATATCTGCCGAACGTTTAGCAATGCCTGCTGTTGCTAAAGAAGTGTTTTTTGAGGGGCTAGAAAAACTTTTAAAAATAGACAACAATTGGATAAAAAAAGGGGCTGGTAATGCTCTTTACATTCGTCCTTTTATCATTGCTACTGAAGGTGCTATTGCTGCTTCACCTGCCGAAGCTTATAAATTTATTATTATTTGCTCACCTGCACAATCATACTATGCTGGTGAAGTTAGAGTTTTATTTGCTGAAAAATATAGTCGCTCTGCCGATGGTGGTGTAGGTTATGCTAAAGCTGCAGGTAATTACGCTGCTCAGTTTTACCCTACGCGATTAGCAAATGAACAAGGTTTTCAACAAATAATATGGACCGATGCTAATAGCCATGAATATTTAGAAGAAGCTGGTACCATGAATATCTTTTTTAGAATAGGAGATAAATTAATAACAACACCAACTAACGATCGTATTTTAGATGGTATTACTCGAAAATCAATAATTCAACTTGCAGAGGATAATAACATTAACGTTCACGTTAGAAGAGTAACTGTTGCCGAAATTAAAGAAGCTGCAAAACTTGGTGAATTAAAAGAAATTTTCGGTTCAGGTACTGCTGCTGTAATTAACCCTATTAAAGGCTTTAAGCATCAAGATGACGTTTTTGAATTACCTGAAAATAACGATTCATATGCAACATTTTTTAAAGAAAAACTTGTTAACATACAGTCTAACAAAACTGAAGACAAGCACGGCTGGAGAGTTAAAATTTAGATTTCGTTAAAAAAAACTATCTTAGTAATTCATAATAAGATATTTATAAAATTACAAAAGGGGGAAATGAGAAATATTATACTTGCTTTATTATCAATAATTATAGGGTTTGGTTTATCGCTATTTACTTTAAACACTTACTTAAAAGGTACTAGTAAAAACAACAATACTGAATCAGCAGCAAAAGAAGTTATAAATAGTAAAAAAGTCGCTTCAGATACTAAAGAAATTGAAACGCCTTCAGAAGTAGAAAAACCAGTGGAAGTTGAAGCAACAGTAGTAGCTAACAATACTGAGAAGGAAAAATCTATAAACACCGATGATATTCAAGAAAATTACGACAACTGGAACGCTTACAATAAACAAAATATTGATTTAATGTCAACCTTTATTCCTCTTGACAACAAGGGAGCAATAATGGATAAAGGGATTTTTTTAGTTTCATTACGTACAGGAGCCTACATTGCTGTTAAATCTAAAAATAAAAAAGACGAAATTCAATATCAGTTAACTAATATTAAAGATACTGGTAACGAAAAAATTAAAAAAGCAATTGTAAGTAAAGCTACTATTGCTTATCAATATTTTAAAATGGAAGGCAAAAAACTTCCTAGTTATGATTTTGTTGATTTAAAAGGAAAAGCTCACAATAAAGCAGATACAGAAGGTAAAATAGTGGTTTTAAAATGTTGGTTTATTACTTGTAAAGTTTGTGTTGAAGAGTTTCCTCAATTAAATGCTTTGGTTGATAAATATAAAGAAGATGATATTGAATTTGTTAGTTTAGCTTTTGATGAAAAAGATAAACTAATCGAGTTTTTAAAAACAAAACCTTTTAAATATGCTACGGTTCCTAATCAAAAAAAGTACATGTCTAAAAAACTAAAAGTAAAACAATACCCTACCCACCTTATTGTTGATGCTAACGGAGTTATTTTAAAGATGGTTAACAATGTAAAAACATTAACCTTTGAATTAGAACGTATTGTAGGTAAATAAATATTCTTATAAATAGTAACTAAAAGAGCCTCGTTAATGAGGCTCTTTTTATTGATTTAAAATTTCTTTTATGTTTGGTTTAAAATAATTAGGTCCTTTTAAAACCTTACCATCTTCACGATAAATCGGGGTACCATCCTCGCCTAATTTACTCATATTACTTCGTTGAATTTCGTTAAAAACGGCTTCTATTTTATCTTGCATTCCGTGCTCAATAATGGTACCACATAGAATATACAGCATATCTCCTAAAGCATCAGCTACCTCAACTAAATCATTATTTTTAGCTGCTTCTAAATATTCTTCATTTTCCTCTTTCATTAATTCAAAACGCAATTTTTTTCTATCATCAGCTATTTTAACTGTTGGTTCGTTTTGAATATTTAACTTAAATGCTGAATGAAATTCATGTACTGCTTTTAATTTATTTTTCATTTTATAAAACTTCTTATTGGTTTACTTTTTAAATGTGTCAAAAAAAACTACTTCCTTAAATTTTTCTTCATAATAAAATCATTCTTTAACTTTGCTGAAAATACAATTTTATGTTTACTCTTATCGCTGCAAAAATGTTTACTCCAGGCAGAATAGTTTTTGCAAGTTTATTTGTTATCGCATTTATAGTGTTAATGTTTTATAGCTACAAAAAAGATGCAAAAAACAATAAAAAACATTATAAAAATGGTGCTATTTATGTAACTATAGGAATTATAAGTGTTATTGCGTTTTTATTTATTTCTAAATTTTTAATTAAAGGTTAATTCATTTTTTCTACTTTACTCAACTTATCGTGATTTAAGACAGTGAATCCTTCTTCATTAAAATGAGATGAAGCTGTATATTTCATATCCATCTGTAAGCTAGAAAAATTATAAGAAGTTGCTTGGTAAACATTTTGCCCAAAAGACTCCTCGTAATACTTAAGTAAAATATACACATGAGCATCCATATTTTTTATTTCTTCTTTGGTATATTTATATAACGGACTCTCTTTATCTACCTCATGTACCACTGTCCAGATTGTTGGTAAATACATTATTTTATTTCGTTCTAATTTTAATTGATAAAATTGACGTTTATAATTTCCTTTTTCATTCTCTTCATTTAAAACCAATGTAACTTTTATTTCGGGCTCAATCATTACCGTTTTTCGGTTATTCATTAATCGAAACATTAATGCTTTGTGCTCTTTAAAATCTCTTAACACCAAATTATCGCTAAAACGAATCGCTGCTTTTGGCTTAGAAAACCGACCATATAATAACCCTGTGATAAATGAAAAAGACAACAAGCCAAGCATTGCTTCAAAGGAAGCAACGATGTTAGATGTTATTCCATGTGGTGCAATCCCTCCATACCCTACTGTAGTTAATGTTTGCGCACTAAAAAAGAATCCGTTTAAAAAATCATACAAAAAAGAATCATTTGGCTGAGTAATTTCTTCAATACCAATCAAGGTATATATAAGTCCAAAAATCACATTTAAAAAAGTATATCCTAAAAAAACTAAAAGAAAAAATTTAGCCCAAGACATTTCAACAAAATACGTGTACAAGTCATCTATATTCACATTTTTGTTAACATGAATTACGTTAGAGCTCCCGTCTTTATTAATAAGCCCCCTACTATTTTCTTGTGAATTATAACCTAATCCAGGGTCTTTAATTTTTCTTGCCATTACATTATTTTACTTTGTAAAAATACAAAAACCGATTCTTTCATAAAGAATCGGTTTTTTATAAATAAATTAAAGCTCTTATTAGTTTTTAATAGGTAAAAAGCTATAATTTTTAGCATAAAACTTCATTTGCTCTTCAAAAGTTTCGGGTTGTGTAACTTTTACATCAGTGATATTTCCTTTGGCATCTAATTCTGGCACTAAAACTGGGTTTACAAATCCGCTGTAAGGAGCAGATGTAAATTGTTTATTACGCTCTAAAACTTCTTTATGAAGTTCTTGATCTACTTTAACACCATAACCTTCTACTAAAGCTTTGGCTGCATCAAAATCTCCTTCTGATTTAATTCGTTGCGTTTCTTTTAATAAACGACCAAAAATTTCACGAAGTTTCATATAATCATTTACCACAAAATATGTTTTACCCTCTTTGGAAATTTTTTCTATTACATTTTCTTTTTGCCCTTGCTCAAAAGACCAAGCTGAAACCCATTGGCGATTTACCATATGATCTTCTTCAATGTCATCCCCTAATTTAATACGTATTAATTGAGACATCAATCCATTTCTAATATAACCATCGTAAGCAGCTTTTCCTACTTTTTGCCAATCACTAACCAAACCTAATTCTTGTAATTTAGGATCCATTAAATAATACAATCCAACTAAATCTGCTCTACCCTCTTCCATCGTAGATGCATAATTTTTTAAGGTTTCTTTTGGCTGTCCTATTCCTT
The DNA here is from genome assembly GCA_938002045.1 of Tenacibaculum soleae. Lineage (GTDB taxonomy): Bacteria > Bacteroidota > Bacteroidia > Flavobacteriales > Flavobacteriaceae > Polaribacter > Polaribacter soleae_A. The sequence goes on from CALLBA010000002.1 coordinate 86,567, forward strand.
CATTTATCTGCCCTGAAGCATGCCCTATTACTTCATGCAAAGCAGTATGTAATTTATCTGCTAATTTTCCATATTCTAGCTCTAACGCTATTTCTTCTTCATCGTAGGCAAACTCTTTTAATCTACCAGAACCTCCAGCATTATTATAGGCTCCTATGATGTTTCCTAATGAAACTGATTTAGATCCGTGCTGCTGACGAATCCAATTATTATTTGGTAAATTCACTCCAATTGGTGTACTTGGTGAAGCATCCCCTGCTTCTCCGGCAACATTTACCGTTTTATATGAAACACCCACTACATTTTGTTTTTTATGAGCTGGTGATAATGGAGCATTATCTTCAAACCATTGTGCATTGTCTGATAAGACTTTCATCTTTTTAGACATATCAAAATCTTTAATTTGCACTACTGTTTCATAAGAACCTCTATATCCTTTAGGGTCGTTATACACCTCTATAAAACCATTTATCCAATCGATATTTCCTTCAACAGATGTAGCCCAAGCAATACAATATTTATCCCAAACATCTAAACTTCCAGTTTTATAATACTCGATTAATAACCCTAAAGCGGCTCCTTGTTTTTCATTTTCAGCTACATCTTGTGCTTTTTCTAACCAAAAAATAATGGTATCAATAGCATTACCATACATACCACATGATTTCCATACTTTTTCAACTAACTTTCCGTTTTCACGTACTAATTTAGAGTTCAATCCAGCTTCTATCGGTTGCCCTTCAGGTCCTTTATATGCTGATTCATAAAAAGTTTCAACATCTTTACTTGTAACATCTGGTCCATAAAAATTAATTGCTGATGCTAACACATTATCAACGCCAGCTTTTTTATTTACTTTTTTAGCATCTTTTTCATTAAAAATCACGTCTAATGCTTCTGCAGATAAAATTGCTTTCGTGTCTTTTAATAAACTTACTAAATACTCTTTAGAAAAAGTAGGTTTAATTTTATCGTTTGAATAATGATGATGAATTCCGTTTGAAAACCAAACACGTTTTAAATAAGTTGTAAAACTTTTAAAATCTTCACTATTTCTATCTCCTTTGTAATCATTATTTACTTGCTCTAAAGCTGCTCTTATCTCTAAATTATGACGGTAATTTTGATCCCACATAATATCACGCCCAGCCAATCCTGCTTGTGTTAAATAATACACTAACTTTTTTTCTTTTAGTGTTAATTTTTCAAACCCCGGAATTTGATACCTTAAAACTTTTATATCTGCAAATTGCTCAACCTCATGATTAAACTTTGCTTCCTTTTTTACTTCTACTTTTTTCTCTTTAGTTTCTTTTTTATTTTCCACTCCACAAGAAACCAATAAGCTAACTGCTGCGGCAGTATAAAGCATTTGTTTTAATTTCATTTTTATAGTTTTAAATTGATTTTTTCAGTTGATAAATGTACGAATTTTAAATTTCGTTATATCTGAAACAATCGGTCGTATGATCGTTAACCATACCTGTAGCCTGCATATAAGCATATATAACTGTAGAACCTACAAACTTAAAACCTCGTTTTTTTAAATCTTTTGATATTTTATCTGACAAAGCTGTGGTGGCAGGAACATCTTCTCGTTTATTAAAATGATTTACAATTGGCTTTTCATTTGTATAACTCCAAAAGAATTTTGAAAAAGAACCAAACTCTTCTTGAACACCTATAAAAAGTTGTGCGTTAGAAATTGCTGATTTTATTTTTAATTTATTTCTTATAATTCCAGCATCCATAAGCAATTCTTCATATTTATCCTCTTTGTAATTTGCCACTTTATTACAATCGAAATTATCAAATGCTTTTCTAAAGTTTTCTCTTTTCTTTAAAATTGTTATCCAACTTAAGCCGGCCTGAAAAGTTTCTAAAATTAAAAATTCAAACAAAGTTTTATCATCATAAACAGGAACTCCCCATTCTTTGTCGTGATATGCTACATACAAAGGATCATCACTTACCCAAAAACATCTATTCTTCATTTTTTTGTCTTTAAAAGTGAAAAATACTGTTAAACAGGTTAAAAATCAATGAAAATTAAAATATTTTTTGCAACTTTATAGACATCTAATTTTATAGATTATGAAAACCTTAAAGTATTTATCGGCTATAACCATTTTAATTATTACCTTTTACGCTTGCGGATCTTCATCTCTAAAAAATAAAACTATCACAAAAGAAGAGCCTGTTGTGATTAAAAACGATAGTTTGGAATATGAAATTATCATTTTTGATATTGGTTTTAACAATTATTTAAACACCATTGCAAAACCGCCAGGATTTCATTCTCAATTTTATTTAGAAAACAAAAATCGTATATATGTTGTTGAATGGAACACTAGAGTTAATAACCCTATTAATTTTGATAGTAATATTTACGAAAATAGAATTGATTACGACCTAAACATTAATTATGGTTACGATGTAAACTACAAGCTTTTTAATTATTTTGAATTTGCACAACGCAAATACCGAATGACCTTACGTTAAAATAGTAAGCTACATGTAAAAATGTATCTTTGCTAAAAAATTTAACAACAACACATGAAGTTTTTACGAAACCTATTAGCCTCGATACTTGGCTTTTTTATAGCCACTTTTTTAATCTTTTTATTTTTTATAGCCATCGCCTCTATCATTGGAGCTGAAGAAGAGATTACGGTAAAACCAAATTCTGTTTTAGAATTAGATTTATCAGCAACTATAAAAGATTACGCTCCAAAAGATGACAATCCGTTAGCAGAAATTTTAGAGTTAACTGACGAAAAACTAGCTTTAAATAAAATAATAAATGCTATCGAAAATGCTAAAACAGATAGTAATATTAAAGGGATTAGTATTAAAACAACATTAGTAAACGCTGGTGTAGCACAAACGCAAGCTATTAGAAATAAAATTGAAGAATTTAAAGAAAGTGGCAAATTTGTGTATGCCTATAATGATGTCTATTCTCAAAAAAACTATTATTTAAGTTCAGTTGCCGATAGTTTATTCTTAAATCCTGTTGGGGCTATTGATTTTAAAGGTTTAGCTACCGAAATATTATATTATAAAGATTTTGAAGATAAATACGGAATTAAAATGGAAGTGATTCGTCATGGAAAATACAAAAGTGCCGTTGAACCTTATTTAACAAACAAAATGAGTGATGCCAATAGAGAACAAACCACATCACTTTTAAAATCTATCTGGTCAGAAATTACAGATGATATTAGTAAGAGTAGAAATATAACTACCGAACAATTAAATTTAATTGCTGATAATGCTAATGGTAGAAATGCAATAATGGCTAAAAACTATAAATTAATTGATGCTATTATTTATGAAGATGAATATGAAGAAAAACTAGCTTTAAATGCTAATAAAAAAATAAATACTATTTCTTTAGCTGATTATATCAACTCTGGAAAAGGAAGAATTTCTGCTACTGCAAAAAACAAAATTGCTGTAATTTATGCACAAGGTGAAATAATGTATACTGAAGGAAATGAAGATATTATTGGTCAAGGAATTATAAATAAAGCATTACGCAAAGCAAGAAAAGACAAAAATGTAAAAGCAATTGTTTTACGTGTTAATTCACCAGGAGGTAGCGCTTTAGCCTCTGAATTAATTTGGCGTGAATTAGAATTAACGAAAAAAGAAAAACCTTTAGTTGTTTCTATGGGTAACGTAGCCGCTTCTGGTGGTTATTACATTGCTTGTAATGCTGACAAAGTACTTGCTGAACCTACTACAATCACTGGTTCTATTGGTGTTTTTGGAGCCATACCAAACTTTAACAAACTCGCAGATAACATAGGTATCAATGCTGAACAAGTATCAACAAACAACAACCCTAACTATAGTGTTTTTGAACCTATGGATAAAAAATTCTATGACGTAACTAAAGAGGGGGTTGAACAAATTTACACGACTTTTGTAAACCGTGTTGCCGTTGGTCGTAATATGACTTTTGAACAAGTAAATGAAATTGCACAAGGTAGAGTTTGGACAGGTAAAGAAGCTCTTAAAAATGGATTGGTAGACAAATTAGGAAACTTAAATGATGCAATTACAGTTGCAGCTGAACTAGCGCAAATTGAAACATACAAAGTGCGTAACTACCCTAACTATAAAAAAGATTTAAAAGAAGCTTTTAGTTTTTCTCCTTTTACTAAAGCATCTAAAGAGGATATTTTAAAAGAGGCTTTAGGTAACGAAAACTACCAACTGTACAATAACATTAACCAAATGAAAAAACTAAAAGGGATTCAAGCAAGAATGCCATATATACTTCAAATAAAATAAACTTAATAAAAAAGCCTTGACCTTGTCAAGGCTTTTTTATTATCATAAGTTTTGGGTTATTTACAATCCAAAACTTTCTTTTATCTTATCAACATAATCTAACTTTTCCCAGGTAAAAGTTTCTACTTCTTGAGAAACTGTTTCTCCCATTGGATTAGAAAAAGTAACTGTTTTCTTTTCAGATTTTCTTCCCATATGCCCATAAGCAGCAGTTTCAGAATAAATTGGCGTTCTTAACTTTAAACGTTGCTCAATAAAATATGGACGCATATCAAAAATAGTTTCTACTATTTTACTTATTTCTCCATCTGTTTTATCAATCGTTGCAGTACCGTAAGTTTCTACATTTATACTTGTTGGTTTTGCAACACCAATTGCGTATGAAACCTGTACTAAAACTTCTTTACACAAACCTGCTGCTACTAAGTTTTTAGCAATATGACGAGTTGCATAGGCTCCTGAACGATCTACTTTAGAAGGATCTTTTCCTGAAAATGCTCCACCACCGTGTGCTCCTTTTCCTCCGTAAGTATCTACAATAATCTTACGTCCAGTTAAACCAGTATCTCCGTGAGGTCCTCCGATTACAAAAACTCCTGTTGGGTTAATATGATACGTAATACTATCAGTAAATAATTTTTGAATATGTACTGGTAATTTAGCAACTACTCTCGGAATTAATATTTCTACAATATCCTTTTTTATCTTAGCTAGCATCACATCATCAGACTCATCAAAATCATCATGCTGTGTAGAAATCACAATTGCATCAATTCTTTGCGGCACATTATCATCAGAATATTCAATAGTTACTTGCGATTTAGCATCTGGTCGTAAATAAGTAATATCCTTATTTTCTCTACGTAGTGCTGCTAATTCAATTAACAATCGATGTGATAACTCTAATGCTAATGGCATATAGTTTTCAGTTTCATCGGTTGCATAACCAAACATCATTCCTTGATCTCCTGCTCCTTGATCTTCTGGGTTTGCTCTTACAACTCCTTGATTAATATCAGGTGATTGTTCATGAATTGCCGAAAAAACACCACAAGAACTACCATCAAACATGTACTCACTTTTGGTATATCCTATTTTGTTAATTACATCTCTTGCAATTTTTTGAACGTCTAAATATGTTTTAGACTTTACTTCTCCTGCTAACACTACTTGCCCCGTAGTAACTAATGTTTCACAAGCCACTTTAGATGCTGAATCGAAAGCTAAAAAATTATCAATTAAAGCATCTGAAATTTGATCAGCTATTTTATCTGGATGTCCTTCAGAAACACTTTCTGAAGTAAATAAATATGACATAAACTTTTATTTAAAAATTAATTAAAAGAAAAACTTGAATTGCTTGGTCGCGTAAAGAAGTAGATTATTACTGCTTTAGCATTTTATTTATGAACTCAATGTTCAAAGAGGTTGCAATCAGTCAAATTTTTCCTCAAAATATTAAGTTGCAAAGTTATCAATAATTTTACACACAGAAAAACAAACTTGCAAAGAAATAGAAAGTATTGATACACTGATAATAAAAAGTAATTTTACTAAAATTGTATTGGTAAAATATTTGATTACTTTTGTACTATACAAATAAGATAGTAACCTAATTAAAATATAACAAAATGGCATTAGAAATTACAGATGCAAACTTCGAGGAAGTAGTATTAAAATCAGACAAACCTGTATTAGTTGATTTTTGGGCAGCTTGGTGTGGACCTTGTAGAATGGTTGGACCAATTGTTGATGAAATTCACACTGAATATGAAGGAAAAGCAGTTGTTGGTAAAGTAGATGTAGACAACAATCAAGAATTTGCGGCTAAATACGGTGTAAGAAACATACCTACTGTTTTAGTATTTAAAAACGGAGAAGTTGTAGACAAGCAAGTTGGTGCTGCTCCTAAAAAAGCGTATACTGATAAAATTGATGCTGCTTTATAAGCTATTTAATTACAATATATCATTAAAAAGGTTTGGCTATCGCTAAACCTTTTTTTATTTTCGAGCATATGATTGATTTAAATAATACTTCTTCAGAAATTAAAAACCTCGAGTTATTAGCTAAACAAGTCGTTGAAGGGTTCATTACCGGAATACATAAAAGTCCATTTCATGGTTTTTCTGTCGAATTTTCAGAGCACAAACTCTATAATAAAGGAGAAAGCACACGTCATATAGATTGGAAGTTATTTGCTAAAACAGAAAAGTTATACACTAAAAAATATGAAGAGGAAACAAATCTACGTTGTCATTTAATTATTGACAACTCAGCCTCGATGCATTACCCTATTCTTAAAAATCAATCAATACATCGTTTAAATAAAATTAGCTTCTCTGCGGTAGCTGCAGCTTCTTTAATAGAAATACTAAAAAAACAGCGCGATGCGGTAGGTTTAAGTATTTATTCTGACACTTATGAATATTACGCTCCTGAAAAAGGAAGCGAACGTCACCGTAAGATGTTATTAAATCAATTAGAAAGCTTACTTACATCAAATTCTAAAGCAACAACAGAAACACATCAATACCTACATGAAATAGCAGAAAACATTCACCGACGTTCATTAATTTTTTTATTTACAGACATGTTTCAAACAACAAAAAATGAAGAAGAACTTTTTGATGCCCTCAAACATTTAAAATTTAACAAACATGAGGTAATTTTATTTCATACTTATGATAAAAAAACAGAGTTTTCATTTGATTTTGATAATAGTCCTAAAAAATTTATAGATATTGAAACTGGTGAAGAAATAAATTTACATCCAGAAAATATCCAAGAAAAATATACCGAATTAAGCCAGTCATTTTTCAACAACTTAAAAAACAAATGCTTACAATACAAGATAGACTACATACCCGTTAACATTACTGAAGGTTATGAGAAAATACTTACCGCATACCTTATTCAAAGACAAAAAAAATCTAATTAATTCTTTTTTTAAATAAAAAAAGGTTCTATATTTGCACCCGCTTAGAGCAACGGTCTGGTAGTTCAGCTGGTTAGAATACCTGCCTGTCACGCAGGGGGTCGCGGGTTCGAGTCCCGTCCAGACCGCAAATTTATCTAAGTAAACATATTATTGCTACAAGCAACGGTCTGGTAGTTCAGCTGGTTAGAATACCTGCCTGTCACGCAGGGGGTCGCGGGTTCGAGTCCCGTCCAGACCGCAAAAAGCTTCTCTTTTTAGAGGAGCTTTTTTAGTTTGCAGTAATTACAAGGGATTCACTCCTACTCTACTTTATTTCTTAACTTTAAAACAGGTACACATTTAGGTATACCATTCTTATAATTAGGCACACAAAAAGGCATACATTAAAATTTTCTTGGTACACCATTGGGTGCACATTCGGGTACACCATCCTAATAAATCAGGTACACCATAAATAAAAACACTTAACCACATGAATAACAATAGGATAATTATTTTATTCCTTTTACAAAAGAATAGAATAAATAATAAAAACATGTGTCCTATTAGATGTAGGATAACTTATAATAAAAAAAGAAAAATATTCTCAACTGGTTTTTTTATAAATCCAGAATATTGGAATAGTAAGGAGCAATTAGCTAAACCACCTGATAAAGACAATACTTTTATAAACACTCAATTAAGTCTGATTAAACAACAAATTAATCAGGCTTTCTTGTTTTTACAGGTAAATGAAAAAGAGTTTGATGTTGAAGATATTTATTTACAACACAAAGGTAAAAGCATAAAATCTGAAAAAACTTTTCTTGAAGTATTTGATTACCACAATTCAAAAGTTAAAAAAATGATTGGTATTAGCTATGTAGAATCAACTTACAAGAAATTTGAAGAATGTAAAAAGCTAATAAAAAGATTTATTAAACATAAATACAAGAAAAATGATTTAGTACTCAAAAATATAAAACTCATATTTTTAGATGATTTAGATTATTATTTGAAAACTGAAAAAAAACAAAGTCAAAGTACAATAAACAAACACATACAGAGAGTACGAAAAATTATCAAATTAGCCTTTTTAGAGGGGTATATTGACAAAGACCCATTTGTATTTTACAAAGCCAAGAAAACCTATAAAAAGCTAATTTTCTTAACTGATAAAGAATTAAAATTATTAGAAACTCATCAGTTAAAACAAAAGAAACTATCAGTCGTAAAAGACTTATTCATTTTTTGTTGTTATACAGGATTAGCTTATGTAGATATGTCAAAATTAAATATTAAACATATTCAAATTGGATTTGATGGCAATGAATGGATTGAGATGGAGAGAAAAAAAACAAAATCTAAAGTTTCAGTTCCATTATTGCCAAAAGCAAAAAAAATCCTACTAAAATACAATAATCAATTACCTAAAATATCCAATCAAAGATTTAATTCTTACTTAAAAGAAATCGCAGATATAGTAGGCATCAATAAAAACCTTACTCATCATATAGCTAGAAAAACATTTGCTTCTACTGTGTTGCTTTATAATGGTGTCCCAATGGAAATTGTGTCTGAATTATTAGGGCATTCTAAAGTAGCTGTAACTCAAGAACATTATGCAAAAGTTGTAAAAAGAAGAGTTAGTGATGAAGTAAAAAAGTTGTCTGTTAAATTGATGTAAAATTAAGAAGAAGGAATATAAGAGAGTATGTATATTCCTTCTTTTTAAAATTATTCATTTAATAATAAAACACTTCTATAAGCAATATTTATTGTAGCTAGAATGAGAAGTAATGGAGTAATAGAAGACACCAATATAGAATTACCTTTATTCAAAAGTATCAAAAACACTAACATTCCATAGAAGCAAGTGAACATTATTAAGGCTAGATTGAGTAGTAAAAAACCTCTTTTAAAATATTGACTATCAAAAAACAATTTTAAAAAACTTTCTAATTTCTTTTTTGGTACTAATTTTAACATTAAACTAAAAACAATTGTGATTAAAAATAAAATATAATTTTCCATTTATTAAGTATTTGGGTTATGAATTACTTGCTATTTAAATGTTTGAAACTAAAATTCAGATTTTTGTCAAAACTTAGTTTAGTTTTTATTAAAGGTATGTTATTTTAGAGTTTATAAATTAAATTAGCTATGAATACTGAATTTGAGGACTATCCAATTGAATTTAAAGAAGTAAACCCTGATGACTTCATTAGTGGAACTAATTTAGCTGGTTCTAGGATTAATAATAGTACACTTGAGATTGAACCAAATGGACAAAAAACTATCATCCAACCTAATGAAAGAGGTTATATAAATGATGCTCTTCAAGCTCAAATAACTTTAGGATATAAGAACACTGTAGTTGTAAATGCTGCTGTAGGTCAAGGAAAGTCATATGCTATAATTCAGACTATAAAAAAGTACTATGAAGATGACTCTGACCAAGAGTATTTAATTATAGTAGCCTCACCTTTTGTTAGCTTAGTTAAACAGTATATTAATGATATTCATGTAGATGGAGGAATACCTAAAGAAGAAATATTTGATTATAATAATTTAGGAAGAACACCAAATACAGATTATTTAAATAAGTCAGTGCATGTAGTTACAGTAAACACATTATTAGGTAATCCAGGAGAAGATGGCTTTAAGAACTCCGAAGTTAAAAGAGAATACTTAAGTTTATTATCTAAGTATTGTGAAAACAATAGTATAAAGGTTGTATTTATATATGATGAAATACATGATTCATATCATAACTTTAAGCAAGAGTATATTTTTAATCTATGGAAGTGGCAAAAGGTTATCCATAAGAATTTCATAATAAGTGCTACCTTTAATGAAGCATCTAAAGTTGCAATTGAATATTTAGCTGAACTCACTGATAAAAAAATTAAAATAATTGAGTCTAAAAGAACAAGGTTTTCAAGAAAACAAAGTGCTCTTTACCTACATTATAGTGATGATTATAATTTTACTACTGAGACAAAAGAAATAAAGAATACAATTTTTAGACTATTAGAGAGAAAGAAAAATATTGATATTTTGTGTTATTCAAAATCACTATCTAAGGACATCATAAACCCACGAGAAGATATAGGTAAGCAGCTACATAAGGCTTATGGAGAAAATAATATTAAAGACTGTACCTCTCAATTAGCTTCAAATAGTAGAGAAGAAAATATTGAGCAACAGAATCAATTTGATAACTCAATGTGTAATGTTGGTACTAACTTCAAGACAGGAGTAAGCATAAAGAAACGTAATCATGCGTTGGTGATTATTATGCCATCTAGAAGTACAAGACTAAATTTTAAAAATCAATACGGAATATTCTCTGGGGGGATTAATTCAGTGATACAAGCCTTAGCAAGGCAGAGGTATATGGAACCTGAAAGAGAAGAAATACATGAGAAAAACCAAATTCATATTGTTTTATCTAGACCCAATCAATTTGATTATACTTCACTTCAGTATACTTTGATGAATCAAGCACAAAAGCTTCAATTTTCAAAGCTCTATTCAAGAGTGCATGAAGTAAGTGAGCAAGAAGAACCTGTAAAGTACTTTAAGATTGGTTTACAAAATAGGCTGTTAAATCAATTTTATTCAGTTGAATTACAAGGTTACTTATCTAATGAAATTGATATTGTTGGTACTAGGAATAGAAGAGAATTACCAGCTTTAAACTTTCCAGAATTTAAAACTTTTGTATTAGAAAAAGGAGAAGATTATTTAGCAAATACTTACCCAATCTTCGGGGGAGATATTAGTGGTTACATAACCTATGCTGCTATTACAAATCAGTTTGTAAATTGTAAGCTAGAAAAAGTATTTGCGAGTAATATGCTATGGTTTAATGAAGCTAATATTGAGGAAGAGCTTACTAAGTTTTATAACAATCATGCAATTGAGTACAAACTTAGACTTCATTTAGATTACGGGAACTTTAGTGCATATTATTATGAGCTAAGAGACTATATATTTAATGTGTGTAAAGTAGCCTATAAAAGAAGAAGATTAAATCAAGAACAGGAAGCTTATCAAAGAAGTAAAGAGGCTCTTAAAGCATTTGAAATACAACTTATTTCAATAGCTAGGAAATGGTTCTTTGGGGCTGAGCATACAGAAGATTATTCAAGAGCAGATTATCTCTTAGATAATATAAAAATAGCTTCTGAGATAGAGATTTCTACTATTGAAGATGAAGTGCAACAAAAAAGAATAGCTTTATTCAAAGCTATAGGGCATTTTAGGAATAAGTTACTTGCTAATATCAATGAATATAATAGTAGAGGGAAACAATACTATTACCTAAGGACTGATAATGAGTTTGGATTAGATTCAGCAGATTTAGATGTATTAACTCAATTAGAAGGATTATTAGCATATGATGATTTTTTTAATAATGATGTTTTTATATTTAGAAGGAGCTTACAGAATAAGACCCCTATAGAAAAGATAAACTCTTTGTATAAGATTTTGAAAAAGGATTTTGTGGTACTAGGAAAAAGAAGAGAGCATTATATAAGCGGTGAAAGAGTACTTGTTAAAGAGGTCATTTCTATTAAAATAATGAACCACAATTCCATTAACTTTCTAAATCCTAGTATCAATTGGGAGCAAATAAAGCAGGAGAATATAGATTACTTAGGTGAAGTAGAGTATGAAAGATTACACTCAGAATTAACTCTTGATGATATAGATACTTCTGGTTTTTAAACAAACTACACTTTTATGTATTTGTATAGTATATTAAAAACAATAAAGTGGAGTTTTTCTATTTGAATAAAGTAAGACTCCTTTTTAATCCTAGTACCCACTAATTGAATCAAAACTGTATAAGTTTAAAAAGAGAAATTAGTTGTAAAGTACAAAAGTTACCTCCCCTCTCTTAAAAACACACCCCACCTCAAAATACTTTAGTATTTCAAGATTTTCTCTCCTAGAAATCTTGTTAGGCAAAGGTAAGCAAAATATTTTTAAAAATCAAGTTTTTACAACTAAAAAATGACAGTTAATTGGTTTATTTTCAAGTAGTTAATTAAGAAGTTGATTTAAAAATACACATATGAATATTAACGAATTTAAACAATAAAATTATGCAATTAAAACAAAGCAAAAGAACAAACGTAAAACTCAGATTAGGAATATCTGGAGCAAGTGGATTTGGTAAAACTCACTCTGCTTTACTGCTAGCTTATGGTATGACACAAGATTGGAGTAAGATAGCTGTAATTGATACAGAAAACTCATCTGCTAGTTTATATTCAGACTTAGGGAACTTTAATGTAGTAGACTTACAAGCTCCATATAGCCCCGAAAGATATATAGAAGCTATTAAACTATGTGAAGATTCTGAAATGGAAGTGATTATTATAGACTCAATGAGTCATGAATGGAATGGTACAGGAGGATGCTTACAGATACACGAGAAGTTAGGAGCTAGGTGGCAAGATTGGGCAGTAGTAACACCTAGGCATCAAAACTTTATAAATAGAATATTGCAATCTTCTTGCCATGTCATTACAACCACTAGAAGAAAAGTTGATTACTCTTTAGATATAGGAAATAATGGAAGAACTAAAGTAATTAAACATGGTACAAAGGAAATAACTCGTGAAGGATTTGAATATGAACTAACAGTGAATTTTGAATTAGTAAATGATAAGCATTTAGCTAAAGCTAGTAAAGATAGAACAGGTTTGTTTATGAATAAACCAGAGTTTGTAATAACATCTAAAACAGGAGAGAAATTATTAAAATGGTGTAATGCAGCACAGCTTACAGTTCAAGAAATGATAGGTAAAGTAAATGGCTCTCTCTCTGTTTCAGAGTTAACTCAGTTATATAATGATAATCCAAAATACCAACAAGCTTTACAACCTCAGTTTAAGAGTAAAAAAGAACAATTAGAAAAATTAAGCAACCTACAAAACTTTAGTACAAATGGAATTACAACTCATACCAACTAAAAAAAATACAGATATTCAAAAAACTACTAACATAATAGAGTACAATGATATTGTAAGTAGTGAAAATAATTCTCCTTTTATAGAGGCTAACACAAAGAGTGTTAGTCTTTCTCATTTAAAGGAGAAATGTATTATCCCTGTATTCTCAAAAGACAATGAAAGAACTATTAGTCATCATGAGTTTATTGAAGTAGTACGAGATGCTGTGAGAAAAGTTTTTCCTCATCATATTATTTCAAAAGCTGAAATTAGAGTTTCTCATCAGATAAAAGGAAGAGTACCTTCTGCAATAAATAAATCTGTTAATGAACTCTTAGAACACGAGAAAACAACTTATTATGAAAGAATGGCTTTTATCATTAAGATTCCAAGTATTACTGATACTATTAATGGCAATAAAATATCTTTAACATTAGGAGGAGTTAGAGCCTATAACCAAGAGAATTTATATAGTAAAAAGACCATTGAGAAATTCAAGTTTTTTGTGGGCTTTCAAAATTTAGTCTGTTGTAATTTGTGTGTAAGTTCAGATGGTTTTATAGATGAAATGCGGGTGGGTTCTTATACTGAACTAGAGAATAAGGTAGCTACAGTTTTACAGCAATATCAAGCTGAGCAGCATTTACAGGAAATGAAAAAGCTTACTCAGTATCAATTAACAGAACATCAATTTGCTCAACTCATTGGCAGGATGAGGTTATATCAGTACTTACCTAAAGAGCAAAAGGCTATCATACCTGATTTTTTATTAAATGATGGGCAAATTTCTACTATAGCTAAAGACTTTTATCAAGATGAGAGGTTTTGTAAAAACAATGATAGTACAATTAATTTATGGAATGTGTACAATCTTTTTACATCAGCAAATAAGAGTAGTTATATTGATACTTTCTTAAATAGAAACTCAAATGTTTTTGAATTTACTCAAGGTTTAGCTAAAGCACTCAATGGTAATGGAGATTATCATTGGTTTTTGAGTTGATGATAGCACCCTACTTAAATGTTAGGGTGTTTTTTGTTATCTGGGATAATTTGGTAGTGAGTATTTTTACTGTTTTAAATTTGGTTTCATATTAATCCAAAAATCATTAAAAAATGAGTAAAAGAAATCACAATGCAGACATTAGTAATTCAAATTCAGAAACTAGTGGAACAAACTCTACTTATCAAAGTAGGTTAGATAATACATCTAATCAATTGAACCCTAATAATCCTGAATATAAAGGAAAGTAATTAGAATTATTATTGAAGCTATTTGCTATATGCGGATAGCTTTATTTACTTTGTTGTATGTTTATAAAACTATTTAGACTTCTTAAGAATTTACAATCAACACAATTTTCAATTCATGAAATTGGAATTAAGTTAATATCTCATATATACTTTGAAGGAGATGAAAATAATTTTATTGAATTCATAAAAAAAAACTCAAAAGAAAATCAAACAGATAAAGATGTTAATTTAATTATAGAAAGGGACTTTCCTTTACTGTATTTTATGATATTGTTGAGTGAGAAACTTGAGAGGTCTTCAGGTTTTACGAGTATAATAAAGCTCTCTTCAGATACTAAGTTAAAAGAAGTTTTTAATAGAGTTCCAAAAGAACATTGGGATGTATTTGATAAATTTTATTCTGAGAATAAAGAAACTATCAAAGAGGTTGTTTATGATGTATTAGGTATAGATAAGTTAGAAAAAGAAGTAGTGAAAAAGAAATTGTTTTCAACTAGTAAAACTAATATAGCAAATGAGTTTGGTGTTGATATTAAAACATTAAACAAGTGGCTTAAAGTGTTTTTCAATGATAGGTTTAAAGGTCTCAGAAAAATAAATTACGAAGAATATGTTGAGATTTTCCAAGCTCTTTTTTTAGCAGAAGATGAAGAGTTAGATTTAGTAGAAAATATTAACACCTATAAAAAAAGACTTTCAAAAGGATTGAAGTACAGAAAAAAATTCATAGCAGAACACACAAATGAAGATTCTCCTTTAGATGTTAGTACATTATTGAAAATCCAAAAAGAACAATTGGGAGATATAGAATTTTATAATTTCACAGATGTTTATCCTTATTCTATTGCAAAATTATTAGTAGAGAAATCAGGTGATGAGATAGGTTTTTAAACTCTTTATAAAACTATAATTTAATACTCAGTTTCTATTTATCTAGGAGCTGAACTAACTTACTAATTTTGTTATTCTTTTATTCTTTTTAATAATATCTAAAAACACTTTATTTCTGGCTTCTGCATCATATACTAATGTTTTAGCACTAACAACATAGATTGAAATACCTTTTCTTTCATAGTGCCTGTGGTATATTGGAGAGTCTACAGAAAAAAGAGGCTTATATCCATCATCCTTAAGTCTTTCAGATAAATTTTCATCTATATCAGTTATCAAATATCCATAAACTTCTTTAATTTTCTCTTTTTCTTTAAAAGCTTTAACATAGTCAAATAACTGTTGAATACCTGCAAATTTTTTTCTATCAGATTTAGTTGAAAAATCAAAAGGCTTAATTTCTACTAAAACAGATTTTAATCTATCAGAATTATTTGGGTTATGAGAAAAGAAAAGTGATAAATCTGGCTTATCATTTAAAATATCAACATCATCAGTAGTCTCATTTATATCTTTAAGTACATCAATAATTCTCTTATCACTAGCAGCATAACTATAAGTAGTAAACCTGTCATCTAAAAGCCATAAATTGTTTTTACCTACACTATAATAATCATCTGTAGTATACTTCTCCATGAATAAGTTATGTATAACAGACTCTACTCTTTCACTTTTTTCCACAAGAGTTTTTAATCTTTCAATTACAATAACTCTATCATTTATATAAGATACTAATTCATTCTGAGCTAATGTTATTGCCTCTTTTAATTCTTCATCTGAATATTCTAATTTACCTGAGCTAGTAAGAACTTTTTCTTTAACTATATCAAAACGTTTCTTTGCTTTATCAATAATTTGTTTTTTATTAAGGAAACCAGCCATTTCAATATCTCCTGAATCTATATAGTTAACTAAATAAGGTCTTTCATCTTGAATCTCTTTTAGCTTTTCTATATTTATTTTTTCAGTATCTGGAATACTCTCTTTTATGATGTTACTAATAATTATTTTTAATTCTGAGTTTATCATTTCCCAAGAAATAGGAGATACAAAATCAGTTTTTACTGGGAATATATCAAAATCATTTCGTTCATTATTAGCTTTTAAATCTAGATACTTGGACTCTAACAGCATGAATCCAGAGTATTTACTCGGAATATTTATTTTTAAATCTTTATTTTCAAACTCACAAACAGTTCTACTATTAGCACAATAGTAAGCATTCAATTTACCTTGACTACTTTCCTGTATACCGTAATTTAGTTTAAATTTATATGAAACACCATCATTACCAGAAACTTTAAATTCTTTAATTGTAAATTCTGGTATATCATTACTAGTGATTTTTACAGAAATATTCTTATGTAAATCAATAAATTGAATTGTTATATCTCTATTTTTCTTCTCTTTGTAAAAAAATAAAGTTGGAATGAGATTCATTAAAACTTTATTTTTTATTTTATATATATCTAATTTTATTCTTCTATCTAGTTTCTTATCCCAATTTAAATATTGCTCTGTTAATGACTGGAATAAGACCTCAGTCTCATTTTCTTTAACATCACTATTCTCTATACTAAGGTTGTCTGTGTCAAATTTAAAATCAAACTTAATCCTTCTAGATTCTTTTAGAGAAGATAACTTACTAGTGTATATGGCATTTTTATATACCTTTAGAAAAACAAACCTACCTACCCCTTTACAACCTAATTCCTTTTTAAACTTAGTTCTATATGTAGAAAAAGAACCATAGTTATCACTATCAAATCCATCTCCATTATCAACAATTCTTATTGTGTCCAATTTTATATTTCCAAGTTCATCATCACCTTCTTTTATAAGATTCTCATTGGTGTTTAAAAAACACTTAATATCTGTTGAATTTGAATGAATTGAATTTGTTATAGCCTCATATAAAACATCATATTGATTAACTCTAGAGCTAATATCTTCATTTACAATTCTAGATATTTCAGCTAACATTTGACTCATAGAAATAGGTTTTAAAACAAATGTACATTTTTAAAATTTTATTTTATAAAAAAAATATAACTCAACTTTTTCTACATGCGAACGCCACTCACCAAAGTACCCCCACTTATTCTTGATTTTAAAACACCCCGTGGTGTTTCTTATTAGAAAGTATTTTGAAGCCTCTATATTAAAAACAAGGTGAAAGCTGTTTTTAAAGGGGAAGATATTTTCTGAAGTCAACTTATTTATCAACTCAAAAAAATAAATTATGGTACAAATTATAGGTTACAAAGAATGTAACAAAGATGATGGTTCTGAATTCTACTTGTTAGAGTTACAAGGTGGTATTGAAATGGTAATTAGCAAAACAACAGGGCAGTTTTATGCTACAGCTAAAAGAGCTGTAATAACATCAACTTTTGATGAGGTTACTTGTAAGGCTCTTGTTGGTACTCAAATGAAAGGAAGCATTGTTAAGCAAGAAGTAGCTCCTTATGAATATGTAATTAAAGAAACAGGAGAAGAAATTGTTTTAACTCATAGATGGGTTTATACACCAGATGAAGCTCCTAATGTTGAGAGCTTATTTCAAGCTAATGTTGATGCTCTTTCTTCTAATGGAGTAAGTTAATAATTAAGTAGTAACAACATAAACTAAGTCTGTCCAAATTTTGTATTTACTATAATAAGTGATTACGAAAGTTGGACAGATTTTAATTTTTAAACATATGAATGTAGCAGAAATAAATGTTTCTTATTCAACTAATGATAGAAGAAAAGTTAAAATTACAGATAGTAAAGATGCCTATAAATTGATTCTAGATAACTGGAATCAAGACCTTATAGAATTACAGGAAGAAGTGAAAGTCATTTTATTAAACAGAGCTAATGTGGTACTAGGTATATATAATTTATCTAAAGGAGGTACAACAAGCTGTGTAGTAGATATAAAACTAATTATAAGTGTAGCATTGAAATGCGTTGCTCACAGTATTATTTTATGTCATAATCACCCAAGTGGAAACTTAAAACCAAGCACATCAGATAAGAGTATTACTACTAAATTAAAATCAGCATGTGCGTATATGGATTTTAACTTGTTAGACCATCTAATTATAACCAATACAGGTAGTTTTAGCTTTGCAGATGAAGGGATTTTGTAATTGCAATACTTGCAGTATCTGCAATTTGTGCATTATTGGTATTATTTTTATTAATCCAGTACCAACAAGCATGAGTGTATAAACAAGTTCTAAAGGTGTATTACCTACACGAATAAAAAACGGTAGATAATTAATTATAGCTTTTTTACTTAAAAGAAGTATGGAATGGTAAGGTTTTCTATTGTATCAAAGAGTACAGAAGCTTATACCCTGCAATTTCATTATGATTTGGATATAATAGCTAAAACTTATTCTTCCTCTTCAAATGACACATCTACTAAATCAGATAATGGGACTTCCAAAGCTTCACTAATTCTGTATAAGGTAAAAAGAGTAGGGTTTGTTCTTCCTGATTCAATTCTAGAAATATTTGTAGTATCAAACCTACCAAGCATTTTACTAGCTAAATCAACTTGTGACAAGCCTTTTTCTTCTCTAATATTCTGAATGTTATTACCTACTTTTTTCTGAATTGAAATCTGTAACTCTTTTAAATCTTGACTCATCACAACTTGTCTTATTTGACAAGTCAAGAAAAGGGTTATATTTGTTTAAGTTTATGTCATAAATGACAACACATTAATAATCATGAAGAAAAAAATAATTTTAATAATCTTAATAACTATTTGTAGTTATTCATATTCTCAAAATAATAACTCAAATCACAATAATGATTCTGACTTAAACAAAAAAGCTACAAATTATATTAATAAAGCTATAGAGAATCAAAATGATAAATTGAAAATGACAATTCAAAAAAGTAGATTTGCTATTGTTAAGGATATAAATGAAGGTAATTGTGACTTAGCTATAGAAAAAAGTCTTTTTACTCTAAAAATTGTTCCTAAGGAGACATACTTTATGATACTGGCTGGAGAAGCTTATAAATGCAAAAAAGATTATAAAAACGCTATTATATGGTTCAAAAAAGCTAATAATATATTTAAAACAGATGATCTAAGGAATGAAATAAAGCTTCTTGAAAAGAAAATCAAATAATTAAGGATACTTGTAAATCTGTTGAACTAATAGTTGATTTAATATGGAAGAGAACCAAGATAAAAAAGAAAGTAAAGGTTGTTTAATTACAGCTGGAGTTGTATTTGGGTTAATAGCTATAAATCCATTATTAACTTTAATATTTGGTGGAGACCCAAGAAGCTTAGAGGGAGTTGATTATGATATAGGGGAAACTTATAGTGTTTTATCTAACCTTAGATTAGCTTTTATAGCATTAGTAATAGCATTAATTTATTATATCTGGGCACATTCCATAAAGAATGGCAAAGAATAAAAAGCTATGTTAGAAGATTATATTTCTTATAAATTAAAAAGTTATCTTGAAGAAATTAATATTGATTTAATTCATTTAACAACTTATTCAAACAAAGTTGAATACTATAAAAGCAATAGGTGTAATGAATTATACTTACCTAATAACATAATAGCAGTTGAAACTTATTTAAGCTTTTATGAAAACAAACTATTAGCTATAACATATAACACAAGCCAATACAATCTTAACTACTTAATTAAATTTATAAATTCATTTGCTAGTAGTCAAGATGAGTTTTTGTTTGAAGATGTGTTAGGAGGTAACTCAGATTTATTCTGCATTCAAAATGGTATAGCTATTCATCTAAACAATAGAACAGACAGTACTATAGATTTCAAAATAGCTGTCCCTATAAATGAAAGAAAAAATAAAGTATTTGTATAATGATTAATAAACTACCATTCAAAATTGGTATGCAATATGAAAATTGGGAGTTTGATTTAGAATTGGTGAATACAAAAAAGAGTTATGAAGTATACAACTATACAAGAGGGGATATTAAAATATTTAATGAAGAATTAATTGAATATATCCACTTATACTTTGAACTAGATATTTTATTCAAAATTAAAATCAAAACCCAATACAATATATTTACTCTATTATGATAGTAAATTTTAAAAGTAATAATCAAAAAATAGTAATATGAAAAAAGTAATTTTATTTTTAATGACCACCTTAATACTATCTTCATGTGGAGGAAGTGATGATAACTTACAGTCTGGTATTATAGGAAAATGGAATAAGGCAAAAGAAACTAAAGAATACTCTAATGGAAACACTGAAGAAGTAATCTTGTCAACTTGTGATTTAAAAGAAACTTTAGAATTAAAATCTAATGAACAAGTAATACTTACTAAATATTCAGGAGCAAATTGTGAATATTCAAGAGTATCAGAAGGAGTTTATTCATTTAATGAATCAAATAATGAATTAACCCTACCAGGAAATAACAAACAAATTGTTGAGGTTAGTGGGGATAGTATGAATTTTAAATTCACTGTTACTGGTGTTGAGAATTACATCAAGACAGTATATTTTACTCGTATTAACTAAAAAAAGGCACACAATTAGGCATACATTAAAAATGTAATCCTTTATAACTCCTATTAACACTAGTGAAAGTAAAATAACAGAGAGTCCCGTCCAGACCGCAAAAAGCTTCTCTTTTTAAGAGGAGCTTTTTTAGTTTGCAGTAATTACAAGGGATTCACGGATCATACCTAAAAGTTGTGGTTATGCAAAAATCTGCGTTAACCTGTATAAGAAGAATTCTACATTTCTTACTCCTCTAAATTGCGCTCTAAAAGCTTTTATTTTCGCATTGAAAGATTCGGCAGAAGCATTAGTGCTT
>CALLBA010000003.1:0-61693 GCA_938002045.1 Tenacibaculum soleae
AGTTATTATGTACGTATTGTAGATAGTGCCAATTGTGAAGTAATATCAGCATCAACGGTAATCAATGCTTTTGATCCTATTGCAGATATACTTATTACATCACCATTAAAACAAATAGATTGTTTAACAGGCGAAGATATCTCTGTAAAAACAAGTACCGATATTGATAATGTTACTTATGCTATAACAAGTGCTCCGGCAGGATATGTAGGACCAACAAGTGAGACAGTAGCATTAGGAACAGATGCAGCATTAACGTTTACCAATTTACCAACAGGAACGTACACGATAACGGCAACGCATCCAGATACAGGTTGTGTGTTTACCAAAATATACACAGTAGGATCGGAACCAATTTATAGAGTAATAGCGAACAACGCACAAGCAACGTGTTTTGGAGCAGCAGGCGGAAGTATTGATGTATTTTTTGATGCGAGTACTCCTTTTAACGGAGCTACGGATGTTTATGACTATGTAGTTTTTGAACAAGGCGGAACAGCAACAACAATTACCGGAACAGGAATTAATGGCGGAACCACAGAGACTATTACAGGATTACCAGCAGGTACCTATTATGTAGCAGTAACTATGACAAGCACACCATTCTGTACCATAAATACGAATGAGTTTACAATAAATGAGCCAACGGCAGCATTAGCATTGAATGGAGATGTTACATATATTAGTTGTAATACAAGTACAGGTGAGGTTATCTTAACAGGTAGCAATGGTTTTTCTGGTTATGAGTATCAATTAACAAACAATGCAACACCAGGTACACCAGTTCAAAACTTTAGCACTAACCCTAGAATTACAGGTTTAGTTGTGGGTAGTTATACTGCTACGGTAAGAGATGCTGCTGGTTGTTTAGCAACGTTTGATTTCGATTTAAACGCTACAACACCAATGTCAGCTGATGTAAATTTAGTAGAAAATCAATGTGAAGGTGAATACACCGCAAGTATTGAGATAACCAATGTAATGGGAGGTCAAACTCAAGATACTTCGGTAAGAAGTTATACCTATATTTTAATCTACCCAGATGGATCACAAGTTGAGCAAACATCAAATATTTTTGAGAATTTACCTGCAGGAGCAACTTATCAAGCTATTGTTAGAGATAGTAAATATAGTTGTGAATATAGAGAAGATGTAGATATTACAGATCCTACAAAAGTAACAGCATCTGTAAATATTACAGCAGATATTACATGTGCAGTTTCAACAGCAACTCTTGAATTAGCAGGCGCAGGTGGTACAGGAGCTTATATGTTTAGTGATGATGGTATTACTTATGTAGCTAGTAACACGTTTACAGATATAGCAGCAGGAAATCATGTTTTCTACGTACGTGACGCTAATAATTGTGTAGATGATGTTGCGGTTAGTATTGATGCTTATGAAGCATTAACACCTACGTTAAACGTAATATCAGGATTTGTAACTTGTAATGGTAATAATAACGGAATATTATCGGCAGATGTAACTGGAGGTTTTGGTAATTATGAATATCAATTAGAAGAATACCCTAGTAATACTGTTGTATTAACTTGGCAAAACTCAAATACTTTTACAGGTTTAGCAATTGGTGATTATCATATTAGAGTAAGAAGTACTAATAGATTTGGAGTTGTATGTACTGAGGTAACAAGCCCAACAACAATAGCAGAGCCAGCACTATTAGTAGCAAATGAAACACATACCGATGTAACTTGTTATGGAGGTAATGATGGTACTATTACAGTATTAGCGTCAGGAGGTAATTTAACAGGTTATGAATATAATATTAGTTCAGATCCACCAATTAAGTTTGTTACCAATAATGTGTTTAGTAATTTATCAGCAGGATCTTATGTTATTACTGTAAAAGATAAATTAGGATGTACAACAACAATACCTGTAACAATTACTGAGCCAGCAGAGTTTACCGCAACGTTAACATCTGTAAATGAGCAAGAATGTATTAATGACGCAACGCCAGTTATTACTTTAGATGTTCAAGGAGGATTGCAACCGTACTATGTAAGTATTAATAATGTAGAATTAACGATGCCTTATAATACTAATACAGTTGTTTTAGGAGCTGCTGAAGGTATTGTTGGCGGTGAAGCATACTATATTACGGTAAGAGATAGTGGAACAAATTGTGATGCGCCAGCACCAATTAGATTAACTACGGGAACTCCAGTAGACTTGGAATTAACAGTTGATTTTGAATATACCTGTCCGACAGGAAATATAATCAAAGCAATTGTTGCCGATCAGTATAAGAACAATATGTCTTATACGTTATATGATGGTTCAGGTAGCGCAATTACAACAAATAACACAGGAGAATTTATTGATGTTGCATCAGGAAATGGTTATACAGTTACAGCAACCCACACAGGATCATCTTGTGCAGAGAGTTCAACTAGTGATCCTATTGATATTGATAATATCCAGGCATTAACAATGACTATTGATGATACTCAGAAGAATAAATTAATAGCCAATGTAAACTTTGGACAACCACCATATAACTTTACTGTTGATGGTGTTGATTATGGAACAGATAATGAGTTCTTAATCTTACAAACCAAAATGTATACAATTACGGTAAGAGATGCAAGAGGTTGTGAGGTTACAATAACAATAGAAGGTGTTTATGTTACCATTACAGTATTAAACTTATTTACACCTGATGGAGATGGAATAAATGATTATTGGTATCCAATAGATGTAGAACCTTACCATAATATTAGAGTACTTATTTATGATAGGTATGCTCGTAAGATAACAAACTATCAAGGTTTTGTTCAAGGATGGGACGGTACATACGATGGTAAACCAATGCCAGCAGGAGATTATTGGTATACTATTTATTATAATGAATTATCAGGAGAAGAGAAGAAATTAATGGGACACTTTACATTATACAGATAAAAATGAGAAAAATATTAATAACAATAAGCATCGTAATTTGTAGTGTAAAATTAGCTGCCCAAGAAATTAATTTGCCTCAATATATTAGTCATTTAGCAGACAATCCATTTTTGATATCACCAAGTTATGCAGGTATTGGAAGCGGTTTACAAATACGACTAAACGGAGTAAGCCAGTGGATAGGAGTTGAAGATGCACCAGATACACAATCATTAGTGGTAGAGGCACGTATAGCCGACCGTTTTGGTGGAGGTATTACTGTTTTTAACGATAAAAATGGATATACAACTCAAAAAGGAGTGAAGTTATCATTGGCAAGTCACTTAACATTAAGTAATTTTCACGATAGTTTCCTATCATTTGGTATAAGTTATAATTTTACTCAATTTGGTATTGATACCTCTAATAACAACTCAGGACAAGACGTACCAAATATATCCGAAACAAATTCTAACTTTGATGTAGGTTTATTATATCGTTACGAGCGCTTTAGTGTAAGTGCAAACGTAAATAACTTATTAAATAAAAAAGTAGAAAACTTAATAACTAATGAGCCAGAATCTTTACGCAGATATACCTTTTACAGTTCATACGTGTTTGCAAGATTAAGTAATAGAGTAGAAATTGAACCTTCTATGTTTGTTGAGTATTATGAAGCAGATAAAAGATCAAGAACCGATATGAACGTTAAAGTAAGAAAAGGAATTAATGATGGTTATGTTTGGGCAGGTTTGAGCTATACTTTTTTAAATGATCAGTTTTTTGTACCCAATGCAATAGCACCTTTAGTAGGTCTTAAAAAAGATAATTTATACATGTCATATGGTTTTAGTATTAATATGAATAAAACACAAGATTTTAATTACGGAACCCACATGATTACTCTTGGATTTGATTATGAAAGAAGACCAAGTTTAGCACGTTGTACACAAGACATGATGATTTTTTAAAAAACAAAATAATATATTGTAAATCCTCAAGCCAAAACTTGAGGATTTTCTTTTTCTTTGCAACAATGGAAAATAATAATCAAACATCAATCAATCTTAATAAGTTTATTAGCAGTACAGGAATTTGTTCTCGTAGAGATGCCGAAAAATTTATTAAAGCAGGTCGAGTTACCATTAATAAAAACGTAGCTCAATTAGGTAATAGAGTTTTTAAAGGCGATAAAGTTCGTGTAGATGGACGGTTATTGGAATCAAAACCGAAAACATTATACATCGCTTTAAATAAACCTGTAGGAATTGTTTGTACGACAGATAGTAAAGAAAAAAAGAATATTGTAAAATTTGTAGGTCATCCAGAACGATTATTCCCTATAGGTCGTTTAGATAAACCATCCGAAGGATTAATATTTTTAACTAATGATGGCGATATTGTAAATAAAATTTTACGTGCCGGAAACAATCACGAAAAAGAATATATTGTTTCGGTAGATAAAAAAATAACAGACAATTTTATTACAAAAATGAGTAATGGAATCCCAATTTTAGGTACTGTAACTCAAAAATGTAAAGTTGAAAAAGTAAGTGATTTTACGTTTAAAATTATTTTAACCCAAGGATTAAATCGCCAAATACGTAGAATGTGCGAGTATTTAGAATACGAAGTAACCAAGTTAAAACGCGAACGTATTATGAATGTTTCTTTAGAGAAATTAAAAACAGGTGATTGGCGCGAATTAACAACTGATGAAATGAAAGAAATTAATAAAATGATTTCAAGTTCTTCTAAAACAGAAGAAGCATCGGTAGTTGTTGATAAAAAACAGCCAAAACAGCTAAAGAAAAAGGAAGTGAAAAAACAAGATGACTTTAATAAAAAAAGTGCTGCTTTTAGAAAAAACTCTCCTAAAACAAAAAGAAATACTAATCAAAAATTTGGACGTAAACGTAAATAAATAATAGTTATATCATACGGAGTAAAAGAATGAAATAAATAAAAAGTTCTTCATACAAACCGACCTAATAATTATTATGATTTTATTTACTTTTCCAATTCTTAAATAAGCGTATCTTTGTCCCTTATGCAATTCGACTTAAAAACAACCGACCCAAAAAGTAAAGCACGAGCAGGTGTTATTACAACCGATCACGGAACAATAGAAACTCCAATATTTATGCCAGTTGGTACCGTAGGTACTGTAAAAGGTGTACATCAATCAGAGTTGAAAAATGAGATAAACCCAGATATTATTCTTGGAAATACGTATCATTTATACCTGCGTCCAAAATTAGAAACCTTAGAAGCCGCAGGAGGTTTGCATAAGTTTATGAATTGGGATCGTAATATTTTAACAGATAGTGGCGGATACCAAGTATATTCACTTTCTGGAAGAAGAAAAATAAACGAAGAAGGTGTAAAGTTTAAAAGCCATATTGATGGCTCTATGCATTTCTTTACCCCAGAAAATGTAATGGAAACGCAACGTACCATTGGAGCCGATATTATTATGGCATTTGATGAATGTACGCCATATCCTTGTGATTATAATTATGCGAAACGCTCGATGCATATGACACATCGTTGGTTAAAAAGATGTGTAAATCATTTAGAAAAGTTGCCTTTTAAATATGGATATGAACAAACATTTTTTCCTATTGTACAAGGTAGTACTTATAAAGATTTAAGAAAGCAATCAGCAGAATATATAGCTTCCGTAGGCGCTCAAGGAAATGCTATTGGAGGTTTATCGGTAGGAGAACCAGCAGAAGAGTTGTATGGAATGACAGAGGTAGTAACTGCAATTTTACCAGAAGATAAACCTCGTTATTTAATGGGAGTAGGTACACCAATTAATATTTTAGAAAACATTGCTTTAGGTATTGATATGTTTGATTGTGTAATGCCTACACGTAATGCACGTAACGGAATGTTATTTACAGCACACGGCTCTATCAATATTAAAAACAAAAAGTGGGAACAAGATTTTTCACCAATAGATGAAATGGGAATTACTTGGGTAGATACCATGTACTCAAAAGCATATTTACGCCATTTATTTGCAGCAAAAGAAATGTTAGGTAAACAAATAGCCTCTATTCATAATTTAGGGTTTTATTTATGGCTTACAAGAGAAGCTAGAAAACATATTATAGCAGGAGATTTTACCCAGTGGAAAGATAAAATGGTAAAACAAATGGATAATCGTTTATAAAATAATTAGTTTTTTTGAAAATACTTGATTGGTACATATTAAAGCGTTATTTGGTAACATTTTTGTTTACTTTATTAATATTAATTCCTATTGCGGTAGCGATTGATATTGCCGAAAAGATTGATAAGTTTTTACGTGATGAGAACTTAACCTTCTTCGAAGTAGCAAACGATTATTATAAAAATTTTATTATTTATTATGCCAATACTTTTATGCCACTGGCATTATTTATTGCCGTAATACTGTTTACCTCTAAGTTAGCAAATAATACCGAAATTGTAGCTATAAATGGATCTCAAATATCATTTACTCGATTTTTATATCCTTATTTAATAGGAGCTACAATTGTTTGTGGAGTAGCATTATCAATGAATCATTTTTTTGTACCGTCGAGTAGCAAAACAAGAAAAGCTTTTGAAAAAAAATATTTAAGTAAAAAAAAATATACAGATACTTCAGTTCGAGACTTTAGTTTACAGCTAAATGATAGTACTTATATTTTTCTACAAAGTTTTGATTTAAAAAGAAAATCAGGTTATAACTTTTCTACTGAGGTTTATGATGGAATTCAATTAAAATCCCAACTAACAGCTACTAATATAAAATGGAAAGAAAAAGACAGTATATTTAAATTATTTAGTTGGAAAGAAAGAAAAATATTTAAAGATAGAGATAGTATTTTTACAGGAAATAGCTTAGATACTACGTTCGCATTTACTCCTAACGATTTAAATTACAAGAATGTTTTGGCTCAAGAAATGAAATCACCTGAATTAATTAAATTTATAGAGATTTCTAAAAAAAGAGGCGTTAAAAACTTAAATGCTCACTTAGTAGAACTATATAAACGTACAAGCTTACCAGTAGCTTGCTATATTTTAACCTTAATAGCTGTTGCTTTAGCTCATAAAAAAAGAAGAGGAGGAATAGGTTTAAATTTAGCCTTAGGAATATCAGTAATGTTTGTGTATGTATTCTTTTTAAAAGTAGCTGAAGTATTAGGAGCTGTTGCTGGAGCGAATGCTTTATTAAATGTTTGGGTGCCAAATATTGTTTTTGGAGCTTATGCAATATATTTATACATCAATGCAAGGAAGTAAATTTAAAAATTATCTACACCTACATTTTATTGTTTTTATTTGGGGATTTACAGCAATATTAGGTGCTTTAATATCTATAGAAGCAATTCCGTTAGTTTGGTATCGTATGACATTAGCTGTCGTATTTATTGCAATCTATTTTTTTATTCGTAAAAAATCATTTAAAATAGATAAAAAAGGGCTGTTAAAGTTTGCGTTGTCAGGAGTAATTATAGCAATACACTGGGTTACTTTTTTTAAAGCAATAAAAGTATCAAATGTTTCAGTAGCCTTGGTAACTATGAGCACAGGAGCTTTTTTTGCTTCATTAATTGAGCCTGTTTTTTTTAAAAGAAAAATTAAAGGAATCGAGATTTTCTTAGGCGGCTTAGTAATTGTAGGCTTGTATATTATATTTAATTTTCAGAGTCAATATGTATTAGGAATTGTTTACGCATTAATATCAGCCTTTTTATCGGCACTATTTGCAGTTTTAAACGGGTTATTCATAAAAAAATACGATGCAAATGTTATTTCTTTTTATCAATTATTATTTGATGCTATAGGAATAACATTGTATTTATTGTTTACACAAAAATTTAGACTTCAGTTTTTTCAAATTACTATAAATGATTGGTTATATTTAATTATATTAAGTAGTTTTTGTACAGCTTATGCATTCATAGCTTCTGTTCATGTTATGAAATACTTAACACCTTACACAGTAATGCTAACTATTAATTTAGAGCCTATTTACGCAATAGTTTTAGCCTTAATAGTTTTTGGAGAAAAAGAACAGATGAATACCGAATTTTACTACGGAGCATTTATTGTTTTATTTGTCGTTTTACTAAATGGGATTTTAAAAAATATGAGGTCAATTAAAAATAAAATAAATAAAAAGTAGTATTTTAAAAAAGGGAGAAAGCTAAATTTTACAATTTTTTAGTATGTTTGCCTTTACAAACAACGAATTATAAAATCAAACTATATAATGGAATATTTAGATTTTGAATTGCCAATAAAAGAATTAGAAGATCAATTGGCAAAGTGTTTTGATATAGGAAAAGAAAGTGATGTTGATGTTACAGAAACCTGTAAGAAGATTGAAAAAAAGCTAGAAAAAGCAAAAAAAGATATATACAAAAACTTAACCCCTTGGCAACGTGTACAATTATCACGTCATCCAAACAGACCTTATACATTAGATTACATTAACGCTATTTGTGGTGATACTTTTATGGAATTACACGGAGATCGTAATGTAAAAGACGATAAAGCTATGATTGGCGGTTTAGGTAAAATAGGAGATCAATCATTTATGTTTATTGGTCAACAAAAAGGTTATAATACCAAAACACGTCAGTATCGTAATTTTGGAATGGCGAATCCAGAAGGATACCGTAAGGCTTTACGTTTAATGAAAATGGCAGAAAAATTTGGTATTCCTGTAGTAACATTAGTAGATACCCCAGGAGCATACCCAGGTTTAGAAGCTGAAGAACGTGGACAAGGTGAAGCAATTGCACGTAATATACTTGAAATGACACGTTTAAAAACACCAATTATATCAATCGTTATTGGTGAAGGAGCTTCAGGAGGCGCTATTGGTATTGGAGTAGGTGATAAAGTATATATGATGGAAAACACTTGGTATACAGTAATTTCACCAGAATCATGTTCATCTATTTTATGGCGTAGTTGGGAGTACAAAGAGCAAGCTGCCGAAGCTTTAAAGCTTACAGGGGATGATATGAAACGATTAAAATTAATCGACGGAATTATTGAAGAGCCAAACGGTGGAGCTCATGCTAATAGAGAAGGAGCTTTTAATGCAGTACAAGAACAAATTGTAAAAGCTTTTGATGAGATTAAAGATTTAAATACTACTGATTTAATAGCCCAACGTATGGATAAATACGCTAATATGGGAGTATATAAAGAATAGTAAATATGATATTTTTATAAAAAAAACTCACCCAAAAGGTGAGTTTTTTGCTTTTAAATAATAGTTGTTTTATAACTTAGCTATAATTAATAATTCTTATTTCTATAAATAGCATGAAAATTTTTCTACCTTTTTTATTTATAATAATTTTTACATTAAATATTAACGCACAAAATAAGCCTCATATAGTAGAGTTAAAAGTCGAAGAAAATATAGCGGTTAGTGAATTTTATATTTCAGAAATTATTGATAATCGGTTAATTAAAAAAAACATTGGATTTGCTCAAAAAGGATTGTTTAATAAACGTGTTTCAGCGGTTTTACCTGATAGTATTCAAATATATTTAAAAGAAAAAATAAATAACATTCTTATAAAAGAAAAAGAAAGTGAACCACTCACATTAATTATCCATGAATTTAATGTTTCAGAAAGAACTAGTGCATTATCTGAAAAAGGAATTTTTAGATTCCGATTTGAGTTAGCAAAAAGAAATGAAGGTAAATTGTATTCGCTTTGGTACACAGCATCTGAAGTTGAAAGTGGAGGAATGGATGTTACTAAAAAACATGGAACACGTATTTTAAAGGGAATAAAAGAAAGTTTAAAAGCTTTTTCTGAAAGTGATTGGGAAAATAAAAAAGGAGAATTAATAGTATTAGAAACTAACAAAAAGTTTGATTTTTCTAAAAAAATAAAAAAAGGACTTTATGCTAGTTTTTCTCAATTAGTAGCAAACAATCCTTTTTTAGAAGATAATTATCGGCTTATAGCAAAAAAAAATAAAAAATATCCTAAATTTAAAATACAAAGTAATGATAGTAAAAAAATTAATAAGCGAATAACATTTATCTCAGATGGAACGCATATTTACATGAGTGCTTTACGATATAGTTATGACTCTCATTTTGTTAAATCATTATTAATAGGTAAATACCTTTATTTTGAAGATAGAGTTTCCGACCCATCATCAGCTGTTGCTTTTGGACTTATTGGAGCAGCTGTATCAAATAAAGTTAGAGGGATTGTACTCGATACAGACACAGGTTTAGTATATCAATTAAATAAAAAGAATATTTTAAAAATTCTTGAACCTTACCCTGAATTAAAAAAGAAGTATTTAAAAAGTAAGCAAACAATTGAGCTTAAAAAATTGTTGGTAAAAACAATTAATAAAATGAATCAATAGTTTTGTAATAAATTATAAATAACAAAAAAGCAACCGAACTAGGTTGCTTTTTTGTTATGGAATATTTAAATATTTGTGTGTTTGTAAAGAAACTCGCCATTTCGGATTTTTCATTACATAATCTACAATTAAAGGTGTCATCTTTTCTTTTTTACTCCATTCTGGTTGTAAAAAAAGCTGACATTTTTTACCAACTTTTTCCGCTTGTTCTTCAGCAAATTCAAAATCACTTTTATTATGAATAATCATTTTTAACTCATCTGCTTCCTTATAACACTCTTTAGTAGGTAATTTTGTTTTTTTAGGAGATAAACAAAACCAATCCCATTTACCAGAAAATGGATATGCTCCAGAGGTTTCAATATGAGTTTTCATACCTTTATCTTGTAGTTGATTCGTAATATAATCTAAACTCCACATTAAAGGTTCACCACCAGTTATAACAACGGTTTTAGCCCACTTTTTTGCATTGGTAATAATAACATCTGTGTTGGTTGGTGGGTGTAAATTAGCATCCCAACTTTCTTTAACATCACACCAATGGCATCCTACATCACAACCACCAATTCTAATAAAATAAGCAGCCGTTCCTGTATGAGCACCTTCACCTTGAATGGTATAAAACTCTTCCATTAACGGAAGCATTTCTCCTTTATTAATTAACTCTTGTACTTCTTTTTTCAACATAAGAGTGCAAAGATAGGTAAGATTAAAATTTTATGAATGATTTTTGTTACTTTTACGTGTTTTATCAATAAAAAGAATCGTAATAATGAGTAAAAACGAAACGTTTTTTAATTATATAAACGAAGGTTATAAAAGCAAAGGAGATTTTATAACTCTAGGAGCTGGTATGCTTGAGGAGAAAACAATAACCAATGCGTTGGTTAATATTCCGTTAAAAACCTTAAACCGTCACGGATTAATAGCAGGAGCTACCGGTACAGGTAAAACAAAAACTTTACAGGTATTGGCTGAAAATATGTCAGAAAAAGGAATACCTGTATTGTTGATGGATGTAAAGGGAGATTTAAGTGGATTGGCACAACCTAGCCCTGGACATGCTAAAATTGATGAACGCCATGAAAAAATAGGTATTCCTTTTAACGCCACTAAATTTCCTATAGAAATATTATCAATTTCTGAGCAAGAAGGAGTGCGTTTACGTGCAACAGTATCCGAATTTGGGCCAGTTTTATTATCACGAATTTTAGATTTAACCGAAACACAATCGGGTATTGTAGCAATAATATTTAAATATTGTGATGATCATAAATTACCTTTATTAGATTTAAAAGACTTTAAAAAAATCCTTCAATTTATTACTAATGAAGGAAAAGAAGAAATTCAATCTGAATACGGGCGAATTTCAACAGCTAGTACTGGAGCTATCCTTAGAAAAATTATAGCGATAGAGCAGCAAGGTGGTGATTTATTTTTTGGAGAAAAATCATTTGAAGTTGATGATTTAACACGCGTTGATGAAAATGGAAGAGGTTTAATATCAGTATTACGATTAACTGATATTCAAGATAAGCCAAAATTGTTTTCAACTTTTATGCTACAATTATTGGCTGAAATTTATGAAACATTTCCAGAGCAAGGTGATAGTGAACAACCAGAATTAATTATTTTTATTGATGAAGCTCACTTAGTATTTGATGAAGCATCAAAAGCATTGTTAAATCAAATAGAAAGTATTGTAAAACTAATTCGTTCAAAAGGTGTTGGATTGTACTTTGTAACACAAAATCCTAAAGACGTACCAGAAGATGTATTGGCACAATTAGGAATGAAAATTCAGCATGCTTTGCGTGCCTTTACAGCAAAAGATAGAAAAGCGATTAAATTAGCTGCTGAAAATTATCCAGATTCTGTATATTACGATACCAAAGAGGTTTTAACACAACTAGGAATAGGAGAGGCTTTAGTTTCAGTATTAAATGAAAAAGGAATTCCAACTCCATTAGTAAGAACCATGTTGAGAGCTCCTATGAGTAGGATGGATGTATTAACGGAGAAAGAAATTAAACAAGTTTTAGATAATTCGAGATTAATACCTAAATATAATAACATTATTGATAGAGAAAGTGCGTATGAGTTATTAAACGAAAAAATAGCCAAAATAAATAAAGAAAATACCGCCGAAGAACGCCAAAAAGAAAAGGAAAAAATTAGTAGAAGATCTTCTTCAACAAGAAGTAGAAGTACCCGACAAAATCCGATTATAAAAGTGCTAACAAGTGCTACTTTTATTCGTAGTGTGTTCGGTATCTTAAAAAAAGTATTAAAGTAAAACAAATAATATAAATAAACGTTTTAATAAAATAAACCAACAATAAACAATGAAAAACTTAATTAAACCTCTAATAATTGCCCTAATATCAGTTGTATTTATACAATGCGGAAATAGTAAATATGATATTTCGAAAGGTAAAATAGGTGCAGTAACAACAAAAACAACGATGCAAGAAATAGACGGAATTTTTAAAAATGATTCTGTTGTAAAAATATTAAGTGAAGGAGCAAAAGGTGGTAACTATTTTCAAGATGATGATAAATATTTAATTTATGAAAATGGAGGGAAACATTTGCTAACAATTGTACCAAAAGAACAGTTAGACTCTACGTCAACTATAAAAAGTATTGAAATTTTTGATGAACGTTTTAAAACCAAATCAGGATTAAATATTAATTCATCATTTCAAGAAATAAATGCAAATAATACGATTAGTAAAGTAGAATCGTCTTTTTTATCAGCAACCTTATTTATAGATGATTTAAATGCAACAGTATCTATTGATAAAGAAGATTTAGGGTTAAAA
This sequence comes from Tenacibaculum soleae, assembly GCA_938002045.1. Lineage (GTDB taxonomy): Bacteria > Bacteroidota > Bacteroidia > Flavobacteriales > Flavobacteriaceae > Polaribacter > Polaribacter soleae_A. The sequence continues at coordinate 13,125 of CALLBA010000003.1, forward strand.
GAATTTAGTACTCAGAAAGTAACAAAAGAACAAATTCCTGATTTAGCAAAAATAAAATCATTGACTATTTGGTTTAACTAAAAGAAACCAAGAAACCGAAACATCTGTTTCGGTTTTTTTTATTTTATATAATAATGAAAAAATATACAATTCAAAGAAAACCATTTGTAGTTCCTACTACAGATGGAAAATTAATAGAAGAACATTTTGGTAGTGCTACTGATAAAAATTCAAAAGTAAGTATTGCACATATGGTTGCACCAATAGGGTGGAGAGAGCCTTTTCAAAAGCCAGAGTTTGAAGAATACACTTATATTATCAAAGGAAAAAAACAATTTAATATTGATGGAGAGGTAATTGTTTTAGAAGCAGGAGAATCTATTAAAATAGAAAAAGGTGTTCGCATTCAATATTCAAACCCTTTTAACGAACCTTGTGAATATTTAGCGGTTTGTTTACCTGCTTTTTCTATCGATTTGGTAAACAGAGAAAAAGTTTAAAGCGTAAAAATAGTTAAAAGAATTCCTAAAAGAATGGCAGTGAATTTTTTAAGGTTAAATTTGTGATTTTCAGAGCTTTCAAAAAGAATAATTGTTGAAATATGAAGAAATACTCCAACAATTAATGCTGTTATTTCTGTATGAAATTGGTTAAAAAAAGTAACTTTATCAGAAATTAATACGCCTAACGGACTCATTAAAGCGAAAATACTTAAAAATAAAATGATAGTCTTTTTACTATAATCTGTTTGTAATAAAAAGGTGGTTAAAACAATGGCAATTGGAATTTTATGAACAATAATTGCCCACAATAAATTATCGCCAGCATGATGTATTGGTAAACCTTCTGAAAAAGCATGGATACATAAACTTACAAATAGTAACCAAGGAAACTTTTGGTTATCTGCATGTAAATGAATATGTCCGTGTTCTGCACCTTTAGAAAATGACTCTAAAACAGACTGAATAATAATTCCTATTAAAATTAATATTCCAAGTTTTTTTGTGTTTTCACCATGTGTGTATACCTCGGGTACTAAATGTAAAATAGTAACCGATAATAGATAAGCACCACTAAAAGCTAGTAGTAATCTAACAAGGTGGTTGGTTGGTTTTAAAACTAAAACGAGTAAAGAACCAGTTAAAACAGCAATTATTAATAAGATATAACTCATTTAGCAATTAATATTAATCTATCAGAAGTGTTTTTATCAAAAGTAGATAAGCTATAATCTCCAAAAACGTGTTTTATACTTAAACCAGCCTTTTTAAAATAAGCTTGCATTTTATCCAATGTTAAAAATTTTACTTGTTCGGTATATGAATGTTGTTGATCATTTGCAATAAAAGAAATATGTTTAAGTATAAAACCATTTTTAATTTCTCTTTTAATATGAAATTCAATGCCATCAATAGTTTTAATTTCTTTTGTTACTAAAGAGTTTTTTACTTTTTCAACGTTTAAAAAGTCGAGTACAAATACACCATCTTTATTTAATCCGTTCTTAATACTCTTTAAAATAGCAATATCTTCGTTGTCATCATCAAAATACCCAAAGCTTGTAAATAAGTTAAAAATAGCATCGTATTTGTTTTCTAATGGGTCACGCATGTCCCAAACTTCAAAGTTTAATGTGTCGTTTTCAAACTTTTTAGCATGTTGAATGCTATTACGGCTTAAATCACCTCCAGTAACTTTATAGCCTAAAGAGTTTAAATACACTGAGTGCCTCCCTTTACCACAAGGTAAATCAGCAATAAAACTAGCTTGAGCTAATTTTAAAAAAGAAGTTATATTTCGCATAAAAAACTGTGCATCTGCATCGTTTCTGTGCTTGTATAAGGTATGATAATATGGTGTGTCAAACCAAGATGTAAACCAGTCTGTTGTTTTCATAGTTATAAGGTCTGCAAAAATACATAAATCTTACGTTTTTTATATTGAAACAAGAAAAGATTAACATCAACCCAAAATTAGCTGTACTTTTGCAATGAAATTTTACAATTAGATGGAAAAAGATTTTAAAATGACAGCCATTACCATGGCTGGTTTAGAAGAGGTATTGGCAGAAGAACTAAGAAGGCTTGGTGCTCAAGATGTTAAAGAAGGAATACGTAATGTATCTTTTAAAGGAGATACAGGGTTTATGTATAAGGCAAATATTGCTTTACGTACTGCTATTCGTATTTTAAAACCTATAAAAAAAAGTAAAATTTTTGATGAAGAAGATTTATACGAAGCAATACAGCGTGTTAAATGGGATAAATATATAGATGTTGATGGAACTTTTGCTATTGGAGCAGTTGTAAATTCTAAGAATTTCACTACAAATTCACATTACATTAGTTTAAAATCAAAGGATGCTATTGCTGATTATTTTATGCATAAGTATAAAAAGCGTCCGAATGTAGATTTAAAATATCCTGATGTAAAGATTCATATCCATATTCATAAAGAATGGTTAACTATTTCGTTAGATTCTTCAGGAGATTCATTACATAAAAGAGGGTATAGAAGTGCTACCAATATTGCACCGATTAATGAGGTTTTAGCGGCTGGTTTGGTAATGTTATCAGGATATAAAGGAGAAGAAAACTTTATTGATCCGATGTGTGGTTCAGGTACCATATTAATTGAAGCAGCAATGATTGCTAATAATATACCGGCAAATATTAATCGTAAGCATTTTGCTTTTGAAAACTGGAAAGATTATGATGAGGAATTGTATTTTGTAATTCAAGATGCATTATTAAAAAAAATTACCAGTTCTCATTTTAAAATAATGGGGTTTGATAAAGCTCCATCGGCAGTTAGTAAAGCAAAACAAAACATTGTAAATGCAAATTTAGATGAGTTTATAGGTGTACATCATGTAAATTTTTTCAATTCTAAAAAAGAAGTATTTGGTAAAACCACCATTTTATTTAATCCGCCTTATGGTGAGCGTTTAAATATTGATGTAAATGAGTTTTATACAAAAATAGGTGATACTTTAAAGCATAATTATCATGGTTCTACAGCTTGGTTGATTACATCTGATATGCAAGCTTTAAAAAATGTTGGCTTACGTACTTCTAAACGTATACCGCTTAAAAATGCAGATTTAGATTGTCGTTTTGTAAAATACGAATTGTATGAAGGTAGTAAAAGAATTAAGAAAGATTTTGAATCTGATAATGATGCATAAAAAATAAATAACTGTATAGATTTTAAAAAAATAATGCACATCTTTTTAAAAACCTATACAGTTAACTGGACTAAAAATTTGGTATATTTTATTTATCTATTTCTCCTAGACTTCCCTTTTTGTTCAGGTGTTATTTTTTTATAATAGTTTTTATTTTTACGCCTTTTTAAAATTTTACCACGCTTTCCTGTTTTAGCATTGTGTTTAGCTCTGTAATAAAAGAATTTGTTATCTTCTTTGTATTTACGGTACTTATTTCTAAAATCTCTTTTATAAAAATAAGCATCGTTATAGTTAAATACTCGTCCGATGTTAACATCTATATTTATGTCATTGTCGTAAACACAATCTTCATAATAATCATTATATTTTACCGAACCGTAAAATCTTGGGTTGTTCCAACGGTCATATTTAACCTTTAAATGACCAACTTTAGCTAGTCTTCCAAATTTGTAATCAATATATACGTTACCTATTCGTTTTACATTGCCTCTAGTATCATAATTAATAAAAGTATTACCAACACGTCTTACTCGCCCTTTATAATCTCGTTCAATACGTACACCTCTATTAGTTTTTATACGTCGTCCGTAATAATCTGTGTAACGAGTGTTTTTATAATGAGTGTTAAAATCAAAGTCTCCGTTTAAAAAAATATGAAATTCTACATTTCTTTCAACAAAGGTAACAGCATCGTTATAACGATTTGTAACCCCAATTTTACTAGTTGATTTATTTTTGTCTTTAGCGCTTATAGTGGCTAACGACATTATTGCTAATAATAAAAGTATCCCTTTTTTCATAATTGATAAATTTAGGGTTATGCTTACTCTATTTGCTTTTCGGCTACCGCATTTGAAATATAATTTTCAAAGAACGTGCCAAAAATTAACTTACTTATTTATCTATTATTTTTTAATATTTTATATTGATTTAACTAGTTGAATTTTAGCAATTTAGTTGTTTGTGGTGAAATAATTTATGTTTACCCGTAAAAAACTTTATATTTATGCGACCTACTCTTAAACTTATATATTAACAAATGATTGATGCTATTGATAAAAATTTACAACGAGGTATTAAATTATTAACTCATATTTCTGACGCTCAGTACAGTGACAAATCAATAGCACCGTATTATTCGAGTATCGGAACTAATATACGTCATGTATTAGATGTTTTTGCTTGTATTTTAAAAGGTTTTGATTGTAGAGAAATAAACTTTTCAGATAGAGAAAGAAATCAATTAGCGGAAGAACAGACGAAATTTGGAATCGCATATTTTAACGATATACTTAGTCAATTACATACTTTAAAAAGTACAGATTTTGACTTGATCGTAGCTGTTAGTGATGATTTAGGCAGCGGGGTAGTAACTACAAATTATACCTTAGGTGGTGCTTTGGCACAAGCACATAGCCACGCAATACATCATTTTGCTAGCATTGGTTTTATTATACATCAATTAGGAATTGATTTACCAGATGCTGATTTTGGATATAATCCGACAACTCCTAAAAAAGTATTAGTAGAGTAGTGGTATTATCTATGAATATATACCCAACCTTTTTTTAATTTTTTATAATTATTTGGAGAATCACCAAGTTCTAAATAATAAAAATAGGTAGCTTCAGGAAGTTTGGTTTCTTTTCTGTATGTAGCTCTTCCTTCAGAAGTACCATTCCAATCGTTCTTATAATTTTCTGCTTGATAGACGATATTCCCCCATCGATTATAAATTACTAATTTGTTGTTTGCAAATTCTGTAATTTCATCGAAAACTAAAAACTCATTTTTACTATCGCCGTTAGGAGAAATTAATATATTATTGGTGTCTTCAGGAACAATTTCATTATCAAAAATAGTTCCTATGGTTATTACTTCGTAATCATCAGGTACAAATACAGCCGATGTAATTTCTCCGTTGTTTAAATTACCTGTAACATTTAAAACACTTAAATTTTTCCATTGGTTTTCTGCAATATTCCAACCAACCACTGTTAACAACGAAATTTTATCAGTAATGGCAGCAATATCACTTCTGTTATCCCATGTTAAAGTTATTCTAGTTTCTTTAGCTCCGTTTAAATCCCAATACTCAGTGTTACTAATATTTTCAAGTAATACTTGTTTTTGGTCGGTTAAAAAGTTTGTAGGAAAAGTACTTGGTAAATTAGGGTCTTCATAAAAATAAGCACCTTTATAAAGGTTGTAATTGCTTTGATTGTCGATTTTCATTGGGCGAAATAGATCACCATCTCCAATAGGAAAAGTAAAGTTATCACTTCCGTTTCCTTGTACTGATGAATAGCCATCAACATGTCTTATATCGTCTTCACCTGCATAGATGTTGTAATCTATAAAATCTAATGAAATATTAGGATTATTTCTTGGCGTAATTACGGTACCATTTATAAAATCTAAATCGTTTCTTACGCCTAATGAATTTTTAAGTTCTAAATTATTTACAGCGTCAATTTCTACATCAAAAAAAGTAATACGGTTTGCACCAGAAATAATGCGAGTTTCAGTATCAGCATAAAAGCCAGCAAAACCTGTATAATTATCTAACAATCCATCATTTATTACATCGGTATGAAAACCTATTTTGGCATCAGTATGTAATTGTACATTACCAAAATTTTGGAAAGCGGTTTGAGCATTTATAGTGATTGAAAAAAATAATATGAGGATTAGGTTCTTCATTTATTATTTATAGGCAGTGTATAGTACTAAAAGTTTTTCATTGTTTATATCTCCAGGTTGCACATTATTTAAAGGGTTTGCGCTATTATTGGTAACAACACCGTTTGTGTAATTAATTGTTAAAGTGAAACCATCTGCGTTAAAAGTTCCGAATGCAACTTCTATTTTACCAAGACTTCTTCCGTTCTGATCACCATAACGGATACCTATGCAATTATCATCGCTTGAATAACGAGATATATTATTTATAGAGTTACCATGACCACCAGAATACATTGTTTGTTGTATTATACTAGAGCCAAGACTTCTTGCAAATCCATTAATTGTTCCAAAACAATTATTTATTCCATTATCGTTAGGTCCAGCACTTACATTGTCTGTACCATTATTGTCATCAACATTAAGGCTTTCTATATTAGCATTTGCAACAAATGTTACTTGAGAAGGTTCAAAAGGTATTCCTGTTATTGTTATTGGCGCTTCGCCATCAATAATAAAAGTACCTGTATGTACTGTAGGACCGATATAAACCCCACCATCAGTACCAGGAGTTATTTGATTATTAGCATCGGTAGATATTAACACTTTTTTTTCTATCACACCAGTTGCAGTGGGGGTTAAAATTTCGTTATTAGTAGTTACAGTTGCAATGTCTCTTACTCTTAACTTACCATTTACATCTAGTCTTTCTGTTGGGGCGTCAGTATTTATACCTACACTTCCACCATTTTCTAAAAACAATCGGTAATCTGCTATGTTACTTTCAACAAAGTTTAAACCATCAGCTAAAAGGTTCCAATGCCATTTAGGGGTACCAAATTCATCTTGAAATGCTAATACATCAACTCCATTAGCTCTAACAACAAGAGGGTGGTTGTTAAAAATAGGGGCTTGGTTGATTCTTACCTGACCTCTATTATTTGTAACTCTTAATCGTTCAATGTTATTGGTTTTTAACACTAAATCTTGTGAGTCAATGGTTCCTAAAAAATTAGCAGCTGTAGTACCTGTGTTACCTGTAATTAACCAATTATTTAAGGCTGCATTATCTATCCAATCAGTACCTGTAGCTGTTGAAGATAATATCTGACCATTTGTACCAACATCACCGCTAGTGTCAGCATAGGTTCCTGTTACTGATAAGTTTTGTGGAATACTAATGTTTTGAGAAGCATCTATTGATAAGGCATTTGTTCCATTAGTAGAAAAGCCTAATTGATTATCTGTTATTCTATACATTCCTGTATCAGAGTCATCATGAAATCTATAAGAAGGTAAACCTACTGTACCGTTGCCATTATTTAAAGCTGAAGTTCTTGTTGTACCGTTTACATTTAACTTATTTGTTCCTAAAAGAGGATTTCCTAAGTATAGTCTTTCGTTAGTGTTATCCCAAAAAAATTGGTTGTTGTTTTCAGATGGATTGCCAAATAAATCAGCAAAAAATACTGAACCTGTTGTACCTGTATGTGTTGTATTATTTTTTATAACTTTCCATGAAGTCCCGTCCCAAATTTCAACAGAATTAGGATTAGGGTATTGATCAAAGTAAATGTCACCAATTACAGCATTTGCATTAGCTGGTTTGTTAGCTGCTCCAGTGAAAACGCGTGTGTTTTTTACTGTTTGTATCGTCCCTTTTTTATCAATAACATTTACTTCTTGTGCATTTATTTTTAAAGAAATAAAAATCAAGATGGTAATTAGTATAGATATGTGCTTGTTATATAGTGTCATTTTTACGATATAAGTATTGCTGTTATTGATTTTGGGAAATTCTGTTTTAATATTTTACTAAACTGTATATTTCGAGAAGTAGTTCTTCTGTATTTAATTTAGTAAATAATTTTTTATGATAACTTAAAATTATAAAGTAATTATTCTAAATTATTGAATTGTAATAATGTTTTTGATATGAAAAAATTAAGATGTCAAGGTTATTTTACATTGGTACTGTTTTTAACAGTACCAATGTAAAAGTTAAAAATATTATGATATATTTTCTAGATATTATTAATTAATCCAGTGCACTTCAATAAGGTCTCCTGCATAAGTAGTCCAATCATTTGGCGCAGCAATAGAGGTATCAAGAGTAATAGTATCGTCTGCTGTAAGACTATAATCTACACCAGCTCTTAATTTAGCACCATTTCTATATACAGATATCTTATTTATATCAGTACCCAATGCTAAACCAGCAGCAGTTACAGCTGTATCTCCATCAGCAGCTATTGGAAATTCTGCACGTCCTGTTTTTACTAAATCAGAAACTAATAATTTGTTAATTTCACCAGTAGCTTCATCTCTAATTAAAACTGTCCACCCAGTTTCTGTGGCAGCGGTTCCAGAACCAGCAATAGCAACACCATTACTACCTATTGATTGTGTAGTTGCAGCAGTAGCGGCAGCAGTTGTAGAAGGAACTAGTTTTAAACCATCTAAAGAAAATACTTTACCAGTAGCATCAATATATGTGTTGTCTGTTAAAGCTCCACCTAATTGCCATGTAGTTATAACACCTCCATCAGTGGCAGTATCAGTAAGTAACGTTAAACCATTTTTTACTTGTAAGAATTTTTTAGTTCCTTTATTATCGATAACTCTAACAGTACCATTAAGAGGTGAAGATTTACTAAGGTCTTCTTTTTTTCCAATTGCAGTTGTACCGTCAGCTTGAGTAGCATTACCAGATGTTTGTTGTGCATTAACAGTACCGATTGCTAAGATACCTACGGCAACTAATGCGAATTTAAATTTGTTTGTAATTGTTTTCATAAATTGATTATTTAAAAATTTGTAATAGGGATTTTTATTATTAATAAAGTTGTATTATTCTTATTTCGTCACCTGCATAACACGTTGCATCAGGTTCTATTTCTATTGTTGTTGTGTTGATTACTGTAAAATCGATACGAACACCGTTTCTGTATACGTTAATTTTATCGTTTGAATAAATTGTTAATCCAGAGAAAGTTTGTTGGTTATCAATTGCTATAATTTTAGTAACTTCTTCTCGTAATAAATCTGAAGGGTCTATTTTTCGTAATTGCCCAGTAGCATTATTTACAGTAACAATAGCATCTTGAGTAGTGTCTCCGTTTTCTAAGCCAGTAATAGCTAAAGTATTTGTAGTATCTGTTTGTATGGTTGTAGGTTTTATTAATACTCCGCCTAATTGTATGGTATTAGTAGCATCAATTAAAAGACCGTTATTTGCATTAGGAACTGTATTTGAACTTACCCAATCTGTTCCGTCATAGGCATAAATTATCCCTGTTGTAGTATCAACATATACATCTCCAGCTAATGCATCAGTAATTGTTGTGTTGTTAGGTATACCATTACCTCTTCTTGGGTTATTATCAATAGCAATCCAGTTATTACCATCCCAAATGCTAGTAGTGTTATTTTGAGTGCTATTAATCCAAAAGTCACCTAAATTATTACCAGTTGGGGCTGTTGAACTCGTTGTGACATTAATACCTCTACCTGATGAATTATTTTTACATAAACTTTTCCAAGAAGTTCCATCATACATAAAAACACAATCTTCATCAGTATTATATACTAAAGCCCCTTTTAATGGTCTAATTGCACTCATTTGAGAGTTTGACATACGGCTGATAACTATGGCTTTGTCTGTGCTTTCTAATTCTAAAATGGAACTAGAATGGATCACAGAAGGATTTTCGCCTATCTTTACTTGAGAGAAAAGAGAGGTTTTAATTAAGAAAATAAGTATAAATAATAGTTTTATTTTCATACTACAAGGAAAATTAAAGTGGCTAAAGTAATCATTTTTTTTTAAACTTAGAAATAATTATCGTTATAATAGTTGGACACTTGTTTTATATTTAAGTCACTTATAAATAAACTTTAAGATGTTTTTTTTATGTGTGATAGGTGTTTTTTTAATTGTAAAATTTCTACAGAAAAGCGTTTTGTGTTTTTATAAGGAATGTTAAGTTTTTTATTATTTACAGTTGCTATTTTATAGATACTTTTCCAGTGAGTCCTTATTGTTTTTAATGCTTGAAAATAAGTGAATTTTTTTGCATCGTATATGTGGGTTGGCTCTGCTAAAATACCATTGATTTCTATAATTTTAAAATCTGTACCATTTTCTAAAGAAGAAAAAGAATTGTATTTTAAATCAATTCGTCCATAATACCAACCAGGAATTTTTTTATTAAGTGTATCAAAAGTTTTAATCAATGTTTTACTAATTAAATGGTTTCCATTAATAAATTGAGTTCCTTTTGAGTGATTTCCTATAGCAGTAAGTTTTATAACTTTATCTTTATCGGGAACTGTATTTAATTCATTTTGATGAATTTCGGTAAATAATTCTATATATAATTTTGCTCTTTCATCATTTAAAATTAATTCTTTTAAGGTGCTTTTTCCGTCGCCAGTAACGGCTAAAAATTTTTTCAGAGTTAAAGAGGTAATGTTTCCGGTTTTGTTTTCTGGATATCGAAAATATAAAACGCCACATTCATTCTCATAATTTAAAAATTCTTGAATAATGATAGCTATCATTCCATACTTTTTAAAGTAGGTTTGTAACTCAGTTTCGGTATATATTTTTTTTACTAACAGGCCTCTAAAACCAATATCTGGTTTAGCTATTAAAGGAAATTGAATTTGTTGCTCATTAATAGCTGTAATAATTTTATTATACTCCGTATTAGGTTTTATTAATATAGTTTTAGGGCGATATTTTTCAGGAATGAGCATAGTGGTTTCGAACTTAGATTCGGTGCCGATTCCAGAATTATTAATACAAGGGTTTGTGGCTGTGTAAAAAGACAGGTGTTTCGCTTTTATTGCCAAATAAAATGCATAGGGTAAATTAGGAATGTAAAACATATAAGAAGGCCAATGCTCCCAGTTTATAAGTTTTTTTAGGGTGGTGTTTTTTCTCAAGTTATTTTTGAAATAAATTATCTAAAAATGCTTTTATTGTTTTAAATCCGAAGTAAACAGTATATAAGAGTAAAAAAATACCAATACCTAATGTCGTATAGGCAATATAATTTTTAGGGCTTTCGGTGTAAATTTTTAAAGCTTTAAACCCGATGCTTACTATTATTGGAGATGTAATTAATAAACCCAAAAGGATTAAAAATTTTTTTACAATTTTATCAAAAGTTATTTGTTTAGACATTGGTATGGTTTTTTATAACATCACGAACATTTCCGTACTTTTTTAATAATTTACTTGCAGTTACTTGGTCGATGTTTAATTCAGAAACTAACATTTTTTCTCCTCTTTTTACCAACTTATTATTAGATAGTTGCATATCAACCATTTTATTACCTTTTACTTTACCTAGTTGAATCATTGTAGCGGTAGATAGCATGTTTAAAACTAATTTTTGAGCAGTTCCGGCTTTCATACGAGAGCTACCAGTTACAAATTCAGGTCCAACGACTACTTCGATAGGAAATTGAGCTGTTACTGCTAAAGGGCTTTTTTGATTGCAAGTAATACAGCCGGTAATAATATCGTTTTTATTGCATTTATTTAAAGCAGTAATTACATAAGGTGTTGTGCCTGATGCAGCAATACCAACCACTACATCTTTGGATGAAATGTTGTGTTCTTGTAAATCAAGCCAACCTTGTTTTGTTGAATCTTCTGCATTTTCAACAGCTTTTCTAATAGCTACATCTCCGCCTGCAATAAGCCCAACAACTAATTCATGCGGAACACCAAAAGTAGGAGGGCATTCACTAGCATCTAAAATACCTAAACGACCGCTTGTACCAGCACCGATATAAAACAATCGTCCACCTTTTTTTAATTTTGTTACTATTTGAGTAGTAAGTTTTTCAATTTGTGGCAATGCTTTTTCAACAGCTAAAGGAACCGTTTTATCCTCGTTATTTATGTTTGATAATAAATCAGTAACAGTCATTTTTTCTAAATGATTGTATTTTGATGACTGCTCGGTAGTTTTAATAAAATCCATAATTCAAATTTAGTAATTATAATATTTTATAACGTAAAAAAGCAGGTAATTTTAGTTACCTGCTTTTTATGATTATAATAATAAAATTAAATACTTTGTAAAATAGTATTTAATGTATTGCTCGATTTCATAATAGCATCAGCTAATTCATCAGTTGGTTCATAGTAACCACCAATGTTTACAGCCTTACCTTGTGCTGAGTTTAATTCGTTGACAATAGTAGTTTCGTTAGCTGTCATTTTTTCTGCAATAGGAGTAAATTGCGCTTTTAAATCAGCATCTTTATTTTGATTAGCTAAGGCTTGTGCCCAGTAAGTTGCTAAATAAAAATGAGATCCTCTGTTGTCTAACTCTCCAGTTCTTCTTGAAGGCCCTTTTTTGTTTTCTAACAATTTATCAGTTGCATCATCTAATGCTTCAGCTAAAACTTTTGCTTTAGCATTGTTGTTAGTTTCTCCTAAATGCTCTAATGAAACCGCCAAGGCTAAAAATTCACCTAAAGAATCCCAACGTAAGTGATTTTCTTCTACTAATTGTTGTACGTGTTTAGGAGCAGATCCACCAGCACCGGTTTCAAATAATCCACCACCGTTCATTAATGGAACGATTGATAACATTTTTGCTGATGTTCCTAACTCTAAAATAGGAAATAAATCAGTCAAATAATCACGTAAAACATTTCCTGTTACCGAAATAGTTTCTTCACCTTGTTTAACTCTTTCTAAAGTAAAAGAAGTTGCTTCAGGTACAGACATTATAAAAATATCTAAACCATTAGTATCGTGATTTGGTAAATATTTTTCTACTTTTTTAATTACTTCAGCATCATGTGCTCTGTTTTCGTCTAACCAAAATACAGCAGGTGCTTTTGTTGCTCTGGCTCTAGTAACAGCTAATTTTACCCAATCTTCAATTGGAGCGTCTTTTGTTTGACACATTCTCCAAATATCACCAGTTTCCACTTCGTGGGATAGTAAAGTAGTTCCGTTTGCATCAATTACATTAACTGTTCCAGTTGAGGCAATTTCAAAAGTTTTATCGTGTGATCCGTATTCCTCAGCTTTTTGAGCCATTAAACCTACGTTAGGAACGGTTCCCATAGTAGTTGGGTCAAAAGCTCCGTTTTCTTTACAAAAATCTATCGTAGTTTGATAAAGAGAAGCGTAAGAGCTATCCGGAATTACCGCTTTGGTATCTTGTTGTTTACCTGCTTTGTTCCACATTTGTCCTGAAGTACGAATCATTGCTGGCATTGAAGCGTCAATAATTACATCCGAAGGAACGTGTAAATTGGTTATTCCTTTATCAGAATCAACCATAGCAACATCAGGATTATTAGCATATATTGTTTCAATATCGGCTAAAATTTCTGCTTTTTTATCCGCAGATAATTCTTCAAGATTACTTATTAAATTTCCGAATCCGTTATTTACATCAACACCAATTTCATTAAAAGTATCGCTATGTTTCGCAAATAGATCTTTAAAGAAAACACGTACAGCATGCCCAAAAATGATAGGGTCAGAAACTTTCATCATGGTAGCTTTCATGTGTAAAGAAAATAACAATCCTTTTTCTTTAGTGTCAGCAACTTGTTCAGCTAAGAAAGTTAATAAAGCTTTTTTATTCATTACCGAAGCATCTATAATTTCACCATTTAATAAAGAAACTTTTTCTTTTAAAACAGTAGTTGTTCCGTTAGCGTCTGTGTGTACAATTTTTATATCGGTAGCATTACTTACAGTAACAGATTTTTCAGTATGTGCAAAATCTCCAGCTGTCATGGTTGCAACGTGGGTTTCAGAAGTAGAGCTCCAAGCTCCCATTGAATGTGGATTCTTTTTTGCGTAATTTTTTACTGCTTTTGGTGCTCTACGATCAGAGTTACCTTCACGTAAAACAGGATTCACAGCCGATCCTTTTACTTTATTATAACGAGCTAAAATTGCTTTTTCATCATCAGTATTTGCTTCTTCAGGATAATCTGGTAAAGCATACCCTAAAGTTTGCAACTCTTTAATTGCGGCTTTTAATTGTGGTACCGAAGCAGAAATGTTAGGTAATTTAATAATGTTTGCTTCTGGTTTTTTAGCTAAGTCTCCTAAAAAAGCCAAAGCGTCTTCTACTTGTTGCTCTTTAGTTAAAAAATCAGAAAAATTAGCAAGAATACGTCCTGCAAGAGAAATATCTTTGGTTTCTATTTCAATATTAGACGATTTTGTAAAAGCTTTTACAATAGGTAAAAACGAACGAGTGGCTAATGCTGGTGCTTCATCCGTTTTTGTGTACATGATTTTAGCAGTTTTGCTCATATATTAGTTGTTTTAAGGCAGTATTAATTAAAATACGTACCATAACCGTTAGTAATTTATTTTGAAGTATGGCAAATTTAAGAATTACCAATGAGTTTTTTGCAGCTAAAATGTTATTAATTAGGGGTGTTTATTGTGAATTTGATAAAAAAAAGAAGCTGTTTTTGGTTTCCATTGCTAAAATAAAAACCATATTTCACAATTTCTTGTAATAATATGGCTTTTTTTAAATAGTAATTTGTTTATTATTGATGTTTCAGCTTTCGTAATGTTCAGTACTTTTAATAAAAATATGTAATACTATTTTAATAGAAATAATATTTAAAGTTACTTGTAAATAATAGTTTACTGTTTTAAATTAATAAATACTTATAATTTAATTAAAAAAAGATTCATTTAACATTTAAAAGAATACTTTTTTGAATTTATATTTAGAGTTGTAAAACTACTTAGTAATAAATTCTATTCAAACGATAAAAAAAAGATATTTAATTAATAGTGTTTTTCTTTTGATTACCAACAAGATATTAGCGAGTGCTATTAACAATTATGAATAAAAAAAGCATCGTAAGTAATTACGATGCTTTTAATTTTTTGAGAAAGAATATTAGTTTCTTCTTTCTTTAATTCTTGCTTTTTTACCAGTAAGACCTCTAAAGTAGTAAATACGTGCTCTACGTACAACACCTCTTTTGTTTACTTCTATCTTTTGAATAGCAGGTAAATTTACAGGGAAGATACGCTCAACACCTATAGTACCAGACATTTTTCTGATTGTAAAAGTTTCAGAAGCACCAACACCTCTTTTTTGAATAACTACCCCTCTAAAAAACTGAGTACGTACTTTTTCACCTTCTCTAATCTCGTAATACACAGTAATTGTGTCTCCAGCTGCAAATTCTGGTAATTCGTTTCTTGTTACAAATTCGTCTTGAACAAATTTTACTAAATCCATTGTAATAATGTTTATATTGTTTTACTAAATAACATTCACGATTCTCGTCAGAGGTTATTTTGTGGCTGCGAAATTAATAAAAATTTATATAAAATAAGATTTTATAAGTTAATATTTTTAATTAGCACGGTATAAGTTCTTTTTAGCGTTACTGTTTATTAATTTGAGTGTTACGTTATTACTTGGTATTACTTTTTTCGAAATTCTTTTAGATACTATTAAATAAAAAGGTGTTTTACTTAATAGCTCTTTTTCTAATTCAGTTACTTTTATCGATTTAACTTTCCCTTTAGAGTAAAATTGACTAGAATAGCTTTTTGTGTTATAATGATATATTTGAATATTTTCTTTGCAAGAGTTTTGAATAAAATATTTATCCGAATTGGCATGTTTTTCTATGTTATTACTAATCAAAGCAAAACTGTAAACGATAATCGTAGCAATTGGAACAATTAAACTTATGGTGATTAACACTGTTTTCTGCTTGGTCTCTTTCCAAAAATGAACAACCAAAAGAGCAATCGGAATTAAGACAGGTAATATATATGGGTGAATTAAACTTTTAGAAACGGTAAAAAATAAGGGAGTCCAAATTAACCATGCACTTAAAAACAGCGTCCATTTATTAGTAAAAAAAGTAGCTTTGTTTTTCCATAATTTACCAATAATCATTTCAACCCAAGGAAGTGCAAATACTAAAAGAAAAATCCAAATAATGCCTAAAGGTTGTTGTTTTGGAAAACCGTATTTGTCACCAGACCAACTACTATCAAAAAATCGACTAAAATGTTCGCCAACAATAAAATAATCTATAAAGCCAGGTGTTTTTTGTTCGGCTAAATAATACCATGGGATTGCAATTAAAGCGATGATTATTATTCCTAAAAAGATAGGGAATGTTTTAAATATTTTTTTGAATGATTTTGAAATTAGCGTCCACATAAAAATAGGAGGCAGGGTTAAAATAAAAATAATAGGTCCTTTGGCTAATAATCCCAATCCGAAACCAACAAAAATTAAATATTTCCAGATTGGTTTTTCGGGATGATGCATTGCTTCCCAAAAAGAAAGCATTACTAAGGTAACACTAAAAGCTAACGATGTATCAGTTGACACAACTCCGGCATGAATCAAAAACTCTGGAATGGTTAGCGCGATAAACCCAGGTAAAAAAAACGGTAAGTTTTCTCTTTTAGCATATTTACCAATTAAGAAAATCATTAAAATACTTAATAATAAATAAGGTAATCTTGCTGTAAACTCAGAAACTCCGAAAACATCAAAACTTAAAGCAGACAGCCAGGTAGAAAGTGGTGGTTTAGCCCAAAATGGAACTCCGTAATCTATTTGCGGAGTTATATAATCGTTTGTTTCTGCCATTATTCTGGCAATCTCTGCATAACGAGCTTCTGTTTTGTCCATTAAAGGAATCGCTCCGTTTAAAAATGCTCTCCATAAAACTAAAAGTAATACAGAAATAGCAAAAAAGTTTTTTTTGTTGATTAGGTTACGCATTTATTTAAGATTTGTATCGTTTTTTTATAGAAAGTAAATCAAACCAAAGTTTAAAAAAATAAGTCATTTTTACACGACTATCATCGGCATCAATCCATGATTTTAAAGGGATTTCTCGCGCAATATTTTTTATGTTTTCTTTTTTGAAAATAAAAATCAAACGATGAAAAATTTCTACATCAAACAACCATTTTGATATAAAATCTTCTTTAAAAACTTTTGCAGCCACTTGTTTGCTTAAAATTTTACAGCCGCACTGGGTATCATAAACTTTTAAATCTAATTGTTTAGATATTAAAGTGGCAATAAACCTACCGATAAAGAAACGATGTTGTTTGCGTTGTATATTAGTATCTATTTTTGCAATTCTAGATCCGAATGCAAATTGAATAGTAGCGTTTATTTTTTTACTTATAGCATGACATTCTTCTAAAGTAGTTGCTAAATCGGCATCTAAATAAGCAATTTTTGAAAAAGAGATGTTCTTTTCGCAAAAATTAAAACCAGCTTTAACAGCACTAGCTTTTCCTACATTTTGTTTTAAAGAAAGTAATTTTACTTTTTTAGGGTATAGCGTTGCTAATTTTTCTATAACATCATCTGTTTTGTCTGAAGAACCATCGTTTACAAAAAATAACAGTACATCAGAAATTGTATCTAAAAACTGTTTGAACTGATTTATAGGTAATCGGTTTTCCTCATTATAACAAGGAATAACAATAATTAAATCGTGCTGTATTTTTGGGTTATTCATCTAATAAATCGGGTCTTATATTTTTAGTATGCAGATAGGCTTTTTCATTTCGCCAAGCATCAATTTTAGGAAAATTACCTGACAATAATACTTCTGGCACTTTCATTCCGTCATATTCAGCTGGTCTTGTATACACAGGCGGAGATAATAAATCATCCTGAAAAGAATCGGTTAAAGCAGATTGTTCATCACCTAAAACTCCTGGGATTAATCGAACAACAGCGTCACATAAAATTGCTGCAGCTAACTCGCCACCTGTTAAAACATAATCGCCAATAGATATTTCTTTGGTGATAAATTTATCTCTTACGCGTTGATCTACTCCTTTATAATGGCCTGTTAAAATAATAATATTTTCTTTTAACGAAAGTGTGTTTGCAATAGATTGATTTAATGTTTTTGCATCAGGTGTCATATAAATAATCTCATCATATGTTCTTTCGGATTGTAATTTAGAGATACATTTATCAATAGGTTCTATCATTAAAACCATACCAGCGCCTCCACCAAATTGAGTATCGTCTAGTTTTTTGTAGGATCCAATTCCGTAATCACGTAAATTATGAAAATGAATTTCAGCTAATCCTTTGTCAATGGCACGTTTCATCATTGAATGTTCAAACGGACTTTTAAGTAAATCTGGGGCAACGGTAATAATATCTATTCGCATAGTGGCAAAGATATATTTTTTAATGGATACTTAAGATGGAAATATTTTTTTGAATTTCTTTGGAAGTGCTTTTGTTGCTTCAATTTGTTGTTTCGTAAACGGATGCTCAAATTTTAAAGTAGCTGCGTGTAAATACAATCCTTTTCCGTTTAAAATTAAACCATCGATAAAATGTTCTTTATCACCTAATATAGGATTATTAATAGCTAATAAATGCTTTCTTAATTGATGTTTTCTTCCTGTTTTTGGTGTCAATTCAACTAAGTTTAAATAATCAAAACGTTCAGAGTTAACTGTTTTTATAACTTTGTATAATGTTGATGCTGTTTTGGTGTCAATAGGAATATCAATTTGTCCTTTTTCGTTCATTTTACCAATGCTAATCGCATAATAGGTTTTCTTGATTAGTTTATTTTCAAATAATTTATTTAATGCAGTAATGCTCGAAGTTGTTTTTCCAATTAATAACAATCCACTTGTTGGGTAATCTAAACGATGTACAGGTCTTGGTCGTACAGCATCAAATTGGGGGCTTTTTGTGATGTTTTGTAGCAAAGCATTGTCAATGGTAGCAAAAGAGTTTCCGCTAACTAAAATTCCCGAAGGTTTATAAATAATGGCTAAGTATTCATCTTCAAAAATAACTTCTAAGTCAAACTCAAATTGTTTAAAAGCTGTGTTGTCTTTTAATTTATAAAGTTCTATAACTTCATTACCATTTATAAATAGGGCAGTAGTAGCAACTTTACCATTTACTATAACTAACTCTTTTCTAATAGCTTTTTTTAAACCAGATTTTGTAGGGATGGTTTTAAAAATACCAACTCCGTATTCTTGTAATCGAATCGATTTTTCTAGTGCAGGGACGTTATGTATTTCTGATATTATCATTATTTAGCAAACAGTTGCGACCTATCTTTAAAAGCTTTAAACTCTAAAGCGTTATTTTCAGGATCATTAAAAAACATGGTTGCTTGTTCGCCAATTAATCCTTTAAAACGAATAGTTGGAGCGATGATAAATTTAATATTATATGTTTTTAATCTTTCAGAAAGTGTTATCCAGTCATCCCATTTTAAAACAACGCCAAAATGAGGGACAGGAACATCATGTCCATCAACAGGATTTGTAATTGATTTAGTTGGAGTATAGTTTTCTTTTTGATGAATAACTAACTGATGACCGAAGAAATTAAAATCAACCCAATGATCAGAACTTCTACCTTCTTTACATTGTAAAATATCGTTATAAAAAATCCTGCATTTTTCTAAATTTTGAACAGGAATTGCGAGATGGAATGGTTGTAAACTCATAATTTAAATAATAATTTATTGGGTCTTTGAAGTACAGAATTTACGCAAATCTTCAAAAAACAACGTAAAATCTTCTTCAAACTCTTGATAATGGATTAGAAGATCTTCAGAAGCTAAATTCATTTGTGATTTTCCTTGAGTACGTTTATTCATGCCATTTAAAACTTCTTGAATCCCTTTTGCAAATTGATAGTTGTATAGCCAGTTGTATTTGGTTAAAAAGGGAAGTATTTGTTGTGTTTTTTCAGGAAGAATATCAAAATTATCTTGTAAAAGTTTATATACCGAGTTTACGTATGTGTCTAAGGGTATTTCTGAGTAAGTATTCCAATTTTTAGCTAAAAAATGATCGTAAAAAATATCAATAATTACACCATCGTAATGGCGATAGCGTTCGTGTAATCGTCTTTTACTTTTTCTTACAATATTATGAGTATCGGTAAAAGTATCTATTTGACGGTGTAAAATAATTCCTTTTTTTATTTCTTCTTCAAAGTGAGAAAATTTATTTCCTTTAACATGATCAGCAATAAAATTACCAATCATTAATTTTGTGTTATTTCCAGATAAATATAAATGCGCTAAAAAATTCATTTTATAAATGTAAACAAAAAACCACAACTTGTAAGTTGTGGTTTTTTATTAATGTACA
The DNA here is from genome assembly GCA_938002045.1 of Tenacibaculum soleae. Lineage (GTDB taxonomy): Bacteria > Bacteroidota > Bacteroidia > Flavobacteriales > Flavobacteriaceae > Polaribacter > Polaribacter soleae_A. Next base: position 33,167 of record CALLBA010000003.1, read on the forward strand.
AAAAAAGTTTTTCTTAATGATATGGGTTTTCCTTTTTGAGAAAAACCTTCAATTTCAACTACAAATTCTCCAGTAACATCTGATGAGTAGAATATTACTTTCTTAGATTTTAAAATAGGATTCCAGTATAATTGAGTTCTAAAATCAGGTATTCTTTTATTATTTGTTCTGTTATGCTGTTGAAAAAAATATTTTTTCTTATTTTGTATAGGTAAAATGTCAAACTCTTTTATGTTTTTAGATTCAGGTGTGTAATCTCCATTAAAAGTATCTATAGTTACAACACCTTGATATAATTGATTTCCATAAAAATAATCTTCAGCTATTACTGACACTGTTTTTATATTATAGGTGTCGTATTCAATAAAGTAATTATGATTAGGTATAATATGATTATCTACTATTAATAATGATGATAAATAGTTTTTATTACTTAAATAATTTCGAGTTCTTACACGTATTTTATTGTCATTTGTAACCCATAAATCTTTTGTAATTTCAGTAAAAGTTTCTTTAACAGTTTTAAATCTTTTGTAATCGTCTAAATTATAAACAGTTTTTAAATTTTTGAAAAGTGAATCTTTTTTTTGAATTTTAATTATAGAGTCTCTTTTAACATTATAATATGCGTTTTCTATCTGTGTAAATAAACTTCTTTGTTTAATTGTTTCAATAATATTCTTATTGAATTTAATTTTAGGAAAGTTTTTATATTTTTTTTCAATAATATTGTTATTATTGATTTTTACAACATAATTATTGATATTATCATCTAACATTTGTAATATAATTTTGGTAGAGTTTAAGTTTTTAATATTGAAATAAAATTCACCAAATTTATTTGTAATAGCATTTTTAGTAACTTTATTACCGTTTTTTACAGATAAAGTTAGTTTAATATTTGATACAGGATTTAAAGAATCGAGAGTAAAAACTTGACCTTTAATCAAGGAGCCTCTGAGTTCAGGTAAATAAAAGTATTTACTGTTTTTTTTGTTATAAGATTTTTTTGGTAAAGAGGTTGCATTTTTTTTGAGAGGTAGATCGTTAATTGTTTTTTTCCTCACAGAAACAGAAAAGTTATTGTGGTTGTTTTCAATTAAATTAGAAAAATTAAAAGTAATTTTTTCTCTTTTACCATAAGTGTTTGTTTTTTCTTTATTTAGAAGTGTAAGAGAATCTTTTTCTAGATTATTTATAGAAAGTGATTGTTTTGTTTTATTGATTTCGGTATTTTTAGAATAAGGGTTTACGATGTAAAGGTTATCTTCATAAAAATTTTGAGTGTTTTTCATCCAATTAGTGTATGAAATTAATTTATATGTTCCTGTTTCAATATCAGTATTTATAAAAATATCACCATAACCAACACCGTTTTTAATTGATGTTTTTTGTTTAAATACTGTTTTATTATTAGAATCTATCAACTCTAAATAAGCAATTTTACTAAAAGTAGAAAAAGTCTTATCCTTTTGAGTTAAACAGTATATTTTGTAGTATAATCTTTCACCAGTAAGAAGAAAATTTGAATTTGCATGTACAAATATATTTTCATTAATAAATTTATTTGTGGTTATAGGATTTAGTGGCTCTTGAGATTGAGCAGTTGTTATAAAAGAAATAAGTATTGCAATTAAAATTGTTTTTTTCATTATGTTTTGAGTTAGTCTATCCAGAAAGATGGTTTGCTTGTTTCACCTAAGTAGGTGCAGTCACCACATGGTTTACTAATTAATTTATAAGGCGAACTTGGATTGGCTGTTATTCCTGAAAATAAGTAGTTATTACTGTCTATAGCTGATATAAGAGGAGAGCCAGAAAAAGGATCTATCTTTTCAGGGGTAATTATATCACAATATTCTTCTCCTGGATAAATGTATTTTTTGTCAGTTAAATCTTCCCTGTTGATAAAAATTCTTTTTGAAGAAACAGCTGATACTTGAAATAACCCTATTGCTTTGTTATCAGGGTTTGTATTAGAGCTTATATTGTTAGGAATGGTACCAACTTGAATTTGAGAAAAAATTTCAGTAGGATTTGAAAATTTTTTTACTAGTTTATAGTAATTATAACTTTTCTCATTTAAAATGTATTCTTTAATAAGTATACTATATCTTAAAGACCATGCTCTATCAAGTATTGACTTGCTTTTAATAACATAATTTGTTAATTGAGGTGATTCAGCTATTATTATGTTTGTAGGTTGTTTGTTAACATAGCAGTATTTAGGATCTGGATTAGGGATTAAATCAAACTGAAAGGGAAAATCTCGTGAGACTACTATTGCTTTTTGAGGATTCCAAGAAAAAGGTGTAATTTTATAAGTTTCATGATATTCAAAGCGGTAATATTTATTAGTATCATTTGTGTAATAGTTGTTTATACTTATTTTTACTTCTTTGTCTTCTGTTTCATTTTGTGAAGTTTTTATTTCTATATTTTCTAAAGACACAATCTCGGTTAGTTTTTCAGGGGTAGAACTATAATTTTCTCCGTTTTGAGTTTCTATCTTTAATGTATAACTTTTGTCAGGAATCGCATTAAATTGAGTAATTGATTGGTATTCTCCATCATTTAATTCTTTAAATTGATACTCGTTTTGAGAGTCGTCAATTATTGAAATGCGAGCATTTTTTTCGGGACTTATACCTGTCGAGTCTATTTTTGTTGTTCTTGATAGTTTTATGATTTGGTTTTTTAATTCATTAGTAATAATAGCATTAACAACTAGGTTGCTCTCATGGGCAATATCTTTGATTTCAAAAGGCTCAACACAACTAGTAATCATCACTATTACTGTTATAAAGAACCATTTATTTTTATTTTTCATAGTTAAAATTTAAAGTTGTAAGTTATTGTAGGTATTGGTGTTGAAAAAATGGAGCTTTTATATCCGTTAACTTTTCCATTTTTAGTTTCAAAATAAATTGAATAAGGATTGTTTCTGCCTAGAACATTATAAACTGATATGTTCCAAAAACTATGGCCAAGTTTTTTTATTTTATGGTTACCTTCTATGTTAAAACCAATATCTAGCCTGTAATAGTCTGGTATTCTGAATTGATTTCTATTACTATATGTTAATAGTTCAATGCCTTGGTGTATATATTTTCCTGTTGGGTAGGTAATAGGCCTTCCTGTTTGATAGGTGAAATTACTAGAGAAACTATATCTTTCAGTAAGTTTGTAATTTAAAACAATATTAAAATCATGAGGTTTGTCGTAGTTTGTAGGAAAAAACTTTCCTCCATTAACAGTCTCTTCTGAAAAATCACTTTTTAGTTGGATAAGGGATTTTGAATAACTATAACCTAGCCAGCCATTTAGTTTTCCTTTGTTTTTTTTAATTAAAAATTCGGCGCCATAGGATTTTCCTGCCCCTTGTATGACTTCTGTTTCTACTGTTTCATTTAATAAAAGATTTGCTCCTATTTTATAATCTAGGAGGTTATTGTATTTTTTATAATATCCTTCAATATTAACCTCATAATTATTACCATTTATATTTTTAAAAACACCAAATGTTGTTTGTATTCCTTCTTGCGGTTTAATATTAGTATCTGAAAGCCTCCAGGTATCCATAGGACTGGCTGAGGTGTTATTATTTAGTCGATGTATGTATTGAAATGATTTGTTGAAACTGGCTTTTAAGGATAGATCATTAGTTAAAGAATATCTACCTGATAATCTATAGCTTAATCCTTGATACTTTTTGAAAATTTCATTCTTGTTATATTCTTTAATTTCAATTAGAGTTGAAGAATTTTTAGGGGCATTTTCTTTATAGACTCTTTGTTTTGAACTGCCCAAAGCTAAGTATTGTGAAAAACGCAAGCCTAAATTAATAGTAAACTTTTTATTAAAAGTAATTTCATCTGATAAGAATAAACCATTTTCAATAGCTTTTTCGTTCGGTATACTAAGTGGGGTTATAGAGGATTTATTATTGTTTGGAGCTATAGTTCCTGGGGAAATATTATATAATTTAGTTTCCAAACCATAATCAAAGCTGTGCTTTTTTGAGTGTATGTATTTTAGCTTAAGTTTTAGTCCTGTTTCATTAATTCTATAATTAAGATCATAACCTTTTGTTGTTTCATTATTTTCATAATTTATATCAAATGAATAAGTACTGTTCGATAAAATTAAATTCCCATTATTTTTATCATTAAATCGATGAAACCAATTAAAAGAAGCACTAGAGTTACTGTACTTATTTATTGTGTCAGAAGATATTTGGTATTTATCTTTACTGTGGTATCCAGTTAGCTTTATGTTATTGTTGTTGTTTATTTTATGCTTGTACTTGGCTATTAAATCAAAAAAAGAAACACTACTGTTGTTTAATTTATCATTGTCAACTGTGTTTAAAATCCAATCTGAATAAGTGCTTCTTACACCAAGTATCAATCCTGATTTATTTTTAAATATAGGTAAGTCAATATTAAGATTACCAGTAACAGGCCCTATAGATGCTTCTCCTTTAAATTTTTTTGTGTTAGGGTCTTTTGTAGTGATATCAAAAACAGAAGATAACCTCCCGCCGTATTCGGTGGGTGTATTTCCTTTATATATTTTTAAACTATTGGTTGTGAATGGGTTAATAGCAGAAAAGAGTCCTAAAAAATGAGTAGGGTTATATATCGTAGCATTATCTAATAAAAATAAGTTTTGATCAACTTTACCTCCTCTTACGTTTACACCTTCAGAGCCTTCACCTGAAGATTTTATACCAGGTAATGTTGCGGCTACTTTTAAAAGGTCTCTTTCTCCTAAAACTAAAGGTATTTTTTTTATATTTTGAGCTTTTATTTGAGTAATTCCAGATATAGTTTGTTTTATGTTTTTATTTAAATTTCCATCGATAATAACTTCATCTAAGTGTTCGGAGTTTTCGGAAATAGACAAATTTAAAACTCCATTGTTGTAAATTATTAAATCTTTAACAGTGCTGTTAAATCCAATAATATGAGTTTCTATTTTGTTTCTTCCATAAGGTAACTTTAAGCTGTAAAAACCATTTACATCTGTTGTAGTGTATAAGTTTTTAGATTTCTCTAAAATAGTAACATTATTGAGAGGAGTATCGTTTTTGTTATTTTTAATAAAGCCAGTTAGTAAGTATTTTTTTTGTTTTTGATCACTTTCTTTTCCTATTTTTATAAGATTTTTATTATTGTTTTTTGAGTTAACAAAAATAGGTGAGTGATTTGTGCTTTTAGAGGTCTCATAAATAGTTTTTTTAATTAAATTCCCATTAGTAAGTATTATTTTAGAATTGTCTAAAATAAAGTAATTTATAGGGCTGTCTTTAAAAATAAAATATAAGATTTCAGATATTTTTGAGTTAGTAAAAGAAGTATCTATTTTCTTCTTGTCAAACCATTTTTCTATGTAGTAAAAATGGTAATCTGTTTTTGATTCTATTAGATTTAGGCATTCTTTTTTATTAAGATTGTTAAAGGTTATAGATATTTTTTCTGTGTTTTGTTGAGGTAAAACGGTTGTGAAATTGAAGAAAAGAATAATGAATAAAGTGTTTTTCATAGCGGTATTTATTCCTTTATTGATTTAGCTAAAAGTAAATTCATAAGGTTTTTAATAAGTTTGTTTTTTTGTAAAAAATCATTCTTTTTGTAAAATGTTTTAATCTTTTTTTTATTTTCTGGAAATAACTTAATAAAATCCTTTTTAGATTTTATTAAGTAGTATTTTTTTTTGTAATAAAGTATATCATCATCATCTTCTTTTTCAAAAACATAATAAGTTTTATTCACTCCCATTTTTTCTATTTTCTTTTTTTTATGTTTTTTGTAAATAGAAAATAATTTATCAGTAAATATTTCTTCAATAAAACCAAATTCATTAGTGTTTATAAATTTTTTGTTTTTAATATAAAAATTAGATATAAATTCTTTTTCAAGAAGAATGGCTTTGTTTTCTTTATTACTATTGATATTTAGTATAATTAAATCATCAATTAAATCATATTTTATTTTAACCTTATAAAAAGTCTCATTTTTGTAGGTTATATTACCGTCTGAAAAATAATTAGAAAGAAAGTAGTTGTGGTTATTTTTCGAGGTTCTATGTTTTTCTTTAAAGGAGACCCCGTATGTTAAATTTGTGTTAGATATTCCAATTTTTTGGTCAAATGAAGTGTAAAATGAACTTACGTTTTGAGAATATATATTGGTAAATTTAATTAGAAGGAAAATGAATACTGAAAGTATTTTATTTTTCATTTATAGCAAATTTTAATTGAAATTTTTGTTATAAATTTAGTTAATTTTTATTATAATTATTTTTTTTTAACATTTTTTTTATTTTTTTGTTTTTTTAGCAAATCTTTGATTCTTTTTCATTAAGTATTTACTGTAGGTTTAAAGAATAATATTATTCTTGATTGAAAAAAAAACCACAACTTGTAATGTAAGTTGTGGTTTTAAAATTTTTTAAACTAAATATTAGTTTTTAATAGGAATGTTTTTTAAAATTTCTAATAAAAATTTCCAATATTTTTGAGTAGATGAAATTTGTGCACGCTCATCAGGTGAGTGTGCTCCTTTAATATTAGGGCCAAAAGAAACCATGTCTATATCAGGATAATTTTGACCTAAAATTCCACATTCTAAACCAGCATGACAAGCTGCTACATTTGCTTTTTCGCCATGTAATTCTTCATATAACTTAGAAACAGTTTTTAAAATTTCAGAATTTACGTTTGGTAACCATCCAGGGTAAGAACCCGAAAATTCTACATCAAAACCTGCCAACTCAAATACGGCACGTAATGAATTTGCTAAATCCCATTTGTTAGTTTCTGAAGATGAGCGTGTTAAGCACCCTATTTTAATGGCACCGTCTTTTACAATAATACGAGCAATGTTGTTTGAGGTTTCTACCAAACCTTCAATATCAGGGCTCATTCTGTAAACACCATTTAAAGCGCCGTAAATAGCTTTAATTAATCCTTCTTGAACACCTAAATCCATTACTTTTGCAGGAGCATCAATTGTTGTTAATTCAATTGATAAATTAGATTCTAATGTTGAAAATTCAGCTTTAATACTGTTTATTAATTCTTGAATTTCAAACAAAAATGGTTCTTTTGAAGCGGTATCAATAACTACGTTAGCAAAACTTTCACGAGGAATCGCATTTCGTAAACTCCCTCCGTTTATTTCGGTAACGCGTAAACCGAAGTTTGTAAAGCCATCAAATAATAAACGGTTCATTATTTTGTTAGCATTACCTAAGCCTTTAATAATATCCATTCCAGAATGCCCACCGCTTAAACCTGTAACAGCAATTTGAAATGCAGTAATATTATCAGGAGTAGTTTCTTCTTTATAAGTTCTTTTAGCAGTAACATCTACACCACCAGCACATCCCATACCAATTTCATCATCTTCTTCAGTGTCTAAATTTAATAAAATTTCACCTTTTAAAATGCCTCCTTCTAATCCCATGGCACCAGTCATACCAGTTTCTTCATCAATGGTAAATAAAGCTTCAATAGCAGGGTGTGCAATATCGGTAGCTTCTAAAACAGCCATAATCGAGGCTACACCTAAACCATTATCTGCACCTAAAGTAGTTCCGTCTGCTTTTACCCAGTCGCCATCAACAAACATTTTAATTCCTTCTTTATCAAAATCAAAAATAGTGTCGGAATTCTTTTGATGTACCATATCTAAATGGCTCTGCATTACAATGGTTTTACGATTTTCCATTCCGGCAGAAGCAGGTTTACATATAATAACGTTTCCAACTTTATCAACCATGGTTTCAAGATTGAGGTTTTTACCAAAATCCACCATAAACTGAATAACTCTTTCTTCTTTTTTTGATGGACGAGGCACTGCGTTTAAAAGTGCAAAATTCTTCCAAACAGCTTTAGGTTCTATGTTTTTTATGTCTGAATTCATTGTTAAATGTTTGTTTAAATTTTAAAGTACGAAGATACTTTTTTTAATTGCAGAACGATAGCTCAAAGAGTGATTAATTAACGGGTGTTTTTTATGAGCTAATTGATGCGTTGTGTATTGCTGTTTGCTAATTGAAAAATTGTAAATTCGCGCCATGGATTTTTCATCAAAAATATTAGAAAATGCGGTAAATGAAGTAAGTAGATTACCGGGAATTGGTAAGCGAACAGCACTTCGTTTGGTGTTACATTTATTAAAGCAGCCTAAAGAAAACACTACATTCTTAGCAAAAGCTTTAACAAGTTTACGCAACGATGTTAAATCGTGTGCAAAATGTCATAATATTTCTGACACCGTTTTATGTGATATTTGTAATAACCCCAATAGAAATACAGAAATAGTTTGTGTAGTAGAGGATATTAGAGATGTGATGGCGATTGAAAATACCTCGCAGTTTAGGGGGGTGTATCATGTTTTAGGAGGTAAGATTTCTCCTATTGAAGGAATTGGACCACAAAACTTACAAATAGATTCTTTAGTGAATAAAGTAAAAGGAGGTAAGGTGAAAGAGTTGATTTTTGCTTTGAGTTCTACAATGGAAGGGGATACAACCAATTTTTATATTTTTAAACAGATAGAAAAATATAATATTACAACATCAACTATTGCTCGAGGAATTTCAGTGGGGGATGAGTTGGAGTATGCTGATGAGGTTACACTAGGTAGAAGTATTGTAAATAGGATACCTTTTGAGCAGTCGATTAAAGGATAAGTGAAAAAAAAGCGAAGTTTTAAAACTTCGCTTTTTTAAATTATTATTTTCTTTTGAAGGTAGTGGTTTCACTAGTGTTTCCTATCGTTTCTGTAAACGTAAAAGTGTTATTATTGAAAGTTACTTTAGTCAGATTTTCTTCAGCACTTCCTATTCTAGTTATTCCATAGTTTCCATTGCCTTTATTTTTCCATGTTGACGCTGAAGTGTCATCTAGTTTACATTCGTTATCAATAACGTCGTAAGACGTTGTTGTAAGGTTTCCGTTTTCAAGAATAATAACTGTATTTTTTTTGTAACAGTCATCTACTTCTTGTCCATTTACAGAGAATAAAGACCAATTACCAATAAAAGGATCGAGGTTTTCATCATTAGAAGAACAAGAAAAAAGTGTAAACATTGCAATTGATAAAATCAGTAATTTTTTCATAATTTATTTTTAGAATTATAATGCAATAATAATAATAATATGTTATTCTGTGTTTTATATTTCTACATTAATTGATTTTAATATTTATAGCTTTAGTTTTTCGTCCTTTTCAATCAAATCTTTTTCAAACTTATCCCAAGATTTTTTTGCTCTTACTTTTTTGTAAAAACGAATTCCTATCATTAGTAATATTCCAAAAAGAATAATACCAACAACACCCCAAATCCAATTAATAGCACTTTTTAAAACAACTAAAAATACTACGGCAAACAGAATTACAGTGGGTGCTTCGTTAAATATTCTCAGTTTTGTCGGCGAATAGTTTATTTTATCGTTTTGTAATTCTTTATATATTTTGTGGCAAAATCCGTGGTAAAAATATAAAGCTAAAACAAATGCTAGTTTTACATGCATCCAAGGCATTTCTAAAAAAACAGGGTTTTTGTAAAGCATCCAAAAGGCAAAAAAACTTGCTAAAAATAAAGATGGCCAGGTAATAATATACCACAGGCGTTTGGTCATTAATTTGTATTGGGTTTGTAAAATAGTTTTAGCAGGTTCGTCTTTTTTTTCAGCTTCTACATGGTAAATAAACAATCTACCGATATAAAATAAACCAGCAAACCAGGTTACTACAAAAATAATATGCAATGCTTTTACGTATAAAAAATCCATTTTTTTCTATTTAAAACTTATTTATTGTTAAAGTTTTGAGGAAAATTGAAGGTTTAATTAAATAAAGTTATTAATATAAATTTTTTCGTTCCTCAAAAAAAAATACTCGAACTGACAATCGTTTTTTATTTAGAAAAATGCGCTAAATGATATTTGTATGTCACCTCGAGTGATTTCGATAGTTCTCGAAATTGTATCGAGAAGTTATTCTAAAATTTATTTATCCATCCAACTAAAACATCAACCCAATCGTCATTATCGTTTATGCATGGAACTGTATGAAATTCTTCTCCACCTGCTTCTAAAAACTCTTCTTTTCCTTCCATGGCAATTTCTTCTAGCGTTTCTAGGCAATCAGAAACAAAAGCTGGGGTAACAATGGCTAATTTTTTAACACCTTCTTTTTCGGCTTTGTTTACAATTGTTCTGTCGGTATAAGGCTGTAGCCAAGGATCAACGCCTAAGCGAGATTGAAAAGAGGTTGAAACGGTATTTTCATCTAAGCCCAATTCAGCAATTACATTTTTTGTAGTTTGATAACATTGGTGGCGATAACAATATTCATGCGCTTTTGAAGGTGTGTTACAACAAGTTAAATTTCCTGCTTCTGGATTACAATGAGATTTTGTAATGTCTGATTTGCGGATATGACGTTCTGGAACTCCGTGATAAGAAAATAAGATATGATCGTAATCTTTATCAGCTAAATAAGTTTTAATACTATTAGATAGAGCCTTTATATATTCAGGTTTTTTGTAAAAAGCAGGAACATCAGTGATTTTCATGTTCGGGAAAAATTCCTTTTGTAATTTATCAGCCAAAACTACAATTGTTTCAGTAGTTGCCATAGCAAATTGAGGGTATAGCGGAACTAACATTACTTCGGTAACACCTTTGTCGTGTAATTCTTGTAGTCCTTTTTTTATGGTCATACTACCATAGCGCATTGCTAAAGCAACAGGTAAATCGGTTTTTTGCTGAACTTTATTTTGTAATCTTTCAGATAAAACGATTAACGGAGAGCCGTCTTTCCACCATATTTTTTTATAGGCAGCAGCCGATTGTTTAGGACGTGTATTTAAAATAATTCCTTTTACAATAAATGAGCGAAACCAATAGGGAACGTCAATTACGCGTTCGTCCATTAAAAATTCACCTAAATATTTTTTAACATCCTTTGGATCTGTACTTTCTGGAGATCCTAAATTTACGAGTAAAACTCCTTTCATACTTTTAAAGTTAAAACTTTAATTTATTTTTTATTTACTGATAATTGATTTGTTGTTTCGTACAGGGCAATGCTTAAACTGTGTATTACATTCATAGATGAATTGCGTCCGTACATTGGTATTGCAACAGTGGTATCTAATAATTCTGTGTTTTCAATACCATTTCTTTCGCTACCCAAAAGTAAAACTATTTTTTTTGTTATTGTAAAATCAAAATCTTGAATATTAATACTGTTATCAGTAATTTCGATACCAATAATAGTATTTCCTTCTTTTTTTAATTGAAGAATTAAGTTATTAAAGTCAGTATATGTTTCGTGTTTAATCTGATTGATAGTGTTGCGAGCTGTACGTACTACATTTCTGTTTTCGGTAGATGGAGAACTTTCGTGTAAAAATATTTTATCAACACCAAAACTTTCAGAAATACGAAAACACATACCAATATTTTCAGGAGTACGAATAGCATCACAAACAATTGTTATAGGAAATTGTTGTTGTTTATTTTCTATATCATAATGAGTAAGTTGCTTCATAGTTTTTTAGTTGGCTTGTAAAGATATTACGTATTGTTTTGGTGTGGTGCCAAATTTCTTTTTAAAGGCTGCAATAAAATGACTAGACGTGCTGTAGCCAACTTGTAAGCCAACTTCGTTTACGTTAAATTGATTACTTTCTAAAAGTTTACGAGCATGTTCCATTTTATAATCAAACAAAAAACTGTAAACAGTGTCGCCGTATATTTGTTTAAAACCTTCTTTTAATTTTTTTAAATTTAAACCAACTTCATTTGCTAATTCTTGCAAGGTTGGTGGTTCACTCATTTTTGAGATAATAATATCTTTCGCTTGCCTTATTTTTAGCACCTCTCTATCATCTACTAAAAAAGGGCAGTATTCATTGTCAGTATTTTCACCAGTGTCAAAATGTAAACTTAATAATTCGTACGTTTTTCCTTTTATGTACAAATCTCTCATTGAACTATGGTTTTTAGCAGTTAATATTTGTTGTAAAACCATTAATGAGTTTGAGTTGATGGGAGTATTGTCGTAATATTTTTTATTTTTATTATCATCACTTAAAAAAGGAATATAACTTGCTTCTTTTGAAAAAAGAGAATGAAATTTTTCGATAGAAATAATTATTGAAACCAAAGACGTTTTAGGAAGTATTTCTAAATTAATAGGAAGGTTTTGCTGAGGGTTGTATAAAAATATTGAATGTTTATCTAGTACATTAAATGTGTACGCGTTATTGTTAAAATGAAATTTACAATTTCCTTTTACGCAATAATGTAGCTGAATATATGAGTTATCTATGTCTTTTTTAAAAAGCTCAGTTTTAGTAGTATTGTTTTGAAATTTCAAAACAAAAAAACCTTTTTCTAATAGTATTTCTCTAAATGTACTTTCTGCGATGTTTTTTGACATATATCAAAATGTAATTAAAAATATTTTATTTAGAATAGTTCTAAATTGAAACATCTTTTATAGTTGATTTTACTGCAAAAATACACTTTATCTGTGTTTTAGAGCTCTTTTTTTTATAAAAAACAGATAGCGACATTAAAAGTTCTTTAAGCGACATTTTTATTTATTTAATCTTTTTATTTTTGACCGACTTTATTGATGAAGACTTAATGGTAGCAGATAAACATAGTAAGAATTTATATAATATAGGTGTTAGCTATAAAAAAGCAGATGCAACTATAAGAGGAAAGTTTAGTATTTCTAAAGAAAACCAAGTAAAACTTTTAGAAGAAGCAAAAAAGAATGGAGCAGATGGTATTTTTGTATTGTCTACTTGTAATAGAACTGAAATTACAGGTTTTGCTGAGCATCCATTTCAATTAATTAGTTTGCTATGTAAATATTCAAACGGAGCGGTTGAAGAATTTGCAGAAGTTTCAAATGTGTATAAAAATAAAGAGGCTATCAACCATTTATTTAGAATGGGAACAGGTTTGGATAGTCAAATTTTAGGCGATTACGAAATAGTAGGTCAGTTGCGTCAAGCATTTAAATTAGCAAAAGAGTTAGGTACAACCAATGCTTATTTTGAGCGTTTGTTAAACCATGTAATGCAGGCAAGCAAGCGTGTAAAAAACGAAACAAGGTTAAGCTCAGGAACCACTTCAGTTTCATATGCAGCAGTACAGTATATTATTAAAAACTTACCGGATTACAATTCTAAAAACATATTAGTTTTTGGTTTAGGTAAAATGGGAAAACATACCTGTAAAAATTTAGCAGAATATACACAAAACAAAACGGTAAGTTTAATTAATAGAACAGAAGAAAAAACCATCGTATTTGTTAAAGAACACCCTTCAATATCAAAAGCAAAATTTGAAAATTTAAATAAAGAAATTGCCAATGCAGATGTTTTAATTGTTTCAACAGGAGCATCAGAAGCAACTATTAAAAGAGAACATATTTTAACTAATAATAAACTCTTAATTTTAGATTTATCAATGCCAGCAAACGTTTCAAAAGAAGTAGCAGGTTTAAAAAATGTTACCTTAGTAAATGTTGATGAGTTATCAAAAATTACAGATGAAACATTGGCTATTCGCCAACAAGAAATTCCAATAGCTGAAAACATCATTGAAACTCATAAAGAAGAGTTTAATGAGTGGTTAAATCATAGGAAATTTACCCCAGCTATTACAGCGTTAAAAGAATCGTTACAAACAATTCAACAACACGAAATAGCCTTTCATAAGAAAAAAATAAAAGATTTTGATGAATCTCAAGCAGAAGTAATCACATCAAGATTCATTCAAAAAATAACTACACAGTTTGTAAAACACTTAAAAGCCGAAGAAACATCAGTAAACAATAGTATTGAAGTAATGGCAAAAGTGTTTGGCGCAAATTTAGAAACTATCCATGCAGAAGACAATTAGAATAGGTACACGTGATAGCCAATTGGCTATGTGGCAAGCAAACAAAGTTCGTAAAGAATTAGAAGAGTTAGAGTATGAGTGCGAAATAGTTCCGATAAAATCTACAGGAGACCTTGTTTTAGACAAACCTTTGTATGAATTAGGAATAACAGGAATATTTACCAAAAATTTAGATATCGCCATGTTAAATGGAGATATTGATATCGCAGTACATTCTTTAAAAGATGTTCCTACAGTTTTACCAGAAGGAATTATACAAGCAGCCGTTTTAAAACGAGCAAATTACAACGATATTTTAGTATTAAAAGATAACGAAGAGTTTTTTGGGCAGCCAAACGGAGTTATCGCTACAGGTAGTTTACGTAGACGTGCACAATGGTTAAATCGCTATCCAACACACAAAGTTGTTGACTTAAGAGGAAACGTAAATACACGTTTACAAAAGTTAGAAGATAACGAATGGAACGGTGCTGTTTTTGCAGCCGCAGGATTAGAACGAATAGGTAAACGACCAGCAGGGGCAATTAATCTTTCTTGGATGATTCCGGCACCAGCACAAGGAGCTATTATGATTACAGCTTTGGCTGATGATGACTTTTCTAAAGATGCTTGTGAGCAATTAAATCATTACGAAACACAAGTTTGTGTAGGTATTGAACGTGAATTTTTAAATTTATTAGAAGGAGGATGTACAGCGCCAATAGGAGCTTTAGCTTATGTTGACCCTAAAACCGAAGAGATAAATTTTAAAGGGTTATTGTTAAGTAAAGACGGTAAAAAGAAAATATCTGTTACTAAAAATGCTAAAATGGGGCGCCACCGTTATTTAGCAAAAGATTGTGCTGATTATGTAATTAATAGAGGCGGAAAAGAATTAATGGCAGAAGATGAAGTAATTGAAAAAGATTTTTCGATTTACTCAACTAAAAAACTATCAGAAATTCAAAAGAAATTATTGCCAAGCTCAATAGGAGTTGAAGATAGTGATTTTATTAAGGTGCGTTTTAATAGAATTGCACCTAAGGTAATAAAACAAGAAATTGAAAATGTTATTATTACCAGTAAAAATGGAGTAGAAGCAATAGCTAATTCTTTTACTGCAGATGAATTAAAATTTAAAAATATATATTGTGTTGGTCGTAGAACTAAAAAGTTAATCGAACAAAAAATAGGAAGCGTTGTTAAGTCTGAAAGAAATGCAGAGAAGTTGGCTGCTTATCTATCAAAAGAAATTAAAGGACAAGAAGTAACTTATTTTTGTAGCGACTTACGATTAGATACTTTACCAAATGTTTTAAAAGTTAACGGTATTAAAGTTAACGAAGTTGAAGCCTACAAAACAATGTATAGCCCATCTAAAGTAGCCGATACAGTATATGGAGTCTTGTTTTATAGTCCATCTACAGTTGAAAGTTATTTAGAAAAAAACACTACAGATAAAGTAGCTTTTTGTATTGGCGAAAGTACCGCTAAAGAAGCACGTAAACACTTTAAAAATGTAAAAGTAGCTAATTTACCAACGGTAGAAAGTGTTATAGAATTAGTAAACTTACATTTTGTAAAAGAATAATGTAACGCTGAATTTAATTTAGTATCACAAGTTATAATTATGTTTAGAACAAGAAGACTTAGAAAAACAGAAGGAGTTCGCAGATTGGTAAGAGAAACCAAATTATCTGTTGACGATTTTGTGTATCCTTTATTTATTGAAGAAGGAGAAAATATAAAAACAGAAATAGCTTCTATGCCAGGAATTTTCAGATATTCCTTAGATTTAATTGCTGAAGAGCTAGAAGAAATAGTAACGTTAAATATTCCGGCAGTAATGCTTTTTGGCGTTCCTTCAACAAAAGATGAAATAGGAACAGAAACTTGGAATGATAACGGAATTATGCAACAAGCAATCCGATTTATCAAAAAAAACTATCCAAGTTTATATGTTATTACTGATGTTTGTTTTTGTGAATATACAAGTCACGGGCATTGTGGAGTTATTCATAATAACGATGTAGATAATGATGCAACTATTGTAAATTTAGCAAAACAAGCAGTTTCTCATGCTAAAGCAGGGGCAGATATGTTAGCACCTTCTGGTATGATGGACGGAATTGTAGCTATGCTTAGAGAATCATTAGATAATACTGGTTTTGTAGATTTACCAATTATGGCATATTCAGTAAAATATGCATCATCATATTACGGACCATTTAGAGAAGCGGTAGATTCTACTCCAAGCTTTGGTGATAGAAGAACCTATCAAATGGATGCAGCTAATAGAGATGAAGCCATAAGAAGAGCAACTTTTGACGATCAAGAAGGAGCAGATGTTTTAATAGTAAAGCCTGCTTTATCGTATTTAGATATTATTAGAGATTTAAAAAATAATTTTGACAGACCAATTGCATGTTATAATGTAAGTGGAGAGTATGCAATGATAAAAGCAGCAGCCGAAAAAGGTTGGATTGATGGAGAAAGAGTAATGATGGAAACATTATTATCAATGAAAAGAGCAGGAGCTAATATTATTATTACCTATTTTGCTAAAGAAGCAGCCAAAGTATTATTAAATAAATAACGTCATTACGAGGAAGAATGACGAAGTAATCTTATTATTAATATGCAGATTGCTTCATTACATTCGCAATGACAGAAAGCATATAGAAATATGGAATTCAAAAAATCAAAAAAATTATATAAAAAAGGATTGGTAAATCTTGTAGGAGCTGTAAATTCTCCTGTAAGAGCGTTTTCTTCGGTAGGCGGTAATCCATTATTTATAAAAAAAGCAAAAGGTAGTAAGATTACCGATGTAGATAATAATACCTATGTAGATTTAGTATTGTCTTACGGACCTATGATTTTAGGACACCGCCATAAAAAAGTACAAAAAGCAATTACCAAAGCATTAAAAAATGGATATTCTTTTGGAGCTTCAACCGAAAATGAAATAAAACTAGCAAAAATAGTTTGTGATGCTTTTCCAGGAATGGATAAAGTTCGTTTTGTAAACTCAGGTACAGAGGCTGTTTTAAGTGGAATTCGTTTAGCAAGGGCATTTACAGGAAAAGATAAAATTATTAAATTTTCAGGATGTTATCATGGGCATCAAGATGCATTATTAGTTGCAGCAGGTTCTGGTTTGGCTACTTTAAGTTTACCAGGAAGTAAAGGAGTGCCAGAAGGTGCAGTAAAAAATACTTTGATAGCAAATTATAATGATTTAGACAGTGTAAAAGCGCATTTTGAAGAGCACGATGATATTGCTGGGGTAATTTTAGAGCCAATTGCTGGTAATATGGGAGTGGTAATTCCGCAAAACAATTTCTTAAAAGAATTGAAAAGTTATTTAGAATCTAAAGGAGCTTTATTAATTGTTGATGAGGTAATGACAGGTTTCCGTTCTAAATTTGGTGGAGCACAAGAACTATTAGGTGTTGAAGCTGATATAACTTGTTTAGGTAAAGTAATAGGAGGAGGTTTTCCAGTAGGAGCTTACGGTGCTCGTAATGAAATTATGGAAATGGTTGCTCCGTTAGGAGGAATGTATCAAGCAGGAACCTTAAGTGGTAACCCGATAGCAATGGCAGGAGGAATTGCAACCTTAACGGAATTGAAAAAGCAAAATCCTTATGAAAAGTTCAATGAAATAGCTCAGATTATAGAAGTGTTTTTATTAGAATCGTCTAAAAAATATGGAGTTGAAATTACAGTAAATAGATTTGGGTCAATGATCAATCCATTTTTTACAAATGTTACGGTAACTAATTTTCAGCAAGCACAAACATCCGATACTAAAAAGTTTGCAACTTTCTTTTGGGAAATGATGCATAATGGGGTTTTCTTACCGCCATCTCAGTTTGAAGCATGGTTTTTATCATCAGCATTAACTGAAAAAGACCTACAAAAAATCGCTAAGGCAATTGATAAAGGAATGGAAGCAGTATCTAAAATGTAAAACAAACATATATGAAATTATTTTTCACCCTTTTTTTTAGTATTTTAATGAGTTCTTGTCCTAGTAACCAAGAAAACGATGAAATTACTTCTTTGTATCAAGGGAGTTTAGCTGGTGACGGTTCAGAAGGATTTATTAAAGAAAATTTGGTGATTAATTCTGTCGATAAATGGAAAGAATTTTTAACTAAAATAGATAGTGCAAATATGATTTCTGCAAAGTTTAAAAATTCAGTTGATTTTTCAAAAAATACTATTTTAGTAGCTATTGATGCTAAAAAAACAACAGGCGGATTTTCAGTAGAAATTTTAAATAAAATACAAAAAGACGATAAGTTGCAGGTAACGGTCTTATCTAAAGGACCAAAACCGACAGACATGGTTACTATGTCGCTTACGCAACCAATTCATATTGTTAAAATAAATAAAACAAACAAAGAAATAATCTTTGTAAACAAATAGCATGATAAAAAACGACTTATTTTTAAGAGCATTAAAAGGAGAAACTGTTGAGCGTCCGCCAGTATGGATGATGCGTCAAGCAGGAAGATATTTGCCAGAATTTATTGAAATCAGAAAAAAGTATGATTTTTTTACACGTTGTAGAACTCCAGAATTAGCATCAGAAATTACCGTGCAACCTATTAGAAGATACGGAATGGATGCTGCAATTTTATTTTCTGATATTTTGGTAATTCCGCAAGCTATGAATATTGAGGTACAAATGAAGCCGGACTTTGGACCTTATTTACCAAACCCAATTAGAGATCAAAAAGGATTAGACACAGTAATAGTACCTGATGTTAATGAAGAATTAAGTTATGTAATGGAAGCCATAAAAGCTACCAAAGAAAAGCTAAATGATGAGGTGCCTTTAATAGGTTTTGCAGGCTCTCCGTGGACAATTTTATGTTATGTTGTACAAGGGCAAGGATCTAAAAATTTTGACAAAGCAAAAGAATTTTGTTTCACAAAACCAATTTTGGCACACCAATTGCTTCAGAAGATAACAGATACCACAATTGCTTATTTAAAAGCAAAAGTTAAAGCAGGTGTAAATGCTGTTCAAGTTTTTGATTCATGGGGAGGAATGTTATCTCCAACCGATTATCAAGAATTTTCATGGCAGTATATTCAACAAATTATTGACGCATTAAAAGATGAGGCTCCAGTAATTGCTTTCGGTAAAGGATGTTGGTTCGCTTTAGATACAATGGCCAAGTCAGGCGCATCAGCATTGGGAGTAGATTGGACGTGCTCGGCAAGAAATGCTCGTTATTTAACAGGAGGGAATATTACTTTACAAGGTAATTTTGATCCTTCTAGGTTGTTGTCTCCACCTGCTGAAATTAAAAAAATGGTAAACCAAATGATAAATGAGTTTGGAAAAGATAAATATATTGTTAACTTAGGGCACGGAATTTTACCTAATATTCCGCTCGAAAATGCAAAAGCATTTATAGATGCGGTAAAAGAGTATAAAGTATAAAGCTGAACCCCCATAAAATATTAAAAATGAGAAAATTACTCCTTTTATTAACTTTAACCTTAACTATACAAAGTTTTTCACAAAAGAAAATATATTACAAAGATATTGTTGATGACTGTATATCTGTGGCTAGTAATGATGCTGCTATGTTAGACGATATTGTATATAATTGTATAAAAGATAAGCATATTTCTAATTACGATTTTACATCTATAGATGGCGAAACAATAAGTACAGATGCTATCGATATTCCTATTGTTTTATTAGCGGCAGCAACATGGTGTGCACCATGTTGGGGAGAAATACCAGCACTAAATAAAATGGTTGAAAAATATGACGGTAAAGTAAAGTTTATTATGTTATTTTGGGATACTGAAAAGGGTGCTAAAAGGATGGCTGAGAAATTAGATAAAAGAATATTTTTAGTAGCCTCTAAAGAGCAAACGAAAAATAGATCAACAATAAGAACCTCTGGCTTTATTCATAAGTTAGATTATCCATCAACATATTTAATAACCGAAAATAAAAGAATTTTAAATTTTAAAAGAGGTGCTTTATCACCTACAAAAAGTATGGGATGGGATGAGGTAAATAAAATTAATGAAGAAGAATTAGATAAGTTTATTAAACCAGTTATTCAGTAATTTTAAATATTTATATATTAAACCTCTTTCTAATTAGAAAGAGGTTTTTTACTTGATAAAAATGATAAAAGACATACTAAAATCAATACGAGCTTATTTTGGAGCATTTCAATTAATAACAAAACTTAAATTATGGAAATACTTTATTATTCCAATGATAATAAGTGTATTGACAGCTGTTTTAATAGGAGTTTTATCATTCTCGTTATCAGATAATATTGGTAATTACCTTGCGAGTTTTTGGAAATGGGAGTTAGGAAAACAAACCTTTAGTGTAATTAGTACATTTTTTAGTGGGTTATTAATAATCGCAATTGGTTTACTTTTATATAAGCATATTATAATGGCTTTATCAGCTCCTTTTATGAGTCCTGTTTCAGAAAAAATTGAAGAATTTTTAATAGGGAAAAAAGAATATTATCAGAAAACAACTTTTAAAGAACAATTAATAAGAGGAGTTAGAATAAATGTAAGAAATTTGTTTAGAGAGCTTTTTTTTACAATTCCTATTTTATTAATAAGTATAATACCTGTTATAGGTTTCTTTTCAACAATTTTATTATTTATAATGCAAGCATATTATGCGGGTTTTGGTAATATGGATTATACATTAGAGCGTCACTTTAAATATAAACAAAGTATTAATTTTGTAAAAAACAATAAAGGTTTAGCTATTGGAAATGGAATTATATTTATGCTGTTTTTGTTAGTACCCGTAATAGGGGTTGTGCTAGTTTTACCTTTATCAGTAACAGCAGCCACTACCGAAACTATTAAAAATATAAAGCAAAAAAACATATAGAATAAGTATTTTTGCCTAACAAGAATTAAACAAATGAAAGATCAGTTTTATAACTACATTCAGCAATTACAAGACACTATAACAAAAAAGTTAGAAGAGGTTGACGGTATTGCAAAGTTTAAAGAAGATAATTGGAAACGTGTCGAAGGTGGTGGAGGAAGAACTCGTGTAATCGAAAATGGAGCTATTTTTGAAAAAGGAGGAGTTAATATATCAAAAGTATTTGGCGAATTACCAGAAGCGTTACGCAAACAATTTGGTGTTGAAAGTGGCGATTTTTTTGCCTGCGGATTAAGTTTAGTATTACATCCTAAAAACCCGTTTGTACCCACAGTGCACGCAAACTGGCGTTATTTTGAAATGTATGATGGTGATGGTAATATTGTTACTCAATGGTTTGGTGGAGGCCAAGATTTAACTCCTTATTATTTGTTTAATGAAGATGCAACGCATTTTCATACGGTATGTAAAACAGCTTGTGATAAACATAATACTGATTTTTATTCAAAGTTTAAAGAAACCTGTGATAATTATTTTTGGAATGCTCACAGAAATGAAGCAAGAGGTATTGGAGGTTTGTTTTTTGATTATTTAAAAGAAACTCCCAGTTTTTCAATGCAAGATAGATATGATTTTGTAACAGAAGTAGGTAACAGTTTTTTAAACTCTTATGTGCCAATTGTAGAAAAAAGAAAAGATATAAAATATAATAAAGAGCACAAAGATTGGCAAGAGGTACGAAGGGGGCGTTACGTTGAGTTTAATTTGGTACATGATAGAGGTACTTTATTTGGCTTAAAAACCAACGGTCGTATAGAAAGTATTTTAATGAGTTTGCCTCCGGTTGTTCAATGGGTTTATAATCAAGAGCCAAAAGAAGGGGCAGAAGAATTTAAGTTACTAGAGGTTTTAAAACAACCTAAAAATTGGGTGTAATTTGCTTAAATTATTTCCAAATGATGTTTTTTTTGGTCATTTCATTTTGAATATTACGAACATGAAATAATTTAGCACGTAAAAGAAATTTTCTACCACGAGTATTCCTAGTGTAAATAAGTAGCGATTTACCAAGGTTTTTATTCCAATGTTTTTGATATACTAAGGCTTGTTTTTTTCGAGCACTAAAAATAGTAGGGACTGGATAAAAATTTTGTGTTTTTAATTTGTTACGAAACCAATTGGTTTTTATAATTAAATATTTAGGGTTATCAATAGGCTGTAATATTTCATCAAGTGTGTTTATAAATAAGTTACTTTCATATTTGCTAGCACCAGTAATTAAACAACTAACATTACCCATGGGTAATGATTTTATTTTGATGTTAATTTCACTTTTCGGAGTAATTATTTCGTTTATTTCATACAATGAGCTTAAAACGACCTGCGCTATTTTATCGATTTTTTTATGAATAAGACCATAGTGAAAATACATTTTTAAGGTTTTATATATTTTAAACCCAAAGGTTAATCCTAAAGTAGTTAACAAAGAATATATAAAATAATAAATCCCTTTAGATAATACTATATTGATGTTTTTGATAATGAATTGCGGAAAAAACAATGTAAGACTAATTAAAACTTCTAAAATTGAAAATTTAACAAAGTCTTTAAAATAAGCTGTTTTTTGTTTTAAAAAAACGTTGTCTTTTTGATGGTATATTTTTAATTCTTGCGAAACTTCTTTATTATAACGAACAGCATTTTTCCACTTATTACTTATTTGTAACCTATTTTTTGAAATAGATAAAGCCGTTTCATTTAAAGGGTTGATATCTTCTTCAAAAATTGTATTTGGTAATGCTAAACGTTCAATTCCGTTAGAAATAATATTTTTTTCACTGTTAGATATTCCTATAAAAGCATCAAAACGTTTTTTTAAAACAGCTAAATCTTTACCTCCATAAATATCAGAAGTATCAATACAAGCTAAGTGCCAAATAAGTGCTGTTTTGTCAAGTGCTTTGGTATCAATTCTAATAGCTCTACCTCGCATTTGGTTAGAACTAACAAATGATCCTACTACTGAGGCTAAAATTAAACTATTAATAGCTGGTGCATCCCATCCCTCACCTAATAACGATTTTGTGCCTATTAAAATTTTAATATGTCCTAATTGAAATAATTGAGTAATAGTTTTAACTAAACCGTTATTTGAAGATGATTTAGATTGCAATATTATATATTCAGCATCTGATTTTAAAGGGGTTTGTGTGTAGTTTGTTATTGAATCAATTAAATCTAATTTTGCAATACAATTACAATGTATAATAACTAAACTACCAGACAATACAGCTAAGTATTCTTTAGTATCAATCGTTTTTTTTATGTGATGAAAAATAGGAACAACCCCCATTTTTTTGATAGTTTGTGTATTATCTGAAGTAACATCAAGATATTCTTTTCTTATATAATCGGCAAGTACAACACAACGTAAAGTATCTTTTAAATTAACTTGTTCTTGCTGTACTATAGCAACAATACTTTTTAATTTACTTGTACTATTACTAAGTGATTTATATAAAAAAGTACTTCCAATTAAATTAACTCTATTATTACTGAAGATGGATAATTTCCTCAGTTTTTTTTCTAAAAGATGAAGATAAGTTTCATGATTAATTAACTGCGCTCTATCAATAACAAGAATATGTTGTAAGAGTATTTCTATCCACGCATGTGTTATTTTAGGAAACTCAACTATTTCATTTTTTTCAAAACCTAATAAGGTTAATTTTTCTTTGGAAATAAGTGTTTTGGCTTCATTTAAAAAAATAAGGATTGCCGAAAAAAAAGCAGAAAATTTATAAATATCAGTTAAGTTTTCTTCAGTATTTTTATAAAATCGATGTTGTTTTATAAAGTCGATAAATTCCTGATCATTTAATAGATTGGTAATAAAATCAGAAACCTTTAGCCTAAAATCGACAATTGTATTGATTTCTTTGTTTTTGGGTTTAGAAAAGTAAACGATATCTTGATGTGGACAAAGGTTTTTTTCTTTCACCAAATCGGGAACAAAAATTTCATCATCAACTTTACCACATAAATCAAAGTATTTTTGAATCTCAGTACTTTCACTATCATAAGGTGGTGTAGCAGTAAGTGCAATTACAGTTTGTAAATGTTGCTCTTTTAATTGATACAAGCATTTCCACCATTCTTTTTTTAAATGATGCGCTTCATCCAACAAAATAACATCAATATTATTTTTAGTAAAAAATGAAAAATAATCATCTTTACATTCAAATGTTTTGTAAAAAGCGTGTAACCCTTGATAAGTAGAAAAGGTAATGTCAGCAGGTTTTTTTATATCAAAAGAAAAGTTTTTAAAATCGCCATTTTTAGTAAAAAATGTTTGTAATCTATTTTCCCATTGATTTCTGATCGTTAAAGTTGGTGCAAGGACCAGTGTTTTTTTTCCTATTCTTTTTAAAATTTCAATACCTAAAATAGTTTTTCCAGAACCGGGAGGAGCAACAATATGAAAATGATTATCTTCTATATGTTTTGAAAAGTTTAATAGTATTTTATCTTGGTAGGGGCGCCAAGTATATAAAAAATTTAGTTGTTTAATTGAAGTAGACAAATATAAATAATTATTAAAAACAGATTATAAAAGTAAAAATAAAGAAATTGAATAAGAAAAGAGGAACTATTTTAGTGAATGATTTTTGTTTAATTAAAGTGATTTAATATGTTAATAAAATTAATTTTTAATTGATGAATCAATAATTTTGTAGGGAGCTATTCTTTTAAAATAATTAAAAATTTTAAAAAAAACGATTTTTATTATGAATAACACAAAAAAGAAGTGTTTTTTTATAAATATTTTAAGGTTAAATATGTTGAAAAATGCATGTTTTTTAGTAATTTCGCGGAAGATTAAAAAAAGATACAATGGCTAGATTTGAACTAAAATTGCCTAAAATGGGCGAAAGTGTTGCAGAAGCAACGATTACTTCTTGGGTTAAAGAAATCGGAGAAACTATTGATATTGATGATACAGTTGTTGAAGTAGCTACAGATAAGGTAGATAGCGAAGTGCCAAGTGAAGTAGAAGGTACTTTAGTTGAGATATTATTTGAAAAAGATACTGTTGTTCAGGTAGGACAAACCATAGCAATTATAGAAACTGAAGGAGGAGATGTTGTAGTAAATGAAGCGCCTAAAAAAGAAGAAATAAAAGCAGCAGTTGTTGAAGTTGAAAAAACAATTGAAGATGCAAAAGAAGTTGTTTCAGCAGGAATAGATACTTCATCGAGTGATCGTTTTTATTCACCTTTAGTAAAAAATATAGCAAAAACTGAAGGGATTTCTTTTGTTGAATTAGAAAATATAAAAGGTACAGGAAAAGAAGGAAGAGTTACTAAATCAGATATTTTAACTTATTTAGAAACTAGAGGAAATCAACCTAAAGTTGAAACTTCAGTTGTAAAAACAGAAAAACCAAAAGTTCAAGCAGCTCCAGTAACATTAAGCGGACAAGATGAAGTTATTGAAATGACACGTATGGGCAAATTGATAGCCAAACATATGGTTGATTCTGTACAAACATCTGCACACGTGCAATCGTTTATTGAAATTGATGTAACAAATATAGTTACTTGGCGAAATAAGGTTAAAAATGCGTATCAGCAAAGAGAGGGAGAAAAGTTAACTTTTACACCAATCTTTATGCAAGCAGTAGCGCAAACAATAAAAAAGCATCCAATGATTAATATTGCTGTTGATGGCGATAAAATTATTAAAAGAGGGAATGTAAATTTAGGAATGGCGGCAGCTTTACCTGACGGAAATTTAATTGTACCAGTAATTAAAAATGCTGATCAATTAAGTTTAGTAGGCATGACTAAACAAGTAAATGATTTAGCGGTTAGAGCTCGTGGTAATAAATTAAAACCAGACGATATTCAAGGAGGTACGTATACCGTAACAAATGTTGGTAGTTTTGGTAGTATTACTGGGACTCCTATTATAAATCAGCCTCAAGTAGCCATTTTAGCATTAGGAGCAATAGTTAAAAAACCAGCAGTAGTTGAAACTCCTGAAGGAGATTTTATCGGAATCCGTCAAAAAATGATTGTTTCTCATTCTTATGATCACAGGGTTGTAAATGGAGCTTTAGGTGGAATGTTTATTAAAACCTTAAAAGAAATTTTAGAATCTTGGGATGTTAATCAAGACTTTTAAAAATAAATTTTAGTTAAAATAAAAGGCTTAGGATATTTTCCTAAGCCTTTCTGTTTTTATGTATATTAGTCGTCGAATAATAAAAATTAAAATAAATGAAAAAGTTATTAGCTGTATTGTTATTAGGATTAACAATAGTAAGTGTTGGGCAAGAAAAAGTTTTATTGCGTTTAAATTACGAAAAAGGTGATGTGTATGAGATGAACATGAAGATGACTCAAAATATGGGGGTAGGAGTAATGTCTATGAATACAACAATGACGATGAGTCAAGAAATTAAAGATGTTTCTGACAAAGAGTATGAAAGCACTATGAAAATTACTAAAATGGTAATGGATATGTCGCAAGGAGGCATGCAAATGTCTTATGATTCTAGTAAGAAAGGTGAAGAGTTAGATCAAGCAGGAAAAATGATGAAAGCTCAAATGGAACCAATGCTAAAAGCTACCATTACAGCTAAAGGAGATAAATTAGGAAGAATTTTAGAAACAAAAGTAGTACCAAATATACCAGGAGCAAGTGATTTAACTAAACAATCTAGTAATGTTACATATCCTGAAAAAGCTGTAGCAGTAGGCGATACTTGGTCTATGATTAAAGATAGTAAAGGGATGAAATTTAACTTTACTTATAAAGTAAATTCTATCTCATCTAAAAGTGTATTGTTAAATGTTTCTGGAAAAGTTGAAGGTATTGCAACAGGTGATATTACAGGAAGTATGAGTATAGATAGAGAATCTGGTGTGCCTGTAAATTCAAAAATAGATATGATTATGCAAATTCAAGGTCAAGAATTAAAAACTAATGTAGAAATACTTACGATTAAGCAATAGTTATATATAAATTTTACCAAAATAGATACTATCTAAAAAGAGTGTAAGTTAAAAAACTCAGGATTAAATTTATTTATAGTTTAATCCTGTTTTCAAATATAGCTAAAAATTGATTTAATATAATTCCCCAATTTCTAATTGGCATTGTCCATTTTTTAGTGCTCTCTCTGAGTGCCAAAAAAACGGATTTCATTACTGCTTCATCCGTAGGAAACGAGAGTTTGTTTTTTGTGTATTTTCTGATCTTACCATTGAGGTTTTCAATAAGATTTGTTGTATAAATTATGGTTCTTATTTCTATTGGAAAATCAAAAAAAACAGTTAACTCGTCCCAGTTGTTCTCCCAACTTTTAATGGCATAAGAATATTTTGATTCCCATTTGTTTTTAAAGTCTTTTAATGCTGCTTTGACGGCTTCTTTTGTGGGGGCAGTATAGATATCCTTCATGTCTTTTGTAAAGCCCTTTTTATCTTTCCAAACGACATAGCGACATGAGTTTCTAATTTGATGCACAACGCATATTTGGGTCACTGAGTTTGGGAAAATGGTTTTAATGGTATCTGTAAAACCATTTAAATTGTCTGTAGCTGTTATGAGTATATCTTGTGTTCCTCTTGCCTTAATATCTGTTAAAACGGTCATCCAAAAAGCTGAAGATTCATTTTTTCCTAACCACAAACCAAGGACTTCTTTTTTACCATCGATGCGAAGACCAACAGCAATGTAAATGGTCTTATTAATTACCTTAGAGTTTTCTCTAACTTTAAAGACGATACCGTCCATCCAAACAATAAGGTAAGTCGCTTCTAAGGGTCTATTTTTCAATGCAATAATATCATTGGTCACTGTGTCTGTAATTCTAGATATTGTGGATGTGGAGATATTAAAATCATAAAGCTCTTTGATCTGCTCTTCGATATCACTGTTACTCATGCCTTTGGCATAAAGAGAAATAATAATATTTTCAATACCTTCTGTAGTACTTTCTCTTTTTTTAACGATCATTGGGTTAAAAGAACTATCGCGATCACGAGGAACTTGGATTTCTGTCTCTCCTAAAGTGGTTCTTAGCTTCTTTTTTGTGTAACCATTTCTAAGATTGGCAGACTTGCTTTTTTGATGCTTATCATAATCTAGATGTGCATCCAGTTCCCCTTCAAGAATCTTTTCTACACCGCGTTTGTGAAGTTGTTCTAAAAAGCTAGTAAGTTCTGGGCCTTCTTTAAATTGTTTTAAAAAATCGTCGTTTAATAAGTCTTCTGGTTTCATAAATGTAAGCGTCCGAGCAACTACACTTGTTTTTTTTCATGATCTCCTGGTAGGAGTTCATCAAGTTTTAGGATACTGTGATCAGGGATTTGTCGCAGGGTGTCCTTTAGCCATTCTCTAGGGTTAATATTTTGCATTTTACAGCTTCCGAAGAAAGAATACAACATAGCAGCATTCTGAGCTGCCTTGTGAGAACCGCAGAAGAGATAATTCTTTCTACCAATAGCCATAGGACGGATAGCGTTTTCAATTCGATTATTGTCTAGTTCAATACGTCCATCTTCAAAGATAGCTTCTAGTTTAGGATATTGATTAATAAAATAAGTCATTGCCTTTCCAATCGGGCTTTTGGGTAATACGTTAAATTGTTCTGCTTCGATCCACGTTTTGATTTGTGTCAGTA
>CALLBA010000004.1:0-387375 GCA_938002045.1 Tenacibaculum soleae
CGGATGGACAAAACACGCTGTTCAATTTTATTGAAAACTTAAACACTCCTGTTATCGCTGCTGTAAACGGGTTTGCCTTAGGTGGCGGTTTAGAATTGGCAATGGCATGCCATTTTAGACTAGCAAGCGAAAATGCTAAAATGGGTTTACCAGAAGTTTCTTTAGGTGTAATTCCTGGCTATGGAGGTACTCAACGTTTGCCACAGTTAGTTGGTAAAGGAAAGGCAATGGAATTAATTATGACCGCAGGAATGATATCTGCACAAGAAGCCAAAGAATGGGGCTTAGTAAATCATGTTGTTGCTTTAGATGAACTATCACCTTTAGCTGAAAAACTAGCTAGTAAAATAATGCGTAATTCATCAGTAGCAATTAGTGCTGCTATTAGAGCCGTTAATGATAATTTTAAAGATGGAGTTAACGGTTTTGAAACTGAAATAGCTGAATTTGGTGATTCATTTGGAACAGAAGATTTTAAAGAAGGTACTACTGCTTTTTTAGAAAAAAGAAAACCCAGTTTCCCTAATAAATAAAAAATATTATTTAAACATAAAAAAGCATCTAGTTGTCTAGATGCTTTTTTACTTTTAAGGGGAAAAAATTTATAAATAAGGGGATTATTACTTAATGAAGTAAATATATGCATTATTACCAACAAAAAACTAATTTAATTAATTATTTTTTAACAAAACAACACAATTACTGAAATAAAATCACAAACCCCTCTATTTCAATGCATTCCATTCAACATAAAATTGCTTTAAAAATGACTCCATATAATTATGCCTTTGAATTGCTATTTGTTTCCCTGTATGGGTATTCATTTTATCTTTTAAAAGTAATAGCTTTTCATAAAAATGGTTAATTGTTGGCGCAGTAGATTTTTTATATTCTTCTTTTGTCATGCTTAAATTAGGTTTAATTTCTGAGTCATATAAAACCCTATTTTTAAACCCTCCGTAATTAAAACAACGCGCTATACCAATTGCACCAATTGCATCCAATCTATCTGCATCTTGAATTACAGCTAACTCTGGTGAGCTAAATTTTTCCTCATCAGACAAACTTATTTTATAAGAAATATATTGAATAATATTTTCTATATGAACAATTGCTTCTTCATCTACTTCCTGTTTCTCTAAAAATTTACGTGCTAATTTAGGTCCAATTGTTTCATCACCATCATAAAACTTTGCGTCTGCAATATCATGTAATAAGGCCCCTAATGAAACGATAAAATTATCAACATTTTCATCTTTAGCTATTAATAAAGCATTTTTGTAAACACGTTCAATATGAAACCAATCATGTCCACCTTCTGCACCTTGTAACGTCTTTTTTACAAATACTATGGTGTTTTTTATTATTTGTTGTGTATCCATTTTTCAAAAATAAAAATCCTGTGTTAAAAAAACACAGGATTCTAATAACTAAGACAATTTTTATGTCTAAATTAAATTATTAGCCACTAAATACTCGGCTATTTGTATCGTATTTGTTGCTGCCCCTTTACGTAAGTTATCAGAAACAACCCATAGGTTTAACGTGTTTTCTTGTGATTCATCTCTACGAATTCTCCCAACAAAAACCTCATCTTTATCATGTGCTGTTATTGGCATCGGGTATACATTATTTGCTAAATCATCTTGCACAACAACTCCATCTGTATTATTTAAAATTTCTCGAACTTCTTGTAAATCAAAATCATTTTTAAACTGTACGTTTACAGCTTCTGAGTGCCCTCCTGCTGTTGGAATCCTTACTGCAGTTGCGGTTACAGAAAAAGAATCATCTCGTAAAATTTTCTTAGGTTCTTTTACCAATTTCATTTCTTCTTTGGTATAACCATTTTCTAAAAAAACATCGCAATGTGGTAAAGCATTTCTTCCTATTTTATGAGGATATGCCATCTCTCCATCAATACCAGCTTCTTCATTATTTAATTGTTTTACTGCTTTTACACCTGTTCCTGAAACAGATTGGTAAGTAGATATTACCACACGTTTCATAGTATATTTTTTATGTAACGGTGCTAACGCCATTACTAATTGAATTGTAGAACAGTTAGGGTTTGCAATAATTTTATCATCAATAGTTAAAACATCTCCGTTGATTTCAGGGACCACTAATTTTTTTGTTGGATCCATTCTCCAGGCCGAAGAATTATCAATAACCGTGGTACCAACTTCTGCAAATTTTGGAGCCCACTCTAATGATGTCTCTCCTCCTGCAGAAAACAATGCAACATCAGGTTTCATTGCTACTGCGGTTGCTAAAGTTACTACGGTATAATCGGTACCGTTATAATTTATTTTTTTTCCAGCAGAACGCTCTGAAGCAACAGGAATTAGTTCTGTTACCTTAAAATTTCTTTCTGCCAATACTTTTAACATTACGTTTCCTACCATTCCGGTAGCGCCAACAACTGCAACTTTCATTTTTTAATGTGTTACTAAAATTAATATATACAAAGGTTTAAAAAAATTGAATTAGTTGTATCTGTTTTTATTGATATTTTTAAGTAAAGTTTAAAAAATATCAAATTAATTCAAAAAGTGTGTTTTTAAACAGTAAAAAGCAAAAAAACTGTACATTTGTAGCGATTTTTTTTATAAATCAAAAACATTTTGTAAAACTTAAAAAAGTATAGCATGCAACTGTACAACAAGTTAAGCGCAAAAGAACGCGCTGCTTTAATTGACGAAGCGGGAAAAGACCGTTTAACCATTTCTTTCTATCAATATTACAAGATAGAAAATCCACAAGTTTTTAGAGATAAATTATTTATCGAATGGAACGAGCTTGATGTTCTTGGTAGAACTTATGTTTCTTACGAAGGTATCAATGCGCAAATTTCTGTTCCAGCAGAAAATTTCTTAAAATTAAAAGAACAACTAGATGCGATTTCTTTTTTAAAAGATATTCGTTTAAACGTTGCAGTTGAACAAGACAATAAATCATTTTTAAAATTAAAAGTAAAGGTTCGTAACAAAATTGTTGCTGATGGGTTAAATGACAACACTTTTGATGTTACTAATAAAGGAATACACTTAAACGCCAAGGAATTTAACGAAATGTTAGCCAACCCAAATACAGTTTGTGTTGATATGCGCAACCATTACGAAAGTGAAATTGGGCATTTTGATGGGGCTATAACTCCGGATGTTGATACATTTAGAGATTCGTTAGATATTATTGAAGAAGATTTAAAAGATAATAAAGAAGATAAAAACTTATTGATGTATTGTACTGGCGGAATTCGTTGTGAAAAAGCTTCTGCATATTATAAACACAAAGGTTTTAAAAATGTTTTTCAGTTAGAAGGCGGAATTATAGAATACACTCGTCAGGTAAAAGACGAAGGAATAGAGAATAAATTTATTGGTAAAAATTTTGTTTTTGACCACCGAAGAGCCGAGCGTATTACCGATGATGTAATTTCTAATTGTCATCAATGCGGTAAAGCTTGCGACACACATACAAATTGTGCCAACGAAGCCTGTCATTTACTTTTTATTCAATGCAGTGAATGTGCCGAGAAAACCGAAAATACTTGTTCTACAAATTGCCAAGAAATAATCCAATTATCTTTTGAAGAGCAAAAAGAATTGCGAAAAGGGAAAGGAAATAGCAATAAGATATTTAAAAAAGGACGGTCAGAAGTTTTAAAATTTAAAAAATAAAACAAATCAAAAGCACTCAATTGAGTGCTTTTTTCTTTTTAAATATGTAATTTTATATTCTAACTATACCCTAAAAAATGCCACTTAAACCACCTTATCGTAAAATTATTCATGTTGATATGGATGCCTTTTATGCTTCGGTAGAACAGTTGGATAATCCTGAATTAAGAAACAAACCACTTGCTGTTGGTGGCAATGAAATTCGCGGTGTAGTTTCCGCAGCAAGTTATGAGGCTCGTAAATTTGGTGTACGGTCTGCAATGAGTGGATTTTTAGCTAAAAAAAAATGCCCTCATTTAATTTTTGTTCCGCCCAGATTTGATCGATATAAAGAAATTTCATCTAAAATTAGGGCTATCTTTTATGATTATACCGATTTAGTTGAACCGCTTTCTTTAGATGAAGCATACTTAGATGTTACTGAAAATAAAAAAAGTAATTTATCTGCTAGTTTAATTGCTCAAGAAATTAGGCAACGTATTTGGAATGAACTACAATTAAGAGCATCCGCAGGAATATCAATCAATAAATTTGTTGCAAAAATTGCCTCGGATATTAATAAACCTAACGGACAAAAAACAATAAATCCAGAAGAAGTAATTCCTTTTTTAGAAGAATTACCTGTAAATAAATTTTACGGCGTTGGTAAAGTTACAGCGGCTAAAATGCATAATTTAGGTATATTTAAAGGCATTGATTTAAAAAATAAGACTCTCGAAGAACTATCTTTATTGTTTGGTAAATCTGGCTTGCATTATTACAATATTGTGAGAGGAATTCACAACAGCAAAGTAAAACCTAACAGGGTTAGAAAATCAATCGCTGCCGAAATTACTTTTAATGAAAACTTATCTTCTGAAGTTTTTATGCTACAGCGCCTTGATAAAATTGCTGATGAATTAGAACGTAGAATGCAAAAACATAGTACCAAAGGTAAAACAGTTACTTTAAAGATTAAATACAGTGATTTTACACAACAAACCAGAAGTAAGACTGTAAACCATTATATTCAAGATAAAAAAGAATTTTATCCGATAGTAAAAGAACTTTTATATCAAGATGTTTTAAAAAATTCTGTTCGATTACTTGGTATTTCATTTAGTAATTTAAATACTAAAAAAAAAGAATCAACATGGGTTCAATTAAAATTTAACTTTTAAACCAATGGTATTTTTAACGATACTATAGTACCACATGCATTATCATTTTCGTCAACTAAATCTGTATAATTCAATGAATAATCATTCTCAAATTGCACCGAAAAATTACTTAATCGTTCTTTGGTTAAATTTATTCCAATTGATTTTCGGTTTAATGTTTTATTACTTTTAATTCTAAAAGCTTCTTTACGTCCTACCCCATTATCTTCTATATCTATTTGATAAAATTTTTCAGATAATTTATTTACAGATAATTTTATTTTTTTTTCTCCTTTTTTTGAAGACAAACCATGCCAAATAGAATTTTCTAAAAAAGGCTGCAAAACTAAAGGAGGAATTTTAACTGTCTCTAAATTGAGGTTTTTATTAAAATTTTCTTCATAATCTATTTCATTTGAAAAACGAATATTTTCAATACTCATGTATAAACCCATCGTTTTCAACTCTTCTCCAAGAGTTACCTCCTTTACAGTAGATGACTCTAATATGCTACGAATTAATTTTGAAAACTTATTTAAATACCGAACAGCATTTTTTTGTTCATTATTTATAATATATAATTTTATCGAATTTAGTGCATTAAATACAAAATGTGGATTCATTTGAATACGTAAAGCATCTTGTTCTAAATGTAAAATTTGCTTATCATTTTTCAATAAATTTTGTCTATAAATTGAATACAATAACACCCCAAATAAAGCAATAGATACTAATGCTATTATTAAGATATTACGGTTTCTTAATAACTTTAACTTAGCTATTTCGGTTTCTTTAGCTAAATCTTTTATTTTATTAGTGTGTACTTCACTATCATACTTATTAATAAGACTGTTCATATACCTAATATTATTATTACTAGATATTTGACTTTCTAACTCCATTGATTTATGATAAAAGTCTAATGCTTTTTTATAATTTCCTTTTTTCTGATGTAATTCAGATAAATGATTATATGTTGAAACTAAATTTGAAGGAAGGTTATTTTTTAATCCTATTTTTAAAGATTTTTTTAAATATTCCGCTGCTTTTTTATATTTATTTAATTTTATAGATACCCAACCTAAAGTGTTATATACTTCGGATAGGTAATAATTATTTCCTATTTTTTCTATGGCAGTAACTACTTCTGTAATATAGTTATTAGCTTCTTCAAAAGCTCCTTTTTTAATTAAAACAGCAGCAATACTATTATGACAAATTACTTTTCCTAAACTATCATTATTTAAATTATTATAAAACAATGATTTTTTATAATTGCTTAAAGCTGTGTCTAAATCTCCAATATTTTTATATGCAAACCCAATATTTTGATAATTTATAGCTAACCCTCTTATATCTTTAAATTTTTCTTGTATTATAATTGATTCTTTAAATTTATCTAATGCTTTTTCATACTGCTTAAGTGTTAAATAGATGTTTCCAATACTATTTATTGCAATACTTTTACTTTTCTTTAAATCATTAGAAGTAACACCTATCTTATTTATAATTTCTAAAGATTGTTGGTGATAATTTAATGCTGATCTAATTTTATCTTGACGCCTATAAACAACTCCTAATTGATTTAATGTGACTATTTCTGCCTCAATACTATTTATTGTTTTTACTATTTTTAACGCTTCATTATATTTTTTAATCGCTTTATTATATATAGCTTTATTTCTATAAGAACGTCCTTGAACATTTTTTGCATAAACAATACCTAAAAGATAATTATTTTGTTTACTATTTTCTAAAAGAAAGTTTATTTCTTCATCGGTAAAATAAACGTTATTAAAGAATTTTTGAAGTTTAAAATAGTTTTGTTCTTTTTTTTCTATTCCTGCTAATATTAAACTATCTACATTTTTTTGAGATAGACAAATACTAGTTATCAAACAAAATAAAATTATTATAAAGGTATTTTTCATTTTTAAAACTTATCTAAAAAGTCCGATTTTCTTTGACGTGAAACAGGTATTTTATGGTTATCTTCTAAGACGATATATCCATCAGATTTTAAAAATTCTTTAATTTTATTTAAGTTTACTACAAATGAATTATGAATTCTAAAAAAATGTTCATCAGGTAATAATGAGTTTACTTCTTTTAACTTTTTTGTTATTACTATTTTTTTATTGTTTCTTCTAGATCGTCTGAATCTATTGGTTTAAGAAGATAATCGATCGCTTCATTTTTTAATGCTTTTATAGCATATTCATTATAGGCTGTTGTAATTACAATTGCAAAATCTTTTTTCTTTAATTTTTCAAGTAATTGAAAGCCATCCATCGTAGGCATTTCAATATCTAAAAAAAGACAATCAATTGTATTTTCATTAATATATTTAATTGCCTTTTCTGCTTCGGTAAAGGTTTTTACAACCTCTAAATCATTATTAAAATTAGATAACTCCCAAGTAAGACCTTGTATTGCTTTTGGTTCATCATCTACAATTACAGCTTTCAACATTTACTACTTTTTTAATCAAATATAACTTATATTAATGCAATATTAAAACGCAAAAAGTAGTGAAACAACACTTAAAAACCATAAAAAACACCTAAAACCATAAAACAAAAACCATTTATACATAAACCAATACCATTTACACATTAGTCAATTTATAAAGTGTAGTTCTAACATATATTTGTAGTATTAAACACAATAAAATCGTATTGATAAATTGGGGGATTAATCAATAATGATAATAAACAAAAGCACTACTTAAAAAGTAGTGCTTTTTACTTTTATTAAGGTTTAAAATTTTTATACCCACTTACATAATATACCTCCCATAATAGCTAAACTCACTACCCAATAACTAGTATTAATTGCTATATATTTAAAACTTTTTCTTTCAAATAATGCTTTGATGGTAATTACTGAACCTACAAGAAGTAAACCTATCATTACGCCATGTAATGCTCCATGACCGAAGGTTCTAAATCGATTCCCATAATTTGAAATAAATTTTTGAAAAAATGTATATGCTTCGCCAGATTGCTCAGTAAAACCAGGTTCTCCCATTAAGCTAGAAAATGCTCCCCATTGATGTATTACTAAAGTTTGTAACACAAAAGCTATTAAAAAACTAGCTACATATGACAATCCGAAAATCATTACCATATTACCGCCTTTTAAACTTTCTTCAGTAAACTCCATTTCTTTCATCCATGATTTTCCAAAAAGTGGTCCATACCAAATAAATCCAACAATCATAGGTACAAATGCTGTTAATACGCATATCAAAAAATTAAATTTTATTTTTTTATAAAGTTTTGGTTTATAACCAAATATAATAAAAAAAGCATCAAATAAATATTTGATGCTTTTCAATAAATTTTTATATATTTCAATTATTTTATTTTCATTGATTTAGCAATTGCTTCTAATTCAAACAAAAAATCACGTTTGTTTACCGACGGTGCATAGGTAAAGCCTTCAAAAATAATTAAACGATTATTTTTCTTGTCAATTACGGTATAATTAAGGAATGGTCCAGCCATAAAATCATTTTTAACTTCCCATTTACCTCTTGTTTCATAGGCTTTTTTGCCGTCAATTTCAGCATCAA
This sequence comes from Tenacibaculum soleae, assembly GCA_938002045.1. GTDB lineage: Bacteria > Bacteroidota > Bacteroidia > Flavobacteriales > Flavobacteriaceae > Polaribacter > Polaribacter soleae_A. The sequence continues at coordinate 8,400 of CALLBA010000004.1, forward strand.
AAGTAAATGGTGTATAGGCTTGTTCGGTAATCATATACATACCCTCTTTACTTCCTGGTATGTGTTTTTTACCAATAGTATCACGCACTGCAGTAATATTATCAGCAACCGTATTTTCATCGTCTAATGGAACACTATATATTAAAATGTTATTTGTACCATCTCCTCTAGCTATACCACTTTTTAAATGCTGACGAAACCAAATAAATTCACCTGTATCTTCTACCAACCTAAATCTCTTTGGGATATCTAACGTTAACCCTATATTGTTTATAGTTTTAAATACTGTTTCATCGATTCTGTCTTTTTTAAATAAACCTTGTGTATATTTAATATCTTCATCTTTAAATATCTTAATAATTTCTTTACCTCTAGTGTTTAAAACGTTTATTAACCCTTGCTTATTTTTAGCTGCTACATGAACTATAATTTGAGGAGAGGCATATCTATTGTTTTCAATAGTAATAGCTTCTTTTTCTCCTTCTTTTAAGGTTAAAATAGCTTTTCCATGTCGCATAAAACTACTAAACCCAACAGGATCTATTTGGCTTACTGACAATAACGTTTCAGGCTGTGGTAATCCTACTTGATGCTCACCAAATACTTTACGTATTTGATCTCCTAATTTTCCTTGCCAGTCTGCACCTTTTACAACCACCATTATTTTATTGGTGTTACCATTAGATGTTGGTAAAATATAACCTTCTTTGCCTGCACCTGATTTACATGACATACCTATAAATACTAATACAAGTAAAATTATTTTTTTCATAGTTTGTAGTTTTTAGTGTTGATTTTTTTAACTCTTAAAGATTTTTAGCTTCATTCCTGGTTTCAGACTTTTTACACTCCAAATATTGTTCCACTTTTTAATTTGTTCTATAGAAACTGAAGGATACTTTTTAGATATCGTCCATAACGAATCTCCATTTTGCACTACATAAACATCGTGCTTACCTGTTGGCACTTTGTATTTTTTCTTTGAAACTTGTTTTGGAATCGCTAATCTTTTTGGGTAAATACTTAAACGTTGCCCTATTTTTAAGCGATGGCTTCTCAAACCGTTCCATCGTTTTATATCACTAACCCTTACACCAAATTTGTTTGCAATTTTCCCTAAATAATCTCCACTACGCACTTTATAGCGAATGCGTTTGTCCATTTCAAAATACTTTGGCAATGGTTTTTCTCTTTTTGCATCATCTTCATTCGCTAATGTGTAAATTTCTTTTTCTTTATCTAAAAAATCTATTATGTTTTTTCGAGGTAATCGAACTGCATAACTTTTACTTTTTACATAAGGAATGATATCTAATTTATATGATGGATTTAAAAAAGACAATAATTCTGTATCTATCTTTGTTTTTTCTGAAATTTGATCAAAACTAATCGTTCTTTTTACGCGAACAGTATCAGTTTCAAAATGAAAAATATTTGGTAGCTTCGGGTAAATATGATGCTTCTCTGCATATTCAAAAATGTACATCGTTGCATAAAATGCTGGTACATAACTGGCTGTTTCACGAGGTAAAAACGGACGAATATTCCAATAATTTCGATACCCTCCTGATCTTTTTATTGCTTTAGATACGTTTCCTGGTCCTGAATTATAGGCTGCTAAAGCCAAATCCCAATCGCCAAAAATTTTATATAATTGACTTAAATATTTGCAGGCCGCTATTGTTGCTTTTACAGGGTTTTGACGTTCATCAACATACGAGTTTACCTTCAAATCAAACTGAATTCCTGTGCCGTACATAAATTGCCACAAACCCGTTGCTCCAACTCTTGACTTTGCCGCTGGACGCAAGGCAGATTCTACAATTGCTAAATATTTCATTTCTAGTGGTACATCAAACTGATCTAAATACTGTTCAAACATCGGAAAATAATACTGTGCCTTTGCCATTAAAGCTGGATAGTATTTTTTTCGATATTTTAAATAACTGTTAATTACTTTTTCTAACGCAGGGTTATAGGCTAAGTTAAAAGGTGTTTTTAAATTTAATTCACTCAATCGTTTTTTTAATAAATCGGTAGAAAGTATTGTGGTAGTATTGCCTATAATTTCTTTATCATTAATTACATATTGAATACTATCAAACAGCGAAGAATTAAATTTTTCTTCTATTAATAAACTATCAATAATTTTTAAATCAGCATCAGTGTATAACGTATCAATTTGTTGTGTTTTGATAATATCTTTAGCTATTAATGTTGAATCAACAACTATTTTTACCTGCTCTTTTGTTACAAAAACACTATCAACAGGTTGCTGTGCAGCAATTGAAAGTGTAAAAAAAAGTAATCCTAAAATATTTTTCATAAGTAGTTTTATAGCGTTAATTCAACAACAATCGGGCAATGATCTGAGTGTTTTGCTTCTGGTAAAATGTAGGCTCTTGAAATTTTATCTTTTAACGGCTCAGAAACCATTGCATAATCCAATCGCCACCCCTTATTATTGGCTCTAGAATTAGCTCGATAACTCCACCAAGAATACTCTTGTCTTTCTGGATTTAAATGACGGAAACTATCAGTAAATCCGCTGTCAATAAACTGTGTTAACCACTCACGTTCTTCGGGCAAAAATCCAGAAACGCCTTTCATTTTCGGGTTATGAATATCTATTTCTTCATGACAAATATTGTAATCGCCACAGATAATTAAATTCGGAATGGTTTTACGCAACTCGGTCGCATATTCCAAAATTTCATCCATATAATTAAACTTATAATCTAATCTTGCCGCATTGGTTCCTGATGGTAAATACATGCTCATTACCGAAACTTCATCAAAATCTACACGTAAATTTCTCCCCTCAAAATCCATTGATTCAATTCCTGTTCCGTATTCAATATGATTGGGTTCTTTTTTACAAAAAACAGCTACTGATGAGTAGCCTTTTTTTTGTGCTGAAAACCAATAATGATAAGGATAACCTGCATTTTCAAATTCAGATAGGTCTAATTGTTCTTTGTGTGCTTTAGTTTCTTGAATACAAATTACATCTGGATTTGCAGCTTGTAACCAATCAATAAATCCTTTTTTTAATGCAGCACGAATTCCGTTTACGTTGTATGAGATTATTTTCATTAATCTAAAAATATTGGTTTTTTAAGAAAAATCCACGTTAGCTGCTTTCTTTTTCCTGTTTGCGTTTCTATTATTTTTATTTTTGGTGATAAAAAATATCCTAAAGCAATTGCTATCGCTATTCGTAACCAATCGGGCTCTACATGAAATATTTTATCTAAAATCAACAAAAAAAGTATTGCTTGAAGAGGGTAAATTAACCTATGAAATTTTTTTAAAAAAACTTCCATATTAAATATTCATCTCAGGAATTTCTCCATCAACAATTAAAGTTCCTTCAGTAGCTTCTTTAATTTCTTCAACAGATACTCCTGGAGCTCTTTCTAACAAATGAAAAGCACCATTTTTAACTTCTAAAACAGCTAAATTGGTAACTACTTTAGTTACGCAACCAACACCTGTTAATGGTAATGAACATTCTTTTAATATTTTAGATTCTCCACGCTTATTCGTATGCATCATAGCAACAATAATATTATCTGCCGATGCTACTAAATCCATCGCTCCGCCCATTCCTTTTACCATTTTACCAGGAATTTTCCAGTTAGCAATATCACCGTTCTGTGCAACTTCCATCGCTCCTAAAACAGTTAATTGAACGTGTTTACCTCGAATCATAGAAAAGCTAGTTGCTGAATCAAAAATAGATCCTCCATCTAAAACAGTAACTGTTTGTTTACCAGCATTTATTAAATCTGCATCTTCAGTTCCTTCAACCGGAAATGGTCCCATACCTAACAATCCGTTTTCAGATTGAAACTCCACTTCAATACCTTCTGGAATGTAATTAGCCACTAAAGTCGGAATTCCGATTCCTAAATTAACATACCATTTATCTTGTAATTCTTTTGCTATTCGTTGCGCTATTTGTTGTTTACTTAATGCCATTTTATTACGCTTTTGGAGTTACCGTTCGTTGTTCAATTCTCTTTTCATATTTTTCTCCTTGAAAAATACGTTGCACAAAAATTCCAGGAATATGAATTTGATTCGGGTCTAGCTCTCCTGCTGGCACTAATTCTTCAACCTCAGCTACTGTAATTGTTGCCGCTCCACACATATTTGGATTAAAATTACGTGCAGTTCCTTTAAAAATTAAATTTCCGGCAGTATCTCCTTTCCATGCTTTTACAAATGAAAAATCTGCTTTAAAAGCTGGTTCTAACACATACATTTTTCCGTCAAACTCACGCGTTTCTTTTCCTTTGGCTACCTCTGTACCATAACCTGCTGGTGTATAAAACGCGGGAAATCCTGCTTGTGCAGCTCTACATTTTTCTGCTAAAGTTCCTTGTGGTGTAAGTTCAACCTCTAACTCACCCGATAACATTTGACGTTCAAATTCATCGTTTTCTCCTACATAAGAAGAAATCATTTTTTTAATTTGTTTATTCTGTAATAATAAACCTAATCCAAAATCATCAACTCCTGCATTGTTAGAAATACAGGTAACGTTTCTTACATTTAACTTTACAAGTTCAGCAATGGCATTTTCTGGTATACCACATAAACCAAAACCTCCTAACATAAAAGTCATAGAATCTTTTACACCAGCAACAGCTTCTTGTACGTTATTTACTTTTTTATTTATCATTGTAGTTGTTTGTTTAATACTAAAAATTTCTTGCAATCTTAAAAATCAGTTTCTTCGGATGATTTTTCATCTTTATTTTCCTCTTTCTGCTTAGCACAATTAATTTCAATGGAAAGTTTTTCTGATGGCTTTTCAAAATCTGACTGACTAATATTTAAACTTTTATCAGCATAACATTTTTGCATAAATAATGCCCATGTTGGTAACGACATTGCTGCTCCTTGCCCTTTTCCGATTCCTGCAAAGTGGGTTGCTCTATCTTCACCTCCAGTCCAAACTCCTGTTACTAAATTTGGTACAATTCCCATAAACCAACCGTCAGACTGATTTTGAGTTGTTCCTGTTTTTCCTGCAATAGGGTTTGTAAATTTATATGGATGCCCTGTAATATAATCAGGGTATTTACTCGATAAACGTAAACGAATACCTGACCCTCCTGTTGTTACTCCTTTCATTAAATCTAACACTACATAGGCAGATTCTTCACTTAAAACCTCTTTTGTTTCGGGCACAAATTCTTCTAAAACTGTTCCGTTTTTATCTTCAATTCGAGTAATCATCATCGGACTCACGCGTAACCCTTTATTTGCAAAAGTTGAATAGGCACTTACCATCTCTATCAACGATAACTCTACAGCACCTAAGGCTATTGATGGATTTGCATCAATCTTTGATTTTATTCCTGCCGATGCTGCTAAACGTGCAACATTTATTGGTGAAACTTTATCAATTAATTGAGCTGACACCACATTTACTGAGTTAGCCAATGCTTTTTTTAATGTTAACTCACCTCCGTATTCATTACTGGAGTTTTTAGGTGTCCAATCTTCTGGCATTCCATATTTTTCTTTAGGAATGGTATACAATACATTCGGTAACTGATCACAAGGTGACATTTTAAGTTGATTAATGGCTGTTGCATATACAAAAGGTTTAAAAGTTGAGCCTACTTGACGTTTTTGTTGTTCAACAGCATCGTATTTAAAATACTTATGACTAATACCTCCTACCCATGCTTTGATATGACCCGTTTGGGGTTCGATTGAAACCAAGCCTGAACGTAAAAAGTGTTTGTAATAACGAATAGAATCGTATGGTGTCATGACTGTATCACGTTCACCTTTCCATGAAAATATTCGCATATCAACATCAGTATTAAAAGATTTTTCAATCTCTTCTTCTGATTTACCTGCAGCTTTTAATCGTTTGTAGCGTGTTGAATTACGTTTACCTCGTTTCATTATTCCGGTAATCGTTCTTTTGTCAATATCATAAAAAGGGGCATTTTTATTTCTCTCTTGTTCCTTAAAAAAGAAAGACTGCAGGTTTGCCATATGTTCTCTACTTGCCTCTTCGGCATACTTTTGCATGCGAGAATCAATCGTAACATGTACTTTTAAACCATCTCTATAGATATCATAAAAGGTACCATCATCTTTTGGGTTCTTTTTTGCCCACTTTTTTAAACGCTGCTTTAAGTTTTCTCTAAAATAAGTTGCCAGTCCATCACTATGACTTTCTGGAGTAAAATTTATTTTTAGTGGTAATTTTTGTAATGAATCTTTTTCTTGTTCAGTTATTACATCATTTTTTGCCATTTGAGCAAAAACCACATTTCTTCGTTGTAATGATTTATTTCTTGAAATCTTTCTATAAGGATTAAATTGCCTTGGATTTTTTAACATAGCTACTAAAATAGCCGATTCTTGCAAATCTAATTCCATTGGCTCTTTACCAAAATAAATACGTGCTGCTGAACGAATACCGGTCGCATTAAATAAAAAACCTTGCGTATTTAAATACATGGTTATAATTTCTTGCTTCGTATATTGTCGTTCTAATTTTACAGCAACTACATACTCTTTAAGTTTTTGAGTAAGTCTTATTAATTTATTACTTGCTCCTCCTTTATTAAATAAATTTTTAGCTAATTGTTGAGTAATAGTACTGGCTCCACCACCAGCTCCTAATTTAGAAATTGCCCTTGCCAAACCTCTAAAATCAATCCCCGAATGTTCATAAAAACGTTCATCTTCCGTGGCAACTAATGTTTTTATTAATTTTTCTGGTAAATCTTTGTATTTAATAGGTGTACGGTTTGCTTTCACATAGTATTTTCCTAATGTTTTTCCGTCAGCAGAAATTACTTCTGTTGCCAAATCATTTTTAGGGTTTTCTAACTCTTCAAAGGTTGGCAATGCTCCAAAAACTCCCCAAGAAGCAAGTAAGAATAAAAACCCTATAAGAAGGAAACCTCCTAATATGATTCCCCAAAACCACTTGATGTATTTATTAAAATTAGTTGTTTTTTTCTCTTTCATTATTGCATTTTTTCAATTCTAAATCCTACTTCGGAAATACCCTCAAGTGTATTTATTCCTTTAATTTCACCATTTTTTCTCATGGCCTGTTTTACTTTAAAAGTATATTCTCCTGTATTCGGAAATGTTATATTTTCTTTATAAAATAATTTATTTTCTTTAATATTTGAAAAACCTTTGCCTAAAAATTCCCCTGTAACATCTGCCATATCATACTCTAAAGTATCTATAATTGTTTCTCCGTCAGGAAAGTTTATTTGTGCTATTAAAAACAAATTACTGTACTCATAATCTTGATTGTTTCTAAGGTTTATAAACAAGTTTTTCTTTTGTATTGAATCTTTTATCGAAAAAGTAAACGTAACAGCATTATTTTTATTCCATAGGCTATTTGGCAACGTTATATACTCATCATAAACTCTTTTTGAGTCACATGATGTCATTGCTAAAAAAACAAAAATTAATGCTAGTATACTATTCTTTTTCATTTTTAGGTTTGGTTGATTTATTTTCGTTCGGTTTTCTATTTTTTTGATTATTGTTTCTTCTTTTCTGATTGTTTGGTTTTTTATTTTGAGGCTGAACACCTTTATTTTTATTACTTGGGACTTTATCTGTTTTTTGGTTATTCCCTCTAGGGTTGTTTCTAGGTTTTGGTTTCCTTGTTTCAACTGAGGCAACACCTGTGTTTTTATTAACTGGTTTTCTTGGAGGCTTTTTATTTATCTTTACCTCACCAGGTTTCGTACTATCCCTTTTGTTTACTGGTTTTCTTGGAGGTCTTCTTTTTGGTTTCGTTTCGTTTGATTGATCACCCTCTGATTTGTTTGCTGGTTTTCGTGATTTTCTTCTACTATTACGAGATTTCTTTTTAGGAGCATCAAAACGAGTTAAACTATCTTGCCCTACAACATTTTCAAAATCTACCGTTGGTTCCGTTATAATATCTAATTCATATTCATCTAACGGTAAAGCAACTTCATTATTTTTATTTAATTCGATAATTTCATTTACTTGTTCTAATGATAATCGAAACCACTTAAAACTTTCATGCTTATAGGTGTACCAAAGTATTTTTTTAAAGATATCCATCTTTACAAAAACAGCATCTCCTTTTTCTGTCTTCAGTATTTTATCTTGCTTCGGAAAACTTTGTAAAGCATCTAAATAAGTATCTAACTCGAAGTTTAAACAACATTTTAGCTTACCACATTGTCCTGCTAATTTTAACGGATTTAATGATAATTGTTGGTAACGAGCCGCTGCGGTATTTACTTTTCTAAAGTCGGTTAACCAAGTAGAACAACATAACTCTCTACCACAAGAACCAACACCGCCTAAGCGCGCTGCTTCTTGACGCATACCTACTTGTTTCATTTCTACACGAATAGAAAAAGTGCCAGCTAAATCTCTAATTAATTGACGAAAGTCTACTCGTTCATCTGCAGTATAATAAAAAGTAGCTTTGGTACCATCTCCTTGATATTCAACATCAGATAATTTCATTTTTAGCCCTAAACGGCTAATAATCTCTCTTCCTTTTCGTTGAGTTTCTTGTTCTCTATCTCTGGCGGTGTGCCAAATATCAATATCTTTTTGAGTAGCTTTTCTGTAAATTTTCTTTACATCTTCACTATCTACACTAATTTTTCGTTTTTTCATTTGAACTTTTACAAGCTCTCCTGCTAAGGCAACTATACCTATATCATGCCCTGATGATCCTTCAACCGCCACGACATCTCCCATAGAAACAGTTAGTTTCTCGGTGTTTTTATAAAAATGTTTACGTCCGTTTTTAAAACGAACTTCAAAAATATTAAATGGTGCTTCACCCGTAGGTAAAGTCATATTCGATAACCAATCAAAAACGGCAAGTTTATTTCCACTTCCACAGGTACCTGTTGCACAATTTCCATTGCTTTTACAACCATTAGGTACACCGTTTTTGTTAGTTGAGCAACTGCTACAACTCATAAAATAGTATATTATTAGAAATGCTTTTTAAACCTGAATTTTCCCAGTATCAAAAAACACTTTTTTATTATTGATTTTCAGTTAGATAAAAATTTTTATCACAAACTTTCCTTAATCAGTAAAGATACGTATTCTATCGAAAATTAAAAATGGAATTTTTTCATAAAAAAACCTTTCTTAATTTTATAAAAATTAAGAAAGGTTACTAATTAAAATAACTATTGCTATTTAATTCTTTTTAGCCCAATTATCTCGTAAACCAACAGTTTTATTAAATACTAAATTATCGGCAGTTGAGTCGTCATCAACATTAAAATATCCTAAACGTTGAAATTGAAATTGTTGCCCTATTGTTGCTGTTTGCAAGCTTGGTTCTACAAATGCGGTAATTTTTTCTAAAGAATTTGGATTTACAAACTCCATAAAATCTTTGTCTTTATGACTATCTGGTGCTTCATCTAAAAATAAACGATCATACGCTCTTACCTCAGCTTTTACAGCATGTTTTACCGATACCCAATGTAAGGTTCCTTTTACTTTACGTTTACTTTCTTCAGTATTACTTCCTGATTTTGTTAACGGGTCGTACGTACATTGTATTTCGGTAATATTTCCGTTTTCATCTTTTGTACAGCTGTTTGCTGTGATAAAATAAGCGTTTTTTAATCGGACTTCTTTACCTAATTTTAACCTAAAAAATTTCTTATTTGCTTCTTCTCTAAAATCTTCTCTTTCAATATAAATTTCTCTTGAAAAAGGAACCATTCTTGTTCCTGAATTTTCATCTTCAGGATTATTTTCTGCTATTAAAACCTCTTCTTTATCTTCAGGATAATTAGTAATTACCACTTTTACAGGATCTAAAACTCCCATAACTCTATTGGCTGTTTTGTTTAAATCTTCACGTATTTTAAACTCTAACAACGAAACATCAATAATATTTTCTCTTTTTGATACACCTACTGTTTCGATAAAATTACGGATAGATGCTGGTGTATATCCACGACGTCTTAATCCAGAAATTGTTGGCATTCTTGGGTCGTCCCATCCATTTACAATTCCTTCTTCAACCAATGTTAATAACTTACGCTTACTCATTATTGTGTAGCTTAAGTTTAAGCGCGAAAATTCACGTTGTTTTGGCGGATTTGGAAATTCTGCCCTGCTGTATTCGTATACATTATCGCGAAACCAATTGTATAACTCACGATGAGGTTTAAACTCTAATGAACATAACGAGTGTGAAATTTGCTCTAAATAATCACTTTCTCCATGTGTCCAATCATACATCGGATAAATACACCAATCGTTTCCGGTACGGTGATGTGCTTTTTTTAAAATTCTGTACATTAAAGGATCACGCATTAACATATTTGGCGATTCCATATCAATCTTAGCACGTAAAACATGCGTTCCCTCATCGAACTCACCAGCTTTCATTCGGCTAAATAAATCTAAGTTTTCAGCAACAGTTCTACTTCTAAAAGGACTATTAGTCCCAACCTTTGTTGGTGTTCCTTTTTGAGCACGCATTTCTTCAGATGATTGACTATCAATATACGCTTTACCGTCTTTTATTAATAAAACAGCCCAGTCGTATAATTGCTGAAAGTAATCAGATGAATACAATTCGTTTGCCCATTGATACCCTAACCAAGTAACATCTTTTTTAATAGCATCAACATATTCTTGCTCTTCTTTAGCAGGGTTGGTGTCATCAAAACGTAAGTTTACTGGTGCATTGTACTTTTCACCTAAACCAAAACTAATTCCGATAGCTTTTGTATGACCGATATGTAAATATCCGTTAGGTTCAGGCGGAAAACGAAAACGTAAATTTTCTTTTGGCAATCCGTTTGCTAAATCTTCTTCTATGATTTGCTCTAAAAAATTCAATGATTTTTTTTCTTCTGACATCTTCTGTTGAAATTGAAGTGCAAAATTACGGAAAATTGTTGAAGAAAATTTTATCCTAAAAAAAGAAAAAGTGAAAACTCTACATAGAGTTTTCACTTTTTTTATCAAAATATTTCGTTAAATAATTATCAATCTGTAAAATGTGATTCTGAAATAAATTCAGAATGACGTTGAATATTACAATTCGTTAACCAGAATTTATTATAGATTCTTATAACAATACTGGTTCTCGATACAATTTTACTCCGTTAGTACTTTATAAAATCACTCGAACTGACAGTTCTAAAACGATAATAACTAATAATATACAACAGGTTTAATTTACCTTTTGTGCTACTTATCATTTTCCGAACGAATTATTTTCTTGATTGATGTCTGCCATTAATTTAGATGGATCAATTTCAACAGATTTTACTTCTTTAGAAGTTGCAAAAGTATAGGTTGGGTGCGCCCAAGTCCAATCGGTAATTACCGTTGCTTTGGTTGGTTTTTCGCCACGCATCATACGTAACGGAATATTAAATGTTTCTTTACTTCCATCAGTATATATAACCTCTACATCTATTGGCATTGGCATTCTTCCTATTCTTTCTAACACCACTTCTTTACCGTTTACCGATTTTACTCCGTAATCTATGGTGTGTGTTGTTTGTGTCCATTCGTTTAAATACCAGTCTAAATGAATTCCTGAAACTTTTTCGGCAGTTCTTTTTATATCATTTGGTGTTGGATGTTTAAATGAAAAATCAGTAAAGTATTTTTTTAATGTTTTTGCTACATTTTCCTCTCCAATAATATATTCTAACTGTGATAAGAAAATATTTCCTTTAGAGTAACTTGCTACACCGTAAGCAGTGTTTGTATGATACCTATCTGCATGTGTAGATAACGATTCTTCAATGTTATTTTTTACTACATAATTGTACCCCATATAAGAACCTCTGTGTGGATTTTTTACATTTTTACCTAAAATAGCATTTTCTGCTTTGTTAGAAATATAGGTAGTAAATCCTTCATCCATCCATGGATGCTTACTTTCGTTACTTGCTAATAAAAACTGAAACCAAGTATGTGCCATTTCGTGTGCTGTTACTCCAAATAAACTTCCCCAGCTACGTTTTCCGGTAATTAAAGTACTCATTGCGTACTCCATTCCACCATCACCACCTTGTATTACTGAATATTGTTTGTATGGATATTGCCCTATGTTTTCAGAAAAATATTGCATTAATTCAGCAGTTTTAGGCTGTAATTTTTTCCAATTTTCTAGATATTTAGCCTCTAATGTTTTTTTGTAAAGGAAATGTAAGTCGATTCCGTTATCCATTTTATAGGTGTCGTGAATATATTCTGGGTCGGCACCCCAAGTAAAGTCATGCACATTTGGTGCTTTAAATTTCCATGTTAATTTTTTTCCTGAAGGAAGGTTTAAGGCTTCATTTTTATTCTCATAACCATGCCCTACTTCTTGTGGATTCTGCAAGTAACCTGTACCTCCAACTACGTAATTTTTATCAATATGAAGTGTTACATCAAAATTACCCCAAACACCATGAAACTCTCTTGCAATATATGGTGGTGTATGCCAACCTTCAAAATCATATTCGGCCATTTTAGGATACCATTGTGCCATTGACAATGCTACTCCCTCTGCACTATTACGCCCAGAACGACGAATTTGATTTGGCACTTGTGCATCAAAAACCATATCAAACGTTACGCTTTCTCCTGGTTGAATTGCTTTATTTAAAGTTACTTCTAAAATAGTTCCTACTGTTTCGTGGTTTACTGCAACTCCATTTTGTGTTAACGAGTTAACCTTTATGTAGCCTATTTCTGTTGGCGATAGTTTTACAATTTTGTCGGCAATCTTTTTACCTGGATCTTTAATATTTCTCGAACGAATATCCATTTGAGAATTTGGTTGAAAAGCATTAAAATATAAATGATAAAAAACTTTATCTAAAACATCTGGCGAATTGTTTGTATACACCACTTTTTGCTTTCCTTTATACTGATATGTTTTTACATCCATATCAATATCCATCGTATAATCAATATGTTGTTGCCAATAGTTTTGACTTTTTGTTTTTTTTATTGGATTTTCTGTTACCTGTTTGCTTGTTGCTGCACAAGAAATAATTGATAATAATGAAAGTCCTAAAATTATTTTTTTCATATTAAATTGATTTAATTCCTATTGTAGTTAGGGTATTTTTTAAACTATTAAATTCGTTTTCATTTTTTAAAATAGGGAAACTTCTTTTTTTTCCGTTGATAAGTTTTAAAAAAAAGCGTTCTCTTCCAAAGGTATTCTTAATTTCAAAACCTTCAATTTTAGATAATTTATAGGTTGTTTTCCATGATCTTTTAAATAAATAAAAGAGTATTGCTACTACTGATATTACTGCTAACAATAACATGAAAATAAATAAAATTTCATTTTTAGAATAACTTATAGAAACCAATTGAAAACTCATATTAACTACATTTACTGATAATAATATTAGTACTAAACGTGAATGTAATGGAACATCATCTTTAATAATTAATAACTCTTTTTGTTTATCAAACTCTAACTGCATAAGGCGTTTTATAACAAAAAAAGAGCATCAAAAATAATGCTCTTTTTTACTTTGTAATTCTACATTTTATTTTCTACCGTTTACCATTCTATCGGCCATTCTAACTGCATTGTATGCATTTACAACACGTCCAGAAACTGATAAATCTGCAAAAGGAACTTTTTCAACTGGCTTACCATATCTAGCACCTGTACCTGGTTTATTAACGTCTAAATTAATTTTAGTACCAGAGTTCATTAAAATATGTTTTACTTGACTTGCTGATAATTGAGGGTAGTATGAACGAACTAAAGCAGCTACACCTGCAGCTGAAGGTGCTGCCATTGAAGTACCGCTAAATTTTTTGTATTCACCATCAGGTGTAGTAGAGTGTACTTGTACTCCTGGTGCAAAAACATCTACATTTAATTTACCATAGTTAGAAAAAGTTGCTGGTAATTTTTCATCATAGTTAGCACTCATTGCTCCTAATGTTAATACATTATCAGAAATTTCGTTTACTAAATCTGGCGCATCATTAGGAAAAGTTTTTTCAACATCGATATTTTTACCATCGTTACCTGCTGCGTTTACAATTAAAACATCTTTAGAAGCTGCATATTTTAATGCTTCGTAAACCCATTCTTTATTTGGCGAAAATGCTTTACCAAAACTAGTATTAATTACTTTAGCTCCATTATCAACCGCATAACGAATACCTAAAGCTACATCTTTATCATACTCATCTCCGTCAGAAACTGAACGTACTGCCATCATTTTTACATTATTGGCAACACCATTCATTCCTTTATCATTATTACGGGTTGCACCAATAATACCAGAAACGTGAGAACCGTGTGCTTCTCCTTTTTCTGAATGCCCAATATTTCCGTCTCCATAACCAGGCTTATCATTAATATCATAAGCATTATCACCTACAACAGTACGGTAATCAGTTTTTAAATTATCTCCATTTATTATTGCATTCGCAGTTTTAACTAACTTGGCTAATTCTTCTTTTGCTTGTGTTAATGAACTTAATCCAAAACCATACATTTGTTTTGCACCTTCAGTAGCCTTTGTTAAAGCAACATCAGTAGTTTTTAAAGCTAAAACTTGTTCTTTTGTATAATCTGCTTTTCCAAAATGTTTTGCTAAAGTTGCATCAGCCATAGTTACTCCATCTAACATTTTTTTATAACGGGCTTCATTCTTTTTAGCTGCATCTACTTTTGTTTTTTGAAATGCTTTTACTTCTTTTAAAGTTTCTGCATCAGCAACAGAAGGATTCATTAAAATACGTTCGTACTCTAAATGTTCTTTATAAGAGCTTCCTAAAAAGTTCCATCCGTTAATATCATCAACATACCCATTTTTGTCATCATCAATCCCGTTTCCTGCAATTTCTTTAGTGTTTACCCAAGCAACATCTACTAAATCTTCATGTTTTAAATCGGTACCAGAATCTACTACTCCAACAACAACTTCAACTCCTTTTTTTCCTTTTAAAAACTCGTAAGCTTTATTAACACTCATTCCAGGAATAGTATCTGTAGCTAAATCTAAATGTTGCCAATTATCTTTTTCATAAGCTGTTAATTCAGCTTTTTTTGCTGAAATGTTTACCACAGTATTACTTCCTGTTGGTACTGCCACTTTACTTACTGATGAACAACCTACTAATGTAGTAATTGCAATTGCTGAGTAAAATACGGGTTTCAAAACTCTCATAATCTTTATCTTAATTAAATATATCTGTAAATTTATAACTCTCTTTTAATCGTACTCCTTTTTCGGTATGCTTTACTGTAATCAACTCGTTGTATGCATCGTGCTCTAAGAACAAGTAAAATTCTTTATCAGCAGCTTCTTTTAAAAAGGTTTCTTTTTCTTTTAATGTTAATAATGGTCTGGTATCGTAGCCCATCACATACGGTAAAGGTAAATGACCTGCGGTTGGTAATAAATCGGCCATAAAAACAATCGTTTTATCTTGATATTGTATTTTAGGTAACATCTGTTTTTCTGTATGCCCATCTTTAAACAATACATCAAAACCAACATAATCTTTTGCATTTAAGTGTAAAAAATTAAGTTGTCCGCTTTCTTTAATTGGTTGTATGTTTTCTTGTAAAAATGATGCTTTTTCTCGTGGATTTGGGTTTACTGCCCAATCCCAATGACGTTGGTTACTCCAAAAACGAGCATTTTTAAATGCTGGCTCGTATCCTGTTTTATCTTTATTCCATTGAATAGAACCTCCGCAATGATCAAAATGTAAGTGTGTTAAAAAAACATCGGTAATATCATCTCTATGAAAACCATGTTTTGCTAAGGAAACGTCTAAAGAAAAATCGCCAAACAAATAATAATACCCGAAGAATTTATCGGATTGTTTGTTTCCGATTCCTGTATCAATTAAAGTTAATCGATTTCCATCTTCAATAAGCATACAACGCATACTCATTGATATCATGTTTTTATCATCGGCAGGGTTTGTTTTTTGCCAAATTGATTTTGGAACTACGCCAAACATAGCGCCACCGTCTAATTTAAAATTTCCTGTTTCTATGGGATAAATTCGCATAGCTACAAATATGCGGAATTTTAACGTAACTTTTTGTTAAGAAAAACAAAAAAAGACGTTTTTAATAAAGCGTCTTTTTTGTTATATACTACTAATTATTTCACCTTTAAAAAAGTTAATTATAAAAAAATTAAAATACATTTCCTGCTTCTTTTGCTTGTGTATCTTTTTGTTTACCCATAATTGAGCCAACAAGCATTCCGCCAATTAATCCTAATGAAATTCCTAAAGAACGCTCTAAGTTTGATAAAATAGCTACACCAAATAAAATTCCGAATGACAAACCTAACCCCATGTATCTGTTCGTATAATATCCTTTAGATGTTAAAGAGAAAGTCTCTTTTAAGTATTTTTCAAACTCAGTTAATGCTTGTTTAAAATATTTTTTTGGATTCTTCGGATTTGAGTCTAATTTTAAGTCGTCTAGTTTGTTTTCTATCAATTTTATTTCTTCTTCTGAAAATGTTCGTTCGTTTAATTTTGATAAAATATGAAGAAATTTTTCATAAATTTTAATTTCTGATTTATTGGTAGCTTTAACAGCTAGGTTTTCTAAAAAATTTGAAGCTTCTTGAATAGTCATAATAATTAATGTTTTCTTAATTAGTGGCTTAAAACAAAATTTATTACAGGTAGGTTATTTATTTTTTGCTAGCTATTTAAACGCTCCATCTCTTCTAGCAATTCTTTTAGTTTTTTAAACACCCTACCATATACTAAATTTAAATCCCATTGATAAATTCTATTTCCAAAAACGGCTAAAAAAATGGTAATAATAAAAACAATTACTATACCTAATAACGGAACTCCAAAAACAAGATAAATATCAGGAAAACCATAAACGATTTCGTTTACCAATCTTTTTCCTAAAAACATACCATCGGCGTCTTTAAACCAAAATCCGATAACGAATGACATAAATATGATTGGATATAAAAAGGCAGCTATTTTTTCGTTTATTCTTATTTGTTTATTTATCCAACTATTAAACGTTTTTAAGTACTCATAACTACTAACACCTTTATTTATTTCTTCTAACTCGTTTAATAATTTTTTATTTATAACTACGAGTATACTAAGTGCCATAAAAAAAATAATACCCATTAACGGAATGCCTATAAAAAAAGATATTATTAAAAATAGTGATGAAAAAACAATAATTGCAATCAAGTTTATCTTAAACATTCTTTTAAACTTATCAATAATATGAATTGATTTTTGATTGTAAAGGTTATTTATTTTTGGAGCTATTAATGCATCTTTTTTAAGAAACCCTTCTTTCCAAATATTTTCAATTGATTTTTCCATCTAATATCTTTTTTAAGCGTTCTTTTATTCTTTTAATTCTAACACCAATATTATTGGTTGTTGTTCCCATAATTTCGGCAATTTCTTTATATGATTTTTCTTCTAAATACAACAGGATAACTCCCCTATCTATTTCTGATAATTGTCGTATTGCACGATATAATTCGTTTAAATTCTCATCAGAAAAAGCAAAATTATCTTCGGTTAATTCATTCGGAAGTGCATCTGAAGTAAACTGATGTCCTTTCTTTTTGTCTTTCTTTAATAATGTTAAACAAACATTTAATGAAATTCGGTATACCCAAGTACTCCACTGCGATTCTTCACGAAAATTATCTTTACTTCTCCAAATTTGTAAGCAAACTTCTTGGTAATAATCTTCAAAATCTTCTTGCGAATTGGTGTACGCTCTGCATAGCTTTATTATAATGCCTGCATAAGGTAAAATTGATATGTTATAAAAATCGCTGCTCAATATGAGGTTTTATAGGTTAGTGGCTACTTTTTTAATTTATTACAGCCATTGTAAAAATATATTTTACAATCTCATTATTACTTTCTTTTCTATACTATCTTTACTTTTTTTAATTGAAAACAATGCATACTATATCCTTCTTAAATTATATACATAAATATATCGATTTAACTTCTGATGAAGAAGCTTTGTTGCTTTCTAAAATAGTTCGCAGAAAATATCTTAAAGATCAATATATTGTACAACAAGGTGATGTTTGTAAAACAGAATGTTTTATTTTGTCTGGATGTACCAAAACTTTTTATGTTGATGATGAAGGGCAAGAACATATTGTAATGTTTGCTATTGAAGATTGGTGGACCTCTGATATGGGTAGTTTTATAACCCAAACCCCTGCCGATTATAATATACAATGTATTGAAAATACTGAACTTTTTCAGATTTCTTACGATATTATTGAAGAACTTTATATCGAAATTCCAAAGTTAGAACGGTTTTTTAGAAAAATCATTGAACGCGCCTTAGTTGCTTCACAAAAACGTATTGTTAGTAACTTTAGCCTTACCGCAAAAGAAAGATACCTGCTCTTTAAAGAAACCTATCCGAAGATAGAACAACGCGTTCCGCAATATATGATTGCTTCTTATTTAGGAATTACCAAAGAATTTTTAAGTAAAATTAAAAGTCAGCTTATTCAAAACCAATAAAAGTTAATCTAGTTTAACATCATTTCATAATCTACTTCATTTTTTAAAATTGTGATGTTTTAGACATTTGTATCATCATATTTAAAACACAAAAGATGGATACATTATTAGAAAAAATTAGCACTATTAACGATATGATTTTACAAGGAAAAGCTATAGAAGCTTTTGATGAGTTTTATCATAACGATGTTGTAATGCAAGAAAACGACAACCCAATTGTTAAAGGAAAAGCAGCTAACAGACAACGCGAAGAAGAATTTTTTGCTGCAATTACCGATTTTAGAAGCGCCCAACCTTTAAAAGTAACTATCGGCGAAAACACCACTATGGTTGAATGGCATTTTGATTATACTCACAAAGATTGGGGAATTAGAAACTACACCCAAGTTGCTGTACAAGATTGGAAGGATGGAAAAATAATTAAAGAGAAATTTTATTACGGAGCTTAAACTATAACACTAACAATTTAAAAAAAACAAAATGAATAAATCAATAAAAAACATCGCAACTATTGCCTTTATGGCACTTTTAACTTTTTCTTTTACAACTATAAAAAAGGAAAGAAAGGAAAGAAAGGAAATTAATGTTACTAAAAGTAATGTAATCTGGAAAGGCTATAAAGTTACTGGATCGCACCAAGGAACTATTGCAATAAAATCGGGTCATTTAAATTTTACCGACAATAAATTAACAGGAGGAGCATTTGTTATTGATATGCTATCTATTAATAATACCGACTTAGACGGAGAATACAAAGGTAAATTAGAAGGGCATTTAAAATCGAATGATTTTTTTGGCGTAAAAAAATTTCCAACAGCAACTTTAAAATTTAAAAAAGTAAAAAGTATTGGAAAAAATGCTTACAAAGTTACTGGAGACCTTACTATTAAAGGAAAAACAAACTCTATTAAATTTACACTATCTGTGTATGGAAATAAAGCTAGTGCTTCTTTAAAAATTGACAGATCTAAATTTAATGTAAGGTACGGTTCAACCAGCTTTTTTGATGACTTAAAAGACAAAGCTATTTATGATGAGTTTGATTTAGTTGCCGATTTAGAATTTTAAAAAACTTACACTATGAAACAATTCGGAACATTCATATTACTTTGCAGTATCGTTTTAAGTAGCTGTAACTTTAATAAAAAAACAGCTATTATTAATTCGAACACAGCTGAAGTTTATGTTGATACTTTAACCACACATTTAAAGCCTTTTAAAACTGAGTTACCAACCATTGGATTGTTAATTTACAATGGCGTTTTACAAACAGAAATTACCGCACCATCAGATGTTTTTGCAAAACCTAGCCAAAGTGGTAAACAGTTATTTAATGTAATTACTATTGCACAAACTAAAAATGCCATTACCACCGAAGAGGGTTTAAAACTTGTGCCTGATTATACATTTAATAATGTTCCGAAATTAACAGCTTTAATAGTGCCTAGTGGTTACGATATGTACTCTCAAGTACGCAATAAAAAACTTGTAAATTTTATCATCGAAAAAAATAAGGAAACAAAATATATGGTAAGCAACTGCGGAGGAGCTCAATTAATTGGAAAATCTGGCATTGCCGATGGTAAAAAAATTGTAACCTGGATTGGTGGTGGAGTACAATTACAAAAAGACTATCCTAATTTATTAGTGCAAGACGATACTAAAATAGCTTATGTTGAAGATGGTAAATTTTTGTCATCAAACGGAAATTTAGTTAGCTACATTTCTGCCTTAAAATTGTTGGAAAAAATGAGCAGCATAGCACATAGAAAATATGTAGAATCGTATTTATTTCTTGATAGATTTAAAAACTGGAAAGAATAAATTTAATTAAGTATTTAGTAAACAAGGCGCAAGTAAACAATCTTGCGCTTTTTTAGTTTAAAAAAATCAATTTAATAATGACAATGCTAAATTCATTGAATTTGTTAATTCTTTTTTATCAGGATTAATTTTTGAAACAACTCTTACCCCACTATAAAGAGTGTATAACAAAGAGGCTACTATTTTTAAATCTTGCTTTGATTTTAATTGTCCTTTATCTTTTCCTTTTTGTAAAGCATTAAAAAATATTGTTTCTAATTCTTTTTTATTTTCTTCCAATGCTTTAAGAATAGTTGGATCACCCGGCACTAACTCGGTTGTTGTATTTACCACAAAACAACCTTTTTTATCAGCGTCACAAATTGCCTCATCAATGGCTATTTCAAATAATTTAGAAAATCCTTCTTTTACATTCTCATAATTTTCAAAAAATTGCTTTACACCTGCAATTCCTGTTTTTCTGTAATACTGAAGCGCTTTTTTAAATAACTTGTCTTTATCTCCAAAAGTACTATATAAACTAGCTCTATTAATTCCTAAATGACTTACTAAATCATTAATTGAAGTTGCAGCATACCCTTGTTTCCAAAACAAATTCATTGCTTTAATTAAAACTTCATTCTCGTCAAATAACTTAACTCTTGGCATAAATAAAAAATGTGGAAGCGTAAAACACTTCCACAAAGATAAAGGTATTGGAATAATCATTCCAAAAAATGATAAAAAAATTAACCTACTAACGGATTTACATTCGTTCCTCCATCAATATTATATTCACTTCCTGTAATAAATGATGCATCATCTGATGCTAAAAACGATACTAATTTTGCAACATCTTCTGGTTGTCCGAAGCGTTTTAAAGGAATACGATTTTGTAAAACTTCTGCAAAACCGTTTAACTGTTCAGCTGGCATCCCCGTTTTTTCAAAAATTGGTGTCGAAACTGGCCCAGGATTTACCGAATTAATTCTGATTTTTCTTGGTGCTAACTCAGTAGCCGCCGTACGAGTATATGAATTTAATGCTGCTTTTGAAGCTGCATAAATTGCAGTATTTGGCATACCAGTATAGGCATTTATTGACGATAAATTAATAATTGATGCGCCATCATTTAAAATAGGCAAAAACTTTTCGGTAGTAAAAACGGCTCCTTTAAAATTAATTCCTATTTGATGATCAAACATCTCTTCTGTTATTTGACCAACGGGAGCCGGAGCAAAAATTCCTGCATTTACAAATAACACATCTACTTTATTAAAATCGTTTTTTACTGATGCCACTAAACTATCAATCGCATTTAAATCGTTTACATCTGCAACAATTCCTTTTACTCCTAATTCTTGCGCTGCAGTTGCTACTTTTTCGGAATTTCTTCCTGTAATAATTACGGTAGCGCCTTTGCTTTTTAATTCTTTAGCACTAGCATAACCAATACCGCTATTACCGCCAGTTACTACAGCTACTTTTCCATTTAAATTACTCATAATTTCTATTTTTTTATGTTTTAAATAATAACAGAACAATCGTTCCATTTGCAAATATATAAATAACAGAATGATTGTTCCAAATAAAATAGTTAATTTTTAAAAAGTAAAAACCTGTATTATTTTTTACTTTTGAAAACCTAGATTTACTACATTGAAAACTTAAAAAGAACAGTAGTCATGAATGATTTTAAAGAAATATCTAAATTTTTTGAAACAGAATATCCTTTAAATCAAGATGGATTAAGAGAACTACTTCTATTATTTAAAAAAGAAACGGTAAAAAAAGGAACTCAAATTTTAAAAACTGATACTGAAGAAAAACAACTTCGTTTTTTAAACTCTGGCGTTATAAGAGAGTATTTTGCAACTTCAGAAAAAGAAACGAACATTAATTTTTATACTAAACCTCAATTTATTACTGATTTATCGTCGTTCAATAATAATTTAAAAACCAAAAAAAATCAAGAAACTTTAACCGAAGTAACACTTTTTGTTGTTGATAAAAATACGTTTAGAGAACTCTTAAATAAATACGAATGCGGAAAGTCATTTATCGATTTATCTTTTCAAAAACTATTAAAACATAAAGAGCTTTTAGAATATAATAGAATAACAAAAACTTCTGATGAACTTTACAAAGAATTATTTATTTACAAGCCCGATTGGTTAGAAAAAATTCCACAATATCACATCGCTTCTTATCTAAATATTTCTCCAGAAACCTTAAGTAGAATACGAAAACGCATTTCTTGATTTGAATCAATGGATACGGATCTTCCTTTTTTCAATTTTGTGTCTTAAATAATATAATTATGAAAATACATCATGTAAGAAATGCTACACTCGTTATTGAAACTAATGATAAAGTTATTTTAGTAGATCCGATGCTAGGAAAAAAAGGAACTGCTGGTCCGCCATTTACATTGTTTAAATTTAAACCATTACGAAACCCAATACTCGATTTACCAAATAACGCGATGGAAATCGTGAACAAAACCACACATTGTTTAATTACACACCTACATCCAGATCATTTAGATAGAGCAGCTGAAACGTTTTTAAAAGAAAGAAATACTCCAGTAATTTGTAGTGTAAAAGATAAAAAAATACTTGTAAAAAGAGGTTTAAATGTAACTCAAACGGTGGCATATTGGAAACAATCCGATTTTTTAGGCGGAACAATTGAAGGTATTCCTGCAAAACACGGTTACGGATTTATAGCAAAACCGATGGGGAATGTTATGGGCTTTTTTATCAAACTAAAAGATGAAAAATCTATTTATATAAGTGCGGATACTATTTATACTAATGATGTTGATAAAGTACTTAAAGAATATAAACCAGATATTAGTGTAGTAGCAAGCGGAACAGCGCAACTAGACATCTTTAAACCGCTTTTGATGACCTTAAAAGATATTACTAAATTTGTTAAAAATACACCTAGATTTGTTATTGCTAATCATTTAGAAGCGGTAAACCACTGCCCTACTACTAGAAAGCAACTAGAAAAAGAATTAACGAAACATCAACTTATTGAAAAAACTTTTATACCAAAAGATGGTGAGGTTATGGAGTTTGAATAAATTTTAAGCACCTTTGTAATAGTAAATATTTATAATGAAGGAGCAATTACAAAAATACTTAACACGTTATGCTGAATTTACTGACCATGAAATTGAACTCATTTATAATACTTGCACTAAACAAATCTACCAGAAAAAAGAATTTCTAATCGAACAAAATCATATTTGTAAATACAAGTATTTTATCCTAAAAGGATTGGTGCGGCAGTTTAGAGTGGAAGAAAATGGCAATGAAAGCATCAGTGCTTTTGGAATTGAAAACTGGTGGATTACCAATTTAGATAGCTTTGTAAATAAAACACCTACAATTAACTCAATTCAAGCGATAGAAGAAACTACAGTACTTCAAATTACAAACACGCAATTAAAAGATTTATATGTAAAAGTTCCTCAATTAGAACGTGTTTTTAGAATCATTGCAGAAAACACATTGATTGCGCTTCAACGTAAAGATGAAATTTACATGAAAAAAAGCAGCAAAGAGCGTTACTTTGTTTTAGTAGAACAAATACCAGACTTTGCACAACGCGTACCACAATATATGATAGCTTCTTACCTTGATATTACACCCGAATATTTGAGTGAAATTAGAAAAAAAAGGAATCAAAATTAATTTCTTAAGATACCTTAAGGAAACTAAGTTAGCTTGTAAAATACCTTTGTTTCATAATTAAAAATAAATAGTATGGAACGAATAGCTTATAAAGACATCCCAAAAGGAATGTTTGAGAAATTAAGAAAAATTGAAAACTTTATTGAAAGTTCAACCTTAGGCATGCAATTACTTGAAATTATAAGATTGCGTGTTGCACAAAAAAACGGTTGTGCATATTGTGTAGACATGCATTATAAAGAGCTCAAAAAAAACAGGTGAAACCGAGTTACGACTATCGTCATTATGTGTTTGGGAAGAAACTCCGTATTTTAACGAAAAGGAAAGAACTGTTTTAAAGTTTACTGATGCTTTAACAAAATTGTCACGAGGCATTATTTCTGATGAAATTTATAATCCGTTGTTAAAATTCTTTTCAAAAGAAGAAATATGCTACTTAACCTTGGCTATATCTCAAATAAATACATGGACACGTTTAATGAAAGTGTTTCAATTTACACCAGGGAATTATAAGGTGACCGAATAAAAAAGTGTAAAAAAAGGAATACTAAAATTTAGTATTCCTTTTATAATTTTAATCTTTCTAGGGCTTTCTTTTTGTACAAATCACCTATCGGAATTTCAATTTTATCTATTTCTACATCTTGTTTTGTATATGCAGTTACTTTTTGAGAGTTTACAATATATGAACGATGTACTCTTATAAAACGACTGTCTAATTTTTTTTCAAAAGCTGAAATACTATGTTTAATCACCAACTTAGCTGCTAACGTATGTATTCTGATATAATCTTTTATACTTTCTATATATAAAATATCTTCAAATAAAACCTTGATATTTTTTTTATTACTTTGAACAAACATATGTGTAGTTTCTTCCTTTTTATTAACAGGTTTCTCTATCGTTTGTGTATCTAAAAATTTTTCTATCGCCTTAAAAAATCGAGTAAAAACAATGGGTTTTAACAAATAATCGACCACATTTAATTCGTAACTTTCAATAGCATATTCTCTATGTGCGGTTGTAAATATTACTTTAGGCTTGTTGGCTAAGTTTTTTAAAAATTCAATGCCTTTTAAAACAGGCATTTCAATATCTAAAAACATTAAATCTACCAATTCAGTTTTTAACACACTACTAGCTTCTATTGCAGATGCACAAACAGCCACGATTTCAAAATCTGGTAATTGATTTAAATGTCTAGTAATTAACTCTCTTGCCAATTCTTCATCATCAACAATTAAACATTTATACTTTTTCATGTGCTGTTAATTTTAACTCTAAATGATAACTTAATTCTTGATTATTAATTTTTAAAGAATATCCATTATTTGGATACAATAAATTTAATTGTTTTTTGGTGTTTTTCATACCAATTGAATGCTTTTCAACATCTTTACTTCCTTGATATGATTTTGGTTTTGTATTCTTTAATTTAAAGGTAATTTCTTTTGTTGTTGCTGATAAATATAAGTCAATAGTCCCGTTATTTAATTCTTGACTTATACCGTGTTTAAACGCATTCTCAACAAAAGTCAGCAAAATTAATGGTGCTATTTTTACATTTTGAATACTATTTTTTTCAAAAATAACTGTTACCCTATTTCCATACCTAACCTTTTCTAAAGCGATATAATTTTCTAACAAATCTATTTCTTTATCAATAGGCACGTATTTATCTTTACATTGATATAGTATATAATCTAAAATCTCAGAAAGTTTGGCAATTACTTCTGGTGTTTTATCTGATTTTTTTAATGCCAATGCATATAAATTATTTAAGGTATTAAATAAAAAATGTGGATTTAATTGATGCTTAAGTAAATTAAGTTCGGTCGTTTTTTTTTGTTCCTTTAAAGCAATAATATCCTTTTGATCTTGATAATATTTTATAGCAATTAATATGATTGAAGGAAAAACAATCCACATTATATTATTGATAAAAGAAATGAAAGATAGTAATCGATCCCACAATAAAAAAGGTGGTCGCATTTTATAAATTTCAGGAAAGTAAACTTCAAAATAATTGATAATAATAACGATATAAAAAAATCGTAATACATAAACAACCATTAAAGCGGCAAGTACAAATAAAACAATTCGTTTTTTATTTAAAAAATACGGTATTAGAAGATAAAAGGTAAAAATGCTAAATAAAAACTGCAAAAATACTTTAAACGCAATATACTGCATCACAAATAATTTATCATGTTGTTTAAACCAATAAGCGCTTAATAGGTAGATAAACATAACAATCCAAAAGATTGTTTTTTGTAAAACATTTGTAGGTACAATTTTTTTCATCAATATTAAATATACAATTTATGCGAACGCTAAAATCACGTTTTACTTCAAACTTAAAAAAATAAAGTATTGCTGCTAATTTTAATAGACAAAAGCTTATAAAGTAATGTTAAACAGTTTTTTTAAGCAAATTAATCGTTTTAAATATAAAAAAGAAGTTTCTGTCAACGTTTTAACCCATTAAGTCTACAAAAAAATAAAGCAATCAATTACTTTTCTAGTTTCGTTTGATTTTTAAAATTAAAAAAATGACCATTAAAAAATTAGCAATTTCGTTACTTACACTGTGTATTACTAGCATTACACTAGCCCAAAACACCAATAATTATTTTAGACATTTACGGTACAATCATGTTTCGCCTTATATAAAATTAACCGGAACTTATCCCATTAATGCTGTAACAGCCAAAAACACATCGCATTATGTTTTTACATACAATAACGCTAATCAACTTGTTGAAATAACAAACAATCATTATTTCACTGAAAGAAGACATCCGTTAGCTTCAATCGGCTCGTACAAAACAATAATTACATACCTAAATAATACAGAAACTAGAATTTTTTTAGATAAAAACGGAAAAAGAATAACCAATGATAGACAAGTTTATAAAGAAGTTTTTACTGTTGATAAAAAAGGAAATTATTCTAAACTTGAGTTTTTTGACATGAACGACAAACCAATGGAATCTAATTGGCAAATAGCCCGTTACCAATGGTTTAAAAAACGTAAAATGGTGGTTGAAAAAAGATTTGGTTTAGATAATAAACCAAGAAATCTTTCTAATTATTTTGAATTTGGTATTACAGGAATGACCTTTAAAAAAGATGGATCACCAATAGGAAATTATAACTTAAATGAAAATTTAGATGTTGTAAATAATTCTGCTGGAGTTGCCTCATATCAGGATACTTATGATAAAAACGGTAATCACATAAAATATACTTATCATGATAAAAATAATAAGTTGGTTATAAATCAATTTGGGTTTTCAATTGGTACTAAAGAGTATGATGAATTGGGAAATTATATCAAACAAGGTCATTACGATCCTAATATGAAATTTTTACGAGGACGAGATATTGCAAACAATCAACATATTACTTTAAGTAAAAAAGCATCACAAAAAGACAGCTTAGAAATTAAGCGAATTTCATTGGGTTATTTAATTGCACTGCAAGAATTAAAACCTAATTTAATGAAAGAGGTTATGAACGATAGCTTAAACAAGGTAACGATAGGTTATAGTAGAAAATTAAGGAAAGAAGTGGTTAAAGCCATTCCTAAAAAAAGAATGCTTGAAAATGCTGCAAATTGGAATAAATCAAATACTCGTTTTCCGCCTACCCCAAACAATCAAATTAAAATATTAGATGTTTACCATCGTATAGCAACGGTTAAATTATATTCTGATAATTGGGTAGAATATTTACATTTAATAAAACTTGATGATAAATGGAGTATTATCAATCTTTTATGGCAACATAAAAATGTTAAGAGATACCCGTTTTAAAAAGAAGATCCTTTTGTAAACAAAAAACCTCAGGATTAAGTTTAATTCTGAGGTTTATGTTTTAACGAATCTAAATACTTTTACTATTCAGCCTCTAATTTAAACCAAGCATTTTTAAAAGATGCTATGGTTGTTTGATAAACCCAAACATCTAATATTTTTGTTTTTGTAGCGGTTCCGTACAATACCCATAAACCTGTTTCTTTATTAAAGTTATACAGTTTTACAGTTTCAGGAGCTGTTGGTAATAAATCGTCATCAATATCAAACTCTAACGTAGCAAAATGCCCGTTTGCAATGTCTAGCCAGTTTTTGGTTGCGTCTTCTAACTTTACGTATACAAATCCATAATTATCTTCACTCCTACTATTTTCTCCAGGAATTATACTTTTTATAGCTAGATTAAATGGAGTTATATGATGAATAACTGGATACATAAATCCAGCGAAAGGACTTCCATCTTCTTTTTTAATATTACCATTAATTTTAAATTTTAATCCAGTCGGAAAATCCACCTCACTATCGCCACCTGTACCTAATATTGTTACTAAATGATCATTTAATAAAGTAAATTTTGTGGTATTGTTTTCTTCTAAATTGCTAAGTATTCGTAAACCATCTAAATAATCATCCTTAACTACTTTTATGTATGCATAATCGGTTTCTAAGGCTACGTTATTTAATGTGAAATTTCCATTTTCATCTGTGGTTACTTCGTGTGTGGCTAAAGTTATGGTTGCATTTTCTATAGGCGTGTTTGAATCGTCTACAACGGTACCGGTAAAATTATATATTTCTGAGGTTGTAATAATAGGTGCATCATCATTATCTGAATTACATGCTGTAAATAGTAAAATACAAATTGTGAATAGAGGGACTAATTTTTTCATTGTTATTATTTTATTATTTAAATTTTTAATCACAGTTTATACTTGCTTGCTGATAGTCTGACAGTTGTAATGTTGGTATATTTTGCCCATTCTTAATTTTTATACAAGGTAGATTAGGGTTTCTGTCGGCTAATAAATAATCTAGGTTATCAAAATTACTTACATCTAATTGAGTTATAAAGTTTTCGAAGATTGATAGGTAGTAAAGTTTGTTTTTTAACCCAAAACTAATGTTAGTTAACTTATTATTAGATACATTAATAGCTTCTAATTTAGAATTATTAGAAAAATCTATTGACGGTATTTTATTGGTTAATAAATACACTGTTTCTAAATTAATGGCTTTACTAGCGTCAAACGAAATCAACTCGTTATGGCTCATTAAAATGTTAGTTAAACTAGTGTTGTCTAATGTAAATTCTTCAAACAAATTATGTGATAGATTTAACCATTTTAAATTGGTTGCTTTTGATAATCCTTTTATACTTTTTAAATCATTAGCCATTAAATGTAAAGTATCTAGTTTTGTGTTTTTACTTATATCTACTGAAGTTAAACGGTTAGCTATTGCGTATAATCGTTTTAAATTGGTAAAACCTTCAATTCCTGTTAAGTCTTCAATTATTTGTGAAGCCCCTGGGTAAGAAATGTTTAAATACTCAACATCTATTACATCTATTCTAAGAACTTTTTGATTTACAATTCCGTCAGAATCAATTCCTTGGCTAATCAATTCTTTTTCAAAATTTGCATCAGGAATAACAATAAATTTACTTGTTGAAGAGACATCTATAATATCATCAGAACAAGAAACCATTATAGCTCCTACTAATAGTATTATCGTAAAAAGGTGTTTCATTTTCATTTTTTTAGTTATTTTTTAATTAGTTACATTATAATTTTATTTATTACACTTCTTCATTCAATTTTATATTCTTTCTATAAATTTCTCTAGGATAATCAGACATTCTAACGGTATCTTTTTGCAATTCTGTTAATGTATTTTTTGCTATCCATTTTGCTGATTTGTTTTCTAGTTTTAAAATATCTTTGGCAACTTCTATCGCCATTTCATTTAAATCGATATTTCGTTTTCCAATATTTCTTAATGCCCAGTTCACCGCTTTTTTAACATACAATCTATCATCAGTAGCTTGTTGTATAATAATCGGAAAAAATTGCTCAAAAAGTTCATTGTCTGATTTTTTATCAGCCATACAATAGGATGCTAAAGTTGCAAAACCTGCTCTTTTTTCAAATTCAGCTTTTCGGTTTGTCCATTCTAATATTTTAGCCAATGCAAAATCACTTTTAGCAAATAATCCCATAGAAAAACTGTCGCATATTTCCCAATTTTCAAAAGTTACAACCCATTTTTCCATTAACTCTTCCGTAATATCTTTTGGGTTGAATATTTTGCTACATAATAATCTTGCTTCATAAATTCCGCTATCAAATAACTGTAATGCTAATTCATTGTCTCTTCCAATTTCTTTAGCAATCATCTTTAATTCTTTGTGATAAATACCTAAAGAATTATGTGCTACAATTCCGAATTTCTTTTCTTTAAAAACAATTTTTTCAGGGTCTTGTAAATCATATAAGCATTGTATGACTTCGTTATAGTTCATTTATTTCTATGGCTTGTTTTATATAATATGTAACCACATTCTTATCAAACTCTTTTACTGGTAAAACCCGAATTACTTTTCCTTTTCCTGTAAACAATCCTAATTCATCTTTCATTTTCGCGCCTTTTAAAAACCCAAAATCAATACCATAAGGCATGGTTCTTAAATGGCAAATTCCGCCATTTTTATTAGCATACGTTGTAATGCGTTCCTTTTTTGTTTCTATAATTCCATCAAAAGACAAAAGAAATGCTCGTGCTTTTAAAAAAAGTGCTTTGTGTGGTGATTGTAAGTCTTTATTGTATTGCATTTTTAATATTTTAAGAATTTACGGCGATAAAAATATCTACTTCGGCATTTAATGGATCTTGAGCTGCTTCTCCGTATATTTCAAAATCGGCAGTATAACTCCTATCTAAATCTGTTTTCCATATAGTATTCCATTTTTCATAAACAGCTCCTTTGGTTAAATCTCCTTTTGCTGTAAATTTTTTATATGATGAAGCCTCTATCGTTATTGCCACAAAACCTTCAGGAATTTTATCAAAATTGTTTACGCGACATCCTAAAATTGTAGTATACGGCTTGGTATAGTCACTTTCATAATCGGTATATATTGAATAGATTTCTGATGTTGTTTTATTCGGGATTTTTTCTAAAATACCTTCCATCATAAAAGTGTTCCATAATGCGCCAATATCTTTGGCTGCTTGATTGTTTTCATTAGTTGTTCTTACTGCAATACCAATTATTTTAAATGCTTCTAATTCTTGTTTCATAATTTGCTCTGTTATTCTTTTTTTAAAGTCCTAAACGATCCATTGCTTCTTTTTCGTAACGGCTGTCTTCTGCTGGGTAACGTAAAATTGAGTCGTATTTTTTTGTTTGCTTTGCTAATGCCCATAAAAGACTTTCACCAGCCGGAATTGTTACAGGAGTTTTAGTATAAATAGGATCTTTGTAAGCTTTTTTTGCATCAACAATTTCCCAACCATTTTTTTTAAAGTGTTTGATTAAATCGTCAATAAACAATGCTGATGTTAAATTATGATGCAATAATATATTGTGATGAATTTGTCTGCCAGTTAACTCTTTTCCTAAAGAATTATAATATTCAGCGCGATTAAAAAGGTGTTTTAAATAGTAATTTCTATATCCTGAAATATCGCTTTGCGGATTTTCTTTTAAACGCTTTACTAAACGCTGATTAATGTACCAATCAGAAGCATCAACAGTTACATGACCAATTTTATATCCTTTTTCCTTTAAAAAAGTTCTAAAGCCATCTCTTTTTTCAATAGTATTACCTTCTTTTAAATACGGAAATCGGAATAATTTTGTAAAATTAGAATAGTTGTTAATTAAAGAATCGTTTTTTACTAGTTCTTGTTTAAAGCGGTTTAAACTTACTTTTTTACTATTAAAATACGGATGAGAATACGTGTGGTTTGCGATTAAATGACCTGCATCATTCCAGCTTTTTATAATTATTTTTCCCTTTTCATTATCTAAGTTTTTTCCTTTAACAAATAACACTGCTTTTACATTTTCTGCTGCCAGTTTACCTAGTAATAATTGATTCCAATCAGCATTTTTATATCCTGGAAAATCTTTTGTAGCACCATCATCAAAAGAAAATGAAATTTTAGGTTTTTCTGTTTTATGTTGATTTTTACATGCTGATAGCATTAAAAAACTACAAATTAAAAAACTATATAATAATGAAAATCGGTTCATTTATAATCTAATTAAGAATTTTTAATAGTATTAACAATTAGAGTATTATCAACCGAACTCTGTACGTGTTTAGACTGCTCTAATAAAATCACTTTTTTTAATGATGGAAATATTTTTTTAGCTCTTTTAATCATTTTTTCACCAGGAAACATTAAGTCGTTTTTAGCTGCAAAAAGCGTTATAGGAGTAGTAATTGATTGTGCTGTTTTTATACTGATTACAGGAACGGGTGTAAAATCCATTGTAAAATGTAAAAATACTTCTGATAAAAACTGTATTGCAAAATTGTCTTGCTCGGTAAATAATTCTTTTAAAAAACGCTGAACATACTTCTCTTTTTTTGTTTTCATATAACGTTTCATCGGAATAAAAACCTTAAACAATGCTTTTAACGGATTCCCATTTACAATGTACGCAGGGGCTGTTAAAAAAACTTCTTTTATATTTTCTTGTTTAAACGCTAATGTTTTTAAAATAACCAATCCTCCAAAGGAAAATCCGGCAAGCGATACATTTTTTAAATGTAAGGCATCAATTACTTCATGCATCCATTTTCCGTAATCATCGTTTTTCATTGACAACCTAGTTTCAGCACTTTTATTAGGCTGTGCTAATACATCAATTGCAAAAATTTGGAAGCTTGATTCTAACCCTTTGTAAGTTTCTAAAGCAATGGGTGCACAGCCATTAGAGCCGTGCACAATTAACATCGGGGGACTTGACGCATTGCCTGTTACAATAACATTTGTTTTTCCAAAAGAAGTAACAATTTCTTTTGTATTAACATCAATATTTAAACCTTTTAACTTTTCGTTATAAAGGTTTAAAATTGCTATTTTACCTTTTATCGATTTATAAAGTGAGCTCATTTTTAAAATTTAGGACAAGTTTACTAAAAAATAACGAACACCTCTTTTTTAACGATGTAAAAGAAATGTTAATTTTTTTATTTTAAAGATTGTAATGGCTAATTACAATTTGTTGAAAGTTGTTGATATGATGATATGTTTACAGTAAGTATCGTTTGTCCTGTAGCTATTTTAATACAGTTTAAATCAGGATTTCTATCTATTCTTAAATCAATCAATTCGTTTAAATTACTCACATCAAAATCTGTTAATAAATTACTTGAACAGTATATATATTTTAACTTTTGATTATTCTCTAAGTTTATTGTTTTTAACTTATTTGACGAAAATATTAATACTTCTAATAAAGGGTTTTTACTAAAGTCTAAAGTTTCAATTTTATTTAATGTTAACAATGCTGTTTCTAAATTAGGAGCTTTATCTACATTAAAAGAAACCAAATCATTATCGCTCATTAAAATGTTTTTTACGCTAGCATTATCAATTGAAAATTCGGTAAAATAATTGTAAGATAAGCTTAACCATTTTAAATTTTTAGCTGCTGATAAACCTTTTATTGATGTTAATTCATTAACCGATAAATTTATCGTATCAAGTAAAATATTAGTACTTAAATCAACCGAAGTTAGTTTATTACCAGCTACATAAAGTCTTTTTAAACCTGTAAAAGCTTCTATTCCTTTTAAATTTGCAATTGCCTTAGCACTTGAATTATTTAAGTTTAATTTTTCAACATTTATAACATCACTTCTAAGTATTTTTTGATTGATAATTCCATCAGAATCAATGCCTTTTTCAATTAATTTTTCTTCAAATCTAGCGTCTGGAATATCAATGTAAATACTTTCAGTATTTTCATCAATACTATTTTCTGAACATGCTAAAATTAATAGTCCAAAAAAACATACACTAAGTGCATAAATAAATTTTATTTTCATTTTATTGGTGTGCAAATTTCTATTAAAAAACCATTATTATCTTTTAAATATCCTATATGTTGCTTCCATGGTTTTTCTTGTACATTCTCGTAAACTAACGCTCCATTATCAATTGCTTTTTTAAAATCAACTTCAATATTTTCGGTTGTAAAAACGAGTTCTATTCCAAATGGTTTTGCTGAAGGAGAACTCTTTTCAAATCCTCTTTTTAAATTTGATTCTCCGAGTATTATGGATGCAAAAGCTATTGTTGTTTCTCCCGAAACTAATTCTCCATAATCTTTTTCAGGAGTAATAAATTTGCGTTTAAATCCGAAACATTTCTCATAAAATTCAACTGTTTTTAAAACATCATTAACATATAAAATGGTGTATGCATATTTCATTTTAACTATTGTTTTTTAAAGTAAAACTGGCTGTTAACCCTACACAAAAATTTCTCGGTAATTTTTCTACTCCAAAAATTGCTCTAGAATGAGTTCCTTTATCTCCTAAAACTTTTACAAACAAATCTGATGCGCCATTTACCACAATTGGAGAGTCATCCCAATTATCTCCTGATTGAAAATAGGCATCTATATTATTAAGACCTTCTATATTATCAAAACCAACTTTTTCATCAACTTGTGCTAACACATTTAAGGCACATAATTCCATCGCTTTATAACCTTCATTTGTACTAATTTCATTACCTAAACGACCTTGGTAAAGGTATTTTTCGTTTATAATAGGAAATTGAATTGCTATATATGCAATTTTACCTCTAATATTAACCGAAACGTAACTTCCGCCTGGTGTTGAAACATTTGGTAAAACCAATTCTAATTCTTCTAACTTTTCTTTTATATTCATTTTCAACTATTATTTTTTTACAATGATTTACTATAAATTACAGGCATTTTACCTTTCCATTTCACCCAGAGTTCATTTTTATTAATTAAACTCGCCATAAAATGAGCTACATTTATACGGCTCACTTTACCTGCATTGAAAATAGCACTTCTTGTAGGTGAAGGGTGAATTTCATAATCGGTAACTTCATTTTCATTGATCAATGAGTCAGGTCTAACTGCCGCCCACTCAATATATTTATGATTTTGACCAATGTGAGTACGTAAATAATCTGCTGCTTTTTCATTGTCAACATGTGGTGGCAATAATAATCGGAGTAAAAAAATCACGAATCTTTGTGCAATAGAAATCGGCTCGTTTAAGTCGCGGTTTCTATTACCAGTTGTATTCATTAAAACAAACTTTACTGGCTGATTTGGTTTGTTATTTTTTACCACATCACAAAGTTTTTTTACCGCATCTGTAACCAATCTTCTTGGTTTTCCGTAAATTCCTTTCCAGCTCATTGTATGCCCTAAACACGAAGCAATTGCAGTACAATCGGCAACGATTCTACTCATTTTCTCATCATTAAGCTCTAAAATATTTGCATGAATAATTTCTAAATCACGGTTATTTTTCCACGATTCTGGTAATTCTTCTGGCGATCTTACAATTACTTTTACCTTGTATTTTTGCGCTAAAAGTTGTGCTACTAACTTTGACCCTGTTGCCCCACTTGCACCTACTACTAAAGTTTTCATGGCTATTATTTAAACAGTTTTTCAACTTCATTATCAGTTAAATTCTGAACATTCTTAGTAATTTTTTCAATATCCCAATTCCACCATTCCAATGCTAAAAGTTGTGCGATTTTTTCATCAGAAAAGCGTTTTTTAATCTCTTTTGCCGGGTTACCTCCAACAATTGTATATGGAGGAACGTCTTTTACAACGGTAGCATTAGTAGCAATGATAGCACCATCGCCAATAGTTACACCAGCCATAATTGTAGCATTGTATCCAATCCAAACGTCGTTACCAATGTTAATATTTCCTTTTTGAGGATAGGTTTTTCCTTCCATAGCGTTTTCCCATCCATTTCCAAAAATTGCGAACGGATAGGTAGAGATACTATCGGTTAAATGATTTGCTCCATTCATAATAAATTTTACATCAGAAGCTATCATACAAAACTTACCAATAATTAATTTATCGCCTGTAAAATCGAAATGGTATTTTACATTTTTTTCAAAGTTTTCTACATTTTCAAAATCATCATAATAGGTATAATCGCCAACAATGATATTCGGGTTTTTAATGATGTTTTTTAAAAAACAAAGTCGGTCGTAATTAGCTAATGGAAATTTTAGGGTAGTATCTGGTCCTGTCATCTTTATTTTAGTGTTTGAAGTATTTTAAAGGTAATTTCTTTTCTAGCTTTGGTAAATAAATTAAGATTAGTATCGATATTAGGTTCAATGTTTGTTGCAAAAAAATAGACATTTTTGTTCTTTTCAAGATATCCTACAAACCATCCATTTCTTTTACCACTTCTAACAGATAAGCCTGTTTTTCCTCTTAATTTAAAATTCTCTGTATCTTTTACAAGCATCATTTTTTTCATAATTCCTTCTGTTTTTTTAGAAATAGGAAGTTTCGACTTATAAAGTCGTTTTAAAAAATCAATTTGTTGAAATTGATTGATTTTAGAATTTCCTTCTAGCCAAAAATTATCAATGGTGGTTGCATTAAACTTCATGTTACCAAATTCTAATTTATCAAGAAGGTTTTGCATTCTGTTTACACCAACTTTTCTTGCTATTTCTTGATAACAAGGCACACACGAATAATGAAATGCGTCTTTTAAAATTAGGTCTTGTTCCCAAATCTTGTATGCTCTGTTTTCGCCGTTCCAAGCAAATAAAGTGCTGTCATTTTTAACAATCCCTAATTCTAATGCAATTATTGAGTTTGGTATTTTAAAAGTTGATGCTGGCAATCGGCCAATAGTTGCCCAATCAAAATCATTGGAATAATAGGTGTTCTTTTTTAAATCATAAATTAGTATAGCTCCTGTTACATTTTTATCGTTTATAATTTTTTGAAATTCAGGTTCTATTATTTTCTTAATTTTAACATTAACAATTTCTTTTCTTTTGTGTTCAACTTTATTTTTACAAGCACTTATTGCAAAAAACACTACGAATAAATAGAGGCTATTTCTCATTTTAAATACTACCGTTAGCTGCTGTTAAAATGATTGGTTTTTTATCAGTAATTAAAATAGTGTGTTCATGTTGTGCTACATACCCCCCTTTATTACCAACCAGTGTCCAACCATCATTAAGCTCAACAGCTACTGAAGATTTTGTAGAGATAAAGGTTTCAATGGCAACTGTCGTGTTTTTTTTGAAGCGTTCTCTATTACTTTTAACTCGGTAATTTAAAATATTTTCTGGCTTTTCGTGTAAGCTTCTTCCAACACCATGCCCTGCTAAATTTTCAATTACTTTGAAGCCTCTTTTTTTAGCTTCATTTTCAATTACATGACCAATGTCTGCAATTTTTACACCGCCTTTTGTACTATTAATCGCTTTTAGTAAGATTTCTTTTGATGCGTTAACCAGAGGTTGATGTTTATGAATATCTTTTCCTAGAACAAACGAACTTCCATTGTCTGACCAAAAACCATTTAGCTCTGCCGATACATCAATATTTATCAAATCCCCTTCTTTTAAAATAACTTTTTTTGACGGAATTCCGTGCGCTGCAACTTCATTTACACTAATACACGTGTATCCTGGAAATCCGTAAGTTTCGTAAGGGGCCGATTTTGCGCCGTAGCTTTTTAATAATCCAGCTCCATAATCGTCTAATTCTTTTGTTGACATGCCTACTTTTACAAAAGCTTTCATTTTTTTTAACGTTGTACCTACAGCTTTGCTAACTTTTTGCATTCCTATAAATTCTTCTTCTTTTGTTATCGACATTTTTAGTTCTTTTAAGTTAGTTCAATATATGCTGATGTTCCTCCTGATAAATCTCCATTCAACCAATTCCATTCAAACTCCAACTCTAATTTACCTGATGTATTCTTTGAAATAATTCCTTTTGATTTACCAGCCTTAAGGCTACCATCTTTAGTTAAACATTGAAATAACAATTCTATTCTCTAATTGTCAACTTGCTTCCCTACTATAAAACCTTCTTCTATTTCACCACCCTTATAAGTTCCTCTTATAATATTTTGATATTGTGAATAGTAAAAAACGGTTTCGTTAGAAGACAATCCTTTTTTATTTTCAACAGTTATAAATCTCTTATTGTTTAAATTCATTTTTATTTATTATTTATAGCGCTAATAATTAATTTCAAGGCATTTTTAGCTTCTTTCATAACAGGTAATAACGGCCAGATGTGTGGCATTTCATTTCCAAAAACAACCTCAATATCAATATTAGCTTTTTTCATTTTTTGAACAGCCAATTGTTGATCTGGATAGGTAATGTCGTTTTCAGCTAAAAACAATATTGTCTTCGGAAACTGGTTAAAACTTCCGTAGATTGGAGAAATTATTTCGTTTTTTAAATCAACATTGCCTGCACACATTTTCTTAGCACTTAGCACTCCTATTTTTGATAACATCGGATCTTTTTCATCAACAAAAGCAATTGTTTTATTCGTCATTGTGGCATCCATCACTGGAGAAATTAGTATGATTTTATTGGGTAATTCATCATTATTTTGAATTAATCGCTGTGTTAAAGCAGTAACTAAAGTACCTCCAACAGAATCCCCTACCAGGGTTATATAATCTCCTTTATACTTTTTTAATGCTTGCTGATATACGGCATCAATATTATTTGAAATTTCAGTTATTTTGTGTTCTGGCGCTTTCGGATAATTACACATCCAAATGGTTAAGTTTGTCTGTTTTGCTATTGTACGCAAAGTATCCCAATGATGTTTTGCAGGTCCAGAAATAAAAGCACCTCCGTGAATAAATAATACTATTTTATCAGTGGGTTGTTTTGATTTTATTTCGGTAATAGTTGTTTTTTTTACTTTAAAGCTACATATTTCATTACCTTTAAAAGAACTCGTTTTAGGATGACACACGTTTTCTTTCCTAATTTTTTTATAATCTATAGGCTCGGCACTAAACATTTTTTTTATACCTTTTAGCTTTAAAACTAATAAAGTGATGTAATAAGTAATGCTTTTATTCATTATTGCTTTAACAAATTTATACAGTTAGTGCCATAAAAATAAAGCTTATTACAGAGGTATATAAAATTTTGTGACGAACTGTCATTTAAACACCATCAATCGTTAAATATTGATGATGAAGACTGTTTTTTTAACTCTAAAAAGAAGTTACAATCTATAGGTAATAGAAAAAAATCAAACTATAAAACGTAATTCTTGATTAAAAAATCAGCTTGAAAACCTAATTTTAAATACAAACCTTTTCCCATTTCCGAGGCTTGCAAAACCATATATTCATTGTTATTCTCAATACCTTTGTTTATCAATGATTTCATGATTTCACCTGCATATCCTTTTCTTCTATTTTCTGGAGGAATACCAACTGAATGTGCGCCAACAACAGTATCGGTTTCATAAGTTAAGGCAGTTCCAACAGGGGTATCTCCATCAAAAGCAAGATAATAATTGATGTCTTTTAATGTTTTTAACACTGTTTTACTGCCAATTACATATCCAAAAGATTTTTGAAACAGCTCCGCCCAAATATTTGCTTCTTTTTCGTTTGAAACCAGTAATAATTTAAAGTTTTCGTTTAACCCGTAAGTTGTTTCTAATTTTAAAGACATGCCTACTTGTTTAAACTTTAAATTAAAGTTATTGTTTTCAAAAAGCTGTATATTGTTATTCGGATAATAATCCCAAATAGGAATGATAATATCCGAAGAAATTGTTGTTAGCTTGCTTTTTATTTCATCAATATTTTTTTGATCTATTTCTTGATCAAACCACAATCTATTTGGCCATTGCGTTCCAATAACCTCAGCATATTCAAATGCTGGAAATTGATGATATCCGTTAAAATAAACTCCAACTGTTTTCCACAACCCTGTTAAATTTTCAATATTTTTTTGTTGTATATTTTTTTCTTTTGTCATTTTAAATTAATTAATAATATTCCTGATAACATTGTAAGTACTCCTACAATTCTTTTAATAGTTATGGGTTCTGTTGGTAAATTTAACCACCCAAAATGGCCTGCAATTACAGAAAACAACAATTGACCAAATAAGCCCAACGATATCATTGTTGAAATACCTAATTTAGGAATGGTATAATAATACAAACTGATACCGATTACGCTAAGCAAACCACCGGTAAACCATAAATAAATTGGAATTTCTTTAATAATTTCGGTCGTTGGTAAATTTTTAGCATTAAATAAAATAAAAACAAACGCAAAAATTGTACTACTAAAAAAAGCAGCAACCGAAGCCATTAAGGGGTTTTTTAACAATACACCTAAATTGGAATTTAAGCCTCCTTGAGCTGCCAAAAAAACACCACCAACTACAGCGAGTAATGATAAGCTGTATTGATTCATATTTTTTGAAATAATTCGGTTAATGGTTTTCTAACTTTTGCACGATGTTGTGTGTGATCATTTTCAGCTCTATACCCTATTGGTGCAATAACTGCTGCAGATAAGTTTTGTGCATCTAACCCTAAAATTTCATTGTACTTTTCAACCTCAAAACCTTCCATCGGGCAAGCATCAATTTGTAATTCGGCACAGGCATTTAGTAAATTTCCAAGCGCTAAATACGTTTGTCTTTTTGTCCAATTTATTTTCTCTTTTGAACTCATTTCATCAATTTTACTTTTCATAAAATCGCCATATTCTTCTAAGTTTTTAACAGCTATTTGTTGTGTATTTGCTGTTAATTCTAAAAATGCATCTATATCTTCATTTTTAGGTTTTGTATAATTACAAAACACCAATAAGTGAGAAGCATCTGTAATTTGATTTTGACCCCAAGAAACTGGTTTTAACTCTTCTCTTATTGCTTTATTTTCAATAATTAACACCTTATACAGTTGTAATCCGTAAGAAGAAACGGAGAGTTGTACTGCTTGCTTTATTTTTTCTAAATCTGTAAGGGATACTTTTTTTGTTGAATCAAAAATTTTGGTAGCATAACGCCAATTTAAATGTTTTATAAGTTCCATATAATCTTGTTTTATAATGATAACACAAAATTATATGGAATTAAAATTGTTCACATCAACATATGTTGATGTGCTATTTATTTTTTAAGTCTTTTCTAATTCGGCTTAACTGTGTCGGTGTAATTCCTAAATGAGCTGCAATATGTAATTGTGGTATTCTTTGATCAATATTTGGGTGTTTGGCGAGTAACGTTAAATACCTATCGGTAGCATTTTCCATAACCAAAGCTACTTCTCGTTGCTCTTTTTCTACAATCCAATTTTTTTCTAAATAAGCAATATAAAACTCTTTAAGATCATTATTTGTATCGATAAAATGACGATATTTTTTATAATTTAAACTGATTAAAACAGTTTTTTCCAATGCTTCTAATGTAAAATTTGAAGGTGTGTTTTTTAAATACGAAACCGTTGATCCAGCAAAATCATTTTCTAAAAAAATATTTTTATTGTAAATATTACCATCATAATCGGTTACATAAGCTCTTAAAGCACCTTTACAAATAAAATGAACTTGAGTTGCAATTTGCCCGTTACGTAATAACACTTCTCCTTTTTTAAGTTCTTGAAAGATAACGATGGAAGCTATGAGTGATTTTGAGTTTTCTGAAATAGGAGCATAACTTTCAAACTTTTTAAAAAGATGTGCAATGTATTGTTCTTTGTCAATAGGCATTTATAATTCTTTTAAACTTAATTGATACTTTTTTAAATTAACATCCATTTGTTTTTTTGCTAATTTAATAGCTTTTGTATAAACTTGCTTTGCGTGTTTCTTTTTTCCTAGTTTTTTATAGGCATTTCCTAAACTGTTATAGATAAGAGCCGATGTAGGGAATTTAACAAGGTATATATTATATAACTCAATCGCTTTTTTTATTTTTTGGTGTTTCATATAAAAACGTGCAAATCTATTTACCCAAAAATCATTACTTAGCTTCGTTTTTAAGTGTTTTGAAAAAGTAGTAGCAAAAATTTCAAATTGCTTATAATTATCATCTTTTAAAGCTTGTAATAAAAGAAAGTGTTTGGTTTCTTTATGGATTTCATTTGGCTTTTGATATCTACCTGCTCGTTTTTTATAATATTCATTTATAGCCGCTATTCCTCCAAAAGATTCATATTGTTTTAACGAAAAAAAACGAAGAGGATCGTAATCATTAAAATACTGCCTTAATCCATTATGAATCGTTTTATTGGGTGTTGAATAATGACTGTCTTTTTCTAATAAATCAAACTTCCACCCAATCGTTTTATTTTTTTTAAGAAGTGTTCTTAATTCAACCAATCGGTGCTCCATAAATTCATCATCTTTAGCGTTTGCTCTAGTTATATAAAAAAATGGATTAGACCCCAAACCTTTAGATAATGTAGTATTTAAAGCTGTTAATCTTTTTGTTGAAAAATGAGTAGGACTCGCGATAAAATAGGCACTAAACAACGATGGTGATTTGGTATAAAACTCTAAGCCAAGACCTCCTGCCATTTCCCAACCAAAATAAAGACGTTCTTTTTCTTTTAACGTTCGATATGTACTATCGATATAAGGGATTAGTTCTTTTTCTAAAAAAGACATAAAATCAGCTGACTTTCTATAATATAATTGTCTTCTTGTTTTTCGATCAGAATTAATTCCGACCACAATAAAAGCGGGCGATTTATCTTTAAAACGTAACATATTTTGATATGCTATAGGGTAATAAAAATACTCTTGCCCGTCTAATATATATAATACAGGAAACTGACGTTCTTTATAACTTTTGTATGCCGGTGGCACGTAAATTTGAATTGCTTTTTTAACTTTTAAAAATTTAGAATTAAGCACAAACATCTCATTTTCTTCTTGAGAAAACGAGATGAATTGTGTTATTGATAAAAATAATGTGAGTATATATTTAAGTTTCATCATGGTAAATTTAACTTTGTAAACTTACTGTTTAATACAACTTTGCTATTTTTTTTAAGACGAAATGAATTAAAAGTAAAATATAACGCCATAAAAAGACTACAAATTATACTTACTTAGTGTTTTTTAAACGCTCAATTATTCTTTTTGCAACGGTTGCTGATGACAAGTAGTTTTGTCCTGTAATTAAGTTTCCGTCTTCTTCAATATGTATTGAATTTCTTGGTGAGTATTTAAAAACTCCCCCTCTTTCTTCAATTGTTTTCGTAATTAAAAACGGAAATTGTTTAAAATACGCCGCATCTTTACGCTCAAAAGCGTCTGGGTAGCCATTTACCGTTTTTCCTGTTACCAAGTATTTTCCATCCTTTGTTTTTAAGTGTACAATACCTGCTGTTCCATGACAAACAGAAGATATAATTCCATTATAATCTTCATAAACAGACATTACCGTTTTTTGAATTGCTTTGTTTTCCGGCACTCCAAACATCGCGCTTCCGCCACCAATATAATGTACTGCTTTGTAATTTTTAGCACTTACCTGTTTTGGCGATTTAGTATGTTTTAAAGCATGCATAAAGGTTACATCATACAAATATTGTTTTTGTAAATCATCTGAAGTATTAATATACGCAAGTGGAATGCTCCCTCCTTTAGGACTTACAAAATCTACCGTATAGCCTGCTTTTACAAAAGTATCGTACGCGTTTACAATTTCTGAATAACTATTACCTGTTGCTAGTTTTGTGTCGCCGTAATGAT
The DNA here is from genome assembly GCA_938002045.1 of Tenacibaculum soleae. GTDB lineage: Bacteria > Bacteroidota > Bacteroidia > Flavobacteriales > Flavobacteriaceae > Polaribacter > Polaribacter soleae_A. The sequence goes on from CALLBA010000004.1 coordinate 52,050, forward strand.
GTGCATTTGATACAATAAATAAAATACGGTCACCATTTGCATTGCTTTTAACACTGCTAGCTGTTTTGCTAATAATTTTCCACTGATTGTCAATCTTTTTTAAAAGGAACATATCAATATACTTTATGCCTTTATTACGAATAATAATTTCAGCTTTTGCGGTGGCAATACCATTTGAAAAATCGATAGAAAGTATGTTTCCAATTCTTCCGGTAAATTGTCCTTTTTTACCTTTTTTAAACCAGCTGGTATATTCTTTAACAGGAACTATCCAAACATCTTCGTCTTTTTTTGCTAAATATAAATTGGCTTTTGGGTAAAATGCTTTTTCAATTTGATTGGAATTATTGTAAGAAGTTCCTTCAATATAATTCATCAAAGTGTTTGTTATTTGTACTGTTTCGGATTGAGCAAATAACGTTTGACTAAAAATAAAAGTAGCCACTAAAAATAAATACTGTTTCATACGATTGTTATTAAAATTAATTTTTAACAATAGTACAATTAGCGTGAGGTATTTTCTTTAAAGATGTAGGTTTTCAAATTCCTAATTTATAAATCAGGATAATTTTAAGAATATACATCTCTAGCATATTTAGCAGGCGTTGTGCCTGTTACATTCTTAAAAGCTGTGTAAAATGTACTGGTAGAATTAAAACCACATATTTCTGCAATAATTTCCATTTTTAAATGCTGTTGGGTTTTTAACAGCTTTTTAGCTTCTAAAATACGATACTCATTAATAAAATTTGGAAAACTTTTATTTAAATTATCATTCAACAATTGAGAAACTGTGTGTGACCTTACTCCTATTTTTTTTGATAATTCTGATACTGTTAAATTCGCATTTTTAAATAACAATTCAGATTCCATCAGTACTTCTATTTTATTTAATAACAAGGCTGCCTCTTGTTTATCAATTTTTTTACTAGCATATTTTTCTTTTTTAACCGCAACATTAAATGTCTTTTTTTGCTTATAATAAATAAGTAATAATGACAAATACAAGGCAAATGAAAACGATAAAGCACCTAATATATAAGAAGTATATGATGCTGTAAAATAAGCCATCCAAATTATGCTAACACCAAAGAAAATGCTTAAAATCCAAATGTCATCATAAGTTAATTTTTCTTTTTTATTGATTGATTTTCTAAACAACGTTTTACATAAAAAACCTGTTAAAACGATAAAAAACAACCAACCATAATTAATTATTGGATAAAAATAATCGCCCCATAAATTCGGAAAGTCTTTATACGGAAATAAAAAACCTACAATAATAAGTAACAACATTAAAGGAATCAATACAACTTGCGATTGTCTTGCTACTATTTTAACTTCTTGAAGTTTTGATTTTACATAAAAATACAATAATGGCCCTATTAAAAAACAAGCCATTAAACCAATTTGCAAATAAGTTTTTGATAACTCTGGATTGAAATAAAAAAAGATAGATTTCCAAATTCTAATACTAAGCACTAGTAAAAGTGTGCCTAAAAAATAATTTGAAATATGCTTATGCTTGGCAAAAAACAAATAATACAAACTCAATAAAGAACTATTAAAAGCACCTAACGCACTAAAAAAAAACAATAACTGATTGTCCATATTCATAAGTTCAAATGTAATATTTTAATTTGTTCTATAAATCGAGTTTTTTATGCTATTAAATTAAAACTCAATTTTTCAAATTCAATTCCGTTTACAATAATGGATACTTGATGCTTACCAATATGAAATTTACGCGTAGTAATTATTTTAAAAGACTGTTTTCTAGTTATTGATGTAGCTGAGTTTTCGGCATATACTTTTTCACTAATTTTAAATACTTTTTTAGCTAAGGTTCCGTTTGCTTTTTGATAATACAAGCCATATTCTAAACGAATTTTAGCAGCAACAATATCGGTATTTAAAAGATCAAATGAAAACATTAAAGCCTCTCCAATTTTTACATCTGGAGTTTGAATTTTAAAACTGTTAATCTTTATTTTATCAACAGCTCCGAAACCAAATAAGGTCATTATTTCTTGATTTCCTTCTTTTAACAAAGTTCTGCTGGCATGTTTTAAAAGTTTGTCAACCTCAACCGTTTTTCCTTGCCAGTTTTTAACAATATCAATTACAATTACTGGATTGTCTTTTGAAATATCGTTTAAATTATTCGCCACACTTCTACGAACAGATTCTGAAACATCGTTTTTTAAGTTTTCAAGAATTGGAAGAATTTCTGATGGATTTTCTTTTAAATCAGGAATCCCAATTCCCCAAGGTAATCTTGGCCTACAGCCTTCAGTAGCAAGCCTTCTAACCATTGCATGCTTATGGTTAGACCATTCAAATAACTGTGGAATCATAGTAGATGAATAATTAATTATGAAAGGTCTAACAGCAAACTCACAACTTGTAAATTGCGTTATTTTCTCAAAAGCTTTTACTGAAATGGTATAATTATCCAATCCGTAAACTTCAATGAAATCAGGAAAAAACATATATTCAATACTTTTTTCGCTGATATTATTTTTTTCTAATTGATCAATTATTTTAAATATAAAATTTACATTTTTCTCGTAATCTTCAGATAAATGTTTTTTTAAAACAACGGTAATATGTCGCATTCGTTGTTTTAACTCTTTGTTATCCCAATCAACATCAAAAATATGTTGAAAAAATGATTGTGTGTCAAAATCAGGAGTTACTTGTTCAATAACCTTAGTAAATTGATTAAAAAAATCTTGATTATAAATATTCTTAAATAATTCGGCCATTAATTTTTGTAATTTTGAAGCAAAACTACCAAATACATTGATGTATACCATATTTTAAAATGAGTAAAACCAAAGAAAAAATACTAAACACCTCTAGAATTTTATTTAATGAATTAGGATATGGCAATGTTACGATTAGAATGATTGCTTTAAAATTAAATATGAGTTCAGGTAATTTAAATTATCATTTTAAAAAACGTGAAGACATTTTAGAAGCGCTTTATTTTGAAATGGTTGCCACTTTTGATGAACGCATTGCCAATTTAGAGCAACAAATACCCACTTTAAATAAAATGCAAATTGATATTAAGTCGAGTATGGAAAGAATGGTTGATTATACTTTTTTTTGGAGCGATTTGTATAATTTACTTTCATTAAATAAAAAGATAAAAATACATTTCAATACCGTTTACATCCGAAGAAAAAAAGGACTTGATTTTGTGTTTAATCATTTTATTGATACACAAATTTTAAATCCTTTTGAATTTAAAAAAGAACGTGAATTTTTAGTTGAACGGATGATTAATTTCGGAAACACTTGGTTATATGCTTCATCTATATATAAAAAAGAAGCATTTACAAACAAGTATATTAATAAACAAACAAATAGTTTAATGGCTTTATTATATCCGTACTTAACCAATAAAGGTAAAAAAGAGTTTCAATTACTTGTACCAACTTTTTTTGATAAATAGTTTTTATAAAAAATAAAAACCTCAATTTCAATAAAGAATTTGAGGTTTTTTGAGGTGTCTAGCGGATTCGAACCGCTGTACATGGTTTTGCAAACCATTGCCTAGCCACTCGGCCAAGACACCTTTTATTAATTAAGACTGCAAATTTACAGTTTTTATTTTTTACTGCAAGCTTTTTTTAACTTTTACGCACATCTTTTAATACAATTACTACTTCGGCAACATTACCACCAATTGGCGGATTGATTTTAGCTACGCTAACTTCCGCTTCCTCAACCAATTGTATTTCGTTAAAAATTCTATCAATAATTCTTTTAGCAACGTGCTCTAATAATTTAGACCGAATTGCCATTTCTTCTTTTACAATATAATTTAGATGTACATAATCAACAGTATCAACTAATTCATCGGTTTTTGCCGATTTTTGTAAATCTGCCTTTATCTCTACATCAACTCGATATTCTGAGCCTATTTTAGCTTCTTCTTCTAAACATCCGTGATTGGTAAATAATCGGATGTTGTTTACACGTATAATTCCCATAACTACAAAGATACCAATGTTTATTTACTTGTAAAAAATAGATTTTACTGTAAATTCAATTGCCAAGAAACCCCAAATTTATCTTCTAAAAAACCAAATTTTTTACTGAAACCATAATCACCTAAGGGCATCATTACTTTTCCGTCTTTAGATAATTTTGTAAACAAGTCTTCTAACTCAACTATTGTTTTACACTCAACAAAATTTGAAACTCCTGGTGTAAAATTCCATTTGTGCTTTATATAGCTATCGCTACACATAAACAATCTTCCGTTCAATTCAAATTTAGCCACCATTATAGTTCCTTCTTTTGCAGGTCCTTGTTTTCCGTAGCGTTCAACCTCAATAATTTTAGAATTATCAAACAGCGATACATAAAAATTCATAGCTTCTTCAGCATTATTTTCTTGAAATGTTAAAAAAGCAGCAATTTGTTGATTTTTATCAGCTCTTTTATTTTTAACAAGTATCTTTTTTAAACTATCATTTTCTAATTGCAGCTTATTTATTGTATCGGCATTATTTTTACTTGCTTCAAAATTTGAACAACTAATTGTTAGGGTGATTAAAGTTATTATTTGTATTGTTTTTTTCATCAATCTATAAATTACTTTATTTTAAAAGTCTGTTCATTATTATTAATTACAACTTTATAAGTTCCTTTAGGTAAATAATAAATATCATTTTTAGCTTTTTTAACTACTGCTTCTTTATGTTTTTTAAGGTACGCCTTTCTTCCTTTTACAGAAAAAGAAACATCGTACACCGCTTCATTAAAGCCTTTATCAATATTAACTGCTATTGTATTTACTAAAATATCTTTTGCATAAATTTTTACTTTAGTTTTTCCTGATGTATTACTATAAAACGGAATTGCTACTTCTGGAGTATTTGGTTGTAACCACTTACTCCATGAACTTCCCCAAGAATCTCTTTTTCTAATATTTTTAATAGAAAAAATAGCTTCTTTACTATTAAACTCCTGTAAAGGTGCAACATTGGCTTTATATAAACTACGTCCGTGTGTTGCTACAATTAAGTGTTTTGCTGTTGGCTGAATTACTAAATCGTGTACTGCAACGTTTGGTAATCCGTTTTTAAATGATTCCCATTTTGTACCTTTATTAAAAGAAACATATAATCCGTTATCAGTACCTAGGTATACAATATTTTTTTTCTTCGGATCTTCTTTTATCACATTTACTGGTGATGTTGGCAAGTTATTACTGATGTTTTTCCACGTTTTACCATAATCGTCCGACATATATACGTAGCTTGTAAAATCATCAAATCGATATCCGTTTAAGGTTACATATACGCGTTCTTTTTTATGTTTTGAGGCAATTACACGACTTACCCATAAATTTTGTGGTAAAGAGTTTGATATTTTTTCCCAACTTCCGCCTCCGTTTTTACTAACATGTACAAAACCATCATCAGAACCAACGTAAAGTAATCCGAATTGAAACGGACTTTCAGAAATTGACGTTAGCGTTCCATACGCTACATTTCCTTTTCTTCCGCCTTGCGTTAAATCACCTGAAATTGTTTCCCAAGTATCACCTTTATCTAAAGATCGGTGCAATTTGTTTCCTCCTAAATATAAAATATCTTGATTGTGTTTTGATAATAATATTGGAGTTTGCCAGTTAAATCTATACGGAGTTTCACCCAAGGTATGTTTTGGCTGAATGTATTTTTGTTTTCCTGATACTCTATCAATACGGTAATAATTACCAAACTGATAACCTGTGTATACGATATTCGGATTACGGTCATCAACAGCAACTTGCATACCGTCACCACCCATTAAACTTTCGTACGGGTTTTTACCTGTTTGTTTCCAACGCTTATCAATTTTTGCATTGTTGTTTGCTACCCAAACTCCGTTATCTTGCAAACCTCCGTACACTTTATAATTTTTTTGATTATCTGCATACACCGTATAAAACTGCCCTACCGCAGGCTGATTTGCTTTTATCCAACTTTCTCCATCATCATATGAAATATTTAATCCTCCATCATTTCCTTCTACTAAATGCCCTTGTTTTTTAGGGTTTACCCATAATGCTTGATGATCGGCATGTACGTTTTCTTTACTAATAGATGTAAATGTTTTTCCGCCATCTTTCGATTTTAAAATAGGTACACCTAATACGTAAATTCCGTTTTCATCTTGCGGATCAACACGAATTTCACCAAAATAATATCCGTAAGAATAATATAAATCATCTAAATAACCTTTGTGAGTTTTGCTCCAAGATTTACCTCCGTTAGTTGTTTTAAAAACCTCAGCGCCAATAACAGGTGTGTCAAATAATAAGGTATTTGCATTTTCTAAATATTTTGCTAAATCAACAGGTTTTACAGATCCTGCACGCACCATTTGTTTTACATTTTCGGCACGGTATTTTTCTTGAAAACCATTCATTTTTAAATATGAATTCAATTTTTTATCCTTTAACTTTAAAAAAGCATCCACTGTCATGGTTTTAAAATCTTCTTTTGTTAAAGCGTTGGATGTTTTCTTTTTCTTAGCGTCTTTTTTTCTTCTAAACTGACTATCGTGAAACGCATAAACCGTATTTTCATTAAAAACTGCTAACCCGATTCTTCCAACACCGTTTCCGTTAGGAAATCCGTTGTTTTCAGAAATTTTAGTCCATGAATTACCTGCATCTGTAGATTTATAAATAGCCGAATTTTTTCCGTCACCATCAAAATTCCACGCTTTACGCTCACGCTCCCAAGCAGCAGCGTATAACACATTAAAATTATTAGGCGCTGGTTGCACATCAATAATTCCTGTATTTTCATTAATAAATAAGGTTTTATTCCATGTTTTTCCGCCATCGGTAGTTTTAAAAATACCACGCTCTTTATTTGAAGAATATAAATGGCCAATAACTCCGATGACAACTTCATCTGAATTATTCGGGTTGATTAATATTCTACCAATATGATGACTATCTGGTAAACCTACATTTGTCCAAGTTTTTCCTTTATCCGTAGATTTTAAAATCCCGATTCCTGCATAACTAGAGCGTGATGAATTATTTTCACCTGTACCCACCCAAATAGTTCCGTTGTTCCAGTCAACAGCAATATCACCGATGTTTTGTGTTGGCGAACTATCTAAAACTGGTGTAAAGGTGGTACCGTTATTGTTTGTGTACCACAATCCGCCAGAGGCGTAACCCACATAAAACTCAGTAGTGTTATTTGGATTTACATCAATATCAACCACACGACCACTCATTACAGTTGGTCCAATGTTTTTAAAAGCGATGTTTTTAACTGTTGATGTTTTAGTTAACGCTTCTTTTTTAATTAATGCTTGTTGTGTTTTTTGTGCAGTAGTAGGTTGTTGTGCAATCGCGGCTAATGTAAAAAAGGCGACAAAAATGGTAAATATGGTTTTCATTGTTGTTTGTTTAGAATTGATGAAAATACTGTAAGCAATTCTGAAATCAAAGAAATTAACAAAACATTGGTGTTTATAACTTTAAACTGCGTTTTTTTCGACTAAAAAAAAGAGTAGATTTGTGATATCTCAACATATAAAACTATGACAATTTTTATTCTTTCTGTTAGCGATCTTATCTATTCAACGCAAAGAATATTTAAAGAAGCTAATCGTCGTGGGCATAAAGTTAAAATTATTAATCACTTAATGTGTTCTATAAAACTTACCAATGGTATATCTGAAATAATTTACGAAGGGGAAAATATTATTGATATTCCGGATGTAATTATCCCCAGAATTGGAACTTCTGCATCGCGGCATGGAGCTGCTATTGTTAAAGAATTTGAAATGAACAGAGTGTATACTACGGCAACTTCTTTAGGTATTTTACAATCGCAAAACAAAGCACGTACCTTACAGATTATGAATCGAAAAAATATTCCGATTCCAGATACATTGTTTTCTGTAAATCCTGAAAACATAGGGGAACAAATAGACTTGTTAGGAGGTGCGCCGATAATCATAAAACTACAAGAAGGTACACATGGGGCTGGTGTTATTTTAGCTGAAAGTAAAAAATCTGCAAAATCGATAATTGACACCATGTATAGTACCAATACGAGTATTTTATTACAAGAGTTTATAGCTGAAAGCAATAGCGAAGATATTCGTGCTTTTGTAATAAATGGTAAAGTAGTTTCGTCTATGAAACGAAAAGGTTTGGAAGATGATTTTCGCTCAAATATTCATCAAGGGGGCAATGGCTTTAAGGTTAATTTATCACCCGAAGAAAAAGAAATAGCTATTAAAGCAGCAAAATATTTAAACTTACCTATTGCTGGAGTTGATATGATTCGCTCAAAAAGAGGCCCGTTGCTAATCGAAGTAAATTCAACGCCAGGTTTACAAGGAATAGAAGCGTATACGAAAGATAATATAGGAAAAGCTATTGTAAAATCATTAGAGGAAAAACTCACTTAAACCTAATAATCAATCAATTACATTTGGTTTGTGTATTATTTTTCCCTTTCTTTAATTCCAATTAACTAATTAAAACAATAAATTATGGAATTAATTATCAGTTTATTAAGTGGTGCAATTGGAGGTAACGTAGCAGGTGCCTTATTAAAAAAATTCTCGCTAGGAACTCTTTGGAATTCGGTTGTAGGTATTTTAGGAGGTGGTATAGGTGCCCAACTATTAGGAATGCTTGGTATTGATATTGGTGGTATTATAGGAAATATTGCTGGTAGCGGTGTTGGAGGGTCAGTACTTTTAATTATTGTTGGACTTATTAAAAGTGCCATGAAAAAATAACCATTTAAAGTATATATTATTAATCAAGACATCTTAAAAAGGTGTCTTTTTAATTTTATAATACATCCTAATAAATAGCAGTACCTTTGCAACTTCATAGAAATACTTATTTTAAGTGTATTTCTAAAATATTATATATGACATTTAAATCTTTAGGATTATCTGATGCTTTGTTAAAAGCTATCAGCGAAAAAGGATACGATACTCCATCGCCAATACAAGCAAAAGCGATACCACATATTTTAGCAGGAAAAGATGTATTAGCATCTGCACAAACTGGTACCGGTAAAACAGCTGGTTTTACATTACCCGTTTTACAATATTTATCAGAAACCAAACACCCAAAATACCGACCTGTAAGAGCCTTGGTATTAACACCTACGAGAGAATTAGCGGCGCAGGTTTACGATAATGTAAGAGAATATAGTACGTATTTAGATATAAAATCTACCGTAGTTTTTGGGGGCGTAAAAGCGGCTAGCCAAATAAAAACATTACGCCATGGTGTTGATTTTTTGGTAGCTACTCCTGGTAGGTTGTTAGATTTACATGATCAAAAAGCAGTATCGTTTAAAAGAATTGATGTACTTATTTTAGATGAAGCTGACCGTATGCTAGATATGGGTTTTGTTAGAGATATTAACAAAATTATCAGTTTTATGCCCGTAAAGCGTCAAAACTTACTGTTTTCTGCAACTTTTTCAAAAGAAATTAAGAAACTAGCCGAAGGTATTTTAAGAAATCCTGTTTCGGTTGAAGCTGCTCCGCAAAACTCAACTGCCGATAAAGTTTCTCAAAAAGTATATACAGTTGATAAAGGAAAAAAGACAGAGGTTGTTACCAATTTAATAAAAGATGGTAATTGGAGTCAGGTTTTAATTTTTACCAGAACCAAACACGGTGCCAATAAATTAACTAAAAAATTAATTGGTTCAGGTGTTTCTGCCGCTGCAATTCATGGTAATAAAAGTCAGGCTGCAAGAACAAAAGCATTGGCTAATTTTAAGAGTAACGCTATTCGTGTTTTAGTAGCAACTGATATTGCTGCACGTGGAATTGATATTCCATTATTACCACATGTTATTAACTTTGAATTACCAAATGTACCTGAAGATTATGTACATAGAATTGGTAGAACTGGTAGAGCTGGTGCAAAAGGAGAAGCTATTTCTTTAGTATGTAGTGAAGAAACCGAATATCAAAAAGAGATAGAAAAAATACTGCGTCAAAAATTAAACACTGAAGTAATTGAAGGGTACGAACCTACCGATACTGCGGGACCAAAAAGAGCAGCAACTCAAAAGAAAAAATCTGGTAACGGAAAGAAAAAAGGAGTAGGTGCTACACATAGAGGCGCGGTTAACAGAAAACCTAAAAGAGAACGCCCTAGTGATCAATCAAGAAAAAACGAAGGTGGAGCACCAAGAAAAAATAAACGTAGATAAACTATAAATGACTTTTTATAGCTACATAGAAAATGTATTAAAATCTCAGCAGTTTGAAAATCAAATTACTGAGATTTTACGTTTTTTTACTCCGTTAACTTTAACAAAAAATAATTTTTTAGTTAAAAAAGGAAAGGTTTGCAAATACTTTTGTTACGTAGAAAGCGGTATTTTACAACATGCCATTGAAACATCCGAAGAAGAAAAAACTACCTATTTAGCTTTAAAAAATTCATGCACATCTGCCTTAAAAAGTTACTTGCAAAAAACCCCATCGCGTAAAAACATTAAAGCACTAAGTACTTGTAATTTGCAAGTAATTTTGATAGATGATTTTAATTATTTACTAAAAAACAACAAAGCGTTTCATCAGTTTTATTATACTTTAATTGAAAATCAAATTTTTTTAATTGATGATTATCGCATCGATTTACTTACGCTTACACCAGAAGAGCGCTATAAAAAACTACTTACTAACGAACCTAAATTACTACAAGAAGTTCCGCTACATTATTTGGCTTCTTTTTTAGGAATTTCTACCAGACATATGAGTAGAATTCGTAAAAATATAAAATAGCGCCAAATGGCTAATATTTGCATAGTATCTTTTCTTATTTTTGAAACACGTTTAGTAATTTAATTGAACCTATTATGAAATACAACCCAATAAATCGTGACTTATTTATAAAAAATCGTAAAAACTTTATGGCGGAAATGAAGCCAAATAGTTTAGCTGTTTTTAACTCTAATGATATATATCCAGTAAGTGCAGATAGTATGCTTCCGTTTGAACAACATCGTGATATCTTTTTTTTAAGTGGTGTTGATCAAGAAGAAAGTATTTTAGTATTATTTCCTGATTGTCCGAAGGAAAATTTGCGCGAAGTATTATTTTTACGCGAAACTAACGAACATATTGCCGTTTGGGAAGGTGAAAAACTAACCAAAGAGAAAGCATTAACAACAAGTGGAATACAAACTGTTTTTTGGTTACAAGACTTAGAAAAAGTTTTAGCAGAAATGATGGCACTTGCCGAAACTGTTTACATAAATACCAACGAACATTACCGTGCTACTATTGAAACTGAAACACGCGAGGCACGTTTTACCAAGTGGTTATTATCAAAATACCCTGCACATTCGGTTGCAAAAAGTAATCCTATTTTACAACGTTTACGTTCGTTAAAAGACTCTATTGAATTAGATTTATTACAACAAGCCTGTGATATTACCGAAAAAGGATTTAGACGTGTATTAGATTTTATTAAACCCGGTGTTTGGGAATATGAAATTGAAGCAGAGTTTATTCATGAATTTATTAGAAATCGTTCTAAAAAGTTCGCTTATACGCCAATTATTGCAAGTGGTAATAATGCCAATGTATTGCATTATATAGAAAACAATCAACAATGTAAAGCAGGTGATTTAATTTTGATGGATGTTGGTGCAGAATATGCAAATTACTCGTCAGACATGACGCGTACAGTACCTGTTTCTGGTCGTTTTTCAGACCGACAAAAAGCAGTATACAATGCCGTAAACCGAGTAAAAAATGATGCTACAAAATTATTAGTTCCAGGAACTATTTGGGCAGATTACCATGTAGAAGTAGGTAAATTAATGACTTCTGAATTACTAGGTTTAGGCTTATTAGACAAAGCCGATGTGCAAAATGAAGATAAAAACTGGCCAGCATACAAAAAATACTTTATGCACGGTACTTCGCATCACATGGGATTAGACACACACGATTATGGTTTATTACACCAACCTATGGAAGCGAATATGGTTTTTACTGTTGAGCCTGGTATTTATATTCCTAATGAAGGTTTTGGTATTCGTTTAGAAGATGATGTGGTGATACAAGAAACAGGTGATCCTTTTAACTTAATGCGCAATATACCTATTGATGCAGATGAAATTGAAGATATAATGAATAAATAATGTTTATTTTAAATAGAAATCCCCGCAATTAGCGGGGATTTTATTTGTATAAAAACTATACTTAACTGTTTACTTAACTGTTAAAGTATATTGAGGTGTAGGGTTTAACGGGCAAAAATATACATATTCTCCCTTTTTTAAAGTTACTTTTTTTGATGTAGATTTAGCATTATTTTTTACTAAAGAAGTTACATAAGCATCTTTAATATGATGTGATGCTTCTACCATTCCCTTTGGAGCTAATACAAATCCAACATCATGTCCTACATTATTATTAGAAATTTCAAAAACATAAGTTCCTTCCTTTAATGTTAGCTTTTGTTGTGTAAACTTACCTTTGGTTTGTTCTAAAGACACTGTTTTTACATCTTGTGCGTTTGCTTGAAAACTAACAGTTAATACGAATACTAAAATTGCGATAATACGTTTCATTTTTATTTACTTTTTTGATTATATATTTATGTGATGAGTATTACTATAAAAAGTAATCCCTCAATTTTTTATTATGCGTTTATGGTAAATTTTCCTGAGTTTACTTCTGGAAAATCAATTTCGGTTTTTGCAATATGATTTACATAATTTGTTAATGTATTAGAAACCACATTTAAAACAATTTCTAAAATATCACTATCAGTATACCCAGCTAGTTTTACAGCTGCTATCTCATCAGCACTTATATTACCTCTGTTTTTGGTAATGCTTTGGGCAAAATTTAATCCTGCAGCTACTTTTTCATCTGAAGATAACCCTTGTCTGTTTTGCACTGTTTCAGCATCAGTTAAACCATTCATTTTACCAATTGCTGTATGTGCTGATAAACAATAATCGCAATTATTTTCTTCAGCAATTACTAAAGCTAATTGTTCTCTAAACTTGTTTGAAAAATTTCCGCTTGCGGTTAAATCACCTAAACTTAAATACGTTTGTAATGTTGCTGGCGAATTACCAAATACTTTAACTAAGTTAGGTATAAAGCCTAATTTATTTTGTACTACGTCAAATAGTTCTTTTGATTTTCCTGTTGTAGTTTCTGGATTTAATGTTTTAATTCTTGTACTCATTTTTTTGTTTATTATGTTATTATTTAGTTTGATCACAACTACACATTTCTCTTTCAGGAAATTGCTCGTCGTATTCTTGATATCCCCAACAATTAGGGCATTGATAAGTGTTTGTTGTTTTCATTTTTTTGTTTTTATTTAACCGATAAAACCTTGGTTAAAAATTATACTACAAAGATGCAACGTGAATCATCTTTTAAAAATGGACAGAAGTTCCTTAAACTTAGCTTTCAATAAAAACTTAAAAAAATGATTTCTTAACTTATGTTAACATTTTAATTGTAAAAGCATTATATATTTGCAATGTTTATTATTAATAACATATCCCCTAGTATGTTATACCCCCCTTAAATAATAACATCCCTTAAAAACAACCCCTAACTTGTGTGTTATGGGTTTTTTTATGCGGTATAATTGCTTCTTATATTAAAAACTGAAAAGGTTTCTTTATAATAAACGTTACTTTTTAAATTAAAAACCATTATAAACATAGGTTAATGTATTAACTACAAACCTGTCGTACATTTGTAATGTTATTATAAGTAACATATCCCCCTATATGTTACCCCCCCTTAAATAATAACATCCCTTAAAAAAACAACCCCTAACTTGTGTGTTATGGGGTTTTTTTATACTCTTTTTGAAATTGTTTTGGAGATTTTCCAGTTGCCTTGGTAAAATAACGAGTAAAGTACGCCGGATCATTGAAACCTAAATCGAAGGCAATTTGTTTGATTATTTCTGTAGAATACAATAATTTACGTTTTGCTTCTATTATAATCCTATTTTTAATAAAGTCACTGGGGCTTTGAATCCCTATTTTTTGAAAATTTTTTGTTAATGATTTAGGAGAAATACCTAAACGATTAGCATAATCAGTAACACTATGTAAGTTTTTAAAATTTAACTCAACCAACAAGCTAAAGTCTTTAAACAACTTTGTTTCGATATCTTTTTTAAGTATGTGGTTTTCTTTTTTTATCCGTACAGCATGTATTATAAACTGTTTTAAATAAGCTTGTAACATATCGTATTGAGCCGTTTCATTGTTTTCAAATTCATCTACTAAGCTCTCGATTATAAAATTAAATTTTTCAATATCTTTTTTACAAGGTCTTACAAACGGGGTTTCATATATGTTATTAAACAATACTCCATTACAAGAAATTACAGAATCATGCGCCTGAATGCAGTAAAAATCTTGTACAAAACTTAATTGATAAGCTTCTTTTATTTTTTCTGAAGTAACCGAGAACATTTGTCCAGGAGATAAAAAAAATAATACTCCTCCTTTAAATGAATAACTTTCAAAATCGATATGATAGGTTCCCTCACCTTCCTTTATCCAAAAAATTTTATAGCTATTAATTTGTGTCGGTTTATTAACCACACAAGCTTTTTCAAACTGCATGCTTTGTAATGAAAAAACATCTTGATATTTATAGGTTTTTATATCTTGAATAGCCATTTATATAACTTCTTTTATTATTGGTCGTTAAAATATAATTAGCTAACAAAACAACGTAGTACTTATATTAAAGCTATTATATTGTTTATACTCCTAGTTTTTTATTGATTACAATTTAACAAAAAGATACAATATATTTATTTACTAAAACACCTAAAAAGTTTAACTTACACGGTGTATAAATGTTAATCTTTACCTTACAGTAACAAACTTGTTACTAAGTTTTTTAAGATTGATAAACTAATTAATATTTGATAAACTATAAAATAAATGCAAAAAGTATATTTTATTTCAGGCACAATGTGTACAGTCGATTTATGGCAATTTGTATTTCCTCGTTTAGAAAATATTTTTCCTGTTCATATTGATATTACTTTAGCTACTTCTTTTGATGAAATTAACAAAATAATCTTATCAAAAATTGATAAAAAAGCTATAATTGTAGGATTTTCTTTAGGTGGATTTTCAGCCTTAAATTTTGCGACTCACTACCCTGAGAAGGTAAAAAAACTTGTAATAATTTCAGCAAATACAAATGGTTTAAATGATAATGAAGTTCAGTTACGAAAAAGTACTATTGATTTTTTACAAAAAAAAAAGTATAAAGGCATTTCGCAGGTAAGAATACAGCAATTTTTACACCCTAATCATCAAAATAAAGAAATTATAAGCATTATTAAAAAAATGGATGCAACTTTAGGAAAAGAAGTTTTAATTCGTCAATTAAAATCGACTTCTTCTAGGCTTAATATTACGGAACAAGTTTTAAACCTGAACATTCCAATAATACTTATTGCTGCTGAAAATGATGCATTAATTTCAATTGCAGATGTAAAAATATTAGCATCTAAATTACAAAATGGAAAACATATAATCATCAAAAATTGTGGGCATATGATTCCGTTAGAAAAACCCGAAGAGTTAACTAATTTACTTAATTGGATTTAATCTTTAAATCAAAACACTACCCTTTTATTTAAACCCATTCTAAATATTTAATAAAACAATTCGCAAAATTTGTGCAAGTAGTGCATACCTCTTAAATTTGTGTTATATATTTAATATAACAAACAAAATAATGGGATTATTAAAATCTTCTATTGGAAGAAAATTTGCCATGGCACTTTCGGCGTTCTTCTTGATGTTCTTTTTATTACAACATTTTGCAATAAACATCACCTCAATTTTTCCAGACAACGGAGCAACATTTAACAAATTATCTCATTTTATGGGTACTAATGCGTTAATACAATATGTTATGCAGCCTGTTTTGATTATTGGTGTAGTGTTTCATTTTGTAATGGGATTCATCTTAGAATTAAAAAACAACAGTGCACGTACAGTAAGCTATGCTAAAAATAACGGAGCCGCAAACTCTACTTGGATGAGTAGAAACATGATTTGGTCTGGAGCTGCAATTTTAGCATTTGTAGTATTACATTTTATTGATTTCTGGTTTCCAGAATTAAATACCAAGTATATTCAAGGAGATATGTCTGGACTTATCGACCCAAATGTGGCTGATAGCGGACTTAGATATTTTGAAGAATTACAACACAAATTTGTGAATCCGCTTAGAGTTGGTGCATACATCGTAGCATTTGTATTTTTAGCATTACACTTATTACACGGATTTACATCTGCATTCCAATCAGTTGGAGCAAACAACAAATACACTAAAGGATTGAAAACATTTTGTAAAGTGTATGCAATTGGTATTCCTGTAGGGTTTATCATCATTGCTTTATTTCACCATTTCAATCACTAATACGAAACAAGTATGGCTTTAGATTCAAAAATTCCAAAAGGTCCAATTAAAGATAAATGGACAACTTATAAAGACAAAATTGACTTGGTAAACCCAGCAAACAAACGTTTAATAGACGTAATTGTGGTTGGTACAGGTTTAGCAGGTGGTTCAGCTGCTGCAACTTTAGCAGAATTAGGCTACAATGTAAAAGCATTTGCTTATCAAGATTCTCCTCGTAGAGCACACTCTATTGCAGCACAAGGAGGTATTAATGCAGCAAAAAATTATCAAGGTGATGGAGATTCTTTTTACCGTTTATTTTACGATACCGTAAAAGGAGGAGATTACCGTTCTCGTGAAGCAAACGTTCACCGTTTAGCTGAAGTTTCAGCAAATATTATTGATCAATGTGTAGCACAAGGTGTACCTTTTGCTCGTGATTATGGCGGTTTGTTAGACAACCGTTCGTTTGGTGGAGTATTAGTTTCAAGAACTTTTTACGCTAAAGGGCAAACAGGACAGCAATTATTATTAGGTGCATACTCTGCAATGAATCGTCAAATTGCTCGTGGTAAAATTGAAATGTTCAATCGCCATGAAATGTTAGATGTTGTTAAAGTTGGTGGAAAAGCTCGTGGAATTATCGCTCGTAACTTAGTTACTGGTGAAATTGAACGTCACTCGGCACACGCAGTAGTTATTGCTTCTGGTGGTTATGGGAATGTATATTTCTTATCAACAAACGCAATGGGATCAAACGCAACTGCAGCTTGGAAAATTCATAAAAAAGGAGCGTATTTCGCAAACCCTTGTTATACGCAAATTCACCCAACATGTATTCCTCGTTCGGGAGATTATCAATCGAAATTGACTTTAATGTCAGAATCGTTACGTAATGATGGGCGTATTTGGGTTCCTAAAAACATGGAAGATGTGATGGCAATTAGAGAAGGTCGTAAAAAACCAACCGAATTGTCTGAAGATGAAAGAGATTATTATTTAGAAAGACGTTACCCTGCATTTGGTAACTTAGTACCTCGTGATGTTGCCTCTCGTGCAGCAAAAGAACGTTGTGATGCTGGTTACGGAGTAAATGCAACTGGTGAAGCGGTGTATTTAGATTTTAAATCGGCAATTGACCGTTACGGTAGAGAGCAAGCAAAATTACAAAATATTACAAACCCTTCGGATGCAAAAGTATACGAATTAGGACAAGCTATTGTTGAAGCTAAATATGGAAACTTATTTCAAATGTACGAGAAAATCGTAGATGAAAATCCATACGAAACTCCAATGATGATTTATCCTGCAACACACTACACAATGGGTGGTGTTTGGGTTGATTATAACTTAATGACAACCGTTGATGGATTGTACTGTATTGGTGAAGCAAACTTCTCTGATCATGGTGCTAACCGTTTAGGAGCTTCTGCTTTAATGCAAGGTTTAGCCGATGGTTATTTCGTATTACCATATACAATTGGTGATTATTTATCTGGAGATATCCGTACCGGAAAAATACCAACAGATACTAAAGAGTTTGAAGAAGCTGAAAAAGAAGTTACTGACCGTATCAATTTCTTCATCAATAATAATGGAGAACATTCTGTAGATTATTACCACAAAAAATTAGGAAAAATTATGTGGGAAAAATGCGGAATGGCACGTAATGAACAAGGTTTAAAAGAAGCCATGGCTGAAATTAAAGCATTGCGTGAAGATTTCTGGAAAAACGTAACAGTTCCTGGAGATGCAAATGAAATGAATCCTGAATTAGAAAAAGCAGGTCGTGTAGCTGATTTCTTAGAATTAGGAGAGTTATTTGCTAAAGATGCATTAAACAGAAATGAATCATGTGGTGGTCACTTTAGAGAAGAATCTGTTGAGTTAGACGGATTACAAAAAGGAGAGGCTAAGCGTGATGATGAAAACTTTGCTTACGTTGCTGCTTGGGAATATAAAGGAGAACCTGCAGAGGCAGTTTTACACAAAGAAGAATTAGAGTTTAACGATATTGAATTAAAACAACGTTCATATAAATAAGAAGATATTATGAATTTAACACTTAAAATTTGGCGTCAAAAAAACGCAAGTGATAAAGGGAAAATGGTCGATTATAAAGTAACCGACATCTCTGAACACATGTCTTTCTTAGAAATGATGGATGTTTTAAACGAACAGATTATTAACAAAGGTGAAGAACCTGTTGCTTTTGATCATGATTGTCGTGAAGGAATTTGCGGTATGTGTTCTATGTACATTAATGGTGAAGCACATGGTCCTGATCGTGGTGTAACCACTTGTCAATTACACATGCGTATGTTTAAAGATGGTGATACAATTACAATTGAACCATTTAGAGCAGCTGCATTCCCTGTAATTAAAGATTTAGTGGTTGATAGAAGTTCTTTTGAACGTATTCAGCAATCTGGAGGGTATATTTCTGTAAACACTTCAGGAAACACCCAAGATGCTAACTCAATTCCTATTCCTAAAAAAGATGCTGACGACGCAATGGATGCAGCAACTTGTATTGGTTGTGGTGCTTGTGTGGCTACTTGTAAAAACTCATCGGCAATGTTATTTGTTGGAGCTAAAGTATCTCAGTATGCTTTATTACCACAAGGGCAAGTTGAAGCTACAGATCGTGTTTTAAACATGGTAGCTCAAATGGATGCTGAAGGGTTTGGTAACTGTACAAATACAGGAGCTTGTGAAGTTGAATGCCCGAAAGGAATTTCATTAGAAAACATTGCTCGTATGAATACTGAGTTTATGAAAGCTAGTTTAAAAGGATAAACCCTTTTATATATAAAAATTAAAAATCCCGAGTATTAAACTCGGGATTTTTTTTATTTAGAAGCAACAACATTTTTATTACTTACAAACCCTTTAATTTTTACCACTTCTCTTTTTGATTTTGCATTAGAAATAATGGTAAACATTTTAGAAAACCCTCCTAATCGATTCGTATCATACGATACCTCTATGCTTCCTTTTTTTCCTGGCATAATAGGTTGTTCGGGTTTTTTAGGTACTGCACAACCACAAGTAGAAACTACTTGCTTAATAATTAAAGGAGCGTCACCAATGTTGGTAAACTCAAACACACGTTTTTTTTCAGCACCTTGCGCTATTTTACCATAATCAATAGTAGTTTTATCAAACTTAAATTCCTGTGCATTAACGGTAATTGCTATAAAACAAATAACAATAAATGATACTAATTTTTTCATATTTACATTGTTTAATTAATAGTTTGTCTAATGTAAACGATAACTAATACTTAATAAAAACATCAGTATAAACAACTATCAAACTTGTGCAAACAACTTACAATTTGCAGTTGATACTCGTATTAGTGTAGTTGGTACTTTATTTATAAATTACTCTTTAAAATTTACCTATTTTTAACTGTATATGAATACATTAAAAAAACATGGCGCTGAGGCTTTAATACACCTACTTTTTTGGATATTATTTATCTTTATATCATTATTTGTTTTTACGCCATATTATTGGACTGAAAATCCGTTTTTACAATATTTTTTCATCCTTGTTATTATCGTATATATAAACAATCAAATACTATTACCTTTTTTTATGAAAAAGAAATGGTATGTGCTATATAGTTTTCTTTTTTTATCTATATCATTTTTAGCAACACAATTGTATTGTTATGTTTTTGCGCGCTGCGGATGTTCGCTTATAAAATGTTTAAGTGATTATTTATGGCAAACCTTAACTCCGTTATTATTCTTTTCTTTTATATGGATGTTATTTCGGTACATTGATCAATCTGAAAAAGTAGCTAAAATTGAGCAAGAAAGAGCTGAGATGGAATTAAAATTCCTAAAATCACAGATTAATCCACATGTGTTATTCAATAATTTAAATACTATTTATTCATACGCTATTGAAAAACCTGACAAAGCCCCTGACTTAATTTTACGACTATCGGATAATTTAAAACATGTTTTGTATGAAAGTAATGCTAATAAAGTTAGCTTGATAAAGGAAATACAATTTATAGATAATTATATCGCTTTTCATAAAATTAGAACCGAAGGAATTAAACAAATTAGTTATAAAACTACAACTGATAATGAAAGCTACAAAATTGCTCCATTGTTATTAATTACTATTATCGAAAACGCATTTAAACACAGTGTTATTAATAGTAGTATTAACATAAACATTAAGGTAAAAAAAAATAAATTAACCTGTATTTGTACAAATGAT
The DNA here is from genome assembly GCA_938002045.1 of Tenacibaculum soleae. Lineage (GTDB taxonomy): Bacteria > Bacteroidota > Bacteroidia > Flavobacteriales > Flavobacteriaceae > Polaribacter > Polaribacter soleae_A. The sequence goes on from CALLBA010000004.1 coordinate 72,747, forward strand.
TATGATGAGAGATCAATAAAAAATACTGAGGCAATCGGTTTAAAAAACCTTAAAAAGCGGTTAAACTTACTATATGAAAATAATTATGAACTAACTATAAGTAAAACAGATAGCTTTTCGGTATCATTAGTTTTAAACTTAAAATAAATGAATTGTATTATTATAGAAGATGAGCTTCCGGCACAAAATGTATTAAAAAGTTATATTCGTAAAATCCCTGATTTAGAGTTAATCAATTCTTTTCAAACAGCAATAAGTGCACATCAATTTTTAAAAAACACAAAAATTGATGTTGTTTTACTAGATATAAATCTACCAGATATATCTGGTTTAGATTTTATAAAAACAATTAAAAATCCGCCTAAAATAATAATTACAACTGCTTATCCTGATTATGCTGTTACTAGTTTTGAGCTAGATACTATTGTTGATTACCTTGTAAAACCCTTTTCTTTTGATCGTTTTTTAAAAGCCATAACCAAAGCCGAAAAACAAATAAACATCACAGAAACAAAAGAAAAAGAAGCCATTTATTTAAATATAGATAAAACTATTTATAAAATATATTTAGAAGAAATACTTTATTTAGAATCAGACAGAAATTATGTAACCTTTTTTATGACTGATAAAAAACTAACAATTATTGATTCTTTAAAAAATTGGAAAAATAAATTAAGTGATAAGGTATTTGTACAAATTCACAAATCATATATCATAAATATAAAAAAGGTAGAAAAATACAGCAGTACCAACCTGTATATAAACAATAAAGTTCTGCCAATTGGCAGAACTTATAAAGAAAAACTATTGGTTAACTTACATGCTAACCAATAGTTTTATATTTAAATTATTTACTCCCATGTGTTATTGGCTGTAGTACCACCCCAAATAACAGTTGCTAAATAAGGGTTATCAATCATAGGGTTTCTATTACCTTGCTCTTCAGCAATTACATTATTACGGTTTTTTTCAAAATCAGAAACAGGATCTTGAGCATTCCATTGTAATAACAATTCAATCATATTACTATCTGATGCATTAACAGTACCAATAGCAACATTTTTTGGCAAACATTGATTACCATATCGTAAATACATATACATCATCATACGAGCAACATCACCTTTCCACTCATCTCCAGGGTACCAACCATTAGAAACTGCAGCCGCTGTACCTGATCCATTGATAAATTTCTTATTACTTCTATTAGAATTCATACGGATATCAGATGGTCTTAAATGGTGCGCGTCTGAACCAGCACCAGCTGTACCTAAATTTGGATTTCCTAATGATTTAGGGTACACATGCTCTCTATTCCACTCTGTTCCTTGACTACCTCCGTTCAAACTTTTACTACGTGATCTATCTGTCACATAATCTCCGTCAGTGTCACTATAACCATAAATTAATAAAACCTTACTATTATCTGAAGGATCTAAGTCTGATTTTTTTACAGCTTCCCAAACACCAGGTGTATAGGTTAAAAAAGTAGTATGAGTACTCGTTACTTTAGTAGCAAGTTCATCTTTTAATGCAGCTCCTGTTAATGTAAAATCTACTCCACTATAATAAGATGTTAGTTCAGCAGGAATATTAAAACTACCAGGAGTTGTAGTTGATTCAGCTTTTACAGTTATTTTAATTGTTGCAGTAGCACAATTTGTGGTGGTTGTAGCGCTACAAATTGTGTACTCAAAAGAATCTTCTCCAATAAAATCGGTAGCAGGTGTATAAATAAACTTGCCATCGTTAAGTGTAATATTTCCGTTATTTACTGTACTATTTGGGTTTGGTACTCCTACGCTTATATTAGTATTGGTAAATGTATCATTTGATAAAAAATCAGAAATAGTTAAAGGTACATTTTCAATTGTTTCATAAAAATCATCAACGGCTACAACTTTAGTTACAGGCGGTTCTGGTATTATATTATCATCAATTCCATTTTGACCACAATTAACAAGTATCAAAGCTGTAAAGCCTAATATTAATATTTTTTTCATTATTCTATTTGTTTTTAATTATTACTCTCTATTTTGTCGTGCACTTTCGTTGGAATATGATCATTCCATACTGTTAAAATATCAGTAGCTACACTTGCACCACTTCCTGCTGCAATGGCAAATTGACTGCGCCAACCTGCTAAAGTTCCGCAAACGTATAACCCTTTTTTAATTAAGTGATTAAAGTTTCGAAGTTGTATTCTATTTTTCATAGCATTAGCTCGCATGTGTGGCTCTACATATTGTTCTAAACCAGCTATTTCAAACGGTTTAGAATAATTTAAAGCTACCACAACTGATTTGCTATAATATTCGCTTTTATTAGTGATAATTTTATATTCAGTGTTATCTTCTAAAACAGCAATTACTTTTTCATTTTCAATTTGAGAAACGTGTGGATATTGTGTTTTTAACTGCGCTTTTCCTTGAACTAAAATATCACTTCCTAATGTTGCTGAAGGCAACCCTAAAACATTATTAAATAATGCATCTTGTAAATGAGAAGCTCGTTGATGTAGTATAATTCCAATATTTTTATTTTTAGCATACTCTTTTTTATATGCCGATCCTAAAACCAAGGCACATTGCATGCCTGAAACTCCACCGCCAATAATTAAGCAATCATATATCATGTTATCCTAATAACTCTTTAAAGTTAGCTGCAAATAATTTTACTGCAATTGCTAATAAGATAACTCCGAATATTTTTCTAATAATTTTTATACCGTTAGCTCCAATAATTTTTTCAATCTTTGAGGAGGTTTTTAAAACCACATATATTAGTATTACGTTAAGTAATACAGCTACTATAATATTTTCTATATTAAATTCTGCTCGTAAAGAAAGTAAGGTTGTTAAACTACCTGGTCCGGCAATTAATGGAAAAGCTAATGGAAAAACTGTTGCTGTTAAAGCTTCATCTTCATCCTCTTTATACAATGTAATACCTAAAATCATTTCTAAAGCAATGAAAAAAAGGATAAATGCTCCCGCTACTGCAAAAGAATGTACATCAATACCAATTAAACTTAATAATTGTTTTCCTAAAAAAAGAAAAATAACCATAATTACCCCGGCTATTAGTGAGGCTTTTTCTGATTGAATATGCCCTACTTTTTTACGTAAGTCAATAATAATAGGAATATTTCCAATAATATCAATCACCGCAAATAACACCATAAAGGCTGTAAAAATTTCTTTGAAGTTAAAATTCATAATATTTTGTTTTTCAGCTGCAAAATTATACAAGTATTGTTACAATCTAGTATTTTTGCAACTAAATTTTATGTAAAGTTATTGTTAACTATACACTTTTAAATATATTTTATGTTTCAATTAGGAAAAACCATCGTTTCAGAAGATCTTATTGATAAAGACTTTGTGTGTAATTTATCAGCCTGTAAAGGAGCTTGTTGTATTGATGGAGATGCTGGAGCACCATTAAATAAAGAAGAAACAGTTATTTTAGAAGACATCTATCCTAAGATAAAACCTTTTTTACGTAAAGAAGGTATTGAGGCGATTGAAAAACAAGGAACTTGGATTACCAGTGATTTTGGAGAGCTTGAAACCCCTTTAATTAACGATGCTGATTGTGCCTATGTTATTTTTGATGATAAAAACACGGCTTTGTGTGCTATTGAAGAAGCTTATAATCAAGGAATTGTAGATTGGAAAAAACCTGTTTCGTGTCACCTTTATCCTGTTAGAGTTAAAGATTACAGTGAATTTTCTGCAGTAAATTACGATAAATGGGAAATTTGTGATGATGCCTGTTCTTTAGGAAAAGAGTTACAAGTACCTGTTTATAAATTTGTAAAGCAAGCACTGGTTAGAAAATTTGGCCAAAATTGGTATGATGAATTAGAATTAATAGCCGAAAAACGAAAAGAAGAAAATAAGTAGATTTCTTATTACCATAAAAAAACGACGCCATTGGCGTCGTTTTTTTGCATGTATTCATTGGTATATTTAGTTTACACTAAAACTCCAAACTTGACCAATAGACTTTGCTCCTGAATTATCAATCGTATTTATTTTCCAATAATAGGTTTTACCAGTTTCAACAGTTACTTTATATAATTCGTCACTAATTGAATTCGTTGTTACTTTTTCTGGGTCAGTATTTTCGCTAAAAAAAACATCATATGTTAAAGTATCTGATGTATTAGAATCAGCTCCTTCCCATTGTAAATTAAAAGTTACAGTATTTACAGTCCCTTCATCTAAAGGTGCAACTAATTTTGCTGTAAACGGTGCGGTATTAGTTTCTCCTTCTCCTTTTGTATAAAAAGCATTTACCGAAGACGGTGTACCCGATTTACCTTTACTATCAACTGCAGTTACTCTCCAATAATAAGCAACTCCTTTATCTACTGTAATTGATTTTGTTGAAGAACTTACTGTTTCTGTTTTAACAATAACAGTCATATCTCTACTATTTGAAAACTCTACTGTATAACGAATGTTATCATTATTAGCATCTGTAGCATCTGACCAATCAAAAACAATCGTGTTATCTATACATAGTAAATTTTCTGATGGATACACTAAATTAACAGTACTTGGTGCTTCATTAACTACTTCTGATTCTTTACTACTACTGCCACCACAAGCAATGAATAATGAAACTGAAAATAAAGCGATTTTATTTATTACTTTTTTCATTTTTTTAATATTTTAAAGGTATTATTCTTATCGTTTCCTAATTTTAATATATAAATTCCTGATTTATAATTACTAAATGGAATTGACAATTCATTTCCTTGTCTTTCAATGTTTTCGTTTAATACGACTTTACCTGTTATATCAAATACCGTTGCTTTAATTTTTATTGGTGTTTCTAGTGGTACTAATAATTCTATAGATTCTATAACTGGATTACTCCTTAAGAAAACATTATCAATAGTTGTTGTAAATTTACCTTCACAAGCTTTTGCAGTAGTTACTTCAATAAGTCCTTTGCCCTCAACTTTTACATTAAATGTTGATTGATTGAACGTATTAACTAAATCTCCATTTAAAAATACTTTGTAAGGTGCTGTTCCAGAACTTACGTTTACAGTATAATTTTTTGATTGGTTATTTTTAGCTAATCTTAAAGAAACAGTACTGGCTGGTTTTACCTTTATTTCAAAACATTGTTTGTAATTTTTATCATCAACAGCAACACATACCTCATAATTTCCTGGTGCTAAATTTTCAAAAGTATACGATGTTGATGTTAATTGTATTGTTTCATTTATTGTATTTCCTATTAAGGTTAAAGTATAGCTTACAAATGTTTCATTAACATTAACAGTAACTTTACCGTCATTTTCATTGACGCAGGTTTCTGATATAGTTTGAATAGATATATTCTTTTCATCTAAATAACTAGTATCACAAATATCGCCAATCCCATTATTATTAACATCTTCCTGATTTGGGTTCGCGGTATTTGGACAGTTATCTACAGCATCCATAACGCCATCATTGTCAGAATCTTGACAAGCATCTCCAATTCCATCATTATCAGCATCTTCCTGGTTTGGGTTTGCTATATTGATACAGTTATCTACCGTATCAATTATTCCATCATTATCTGCATCTTCACATGCATCTCCTATTCCGTTATTATCTGTATCTGCTTGATCTGGATTTGCTGTTGTTGGGCAGTTATCAACATCATCTAAAACTCCATCTTCATCTGAGTCCTGGCACACGTCCCCTATTCCATCATTATTAATATCTTTTTGATCGGCATTTGGTGTATTTACACAATTATCAATATTATCTGCAACTCCATCATTATCTCTATCTTCACATGCGTCTCCAATACTATTATTATTAACATCTTCTTGATTAGGATTTATTTTATTTACACAATTATCATTGATGTCTAAAATCCCATCACCATCTGTATCTTGGCACACGTCACCTATTCCATTATTATCTACATCTGCTTGATCTGGGTTCGCTGTTGTTGGGCAATTATCAGTGGCATTATTTATCCCATCACCGTCTTCATCTTCATTAGGATTTAAAAAACTACCTGAAAATATACCTCTACCATACGTTGCGGCAAAGACTACGTTATCATCTCTTAAATCTAAATCTAAAACTGGTACGTTACTCATTCCATTATATGCTTGTTTCCAAGTTGGAGTAACCACTTCAAAATTACTTGTTTTCCAAATTCCTAAATCGGTACCAATAATAACTTCATTTTCATTATAAGGGTTTTGCATTATTGTTTTAACGGGTAAATCTGGTAAATCACCTTCTTTACTTATCCAACTTACACCTGCATCATTAGAGTACCATATACTTACAACTCCATAGTTATGCATAGTAACAAAAATTTCATCTTCATTTTTACCAAATTCGATATCAGAAACTGAGCCTATAAAATTAGAGCCCGTTATTTCTGTCCAAGTACCAGCTCCTACATTGGCATTTTCTACTCTTAATAATTTACCATTTTTTAATCCTAAAAATAATTTACTAGATGTTGTTGTATATGGTGAAATTTTTAATACTGACGGTGCATTGTCCATTAACGAATTTGTTAAATTTTCTTTAACAATTGTTTCTAATAAATTTGAGTACCTTTTTACGATAAAAGCACTGTTATTTGAGTAGTTCGCATACAAAACATTAAGATTTGAATCTAATTCTTCTTGATTTATAAAATCACCATTAGAACTATTTTCTTCATTAATTTCTATTGATTGGTTTGTTTTATAATTATATAACAGAATACTTTGATTGTACACATAATTAGTTATAAAGTATTCATCGGAACCATCAATATCAAAAAAACTCGCAGCTCCATCTCCTCCAGATGCTGTAATAGAGCTATTAACTCCCTGTGAAGCTTCTTCTACGAGTTGTGTTCCGTTATCTTGTGCGCCAGCAATAAAATATTCTTTACCACCGAATACTGCTGTTGGAGCAACACCTACTGTGTAAAATTGTAAAGTGTTATAATTTTTATTTCTTGGTAAAATATTTGTTCCAGAGTTATTTGAATAATACACTCCTCCATCGTTACCAAAAACCATTTTACTTGATGACGCAAATGCTAAACCATGTTGATCGGCATGTACATCTTGGTAACCAAAACCACCATACCAATGCGACAATTGATTCCATGTGGCTCCGCCATCTGTTGATTTAAACAAATCTATTCCTCCAACATATAAAACATCTTCATTATTAGGATCTACCCTTAGTAATAAATCATAAAAAGCTTGTCCTCTTGTAAAATCATTTGCTTCAATATCTGTGTCGGCATCATTAGGCAATGGCAACTCAGCTATGTTTGCAAAACTATCAGTTGTTTTAAACATCTTTACTGGTGATCCTGAGGTATTCATTTCTGATAAAACATATACTGTATTTTTATTTGTTGGCGAAACCGCTATTTCTGTTCTAATTCCATTTGCTATGGTATATACTTTACTAAAGGTAATTCCATCTGTAGATTTAAAAATGACTCCTCCACCATCACCATTAGTATCACTTCTTGTAGTACTAATATATAATGAGTTATCAGCTGCAACTTTAATATTATTGGGTTCATGTTCATAACCAGCTGCTGTTTTTGGTATATTCAATTTTGAAAAATTAATTCCATCAACTGACTTATAAACACCATAACTATCACCTCCTAAAGATGTTGCTCCTCTATAAGCAGATTCTCCTGCTGCTACATAAACTTCTGAGTTCCCATTATTATTTCTAACAACTATATCATTAATATGTTGTACTCCAGGTACAAATGTAAGATTACTAGAGTTTGTATTTGTTGCAGATAATGTACCTGTAACTGTTCCAGATTTTAAAACGTTTATTAAATCATCACCATCTTTTTTACCAATCATTACTGTTGGAATGGTTACTTCTGCTCCATTATCACCTGCTGCCATGTTAAATGGCGCCGTATTTTGATTATTAACAATTATTACTGCTATAGCACCAGCATCTTGCGATTTTTTTGCTTTTGCTGAAAAATTACACGTTCCTCTTAAGATTACTGCTATTTTCCCTGCTAATTCTGAACCATTTGTAATCGTTTCACAACCATCTTCTGTTGGATTGGTTCCATCATTTACTAAAACTAATTCTTTTGTAATATTTGATGATAAATTCCCTCCAAACTGTGTGGTTAACACCGTTGCATAATCTCCTGAAATACTAGAAGGTGTGTTAATTGTTAACTTAGAATTTGTATCTAAATAAGAAGCTGAAGTAATGCCTCCAAAAACATTATCCCAAGTATTACCGCCATCAACACTTTTCCATAATCCATCGCCATTTACATCTCCATTTACATACGATTCACCCGTACCAATATAAAATATTTTTGAGTTATTAGGATCTACAGCAATACAGGAAACTGCTAAATTTTCTGGAATACCAACACGTACCCATGCTGAATTTCCGTTTGAAATATTGATGTTTTTCCATAAACCTCCGCTTACACCACCTGCAAACACTGTTTCATTAGTAGCATCATTAGGATCAAAAAGTAAGGCTCTTGTTCTTCCTCCTACATTATCTGGCCCTCTTTCAACCCAATTATTATCTACTTCTCCTGGCGCTCTTCTACTTGCTCTTAAATCATTTAACTTCTTTTGAAGTTTTAAAACATTTTCTTTATGGGTTTTTCCTGTAGATGGATTTATTTCGCTTAAATACTTTTGCTCAAAGTATGCATTTGGGGGTAAGCCTTGTGCTTTTCTTTGTTTTTTAGGAAGTTTTCCTGTTTTTTGAAAAGGGTGATTCTTTAAAAATTCAGCATGTTGATTTCTTAATTTATCAATACCTATACTTTGACTACTTGTTGATTTAAAAACAACAATTCCTATGGCTAATAGTGTGAAAAAGCCAAAAAAAAGCCTTTTTTTATTCATAATAATTTTATTTGTGATATAATAACAGTTAGTATTAAAGTCACCCTAAAAAAACTAAAAATATAACTGCAGTTTTTTTTATTAATTAGGCAATATTTCCTTTTGCTTTTTTAAATAATCGTATTGCAAAACTATCTGATAAACCTGATACATAACTACATATTTGCATGATTCTATCATATAATTGTTCTTTTTCTTGCTGATATTGATCAGGAAGTAAATTTAAAACTAAGGTATCGTAATTTGATGCTACTCCGTTATACTTATTATTTAATGCTGTTACAAAAACATCTAATAAATCAGCAATAATTTTATAACCTGCTACTTCTTTTTCAATAACATCTTTGCTACGATATATTTTAGCTATACTAATTTTAATAATGTCATTAATTTGAGCTTCATACTTACACTTATCTAATAACGATTTATCAAAACTACCTTTTAAAATAGCTGTTTCATTTTCTAAAAAGATATCAACTGCTTCGTTAATTAACACACCTATTGCTAAGGCTCTCAGGTAACTTACACGATCTTTTGTATATTTTAAAGAGTGATATTTTTTACTATCAATGGTATTTTTTACGAGTTTTATCATATACTCTAAGGCATAATCTTCATCGATTAGTCCTAAATTAATTCCATCCTCAAAATCGATAATTGTATAGCAAATATCATCTGCAGCTTCAACTAAATAAGCTAATGGGTGACGGTAATATGAAATTCCGTCGCTCTCTTTTTTCTGTAAACCTAAATCATTGGCAATATCTAAAAAAGCAGCTGTTTCTGACTGAAAGAAACCGTATTTTTTGTCAACTATATGTGTTGTTGGTTTTTTAGGTAATGATTCCTTCGGATATTTCATAAATGCTCCTAAAGTTGCATAGCTTAAACGCAAACCACCTTCGCTACCGTGATTATTTTCGGTTAAAATCTTAAATCCGTTCGCGTTTCCTTCAAAATCTATTAAATCTTGGTATTCTTTTTCGGTAAGTTGTTCTTTATATTTTAATCCGTTACCGGTTTTAAAATATTCTCCAATAGCTTTTTCACCTGAATGACCAAAAGGCGGATTCCCAATATCATGTGTTACGGATGCCGCAGCAACAATGGCTCCAAAATCGTTAAAAGTATAGCCTAAATTTACTAACTCCGGATGACGCTCTAACAATACTTTACCAACGCGTCTTCCTAACGTTCTACCTACTACTGATACTTCTAAACTGTGTGTTAATCGTGTGTGTACAAAATCGGTTTTTGATAACGGAATTACCTGTGTTTTATCTTGCAAGCTACGAAAGGCTGATGAAAATATGATTCTATCAAAATCTACTTCAAAGCCTAATCGGGTTTCGTCTTGTAATATGCGTTCACGTTTTTGCGTATCGCCAAAACGTTTTAAAGAAAGGAGTTGTTCCCAATTCATCATTTGAATAAAATTTTGTCGAATTTACTAAAAAAAGAGAAGCCTATCGACTCCTCTTTTATCACTTTTAATTTAATTACTATTTGAAGTATCAGATTACTTCACTTTGTTTACAATGATGTTCTATTAAGAACCACACATTAAACAATCATCGTCTGGTGCTCCGTTTTTAGAAGCATCTACCATGGCTTTAAATTCTGCTGCACTCATTGGTTTATCATCCTCAATTACATCAGATTTTTTCTCAATATTTAAAGTAAACTGTTTAGCGTTTACTGCCGATTTGGTACGTAAATAGTACATTCCTGTTTTTAAACCACTTTTCCAAGCATAAAAATGCATTGATGTTAACTTTGCAAAATCAGGATCTTTCATAAATAAGTTTAACGATTGCGACTGATCGATAAAATACCCTCTATGGCGCGCCATATCAATAATATCTTTCATACTCATTTCCCAAACTGTTTTGTATAAATCTTTTAAATCTTGCGGAATACTTTCGATATGTTGGATAGATCCGTTGGCACGCATAATATCTTCTTTCATATTATTGTCCCAAAGGTTTAACTCAACCAAGTCTTCTAATAAGTGTTTGTTTACTACAATAAACTCACCTGATAATACTCTACGCGTATAAATATTAGAGGTATAAGGCTCAAAAGCTTCGTTGTTTCCTAATATTTGAGAAGTTGATGCAGTTGGCATTGGCGCTACTAATAATGAGTTACGAACTCCGTGCTCCATTACCTCTTTACGTAAATTACTCCAATCCCAACGACCACTTAAATCCTCTTCTTTAATTCCCCACATATTGTGTTGAAATTCTCCTTGTGACATTGGTGAACCTTTAAAGGTAGAATATGGTTCTTTTGCCTTTGCAATTTCCATTGATGAAGTTACCGATGCAAAATATAAAGTTTCAAATATTTCTTGATTTAACTTTTTAGCTTCATCAGATGTAAACGGCATACGTAACATAATAAAAGCATCTGCTAATCCTTGAATTCCTAATCCTACCGGACGGTGACGAACGTTAGAGTTTTCAGCCTCAATAACAGGATAGTAGTTGCGATCAATAACAGTATCTAAGTTTCTGATTACTTTTTTAGTTACGTCAAATAATTTATCGTGATCAAAAAACTTGTTCCCATTTTCATCTTCAGCAACAAACATTGGTATTGCTATCGATGCTAAATTACACACTGCCACCTCATCTTCAGCAGTATATTCCATAATTTCGGTACATAAGTTTGAAGAACGAATGGTTCCTAAATTCTTTTGATTCGATTTACGGTTAGCAGCATCTTTGTATAACATGTACGGTGTACCTGTTTCTATTTGTGATTCTAAGATTTTCTCCCATAAATCACGCGCTTTTATGGTTTTTCTACCTTTTCCGGCAGCTTCGTAACTGGTGTATAAACGCTCAAATTCTTTTCCATGAGTGTCAAATAAATTAGGGCATTCATGCGGGCACATCAACGTCCAATCTGCATCTTGCTGAACACGCTCCATAAATAAATCAGAAATCCACATTGCGTAAAACAAATCACGCGCTCTCATTTCTTCTTTACCGTGATTTTTCTTTAAATCTAAAAAGTCATAAATATCAGCATGCCAAGGCTCTAAATACATCGCAAAAGAACCTTTACGTTTTCCTCCTCCTTGATCTACATAACGTGCCGTATCATTAAATACTTTTAACATTGGTACAATTCCGTTTGATGTACCATTGGTACCCGCAATATAACTTCCTGTAGCACGAATGTTATGTAAAGACAAACCAATACCCCCGGCTGATTGTGAAATTTTAGCGGTTTGTTTTAATGTATCGTAAATACCCTCAATACTATCATCTTGCATTTGTAATAAAAAACAAGACGACATTTGTGGTTTTGGTGTACCTGCGTTAAATAATGTTGGCGTAGCATGGGTAAAATATTTTTTACTCATTAACTCGTATGTAGCAATTGCTTCGTCAATATCTTCTTTATGAATACCTATAGATACACGCATTAACATGTGTTGTGGGCGCTCTACGATATTACCGTTAAGTTTTAATAAATATGAACGTTCTAAAGTTTTAAAACCAAAGTAATCGTAATTAAAATCTCGACTATAAATAATAGTAGAATCTAATTTATCAGCATTTTTCATGATGATTTCATACACATCATCAGCTAATAAAGGTGATTTTTTTTCGGTACGAGGGTTTACATATTCGTACAAATCAACCATTGTTTCTGAAAACGATTTTTTGGTATCTTTATGTAAGTTAGATACCGCAATTCTGGCTGCTAACTTAGCATAATCAGGGTGTGCAGTTGTCATTGTCGCAGCAACTTCTGCTGCTAGATTATCTAATTCAGATGTTGTTACACCATCATATAAACCTTCAATAACACGCATGGCTACTTTAACTGGATCAACAATGTTGTTTAATCCATAGCACATTTTTTTAACCCTTGCGGTAATTTTATCGAACATTACAGGTTCTTTTCTACCGTCTCTTTTCGCTACATACATATTATTATTGGTTTTTAATTTGGTTAATAGGGTCACTAAGAAACACTATGGTTTTATAGTAACTTAATTTAGTTGTTAAATGTTGTTGTTTCTGTACAGAAACTTAGGGTGCTAAAGCTTTACTATGCTTTGGCAAAAATTACCGCATGTAGGGGGTTGTTAGCAGTGATATTTTTATTTTATTTTAAAAATCAGCATCGAAACTAATGTCTCCTGTACCACCTGATGATACGCCTGCTTTTTGATATTCTGAAACTCTTTTTTCAAAGAAATTTGTTTTTCCTTCTAGTGAAATCATTTCCATAAAATCGAACGGATTAGTAGCGTCATACTCTTTATCACATCCAAATTCTAGTAATAATCTATCGGTTACATATTCTAGGTACTGCGTCATTAATTTAGCATTCATACCTATTAAACTTACTGGTAAAGACTCTGTAATAAACTCTCTTTCAATATTAAGAGCATCTAAAATAATTTCACGAATACGATCTTTAGGCACTTTATTTACCATGTGATGGTTGTGTAAATGAACAGCAAAGTCACAGTGCATTCCTTCATCACGAGATATTAATTCGTTCGAAAAAGTTAATCCTGGTAATAATCCTCTTTTCTTTAACCAGAAGATAGAACAAAATGATCCTGAAAAGAAAATTCCTTCAACGGCTGCAAAAGCAATTAATCGCTCAGCAAAAGAGTCCGATTCAATCCATTTTAAAGCCCAGTCTGCTTTTTTCTTAATTGCCGGAAAAACTTCAATAGCTTTAAATAAGTTATCTTTTTCTTCTTCGTTTTTTACGTAAGTATCTATTAATAAAGAGTAGGTTTCAGAATGGATATTCTCCATCATTATTTGAAATCCGTAGAAAAATTTTGCCTCAGAATATTGCACTTCATTTACAAAATTTTCAGCTAAATTTTCATTTACAATACCGTCTGAAGCTGCAAAAAAAGCTAAAATATGTTTGATAAAATAACGTTCATCATCTGTTAATTTTGTGTTCCAATCATTTAAATCAGAATGTAAGTCAATTTCTTCTGCGGTCCAAAAACAAGCTTGTTGCTTTTTATACCACTCCCATAAATCGTCGTGTTGAATTGGAAATATTACAAATCTATCTTTGTTTTCTTGTAAAATTGGTTCGATAACAGCCATGCTTATTTTGTGCTAAATTTTATTCGTTATTTTCTTCTCTTCAGGGAGAAACAAAGATTCAAAAAAATGCTAAAAACTAAAAGCTATACTTATTCACAAATCCCTTGAAGTTGTCAACAAATCATTAAAAAAAGATAAAACTGCGTCATTTTAACAAAAGTACAAATAACTTTAAAACAAGTACTTACAAAGTAAAAATAAGCTTGCGTAGTGATAATCACTGAGTTTCCTATTTTGTTTTTTTTGTATAAAAAAAGTGATGTTTTCACATCACTTTTTAAAATCATTTTTAGGCTTATTTTTCTACCTTTAAAACATCTTTTATAATTTGTTCTATTTGTTGTTTTGGTAATGCACCATTTGCCATTTGCGGTTGCTCATTCATAGGGCAAAACAACATAGATGGTATACTACGAATTCCGAAAGCTGCCGATAGTTCTTGTTCAGCTTCAGTATCTATTTTATAAATATCTATTTTTCCTTCATACTCTTCACTTAATTGTTCTAAAACTGGCGCTAAAGATTTACAAGGACCACACCAATCTGCATAAAAATCAATCAAAGCAGGTTTATCTCCTTCAAATTTCCACTCTTTACCTGCTTCAAAATTAAATACTTTTTTTAAAAAAGTTTCTTTTGTTAAATTTTCTGTCATCTTATTATTATTTTACTACTTTTTATCAGCTATTTTAAAAGTATAAAGGTAGTCGTTTTTATTTCTTAAAAATTACATAAACCTAAACGAGTGTTAAAGTCTTCTTAAAAACAAGAGGCTCCTTATTTTTTCTGCTAACTTTGAAAGAATTAACTATTCTTATATCATGAAAAAAATACTGCTTCCAATTATTTGTGCAGGTACTTTATTGGTATCTTGCAACACCGAAAAAAAAGTTAAAAACGAGCCTATTTTGAATTACCCTGAAACAGCAAAAAAACCTGTTGTAGATGAATACTTTGGCACCAAAGTAACCGATAATTACCGTTGGTTAGAAGATGATAAAAGTAAAGAAACTGAGGCTTGGGTTAAAACTGAAAATGAAGTTACTTTTGATTATTTAAGTAAAATTCCATACCGTGAACAATTAAAAGATCGATTATCTGAACTATGGAATTACGAAAAAATAGGAACTCCTTTTAAAGAAGGTGAACATACTTACTTTTATAAAAATAACGGATTGCAAAATCAGTATGTGTTATATAGAAAAGATGAAAGCGGAAAAGAAGAGGTTTTTTTAGATCCAAATACATTTTCTGAAGATGGTACTACTTCTTTAGGTGCCGTAAATTTTTCAAAAGATGGTAGTATTGTTGCTTATTCAATTTCTGAAGGTGGTAGCGATTGGCGTAAAATTATTGTAATGAATGCCAAAAACAAAGAAATTATTGGCGATACTTTAGTTGACGTAAAATTTTCAGGAATTGCATGGAAAGCAAACGAAGGTTTTTACTACTCTAGTTACGACAAACCTAAAGGAAGTGAATTATCAGCAAAAACAGATCAACACAAATTATACTACCATAAATTAAATACAAAACAAAGTAAAGATCCTGTTATTTTTGGCGCAACTGCCGAGGAAAAAAACAGGTATGTTGGAGGTTCTTTAACCGAAGACGACAACTATTTAATTATTTCAGCCTCAACCTCAACCTCAGGAAACAAGCTGTTTTTAAAAGATTTAACAACACCTAATAGTAAATTAGTAACTATTTTAGATAACTATGATAGTGATACTTACGTAATTGATAATCGTGATGATAAATTATACTTAGTTACAAACCTAAACGCTCCTAATAAAAAAATTGTTACTGTTGATGCTAAAAATCCAACTCCAGAAAACTGGAAAGATTTAATTGCTGAAACCGAGAATGTATTATCTCCATCAACAGGAGCTGGATATTTCTTTGCAGAATATATGGTAGATGCGGTTTCAAAAATTTTACAATATGATTTTGATGGAAAATTAATTCGTGAAGTAAAATTACCAGGAGTTGGATCTGCTGGTGGTTTTGGAGGAAAAACAACCGCTAAAGAGTTGTATTTTTCATTTACAAACTATAATACACCAAGTTCATCTTATAAATTTAATCCAACAGACGGAACCTACGCTCTTTATTGGAAACCAGCAATATCTTTTAATCCAGATAATTACGAAAGTAAACAGGTTTTTTACACATCAAAAGACGGTACAAAAGTTCCGATGATTATTACTTATAAAAAAGGATTAGAATTAAACGGTAAAAACCCAACAATTTTATATGGTTACGGTGGATTTAATGTTAGCTTAACGCCATCATTTAGTATTGCAAACGCTGTTTGGATGGAACAGGGTGGTGTATATGCCGTACCAAACTTACGTGGTGGTGGTGAATATGGTAAAAAATGGCACGATGCAGGAACACAGTTAAAAAAACAAAATGTATTTGATGATTTTATTGCTGCTGCTGAATATTTAATCAACCAAAAATATACTTCATCAGATTTCCTTGCCGTACGAGGAGGTTCAAACGGAGGTTTATTAGTAGGAGCAACCATGACACAACGACCAGATTTAATGAAAGTTGCCTTACCAGCCGTTGGTGTTTTAGATATGTTGCGTTACCATACCTTTACTGCTGGCGCAGGATGGGCTTACGATTACGGAACTGCAGAACAAAGCAAAGAAATGTTTAATTATTTAAAAGGATATTCACCTGTACATAACGTTAAAAAAGGAGTTTCATATCCAGCAACAATGGTAACCACTGGTGATCATGATGATCGTGTAGTACCAGCACACAGTTTTAAATTTGCTGCAGAATTACAAGATAAACAAACAGGTAAAAGTCCTGTTTTAATTCGTATTGAAACTAATGCAGGTCACGGAGCAGGAACTCCGGTAGCAAAAACTATCGAGCAGTATGCTGATATTTTTGGGTTCACATTACATAATATGGGCTTTAAACAATTACCAAATACTCCTAAATCAAAAATTAAAAGTTAAAACTGTAACAATTTTAATTTTTAATACTCTTATATTAGGAAAGAAAGAAAAGCTAAAGAAGAAAGAAAACGGTTAAATATCACTTGTAATCAAATTAATCAAATCATACACAATGAAAACCATTCACAAAATGCTGTTTACCACTGCTGTTGCTTCTTTAGCTATTGCCTCGTGTAAAACAGATTCAAAAACTCAGCAAAGTCCTGAAGAGAAATCTCAAGGAATTATTTTAGAAAACATGGATACTTCTGTAAAACCTACAGATGATTTTTTTAGATACGTAAACGGAAGTTGGTTAGATAAAACCGAAATTCCTGCCGACCGAACTTCTTGGGGAGGTTTTGGTGAATTACGTAAAAAAACAGATGCTGATGTATTAGTTATTTTAAACAAAGCCATTGAAGAAGGTAATTTTCCTAAAGTAAAAGACGCTCAAGGAAACGAAATAGATTCTGATCAAGAAAAAGCAGTAAACTATTACGAAACCATCATGGATACTGTTGCTAGAAACAAACAAGGTATTGAGCCAATAAAACCTTTTTTAGCTAAAATTGATGAAATTAAAACTAAAAAAGACGTAGAAAACTATATTACAAACATGGCACCTTACGGTGGTGGTGGTTTTTATGGTTTTGGTGTGTATAACGATTTAAAAAACAGTAGCCAATACGCAGGTTATATGGGTGCTGGTGGTTTAGGTTTATCGCGTGATTATTACGTAGATGCTAAAGTAGCAGACAAGTTAGCTAAGTATCAAGAATTTGTTGCTAAGATGTTAGTTACTTTTGGTGATGATGAAGCTACAGCTAAAAAGAATGCAGAAACTATTGTTGCTTTCGAAAAAAGTTTAGCAACACCAATGATGACCAAAGAAGAGCGTAGAGATACACGTAAAATGTATAACCCTATGACAGTTGCTGAATTAAGCGAATTGGCTCCTGCAATCGACTGGGCAGCACACTTAAAAGGTATTGGAGTTAACGATATCGAAAAAATAATTGTTACCGATCTTGGATACTTTAAAGCCTTAAGCGGTATTTTAAACGAGCGTTCTGTTGATGATATTAAATTATTATTACGTTGGAACACCATTAACGGTTCATTAGGAGTATTATCTACCGATTTAGAAACTGCTAACTGGGAGTTTTACAGCAAAGAAATGCGTGGAGCAAAACAACAACGTCCAAGAAACGAACGTGCATTAGGTAACTTAAACGGTGCCATTGGTGAAGCTTTAGGTAAATTATATGTCGAAAAAATGTTTCCACCAAAAGCAAAAGCAAAAGCAAAAGAAATGATTGACAATGTAATGTTAGGTTTCGAAAAACGTATTGCTGGTTTAGAGTGGATGAGTGAAGAAACTAAAACAAAAGCATTAGAAAAGTTACACAAATTAACGGTTAAAATTGCCTATCCTGATGTTTGGAAAGATTACTCTGAATTACAAGTAAAAGGATTAGAAAATGGTGGTTCTTATTTCGAAAATGCTAAAAACGTTACGAAGTGGAACTATAACAAAAACATGGAAAAATTAGGAAAAGCTGTAGACAGAACAGAATGGGGAATGTCTCCTCAAACTGTAAATGCTTACTTTAATCCTGTAAACAACGAAATCGTTTTTCCAGCTGCAATCTTACAACCTCCTTTTTACGATTATAAAGCGGATGAAGCTGTAAATTATGGTGGTATCGGGGCAGTAATTGGTCACGAAATTTCTCATAGTTTTGATGATTCTGGTGCGCGTTTCGACGGTGATGGAAACCTTAAAAACTGGTGGACAGATTCTGATTCTGAAAAATTTGCCGTAATTGGTAAGCAATTAGTAAAACAATACAGCGATATTGTTGCTATTGATAGCATGCACTTAAACGGTGAATTTACTTTAGGTGAAAATATTGGTGATTTAGGTGGTGTACAAGCTGCTTACGAAGGTTTACAAATTTTCTTAGCAAAAAATGGAAGACCTGCTGATATTGACGGATTTACTGCTGAGCAACGTTTTTTCCTTTCTTGGGGAACAATTTGGAGAACAAAAATGCGTGATGAAGCTTTAAAAAACTTAATCATGACAAACACCCACGCTCCTGGTCAATACAGAGCTTACATGCCTCTTAAAAACGTAGATGCTTTTTACGAAGCGTTCAACGTAAAAGAAGGCGATAAAATGTATCTAAAACCAGAAGAAAGAGTTAGAATCTGGTAGACACAGTGTCTTCTGTAATGATTTTCTTTACAGGAAATTGTACAAACTATATCAATGAAAACCGATACGAAAGTGTCGGTTTTTTTATTCCTGTCACTTCGAGTGATTTTTGAGGCACGAAAAAATTGTATCGAGAAGTTGGGCGTTACCACAAGTGGTCGCGCTTTCACTACTCGCTTTTTTTTTCGTTCCTCAAAAAAAGAGCTCAAACAAACCGTTCAATCACTAACGCAACAAACGATAAAAACATATTTTTGCAAGTATGCTACAAGTTAACAACATTTCATTTGCTTATTCTAAAGAAAAAGCAACACTTAAAAATATAAATTTTCAACTTAAAAAAGGAGAACATTTATGTATTATGGGCGAAAGTGGTTGCGGAAAATCTACCTTATTAAAAGCCATTTATGGGTTATTAGATGTAAATAAAGGAAGCTTATTTTGGAATGATATACAAATTTTAGGGCCAAAACATCACTTAGTTCCTGGAATGGATTTTTTTAAATACGTTGCGCAAGATTTCGATTTAATGCCTTTTACATCCGTAACTGAAAATATTAAAAAGTTTTTATCTCGTTTTTATCCTCAAGAAGCTGAACAAAGAACTCAAGAATTATTAGAAGTTATAGAAATGACTTCTTTTGCTAATACAAAAGTGAAAAACTTAAGCGGTGGGCAACAACAACGTGTTGCAATTGCTCGTGCATTAGCTAAAGAGCCTGAATTATTATTGTTAGACGAACCTTTTAGTCAAATAGATAACTTTAAAAAAAATTCGCTTCGTAGAAACTTATTTAGTTATTTAAAAGAAAAAAATATTGCCTGTATTGTAGCCACTCATGATGGTAACGAAGCGTTATCATTTGCTGATAAAATGATTGTTATTAGAAACTACCAAATAATAACAAATGATACCCCTAAAAACCTGTATCAAAATCCGAAATTAAAATATATCGCTTCGTTGTTTGATGATGTTAATGAAGTATTTATCAATAATAAAACGGTTTTATTATACCCACATCAAATAAAAATTATTGAAAAGTCAAAAATAAAAGCTATTGTTGTTAACAATTACTTTAAAGGGTTTTATTGGCTTATTGAAGTAAATTATAACGGAAAACTTCTATATCTAAACCATACATCAGCATTAGAAACTAAAAAAACAGTTTCTTTGAAATTTAAAGAAACTGTTTTAAATTAATTCAAAATAATTACTCAACTCTTTTAAAACTTTTTAAGCCTTTTAAAAAAATACACTTCTATCTTATTAAATAAAAGTGCATTATAAAATTCTTTTTCATTTGAAGGGTATAGCAATCTTTCCTATTTTACAAACAGTTA
The DNA here is from genome assembly GCA_938002045.1 of Tenacibaculum soleae. Taxonomy (GTDB): domain Bacteria; phylum Bacteroidota; class Bacteroidia; order Flavobacteriales; family Flavobacteriaceae; genus Polaribacter; species Polaribacter soleae_A. The sequence continues at coordinate 93,279 of CALLBA010000004.1, forward strand.
ACTACTAAATTACCCTACTTTAAAATTAAAAAACGTCTTTTATCACTTGTTTAATATTATTAAAAACAAAACTATCTCCTACCCTTTTTCCTAATAAAATACTCCCTATTGGTGAAGATACAGAAACAGCAAAATAATTTTGATTATTCACCACAAATTGACCTGCACTAATACTTAAAAAAAAAGTAGCGTTAGTGGTTTTAACTACACTTCCTAAATGTGCAATATTTGAATTGTTATCAATTTTTATTTTAGAAAGTATTTCTTTCATTTTTGTAATTCCAGTGAGCTGTTGCCCTGCTTTTTCCATTTCTAACTGTAACATTGCTCTACCAGTTTCATGTTTATCACCTGCTGAGCTTTTAGTTTCAGATTGTAATGCTTTTTGATTAGATAAAATTATCTCTTCAACCGTTTGCTGTCTTTTATTTACATATGTAATGCATTGAGCGTATAATTCTTCTTTTACTTTCATAATAAATCAGCTAATTCTTTTCCTACCAAACTACCAATGGCAATTCCCATACCACCTAAACGAACTCCGAAAAAAACATTGTTAGATAGTTGTTTTACAATTGCTTTTTTCTGACTTCCAACCCCCATAATTCCACTCCATCTATGTTCAATTTCAAAATTAGTATTGGGTAAAATAGTTGTTTTTAAAATCTCTTCTAATTTATTTTGAATGATTGTTGTTTCTCCAAACTCTGAAGTTTCTTCAGTTTTAAAATCGAGATTTCTTCCTCCTCCAAACAAAATTCTATCATCAATATTTCTAAAATAATAATAGCCTTTATCTAAATGAAAAGTTCCTTTAACATGAAGATTTTTAATAGGTTTTGTAATTAATACTTGTGCTCTTGCTGGTTGTATGTTTTCTTTTAATAATTGATTTGCAAATCCGTTAGTTGCAATGCACAATTTATTGGTGGAAAAGCTAATTTTATTGGTTTGTATAGCTACTTTATTCCCAATTTCTTCAAAACTTTTAACGGTAATATTATTTAAAATTTTTATATTACTTTGCTGAATTACCTGAAGTAACTGTGCTACCATTTTACCAGTATCAATTTGCCCTTCAAACTGATTGGTTATATAGTTTTGTTGTATGTTTTTAAATTTAAAAATATTATCATCTACAGAAAAAACATCCGAAGAAAAAAGTGGTTTTAATAATTGGTTAATCTTATTTTTTTCAACCAAGCATTCATCATAAAACTCTTTATTTTCAAATAATTCAAAACCCTTATTTTGTTGAAAATCGATGTTTTTATCACCAAGTGTTTTTCGTAATAGTTGTAGACCTTTCCAACGTTTTTCAACCAAATTATATACCTCTTGTTCGGTATGAGTTTTTAAATCATCAATCAATTCCGATAAACTACCAAAACACGCAAAACCAGCATTTTTAGTACTTGCTCCTTGAGGTAACATACCTTTTTCTAAAATTATTATTTTAGCTTTCGGATATTTTTTTCTTAAATTCAATGCACAATTTAAGCCAACAATTCCGCTACCAATAATGGTAAAATCTACATTTGTAAACCACTCTTTTAACTCCCAATAACTGTAATTCAACATCTTAATATCTATATATATTTGTACCTTGGCACGCTACTTGAATATTTAAATTTAAACAATAAAAAGTAATATTATGAAGTTATTCGGAATCTTAATTTTGGCTTTAAGCTTTACCCAATGTGCAAGTACAAAGCTAGATACTAATCCTCCTTTTATAATAAAATCAGCAGCATACTCTCATGTTACTGGTGGTTTACCAGGAAAAAATACCCTTAATTTAATGATTGAATTTACAGAAAACCAATCTGTCGATTTTCAAAAAGTATATTTTCAAAATAGAATGGTTACTCCTGTAATTGAACAAAAACAGGATAAAAAATACATTGCTGCTCGATATAAAACGGCAACAGGTAAATATAAAAAAGACTTGGTTTTAAATGCAAATCCAAAAAAAGAATATGGAAATACCGCAAAAACTAACAAGGAATTTCCTTTTGAATTAAAAGAGAATGAAGCTATAGTTGCTTATAAAGTGAATGAGAAAATTCATTATTATAAAATAGAAAGTATTAAAAAAAATAAAAGAGTTTTTATGCCCACAGTAAAACCTCAAAACTAACAAAAAGCACCTCATCTGAGGTGTTTTTTGTTTTTGGCACGTATTTTGAAATTCAGTAAGCATAACCATAAACCAAATGCTTATGAAACGTTTAAAATTACTCTTATTAACCCTTGTAACAAGTATAACATTAACATCTTGTGTGGTTCAGGATACTGATTTTTCATTAAACGAATATATTTCAAGCTATGATTTATGGTATATCGATTACCACAGAACTACTGGTAGTGGTGATGTTTCGTTTTTATCAAAAGCTTTTACTGTTTCTTTTTTAAACGGAACCATGTATGCTAATAATAATATTGTAGATGTTGGACACACTGGTAACGGATTAGGAATTGCTGTAGGTGACTATGTTCCTCGTGGAACTGTCTTAGAAACTTATCATGATTTAGATGGTAATTATAATTTTGAAGTGGTGCAATTAGCAGATGATGAAATTAGAATTGATGATTTATCACAAAATGTAAGCTATTATTTAATTGGTTATCAAAGAAATAATTTTAATTATGATAAATTATTTAACGATAATATTGAGTATTTTTTACAAGAATATGTAGCTTGGGAAAGAACGGCTACTTCTGGCGGAACTCCAAATGTATTTGATGACGAACATTTTTTACAATTTACACCTAAAAATGATGTAACTTTTTATTCATCACACGATGCTTTTGGCACACATATTGATTATATAAATTGGGACTACGAAGGTGGTTATCAAATTGATAATATATCAGGTTTTAATAATTTAAAACTTTTAACACCTAATTATGATGGCGGAGATACAGAAGAGTTTGAATTAAGCGTTATAAATGATGAAAGGATACAATTATTTCACCTAAGTTCTGAAACAACGTACACTTTTTCTGGTAGAGGATTTGTACAATATTTAAAAAACGAAAATAAAAGTATTACAAAATCTACTGTAAGGAATAACAGCAGAAAACGTACTAAAATACAACGTAAAACCGTTGATAGAAAACATTTAAAATAAAGTTTGGTTAGTTGATTTTTGGTTGGGGTAGTAGCCAACTAAAAGAAACCGCTCTAGCAATAGAGCGGTTTTTATGTTTTATAATATATGCTTAACATAAAATATTTTACCTTTATAAAAAACTAAAACATGCAACAAACAGCTTTAATTACAGGAGCTACCTCTGGTATTGGTAAGGCAACTGCTATATTATTTGCTAAAAATAATATCAATCTTATTATCTGCGGAAGACGTGCTGATAAATTAAGTGAGTTACAACATGAACTTTCTGCCTTAACAAAAGTACATTCACTACAATTCGATGTTCGTTATAAAGAACAAGTACAACAAGCCATAGCTAACTTACCTAGTGAATTTAAACACATAGACATTTTAATTAACAATGCAGGTAATGCCCATGGATTAAATAGTATTCAAGAAGGAAGTATTGATGATTGGGATGCCATGATTGATGGAAACGTAAAAGGGTTATTATATGTTTCGAAAGCTATAATTCCGCAAATGGTTAATAGAAATAACGGTTTTATCCTTAACATCGGCTCTATTGCTAGTAAAGAAGTGTATCCTAACGGAAATGTGTATTGTGCCTCAAAATTTGCCGTAGATGCTTTAAATAAAGGAATGCGTATTGATTTAAATAAACACAATATTAGAGTATCAGCAATTCATCCTGGATTGGTAGAAACCGAATTTTCAGACGTTCGTTTTAAAGGAGATACCGAAAGAGCAAAAACTGTATACCAAGGTTATAAGGCCTTACAACCAGAAGATATTGCCGATATTATTTACTTTGTAATCAGCAGGCCTTACCATGTAAATATTGAAGATTTAGTGGTGTATCCTACCGCACAAGCTACCGCTTCAATAATTAATAAAAACATGTAAATTGTGATTAATAAACGCCTTTTAATTAAAAACTTACTTTCTCATAATGATGAGAATAGTTTTTATGATAAAAAGCAAAAATTATCTTTAAATTCTAAAGAAGGTAAAGCCAAGTTTATAAAACACATTTGCGCACTTTCAAACTCAAACCCCAATAACAATTCTTATATCGTTATTGGGGTTGAAGATGAAGAAAATAAAATTATGGGAGTTGATTTTTATGACGATAGTAAAATTCAGAATTTGGTAAATGCCTATTTAAAAAATCCTCCTAAAATTGATTATGAAAATGTGCCTTTTCCGCGTTTACCAAGACATAAAGTAATTGGCTTAGTTACTATTTATCCGAATAATCAAACAACAGCACTTTTAAAAAACATATGGAAATATCGTAAAAATACTATTTTTTTTCGAAGAGGAAGCAATTCAATACCTATTGAAAATGATTTTAAACCTAATAATAAAAATAACACTATTGTTGCAGCTATTGAAAAAAATGCTAGTAATAATATACAATTAACGCTCGATGGAGTTTTTGATTTTATCAACAATCATAAGCCTGAATATAATCCGCAATACAAAGTATTTAACGAGCAATTTGTATTGTGTTGGGCAGGTAAAAAGAAATTGATTAATAATAAAGAATTTTTTACACGTGTTGATATTGAATTAATAAATGAACAAGTACGTTTGTTTTTTTCTGCCCTAGATGATGTTCAAATTAGTTATAATGAACAATCATTTATAATAACCGAATATATTGTATTAGGAATCGATAAAAGTCAAAAACGATATCCTTTAGAAAAAACTATAATACATTTTAAAGACAATGGTAAACACGATATTATTACCGAATTTTTATTTGAAGCACCATTATTTGATCCTATAATTTTAAAACATATTTACGATAATAATAATCGTATTATTACTAAAATTGAAAATAACAAACCGCTTTCGGTAATTGATAATGAAGATATTTATAAACTACCTACCTCCTACTTAATTTGTTATTTAAATGGGTTTTTAGAAGCTCCAAAACAACTTAAAAAAGCCAAAACCTACATTAAAAATTTAGAAAACAAAACAACTTACATCAAGTATAAAGAAGCAATGCGGGTATTACGAAAAGTACGCTATAATTAACTTAAAAAATACCTAAACAAGTAATCTTATTTAGGTATTTTATTTATATGGATAATATTTTTTACTCTTTACTCATTTCAAAAATTATTTCTCCTCCGTTTATAATATCAGCATGAGAAAGTACATTATCAGTTATTTTCTTACCGTTTACTGTTATACTTTTTACAAATACGTTTTCTTTACTTTGATTTTTAGCAGTAATTTTTAAGGTTTTTCCGTTATCTAAATAAATAGTAGCTTCTTTAATATTTGGGCTTCCTATGGCATAATTTGGCGAACCTGGTGTTACAGGATAAAACCCTAAACTACTAAATATATACCAAGCACTCATTTGACCTGCATCATCATTTCCACACAAACCATCAACAGTATCACTATACATGGTATCCATAATCATACGAACTCTTTGTTGTGTTTTTTTAGGATGCCCGGTCCAATTATATAAATACGGAATATGATGCCCTGGCTCGTTACCATGCACATAATTTCCAATGATTCCGTCGCGAGTAATATCTTCATGGTTTGAAATATATTTATCAGCTATTTCTGTAGTAAATAATTCATCTAGTTGCTTACTAAATTTTTCTTTACCTCCCATCATTTCAATCATTTTATCAATATTTTGCGGAACATACAATCCGTAATTCCATGCATTTCCTTCAATAAAACCTTGTCCGTGCGTATCCATTGGGTCAAAGTTTTTTCTAAAAGTACCATCTGATAATTTAGGTCTCATAAATCCGATTGTTGGGTCGTAAACATTTTTATAATATTCAGCTCTTGTTAAATATTCTTTTTCTATATCAGTATTTCCAACTTTTTTTGCAATTTGAGCAATACACCAATCATTGTATGCATATTCAAGTGTTTTTGATACTGAAGAGTGGCTTTTATCTTCCGGAACATATTTATAATCAATATAATCTCCAATACCATCAAAATAACGAACTGTAGCTGTATTTGTTGATGCATTAAGTGCGTGATTCACATCAAAGTTTCCCACATTTTTTGCTAATGCATCTGCAATAACTGAAGTTGCATGATACCCTATCATACACCAATTTTCATTAGCATAATGGCTCCAAATTGGTAACATATTATGTACACTCTGGTCGTGATGTGCTAACATCGATTTTATCATGTCGTTGTTTCGCTTTGGTTGTGTTATATTGTATAATGGATGTAATGCGCGGTAAGTATCCCAAAGAGAAAATATCGTATAATTAGTAAAACCATCAGAAGTATGTATGTTTTGGTCTAACCCTCTGTATCTTCCATCAACATCTTCGTATAAAATAGGTGATAAATTAGTGTGATATAAAGCGGTATAAAAAGTAGTTTTATCTTTTTCAGAAATTGTTTCTACATCAATTTTACCTAATTCATTATTCCATTTATCTTTTGTTTCTTGTACCGTTTTATTAAAATTCCAATGCGGAATTTCTTGTTTTAAATTGTTTAAAGCTCCATTGGTACTTACTGGTGATAAGGCAAATTTTACATTTATTTTTTCGCCTTCATCTGTATCAAAATTAAAATAAGCTCTTATATCTTTTCCTGCCATTTCAGGAAAGTTTTCGTTTTGTTTAAAACGTCTGTAAAATCCATCATACGTTTCTTTATTGTATTTTTTATGACCGTAACTTTTAAATGGCTTAGAAAATTGCATTGCAAAAAATACTTTTTTGGTTCTTGCCCAGCCTTTTGTTTGCCTATAACCAGTTATTAAACTATCATTTTCTACACGAATAAATGTCCATACATTTTTATTATCATGATGGTATATGTTATAAACTAAATCTAAAATAACATGAGAATCGTTAGATTTAGGAAATGTATATTGATGAAAACCTACACGCTCGCTAGCTGTTAATTCAGCTTTTATATTATAACTATCTAAATTAACGTTATAGTAACCTGGAGATGCTTTTTCGGTGTCGTGTGAAAACGTTGAATAAAACCCTTTTGTACCTTCTTTTGTTTTTAACGAATCTAATGTTAATTTTCCTGTAGTTGGCATTACTAAAAAATCTCCTAAATCGGCATGTCCTGTTCCGCTAAAATTGGTGTGAGCAAAACCTATAATTGTTGAATCTTTGTGTTGGTAACCCGCACAGTATTCGTATGTTTTACTATTATAGCTACCGTTTTCATTAAACATAACTTCAAAATTAGTTTGCGGACTTAACTGTACCATTCCAAAGGGAGCTGTTGCTCCAGGAAAAACATGTCCCATTTTACTAGTTCCAATTAAAGGGTTTACATGTTTTGTAAAATCTTTTTTAATCTCCTTTGTTATTAAACTTTCTTTTTGTGCCTCTTTACAGCTTATTATTGATAAACAAAAACTTAAGGCTAGTAAAAGGGATCCGTATTTTTTCATAATTTTTAATAAAAGTATATTTATACTGCTAAAAAAGTAAAAAAAAAGTAAAAAAGCACCTTTATAATATTAAAAACATAAAATATAAACATTCTTAACATTATTATTAATATTGTTTAATTTTAAACAAAGAGAAGGTTCTGTAAATCAAAAAAGAAAACGTTATTCTACAAACATCTATTTATTTTACAACAAACGCTTCGTTTTAAGGATATTTTAAGAAGTAATCCTAAATATTTGTTAAGTATTCAATGCCCTTGAAACCTTTTATTTAAATCGTCGTCTTTTTAATAAATAAACCTAAATATTGAAAAACTTAACATTATGAAAAAATTTATCTTTACTACATTGGCGATCGCATTATCTTTCGGAACCATTTCTGCTTCAGAAATAAATAAAACTGCTTTAAATACAGTAATTGAATATCCGAATGTAAATACTTTTTGTAAATTAATTACTTCAGGTAATTTCGAAGCTGTTAAAGCAATGGTTGAAAATGGGACTGATGTTAACAAAAAATCTACGGGCTTAACTCCGTTAATGTTTGCTGCTAGATATAATAAAACTAAGATTGTAACGCTTCTTATTAATAAAGGAGCTAAATTAAAAACAAAATCTAAAAATGGATACACAGCTTTGCAATATGCTAAAATGTCTAAAGCACATGAATCCTATAAATTAATTGCTGCAGCATTAAAAAAATAAAACACCTCGAATTTTATAAAAAAAGGGATATCAAAATTTGATATCCCTTTTTTTATAAAATATAGTTTTCTCTATAAGTCAAACTTTATTCCTTGCGCTAAAGGCAATTCATCAGAATAATTTACAGTATTTGTTTGTCTTCTCATGTAAACTTTCCAAGCATCAGATCCAGACTCACGTCCACCACCTGTTTCTTTTTCACCTCCAAAAGCACCACCAATTTCAGCACCAGATGTTCCGATGTTTACATTTGCAATACCACAATCAGAACCAGCGTATGATAAGAATTTTTCAGCTTCTTTCATTTCGTTCGTCATAATTGCAGAAGATAATCCTTGAGCAACACCATTTTGTTTTGCTATTGCATTTTCAACTTCTCCAGAATATTTCATTAAATATAAAATTGGAGCAAAAGTTTCATGTTGAACAATTTCAAAATGATTTTCTGCTTCAATAATAGCTGGTTTTACGTAACATCCGCTTTCGTAACCTTCTCCTTCTAAAACTCCACCTTCAACTAATACGTTACCTCCTTCAGCTTTTGCTTTTTCAATTGCAGCTAAATAAGTATTTACAGCATCATGATCAATTAACGGCCCAATATGATTCTTTTCATCTAAAGGGTTACCAATAGTTAATTGCCCATAAGCACCAACAATTGCATCTCTTACTTTATCATATACAGATTCGTGAATAATTAATCTTCTTGTAGAAGTACAACGTTGTCCACAAGTTCCAACTGCACCAAATACAGCACCAGGAACAACCACTTTTAAATCAGCAGTTGGTGTAATAATAATTGCATTGTTTCCTCCTAATTCTAATAAAGATTTTCCGAAACGTCCTGCAACTGTTGCTCCAACAATTCTTCCCATTCTTGTAGAACCTGTAGCAGATACTAAAGGAATGCGAGTATCGGTTGTCATCATTTCACCAACCTTGTAATCTCCATTAATAATACAAGAAATTCCTTCTGGTAAATTATTTTGTTTTAAAACATCAGCAATAATGTTCTGACATGCTACAGCACATAAAGGTGCTTTTTCAGAACCTTTCCAAACACATACGTCACCACAAATCCAAGCTAAAGCTGTATTCCAAGCCCAAACTGCAACAGGAAAGTTAAATGCAGATATAATACCAACAACACCAATTGGGTGCCATTGCTCTCTCATTACGTGTCCTGGACGTTCAGATGGAATTGTTTGACCATTTAATTGTCTTGATAATCCTACAGCAAAATCACAGATGTCAATCATTTCTTGAACTTCACCGTAACCTTCTTGTAAAGATTTACCCATTTCATAAGAAACTAATTTACCTAAAGGCTCTTTTAAATCTCTTAATTTATTACCAAACTGACGAACAATTTCTCCTCTCTGTGGAGCTGGCATATCTCTAAAACTTAAAAAAGCTTTAGTTGCCGTATCCATTACCTTATCGTAATCTTCTCTTGTAGTCGCTTTTACTTTTCCTATTAACTTTCCATCAACTGGAGAGTAACTTTCAATAATTTCTCCATTAGAAAAATTGTTAGAACCTGTAGAAGTTCCATCATTTATATCCTTTACTCCTAATTGAGCTAAAGCTTCTTTAATTCCAAAATCTGCCATTTTGTTGTTCCGTTTTTGTTGTTTACATTCGAATAACGAAATTACAAATAAATTTACACATATCTAAATTCAACAAAAACAATACTTATTGTTTAATTTTAAACATTTAATTATGAGGAAACTTCTTTTCATTACTTCAATTTTTTTAATATCATTTGGTTGTAAAACACAAAAAACACCATCAACAAAAGAAGTTTCTAAAAAAGTAAATGATTTTGCTATTATAATTCATGGTGGTGCAGGAACTATTTTAAAGAAAAATATGTCTGATGAAAATGAAGCTGCTTATAAGACTAAATTAGAAGAAGCTATAAAAATTGGTCATACCATCCTTAAAAATGGAGGTACAAGTCAAGAAGCAGTTATGAAAAGTATTCAAATTATGGAAGAATCTCCATTATTTAATGCTGGTAAAGGAGCTGTTTTTACGCACGAAGAAACGAATGAATTAGATGCTTCTTTTATGGATGGAAGAACATTAAATGCTGGTGCTGTTGCGGGTGTAACAAGTGTAAAAAGTCCAATAGAATTAGCTATAAAAGTTATGACAGATTCAGACCATGTTATGCTTTCAGGAAAAGGTGCAGCAATTTTTGCTAAAGAAAAAGGGTTAGAAATTGTTGATCCTAGTTACTTTTATACAGAAAAACGTTTTAAATCTCTTCAAAGAATAAAAGATAAAAATAAAACAGCTTTAGATCACGACGATAAAAAGGCTGCTTTTTATGATGCTGATATTAAAAATGCAAAGTTCGGAACTGTGGGTTGTGTAGCTTTAGATAAAAGTGGAAATATTTCTGCTGGAACTTCTACTGGTGGAATGACTAATAAACGTTGGGGTAGAATTGGTGATTCACCTGTTATTGGTTCTGGTACCTATGCTAACAATAAAACTTGTGGTGTTTCTTCAACTGGTTGGGGTGAATATTTTATTAGAGGGCAAGTAGCTTATGATATTTCTGCACAAATGGAGTATCAACAAAAAACATTGAAAAACGCAACAAAAGATGTTATTCAAAATAAACTTACTGCGCTTGGTGGTACTGGTGGTGTTGTGGCTTTAGATAAAAATGGAAACATGTCTTTTGAGTTCAATACCGCAGGAATGTACCGTGCTTCAATGGATGATAAAGATAATTTAATTGTAAAAATTTATAAGGAATAAACTACTTTTGTCTTGTAATGCAAGATGAAATATTTAACATACAATCAAAAGAAGAATTTAAACAAGTTGCTTTAGATGTTTTTAAACATCAGTTTACAAACAATAAAGTGTACCGTTCTTTTTGTGATTTACTACATGTACACCCTTCTGATGTAACAAAAATTGAAGAAATTCCTTTTTTACCAATTCAATTTTTTAAAACAAAAGAAATACTTTCATCTACTGATAAAATTAAAGAAACGTTTACTAGTTCTGGAACTACTGGAAGTATAACTAGTAAACATCATGTTACAGATTTATCGTGGTATGAAACTAGTTATTTAAAAGGTTTTAATTATTTTTATGGAGATATAAAAGAATATGTTGTTTTAGCATTATTACCTAATTATTTAGAAAGAAAAGGATCTTCATTGGTATATATGGTTGATGATTTAATTAAAAAATCTGAACAAGCTGAAAGTGGTTTTTACCTCAATAACTTAGAGGAATTAGCAAAAAAACTCATTGAATTAGATAAAAGAGGTCAAAAAATATTACTTATTGGCGTTTCTTTTGCTTTATTATATTTAATTGAACAGCAAAATTTCATCCTTAAAAACACCATTATTATGGAAACAGGTGGAATGAAAGGAAGAAGAAAAGAATTGATTCGTAACGAATTACATCAAATTTTAGGTAAAGGTTTTGGCGTTCAAAAAATTCATTCAGAATATGGAATGACCGAATTGTTAAGTCAAGCTTACTCTAAAGGAAATGGTGTTTTTAATTGCCCGCCTTGGATTAGTATTTTAATTAGAGATACTGAAGATGCTTTAACTATTTTACCAAAAGAAAAATCAGGCGGAATTAATGTTATCGACTTAGCTAATTATAATTCTTGTTCTTTTATTGCAACCCAAGATTTAGGAAAAGTATACACTGATAATAGCTTCGAGGTTATTGGTCGTTTTGATAATTCTGATATTCGTGGGTGTAATTTAATGGTATTATAAACTATAATTTTATAAATATTCTTAAATTGTAATCCTATGAATCGTATCGTAATTTTCTTTGCTATAGCAATATTTTCTGTCTTTTTAGGCAGCCAAATTACTGAAGGGTTATTATTAGTTCCCTATTGGAAATCACTTACAAGTACAAAATTTTATGAATATTATTCAGAATTTGGGCCAATAATAAACACATTTTATTCAATACTAACCATAATTGCTATATTAATTCCAATAAACCTAAGTGTATATTCATACATAAAAAAACTTCCATCATTAAAATATTCAATTATTTCATCTATTTTTTCTCTACTTATTTTAGTGATATTTTATGTTTATTTTAAAGACACAAATCAACAATTTTTTAATACCAGTTTTACTGTAAATGAATTAAAATCAGTATTAATAATTTGGGAATATTTGCATTGGTTACGCATATTTTTTGAAACAATTGCTTTAACTTTTTTAATACTAGCTTTAGCCCAATTAAGTCCAAAAAATTATATAAAAAGTTAACATAAATTTTATTTTGTAAACTACATATCATTTTTACGACTATTAATTAAATTAACTAAAAATGAAACATTTTCTTACACTATTACTTTTAGGTATTTCAAGTATTTTATTTGCCCAAAAAACAAGTTATAATACTAAAAAAGGCTTTGTTGCTGAAGGTTATGATGTAGTTTCTTATTTTGTAAATAAAAAACCTTTAACAGGTAAAAAGAAATTTCAAACTACATACGATGGTGTAAAATTTAAGTTTTCATCCGAAAAAAACTTACAAACTTTTAATGAAAGTCCAACAAAATACATTCCACAATATGGTGGTTATTGTGCATATGCTGTAGCAGAAAAAAATAAAAAAATGTACATCGATCCCGAATTTTATGAAATTAGAAATCATAAATTATACCTTTTTTATAATCCATGGATTGGTAGTGCTTTAGAAAATTGGCAAGAAGGAGATGTTGAAAAAAGAAGAGAAAAAGGAGATATTAATTGGAAAACCTTAAAAGATAAATAACATGAAGTTTTTATATCTCTTTCTTTTTTTATTTTCGACCACTATATACAGTCAACAAAAAGAATACAATACTAAAAATGGAGTACTAGCAAATGGTTATGATGTAGTTGCCTATTTTTCAAATAAAGCTGTAAAAGGAAATAAAAAAATTAGCACAAAATACAAAGGTGTCTCTTTTTTATTTTCATCACAAAAAAACTTACAATTGTTTCAAAAAAATCCAGTAAAATACATTCCCCAATATGGTGGTTATTGTGCATATGCCATTGGTAAAACAGGAAAAAAAGTAAGTATTAATCCAAAAACCTTTGAGATTAGAAACCATAAATTATACTTATTTTACAATTCTTGGGGAACCAATACCTTAAAACTTTGGCAACAAGAGAACCCTGAAAAATTAAGAAAACAAGCCAATAAAAATTGGAAAAAAATAACTAATTAATACTATTTTATCTTTAAAAAATCTTTTTAAAAGAGCTGAAATTATTCAGCTCTTTTTTTTCTTATTTTTGTTACATAAAAAAGCTACCTATGAACAATTTTTCTTTTTTCAACCGAAAAAATATTCAAAAAGAATTACAAGAAACCGAATACGATATTTTAATTATTGGTGGCGGAATTACCGGCGCAGGTATTGCTTTAGATGCCGCTTCTCGAGGAATGAAAGTTGCTTTAATTGAAAAAAATGATTTTGCTTCTGGTACCTCAAGTAAATCAACCAAGCTAATACATGGTGGGTTGCGTTATTTAAAACAATTTGATTTTTGGTTGGTAAAAGAAGTAGGTACCGAGCGTGCCATTGTACATAAATTAGCACCACATTTAGTGGTTCCTGAAAAAATGATTTTACCACTTATTGACGGTGGAACTTATGGTTCGTGGTTAACCTCTGTAGGCTTAAAAGTATACGATGTTTTAGCTGCGGTTGAAGGCGACGATAAGCGTAAAATGTTAACAAAAAATGAAGCTTTAATAAAAGAACCTTTGTTACCATCAGCTATTTTAAACGGTGCTGGTTATTATGCCGAATATCGTACTGATGATGCTCGTTTAACCATAGAAGTTTTAAAAACAGCCACTCAATACAATGCGCAAGTATTAAATTATACAAAAGCAATCGAATTTATCTATGAAAAAAATAGAGTTGTTGGCGCAAAAGTTACTGATGAATTTACAAATGAAAACTACAATATTAATGCTAAATATGTAGTAAACGCCGCAGGACCTTGGGTAGATGAATTACGACAAATTAACAACTCTAAAATTGGTAAAAGATTACACTTAACAAAAGGTGTGCATTTGGTGGTAGCTCATGATAAATTACCAGTAAAACAATCGGTTTATTTTGATGTGCCCGATGGTCGAATGATGTTTGCTATTCCTCGTGGAAAAGTTACCTATTTTGGTACTACTGATACCAATTATCAACAAGATAAAAATGAAGTAAAAACTTCAATTGTTGATGCTTTGTATTTAATTGAAGCTGTAAATAATATGTTTGCAAATGTTACTTTAACTTTAGATGATATACAATCGTCTTGGGCAGGATTACGCCCCTTAATACATGAAGAAGGAAAATCGGCTTCAGAGTTATCTCGTAAAGATGAAATTTTTGTTTCAGACACCAAACTAATATCAATTGCTGGAGGTAAACTTACAGGATACCGTAAAATGGCAGAACGTATTGTTGATATGGTTGCTAAAAAAATGAAGCGTCGTTTCGAATCAGAATTTGACCCAATACAAACCGAAGAAATTGTATTAGCTGGCGGGCCATTTCAAAATTATAAATCTGTAAATATCTATATCAATCAAGTTTTAAAAAATCTAAAAAATTATGGATTTACAAAAACAGATGCTGCTTATTTAGTACATAATTACGGAAAACAAACCGATATTATTATTGATAAGTTTGATGAATTAAAAGAAACTAATTTAGAGCTTCGTTTATTAAAAGCCGAAGTTTGGTTTACCATTAATCATGAAATGACTTGTACACCAACTGACTTTTTTATGAGGCGTACCGGACGTTTATTTTTTGATAAACCAAGTGTAGATACCTATAAAACAGCAATTTTAAATGAGTTTGTTAAATACTTTAATTGGTCTGAAGCAGCTACTGAAATACATCTACAAGAGTTAGAAAGTAAAATGGATTTAGCGGTGAGTTTCAAATAATATATAACTAACAATAATATTGTATCTTTGCTGACCTTAATTTAATTTAAAATTAAAAAGCTATTGTTATCCCCTAAATTTCAGTAAGATGAAACTAAAAATTATAGTTGTATTATTTCTATTCACAAGCTTTATAAGTTTTGCTCAATCAGTAAATATTATATCTGATACTGATTTTGATAATCTTAAAATAAATAGTGCAAAATTAGTTGATTTAAAAAAAACTAAAGGTAATCAACCCAAAGTTGAAGCCTTATTAGGTGCAGTAACTTCTTATAAAGTTGACGAAAACGAAACGTATTATTATTTTGTTTTTAATGGCCTTAAAATTGATTTTTCAACTCTTGGAAAAAGCAAACCTTATATAGAATCATTTGAAGTAAATAGTAACGATGCTACTTTGGCTATTAAAGATATAAATATTACTATTGGAGATAATATAAGTAAATTAGGTACTATTGTTTTTAGTGTAGGAAGAAATGGTGCTAAAAGTATTTTATATTCAACTTGTGAAGATTGTGATATTTTTGTGAATATCGAATTTGATCAAACATCAAACCTTATTACTAAGATTAGTTATATGGATATGTCATAAATTAAATTTCTAATTTTAACAATCAAAAAAAAGAGGTAGTATTTTAAAATACTACCTCTTTTTTTATGTTATTTTTTCATGTGCCTCTAAATCGTTTGTTAAATCTAACTTTCGTAATGTAGGATTTATAATTCCTGTAGTTACAACGGTAATTAAGGTCATTGTTCCGCCAAAAACAACAGCTGTTACCGTTCCCATTAACTTTGCTGTAACACCACTTTCAAAAGCGCCTAATTCGTTAGAAGAACCAACAAACATCGAATTTACCGAAGCTACTCTACCTCGCATATGATCGGGAGTTTTTAATTGTAAAATTGTTTGGCGAATTACCATTGAAACGCCGTCGGTAACACCACTAAAAAATAAAGCAAGTATCGAAATCCAAAATACGGATGACAAACCAAATACAATAATACAAACACCAAAGCCAAAAATAGCCGCTAATAGCTTCATTCCAGCATTTTTACTAATAGGTATGTAAGCAGTAATTAACATTGTTAAAAAAGCTCCTATTGCTGGTGCTGCGCGTAAAGCACCAAAACCTTCAGGCCCTACTTTTAAAATATCTTGCGCATATATAGGTAATAAAGCTACTGCCCCTCCAAAAAGTACCGAAATCATATCTAAAGTAATGGCACCCAAAATAGCTTTTGTTTTAAATACAAAACGAACACCTTCTCTCAAACTTTTCATTACTGGTTCTCCAATTTTTGGGTTTAATATTGGTTTCTTTTTTACAAAAAACACCATTAAGAAAGAGAATAATACCAATCCGAAAACAATACAAAGTGACCAATGAACTCCCATCCACGAAATGGTAAAACCAGCAAAAGCGGGTCCTAATACCGAGGCCATTTGCCAAGTAGAACTGCTCCAGGTTGCTGCATTTGGATATAATTTTTTAGGTACTATTAAGGCTATTAATGAAAATATTGTTGGTCCAAAGAATGAACGTAAAAGTCCGCCAAAGAAAACCAATGCGTATATAGCATATAGCACTGTGTTTTTTTTCCATCCTTCAATAAAACTTGGTAGTGTTAAAAAAAATAAGCCTAAACTTATTAAAGAAAAGGCACCGATGCAGAGTGCTAGTAAATTTCGTTTTTCTTTCTGATCAACAATATGCCCTGCAAATAATGCCATTGATACTGCCGGAATTACTTCCATTAAACCTATAATACCTAATGATAACGGATTTTTTGTAATACTATACACTTGCCATTCGATAATAATAAATTGCATAGACCATGCAAATACTAACGCAAAACGAACTAAAAGAAAAATATTAAACTCTTTGATTCTTAGTGATGCGTAAGGATCTTTTTTATCCATTTTATTAATTCAGTTTTAGGTCCATCAAAATAGCAAAAGTTTCGTTTACATCTTCTTCTTTTACAACAATTGTCATTTCATGAGTGGTAGAAATTACTTCTTGTACAGCAATATTTGCCCAAGCAAATTGCTTTAAAATAAAATAATAAATCCCTGACTGTTCTAAATTATCTTTCGGAAGTTTAATGGTTATAGAAGCTAAATCATTAACATTATTTATTAATGTTTCACTTTTAAAAATTTCTTCTACATAATGTTGTAAATTTTTACTAGTAACAATATTTGTTTCAAAAATCCCTTGAGAAACTGTTAAAAAGTAATCATTACTATCAGCCGATTTACTTAAAATTTTAGCAATTTCTTTTAATAACGACGGCGTATTTTTAAAAGTAAAATCACATAAATCAGATCGTACAATTACATCTCCTAAATCGAGTGCTAATTTTTTAATATTTTTTCGAACACGAAGTTCATTTGCAGGTGATAATCTATTTATAGCCATCATAACTGCACCAACCTTTACATCCTTTTTAAGTAATTTAGATACTTCTGGTAGTACAACTCTTGCTAACGAAGATACATTGATTAACTTTTCATTTAAAGCCTCTTCAATAAAAGGAGTTTTTCTTATTGTAATTTCTACGGCTTCTTGAATTGTTTTCATTTATTTGTTTAATTTTAAACAAATATAGTTAAAATATAACCAACAGTAAAATTAGTCTATTTTTAAATATTTGTAATAAATACTACAAAAACATTTGTTAATCAGAATTTTAAATTAAATTTGTTTCTTATACAAAACCTACACAACTAAATTACAGAAGCGATTGATGGGTCAACTTCTTTTTATTAAGAAGGATTATTTGTACAAATGCAAACAACTAATCTAATCTATTTGTTAACTTTAAAAACTCATCTTTCGCTTCTTTTTTATCGTATAACACATTGTAAACAGCATCAATTATAGGGGTTTTTGCGCCGTTTTTTTGATTGATTTCAAAAGCACTCTTAGTAGCATAATACCCTTCAGCAACCATACTCATTTCTAACATTGCCGATTTTACAGTGTAGCCTTTACCAATCATGTTACCAAACATTCTATTTCTACTAAAAACGGAATATCCGGTAACTAATAAATCACCTAAATAAGCTGAGTTATTAATATTACGTTTCATTTTATGTACCTTTTTAATAAAACGTTTCATCTCTCTTATACCGTTACTCATTAATACTGCCTGAAAATTATCACCATATCCTAAACCATGAGCAATACCAGCTGCAATAGCATAAATATTTTTTAACATAGCTGCATATTCGGTACCAATAATATCATCAGATATTTTAGTTTTTATATAACGCCCCGCAATGTACTTACTTAAATCGGTTGCTTTTTCTTGATCTTGACATGCTAAAGTTAAATACGATAAACGTTCCATTGCAACCTCTTCTGCATGACAAGGCCCAGTAATTACCCCAATATTATTAAAAGGTATATTATATTTTTGATGAAAATGTTCGCCAACAATCAATCCTGTTTCAGGTACAATTCCTTTAATTGCTGAAAAAATTATTTTATTTTTTAATGATGCAGTTAATTTTTCGAGTTCAGTATTTACAAAAGCAGAAGGAATTGCAAAGATTAATATATCGTAATTTTTAACGATATAATTCATATCGTCTGATAAATCTAATTGTTCTGGATGTAATTCTGCAGAGCTTAAATAACTAGGGTTATGCTTATTACGTTTTATATGTTCAATAGCATATATACTTCGCATATACCATCCAATAGTGTCTAAATTTTCAGATAACATTTTTACAATGGCAGTAGCCCAACTTCCGCCACCTAAAACTGCTATTTTAGCTTGCTTACTCATATCATAGTTTGTTTGTTATACAAAATTAATAAAACTATATACTACTATCTAAACCTTAAGGGTATTATATTTGAATATTAAAAAAAATTAAATCGCATGAACGTACAAATAATAAACAAATCAAAACATCAAACTCCTGCATACGAAACTGAAGGTTCTGCAGGGATGGATTTACGTGCAAATATTGAGGAGACAATTACATTAAAACCTTTAGAAAGAACTATTATAAAAACTGGGTTATTTATCGCTTTACCTGTTGGTTTTGAGGCACAAGTACGGCCGCGAAGCGGATTGGCAGCTAAAAAAGGAATTACTGTTTTAAATACTCCTGGAACTGTGGATGCTGATTATCGTGGTGAAATTGGTGTAATTTTAGTAAACTTATCTAATGAAGATTTTATAGTAAATGATGGTGAGCGTATTGCACAATTAGTTATAGCAAAACACGAACGTGTAAACTGGCAAGAAGTTACTGTTTTAAATGAAACAACACGTGGTACAGGTGGTTTTGGAAGTACGGGAGTTTAATTTATTTTTTTATAAAGTTGACTCATTTTACGAACCTCATCATATAATAATTCAAAGTCTAAAAAACAATGTGAATAATATTGGTATTCTAATTTTTTATAAAATTCGAAAGCTTGTGGTTGCGCATCCATAGCATCTAACCAAATAAGATCATATTGTTTTTTAATGGCTTGAGCTTCTAACCAATTCAATAATTTTTTACCAATTCCGTTTCCTTGTGTTTTTTGATGTAAGTAAATTCGGTGTAATTTTGCGTGTTTTTCATCAACAAAACCATCGAGTTGCTCATCCCAAACAATTCTGAAATTACCTATTATTTCGTTATTAAATAGTACAAAGTAATTTTCAGATTTTTTTTCTAAAAGTTCATTACTAAATTTTTCTTTTGAGTATTGTGTATTTACGTACCAAGCTCCGCCATCTTTCCAAAAATGACTATAAGCCGGTGGATAAATTTCTTTCATTAATGTGAAAAAAGTTTCTGAATCAGTATTCAAAATTTCTTTTAGCTGTATGTTTTCTGTGATGTTTATCAATCTTATTTTTTATAAATTTCTTTTCCGTTAAAAATAGTCAAAATAACTTTTGTCTGATTAATTTGAGTTGCAGGGATTGTAAAAATATCATTATCTAAAACAACAAAATCAGCTAATTTACCTACTTTTAAAGAACCTACTTTATCTTCTTGTCTCATTACATAAGCTCCGTTTAAAGTATATGCTTTAATTGCTTCTTCTAATGAAATATTTTGTGGCGAACGTGTTACAGCATTTTGAATTCCTACAAACGGATTTAATGAACTTACATTCCAATCGCTACTTAATGTAATTCTTGCTCCTGCCTCTTTTAATGATTTAATAGGAACTTGATTATTTGCCAAATCACTACCTAATAAATGATCATTATCGTGCCAATATTCAGGTTGTGTGAATTCGCCACCAACTTGTGCATCTGCTGTTACGTTTAATGCTTTAAAACGATTAATATCGGCAGATGTAACCATTTCTACATGAGTTAAACGGTGTCTTCCTTTCGGGGTTCCACTTTGTTGAATAGCATTTAAAGCTTCTGTTACACCACGATTTCCAATTGCATGAATATGAAAATCGAAACCAGTGCCTTCTAATTCAGTAATGTATTTAGCAATTCTACTTTCTGTAAAATAATTCAGCCCGTTATTTGTTGGTTGCTGAAAATAATCTTCTTTGTAATTAGAATGCAATGCAGCAGTTGTGTTATGCGTTATACCATCTGCATATAATTTTATTTGATTTATTTTTAATAAACTGTCATCATCATTAGAAAATAACGATTTTAATGATGCTAATTGACTTGCGTCATCTGCTGTTGGATATGCCCATAAACCTAAATTAAAACGAGCAGTTAATTTATCATCATCTGCTAAATTTTTCCATATTTTATGTTGATCTCTCTTCCAATAAGTTCTTGCATCAGAAACTGATGTAATTCCGTGTTTTGCAAGTTCTGGTAATACATACTCAACCATTCCGTTATACTCTCCATCAGCATTGTTTAGAACGGCTACAGCTTGTTGAAAAACAACATCTCCGGCATTATCAATTAAAATACCTTGTAAAACACCAGCTTCTTTTATAATAATTCCGCCTTGCGGATTTTCTGTTGTTGCAGTTATCCCTGCCAATTCTAATCCTTTTGAATTTATCCACATAGAGTGTGATGTTTGCTCCATAATAATTACAGGTCGATCAGAAACGGCTTCATTAATAATTTCTAACGGATTTCTTGTTGCTTCTAAAAGTGTATTTATTGAGTGTCCGAAGCCAATAATCCATTCAACATTAGGGTTTTGGTTTGCTGCTGTTTTAATTACTGAAATATAATTTTCGGCATTAGTTTCTTCTTCATTTAGAGTAAAAACTGTTGTTGTGGCTCCTACTTCCATCGGATGCATATGTACATCATGAAAACCTGGTAAAACTACTTTACCTTTTAAATCAATTTTTATTACATTCTCATCTGCCGCTTTTTCTGCTGCTATATTAGAGCCCACAAAAATTATTTTATTTTTATCTATTAACAATGCTTCTGCCCATGGTATTTCAGAATCAACTGTAAAAATTTTAGCATTAAAATATAATTTTTGTGGGCTTATTTTTACAATAGGCATATTTATTTCAGGTTCGCTAGAACATGAATTTGCAGTAAAAACTACACTAAATAACATCATTAATAATTTCATTTTTTTTATTTTAATATCGATTTAAAAATCAACCTTTTAAAGGTACATAAATTTCTGTTTGGTATTCGTTTTGGTCATTTGTATGACTTTCATGTTTTGTATAAAACTCTAAAAAAGGCTTTTCTGATACTTCTTTCTCAGAAGTAAAAATCCAATTACTAAAAATTTTATCGTATGTTTTACTAATGGATTTATAATTACCAATATGAGTAAAAACAGCATATTTTTGTTTTGGAATTGTTTTTACTTTAAATTTTTTGTTTAAAATTTCACTTGTATTATTTATAACCAAACAAGCATCATAATTATATATTATACTTTCAGAAATAATAGGCTCATCCCATATTATTCCGAAAGAAATGCCTTCATTAGTATTAATATTTATCGCTGTTGCTTCTAACAATAAATTACTCCAAACTTCATCAATTTTATGATGATAATAATCTCCTTTATATGTTTTATACAATACTTTTTTACAATCTAATACAGTAATTCTGTCTTCAAAAAAAGGCATAATTGTATATTTTTTACTATTATTTTTCTGTAATATTTGTTCTTTTTTATTTCGGTAAATAGCAGGTGAAATACCAAAGTGTTTTTTAAATGATTTAGTGTATGATTGTACATCTGAATAGCCAATATTATCAGCAATATCTTTTATTTTATCATTTGTAAACAATAGCATTTTTGCACTATTTTCTACTTTTACTCTTGTTACATAAGCGCCTATAGGTTCGTTATAATATGCTTTAAAAATACGCTGTAAATTTCTGTATGAAAAGTTAGATAATTCTTCTAAATCTTCTATTATAATTTTTTGATTGTATTTAGTTCTTAAATAGGAAACTACTTGTTGTAAACGGTTTAAATAATATTCTTTAGTATCCATGTAACAAATGTAAAGTGAATTTTTGGTGTAGCTTTTGTCTTAAAATGACAAACATTAAAGTACAAAAAAAGCTGTTGATTTCTCAACAGCTTTTTTAATAAATAAACCTTTTAATTTAAAACTTATTCTTGATTTTCAATAGCATCTTTTATTTTTCCTTCAAGTTCTTCCATTAATTCAGGATTATCTTTAATTAAGTTTTTAACGGCATCTCTACCTTGCCCTAATTTTGTATCTCCATAGCTAAACCATGAACCACTTTTCTTTATAATTCCGTATTCTACACCAATATCTAAAACTTCACCAACTTTAGATATTCCTTTACCATACATAATATCAAATTCTGCAATTTGAAAAGGTGGTGCTACTTTATTTTTTACCACTTTTACTTTGGTACTGTTACCAATAACTCTGTCGCCATCTTTTATTTGTGTTCTACGACGAATATCTAAACGAACAGAAGCATAAAATTTTAATGCGTTACCACCAGTTGTAGTTTCTGGGTTACCAAACATTACCCCAATTTTTTCACGTAATTGGTTAATAAATATAACAGTACATTTTGTTTTACTAATAGTACCTGTTAATTTACGTAAGGCTTGCGACATTAAACGGGCATGTAATCCCATTTTAGAGTCTCCCATTTCACCTTCAATTTCTGATTTTGGTGTTAAGGCAGCAACCGAATCGACTACTACAATATCAACAGCACCTGATCTAATTAAATTATCGGCAATTTCAAGGGCTTGCTCACCATGATCTGGTTGTGAAATAATTAAATTATCAGTATCAACTCCTAAACTTTCTGCATAAAAACGATCAAAAGCGTGTTCTGCATCAATAAAAGCAGCTATACCTCCTGCTTTTTGAGCTTCGGCAATTGCATGTATTGTTAAGGTTGTTTTACCTGATGATTCTGGTCCGTATATTTCAATAACTCTTCCACGAGGATATCCTCCTACTCCTAAAGCTAAATCTAATCCTAAAGATCCTGATGAAATTGCATCTATATCTTCTACTTGACTGTCACCCAGTTTCATAACTGTTCCTTTACCATAAGTTTTGTCTAACTTATCAAGTGTAAGTTTCAGCGCTTTTAGTTTTGCTTCTTTTTCTTTATCTGCTGCCATAAATCGTGCTAATTATATTAAAAATAAGAGCAGCTAAGTTATGAAAAACTACTTTTATTTTACTACCTTTTATGTTACAATATTTGTATTATTGTTTTCATTTAATTTTAAAAAAATGAGTGCAATTGTTATTTTAAAAAATACCCAAAGTTTAGCTACTATAAATAACGGCGAACTTGTTAGCTTTATAGTTAATAGTGAAGAATTTATGCATAGTAAAGAGGCTCCTGGTTGGAATGCTTCTGATACTGAAATGTTTCCTATTATTGGACCTACAAAAAATAATGATTATACTATTAATACTACAAACGGTATTGCCAAACAAGATCAGCATGGGTTATTAAGAGAACTTAGTTATCAATTAATTTCTAAAAATAATATAACGGCAATTTTTGAAAAAAAATATGTAAAAAACACCTTAGTTAAAAATGCTAAATTTCCGCATAAATCAACTCAAGAATTTTTGTTTTGGCCTTATGATTTTACTTTCAGAAAAATAATTTCATTAACAGATACATCTGTAAAAATAGATTTTGAAATTACCTCTGATAAAGGAATGCCTTATATGTTTGGGTACCATCCGAGTTTTAAATTATCCAGTTTAGGTACCGAAATTATAAAAACAAAAGAAAAAGAAATTACTTTAAATTCAATTTTAAATGTAGGTTCAGCGGCTTACAAAGTTTTAAATATTGATGAAGTTATTTTAATTAAAAATAATATTCCTAGTTTAAAAATTAATACTAAAAACTTTAATAATTTTATGTTATGGACCGAAGTTAATAACATGCTTTGTATTGAGCCTATAACTCAATACCCAATGTTAGAAACTCAAAAATATTCAGAAAAAAATATGAGAATAAGTACTGGTAAAGAACTATTTTCGGTAACAATTAGTAGTTTATAAAAACATGGAACATAGGCACTTTATAATTTACAAACCATTTGGTTTTTTATCACAATTTATTACCAATCAAAAAAAAGGTGGTAAACATAAAATGTTAGGAGAATTACATAATTTTCCCGAAAATACAATGGCTATTGGGCGTTTAGATGTAAAATCAGAAGGTTTATTGTTATTAACTACCGATGGAAAAGTAAGTGATTTTATTACTACCAGAGGTAAGGTAGAAAAAGAATATTATGTACAAGTTAACGGGCTAATAACACCAGAAAAAATTAAACAATTACAACAAGGTGTTGAAATTGGTTTTGATGGAAAAAAATACCAAACCAAACCTTGTAAGGTTCGTTTAATTGATACCCCTGATTTTCCGGAACGTTCTAAAAAAATTCGTGATGACCGTCATGGCCCTACGAGTTGGATTTCTGTTACTTTAACCGAAGGTAAATTTAGACAGGTTCGTAAAATGACATCGGCTGTTGATTGCCCTACGCTTCGTTTAGTACGTGTTCGTGTAGGAAATATTTTATTAGGTAAAATGGATTCTGGTGAGGTTATTGAAGTAAAAAAACTACTGTAACCTATGTTACTTTTTTAATTTTTTTTTTATTAATTTTACTGTATGAGAGATAATTCAAATACTTTTATTTATATAATTGCAGCTATAATAATCTTACATTTTATAGTAGGATTTGGATACTTATTATATAAAATAAATAAAAAATAGAAAAAGAAATAACTATGCTCTGATCATCTTAATATGCGGAATATTATCTTCTAAATACCCTTCACCTACTTGCTTAAATCCATGAGATTCATAAAATTTTTGTAAATAGGTTTGTGCAGAAATTGTAATTTTATTTTCGCTATAATTATCAACAATTCCTTGTATAGATGCTTTTATTAAATCGTGTCCATAACCAAATTTACGTTCACTATTTTTTATAACTACCCTACCAATACTAGGCGTATCAAAATATTGTTTACTATCAAATAAACGTGTGTATCCTACAATTTTATCATCTTTAAAACCTAAAACATGTAATGCTTTTTGATCTTTAAAATCAATATCTTGATATACACAATCTTGCTCAACAACAAAAACTTCAGAACGTAATTGAAGTATTTCATACAGTTCTGAAGTTGTTAATTGTTTAAATGTTTTTATTTTAAATATCATTAGCAATTACACGCTATTTTATTAACTCTATTTGCATGACGTCCTCCTTCAAACTCTGTTGCTAAAAATAATTTTACAAAACCTAAAGCTTGTTGTAATGATACAAAACGAGCCGGAATTGTTAAAATATTTGCGTTATTATGTTGGCGGGTTAATTGTACCAATTCATTATTCCAACATAAAGCTGCACGCACACCTTGGTGTTTATTAGCAGTCATTTGAGCTCCGTTACCACTTCCGCATAAAATTATCCCCATTTCAGCTTGTTGAGTTTCTATAGCTTCGGCAGTTGGATGTATGGCATCAGGATAATCCATACTACTAGTATCATTAGTTCCAAAATTAATTACTTTATGGCCTAATTCTTCTAAAAGAGTAATAATTTCAAATTTATATTCGGTACCTGCATGGTCATTTCCGATGGCAATTGTCATAATTTGTTGATTTTAATTTAGTTGTGTACTACAAAAATACAGTTATTAACGGTTATCAACAGTAATTAACAATGCTTTTTTTAGTATTCTTAATAAGCCTTTAAAAATTAAGTACTTAAATGATATTAGTTAATTGTTAAGAACTACTAGAAGATTTTAAAAAGTTTATTTGATTATTTACATTTTTTTTACAATACAAGAACAAGTATTACATACACAACTTTTTTTATGAGTTTCTAATAAACATTTATCAACATAAAATTAACCTGTTGTTTACAATATAAAATCAATTAACTATTCATAAAATTAAGTGAATTATTGTTTATAACTATTGTTAATAACTCTGTTTTATAGTTGATTTTAAAGTTTTTAATTAACTAATAACATGTTTATTTTATTTAATAACTGATATTGACAAAAATTTAAACACTAAGTTATGCTACATATTAACACACTATAATAACAATCATTTCTTTTTTTAAATTTTAAAAATCTTTTATATAAATAATATTATATGTTAATAACAGTTTTTAGAAAACTGAAATTTAAAAATAAATGCATATTTTACTAATTAAGTAATATTTTTAAAATATAAAATTCTTAAAAAAGTATATATAAAACTAGTGATGTTGATAAGTAAGAATAAAAGGTACTAAGTAGTGTTTAAGCGTTTCTTTTTCCTTTTTTTAGAAGATAAACGGAGTCTTTAGCTTTAACTATATTGGTAGGTGTTTTTTTATTTAAAGTGGTATTAATACTTATTACAGTAACTATAATACCTGTAATAAAGATAAAAATAAATAAACCTATTATTTTATGTAAGTTTTTCATTAAAAACGACTTGTATACTTATAAAGACGTAAAATTTTAAGAAATGTTACAATTTTATTAAGATTTTTTTAACTTTTTTAAGGAATTACAAATCGTAAAGCTTTATGAATTACCGATGCTGTTACTTGTCCGGCACCAATTAATTCGCCATCAGCTTGTATAAATGGTTGAATTTTTGTGTGTTTAGGAGTTATTAACAAAGTATTTGAAAGATGTGTTTCTACTTTTTTATGATTAACTATTAAGCCATTATACAGTTTTTTTATATTACGAATCAAATCTATTAAAGCTAAATTTTTAGCTATTGTAATATCAAACAAACCATCTTTATAATCTTTATAATCAGTTAATTGCATACCACCAGCCGAATATTTGCAAATACCAAATAAGGTCATTAAACATTTTGTTTCTATAGATAGATTATTTACCTCAATAGTAAAAGTTGTTTTTTTATATAATAATAATCCAGCAATACCGCTTAAAAGATATGCTATTGGTCCAAAACGTTTTAATTTATTTAGTTTGTTAACAACATATCCATCATAACCAATACCGGCAACATTATTAAAAAAAGCACTAGTATTTGTTAATTGTAAATGCCCAATATCTTGTAAAATTGTTTTTTTATGATGAATTAAATTTATCGAATTAGCTACATTATTTGGCATATTATAAGTCTTAATCCAATCGTTTCCGGTACCTAAAGGAATTACTCCTACGGTAATATCAGAAGTTTTTACATATCTTTGCGTCATAATTCCGTTTACTACATGATGTAGTGTACCATCTCCGCCAACGGAAATTATATTTCTATACCCTTGTTGAATAGCTGTGTGTACCAATTCAATTTCATGTTTAGAATGTGTTGTAAAAGCAACAAAAAAATCGATATTTTTTTCGTTTAATAATTGCTCAATTTCTTTCCATTTTTTAGAAAGTTTTTTATTTCCAGAAACTGGATTCGCAATTACAAACCAAGAATGTATCATAAATAATAATGTATAATAACGCCAAAATACAAAATAGATTGATAACACTTATTTAATAAACAAAGCTGTGTATTTATTTGTAAATTGGTAACAATTATAAAAAGAAGAAAGATTAATGACTAGAAAGAAAAAAATCTACAAAAAAAAAGGGAAAGTAATTAAAGATTTAACCCGAAATATATTTAAAATACTAAAAGAAGATACTTCAAAAACTTATAATTACAAGCAAATTGCTAGTAAAATGAAAATTTCTGATACAGACGGAAAAACTCAAGTATTAAAAAAATTAGCTGAATTAACAGCCACCAAAAAAATTAAAGAAATTGATAGAGGTAAATATCAAATAAACGAAGATCGTAAATATCATATTGGTACGTTAGATGTAACATCTAATGGAAATGGATATTTTATGTGTGATGATTTTGAAAATGATGTTTTTATACCTTCAATAAATTTAGGAAAAGGATTACATCAAGACACTGTTAAAGCATTTGTGTATAAAAAACGACGTTCTAATAAATTAGAAGCTGAAGTTGTTGAAATCATAGAACGTCATAAAACAGAATTTGTAGGTGTTTTACAAATGAATAAAACTTTTGGATTTGTAATACCAGATAACCAAAAAATGTATGCTGATTTATTTATTTCTCAAAATAAAATAAATGGAGCAGAACATGGTGATAAAGTGATTGCAACAATGACAGATTGGCCTGATAATTCTAAAAACCCGTTTGGTAAAATAACCCAAGTTTTAGGTAAACCAGGCGAGCATGAAACAGAAATTCATTCTATTTTATTAGAATACGGATTGCCTTATGAATTTCCATCAGAAGTAGAAAAAGAAGCGGAAAGTTTACCAATTGAAATCACAGAAACTGAAATTGCTAAAAGAAGAGATATGCGTAATGATTTAACCTTTACCATTGATCCTAAAGATGCTAAAGATTTTGATGATGCATTATCGTTTACCAAATTAGAAAATGGAAATTACGAAATAGGTATTCATATTGCCGATGTTTCTCATTATTTACAACCAAAAACTATTTTAGATGACGAAGCTTATGATAGAGCAACATCAGTTTATTTAGTTGATAGAGTGGTACCTATGTTACCTGAAATGTTAAGTAATGGTGTTTGTTCATTACGACCACATGAAGAAAAATTAACCTTTTCAGCAGTATTTGAAATCAATGAAAAAGCACAAATTATAAATCAATGGTTTGGTCGTACCGTTACTTATTCAGATCAACGATTTGCGTATGAAGAGGCACAAGCTATTATAGAAAATTGTACACTTTTTGATGATATTCAACCTTATACGATGCCACTTGATGTTTCAATTATAGATAAAGAATATCAAGTAACTCCAAAAATAGTAGAAGCTACTTTAAAATTAGATGAATTAGCAAAAAAACTACGTAAAAAACGTATGAAAGCTGGTGCAATTTCATTTGATAGAGTTGAAGTTAAATTCAATTTAGATGAAGCAGCAAATCCTGTGGGAGTTTCCTTTAAAGAATCTAAAGATGCTAATAAACTTATTGAAGAGTTTATGCTATTAGCTAATAGAAAAGTAGCAGAATTCATCGGTTTTTCTAAAGGAAAAGAAACAAAAAACACTTTTATTTATCGTACACACGACGAACCAAATATTGATAAACTAGCATCATTACAAAACATTATCAATAAATTTGGATATAAAATTAATACAGAAACCAAAGAAAAAACTTCACAATCTTTAAATAAACTATTAAGTGATGTTCATGGAAAAGGTGAAGCTAATATGGTTGAAACTTTAGCAATCCGATCTATGAGTAAAGCAGCTTATACTACTCAAAATATTGGGCATTACGGATTAGCTTTTGATTATTATAGTCATTTTACATCGCCAATTCGTCGTTATCCTGATGTAATGACGCATCGTTTATTACAACATTATTTAGACGGTGGAACATCACCTAAAGCAGATGCTTATGAAGTTAAATGTAAGCACTCATCACAAAGAGAAGAATTAGCTGCAAAAGCCGAACGATCAAGCATAAAATATATGCAGATTAAATATATGAAAGATCATCAAGATGAAGAATTTGAAGGCGTTATTTCAGGAGTTACTGAATGGGGTATTTATGTAGAAATTTCTTCAAATAAATGTGAAGGAATGGTTCGTATTAGAGATATAAAAGATGATTATTATATTTTTGATGAAAAACAATACGCCATTGTTGGTCAATCTTCACATAATGTAATTCAGTTAGGTGATGAAGTAGTTGTTAAAGTTAAAAATACAGATTTAGAACGTAAACATTTAGATTTTCATTTAATTTCGCATTAATATATCTTTTTTGTCACAATAAATTTTAATATTTGTCTTTATACTATTGGTATAATTATTGAATATACCCCATAATTAACAACAATTAAAATGAAAAAAATAACCCTTTTATGTTTGTTTTTGATGTCCGTTTTAGCATCAGCACAAACAACAATTACAAAAAGTTTAGGAGAATTTTCTACAATAAAAGTGTATAATGGTATAGATGTAGAGTTAATAAAATCTACAGAAAATAAAATTATTGTTACTGGTGAAAAAGCTGAAAAAGTAACAATAAAAAATAAAAATAATACTTTAAAAATATCATTAAAATTTCCTGAAACTACTGCTGATGGAAAAGTAAAAGTAAAACTGAATTATGCAACATTATTAAAAATAATTGATGCAAATGAAGGTGCTACTATTACAGGTAAAGGTATTAAACAGACTCAAATTGAAATTAAAGCCCAAGAGGGAGCTTTTATTAATATGGTAGTTGATGTTAAACACTTAAAGGTTAAAAGTTCATCAGGGGCCGTTATTAAGCTTTCTGGTACCACAAAAAATCAAAATGTAAATGCTGATTTAGGTGGTATGTATCATGGTTATAAATTATTGGTAAGTGATTTAAGTCATGTACGTGCTGGTTCTGGTTCTAAAGTAGAAGTACAAGCAGGTGAAACATTAGATGCTAAAGTTTCTTTTGGTGGCTCAATTTTTTACAAAGGAAAACCTGAAGTTTTTAAAAATAAAAAAGTAATAGGTGGCGTAATAGAACACCGAAGTTAATTTTGTATCTTTGTAGTGTAAAATTTTATTAAAATGATTTCACATAGTATATTTTTAGGAATGATAGGACCATGGCAAATAGCTATAGTTGTTGCATTGGTATTATTAATGTTTGGAGGAAAGAAAATTCCAGAATTGATGAAAGGCTTAGGTACAGGTATTAAAGAGTTTAAAACTGCTACTAAAGATGATGAAAATGAAGAAAATAGTAAAGTAGAAGAAACTAAATAATTTACTTTTCATATACATAATAAAAAACCGAAACTATAATTAGTTTCGGTTTTTCATTTTTAAATTTTTATGGCAGTACCAGAGGCTGTAACCATTAACATGCCACCATTTTTACCTACGGTTTCATAATCTAAATCTACACCTACAATTGCGTCAGCACCTAATTGTTTAGCGCGTTCTTGCATTTCTCTTAAAGATGTATCTTTTGCTTCACGTAAAACCTTTTCATAAGAACCTGAACGTCCGCCTACAATATCTCTTATTCCAGCAAAAAAGTCTTTAAATATATTAGCACCAATAATGGTTTCACCACTAACAATTCCTAAATATTCTTTAGCTGGTTTGTTTTCTATGGTATGTGTTGTAGATATTATCATAGTTATTCCCTTTTTTTAAGCTGTTTACTTTCCTTCATACTCTCCCCTATTTGATTTGTAGCTGCAAAACTAGCAACCATATCATTTAACATAGAACTAGCCGCATTTGGGTTATTAGGTAATAAAATTAAGTTACTGTTAGTATCTGCACCAATTGATTGTAAGGTATCATAATGTTGTGTAATTACAATTAAAGCTGATGCTTCTTGTGAATTAATACCAGCTCTGTTTAAAACTTCTACAGATTCTTCTAAACCACGAGCAATTTCGCGTCGTTGGTCAGCAATACCTTGTCCTTGTAAACGTTTACTTTCAGCTTCTGCCTTAGCACGTTCAACAATTAAAATACGTTGGGCATCTCCTTCATATTGTGCAGCAGTTTTCTCTCTTTCTGCAGCATTAATACGATTCATAGCTTCTTTTACTTGAGCATCCGGATCAATATCAGTAACTAAGGTTTTAATGATATCATAACCATAAGTCATCATTGCTTCGTTTAATTCTGATTTTACAGCAATAGCAATATCATCTTTTTTAACAAATACATCATCTAACCTCATTTTAGGTACTTCTGCACGCACAACATCAAAAACATAAGATGTAATTTGATCATGCGGATAATCTAGCTTATAAAATGAATCATATACTTTATCCTTAATAACTTTATATTGAACAGATACTTTTAATTTAACAAATACATCATCTAACGTTTTGGTTTCAATAATTACATCTAATTGTTGAATTTTTAAACTCAATTTACCAGCAATTCTGTCTACTAAAGGAATTTTTAAATGTAATCCTGATTGACGAATACTATGAAACTTACCAAATCGCTGTATAACCGCGGCAGTTTGTTGTTTTACAGTAAAAAATGATGAAAAGAAAATAATGATTCCGAAAAAAATAACGGGATACAAATAGATTGGCATAATTTAATTTTTAAGAATTAGTAATTTTTTAGATAAAGATACTATTTATAATAGATATATATAGGACGTTTTTTTTTAGTTTTGTTACATTATTTATTTATAAATTATATTTGCCATAAAATCAATTATATGGAACTTATACAACAGCATGCTACTGAGATTTTAATCTTACTTTTTTTAATGGTTACTTTTTTACAATCTGGAATTGATAAGGTAACCGACTTTAATGGTAATGTTTCTTTTATAAAAGAGCATTTTAAAAATTCGCCATTAAAAAACTCTGTACCATTTTTATTAGTAATTATTCTTGTTATGGAATTAATTGCGGGTGCTTTTATGTTTATTGGTATTTTTAATTTAGTAACTACTGGAAATACTTACTTAGCTTTATTAGGAATTCAAATTGCAGCGTTATCATTAATTTTTCTTTTAGTTGGTCAAAGATTAGCAAAAGATTATGCAGGTGCAATGACTTTAGCAGTTTATTTTATTATTACAATTTTTGGTATGTATTTATTAAATCAATAAAACTTATTTTAACTTGTTTTTTAATAATTTTTACTGATTAAAAAACCTCTTAAATATTACATTTAAGAGGTTTTTTAATTTTAGTAAGGTGTTTGTATGTTTTTTAAATTAAAATACATTTAATAGATATTAAAATACCTTTTAGGTGTTTTTTACTAGGTAAATTAATGAAGAATACTCTCCTGAACGTTTTGCTTTTGTATTTGAAGTTAAACCAATAAAAAAAGCACGTATCGGGTTTGTTTTTTCATTTCTATATTTTTCTGATAATAATGAAACATAATATGCATCAAATTTCATTGGTAGTATTTTTTCTATTTCCATTTCAACTTCACTAAATAATTTTTTTATTGAGTTTTTAGAGAAATGCCATAAATGTCTTGGTACATCATAAGCAGCCCAAAATTCTTTATAATGTTTTGCATCGTAACTTTTGTAATTAGGTACAGCTATTATTAAAATGCCTTCTGGTTTTAATAATTTTTTTAAATCAGTAATATATTCAATTAAATTAGGTACATGTTCTAAAACATGCCAAAGTGAAATAACATCAAATTGTTTTCCATTATATTCCTTTATATTTTCTTTTAAATTAATTTTTTTATTAAAAGCAAAATCTCTTGCTTTTTTTACTGGTTCTACTCCACTTATTTCCCAACCATTATTTTTACAAACTCTTAAAAAATCACCAGTACCTGCACCTACATCTAGTATAGTTTTCTCTTCAGTATTAAATGAATTTATTAATTTCAATTTTTGCTTTAAAGTATGATTTTTTACTAGTTGATAAACAGTATCAAAAACAGTTTTTTTACTATCAGTGTGCGATATGTAATTTTCACTTAAATAATAATCTTCTAAATTTTGAGGTACAGGTGAAGTAACAAGCATTTCATATTCTTTATTATACATTACTTCATAACTCTCATCAGAAACTGTATAATCAATACAATTTAATAAAGGAGTTAAGTTTTTATATAGTTTTTTTTTTGTGTTCAATTTCTTTTTCTTTTTTATATTGTTCCATGTGGAACATTGTTTACTGTTGTTGCAATATTACGTAAAAAGAAAAAACGTTCCACAAGGAACGTTTTATTTTTTTTAATTCTAAATATAATTTTACCTGCCCATATAAACCAGTAAAACAGAAATATCACTTGGTGAAACTCCACTTATTCTACTTGCTTGTGAAATAGATGTTGGTTGTATTTTAGATAATTTTTCTCTAGCTTCAAATGACAATGATTTTACTTTACTGTAATCAAATCTAGAAGGAATTGGAACATTTTCTAGTCTATTTAATTTATCAGCATTGTTTTTTTCTTTTTCAATGTATCCTGAATATTTTAAATGAATTTCTACTTGTTCAATTATTTCTTGATCAATATTATTTTCGGTTAAATAGTTATCTAATTTTTCGATTGATTTAAAATCTAAAAAGGTTAACTGTGGTCTTGCTGCAATCTTAAATAATTTTACAGATTGATTTACTAAACTTAAGCCTTTACTTTCTAAAATAGGATTTACTTCTTCTTGTTTTACGCTTAAGTTTTCTATAAATTTAATTAATGCTTCTGTTTTAGTCTTCTTATTTTCTACTCTATCTAATCTTTCTTTAGAAGCTAAACCGATGTTAAAAGATTTTTCAGTTAAACGTAAATCAGCATTATCCTGTCTTAATAGTGTTCTGTATTCAGCGCGAGAAGTAAACATTCTATATGGTTCTTCTGTTCCTTTGGTAATTAAGTCATCTATTAAAACACCTATATAAGCTTCACTCCTTTTAAGGATAAATGGTTCTTTATTTTTTGTTTTTAAAGCAGCATTTACCCCAGCCATTAATCCTTGCGCAGCTGCTTCTTCGTAACCTGTTGTTCCGTTTATTTGACCTGCAAAAAATAAGTTTTCAATTAATTTAGTTTCTAAGTTATGTTTTAATTGTGTTGGTGGAAAATAATCATATTCAATTGCGTATCCAAAACGTAAGAATTTTACATTTTCAAATCCAGCTATTGATCTTATTGCTTTATCTTGAATATCTTCTGGTAATGATGTTGAAAATCCGTTTACATAAATTTCTACGGTATTCCATCCTTCGGGTTCTACAAAAACTTGATGACGTTCTTTCTCGGCAAAACGATCAATTTTATCTTCAATAGATGGGCAATATCTTGGTCCTGTTGATTTAATTCTACCATTAAACATCGGTGAACGATCAAAACCTTCACGAAGTAAATCATGTACTTTTGGATTTGTATATGTTAAGTAACAAGATCGTTGTTTTGTTAATGTATTTGTGATAGGTAAGTATGAAAATTTTTCAGGATTTTCATCACCAGGTTGTTCAGTCATTTTAGAATAATCTAAAGATCTTCCATCAACTCTTGGTGGAGTTCCTGTTTTCATTCTTCCTGATTCAAATCCTTTTTCAATTAAGTCTTCTGTAATTCCGGTAGAAGCTCCTTCTCCTGCTCTACCACCTCCAAACGTTTTTTCACCGATATGAATCAATCCATTTAAAAAAGTACCCGCTGTAACAATAACTGTTTTAGCTTTTATTTCTAATCCTAAAGCTGTTTTTACACCAATAATTTTATCATCATCAAACAATAATCCGTTAACAGAATCTTGATAAAAGTCTAAATTTTTAGTTTGTTCTAACATCGTTCTCCAACACTCAGCAAATTGCATTCTGTCAGATTGTGCTCTCGGACTCCACATAGCAGGTCCTTTTGATTTGTTTAGCATTTTAAACTGTATAGCTGTCTTGTCTGTTACAATAGCGCTATAACCACCCAAAGCATCAATTTCGCGAACTATTTGACCTTTTGCAATTCCTCCCATTGCAGGGTTACAACTCATTTGAGCAATGTTTTGCAAGTTCATAGTAATTAATAAAGTATGCGCACCCATGTTTGCACTAGCTGCAGCAGCTTCGCTACCAGCATGTCCACCTCCTACTACAATTACATCGTATGTTGTGTTAAATAAACTCATTTTTTACTGCTGTTCCACGTGGAACGATTTTAGTTTCTGTTTAAAATTTCTAAAGAATCATTTTCTTTATTGCGCATTATTTGTTTCTCTTCATCGGTTTTATCTTTGTATTTCATGTAATGTAAAATACCATGAATAATTACACGATGTATTTCGTTTTCAAATAACACATTAAATTCTTTTGCATTTTCTCTTACTCTTTCAACTGATATAAAAATATCTCCCCCAACTAATTTACCTAAAGTATAATCAAAACTAATAATATCTGTTAAGGTATCGTGTTGTAAAAACTCTACGTTCATTTTGTGTAAATAAGCATCATCACAAAAAATATAATTGATATCACCTAATTCATAACCCTCTTTTTGTATGCAGGTTTTAATCCATTTTAAAGTTTTGTCTTCGTTTTTTAGAGTAAAATCTGTTTCGTAATTAAATACAATCATCCTTTAAATTGTTTAGTAATAACATAAAATAATGTTGATTACTTATTGTTGCTTTGAAGATTAAAATACTCTTGAACCTTCTTTTTGTAATTAGGGCGCAAAGGTAATGCTTCTCTGTTTAATATTTCTGTTTGGTTATAAAACAACTTTTTAAACTTTAATTCTTTCGCTTTTTTAATATTATACTCTTCTGTATTGGTATTCGCTTTTCTTTTATTATCCCTATTTTGTTTAAATGTAGCTCCTTCTAATTTTAATAATTGGTGGTTTAACTGTTGCATTCTGTTAATAGTTTTTTGTGTAAAACCTTTTTCTAGAATGTCATTTTCTAACTGTTCCATCTCTTTTAAGGCTTTTTTAGCTTTACCATTACCTTCTCTATTTCCTTTAAGGGCATCTTCAAGTTGTTGCCTTAATTGCGATTGTTCTTTATAAATTTGATACAAATCTCCATCTAATCCTTCACCCTGTTGTTCACTATTCTGATTTCCATTTTCACCTTTTTTCCCACTCTTTTTCTCACCTTTTCCATCTTTTGATTTTCCTTGATCTTTTTGCTGCATACCTTGTTGCATTTTTTTCATTAAATCACTTTGTTTTTGAATAATATCAGGTAAGCTAAAAGATTTTCCTTTACCCTTTCCTTTTCCTCGCCCAGGTTTTGGATTTTTCATAGCATCTAATGTGCTACTTAACATATCAGCTAAAGTATTTGCCGCAGTCATTACATATCGTTGGTTTGATACTCCATTATTAAATTTATTATCAGCAAAACTCTCTAATGCTTCATTTAAATTATAATGAGCTAATGATAATTGATCTTGAATTTTTGAAGATATTTTTGGGTTTTTTATTGATAAAACAAATAAACTATCATCAATATGCTCAAAGTAGGTTTTAAGTTGATGTTGTTTTTGTAAGTTTTTGCCAAAATTAGGGTGTGAGGAATTAGTATTTGAAAATACATTCATTAATGCTTCTTGATCAAAAGAAAATGTAATTAAGTTTTCTAATACTTGGCGTAAACCTTCCATATTCTCTACTTCCATTTGCATGCTCATTTCTTGCATAGATTGTTGTATTTTCTGACTCATTTTTTGCATTTCTTCAGAAGCTTTTTTCTGATTTTTTTTAGTTTCACCTTGTTTTTTATCCTCTATATTTTGATCGATTTTATTAAGTTGTTCTTGTGTTTTTTTTGCTAATGGTTCCATTTCTGGTAATTCCATCTGATTTTTTAACTCTTTATTTTCTTTTTTAATTTCATTTAAATCCTTTTTAATTTGCTGAAATTCTTTATTTATTTCTTTTTGTGCATTAGTATTATTTTCTTTAGTACTTATTTCTTTTTGTTTTTTTGAAAGTTCATTTAAATCATCAGCTGCTTTTTGTAACTTTTGTTCAATATAAAAGCGTTTAGTCATTTCTAAAATACGCTCCAAACTCTTTTCTTGTTGTTTATTTTGTTCTGCTAACTCTTTGGTTTTTTTAATTAGATCTTCCCTACTTAATTTTTCAGCTAATTTTTTCAATTCATCTAACAGTTTTTGTTGTTTTTCAAGCTTTTTAAGTTCATCAATACGCTTTTTTAATTGCTCTTTCTTTTCCTGTAAACTCTTATTTTTTTCTTTCTTTTCACTAAAATTATGCTGCAAATTTTTAGTTTGTCGTTGCATCATCTGTTTGTAATGCTCTTGACGTTTAATTATATTTTTTATTTTTTTCTTATCCTTCCAATTAACATTTTCTTTATTTTGAAGATTAAACTGAATTTTTTGCAATTCTTTTTTACTATTTTTTTGTTTTGTTAAGGAGTTTTCTAGCGTTTGAATGTAATTTTGTTGCTCTTGTAATAACTCATTTTCTATTTCATTATTTGTTTTTTGTCGATACGAGAACTTTTTACTAATTGTTTTTTTACTACCGTTTACAGCATCGTTATCAAACACTTGAAAATAGAGTTCATAATCGATTCCTTTTGTTAAGTTCAATTCATTAGGAAATTCAAAGAAGAAACTTTGAATTGTGTTGTTGTTAATAGTAATTGATTTATAATTTTTACTTTCAATAGTGTTCTTATCATAATAAACGAGCTCTAATTTTTTAAAACCATAATCATCACTTATTTGTCCAATAAACTGAGCATTTCCACGCGTAATGCTATCAATATTAGAGCTCACATTAATCAAAGGGTGTTCGTCTTTAATTACATTAATAGTAAATTGCAATTGTTCATAGTCTCGTAGGTTTTTGTTTGTTGTAGTTATTTGGTAATTAATCGAATTTTTTAGCTGTTTAGAATAATAAAAATCATTGTGTTTGTTTTTGTTAAAATGATAATGGAATTTATTTAATAATAAACTAACGGTATCAGTTTCAGATGTTTTTACATGCCATTTTACAATTGTTCCTTGTGGAACATTTAGATTTCCTGTATTATTTATCGTTTCATTTTTTTTTCTTGTATACTTAGGATAAGTTAAATTTAATGCTATGTTTTGAATAGCAGGTGTTTTTATAACCTCAATACTATATTGTAACGAAGTAATATTATTTGCTTTTGCATAAAAAAATATAGGCTCCTGAACATCAATAAATGTATAAGAAAATAAACCATTACCTTCATTTTTAAAAAAGTAATGTTGCTTATTAAAATGAATTTTTACTTCTTCTGGAATAATTTCACCAGTTGTTTGAATATATACAGTTATATCTTCTCCTCTAATAACTTTTAAATTTTTTGTAGTTATGTTAAAATAAAAAGGTGCGGGTGCTTGGTATGCTGTTGAATGGTTTACAACACGGTTAAAACTATCAGATAAATTTTTTGTTGTTCCTGTTATAAATGAAAGTATCCAAATTAAAATAGGAATTGCTGCGTATTTTAAGTATTTAATATTACTACTAAAGTTTATAGCCTTGTTAAATGATATAGGTTGTATTTCTTTTGCTTTTTGACTAATACTAGCTAATAATAAATCAGATTGCTCGTTATTATCCTTTAATTGTAATATATTTAAAAGTTTATCATTCACCTCTGGAAAATGGTTTCCTATCATTTTTGAAGCTTCTTTATCAGAAATTCCGTTTTGTAATCCTGTAATTTTAAAAATTGGAAAACAAATAAAAAGGATAAATAAAATGAATTCAATAATTATAAATAGCCAAAATAATATTGTTCTAGCCAATGGTTTTAACCATAAAAAATATTCTATAAATAAGGTAAAAAATAAATATACTAACCCTAAAGAAATAAATAAAATACTTCCTTTTATGAGTTTGTTGGTATAGTATTTTTTACTAAACTGCTGTAATTTCTGTGTTATTCTATTAAAATCTTCCATATCGATTTATAAAAGTACTATTTTTAAAAGTAAAAATTTGTTAAAGATTTCTGTAAGAACTTTTATTTATTGTAGACTAAGCTTTTAAAATATATATTAAGCCTGATTTATACTTATTTTAAACATGAAAAAACTATTTACATTATTACTATTAATCGTTTCTTATAATTTATTTTCTCAAAGTCCGTGGACTAAGAAAAAACAAGAATCTTACTTACAAGTTTCCTTTACAACTGTTCCATCTTATGATAAGGTTTATGGTAATCCAGATCGAACTACACAAAGAAAAATAACTGATAATACTTTACAATTGTATGGTGAATACGGAATAACAAATAAAACAACTTTATTCGCAAATTTTCCTTTTAAGATGTTAAAATCAGGTGATTTTTCTGAAGATATGTCATTAGTATTACCAACATTTATTACAGAAAGAGCAACTGAAACAATGCTTGGAAATATTCAAGTAGGAATAAAACACAATTTTTATAACAAAAAATGGATTATATCAGGGCAGTTAGCAATTGAAGCAAATACAGGAAGCTATAAAGAAAACGCTGGTTTACGAAGTGGTTATGATGCTTGGACATTTACCCCATTATTTTTAATAGGACGCGGTTTTAATAAATGGTACATACAAGCATTTACAGGTTTTGATATTCGTACAAACAACTACAGTAGTAATTATAAACTGGGAGGAGAAATAGGTTATAAAACTCTAAATTGGTTATGGATTGCCGGTTTTTTAGATGGTGTAGCTTCTTTAAAAAATGGTGATATAACATTGCCTCAAGAAAATTTAAGTACAAGTTTATATGTAAATGATCAAAGTTTTGCTGCATTTGGGTTAAAGTTTATAGGAGAAATAAATAAAAATTTTGGTGCTAATTTAGCATTAGGAGGTGCCTTTGCAGGACGTAATGTAGCAAAAGTACCCGCAATTAGTTTTGGTTTATATCATAAATTTTAATTTTTTACGGTTTTACCTTACTTATTTTACGGTTAAATTTTGATAAAAGTATTTTGAATTAGATATATTGCTACTTTATTAATCTATAAACTTTAAACTATGTTAAAAAGTATTTCAAATTTAGGTTCTGTACTAAATAAATTAGAACAAAAAAAAATTAATGGAGGAACAAAAGATGCAAAAGATTTAGGTTGGTGTAAAAGGAATTATGATTCTCGTACACAAGATTATTATTGTTGTGTTCACCCTAATGCAGGTGGTTGTTAATATTTTTATTTCTTTATAACTTAAAGGGTATTTGAATTTTCAAATGCTCTTTTTTTATGACTATATTTGGACTTTCAAATTAATAACAATGACTGATAACGTAAGAGTGCGCTTTGCTCCTAGCCCAACAGGACCTTTACATATTGGTGGTGTAAGAACTGCTTTATTTAACTATTTATTCGCAAAAAAATACAACGGAACTTTTGTGTTACGTATTGAAGATACTGACCAAACACGTTATGTTGCTAATGCCGAACAATATATAATTGATGCCTTAAAATGGTGTAATATTCCTTTTGATGAAGGTCCAGGGGTAAATGAAAAATTTGGTCCTTACCGTCAGTCAGAAAGAAAAGAATTGTATAAAAAATATGCCGATGAGTTAATCGAAAAAGGATGGGCTTATTATGCTTTTGATACTGCTGAAGAGTTAGATACACACCGAAAAAATGATGAACAAAACGGTAAAACATTTATTTATAATTGGCATAATAGACAAGAATTAAATAATTCATTATCGCTTTCGTCAGATGAAGTTACTTATAAAATAAATGCAGGCGATAAATATGTAATCCGTTTTAAAACACCACAAGATGAAACATTGTTGTTACAAGATGAAATCCGCGGAACGATTAAAATAGATACCAATACTTTAGATGATAAAGTATTATTCAAATCAGACGGAATGCCAACGTATCACTTAGCAAATATTGTTGATGATCATTTAATGGATATTTCACATGTTATTCGTGGTGAAGAGTGGTTACCTTCGCTCCCACTACATGAATTATTATACAAAGCATTTGATTGGAAAGCACCAAAATTTGCGCATTTACCATTAATTTTAAAACCAGTTGGTAAAGGTAAATTAAGTAAACGTGACGGTGATAAATTAGGATTTCCAGTATTTCCATTAGCATATACGAATGAACAAACAGGCGATACTTCTAGAGGATATAAGGAAGATGGTTACTTTAACGATGCATTTATAAATATGCTAGCATTTTTAGGATGGAACCCTGGAACAGAACAAGAAATTTTTTCTTTAGAAGCATTGGTTGCAGATTTTGATTTAAGTAGAGTTAGTAAATCAGGAGCTAAATTTAGTCCCGACAAAACAAAATGGTTTAACCAACAATATTTACAGCAAAAATCAGATGAAGAATTAGCTGTATTATATACTGATATTCTTACCAAAAAAAGTATCACTACTGATGTTGAATTTACCGAAAAAGTAGTTTCATTAATTAAAGAACGTGCAACTTTTGTTGCTGATTTTTGGGAATTATCAAGTTTTTTCTTCGAAAATCCTGTTGAATATGATGCTAAAGCCACTAAAAAGCAGTGGAAAGAAACTACTGGTGAGTTAATGCAAG
Organism: Tenacibaculum soleae; assembly: GCA_938002045.1. Lineage (GTDB taxonomy): Bacteria > Bacteroidota > Bacteroidia > Flavobacteriales > Flavobacteriaceae > Polaribacter > Polaribacter soleae_A. The sequence goes on from CALLBA010000004.1 coordinate 135,976, forward strand.
AATTAACTACGGTAATTGCTACTATTGATGACTTTACAATAGGAAATGCACAAACAGTAATAAAAAGTTGGATAACAGCTAAAGAAATAGGTTTTGGTAAAGTAATGCAACCACTACGTTTAAGTTTGGTAGGTAAATTAGCAGGACCCGATTTGTTTGATATTATGACAATGATTGGTAAAGAAAATACATTATTACGAATCAATAATGCTATTGAAAAATTATCATAAAAACAAAAATGCCGCTTTTATAAAAGCGGCATTTTTTATGTAGTAAATTTTGTTTAAAACTGATTGTAGTAGCAAGAAGATGAAGATTTACCTCCTCTATTAATACTTCCCGTATTGTTCCAGTTTAATTTAAAAACAACACCTAAAGTTCCTTGAATATGTGATCGCATACTTTCAAAACTATCTAAAGAATGTTTGTAATATATTTGTGGATTAATACCAATTTTATCATTTAGCCAATAAATTCCACCAGCTCCAATATTAAATGTAGGGGTCATTTTTCGTTCAGAATCCACTACACTTGCTCCTATAAAAGCATATGGTGCAAATTTTTCAAAAACAGGATTAAAATTATAGCGCAACGAACCATCTAAAGAAAAGTAACTTACAGAATTTTCTATAAAACCAATATCATCTATTGTATTTACCGACATCGCACCGTCAATAGATAAACGCTCACCAATAGGCATGGTTAAACTAAGTACAGGTACTTGAAATTGATAGCGATCTCCAATAAAATCTACATCATCACCACTAAATTTTGTAATTCCTACTCCAACACCTATTTGCCATGAATCGTTTAAATTTTGAGAAAACAATTGCATAGAAAAACAAAGTAATGTAATAAGTATAATTTTATTTCTCATAAATTATAGGGGAGTTTATTTATAATAACTTAATAAGTTGCAATTTAGTATAAATGGTTTAAATACTGTTTACTTTTTTTATAGCAATTATAAAATCTTCTAAATCATTTAAGTTCATAACTAAATGTATAGCTTCATCACATACTTTTTCAACATTATCTATAGGAAATTGTAAAGCAACGGCTATTCTTTGCATTAGTGTAACTTGTTCTTTATCTACATGTTTATCTGCATAAATCATTTTTGTTAATAAATACAAACGTTCAATACGTTCATCGTAATTTACAGGAGAGTTTACAGGGTATTTTTCAGGATTCTTTAAAATTTCAACATATTCTGTTTGAGTAATATTTAGCCTTTTTGCAGCCCTGTCTAATAGTTGTTGTTCTCCTTCTGAAATTATTCCATCTGTTTTTGCAATTTTTACAACACTTGCAAAGTGTCCTATTTCTTGCTTGTGTTTTCCACTTGAATATAAATCTGATATTGCCATTTTTTTTATTTTAATTATTTTATAATTACGATAAAAAGTACCGTTTAAATTTTTACTAAAGTTAAGAAATCTATCAAAAATTAAAGATAATTTTTATTTATTATTTTTTATAAAATGATAAATATTACTAATATTAAATAATCTCTAAAAATGTATTTTAAGCTTAAAAAATAATAAGATAATATATAACTGTTGTTTGTTATTATTTTTAGTTTAAAACATGTTTAAAATAAGTATTTATATTTTAACAGTCACAAAAGAGAAATTTTTAAAAAAAGTAATCCAAAAAATAAAGTTTATAGATTATTTTTAATTTATAACAAAAAACATTCCTCGTATATTTGCGTAAATTTTTTTAGCTTGAGTAAGCAAACTATTGTAAATCATTACCAACAATCTAGCAGCGTTAAGCAGATTGTAGATGCACTTCAACAAGAACAACACCATTTTCAAATAGCGAATTTGGTTGGTTCTTCGTTGTCTTTTGTTATTTCTGAAAGTTTTAAAAAAGCAGATAAACCCTATTTGTTAATCTTTAATGATAAGGAAGAAGCTGCATATTATTTAAACGATTTAGAACAATTATTAGGCGATAAAAACGTGTTGTTTTATCCTGGATCTTATCGAAGACCTTATCAGATCGAGGAAACTGATAACGCCAATGTGTTGTTACGATCAGAGGTTTTAAACCGAATTAATTCGCAAAAAAAACCAGCAATAATTGTTACCTATCCTACTGCTCTATTTGAAAAAGTAGTTACTAAAAAAGACCTCGAAAAAAACACGTTAAAAATTACGGTTGGCGAAAATGTATCGCCCGATTTTGTAAACGAAGTATTATTTGAATATAATTTTAATCGCGTAGATTTTGTTACTGAACCAGGAGAATTTTCGGTTCGAGGCGGAATAATCGATGTGTTTTCTTTTTCGAATGATGAACCCTATCGAATAGAATTTTTTGGTGATGAAATAGATAGTATTCGAACTTTTGATGTGGAAACACAACTTTCTAAAGAAAAGCTAAAAAAAGTTTCTATAATGCCTAATGTAGAAAACAAAACATTACAAGAAAGCAGAGAAAGTTTTTTAAAATATATATCATCAAAAACTGCCATTTTTGTTAAAAACACAGAAATTCTTACCGAAAATTTAAACAAGTTTTATAAAAAAGCTGAACTTTCATTTAACGAATTATCTACCGAACTTAACCATTCAAAACCTTCAGAATTATTTTGTGATGGTACTTTGATAAAAAAACAATTAGCAGATTTTACATTAGTTGAAATGTCATCTCAAGCACAGTCGAGAGATATTTTTGAAATTAAATTTAACACCCATCCACAGCCATCTTTTAATAAAAAATTTGAGTTGTTAATTCAGAATTTTAACGAATTTTCTGCCAAAGGATTTACCAATTATATATTTTGTTCTAACGATAAACAAGCGCAACGTTTTCATGATATTTTTGATGATAATGAAGCCGATGTTTCTTATGAAACTATTGTATTTCCGTTATACCAAGGATTTGTCGATTTAGAAAATAAAATTGTTTGTTATACCGATCATCAAATATTTGAGCGTTATTATAAATTCCGTTTAAAAAATGGTTATGAGAAAAAACAATCCATCACTTTACAAGAACTTACCAAGTTAGAAATTGGCGATTATGTAACGCATATTGATCACGGAATAGGAAAGTTTGCAGGATTACAAAAAATTGATGTCGAAGGTAAAAAACAAGAAGCTATTAAACTTATTTACGGAGACCGCGATATTTTATATGTAAGTATTCACTCGTTACATAAAATATCAAAATTTAATGGTAAAGACGGTAAACCCCCTAAAATATATAAGTTAGGCTCTGATGCTTGGAAAAAAGTAAAACAAAAAACTAAGGCAAGAGTAAAACATATTGCGTTTAATTTAATTCAACTTTACGCAAAACGAAAATTACAAAAAGGCTATGCTTTTGGCCCAGATACGCACATGCAACATGAGTTAGAAGCAAGTTTTATTTATGAAGATACACCTGATCAGTTTACAGCAACGCAAGATGTAAAAAATGATATGGAAAAAGCCCAACCTATGGATCGTTTGGTGTGTGGTGATGTTGGTTTTGGTAAAACAGAAGTTGCTATTAGAGCCACTTTTAAAGCGGTAGATAACGGAAAACAAGTGGCTGTTTTAGTGCCAACTACCGTTTTAGCGTTTCAGCACTTTAAAACCTTTTCTGAGCGTTTAAAAGATTTTCCGGTTACCATAGATTATCTAAACCGTTTTAGAACCACAAAACAGCGTAACGGTGTTTTAGAAGGTGTTACCAACGGAAGTGTAGATATTGTGATAGGAACACATCAATTAACCAATAAAAAAGTCAATTTTAAAGATTTAGGGCTGTTAATTATTGATGAAGAACAAAAGTTTGGAGTTGCCGTAAAAGATAAGCTGAAAACCATTAAAGAAAATGTAGATACCTTAACGTTAACCGCCACTCCTATTCCAAGAACGTTGCAATTTAGTTTAATGGCGGCACGAGATTTATCAGTAATAAAAACGGCGCCACCAAACCGTCATCCGATAGAAACCAATGTAATCCGCTTTAGCGAAGAAACGATTCGTGATGCTATTTCGTATGAAATTTCTCGTGGCGGGCAAGTGTTTTTTATCCATAATCGAATAGAAAATATCAAAGAAGTAGCAGGATTGTTACAGCGTTTGGTTCCATCAGCAAAAATAGGTATCGGTCACGGGCAAATGGAAGGTAAAAAGCTAGAGGAATTGATGCTTGGTTTTATGAACAATGAGTTTGATGTATTAGTATCTACCACGATTATTGAAAGTGGATTAGACGTGCCAAATGCCAATACTATTTTTATAAATAATGCCAATAACTTCGGATTATCAGATTTACATCAAATGCGAGGTCGTGTTGGACGATCTAATAAAAAAGCATTCTGTAATTTTATTACACCACCATTTCATATGATGACTGATGATGCCCGTAAACGTATTGAAGCACTGGTGTTATTTTCTGATTTAGGAAGCGGATTAAATATAGCCATGAAAGATTTAGAAATTCGTGGTGCTGGTGATTTATTAGGTGGTGAGCAAAGCGGATTTATTAATGATATTGGGTTTGATGCTTATCAGAAAATATTACAAGAAGCTATTGAGGAATTAAAAGAAAACGAGTTTAAAGAGCTATACCCAGTAGATGAAAATGAACCAAAAGAGTATGTAAAAGAAGTACAAATAGATACTGATTTTGAAATTCTTTTTCCTGATGATTACGTAAATTCAGTAACCGAACGATTGAGTTTGTATAACAAATTAGGAACCTTAACCGAAGAAAAAGAATTGGTAGAGTTTGAAAGTCAAATTACCGATCGTTTTGGGGAATATCCAACTCAGGTTCAAGATTTATTAGACTCTGTTCGTATAAAATGGTTAGCGAAAGAACTTGGTTTAGAGAAAATTATTTTAAAGCAAAAACGTATGATTGGTTATTTTGTTTCTGATCAACAAAGCGGGTTTTATCAAACTCCAGCATTTACAAAAATGTTGCAGTATGTTCAAAAAAATTCGAAAAGTTGTATTATGAAAGAAAAACAAACCAAAAACGGATTGCGATTATTAATCACTTTTATTAGAATCGATTCGGTAAATACAGCTTTAAAAATATTACAAAAAGTATAGATTCATGTCATTTCGAGCGGAGTCGATAAATATTGATTAGATTTTTAACTTTTCGCTTGCGCTCGAGGAGATATTTAAAAACATAAAATGGCATCAATATTTGGTCACGCATTAGCATCGTTTGCTATCGGAAAAGGATTTTCTAAATCGCTTATAAATTGGAAGTTCCTTTTATTAGGTATTGGTTGTGCAATATTACCAGATGCTGATGTAATAGGTTTTAGTTTCGGTATTAAATATGAAAGTTTTTGGGGACATCGCGGCTTTTCGCATTCACTATTTTTTGCATTAATTTTAGGGTTTTTAATCACCTTAATATTTTACAGAAAAGAAATATTTACTAAAAAAGGTGCAGCACTCATTTTATTTTTTACAATAAGTACTGCTTCACATGCTATTTTAGATGCTTTAACAACTGGTGGTTTAGGAGTTGCATTTTTTTCTCCTTTCGATACTACTCGTTATTTTTTTCCTTGGCGACCAATTAAAGTATCGCCTATTGGAATTGAACGTTTTTTTAGTGAAAGAGGTATTAAAGTATTGATGAGTGAGTTTATTTGGATAGGAATTCCGAGTGTGATTTATATGTTAATTACGAGCTATTTTAAAAGAATCAAAAAATAACCAATGCAAAATAATCATCTTAAAAATATATCAGGCCTATTAGTCGCTACATTTTTTGTGAGTACTTCAGGTGTTTTGGGTAAATATATTGCTATGCCATCAGAAGTAATTGTATGGTTTCGTTCTGCTTTTGCTATGATGTTTTTATATGCTTTTTGTCGCTTTAAAAAAATTGATATTCCATTAAAATCTACCAAACATGTGATTCCGTTTATTATTAGCGCAATTTTTATGGCATTGCATTGGATTACCTATTTCTACGCCTTAAAACGATCTAATGTAGCTATCGGTATGCTGTCTTTATACACTTTTCCGGTAATGATTGCTTTTTTAGAACCCTTGTTTTTAAAGATAAAATTCAATCCAATATATATTCTTTTAGGTTGCATGGTATTGTTAGGAATTTATATGCTAGCGCCTGATTTTAATTTAGAAAGTGGAAATGTTCAAGGAATATTATTTGGACTACTCTCTGCCCTATGTTATGCTATCAGAATTTTAATTTTAAAACAATATGTATTGCAGTATAACGGAGTATTATTGATGTTTTATCAAACCTTAATAATTACTATTTGTTTAGTACCAGTATTGTTTTTTATGGATGTTTCTGGGTTAGAAACTCAATATCCGTATGTATTATTAATTGCTTTTTTAACCACAGCAATAGGTCATAGTTTAATGGTACATTCGTTACAGTTTTTTTCAGTTTCAACAGCAAGTATTATTAGTAGCGTACAACCAATATTCGGAATTGTTTTAGCATTCTTATTTTTAAATGAAGTTCCCACGTGGAACACTTTTGTTGGTGGAAATTTAATCCTCGCAACCGTAATTATTGAAAGCATCCGAAGTAAAAAAAGACATTAAATAAAGTATTAGGTTTTATTTAATAATGCCGGTAATTGAATAATAGCTTAATGTATTTTTTGTTGTTGCTGTATAATGCTTTTTAGGGTTACATCTTCGTAATTTCTACGAACAAAGGTAAGGGCACTATCTAACACCTCACCCATTCCATCACTATCTCTAAAATTGATATCGCCTGTAAATTCAAAAATTTCAGCTTTTAATTTTTCAATGTTTTTAGGTATCGAAATAGTGTCGGATTTCATAGCGGCAAGTAGTCTGTTTAAACGAGATCGTGATCCCAAAATTCGTTTTGCAACAATTGAGCGTTCCTCAAGCTGATATTGCTCTACCGATTCAGACGTTAACTTCTTACCTACTAATTGAACCATCTTTAAATTTTCTTTAAAAAACTGAGGGTAATAGACCTTAAATTTTCCTTCGTAACATTGTTGATCAAAATCTATCGGACGTATTTTATACACTACGTTTTCAAAATCGTGTGTAGGTACTACAACATAATTGTACGAGCGCATGTCGCCTAACAAACGAATCATACAACGTTCGTTAAATTTCACAAATTCTTTAGCTATTTGTGCTTTTTCAATTTCTAAACAATCGGCTAAATAATCTTTGATAAAAACATCTCCTGGAATTCCAGAAATATGTTCTTCAATTAAGGTGTCTTTATGCACCAAAAAATTTAAGTTATAAGGTGATAAAATATCTTCTAATTCTAACCCATAAATACGAGAAGCATCCGTTTTTTTTACATAAAAATACGTGTAATTATCATTTAAAATATTACGAACTTTTACTCTAAAAGGCTGTGAATTACCAAAAGTACAAAAATCTACAGCATCAATATTTAAGTGTTTTATACTAGCGTCTGAACCGTTTGAGTGTAAAATATTATACACTTTTTTAAGACTTAAATCGATTTCTTCTCGTTCAAACTCGTTGTAATAAACACGCACCCATAAAGTATCATTATCATCTTTATCATATACAGCTATTGATCCTTGAAAACGTAATAAATCATCATAAAAAATTGGAATTTGGATGGTTCTGTTATGTCTTTTTAAGTAAAGCGAAAGCTTTTTATTAACAGGATATGCAGGTTTTTTTTGAGATATTAGTTTTTCTTCAGCCATGCATCAAAGGTACTAAATGGCAAACAATTTACCAGGTAAAGGTTTTACTACGCCTTTAAGTTCCATTTGAAGTAAAATGGATGCTAATTTATAGGTAGGAATTTCACAATCAAGTGAAATAACATCAAGTAATTGTTTACCATTTTGTTGTAAGTAGTCGTAAATTTTTTGTTCAACGTTATTTAAATCAACAAATAACTGTTGTTGTAAAGGTTGGTTTTTAGGTTGTTTAATATCCCAGTTTAACATTTTTACAATATCTGTAGCTGAGGTTAATAAATGCGCCTGATTATTTTTAATAAGTTTATTACAGCCTTTACTATACATATCGGTAGTTTTTCCGGGTAAGGCAAATACATCACGATTGTAAGAATTAGCAATATCAGCAGTTACTAATGAGCCTCCTTTTTCGGCAGATTCTAATATGATTGTTGCTTTTGAAATACCAGCAACAATACGATTTCGTTTTAAAAAATTTTCGCGTAGTGGTTGTTCATTATGATAAAACTCGGTAATAAATCCACCGTTTTTATTTACATCATTAATATATTTTTTATGAACTTTCGGATAAATTTGCTCAAAACCATGTGCTAAAACTCCAACGGTTTGCAAATTGTTTTTTATAGCGGCTTTGTGAGCACAAATATCAATTCCGTAAGCAAAGCCACTAATAATTATGGGATTATATGCTGCTAAGTTTTCAACAAGTTGATTACAAAAATCACGCCCGTAAGAAGTAATATTTCGTGTACCAACTATAGAAATAATTTTTTGATTGTTGAGGTTAATAGTTCCGTCTTTAAAAAATAAGATAGGTGCATCAATACAGTTTTTTAAATTAAGCGGATAATCATCTTCTAAAAAATAAGAAAACTGCAATTTTTTTTTCTGAATATATTTTAGCTCCTCCTCTGCCCTTTTTAAGTTAGTTGTATCCAGTAAATGTTTTATAACATGCGTACCAATTCCGTTTATTTTTTGCAAAGTATTTGCACTTTCTTTAAACACCTGTTCTACACTTCCTGTGGCAGTAATTAACTTTTTTGCTAAAATATCACCAATATTTTTGGTTGCTTTTAATCGTAAAATGGCCACTAATTTTTCAGATTTCATACAGCAATAATTTGATTATCAATATACAAAAAAACTGTTGATAACATTTGTATGAAAACTTAAAACGACTTAGTAAAAAAACTATATTTGTTATTATGACATTAGCCAACTATATAAACGATTTATTATACAGATACGATTGCGTAATTGTTCCTAATTTTGGTGGTTTTGTAACCAATAAAATAGGTGCTAAAATGAACGATGCTACTCAAACATTTTATCCGCCCAAAAAGCAAATTACTTTTAATGCGTATTTACAGCATAATGATGGTTTATTGGCAAATTATATTGCTTCAAATAAAAATATTTCTTTTGAAGAAGCAACTACTTTTATTAAAAGTGAAGTAGCTGAATGGAAAAATGAATTAAACAATGCTGCTGTTAAAGTAGCCTCTGTAGGTAGTTTGTCTTTAAATGAAGCAAAGCAAATTGTTTTTGAACCAAATGCTACTAGTAATTTTTTAACAGCATCTTTTGGTTTAACTACTGTAGAAAGCGAATCAGTAAAAAGATTTAAGCAAACAGTAAAACCATTGCCAGTAGTTGTTAAAGAAAAAAACAACACAGCTGTTTTATTAAAATATGCAGCAACAGCGACAATTTTATTAGGAGTTAGCTATGCTGGTTGGAATGGGATTAAAAATCAGTCTGAAAATGATTTGTTAGCAGCGAAACAACAAGCTGAAAAAAAACAAATTCAATCAGCAACTTTTGTTATTAATAACCCGTTACCTACCATCAATTTAAACGTTACGAAAACATCAAAAGGGAGTTTTCATATTATTGCAGGTGCTTTTCAGGAAATAAAAAATGCTGAAAACAAGCTTAAAGAATTGCAAGAATTAGGTTACGATGCTAAAATATTAGGTAAAAATAAATTTGGTTTAACACAAGTAGCATTTACTAGTTTTAATTCTAAAGAGGAAGCTCGTAAATCCTTATTTGAAATAAAAAAAACAGTTAGTGAAGATGCATGGTTATTGGTTAAATAATCATTCTTTTAAATTACTTATTTTTTTAGCTTTATGTATATCTTTGCATCAAAAATTAATTGATGAAAGCGCAAACACCTAAAGAATCATTAACAGTACTTACCGATCTTGTTTTACCAGGAGAAACTAATTATTTAGACAATCTTTTTGGAGGAGAGTTATTAGCTCGTATGGATAGAGCTTGTAGTATTGCAGCACGTCGTCATTCTAGACGAATTGTGGTTACTGCTTCAGTAAATCACGTTGCATTTACAAAATCGGTTCCGGTAGGAAGTGTGGTTACTTTAGAGGCTAAAGTTTCTAGAGCGTTTAAATCATCTATGGAAATTTATGTAGATGTTTGGATTGAAGATCGTCAATCTGGTGAAAAAACAAAAGTAAACGAAGGTATTTATACGTTTGTTGCTGTTGATGAAACAGGTAAGCCAGTTCCGATTCCGCCAATTCAACCAGAAACTGAATTAGAGAAAAAGCGTTACGATGCGGCTTTACGTAGAAAACAATTAAGCTTAGTTTTAGCAGGTAAATTAGACCCTAAAGAAGCAAAGGAGTTAAAAGCATTGTTTTTAGGATAAAAAATGCTTAAATTTTATCTAAATCGCCGTTTTCGGATAAAAATATGGCTATAGATTTTGTTTTTTCAAACTGAGAGAAAATAATAATCATAATTACAGTAATAGGCACACTTAAAATCATACCTGTTACTCCCCATATTTTACCCCAAATAGCTAAGGATAATATAGTTACTAAAGGGCTTAAATTTAAAGATTTACCAAATAATTTAGGCTCTATAATATTACCTACAATTACTTGTACTGAACCAACAGCAATTAGCACTATTAAGAAGGGAGTAAATTCTCCAAATTGTATCAAACTAAAAATTGCTGGAAAAATCGTAGCAATTAACGAACCAATGGTTGGTATATAGTTTAATAGGAAGATTAAAAAAGCCCAAAAAGGTGCGCTGTCTACGCCTACAATCAATAAAACGATATAACTTAAAATACCTGTAAGTAAACTTACATAGGTTTTTAATCGTAAATAATTTGAAATAGAATATTCAATTTTTGTTAACATCGATTGCATGCTTGAGTATTTATCAGCTTTTCCCTCAAATACTTTTATTAATTTCTTTTTAAAACTACTTTCTTCTAAGAAGATAAATAAGGCATAGATGATAATCATAAAAGTATCGCCTAATAAACTGCTAATACCGTTAGCTATATTACCTAGAACTGATCCGTAATTAAAATCACCAATTACCGATTTTACTGATTTTATGATATCAATATGAAAATAAGTATCTAAACTATTAATAGTTGCATCAATATTTGGTTCATATTTAGAGTACGATGTTGATAAATTTGTAATACTGTTAGTAATGATTTCAGAAATAAAACCAAAACCCAATACAATAAAAGTAAATACAAAAACATTACTTAACCAACTAGGAATAAATTTTTTAGCAAATGGTATTTTGTAAATAGTTTTACGAATTTCACGCGTTAGAAACCAAAAAATTATGGCAAAAATAAACGGAATTAAAATTCCTTTACCAATAACTAATACAGTTATGATTACAACAAAAATAATAATGAAGTTTGTAGAATTTTTCATACACTTATATTAATTAGTACGTATCCACGTTGCTGGATTTAACTTAGTAACATTTTTTGATAAAATAAAAAGTAACGTTGTTTTTCCCGAAATTTTGTCGGTAAAAACCTTTCCTATTTTATCACCTGTTTTTATTATACCACCCTTTTTAACATACACGTTTTCAAGATTATTATAAGAGGATATATAACTACCATGTTGTATTAATACCGATTTTTTACCACCAGATTGCGATTGTAATGCTAGTACTTTACCGTTAAATATACTTTTAGCATCTGTGTTTTTTTGGGTAACGATATGCAAGCCAGGACTGTTAATTTTTATACCAGAAAATGTTGGATGAGGTTGCACACCATATCTTCTAGTTATAATTCCTGTAACAGGCCAAGGTAAATTCCCTTTATTTTGCTCAAAGCTTGCCAGTAATTTTTTTTCGGCAGCATCTAAAACAAATCCTGTCCCCCCTTTTTTAGGTTTCTTTTTTCCTTTATTAGCCTTTGCAATTGCCTCTCTAATTAAACGATCTATACGAGCTGTTATTCGTTTTTCTTCTTTTATTTTTTTCTGTAAATTTCGCTTGTATTTACTTTCTTCTTTTTTAATTTTAGAAACTAATTTTTCTTGCGATTTTTTATCAGATTCTATCTCTTTTTTTTGTGATTTTTTAGCAATAATTAATAATTCTTTGTCTTTTTTCTTTTGTATTAAAGAATCATTAAATTGTTTAATTTCATTTGCCTTTACAATGATATCTTCACCTTGTTTTTTTCGATAATCATTGTATTGTTGCATGTATTTTAATCGCTTATAAGCTTGGTAAAAACTTTCAGAAGAGAGTAAAAACATGGTTTTACTTTGTTGTGATTTACTTTTATGGGTTTTTACAACCATATCAGCATACTCTTTTTTTAATTTTTTTAATTGTTCATTATACGTGGTAAGTTGTTTTTCGTTTAACGTTATTTCTTTTGATAGTTTTTGTGATTCTAATTCAATAACTTTTATTAAACGTTCTCTAGTATTAATTTTTTGACTTAAGTCCTTTAAATCATCTAAAGCATTCCCTTTTTCTTTTTTTGTTTTAAACAGTAAATTGTTAATCTGTTTAATTTCATTTTTTAGTTTTTGATGCTTCTTTTCTAGTGTTTTTCGTTCTTGACTATAAGAAGAAAAACTTACTAAAAAAAGACTTAAAAATGAGATATATAAAACAGTTTTTTTCATTATAATTTAATTTCTTTATAACCTTTAGGCATTTTAAAATCAACATTTAACTTAGTATTAAAATCAACAGATCGAGTTGAAATATCAATATTTGTATAGCTATTGTTTTGTTTTGCGTTGATTTTTATCTTTTCTGGAAATAACACTCCTTTTTTATTTAAAAATTTAGGATATGCTATATCTAAACGTTGATTTTTTTTTGTGCTTACAACCGATTGTTTATTTAATTTATAATGAAGTGAATTTACATAAAAAAAGAGATTAAATAATTCGGATTGTTTTTTTGGGGTAAGTTGATACGATTTATCTGTAATTGTTACAGCATGTCGTTTTTGTCTTACATTAAATAACGATTGTCCTAACAACATATTTTGTAGTTGTTTAAAATTAATATCGGTACCTAATAATTTTTTAAGCATTGAAAAATCGCCATCAAAATAGTTTTTATAAAAAGGCGAATAGAATTGCACTTTGGTAGGTGTAATTTTGGCTTTAAAAACAGTTATATATTTGGTTCCTTTAAGCCAAATCACCTCGTCTTTTTTAATTTTCATTCGTATTTTAAAGCCTACTTTTTCTTTATTACTTTTATAGTTTACTTTTAAACGAGCGTCTACGGTTTTTTCATCAAAATTAGCACTAGTATGTTTTTTTGCTACTTTGCGAGCAGATATTTCTTTAATTATGGTTGGTTTATTTGCTATGTTTTTACTCGATTTACACGAAGAAAAACTTAAAAATAAAACAATAAGTATGGTAACGTATTTCATATAATTTATAAAAGGAAAACTATTTTAGCGTTTTTTCGGCTTTATTTTTAAAAAATGAAGCTTTTTTAGTATCATTTAAATTCTGATAAGCTTTTGCCATTTCAAAATAAAATTGTGCTTCAATTTTAGCATTATCAATCACAAAATCAATGCCGTTTTGTAAACTTTGCAGTGCTTTTTTATATTGATGATTATTATTAAGTGCCTTACCGTTCATTAAATACACAAAAGGTTGTGCCGGAAATAAGGTTAAACCTTGCTCGCTATATTTTAATAAATCAGCATGAGTATTCATATGTAACTTATTTAACAAAGGCTTTAAGTTTACAAATGTTTTTTCTTTTTCAAAAATTACACGTAAATCTGCATTTACAATTTTTTTAGGTGCTTTTTTAACTTTATTGATTGTTCGATTATTCAATCTTTTTTCAATTCTTAAAAGTCTTGAATCTAATAATTTCGCATTTTTTAGTTCTGATAAGACTCTTTTAGCTGAAGCTACATCACGATTTTGAAGATGTAAATAGACAAGTACTCTTTTTTTCTTCGGATATTTTTTTGCAAGTTGTTTTTGAACCGTTATGGCTTGCTTAAAATCTGCAATTCTTCGTAAAATGGTAACCTTATGTTCAAGCATCCAAAGATTATCTTCCTCTATATTCAAAGATAAATCGATGTATTCTAAAGCTTCAATATTTCTACCTAATTTTAAATAATTTTTAGAAAGTTCAAATAAAACAGCCGTATCATTAGGTGTTATTTCATTGCAGTTGTTTAAATATTCAATGGCTTTTTTGTGATTAAAAACTGCTTTTTGTGAAAGCGCTTTAAAAAAGTTTTCTTGAAAATCGATATTGTTTTTTTCGTTAATAGCTATAACAGCAGGAATACTGTCTTGTGAATAACATATAAAGGCGTAAAAAATCAAGAAAAAAGATAAAACCACCTTAATTCTTGATTTTTTATGGATTGTTTTACTATGTAAGTTCTGTATAATCACCTATACTGACCGATGTATAATTAGCATTGTATTTTGCATGATTACCAATCATTGCATTATCTAATTTTGCGTTAGATATATGAACATTTGTTTGAATTAATGAGTTTACAATTGTTGAGTTTTCAACAACACTATTTTTACCAATTGAAACAAAAGGCCCAATTTTTGTGTTTTTTAAAACCACATTTTTACCTACAAAACAAGGTTGTATTATTTCTGAGTTTTGTAATACAACGTCGTTAGCAACTAAATTGTTGCCATCAGCTTGCTCAAAACCTAAAACTTGCTTATTGGTATCAACCGTTGGATCTTTTTTACCACAATCCATCCAAGCATCTACTTTACCAGGTATAAATTTTGCTCCTTGTTGTTTTAAAGACTCTAAAACCTCTGTTAATTGAAATTCACCTGAAGGGCGAATATCATTATCAATTAAATGCTTTATTTCTTCACGAAGCTTATCACCATCTTTAAAATAGTAAATTCCGATAATTGCTAGATCAGAAACAAATTCTTTCGGTTTTTCAACAAAATCAGTAATGAATCCGTCTTTTAATTTCACCACACCAAAAGCACTTGGGTCTGCTACTTGCTTTACCCAAATAGCACCATCTGCGTTAGCATCTAACGTAAAATCAGCTTTAAATAAAGTGTCAGCAAAAGCAACAACGCACGAACTGTTTAATGATTTTTTTGCGCAATAAATAGCATGCGCAGTTCCTAACGCTTCTTCTTGAACATATACTGATCCTTTAGCCCCTAAACTTTCTGCAATTGCTATTAACTTATCTTTAGTATCCGCAGGAAAACCTTTTGCAGCAGTACCAATTATAAACGCAATTTCTTCTATTGGTTGGTTTACAACCGAAGTTATATCTTCAACCAAACGTTGTACAATTGGTTTACCAGCTATAACTGTTAAAGGTTTAGGTGTTGTAAGTGTATGAGGTCTTAAACGAGACCCGATTCCTGCCATTGGAACGATTATCTTCATATTTTTCTTTTCGGTTTTTAACGGTGCAATATACCATTAATAAAGTATTGAAAAAAGTTACAAGCCTTTAGGTATTGCGGCTATTAATGTTTTGGTGTATTCTGTTTTTGGATTGTTGTAAATTTCATCAGCATCTGCAATTTCTTCAAGTTTACCTTTATTCATCACTACTAATTGATCGGCCATGTATTTTACTACCGACAAATCATGAGAAATAAAAATATATGTAAAGTTAAACGTTGCTTTTAACTGATTTAATAAATTTAAAACCTGTGCTTGCACCGATACATCTAAGGCAGAAACAGACTCATCACAAATAATTAATTTTGGCTGCAAAGCAATGGTACGTGCTATACCAATTCGTTGACGTTGTCCGCCAGAAAATTCATGCGGATATCTATAAAAGTGCTCTTTTTCTAACCCAACTTTCTCTAATAATTCGCATACATATTCTTTTCGTTCTTTTGATGATTTTAAAATATTATGAACCTTCATAGGTTCTAAAATTGCGTTACCAACGGTAATTCTTGGATTTAAAGATGAAAAAGGATCTTGAAATATAATTTGAATTTCTTTCCTTAATTTTTTAAAACCAGATTTTGAAAGTTTTGTAATATCTACACCATTATAAATTATTTCTCCCGAAGTTGCATTTTCTAATCGTAAAATAGTTCTGCTTAACGTGGTTTTTCCACAACCACTCTCCCCTACTAGTCCTAAAGTTTCACCTTCATAAATTTTAAAAGATACATTATCAACTGCTTTTACAATTGTTGGCTTTGTAAACCAAGAAGCATTAGAAATAAAATTTTTGTGTAAGTTTTTAATTTCTAATAACGGCGCTTTTTTGTATATTTTTTGCTGAAAATCAGTACGTTCATCATCAGAATAAATAGTTTTATTTACCGTATTATTAATAAAATCCTTTACGGTTGGCAATATTTTCAATCTTTTTTTGGTAGTAGGTTTAGAGTTTATTAGTGCTTTGGTGTAGTTTTTTTGAGGATTAAGAAATACATCATCAACTTTACCTTGTTCAACAATTTTTCCTTTATGCATTACTACTACGTTGTTTGCAATTTCTGAAACCAAAGCCAAATCATGAGAAATAAAAATAATTCCCATTTTATACTCTTGTTGTAATTCTTTTAAAAGTAAAATTATTTCTTTTTGAACCGTAACATCTAAAGCAGTTGTAGGTTCATCGGCAATTAAAAGTTTTGGTTTACACGCAATTGCCATAGCAATCATAACCCGTTGTTTTTGTCCGCCACTTATTTGGTGTGGATAGGAGTTAAAAATAGTTTCAGTTCTAGGAAGCTTCACTTTATTAAAAAGTGAAATTACTTCTTCTTTTATTTGTTTATTTGATAAATTGGTATGCTGTTCTAAAATTTCAGCAACCTGTACACCACAAGTTAAGGTAGGATTTAAAGAACTCATAGGTTCTTGAAAAATCATGGCTATTTTACTTCCTCTAATTTTTTGAAAATTATTGTTGTTGTAGGTCAATAAATTTTGCTTTTCAAACAGAATTTCTCCTTTAATATTTGCAAATTTAGGAAGCAGCCCTAAAATAGCTAAAGAAGTTACTGATTTTCCGCTTCCACTTTCTCCAACAATACCCACAATTTCGTTTTGTAATATATTAAAAGAAACATTTTGAATAATTGCAGGAGCATTTTTAAAACTTATTGCTAAATTTTTAACTTGAAGCATTGGTGTAATTTTTAATAAAAATACGATTTATATTTAGATTTAACTTTTAAAAAGTACTATGAGTTGTAATTTGTTGATTTTTAGATAAAAACACTAAACCTAGTATTTGTATAGGGTTAAGAGGTGTTTTTTTGCTTTGTTTTTGTTGATAATGTACTTTTTTGTGTATAAAAATATCATTTTTTGTATTTTTTTTTATATTTGTCGTCTATTTATTAAAAATTTAAGAGTTTTTAACGTAATTATATTAAGTTATAATTTTTATTTTTAATAAATAAAACTAACTTTATAACCCTTCAAAAAATGAAACACAAGTACTTAAAAAGTCTTGTATTAGCTGGTGTTGTTTTAGGATTAAATTTCCAAACACAAGCTCAAGACAAAAACGAAACAGCTAAAATTCGTAGTAATTATGATTTAGCAAAACTTCAAAAAATCAAAGGAGATTTTCAAAAAACTTCAAAAAGAGAAAAGGCATTAGCCGTACAATTAGCAAAACAAAAAGGATGGAAAACTAAATTTACAACAAGTAAAGGTAATTTAGTTGAATTACAAAGAGTTGTAAACGGAAAACCAATTTATTATACAACTTACAATGTTGATGCTGCTAAATCTACAAGAACAAATCATTTAAACTCAGGAGGATCATTAGGTTTAAATTTAATGGGACAAGGAATGACTGCTCACGTTTGGGATGGTGGTTTAGCAAGAATAACGCATCAAGAATATGATGGTGCTGGAGGAAATAACCGTTTTTCTATTGGAGATGGTACTACGGCAAGACATTATCATGCTGCACACGTAACAGGTACCATTATGGCTTCAGGGGTAGTAGCCAATGCAAAAGGAATGGCGCCACATTCAAAGGCAGTGGGTTATGATTGGAATAATGATAAAACAGAAGTTACCAATGCGGTAGCTAACGGAATGTTAATTTCTAATCACTCTTATGGTTTTGCAACTAGAAACCAACAAGGTCAAGTACAATTACCTCAAAATTATTTTGGAGGTTATATTGATGAAGCTAGAGATTGGGATCAAATTTTATTCAATGCTCCAAACTATTTAATGGTGGTAGCAGCAGGTAACGACGGTAGTGATAATACTGCAAATAATAACCCAACAGGAGGTTATGGTTTTGATAAATTAACAGGACATTCAGTTTCTAAAAATAATTTAGTAGTAGCTAATGCTCAAGACGCAAATGTTGATGCAAACGGAAATTTAATTTCAGTAGCAATTGCACCAAGTA
Source organism: Tenacibaculum soleae (assembly GCA_938002045.1). Taxonomy (GTDB): domain Bacteria; phylum Bacteroidota; class Bacteroidia; order Flavobacteriales; family Flavobacteriaceae; genus Polaribacter; species Polaribacter soleae_A. The sequence continues at coordinate 154,347 of CALLBA010000004.1, forward strand.
GTAGTGAAGGACCTACAGATGATTTTCGTATAAAACCAGATATTACAGGTAATGGTTCAGGAGTATATTCTACTTATGAAAGTAGTGATACTGCTTATAACTCAATTACAGGTACTTCAATGGCATCACCAAATGTTGCAGGATCTTTATTATTGTTACAACAACATTATAAAAACCTAAACAGTGGTGATTTTATGAGAGCTGCTACTTTAAAAGGATTGGCTTTACATACTGCTGATGATGCTGGTGCTACAGGGCCAGATGCTGTTTTTGGATGGGGATTATTACACACAAAAAGAGCTGCAGAAGCAATTACAAATAAAGGAAACGAGTCTAAAATAGAAGAGTTAACGTTAAACTCTGGTCAAACATATACAATTACTGTTGATGCTGATGGAGTTAATCCGTTATTAGCATCAATATCTTGGACAGATAGACCAGGTACAGCTACTTCAACAGTAAACTCTACAACACCAGTTTTAGTAAATGATTTAGATATTAGAGTTTCTAAAAACGGAAACACATTTTTACCATACGAGTTAACAGGAGCAACTACGAGTGCAAAAAGAGATAATAATGTAGATCCTTTTGAAAGAGTTGATGTTGCAGGAGCTTCAGGCACATATACAATTACCGTAACCCACAAAGGTTCTTTAGTTGGTGGTAGCCAAAATTACTCATTAATTGTAACAGGTATAACAGGTACACCAGTTGTGTGTAATGCAACCGTACCAACAGGAGTTACAGTTTCAGGAATTTCTGACACAGGCGCAACGGTAAATTGGTCAACAGTTACAGGTGCAACGTACGATGTAAGATATAAAGCTACGTCAGCTTCATCTTGGTCAACTAGTACAGTATCAACAACAACAAAAGTGTTAACAGGTTTAACAGCTTCAACTCAATACGAAGTACAAGTACGTAGTAAATGTTCTTCAGGAAACTCAAATTATAGCACATCTGTAAACTTTACAACACCAGCAGTTGTAATTTCTTATTGTAACTCAAAAGGAGCAAGTGTAAATGATGAGTATATTCAAAAAGTTGAATTAGGTACTATAAGTAATACTTCAACTGGTGGGAATGGATATTCTGATTTTACCTCGATAACAACAAACTTATCAAAAGGTGAATCTAATACTATTACAATTACGCCAAAATGGACAGGAACTGTTTATGATGAAGGTTATGGAGTTTGGATTGATTACAATCAAGATGGAGATTTTTCTGATGCAGGAGAAACAGTTTGGACAAAAACAAAATCTAAAACAACTCCAGTAAGTGGATCGTTTACAGTACCTACATCAGCACTAAACGGAGCAACAAGAATGCGAGTGGTACTAAAATACAATGCAACACCAACAGCATGTGAGGCTTCTATTCAATATGGTGAAGTAGAAGATTATACCGTAGTAATTGGAAATTCTCAGGCAGATACTACTGCACCAACAGCACCAACTAGTTTAACAGCATCAAGTGTAACACAAACTACTTTAACGTTAAACTGGTCAGCATCTACAGATAATGTAGCAGTTACAGAATATGATGTATATCAAGGAGCAACAATAATAGGATCAACAGCAAATACATCAGCAAATATTACAGGTTTAACATCAGCAACTAGTTATACTTTTTCTGTAAAAGCAAAAGATGCTGCTGATAATGTTTCAACTTCGAGCAATGTTGTAAATGTAACAACTTTATCAAATCAAGTTAGTTACTGTGCTTCTAAAGGAAATAGATCAAGTTATGAGTGGATTGATAATGTAGAATTAGGAGGTATGACCAATGCATCGGCAGGAAATAATGGTTATGGAGATTTTACATCAAAAGTAGCTACTTTAGCTAAAGGTAGTTCTAATCAAATGGTGGTAAGTGCTGGTTTTTCAGGAACTGCTTATAATGAGCACTGGGCTGTTTGGATTGATTTTAATCAAGATGGTACATTTGCAGATAGTGAAAAAGTAGTTTCAGGATCTTCATCAAGTGCTAATAACTTAACAGCAACAGTAGCTGTTCCGTCTGGAGCATTATTAGGACAAACAAGAATGCGTGTTTCAATGAAATATAACGCTGCACAAACATCATGTGAAACTTTTGCAGATGGTGAAGTAGAAGATTATACTGTAAACATTACAGCATCAACAGCTAATTTTAATACTATTTATACAGACGTAAGCAATGCAGAAAACTTAGGAAATGAAGCAACCGTAAATATAACGGCATATCCTAATCCTGCAGTTGATAATGTTCAGGTTAAATTAGCATCTAAAGCTAAAAATGTAACTTATAAAGTTGTAAACGTAGTAGGTCGTGTGGTACAAAAAGGACGCTTAAATTCATTAAATAACTTAAATGTTTCGAACCTAATGAAAGGTGTATATATTTTAGAAGTTAATGATGGTCAAAAAATATTAAAAACTAAATTGATAAAAAAATAAGAAGACTTTCTTACTTAAATAAATAAAACCCGAGCAATTGCTCGGGTTTTTTGTTTCTTTGCATAAAATTTAGAATATGAATTACCTATCAGTTGAAGGCATAGCAAAAGCATACGGAGAAAAAGTACTGTTTGATAACATTTCTTTCGGAATTAATAAAGATCAAAAAATAGCTTTTGTTGCTAAAAACGGTAGTGGAAAAACCTCTATTTTAAATATTGTTGCCGGAATAGATGAGCCAGATTCTGGGCAAGTAGTTAGTAGAAAAGGAATCGATATTGCATATTTATCGCAAGCGGATAATCACAATCCTGATTTAACGATTGAAGAAACTATTTTTGCTACAGATAACAAGGTACTATCTGTAATTCAGCAATACGAAAAAGCAGTACAAAATCCAGATAATGTAGATGCGTTTCAAGAAGCTTTTGAGTTAATGGAGCAACACAATGCTTGGGATTTTGAAACACAGTACAAGCAAATATTATCTAAATTAAAACTAGATAACCTACAATTAAAAGTAGGGATGCTTTCTGGTGGACAAAAAAAACGATTAGCACTTGCCATTGTATTGATAAAAAAACCAGATTTATTAATTTTAGACGAACCAACAAATCATTTAGATTTAGAAATGATTGAATGGTTAGAAGCATTTTTTGCCAAAGAAAAAATAACCTTATTTATGGTTACACACGATCGTTATTTTTTAGAACGTGTATGTAACGAGATTATCGAGTTAGATAACGGTCAACTATATAAATACAAAGGAAATTACTCATATTATTTACAAAATAAAGAAGAACGTTTAGCTTTAGAAGCCACCAATTTAGGTAAAGCAAAAAGTTTGTTTAAAAAGGAATTAGATTGGATGCGTCGTCAGCCAAAGGCTCGTACAACAAAATCTAAATCTCGTACCGATGATTTTTATGCAATTAAAGAAAAAGCACACAAACGTCGTAATGAGCACGAAGTTCAGTTAGAAATTAACATGGAACGTTTAGGAAGTAAAATTATTGAGCTTCATAAAATGAAAAAATCATTTGATGATAAAGTAATTTTAGACGGATTTGAATACGTATTTAAACGCGGAGAACGTATTGGTATTATAGGTAAAAATGGTACCGGTAAATCATCTTTTTTAAACATGTTAACAGGAGCCATTGAGTTAGATGGCGGAAAAGTTGTAATAGGTGAAACAGTAAAGTTTGGCTATTATACCCAAAAAGGAATTACAATAAAAGAAGGGCAAAAAGTAATTGAAGTAATAAAAGAGTTTGGAGAGTATATACCGTTAAGTAAAGGACGAAAAATCTCAGCAGGTCAATTATTAGAACGCTTTTTATTTGATAGAAAAAAACAACACGATTTTGTTGAAAAATTAAGCGGTGGTGAGCAAAAGCGTTTGTATTTATGCGCGGTTTTAATTCAGAACCCAAATTTTTTAATATTAGATGAACCTACAAACGATTTAGATGTTGTAACACTTAACGTTTTAGAAAACTTTTTATTAGATTATCCAGGTAATTTAATGGTGGTTTCTCACGACCGTTATTTTATGGATAAAATTGTTGATAATTTATTTGTGTTTAGAGGCGAAGGACAAATTGATAACTTTCCTGGGAATTATTCTGATTTTAGAGCATATGAAGACTCTAAAGTAAAAGAGTATAGAGAAACAAAAGAAGTTAAAAAAGAAGCAGCAGCCCCTGTTAAACCCGCTAAAAAAGGCGTGTTAAGTTTTAACGAAAAACGTGAATGGGGTTTGTTAGAAAAAGATATTGAAAGACTTCAGAAAAAGAAAGAAATTATTGAAGGTAAATTTAATAGAGCCGAATTTTTACCAGAAGAAATCAATGACAAATCTGTAGAACTTCAACAAATAACCGACGATTTAGAAGAAAAAGAAGAACGTTGGTTAGAACTTTCAATGAAATTAGAAGGGGAGTAAATGTGAGTTAATTTTAATAAAAACTAAACCTTAATTATAGCTGTTTTAGTAAGAATAGGTTTATTTAAAAAACGCAAAATCAATTGTGCTACGGCTATGGTATCGCGTTCGCAATATTGCACAATACGAGGCAAGTTTTTTTCTTGATAATACACCTTAGCAACCTCGCTGCCGTCAATGTCTTGTTTGGGCGAAGGAATACCTAAAATAGATGTTAGTAGTTTTAAAGATGTATAATGTTTATAATCACCAAATTTCCACAAATCTAAAGTATCTAAATGCGGAATTTCCCATGGTTTTTTACCAAATAAGTTTAACTTTTTAGGCAAATCTATTCGGTTAATAATCATTCGACGTGCGATGTACGGAAAATCGAACTCTTTACCATTATGTGCACATAATAAATGTTTGTTTTGATTAAAGTGTTTATCAAGTAACTCTTTAAAATTAGTTAAAATAATAGCTTCATCATCCGAAGAAAAAGAAGTAATTCTTAATTGATGTGTTCCATCATTTTCAATAAAATATCCTACTGATATGCATATTATTTTTCCAAATTCAGCCCAAATACCAGCACGATGGTAAAAATCTTCAACATTAATTTCATCCTTTCGTTGATATTGTGTTTTTAAAGCATACAATTCTTTCTTTTCATCAGATAAATCAGCAAATAACTCCACTTCAGGAACCGTTTCAATATCTAAAAATAAGATATTCTGTAAGTTAATTTTATCAAGCATTTTTTATTTCTTTTTTTAAAGATACAAAAACCGCTATTAATTGTTTGTTTTAGATAAATTAGATTTAAGCAAATGTTTATGAAAGATTAAATGAACGTTAAGTTAAACAAGAGTTAACAAGGTTTATAATATTATGGTTACTTTTGGGTAACAGAATATAAATGAACTATGAATACGAACGATGTTAAAATTTTATTAGTTGATGATGAGCCAGATATTTTAGAAATAGTTGGGTATAATTTAAAATCAGAAGGCTATCAAGTTTTTACAGCTAATAACGGTGCAGAGGCAGTAAAATTAGCTAAAAAGGTAATTCCGCATTTAATTTTATTAGATATCATGATGCCAGAAATGGACGGTATTGAGGCCTGCGAAAAAATTAGAGGAGTAAAATCATTAGAAGATGTAATTATATCTTTTTTAACTGCTCGAGGAGAAGATTATTCACAAATGGCAGGTTTTGATGCTGGAGCTGATGATTATATTACAAAACCAGTAAAACCAAAAATATTGGTTAGTAAAGTAAAATCATTACTAAGACGTTTAAAAACGGATGAAAAAACTGACTCTACAACTAAAGTAGGAGACATTATTATTAATAGAGATGAATATGTGGTTTTTAAGGGTGATAAAAAAATAGCTTTACCAAGAAAAGAATTTGAATTATTATCGTTATTAACCTCTAAACCAGGTAAAGTATTTAAAAGAGAAGTAATTTTAGATAGTGTTTGGGGTAATGAAGTTGTGGTAGGAGGTAGAACAATTGATGTTCATATTCGTAAACTTAGAGAAAAAATAGGAGATGATTTTTTTAAAACTGTTAAAGGTGTTGGGTATAAGTTTGTTTTAGAAGGAGAAAAATAAGAAATTAAAAAAATAATTTATAGATTGCTAAACAAGCAATCTATTTTTTTATAATGAATAAAATAAAAAAAACATATCGATACGCCCTTTGGTCGGCATTTTACTCTACTTCAATTTCTATAGTAATAGCGTTATTATCATATTTTCTTTTAATAAACCGTATAGGAATAAGCGCTATAATTATTTTTGGTATTGTGATGTTTATTACATCATTTTTTATCATTCAATATAGAGCCGAATATTTTATTTATCAAAGAATAAAAAAACTATATCAAGATATTTCTATTTTAGACGTAAATGATTTGGAAAGAAAAACGGTAACTACTGATGTTGAAGAACTAGCAAACAGAGTACAAAAATATGTTGAAGAAAGAAGTAAAGAAATAGCCATATTAACTCAAAGAGATTCTTTTAGAAGAGATTTTTTAGGAAATGTAGCGCATGAATTAAAAACCCCACTTTTTACAGTACAAGGTTATATTTTAACTTTAATAGAGGGGGCTGCAGAAGATAAAGAGATAAGAACAAAGTATTTAAGTAGAGCAAATAAAGGAGTGGAAAGACTAACCTCAATTATTAAAGATTTAGACATGATTGCTAAATTAGAAACAGAGGGAATGAAAATGAATATTGAAACTTTTAATATTTTAGAGTTAATCCAAAATGTATTTGATCTTTTTGAGATGAAGGCTAAAAAACGAAATATTACATTAATGTTTGATCGTTTATATGATTTTCCACATTTTGTAAAAGGTGATATAGAGCGAATAGAGCAAGTGTTAATTAATTTAATAGTTAACTCTATAAAATACGGAAAAGCAGGAGGAGTAACTAGAGTAAGCATAGAAAGCTATAACTCAAATAAATTTATTATAAAAATAACAGATGACGGTGAAGGGATAAAAGAAGAGCATATTTCGCGTTTATTTGAGCGTTTTTACCGTGTAGATCAAAGTCGTTCGCGTGAACAAGGAGGCTCTGGATTAGGATTATCTATTGTAAAGCATATTATTGAAGCCCATAACGAAACTATTTTATTAAAAAGTGATTTTGGTAAAGGGTCTGAGTTTTCTTTTACTCTAGAAAAAGCCTTGTAAACATGTGTTTTAGCAGTTTTGATGAGTAAATAAAACTGAATAGACTGTTGTTTTTGTCAACTATACAAAATTTTAAGCAATCTGTACAAACGTGTTGATGTAAACAATTTATTATGTTGATATTTGTAGTGTAATACACAAGAAAATTCATATTTGTTAATTGGGGGATTAATCAAAAATGAGAATTAAAAAAAAGCTTCACTTAATTTAAAGCGACGCTTTTTTTATGTTGTATATGATTGTTTTAAACTAAATCGAAACCAATATCTTTTCGATAATTCATTTTTTCAAATGCTATCTTATCAATGCTTTTATAAGATTTCTCTAAGGCTTCTTCAATAGAATCTCCAAATGAAGTAACTGCCATTACTCTACCTCCGTTTGAGACTACTTTTCCTTCTTTTTCGGTAGTTCCGGCATGAAAAACGATAGAATCACTTACCGATTCGAAACCTGTAATTTCTTTACCTTTTTCGTAAGCTTCAGGATAACCGCCCGCAACTAACATAACTGTTGTTGCTGTTTGATTGGTAACATTGTACGATTTTTCTCCTAAAGTTTGGTTGGCAACACCTTCAAATAAATCTACTAAATCTGATTCAATTCTTGGTAAAACAACCTCAGTTTCCGGATCTCCCATACGTACGTTATACTCTACTACTGACGGATTTCCGTTATCGTTCATCAATCCGATAAATATAAATCCACGATAATCAATTCCGTCTTTTTGTAAACCATCAATAGTTGGTTTTACGACTAAGTCTTCTACTTTTTGTAAAAAATCGTCAGTAGCAAAAGGCACAGGAGAAATTGCTCCCATTCCACCAGTATTTAATCCAGTATCACCTTCACCAATACGTTTGTAATCTTTAGCAGAAGGTAGTATTTTATAGTTTTTTCCATCAGTTAAAACAAAAACTGAAAGTTCAATTCCGTTTAAAAATTCTTCAATAACTACGGTAGATGAAGCCTCTCCAAATTTTTGATTTGACAACATTTCTTCTAACTCTGATTTAGCTTCTTCTAAATCATTTAAAATTAAAACACCTTTACCAGCAGCTAATCCGTCAGCTTTTAAAACATACGGTGGTTTTAAGGTTTCTAAGAAGCTTTTACCTTGTGTTAAGGTGTTTGCTGTAAACGATTCGTACTTTGCGGTAGGAATGTTGTGTTTTATCATAAATTGCTTAGAAAAATCTTTACTTCCTTCTAATAAGGCACCGTCTTTTTTAGGGCCAATTACAGGAATGTTTTTCAAATCATTATCTGCTAAAAAGAAATCGTGAATTCCTGCCACTAAAGGAGCTTCAGGACCTACTACCACCATCGTAATGTTGTGTTGTAAAACAACCTCTTTTACTTTGTTAAAATCGGTAGGATTAATAGCAATATTTGTGGCTACTTTACTTGTACCTGCATTACCAGGTGCTACAAAAAGATTTTTTGTTTTGTTACTTTCTGACAGGCTTTTAGCAAATGCATGCTCTCTACCTCCAGATCCTAAAATTAAGATATTCATTATGTGTGTTGTTGCGTTGTAACTGCAAATATAAAACAAGAAAAAAGGCTATGAGCAAAACAAGTATCAAAAAAACAAAAAAGACTTCCTTTTTAGGTAAAAGAAGTCTTTTTAAAATTTATTTTTGATTATTGCCTTTCGATTAAAATATTTGCTCTAATATTTTTTGAGTAATCGCATATGTTGGTGTAACTCCACTCATACCTAAACCACCAGAAGCTAAAGTTGCACCTGTTTCTAGTGGGTTATCTGATGCGTAATATGCATAACGTACTTTAATATCTTCTCGTACGTTTCCTCTAATTTTAGAGGCAGATTGTATGGCTTTTTGATAATGAGCTCCTTCCATTTCTAAACCGATAACATTCCAAGTTGAGTCGTGAAAGAAGTTTAATAAATCTTTATTTTGTAATGATGTTCCTAATACACTAACCATAGCTCCGTCAAAAACTTGTACCCCAAAACCTTCTAAATCTTGTTTTGTTAATTCATTTTTAAACGGGTAATTATCAGCAGTACCTTCAAAAATATGTGAAGACGGAATCATAATATCTCCTTTTCCTCCTTCCAAAATACCAGCTTTACCCATTATTGAAACTGAATCAACATTTAAATGAATTGTTTCTTTACCTGTTTTATAAGGTTTTAATAATTCATCCATCGTTTCGTAAGCTTGCTCACCAAAGGCGTAATCCATCACAATAATTACAGGTTTTTCTCCGGTTGAATTTACTTTATTAAAAGTAGTGGTATCAAAATCAATTTTTTCAGTATCAATAATTTGTACATTGATATTGGTTCCTGATGAATCTTTTAAATAGATTAATCCATTTTCTGAAGCATGTTTTTTTACCGCTTTTTGTAAAGGTTGGCTATTAGCGTTACTTAATATTTCAAAAAGTTCAAACCCTTTGTGTTTTTTAACTTCTTTTGGTAGTGCTTTTTGCGCATAGATACTGTTCATAACACTGTGCATATTTGCACTAATAATATGAATAGGGCGTTCAAGTAAATTATTATCTAAAAGATTCTTTTTAATGTTATTTGCCCAGATTTCACCATAAAAATGATGCCCGATTTCTTCAATTAAAACCGAACTAAATTTTACCGAGCGTTTTTGTTCTAAAAGCGCTTCGTTTATAGCTAATTTACCTAACCAATAAATAAGGTGAAAAAACCTGTTAGGGTTTTCTTCTGATGCAAATGTGTTGTAGGCATCGTAAACTTCATCATAAGTTCTTCCTAAAATATTTCCAAGATGTACAACGATTACATCTTTTTCTTCATCGGTTAATGTTTTGTTATATAAAACAACTTCTTCTAAATGTATCCATTCTCTAATAAAACCTTCGCCATTATCAATAACAACGCGATCTTTAATTTTATGAGATTCGATAAATAAAAAGGTAAGGTGTGTAAGAATATCATAAATTTCAGAACGTCCACGCGTAATTTCAATATTCATTTGATCTTTATCGATACGGTAACAGTTTCTTCTTCTTTTTGGAGGAACGATGGCTTTGAATTTTGAATTCCTATAGCCTTCATCAGCCGTTAAATAAATAAACTGGCACTCTTCAATTCCTTCAGGTAAACGTTCAATAATATAGGTTAATCCGTTTAATTCGGTTTTATCTTCAGCAATCGATCCGTAAATTTCAGGCCTTAATTGTAATAGTGATTTACGTAATGTTTCTCCAGAAATTCCCATTGGTTTATAAAAACCACGACTAAATAAATGACGCATAGAAATATATAGTTTTTCGATGGCATTGGTAGATTCTTGGGCTCTAGTACGTTCTTTATGATTTGGTTTTGACATATATTCTTTTAAAATGTAAAGGTACAAATAATGTTATGGATACTATTTTGTTAAAATAGTAGTATATTTTTTTTGATTCTTTAATAGGTTTACTGCTTTATTGATTGTTTTATCATTTTTAAGTTGATGTTTAAAAACACCTTCTTTGTAAACGTATCTTTTTACAATTTCGTTTTGTATTTCTTTTAATAAAATATCTTCGTTTAAAGCTATTTTTTTAACTTTTTCCTTTTTTAGTTTTTCTAAAATTGTATTGTATTCTGTAGATATATTGGTGTTGTTTTTTACAGCTGTAAAAGCACTTTTAAATAATTTTTCTTCTTTGGTAATAAAAGCAGTATCTTTTTGAAGTAAATAGTTTTTAAATTTTTTAAAATCGGTAGATTTAAACAGGTAATTTTCAGTGTTAAAATTCGGGTTATTATTAGTAAAATCAGTAGCAAAGTTAAAAATAACTCTTGATTTTAACAGTTTTTTAGTTTCTGATGTTTTTTTAGAGAAATCGATCTTTATATCAGGAGTAACTCCACCACCATCATAAACTTTTCGACCATTTTTTGTGGTAAACAAACTTACTGCCCCGTCAGAAAATTTGGGCACTTTTCCTGTTTTAGCATCACGATTGGCATAATCTAATTCCTGAATACAACGTCCACTTGGCGTATAATATTTAGAAATGGTAGCTTTCATTTGTGTACCGTAATTTAACTCGAAATAACGCTGCACCAAACCTTTACCAAAAGAACGCTCGCCCATAATCACTGCTCGATCATAATCTTGTAAAGCTCCCGAAACAATTTCAGAGGCGGATGCTGAACGATCATTTATTAAAACTACAATAGGAATTTCGGTATCTAAAGGCTCACGATTGGTTTTATAGGTTCTGCTATTTTTTTTAATTTTTCCACGAGTATCTACGACCTTTAATCCTTTCGGAATAAATAAATTGGTAATATTTACAGCATCAAATAACGAGCCGCCAGGGTTACTACGTAAATCGAAAACCAGCTTTTTCATCCCTTTTTCTTTCAGTTTAGTAAAAGCCTTAGCAACATTTTCTGTTGCTTTTTGATTGGTAAAGCGTGTTAAAATAATGTAACCAGTTTCGTCATCAATCATATCGTAAAAAGGAACAGGGTTTACAATAATTTTATCAAGTTGTAAACGTGCTTTTTTAACTTTTCCGTTTCTAGTAAATGTTAATGAAATCTCTTTATTTGGAGTTCCTTTAATCATTTGAGAGTACTGGCTTTTTTCTAAATCAGCCAACTTTTGCCCATTTACAGTAGTAATAATATCTCCAATTTTTAAACCTGCATTATCTGCCGAAAAACCTTTGTGAATATCTGCAATGACAATACCTTGTTTTATGTAAAAAGTTGAAATTCCAATACCGCCATATTCTCCTTCTCGACGAATACGCGCATCTTCAACATCTTGCTCGTTGTAAAAATTAGTGTAAGGATCTAAATTTTTAAGCGTGTTTTTAATTGCTTTATCAGTTAACTCACCAGGGTTTATTTCATCAATATAATTAATGTTTAATTCCTTAAATAAGTTGTTATAAATTTCTATTTGTTTTGCAATTTCAAAAAAGCGAGATTGAAATGAGAATAATAAGAAAATAACAAGGAAAGTGCTTAAAAAAATAAGTTTTCTATTCTTCATCTTTAGTAGTTTCAGCTATAAAAAGCGTTAATAATTGCTGCATTTTACGTTCTAAATCAACATATTTCCATTCATCTTTTGCAATATAAGAAATCATAAACACATAAGGTTTACCAACAGCATCGTAAACGGTGTGTTTTTCTTTTCGGTAAGTTTCTCGTAGTAAGCGTTTTATTCGGTTTCGGTCAACGGCACTTTTAAAATTACGTTTAGGAACAGAAACTCCTACTTGAACAGGAAATTTAGAAGTATGTTCGGTTTGTATGTATACCATACGAAGCGGAAATTTTTTGACAACCCTTCCTTCTTCATATAATTTGCCTATTAGCTTTTTGCTCTTTAATCGTTCTTGTTTTCCTAATGTAAATTTCATCTACTACAAACATACATAAATCGATACTATAAACCATTTTTTTGAGTATTTTTGAAGGAATACTTTACTGTATTTAATAAATCATCAACAAAAATAACATCAGTAATTAATTTTAAAGTAAACTTATGAAACCCGATTTATTTCAAGCACCAGATTATTACCAAATAGATGATTTATTAACAGATGAGCACAAACTTGTTAGAGATACAGCCCGTGAATGGGTAAAGAAAAATTTATCTCCAATTATTGAAGATGCTGCACAAGAAGCAAAATTTCCAACACAATTAGTTAATGGTTTAGCTGAGGTTGGTGCTTTTGGCTCATACATTCCTACAGAATATGGTGGTGCAGGCTTAGATCAAATTTCTTATGGATTGATTATGCAAGAGCTTGAACGTGGCGATAGTGGTATTCGTTCAACAGCATCGGTACAATCTTCTTTGGTAATGGGACCAATTTTTAATTATGGAAACGAAGCGCAACGAAAAAAATACTTACCAAAATTAGCTTCGGGCGAATGGATGGGAAGTTTTGGGTTAACAGAACCTAATCATGGAAGTAATCCTGGCGGGATGGAAAGCAAGTTTAAAGATATGGGAGACCATTATGTATTAAACGGAGCAAAAATGTGGATTTCAAACGCCCCAATTTGTGATGTTGCTGTAGTTTGGGCTAAAAATGAAGAAGGTCGCATTCATGGATTAATTGTAGAGCGTGGTATGGAAGGATTTTCTACTCCAGAAACACATAATAAATGGTCGTTAAGAGCATCAATTACTGGTGAGCTTATTTTTGATAATGTTAAAGTACCCAAAGAAAACTTGTTGCCAAACAAATCTGGTTTAGGTGCACCTTTATTGTGTTTAGATGCGGCTCGTTACGGTATTGCTTGGGGTGCAATTGGCGCTGCTATGGATTGTTATGATACCGCTTTACGTTACGCAAAAGAACGCACACAATTTGGTAAACCTATTGGTCAGTTTCAATTGCAACAAAAAAAATTAGCTGAAATGATTACCGAAATTACCAAAGCGCAACTATTAACTTGGCGTTTAGGAGTTTTAAAAAATGAAGAACGAGCAACATCTGCACAAATATCAATGGCAAAACGCAATAATGTTGATATGGCTATAAAAATAGCAAGAGAAGCAAGGCAAATTTTAGGAGCAATGGGAATATCAGGAGAATATTCTATAATGAGGCATGCTATGAATTTAGAAAGTGTGATTACGTATGAAGGAACACATGATGTTCACTTATTAATCACAGGTTTAGATATTACAGGACTAAATGCATTTAAATAAGAAGAAGTGCTCTAAACGTTAAACCACCAACATTATATAAAGAGCACCTCTTCTAAAAATCAACTATTAAAAAACGATATATACCATTTGTTATTTTTTTCTATTTCCACTATTTATAAGAAGTAAAAGAGTAATAACTAAACCTAGACAAACAAAACCAAAAATAGCAATCATAATGGTTCCATTTGTCCATGAAACTAAAGGGGTATTAACCAATTTTATCATATTGTATATAAATTATACTCCAAAGGTAGAGGTATGTTGTTGTTTAAAACATGACTTTTATCAGTATATAAAAAATAATTATTAGATAGAAATAAAAATAAGATGAAGTTTAAAGGTTATTCTTTAAATTTTGTTTCTAATCCGTCAATACTTTTTTGATTTTTAGCATCCCAGTATTGTTTAATACCGTTTTCGCCAATTTCACTTGCCCAGTCTAATAATTCATTACGTTCTTCTTTGTATTCGTAAAAAGGGATAGACATTCCACAGGAGTTTTGTGTTGTTTCAACAGTTACATCAAATATTTGACGCGTACCAGCTAGTTTAGGAAATTTTGAAATTAGCTCATTCCATTCAGGATTTTCGGGTAAAACTTCTTTAGCATGTCCGTATAAACGTAAAATATTAGGAGCGCCATCAAAAGCACAAAACATAATGGTAATTCTGTTATCATCTAATAAATGAGCTGAGGTTTCATTACCACTACCCGTAACACTTAACCAAGCTACGCGATTTTCGTTTAAAACACGAAAAGAATCCATTCCTTTAGGAGATAAATTAATACGTCCGTTTTTAGGGGCAGTTGCTACAAAAAATACTTTTTGCGCTGCTATAAATTGCTGAACTCTAGTGGTAATTTTAGTGTTGAATTTTGCCATAATTTTTAATTTATCCAATCCTTAGTACGTTCTACAGCTTTTTGCCATTTAGTGTATAATTTTTCTCTTTTTTCTGAAGAAAAACTCGGAGAGAAAGTCTTGTTAATTTTTCGTCTATTTAAAATATCGTTTTGTTTCCATAAGCCAACACAAATACCTGCTAAATATGCAGCACCCATAATTGTGGTTTCAATAATTTCGGGGCGTTCAACTTTTGTATTTAAAATATCCGATTGAAATTGCATTAAGTAATCATTTTCTGCAGCCCCACCGTCTACTTTTAAAGAGGTTAAAGCAATAGCACTATCTTTTTGCATAACCTTTAAAATATCTTTAGTTTGATAAGCAAGTGAATCTAAAGTAGCTTTTACAAGATGATTTTTTCCAGTATCACGGGTTAGTCCAAAAACGGCACCGCGTGCATACATATCCCAATATGGCGCACCTAAGCCAGCAAAGGCAGGAACTACATATACGGGGTTTTCATCTGTTATAGTTTTTGCTAAAGCTTCACTTTCATCAGCATTGTTAATAATTTCTAATCCGTCACGTAACCATTGAATTGCTGATCCTGCAACAAATACGCTTCCTTCTAAAGCATAGTGTATTTTATTATCAATTCCCCAAGCAATAGTAGTTAATAATCCGTTTTTAGAATATTCAAGATTTTCACCAGTATTCATTAACATAAAACAACCTGTGCCATAAGTATTTTTAGCTTCTCCTTTGTTAAAACATGCTTGTCCAAAAAGTGCAGCTTGTTGGTCGCCAGCCATTCCTGCAATCGGAATTTGATACCCATCTAAGTCATAATCTCCAAAATGATGTGAAGAAGGTTTTACTTCAGGTAGCATAGCAATCGGAATATTGAGTTCTTCTAACAATTTTTTATCCCAACACAATTTTTTAATATCATATAACATTGTACGCGAAGCGTTACTGTAATCGGTTGCGTGTACTTTTCCGTTTGATAAATTCCAAAGCAACCAAGTATCAATAGTACCGAATAATAAATTTCCTTTATCAGCTTCTAATTTTGCACCATCAACGTTGTTTAAAATCCAATGTATTTTGGTGGCAGAAAAATAACTATCTATTACTAAGCCTGTAGTTTTTTTTACATGATTTTGTAAACCTTTTTCTTTTAATTGTTCACAAAAATCCGCCGTTCGTTTGTCTTGCCAAACAATAGCATTGTAAATAGGTTTACCTGTTTTTTTATTCCAAACAACAGTGGTTTCACGTTGGTTAGTAATACCAATTCCTACAATTTCTGATGGATGAATATTTGCTTGTTGAATTACTTTTTTTAAGGTTGTAAGTTGTGATTGTAAAATTTCTTCAGGATGATGTTCTACCCAACTGTGTTGTGGAAAAATTTGTTCAAACTCTTGTTGATTTATAGCAATAATTTCTCCAGATTCATTAATAACCACTGAACGAGAACTTGTAGTACCTTGATCTAACGCAACAATATATTTTGCCATTTAAAATTGTAATAAATAATTAAAAAAGCAATTTACAAATTTAAATTTTGTGTAATAAAAAACCTCCTTGATAATTTTAATCAAGAAGGTTTTTACCCCTTAAGTTTACTAAAACTAGTGTTTTAAAGCGTAACCAGCACCTTTACCTAACTCAGATAAAGTTGATAGAAACTCGTTAAAAACACGTGTAGTTTTCTTTAATAAAAAAATCCCCATTTTTTTAAAAATTTAATTAATACCCCCTAAATTTTGTTCAAAAGAACATTACAAATATATAAGAGTATTTTAAATTTATAAAAGGGATTGCCGCAAAAAAAACTGTGTTTTTACTCAGTATTTACTTGAATGTTAGTTTTTTAACTTTTTTTTTTTAAATAAAAAAACCTCCTAGAGATTTCTAGAAGGTTATTTCCCTTAAATATCATTTTTTCGTTTTTATCCCCATATAGTCGAAAATTTGATGTTACAAATATATAGTGGTTTTTTTGTTTTAAAAATGTAATTACCGCAAAAAAAAATGTGTGTTTCCGTGGTGGTGTTTTTGAAAAAAAATAAACCTTTCAGTAGTGCCCGAAAGGTTTATTTTGATTTTTCTTTTCTCAATTTCCCCATATAGTATTAAACTATACAGCAAATTTATAATAAACACTGTGTTTAAAAAATGTAATTACCGCAAAAAAAAGTGTAGTTTACCGTGTAAGTTAATCAATAATACCTAATTCTTTGGCTTTTAATATTAGGTCTGTATTGTTATGCGCTTGTAAATCGGTGCGAAGTTTGGCTAGTTTACTCTCTATAGACCGTATTTTAATTAAAGAACCATCTGTTTTTTTAATAATACCTTCTAAATTGGCAATTTTAGCATGGTTTGGTAACTCTTTTAAAATTTGAATGGCAATCTCATCCATTTGAATTTCAACTAATGCTCTTTTTAAAAGTTTTTGATGTATTTCATGGGTGTAATACACTTCATTTTTTAACATTTTTTGAATTGCAAAAGTTAATTCATCTGTACTACAATTTCCTTTTAAAATATAAGCAGAAGGGTTTAAGTTATGAATAACATTAAAAACACGATTTGTTTCTGAATGACCAGTAATTACACCAGTTTTTATATCAATTTCTTTTTGTTGTATAGCTTTTATTAAAGCTTCACCGCCATCTAAAATAACATTTCCGTTATTGTTGTCAAAACTTAAATCGGTAAAAACAATATGAAACGGATTGCTATGAAGTGCTGTTTTTATTTTAGAAAAAGCTTCATCGCAAGAATTTGCAGTTACTATTTCTAAATTATCAATATCCTTTAAATACGAAAGAATTCCTTCGATAATTAATTGATGATCGTCAACTAAAAGTATTTTTGTTTGTCTAGACATTTATGGGGATTTGTATGCTAGTTTTGGTTCCGTTACCTATTTCGCTTTCAATATTTAGAGTACCGTTTAACTCTTCAACACGTTCTTGTAGGTTTTGTAAACCAATACCTTTTTTGCTAATAGCGGTATCAAAACCAATACCATTATCAGCAATGGTCAAATGTACATATTTTTTATATACTGTAAAATCAATACTTATTTTACTTGCTTGTGCATATTTTTTACTGTTTTGTATACTTTCACGAGTGCTTAAATACAATAAGCGTTTAATAGCATCATTTATAGTATGCCATTCGTTTTCTTGTAAACCTGCAACAGTTATTCTAAAATCTAATTCAAAATAATCGCTTACTAGGTTAATTATCTGATCTTTAAACGAAACTTTACCAAAACTAATGCTACTTAATTGATGTGATAAATTACGTACGTTTTCTTTAACAGCATCTAATTTTTGCGCTTCTTCTAATAAATTTGATTTTTCTAATTTTTGATGCAATAAACGCAAATCTCCAGCCACCTCATCGTGTAATGATTTTGCAATTTGCTGTCGTTCATGTTCTCTTGCTTTAACTCTTTCTAATTGCGCAAAGTATAATAGTTTTCTTTTTCTAAAGAAATAAAATAAGATACTTAACCCAAATAATAATAAACCACTTGCAGCTACTAACCAACCAATAGTAGTTTGTTGTTTTTGATAAGTTATTTCTGCTTGTTTTTTTATATTATCGGTTTTTAAAACGGTGTTTTCTTTTTCTTTTTTATCAGTTTCATATCTAATTTTAGCAAATTGATTTTTTAACTGACGTTCTTTTTGAAATAAACTATCGTTTAAGGTAATATACTCTTGTAAATATTTTTTTGATTGCTCACCTGATGTTAAGTCTGAAAGATTTTTTAAAGCTTCTAACCACTTTTTATTATTGTGGGTAAGTTTAGCGTATTTTAATGCTTTATTTGAATGATGAAAGGCTTTGTTATTTTGTTTTGCGCCTTTATAGTAATCAGAAAGATTAATATGTGTTATGCTTAATTCTTTATTACTGTTTAGTTTTTCTCTAACCTTAAGAACTTCTATATACTTTTGTAGCACATTACTTTTATTACCTAATAAAAAATTGCTGGCAGCTAAATTTTCTAGTAAAAAAGCATATTGAGTAGGGTATTTTTGTTTTATGCTATCAAAAGCCAATCCTTTTTTAAAATAGGGAATTGCATTTTTGTGTTGATCTTGTAACTGATATAGGTGTCCTAGATTATTTATAATATATAAATAACCTTCTTTTTTTTTTGTAAATCAGTATTTAGATTATTTATTTTTAAAGCTTTTTTATAATATTTAATTGCTTCATTATTTTGATTTAATTCTTTTGATACAATACCTAAATTATTATAGATATAAACTATGAATTCATTAGCTTTAATAGGTTCTAAGTATTGTAAAGCTTCGATAGAGGTAATTTCACTACCCAAATAATCTTTAATTTCTCTTTGTAAATTAGCGATACTCAATAACCTACAGCCTACAGATAATGAATCTTTTATTAACAAAGAGATATTCTTTGAATGATAATAGTATTGAAAAGCACTATCAGTATTATGTGTTATTTTATTAAATAAAGCTTTAAAAAGATAATGTTTTGCCAGTATAGTAGAGTCCTTAGTCTTTTCATATAGTTTTAATAAATTATTATTTGCCTTTTTAAGAATTAAGGTATCCTTATCATAGTAACTTTTAAGGCTTGTTTTAATTAATTTATTTCTTAAAATGATATTAGAATCTATTTCCTTTTTTTGAGAAAAAAGAAGGGAGGAAAAAAACATTAATATTATATATAAATATTTCAAAAAAGTATATGAAAAATCAGCCCTTTTATTTAATGGATAAAAGGGCTAGTTTTTTTAAAATTAGTAAAAACAGTTGTTTTTTCCTCCACCATCACCACTTCCATTTCCTGTACCACCACCAGTGTTGTTACCACCACCAGTTTTTGGATTATCTGCATCAACAGAGTTTGATGTCATTTCCACTTCTTGTAAATTTTTGTTTTTCATAATAATAATAATTTTAGTTAAAAATTTTAGTGGGGGACTAATTAAGGCAACTAAATTAGCTTGTTTTAAATAAAAACACAAAAAAATTAGCTTTTTTTTATGATACTGCTTCTTTCTTCGTCATTGCGATACACGAAGCAATCTTTAGCTTAGGAGTTTTTAATCGGGAGATTACTTCGTTCGTACCTCTCTCGTAATGACGCGTTATGAAGTCATTTTATTAAATAAATCCCAAAGAACAACACCACAACTTACCGATATGTTTAAAGAGTGTTTGGTGCCTAATTGTGGAATTTCAATACATGTATCAGAAGTTGAAACAACCTCTTGCTGTACTCCTTTTACCTCATTACCCATTACAATTGCATGTTTTTGATTTTTTTTAGGAGTAAAATCATTTAGCATAGTACTGTTTTCAGCTTGCTCTATTGAAGCTACAAAAACACCATCGTTTTTTAATTTATTAACCAACGTTAAAGTATCTTCTACATATTCCCAGTCAACCGATTCGGTAGATCCTAAAGCAGTTTTGTGAATTTCTTTGTTGGGTGGAGTTGCCGTAATTCCGCACAAGTATATTTTTTCAATTAAAAAAGCATCCGAAGTTCTAAAAACCGATCCTACATTATTTAAACTTCTGATATTGTCTAACACTACAATAATCGGTGTTTTTTCAGTTTGTTTAAATTCATCAACCGATAATCGTCCTAATTCGTTGTTTTTTAATTTTCTCATGCGTTTGTTTTTAAGCTGAAAATATAAAGTTGTGAATAACTTGAAACAAAAGAAACTCTAAACTTTTATATCTTCGCAAAACTAATCCAAAAAATCCATAAACTTGGCAAAAACAAAGGCAAAAAAGGTAACACCATTGATGAAACAATATAACGGTATTAAACTAAAATATCCGGATGCAATGTTGCTTTTTAGAGTGGGTGATTTTTACGAAACCTTTGGAGAAGATGCTGTAAAAGCATCCGAAGTTTTAGGAATTATTTTAACCAAAAGAGGTGCTGGTAGCGAAAGTGAAACAGCCTTGGCAGGTTTTCCGCATCATTCGTTAAACACCTATTTACCAAAGTTGGTAAAATCAGGATTAAGAGTTGCCATTTGCGATCAGTTAGAAGATCCAAAAATGACAAAAACGATTGTAAAACGTGGTGTTACAGAGTTGGTTACTCCTGGGGTTGCGTTAAATGATGAGGTGTTACAATCAAAATCTAACAACTTTTTAGCAGCAGTTCATTTTGCTAAAAAAAATGTTGGAGTATCATTTTTAGATGTTTCAACAGGTGAGTTTTTAATTGCGCAAGGAAACGAAGAATACATTGATAAATTATTACAAAATTTTACACCGAGTGAAGTTTTAGTCGAGAAAAAATACAAGCAGCGATTTTTAGAGTTATTTACCAATCGTTTTCATACATTTTATTTAGATGATTGGGTTTTTCAAAAAGAATATGGTACCGAATTATTGCAAAATCATTTTAAAGTTAAAACCTTAAAAGGATTTGGAGTTGCTGAGTTAGAAAGTGGAATTATAGCTGGTGGAGCTGCAATGTATTACTTGTCGGAAACACAACATAATAAAATAGAACACATACAATCTATCAGTAGAATTGCTGAAGATAATTATGTGTGGATGGATAGGTTTACAGTTAAAAACCTTGAATTATATGGTGGTAATGATGTAAACTCGGTATCACTTTTAAATGTTATTGATAAAACTATTTCGCCTATGGGCGGACGTTTGTTAAAGCGTTGGTTGGCGTTGCCTTTAAAAGATTTAGGGCAAATACAACAACGTCACGAGTTGGTTAAGTTTTTAATTGATAACGATGCTTTTTACGAAACAGTAACCTATCAACTACAACAAATCTCGGATATAGAACGATTAATATCAAAAGTAGCCACAGGTAAAGTTTCGCCAAGAGAAGTAATCTTATTAAAAAACTCGTTAAAAGCAATCTTGCCGATAAAAATAGCGGCAGAAAAAAGCAATAACAAAGCGGTTAAACAAATTGGTAAACAATTACACGATTGTAAGGTGTTGATTGATAAAATTACCGAAAGTTTATTAGAAGATGCTCCAGTAAATATTAATAAAGGAAATGCGATTGCAAACGGAGTTTCAGCCGAATTAGACGAACTTAGAAATATTTCAAATTCTGGAAAAGAGTATTTAGATAAAATGTTGGCTCGTGAAACGGAAAGAACTGGTATTTCGAGTTTAAAAATAGCGTTTAACAACGTTTTTGGTTATTATATTGAAGTTAGAAATCGTTATAAAGACCAAGTTCCTGAAGAATGGATTCGTAAACAAACGTTGGTAAATGCTGAGCGATATATTACGGAAGAACTTAAAGAATACGAAGCAAAAATTTTAGGAGCTGAGGAAAAAATTCAGCAACTTGAAACCGAAATTTTTGCCAAATTAGTACAGTTTATTATCGATTATGTACAACCTGTGCAACAAAATGCACAGAATGTAGCTAAAATAGACGGGTTATTATCTTTTGCCACTTTAGCAATGGATAATAATTATGTACGTCCGATAATGGATGATAGCACAGATATTGAAATTAAAAACGGGCGTCACCCTGTAATTGAAAAACAATTACCAATAGGAGAGGAGTATATTGCAAACGATGTAGTTTTAAATCGTAATCAGCAACAAATAATTATGATTACAGGACCCAATATGTCGGGTAAATCGGCAATATTGCGTCAAACTGCTTTAATTGTTTTATTGGCTCAAATGGGGAGTTATGTACCAGCTCAAAATGCTAGAATTGGTATTGTTGATAAAATTTTTACTAGAGTAGGTGCCAGTGATAACATTTCGATGGGCGAATCTACCTTTATGGTTGAAATGAATGAAACAGCTTCTATTTTAAATAATATTTCTGAACGTAGTTTGGTATTGTTAGATGAAATAGGTCGTGGAACATCTACTTACGACGGAATTTCAATCGCTTGGGCTATTGCCGAGTATTTACACGAACATCCATCAAAAGGAAAAACATTGTTTGCTACGCATTATCATGAGTTAAATGAAATGACGAGTACGTTTAAACGTATAAAAAACTTTAATGTTTCTGTAAAAGAGTTAAAAGATAGTATTATTTTCTTACGTAAATTAGTGGCTGGTGGTAGCAATCATAGTTTTGGTATTCATGTTGCAAAATTAGCAGGAATGCCAAATATGGTAATCCACAGAGCTGAAAAAATATTAAAAAAGTTAGAAGAAAATCAATCGAATACCGAAGTAAAAGAAGTGCTAAAAGAGTCGCAGCATGAAGAAATGCAAATGAGCTTTTTTCAGTTAGACGATCCTTTATTAGAAGATATTAGAGAAGAAATTTTAGCAACCAATATTGATACACTTACACCAATTGAAGCTTTAATGAAGTTGAATGAAATTAAACGAATGTTGGTTAAAAAATAAAAATATTGCAACACGATATAAGCTTTAAAAATATTAATAAACTTGCTTTTCCAGCTTTAATAGCAGGTGTTGCAGAGCCACTGCTTTCTACGGCAGATTTAGCTATTGTAGGAAATATAACTTATAATAGTACGCAAAGCATTGCTGCCATTGGAATTGTAGGAGCGTTTTTATCAATGTTAATTTGGGTATTCGGACAAATACGTAGTGGAATTTCATCAATTATATCGCAATACTTAGGAGCAAATAAAATAGATGAGGTTAAAAATTTACCTGCGCAAGCTATTTTTATTGTAGTAAGTATAAGTGTACTTGTTTTAGCAATTAGTTACCCGTTTGCCGAAGAAATTTTTAAATTTTACAATGCTTCAGGGGTAATATTAGAGTATTCAATTGCATATTATAAAATTAGAGTATTTGGTTTTCCGTTTACATTACTTACCATAGCTGTTTTTGGAACTTTTAGAGGTTTACAAAATACCTATTACCCAATGTTAATTGCATTAGTAGGTACCGTTGTAAATATTTTATTAGACATTGTTTTAGTGTATGGAATTGAAGGGGTCATCCCAGCAATGAATATTCAAGGAGCCGCATATGCAAGTATAATCGCGCAAATTATTATGGCGTTAATGTCAGTAGTTTTATTAGTAAAAACAACGACAATTTCCTTAAAATTACAGCTGCCTTTTAATAAAGAAATACCGCGCTTTATTACGATGGTTTTAAACTTATTTGTACGAACTATTGCTTTAAATATTGCCTTGTATTTTGGTACATCCTACGCAACAAATTATGGTGATGCTTTTATTGCTGCTTATACAATTGGGTTTAATTTATGGTTGATGGGCGCTTTTATGATTGATGGGTATTCATCCGCAGGAAATATTTTGTCAGGTAAATTATTAGGCGCAAAAGCATACGAATCATTAATTGTTTTAGGAAATAGATTGATAAAATATGGATTTATATTTGGTTTGTTTTTAGCAGTTATAGGGTTTGTTTTATATAAGTATATCGGAACCATTTTCACAAAAGAAACTGAAGTTTTAATTGAGTTTTATAATACATTTTGGCTAATTTTATTAATGCAACCTATCTGTGCAATTGCCTTTATTTACGATGGTATGTTTAAAGGAATGGGCGAAATGAAGTTTTTAAGAAACCTGCTGTTACTCGCAACCACTTTTGTATTTGTGCCTACATTACTAATTTTTGATTATTTTAATTTCAAGTTGCATGCAATTTGGATTGCCTTTTTTCTTTGGATGATTGCCCGATCGATACCATTAATTGTTAAGTTTAGAAGAAAGTTTTTACCCTTAGCTCAAAAAACGTAATTTTGAAAAAACAATGAAAATCAATGACTACAACAAGACAAAACGGAAGTTTATATACACGAATTGATAATAAAATAGCTACTGTTGAATTTGGGCATCCGGCAAGTAATTCATTTCCTAGTGAGTTATTAGAGCGTTTAGCAAACGAATTTGACAACTTATCAATTAACAATGAAGTTGCAGTTATTGTATTAAAATCAGAAGGCGATCGTGCTTTTTGTGCAGGAGCTTCTTTTGATGAATTAGTAGCTATTGATAATTTAGAGGATGGAAAGTCTTTTTTCTCAGGTTTTGCTAATGTAATTAATACCATGCGTCGTTGTTCAAAATTAATTATTGGTCGCGTGCAAGGAAAAACCGTAGGTGGAGGTGTTGGTTTGGCTGCTGCTTGTGATTATGTATTGGCAACTGAGCATGCTTCTATTAAACTTTCTGAATTTACCATAGGTATTGGCCCCTTTGTAATTGCGCCTGCCGTAAAACGTAAAATTGGTGTAAGTGGATTGGCAGAATTAACTTTAGATGCTACAAGTTGGAAAAATGCATATTGGGCAAAAGAAAAAGGTTTATATGCCCGCGTTTTTGAAAATAGCAAGGATTTAGATACTGAAGTTGAGGTGTTGTCAGAAAAAATAGCATCGTATAACCCAGAAGCTTTATCAGAAATGAAAAAAGCTTTATGGAAAGGAACTGAGCATTGGCAAGATTTGTTGCTAGAAAGAGCTGAAACTTCAGGGAAATTGGTGTTGTCTGACTTTACAAAAAAAGCGTTATCAAAGTTTAAAAAATAATTATCTTAAGAGATGGAAAAAAGTGACGCATATAAAACAGGGTATGAGGTAGGAAAATGGATAGCACAACATCCAACACTATCGGTACTTATCGGAATTTTATTATCAGTAGGTTTCGTATGGTTATTAACTAAAATTGTAAAACAAATTCGTACTTTCGGCGAATAAAAATATATATTATGGGAGGAGATTATTTATTTGCAATATTAGCAGCAGGAGTTGCAATTGTGTATTTTTACAATAAATATAGAAGTAATAAAAAATATAAAAGGTAGTGGCTAATATCAGAATTACGAAGCAGTTTTCTTTTGAAACAGGACATGCATTGTATGGTTACGATGGTAAATGTAAAAATGTTCATGGGCATAGTTATAAGCTTTCAGTAACGGTAAGTGGACAACCAATTACAGATGTTTCTAATGTTAAATATGGAATGGTTATTGATTTTGGCGATTTAAAGAAAATTGTAAAAGAAGAAATTGTTGATGTTTTTGATCATGCTACAGTGTTTAATCAAAATACACCGCATGTTGAGTTAGCTAAGGAATTAAAAGCTCGAGATCATCACGTTATTTTAGTCGATTATCAGCCAACAAGTGAGATGATGGTTATTGATTTTGCTGATAAAATTCAGAAAAGACTTCCTGATAATATTAAACTATTTTCATTAAAACTTCAAGAAACCGAAACTAGCTTTGCCGAGTGGTTTGCTAGTGATAATTAATAAAAAAGGCTTAAAATTTAATTTTGAGCCTTTTTTATTATAGTTTATTTACCATTAAAGGCGTTCATTGTGTTTGTTAAGCCAGCATTTATAAATGAAATTACTGCGTTAACTGAAGTCGGTATGCGTTCAATCATTTCGCTTTCTTCTTCTTTATTCCATTGACCTAATACATAATCTACCTGGCGACCTCTACCGTAATCAGCACCAACACCAAATCGAAAACGAGGATAGGCACCAGTATTAAATTTTTCTTGAATATCCTTCAGTCCATTGTGTCCACCAGAACTTCCTTTTCCTTTTATTCGAAGTGTACCAAAATCGATATTCAAATCATCAGTAATTACTAATAGATTCTCTATTTGAATGTTTTCTTGTTTCATCCAATACATTACTGCTTTACCGCTTAAATTCATATAGGTACTTGGTTTTAAAACAATAACTGTTTTTCCTTTTATTTTTAGTCTAGCTATATCACCAAGTTTATCGGTTTCAAAAGTAGTATTATACTCTTTTACAAAAGCATCTACTATTTTAAAACCTATATTGTGGCGTGTGTTATGGTATTTATCGCCAATATTACCTAAGCCTACGATTAAGAATTTTTTCATCAGATTACTATCTATATCTTATTAATTTTGTTGTTAAATAATAACTATTTATCAAAAATAAAAAAAGCGTTACACAATGGTAACGCTTTTTTATCAAAATAGTTTTACTATTTTTATGCTTCAGTTTCTTCCTCTTCAGTTGTAGCTTTTGCTGCGTTACGAGACATACGTACTTGAGCAACTACAGTGTTGTCTGGGTGTAAAAACGTATAAGCTTCGTTTTTTAATTCAGTAACATATAGTTTATTACCAATTTGTAATTCAGTAATATCTGCTTGGATAAAGTCAGGTAAGTTAGCAGGTAATGCTTTTACTTTTAATTTACGTAAGTTATGACGTAAAGCTCCACCTACCATAACACCCTTAGACGTACCAACTAAACGAACAGGAATATCCATAGTTACCATTTTATCGTCAAATAATTGGTAAAAGTCTACGTGTAAAATACTGTCGTTTACTGGGTGGAATTGAATGTCTTGTAATACAGCTGTATACTTTGCTCCATCTAATTCAATCGTAGC
This sequence comes from Tenacibaculum soleae, assembly GCA_938002045.1. GTDB lineage: Bacteria > Bacteroidota > Bacteroidia > Flavobacteriales > Flavobacteriaceae > Polaribacter > Polaribacter soleae_A. Next base: position 181,360 of record CALLBA010000004.1, read on the forward strand.
AGTATATACATCTGGAGTATAAACTAATGGCTTGAACGATTTTGCTTCCGCTGAAAAATGAACAGGCTTATCTCCTCCGTATAATACGCAAGGAACCTTTCCAGCATTACGTAAGGCTTTTGTTGCTTTTTTACCTACGCTTTCTCTTTGTGATCCGTTGATTGTAATTGATTTCATTACTTTTTTATATTTATTTACATTAAAAATTCATCGCTAATTGATGTGTTATCTTGAACTTTATGCATCACATCAGCGAATAAAGTGGCGCAAGATACTACTTTTATTTTAGATACATTCTTTTTTAAAGGAATTGTATCTGAAACAATTAGTTCGGTTAGTTGTGAGTTTTGAATTCTATCATAAGCATCTCCTGAAAGTATTGGGTGTGTACAAATAGCACGTACGCTTAATGCACCTCTTTCTATCATTAAATCTGCAGCTTTTGTAAGTGTACCTCCGGTATCAATCATGTCGTCAACAAGAATTACATTTTTGCCTTTTACATCTCCAATTAATTCCATATGTGAAATTACATTGGCTTTTTGACGTTGTTTGTAGCATATTACTACATCACTATCTAAAAATTTAGAATAAGCGTAGGCTCTTTTTGATCCTCCCATATCTGGTGAGGCAATAGTAAGGTTGCTTAATTTTAAGCTTTTTACATAAGGAAGAAAAATTGTAGATGCGAATAAATGATCAACAGGTTTTTCAAAAAAGCCTTGAATTTGATCAGCATGTAAATCCATGGTCATTATTCTGGTTGCGCCTGCTGACTCTAACAGTTTTGCAACTAATTTTGCACCAATAGCAACACGAGGTTTGTCTTTTCTGTCTTGGCGAGCCCATCCAAAGTAAGGCATAACGGCTGTAATATGTCTTGCAGATGCTCGTTTAGCAGCATCACACATTAATAGCATTTCCATTAAGTTATCTGTAGAAGGAAAGGTTGAGCCGATTAAAAACACTCGCCTACCACGTATAGATTCTTCGAAAGCAGGCTGGAATTCACCATCACTAAAATGTGTTGTTATTACATTACCAAGTGCTACTCCGTATTCTTTTGCAATGTTTTTAGCAAGTTCAATACTTTGTGAACATGCAAATATTTTTGGACTTAATTGATTTACAGCCATTTAAAAAGAGTTGTTTTTTAGTTTATGTTGTTGTTGCTGCAAAAGTAAAACTATTTTAAGAGTTTAAAAGTTATTTAAATGAATTAATTAAAATATTTTATAGATTTGCATTCTCTTTATAATGCTCGAGTGGCGGAACTGGTAGACGCGCTGGATTCAAAATCCAGTTCTTTCGAGAGTGCGGGTTCGATTCCCGCCTCGAGTACTTAAAAACCCTGTGAACTATTATAGTTACAGGGTTTTTTATTTTATGGGTGGCTAAAAGGGTGTCGAAATGTGTTTTATTAAAATATAAATTAACTATCCATTCCATTAATAAAAGTCTCCACAAAGTTTACCATTTTGTTTAAAATTCTATCTCCTATTGATTTACGCTTTAATACGTTTGGCTTATCTCCTTCAATTAAATCTAATAACTCATCTCGTAATGGTTCTCTTTCTGCATATAGATAATCTTCAATAAGTTTTTGTGTTTTATCTGATGATAAATTTTCTTCTTTTACAAATACTTCAAATGCTTTTTGTTGTTCTTTACTCCAGAACTTTTCAAACTCTTGTGGTATGGTTTCTGAATCGTCTATTGCAGGTAAGTTATCTTCTATAAACTTTTCTATTAATTCACGCTTACTTCTTAAATTAGCTTCTCCTGTTAATAAATCTACTACTTCTTTTTTCTTAGCTTCTTGTTCTGATTTCTTAACATCTTTTAAGGATGCTAATAGTTTTAGAATATAAGTTACATTAATTTCATCACTATGAATTAATTCTAATTCAAAATCTACATCATCAAGTATAGATACTTTTTCTTTTGCATTATCGTGTTTGGTTTTTTGCCATAAATCTAAATACTTACTTCTGTAATCGTTAAACAATTGTTCTGCCATTGCTAAATCTTCCCAATCGAAATTAGCAAAGGTTGTCATTGTATTTTTTAAACGCATTAACTCACGAAAAGCCTTGATAAACTCTAACTCATCTTCTTCACTTACTAATTGATTTACACTATTAACAGTAGGTGTAATCTTTAATAAGTTTATAAATGCCTCATTGAATGTTTGTGTATATTCTTCATAAGGCTTCATTATAATAACATCAATCGCTTCTTTATTACTAAAGAGTGTTATTGCTTGGTCTGTTACCTTTTTAAGGTTACGGAATACTACAATATTACCTTGTGATTTCTGCTCGTTTATAATTCTGTTTGTTCTTGAATATGCTTGTATTAATCCGTGATACTTTAGGTTTTTATCTACGTATAAGGTGTTTAATGATGGACTATCGAAACCAGTAAGAAACATATTTACAACTAATAGAATATCAATTTTACGTTCTTTGACTTTCTTTGAAATATCATTGTAATAATTGTAAAACGACTGACTATCTTTAGTTGAGTAGCGAGTACCGAACATTTTGTAATAGTCTTCCATATAACTTTCTAACTTATCCCTTTTATGAACATTTAAGCCATATAAAGCAGGTGATTCTTCTACTACTGAAACTTCTTCTGGAATATATCCGTTTGCATCTGCATCTTCTTCGTTGGCTACATAACTAAATATGGTTGCTATTTTTAGATTATGCTCTCCTGCTTCTTTTTTAAGTTGTAGAATATCATAATAATTAACTAACATATCTGTACTACCAACACAAAACATTCCTGTAAATTCTTTGTTGTGTGTTTTACGGTTGTGATTTGCTATAATATAATCTGCTATTTTTTCTAAACGTTTAGGCGATTCCATTAACTCTTTACGGTCAATATCTTCTACTTCAATATCTATTTCTGTTGCAGATTCTTTTTGCTTGTATTTACCAACATATTCTACTGCAAATTTTAATACATTTTCATCTTTAATAGCATCGGTTACTACGTATTTATGTAAACAATCACCGAATAATTCTTTAGTAGTACGTTTTCCTAATTCGTTTTTAACTGCATTGTCTGCAAATATTGGTGTACCTGTAAAACCAAACATTTGATAGTTATTGAAGAATGCTTTTATACGGTTGTGCGTTTCGCCAAATTGGCTACGATGACATTCGTCGAAAATAAAGACGATACGCTCCTCTTTCATTTTCTCCATCTTCGCTAAATAGTTCTTTTTACTAATGGCTGTATTTAGCTTTTGAATGGTGGTTACAATAATTTTAGTATCATCACTAAACTGTTTTACTAATGCTTTTGTATTGTCTGTACCATCTATACTACCTTTAGAGAAACTATTAAACTCTTTGGTAGTTTGGTAATCTAAATCTTTTCTATCTACTACAAACACCACCTTTTTAACTTGTGGCATTTTCATAATAATTTGGCTTGCTTTAAAAGAAGTAAGCGTTTTACCTGAACCTGTAGTATGCCATATATAACCGTTGTGTGTACTATTTTTAACCTTATCTATAATGCTTTCTACTGCATAATATTGATACGGTCTTAGCACCATTAATATTTTATGCGTTTCGTTTAATACAATGTATTTACATATCATTTTAGAGATATGACAAGGCTCTAAAAACTCACTTGTAAAGCCATTTAAAATATTGGTTAAACGCTTATTTTCTTTATCTGCCCAAAAGAATGTCTGTTTAAACGATTGATGCCTATTATTTGCATAGTATTTGGTATTTACACCATTACTAATTACAAATATTTGTACGTATTGAAATAAAGCAGATTTAGCTCCAAACGAATGTCTTTGATAACGGTTTATTTGATTAAAGGCTTCTTTCATTTCTAAGCCTCTACGTTTTAATTCTATTTGCACTAATGGTAAACCATTGATTAATAAAGTAACATCATAACGATTTTTATAACTGCCCTCAATAGTTACTTGATTGGTAACTTGATATTGATTTTGACACCAATGCTCGGTATTTAAAAACTCGAAATATAAATTATCTCCGTTATCTCTAACAATATGTTGTTTTTCTCTTAATGTTTTTGCTTTCTCAAATACAGAACCTTTACTTAAGATATTTAAAACACGCTCAAATTCTTTAGCAGTAAACGTAATGTTATTATGCTTTTCTAACTGTGTTTTTAAATTTGTTAATAAAGTAGCTTCATCTGGAATACTAACTTTTGCATAGCCTTGATTTGATAACTGTTCTATTAACTGATTTTCTAATACTTGTTCTGGTTGTGTACTCATTGATAATTTGCAATTTTTTTTTAAAGTATAATATAAACTATATTTGCACCGAGTTCATTTCTCATTTGAGAAAAGGAAATCGAGAAACGCAAGCCACAGATGCTCTGCGTTTTTTGCTTTTATATTCTTTTTATTTTTTTATTGCCATAAAGGTTCATTTTTCCAATTTAATAAATTCCCTTTTCCATCTGATGGGATTCCTACATACTTAATAGGAACAGATGGATATTTTTTAAATAAGGCATCAATTCTTTTTGTTAAGGTATTTGTTGGATTTGCTCTGTTTAACATGTACTTTAATACACATAAAAAATAAAACATACGTTTGTTATTCTGATAACTTGCTCCAATCCAATTACCTTTTGGTTTTAAAAGCCTATTAGGTTCAATCGCTAAATCTCTATTCCATAATCTTGAATGATGCGCACATAAATTTCTTACATACGTTAAAGTATGCAACCAAGAAGTAAATACTTTATGATGCACATCAAAAAAAGAAGCTATTCTTTTTTTGTCTGCATTGTTGCGTAAGCCTCTGTAAATATGCGATAACTCTCCCATAGTTAACAATTCTAAACACATCCAAGAAGGTGGGTTTGCTGGCGAATTATAGGTGTCTGTATAATGTTTTATAAATACCTCTGGTGTTCGCTTTGTTTTCGCTTTAGAAATAATATTTTGTAAATCGTTATGAGGATCTACTAGATTACCAATTTTGTTATAGTAAGGGTTTACAAACAGTGCTTTATTGTCTTGCCAATGCGAATCATTATAGTGTAATGACATTGCATAAATAAACTGCGTTCGAATGGCGATTTCTAAACGCTCAATACAATCAAAAACCAATAAACGCAAGTCTTTATCAAACATATAGGTTTCTATAATTTGGCTAAAGGCTGTGTCTTTATTAAAGGTGTCTTTTGTTTGCTGATAGGGCAAAAAATACGCGCTTAACCTATAGTAACTAATACTTTGCAAATAGTGTGTTGCTTTAGCACTATTTTTAATTGTTAGTCCTCTATTTTCTAATTGTGTTAATTGGTCTTGAAAAGATAGTGGTTGTTTGGTGTACTTTTTTTTATTCATAGCATTAAAAGAAAAAACCTTCCGAGTGTGCATTGTTAAGAGGCAAGGAAGGTGTATTATTGTTAGTATATGTACTGTCTAATGCTATATAAACACAACTATTGCTGTGTTGTGATACCACAAAACTACAATTTTTATACCATTTAGCAATACTTATTAACATTTTATTGTTGTTTTTAACATTTATAATTAAACAAACATCTGTTGTAATAAGCCTTTTTTATAGCTTTTAGTATGTTCTATTTTTGTGTTAACTAATGCTATATTTTTATCTATGGCTGATAAAAAATTAGCGATTTTGGTTTGTTCTGCAAGTGATGGGATTTTTAATTTAAAACTCTCTAAATCATCAAAATTTAAACTATCTCTAACACTCCCAGAACAACCAACTTTAACTAAATGCTTAAATAAATGTGTGCTAATTAGATTTTCAAAAAAGGTTAAATCTAAGGTGTCTTTTAAACTAAATACAACATACATTGGACTTACAATACCAATTTCAAAATCTTTTAATGTAGCAATTGAACCTACGTTTATACGTGAAGGATTATAAGCAATATCATTTTTCTCTACTATTTTGTAATTAGAAACATCTTTACTTGCAACTCTATGATTATCAAATTGTTCTGATTGAAGTACAAACCCTTTTGAGTTACTAACACTTAAAGTTCTTGTAACTTCTAATTTTTTATTTCTACGAGATTTATGTGTTAAATACTCTCCCAACTTCTTTTCTTCCCACTCAGCAAAATCATTACCATCATCATCTTTAAATCGTAACTCTTGTTTAAATATTTTTTGCATTATCCCTTTTTTGTATTGCGCTAAAAGGGTTTTCTTTTTTTCTAAGATTTGTATTTGGGTATCTATGGAAGTTAGAAAATTGGCTATTTTTTGTTGTTCTGAAAAGGATGGATAAATAACAGGAATAGAGTTGCAATTATCTTTATTCATATAAGGAACAGCTGTTTTAGTTGCAACTTTATCCATATATTTTTTTTGATTACTAATACTATATAATAGAAATCTATTCTCAATTTTTTCTTTTGGAATGAAAGCGTGTAATTGTTGATTAATAACCATTTCTACACCTGTAATTGCTGTTAAACCAAGTTCCCCAACGCAAGAAATAATTATCGCATTAGTTGGTACTATTTTAGCTCCAACTTTTTTTGCTTCTTCACTTGAGATACTCAATCCCTTTTTTGAAACCTTGACTATACCATTGTGCTCAATATCAGGTGTGGTAATCCAAGGAATATTACCATTGAATTCTTTCGGTTTGTTTCTTCCAGGAACAATAAAATCAGCTAATTCTCCAACTCTATTCTTATACCATTCCCTTTCAAACTCAGAAAATCTTAATTTCGGCACTAATCGTTTTTCTTTCTGCATCTTAAAACGGTGTTTTAATATTCAACTCTTTACAGAAAGAAGTAATTAAAGCTTCGTTTTCTTCTAAATCAGCATCTAAAGTTTGTATTTCAGTAGCAACACTATCAATATCAATCGGTTCTTCTTCTTCAAAAGTATCTACATAACGCGGTATGTTTAAATTGTATTCGTTTTCTTCTACTTCGCTTAACGGTGCAACATAAGAGTATTTATCTTCGGTTTTACGTTCTCGGTAAGTAGCAACAATTTTATCCATATTAGCATCACTCAACATATTTTGCGTTTTCACTTTGTCAAAATGGGTGCTGGCATCAATAAATAAAATATCGTTTGGATTTTCTCTACATTTTTTAAAAACCAAAATACAGGTTGGTATGCTTGTACCATAAAATATGTTGGCAGGCAAACCAATTACAGCATCTAAAAAGTTTTTTTCTTCAATTAAATATTTTCTAATATGTCCTTCGGCACTTCCTCTAAACAAAGCACCGTGTGGTAAAACAACTGCCATTTGTCCGTTCTCCGTTAAATGATGCACCATATGTTGTACAAAGGCAAAATCTGCCTTACTTGCAGGTGCTAATTTACCATATTGGCTAAACCTATCATCACTCATAAAGAGTTTGTTAGCACTCCATTTTGCAGAAAAAGGAGGGTTTGCTACAATAGCTTCAAAGCGGTGTTCTATGTGTTGTGGGTGTTCTAAAGTATCTTCTTGTTTAATATCAAACTTACGATAATGTACACCGTGTAGTATCATATTCATACGTGCTAAATTGTACGTAGTACGGTTTAATTCTTGTCCGTAAAAGTTGTTTACCTCTTCTACTTCTTTAGCCACACGTAATAGTAAAGAGCCACTACCACAAGTTGGGTCATATACAGATTTAAGCTTGGTTTTACCTGTTGTTACTAATTTAGCCAACACCATACTCACTTCTTGTGGTGTATAAAATTCTCCTGCTTTTTTACCTGCTCCACTTGCAAATTTCCCTATTAGATATTCGTAAGCATCACCCAATACGTCTAACTCGGTATTTTCTAATTTGAAATCTATTTTATCTAAGTGTGCCAATACTTTAGCGATAATCTCATTACGAGCTTCTGGACTTTTACCTAATTTAGTAGAGTTTAAATCCATATCCTCGAAAAGGTCTTCAAAATCTTCTTCACTATCCGTACCCATTGTACTGTTTTGGATATTGTTTAAAATTTTTTGTAAATCTTCTAATATGAAATTGTCTTTTGTATTGTAAGTTTCTATTGTGTCTTCTGCTACTACATCACTTTTTGTTGAATCTTCATTATGATTACCACGTTTAGAAATAGCAGAAAATAATTCTGAAGGCTTTAAGAAATACCCTAATTTTTCTAAAGATTCTTCTTTTATTGCTTCTATGTATTCTTGTCCGTTTTCTGTGTTTTCATCTATTTCAGAAAATAAAAATGTATCGCCACCTTCTTTTAGAATTTTGTTGGCATATATTTCCATTTTTTCGGCTAAGTATTTGTAAAAAATAAAGCCTAATATGTAATCTCGAAACTCATCTGCATTCATTTTACCACGTAGGGTATTTGCTATATTCCAGAGTTGTTGTTCAAGCTGTTTTTTATGGTCTTCTGACATTTGGTGTGTACAATTTTAAAGAATGTTAAAAATAGAAAAACCAAAGGACATATACATTTATACTTATAGCTATTTATATAATTGTATAAATAGCTATAAGTATATTCGGTATACTAATCTTATTAGGAGTTTTTTTCTCAAACATTAATAGTGACTTTTTTACAGCATCTACATTTCTCATGCTTTCAAACTAGAAAGAAAATAGAATACTTCCTTTTGATTTATTTTTAATTCTTGTTTGAACTGAGTTAGTCATGAATCTATTATTTGTGTCCCAAATTTAGTAAATATTTGGGACGCTTTTTTGCTTAAACCTGTAAGGAAAACATTATAAACAACCTTTAGTTTTATTGCTATAATGAATTCTGAAAATTATAATATTTTACCTATTTCTTTACAAGTATCTAGATAATCTTCTACAGCTTCCAAAAAAACCTTTTTAAGTTCACTAGGAGTTTTAGCTTCATAATTTACTAAATCGTCAATATCTATTATTTTACCAAAAAGAATATTTTCGTTAAAATCTATATCAATTGACCCAAAGTATCCTTTGTGTTTTAAAATATTGTTTTCCATTTTTGTATAGTGAATATTTTATTTAAGATTTTTTGTGAGGCACAAATAAAAATATTTGTGTAACTAAGTTATTACTAAAAAACCAAAACGAAGGTAATTTTAATTGAAAATTACTCCTGTTTTGGTTTTAAGGGTAAATATTACTCTTGTAGTATTTCCGTTTTTAAAATGATTTGATTTTCTCTTTCACAATATTGCTTAGAAAATCAAATTGTTTTTAAAATGAGCCCTAGCGGCAGGCGACATGTTCTGCTTTTTTAATCACATAGCTTCCATCCGTCATTTGTCTTTTTCAACCCAATAGTTTTTTCAATTAAGTTATTATTTGTTTTATTATTCATTAAAATTATGAAAGGAGTTTTATTAACTTTCTTCAATGAAATTTTTATAGTCGCTATATTTTGTTCTGGAATCTCATGGATTTCATGAATTTTATCTAATTCTAATGAAAAACATTTTACCCAAGTTTTAGCCCATTTTCCATCCTTTTTAGTTTTAGATATATAGCTTTTCCCTTTTTTAGTTAATGAAATACTATATTCTCGTTGCCCCATAAAAGATGTTTCTAATTTTTCGAAATTAATTAGTCCTTGTTCTTTTAACTTAATGTAATTCTCTTCACTATTTTGTGGCTTTAACCTTGTATTTAAAACTGTTTTACTACCTAAAGTTATTCTTTTTTCTGCATATTGAGTATTTCCTTTTTTAGAACATTCATTGTATAGTTCTGTTACTTTTGTTTTGGTAAGTTTATCTGAACTACAAGATGTTATTGTTACAAAAAGTAAAATTGAGAAGATTGATAAATTGATTTTCATAAGATTTTTTTTAATTATTAGATATTTGTTATTATTGATTTTTCTATTGAAGATTGAAAATGTCCGCAAACACGACAACATTTATTTTTTGATTGAGCGTATGATTTTAAATGTATTCTATCATTTATAATAACGTTAAATGATTTTAGACACACGCAACATTCTTCTACGTTGTACACTGCAAATGTTTCAAGACTCTTTAAGCTTGAAAAATAATTTTTGCTACTATATTTTTTTAAAAACTCATTGTCAGAAAACACAAAGGTTTCAATATCGTTTTTGTTTGTTACCTCCCAGTAATCAGAAAGCATATTATTTTCATTAATGGTTGCTTTGCTATTAGATTGTGTTGCTAATTGTTTCATTTTTGGGTATAAAAAAAGCGTGAGACTGAAACTTAATGAACTAGAGGTATCGCCAAACACCCTTTCCTCCAAATAAGAACAGCCCACGCAGTTGCGTAGGCGTCTTAGTTTTGAAAGTGGAGGGTTTAAAAATTGGCGATTTCCTAGTTCCAAATCAAAAGCTAAACGCTTTATATGTTTATGTTAGTTTATTTATTCTCTTATATTGATTGTTATTTAATTACAAATTTACAGCTTTTTAAACTATTTTTCTTATCAAGAACAATGTCTTAGATAATTAGTTACTTATCTAAATATCTAAACAAATATATAGTTAAACATCTAGATACATATATTGATAATTAGACAAGTATGTATTTATAAGTTATAGCTAAAAATAAGATTAAATAGTATCAAGAGTTCTATCTATTTTATTTTTTAAATCCGATACATGTATCTCAAAAATTTTTCCAATTTCTTTTAGGTTTTCTATATGTGAGTACTCTACATAATTCTTTTTCGCTAAAAAATTGGTGTAATTAGCAATTTGATTTAAGTTAGACCCAATTTTATTAAGTTCAGACCTCAATGAGTATAGTTCATCAATAAGCTTATTTGGATTTACTGTAACCATTTTTTTTCTTAATATTTTCTGCCTAATAAACTCACTAATATTATGTCGAAAACCTAAGTTGTCAGCTTCTTTTCTTATAGTTTCGTTTTCTAAATCAGTTATCCTAACCCTTATATATTTTACTTTATTATCTTTTTTCATTTGATTATTATATTAGGTATAATGTTGTTGTTTTTAAAATCGAGTTCCGAAGATTTTTAACTTCATAATTCTTTTTCAGAATTATGACAAGTAGTTTTTGGGGTACAAAAACACAACTTGCAAAAAAACGGAAACTGATTTTATTACAAGTTTTCACGGTTTATTAAATATTCATTTACATCTTTATATCCTTTGTAAAAATTACTGTAATCTGTTATTTTTGAGTTGCAATTTTCAATGATTAATGTAGTTGCTTTTTTTCCAGACTCATCATTATCAAAACATGTTTTAATATGATTATATTTTTTAATTAGTTCAATACAATTTTTAACTAATGCAGTTGAATTTGTAATGATATAATCTTCTTCAATGTTTTTTTTATCTAAAGTTTTGTAAGCTAAAAAATCTGTAAAAGATTCAAAAAGGCAAACAACATTTGAACTATTACAAATTGTAGTAATTTCTTTTTTCCCTAAACAACCTTTAAAATATTTGTTTCGTATTTCAAACCCTCCTTTATTATTTTTGAAGCCAATTCCATAGTACTGCTTTTTGTTTAAAAAACTATAATGAATCTGTGAGCAATATTTTTGAGCAATTGATATATTAATTTTTCGTTCTTTTAGGTAGTTTATTAGATTGTAATTATTTAAATGAGTTATTGTATCAATAAAGTAATTAGGGTTTCTGTTGGCTCTAATTTTTGGTTGCTGATGAAAGGAAAAAGTATTTGAGCTTAAAATTTTTAAAGCTTCCGAAACATTACAGTTGTTTATTAATTGTACAAGATTGATAATGTCTCCAGATTTTGAAGAACCATAATCATTAAAAATATTTAAATGATAATCTACCTTAACACTCTCAGTTTTTTCATTTCTCCAGAACGCTTTGTACATTCCGTATGAATTTGATTCTCTTTTAGGTTTTTTCCCTAGTTTTAAAAGGTATTCTCGAATACAAATTTTCTTTGCATTTTTACAGTCTAATTTTTTTTCTTTCATCAGCAATTTTTACTTTTTTGTACTACTTGTATTATTTATTGTACTCGCTTTGTACCTCCTGCCAATAAAGGGCTTAGGACACCTAATTCACACTAATTGACGACACTTTTATTTTGAATTCACACCAAATGACGAACTTAATCACACTAATTGACGAAGTAGCCTATTAGAATCACACTTAATTCAATTTGAGTGTGATTTGGTTTTTATCAACTGTAGAAATACCAAATTCTGGTAATATTGATTTTATTAATATGTTTTTTATATCTGTTTTTGTTTTATGCCTCGCTTCTAACTGGTCTTCTAATTTTATGAAGCGATAGTATGCTTTTTCTACATAGCCTTCTTTAGCGATGATATCTGTGTAGCTTCTTGCTTTGTTATCTACGTAGTTAGGAAAAAAACGAGTAAGAAAGTTATATACATAAATAAAGTGTTCCTCTCTGATTCCGTAGTATTCTTCATTCCCTTGTGTATTTCTATGAATTTTAAAAGATATTTTAGAATATTTCCTCCCTACTTTTATTAAGCTATATGTAAAAAACAAATCTGCTTTTTTCTTTAATTCCTCCTTTGATTGCTCTAATACTTTAGCTCGTAAATGTGCTATTTGGTTATACTTATCTGATATGGATAAATAGATTTTCAATTCTTCAATAGTACAAGAATACCCTCCTTTATCTTCCCAGCGACAACATAATTCATATAGGTGTTTTGAATAAACCGAATTTAAACTTATGGCAATGGTTTTTTGAAATGATGTAAAACCACCACCTATATAACAAAAGAATCTGCAAGCATCTTCTGGAATATTTAATGTTATAAACTTTGAGTTGTATTCATGTCTAAGTCCACTTATTAATGATGTTGAAAACCCTGTTATTTTGCCTGTTTTTGGAATTGTAAAATCAAACTCTACGTGCTTAGAACCCAATTTTTTTATGGCATTTTTAATACGATTGTAATTTCTGTTTTGTTCCAAGGTTTTTAATTCAACCGTAATTCGTTGATTAATATATTTTTGGTTTAAATCTCTACTCATTATTTTTTGCAGCTCATCAATAATCGTATAGATTATATTTTTTTCTAATACAGTTAAGCTATAATTAAATCTTGCAGTTGAAACGTGATTTGGTTGCTTTATTTTATTTGAGTTTTCCAAAATGGACTACTTAGAGTTCTTGCTAATGCTTCTATTGTTCCTAGCATATTCAAGAAGTTTCTTTTTTGAATAAAAAATAGGTCTTCCAATACGCATATATGCTTCTCTTGGAATTTTTCCAGATTTACGCCAATCAATAATTGTAGTTACACTAATACCTAAAAGTTGTGAAGCTGCTTTTTGAGATAATTTTTCATCATCAGCTGGAATTGAAGAATCAACTAATTCTGTTTGTCTTATCTCGTTTATTACAAGTCGAACAGCTCTTACTAAATCTTCTTTACTGTGGGTGTAGAATAATACGTTTGCCATTTTCTTAAATTTACTTTATTAGACTGAAACCCACTATGAGTTTCGATAATGCAAATTTTATTTAAGTTACTACTTCTTGCAATGGCTTTAAAAAAAGTGATACGAAGAAACTCTTTTACGGTAGGGGTGGTAGAGAGTTTATTTTTTTAAAACCGCTTTAAAAATGATAAATTTAATTAAAGTATTTTTTTACAATATGAAGTTTAACATCAGAAAATACAGGAGTATATTTAGAATTATTCTTATCGCTTTTTATTAAATGTTCTTTTAATATTTTTCTATTATTTGCAACGGAATTATTAGAGTTTTTATCCTCGCAATAAAAGTTATTCGATATTATTTTTGATGCGAGTAGTGAATTGAAGTTTTCAAAACAATTTTCATTTTGCATTATTATAATAATAGCTCTAATATTATTAATCTCTTGAGTTGATAAATTTTCTAAAGTCGGATTTTTATAATAGGTGAGTCCTGGGAAATTTTTATTAATATCTAGAATATTTTTATTGTAAGAAAAACTATGGTGTCTTGTTGTGCAAAATTCAAATGAATATTGAATTGAGTTTAATAATTTTCTTTCGTCTTCACTATATGAAGAAAATATAGATTTTCCTTTATCAGATAAATGAATAAAGCTCTTGAATAACTCAAAAATTTTATTTGGAGAAATTCTTTTTTTTAGTTGAAGTTTGTTTGTGAACTTTCTTGAAAGTCTTACTTCCATTTGTTCCAGTTTGTATTTAAAATTATCATCCATTATTATGAATAATTTAAACTTTATCCCAAGTATTACCCATTTCTTGTCTTTTAAAATCCTCAGCAATTTTTACGTAACGCCTAAAACTTTCCTCTTTTTTATGCCCTGTTATGTTTCTAACAACCATTTCTTTCATTCCTAAAATTAAAGAATTGGTTACAAATGTTTTACGTGCGGTATGTGAGGTTATTAGCTTATGTTTTGGAACTGTTATTTCGACTCTTTTCTGCCCAATATATCTTGTTTTAGTTACAAGAGAATTTATTTCAACGATTTCACAACACTCTTTTATGTACTTGTTAAATTTTTGGTCAGAAATAACAGGTAAAGGCTCGTGAATTGTATCTTTATATCGTTCTAAAATTTCTCTAGAAAACTTATTTAAAGGTATTTTAGTGTTGATTGCTTTTGTTTTTTGAATAGTAATTAACAAGTAGTCCTTTTTTATATTTGATTGCTTTAAAGTCTTGTAGTCGGATATTCTCAAGCCTGTTACAGAATTAAATACATACATATCTCTTACTTGATTTAATCTATCAGATTCAAAATCGTGATTATAAAGAGTCATTAATTCCTCCATTGTTAAATAGATAATTTCGGTTTCGTCTTCCTTTGCTTTGAATTTTTTGTACTTTAAATTATTGTGATATTCTTTATCTAAAGACCAATTCATAAAAGTTTTTAAAATCTTTATAATAAAAGCGAAGTAGCTATTTTTGTTCTTTCTCTCTGTAAAAGTATAATCTTGTAACTTTTCGAAAAAGGTACTATCAATTGAATCAAACAATAATTTTGTTCCCGAAAAGGATTCAAAATCTTTAAGAAAATTTATAGTTGTAACATAAGATTTAATAGTCCTTGGTGTCTTTGTGGATTTACAAGAATCTTTAAACTCTTCAAAAGAAGGAAAAAATTCATAAGTAAGATTTAGTTTATTTAATCCGTTTTCAAGCTTTTCTAAAAAATAATCTTTTGTAGGATTTATATTATTAAGTAGCGTATACCTAAACAGTTTTTTTATTTCATCTTCTTTTTCATCAATTACCTTATTATATTCAATGTGATAATTATAAACATCATTTTTTAATGATGGTTTAACCCTCTGCTCTCTAGTCTTCCAATGTTTAGGTAAAGACTTTACGCCTTTTACAGTTTTCCTTATCCTAATACTATTAAAGCTAATAGTCATTAAAACGGGCATTAAACCATTCTTATCAACCTTTTCTTTCCTTAAACTAAATGTTACTTGCATATGAGTTCAAATATATTAAATTTGACTCAAAGGGTGTCAGAAAGGGTGGCGATATTTTTGTTAAATTATATTTAAATGTATTTTAATTTACTTAACAAGGTGTTATTTTTACTGTTTTTATTGGTTTAACTATGATTAGACGAGTTTAAAAATAAAGGTACTCCCGCCTAGAGTACAAAAAAAGCGAGAAGAAATTCTCGCTTTTTTTAACTTTCTATAATTTTTGTATTTCCTAGTCCTATAGCATCCAAAACATTATCGTATTTTGGAGAAAAAAAGAAATCCTCAAGTATTGCTTTAATATCTCTTTTCCCTGAAGTAGTTTTTTGTATTTCTAGGGGAGCTGTTGCATTTTGCAGAACTTTTTTTGTATAAATATCCTGATATGTATTTATAAAATTAATAAATGTGTCCTCAAAATTATAATTAGTTAAATCAATGGCATTATAGCTCATTGTTTAATTCTTGTTTATACTTATTTAAAAGTGTTCTAGTAAGCGCTAAGTTTGCTTTTTTAGAATTTACAGCTAAATAAACAAAATAATCGCCACTAGGTGAAATATTGATAATGTGTATTTGACTGTCTAAATTAAAATGGATGTCATTTAAACTTTCATCTAAGCCTAAAGATTTCATTGCTTTACGCTTAGCGTTAATAATTTCTACATTGTAGGCACATGCTAAAGCAGGGTCAAAACCATCTAAAGCAGAGTTTGAAATAAGTGATTCTCCAGAGGCCATTTCTGCAACACTGATTGCTATGAATCCAGGAATGTTTTCTTTTACGTTTTTTACTAAATCGTCTAAAATTTGTTGCATTTCGTTTGAGTTTATAGTTAATGGTTAAATTCTTTTTTTAATAGATGTTCTAATAAACCAACATTTATACTTTTGTCAGACAAAAAACACAAAATATATTCATCGTGCTTAATTATAAGTATATTTTCATTGTTAGATTTTAATATGATTTCTTTTAAATCAGTATTAAAATAATTGCTAAAAAAATGATTACTCATATTAAAAATAGTAGCTTTAAATACTGCTATTTTATCTTGTAAATCACCTAAAACGTTTTTTTTAGGGTAAAAATCAATAGTTTCTCCATCGTTTTTTAAAAGGAATATGGCTTTGGATTTTGTTTCTTCTAGTAATTTTCTTAATTCCAATATTTTTTTGATTTTTTTTATGATAAAATCAAAGTTAGGGCTTGTTTAATAATTAAATATTGAACAATAGTATTAAATAATTGAACAATATTCTTTTTGATAGTTAAATATTAAAGAATATGATAATTTGGTTAAGTTGCTTATTAATAAGCACTTTGTTTTTTTTTATAAGATATGTACTAATTATTATTTAAAGAGATGTTATCTTATGGTTATATGTAGTGTAGTTTAAATTGTAATTTAGACAAAATTAAAATAAGGAAAGGTGAAAATAAAAAATATGAGAAGTTTTAGTGAATAAAAACCGGTTTTAAAGTTCAGGTAAAATCAAAAAAGGAATTTTACTATGAAAAGCAGTCTTTTTGATTACATTCTCTTGTAAAAGACGATTAAAGAAATTGTGTTTATGATTTATTAAAACTAATAGTTCTTCATTAATTGTTTTTTCTATGTGATTTTCTAGTGTAGTAGTTTCTGATTGGTTCCAATCTAATTTTTTATATTCCACCTTTAAATCTTTTAAAATTTCTCTTAATAAAACTTTATGTGTTTGTTGTTTACTACTTAAAGTGTATTCTTCTGAAAGGTTAACAACCTGAATAGGACAATTTTTTAAAATACTTAATTGGATAAGTAATTTTAATTCTTCCTTTTTAAAAGGTCTGTTGTAATTTGTTGAAAATAATATTTGTGTTAACGGTTTGTATCTATATAGGGTAGGAACTATTAATATTGGGCAGTTATTAATGGTATTGATAATTTTTATAGTATTTGTGCCAATAAATGTTTCTGATACACTTTTAGCTCCTTTAGTACCACAGATTATTAAGTCTATTTTTTTATCATTAACAACATCACTAACAGCCTTTGATAATGATGTTGAGTTGATGATAAAGTGATATTTAAACCCTTTATTTTCTTTGTTAAGTATATTAATCAAGTATTTTGATTCTTCTTCAATCTCATTATCCATTTCATTAAACCAATTCTCACTTTTTTCTTCACTCAGTAAGTATCCTTTTTGCGAAATGTAAACATCTAATAAATAGATACAAATAGGAGTGTCTTTAAAAAGGGCTTTAGTGTAATTTAAAGCATTGATAGCTGTCTCCGAAAAATCGTATGGTATTAGAATATTTTTCATAATAACTTAAATATGATTGATTTATCAAATGTAATTTTTTTTAAAACAATAATCAATTATAAAAAAAATAATAGTATAATTTTGTAAAAAAAATAAAATGAATAACGCAGTACTAAATAAAACAATATTACTTGTAGTTTTAATGATTTTACTTTTTATCTTGGTTTTTGTAACTAAAAAAATTATTAAAATTTATGTGGTAAAAAATGCAATCGAACCACATAGAAGAAAATTAATATTATATCTTTTTTATTTAGTTTATTATGTGATTGCTTTTTTTTTAATTCTCTTAATATTGGGAATAGAAATAAAACAAATAGGTGTTTTCGCATCGTCAGTTTTAGCAGTTTTGGGAGTTGGTTTTTTTGCCCAATGGTCAATGTTGTCAAACTTAACGGCAAGTGTTATTTTGTTTTTTTATCATCCTATGAGAATAGGTGATACTATAAGAATTGTAGATAAAGAATATGATTTAACAGGTGAGGTAAAAAATATTACAGGATTTTATGTACTGTTATATATTGCAGATGGAAATAGGAAAATAACCATACCTAATACTACTATTTTATACAAAGGGATAGAGTTGGTGTCGAAAACAAAACAATAAATACTGTTGTTAAAAATTAAAATACTTAAAATAAATACTATATTTATAAAGAAGATTAATCAAGAATAGTTTAAATATAAAAAATGATGGCAGCAACATTTCATTTATCACTTCCTTGTGTTGATATAAAGGAAACAAAAAGATTTTATACAGAAGATCTTGGACTTAATTGCGGAAGAGAAACCAACGATTGGTTAGATATAGATTTATTTAATAATCAATTAACCTATGTTTTAGCAACACAATTTAAATTTGACTATCCTAGTTATACTTTTGAAAAAGACACCCTGCCTTCTTTCCATTTTGGAGTTGTACTAGATGCAGATGAATGGGAAAAAATGCATGACAGAATTAATCATTGGTCATCTGAAACTATATTAACAAAAACATTTTTAAAAGACAAGCATGGAGAACATGTATCTTTTTTTGTAAAAGACCCTAATGGTTACACAATAGAATTTAAGACATTTATAGAAGAAGATGAAATGTTTATGATGTAATAGTATTTAATTTATCTAAATGAGAAAATCTAAATTTAAAAGCAAAATAGGTCTTCCTCCAGGCACAATTACTTATACAGGCACAAAAGAAAGTACTCAGTTATTTATTAACACCTTTGATTATACAAAAGATAGTTTAGAGGAAAAAAAAATAAATAAAATTGAAGCTTGTTTTAGTTATAAAGAAACAGATACTACTACCTGGATAAATATAAATGGACTTAATAATACGGAATCTATTCAAAAAATTGGAAATCATTATAAATTACACCCTTTAATATTAGAGGATATTGTAAATATAAATCAGCGTCCAAAAATAGATGAATATGACGATTATATTTTTGTAGTTTTTAAAATGCTGTACTATGATACAAACCAACATTTAAAAGTAGAACACATTAGCATTATACTTGGAGATAAATATGTACTCTCTTTTCAAGAATCAGAAGAAGATGTTTTTGATGGTATTAGAGAGCGGATTAGATCATCAAAAGGCATTATAAGAAGCAATGGTTCTGATTATTTATTATATGCTTTAATGGATGCTGTGGTAGATAATTATTTTTTAATTATAGAAACCATGGGTGAGAAAGTCGAAAATTTAGAAGAACTTTTGTTTACAAATCCCAATAACGATACTGTTAAAGAAATACAGGCGTTAAAAAGAGAAGCTTTAAAAATTAGACGTTCTATTTTTCCATTAAGAGAGATTGTTAGTAAACTTGAAAAAGCCGAAAGTAAACTAGTAAAAACTAAAACGCTAAATTATTTTAGAGATTTATATGATCACACAATTCAGGTTATTGAAACCATAGAAATATATAGAGATATGTTGTGGGGATTGATGGATATGTATATGACAAGTGTTAGTAATAGAATGAACGAGGTAATGAAAGTATTAACTGTAATTTCTACCATATTTATTCCATTAACTTTTATTGCAGGTATTTACGGGATGAATTTTGATAATATTCCAGAATTGCATTATGAGAACGGATATTATATTTTGTGGGGCTTTATGTTTTTTCTTTTCTTTGGATTATTATATTTCTTTAAAAGAAAAAAATGGTTTTAAAGCTACTTCCAATCATATTATAAATTTTGATAATTTATAATATGATAGAAGGAAGGTACCAATTGTAAGTTTTACAAGTTGTTGTTGGAAACAACAGATTGCTCTATACTTAAATGAAATAAAGCATCTCCTTTATTTACGATAGGTGTTTTATTGATGCAAAAAATATGGCCATTAAATGGCGCATAAACCACTTTTTTAAATTCACCAAAAGGATCTTGAATAATACCTAAAACCTCTTTCTTTTTTACAAAGGTTCCGTTTTTTGCAATTAGTTTAAACATCCCTGAATCTGATGCGCGTAACCATTTTGCTTTATGTACAAAAACGGGAGTAGCCCTAACGGTAATTTCACCTTTAATCATACCCAAATGAATCAATATATTTTTTGTTCCGTTTACACCTTCATTAATAATGGTGGGGTTTAAATCTTTTGATTTTCCACCTTCAAAAAGCAATACAGTTTTACCCATTTTGTGTAATGTATCTCTTAAAGATTTTTTTATGTTGTTAGAAAAAACAATCATTGGCGGATTAAAAATTTTAGCCAACTCCAGTGCCTCTACATCATCTTTACTGCATCTTATTTGCGCAATATTATCGCGATCACCACCACCAGTATGAAAATCGATAACATAATCTACAAAAGGTGCTATTTCTTTGGTAAATTGATAAGCAAATTGACTGGCTAAAGAACCATTTACAGTTCCAGGAAACATTCTGTTTAAATCCCTTCCGTCAGGAAACTCTCTAGTTTGAATTAAATACCCAAAAATATTAAAAACAGGAATACAAATAACTGTTCCGTTTTTGGGTTTGTTA
Organism: Tenacibaculum soleae; assembly: GCA_938002045.1. Taxonomy (GTDB): domain Bacteria; phylum Bacteroidota; class Bacteroidia; order Flavobacteriales; family Flavobacteriaceae; genus Polaribacter; species Polaribacter soleae_A. Next base: position 202,064 of record CALLBA010000004.1, read on the forward strand.
ATTTCTAAATTAATGATTTCCCTAATAATTCCAACACCATTGGTTTCATCACCATGAATACCCGCAAGTAATAAAACTACAGGGCCTGGTTTGTTAGAGCGCTCAATAATTATAGGGACATTTACAGTTGTTCTGGTATGTAATTTGGCAATTTTTAAATCTAAAACAGTGCGTTGCCCTTCGGGTATTTCTTTCCCTAAAAGAACAAAAGGTTTATTCAACATTTAATTCTAAATAACGTATAATTTCTTTAGCAATATCTTTTCCTGTAGCAGTTTCAATCCCTTCTAAACCTGGAGATGAATTTACTTCCAAAACCAAAGGTCCTTTAGATGATTGTAGCATATCTACACCAGCAATACCTAAGCCCATGGCTTTTGTTGCTTTTAAAGCTGTTCTTTCTTCTTCGTCGGTTAACTCGATAATGTTAGCATTACCTCCTCTGTGTAAATTAGAGCGAAACTCTCCTTCTTTTCCTTGACGTTTCATGGCGCCTACTACTTTTCCATCTACTACAAATGCTCTAATATCTGCACCACCAGCTTCTTTAATAAACTCTTGCGCAATTACTCTTGCGCCTAAACCATTAAAAGCTTCTAGTACAGAAGTTGCTGCGTTTTGTGTTTCTGCTAAAACAACACCCAAACCTTGAGTACCTTCTAATAGTTTTAATACTAATGGAGCCCCACCTACAGAGTCGATAATATGTTCTACATCTTTAGTATAATTTGTAAAAACAGTTTTAGGTAATCCTACCCCGGCTCTTGCTAGTTTTTGTAAACTACTTAACTTATCTCTAGATCTTACCAAACCTGTTGAAGAAACGGCAGTAAAAACTTTCATCATTTCAAACTGACGAATAACGGCTGTACCATAAAAAGTTACCGAAGCACCAATTCTTGGTATAATCGCATCTATATCATCTAAATATTCTCCTTTATAAAATATTTTAGGTGCTTTTTTTTCAATTTCAATATTGCATTTTAAGTGATCTACAACCAAAACTTCATGACCTCTTTTTTCAGCAGCTTCAACTAATCTACTTGTAGAGTATAATTTTGGGTTTCTAGATAAAATTACAATTTTCATTATTCTTTATATTTTAATTTGTGAGATAAATTCTTTTTTGTTGTGTCTATAATAAATTTTTTATTCAGAAATTTCCTACCTAATAATATCGGAAACTTCATATCCTTTCTTTCTGTTAAAGTTAAGTGAATTGGGAATAATGTATCGAAAATAAATATTTTAGTTTCAATTAAAAAACGTTTTTCAGAAATTCCGTTCGAGCTTTTAACAACTTTAGAGGTATAATTTTTCGTTGTAAATTCCTTATTATTATACAAGGAATGTTCTGGGTCTAATAATGTAAATTTAATAAAATTATCTCCATCAATTTTAATTTCTTCAATTTTTGTACAGTGTATAGAGGATGTATATGCACCTGAATCTATTTTTAAATCTATTCCCGAAAGAGCTAATTCAGGAAAATCAGCTTTATCTATCCTACCAATTACAATTTTCATTTTTATATAAAATATGAATAGTAAAATTACTAATAGTTATTGATAAAAAAACATAAAATTTTCATCAAAAATCAGTGTAGCTAAATATTGTTATTTAGCTTCTGTTTGAAAGATATAAAATTATACTGTTTTATAAGTATCATATTTTTAAAATAACTTGTCAAATTATTTTTGTAATTGCTCACATCTTATTTTGTGTAATAATCAATATTTAATTTATCGGCTACATATTTTGCTGTTTCTACAGCATCTTTTTCTAATTTATGAAATGAAACTTTAAAACGATCATTGTTTTTATCCCAAATAATTACTTCATAAACATCGTTGTTGTTTAAATAAACTGAAGCGTAAGTAAGTTCATTTATATTTTGCCATTTTCCGTACCTTAAAGGGCCAACAGAATAATATTTACGATATGTTTTCTCTTTAAGATTAAAATGATGATTATTTACAACTGAAGCTAATAGAGCAAGAGTTATAATATAAATTTCCATTTCTAGAATATGTAAAAAGGAAATGGTATAATTTTCGATAGTTGATATTGGGGTGTTGATAAAAAACTTCACTAAAATAAAAACAGCAAAAGCATAAAGAATGGCAGCTATAAATCGAAAGATAAAATGTTTTTGGCCGCCTTTTATTATTACTAATTTACTCATAGTTTTTAATCTCTTTTTTAGCGATTTTAAATTCTTCTAGCGTATTGATATTTCTAATTAAACTGTCATCAATTTCAATAATTTCAACATCAGAATTAATTAGCATTTTACGCGGGCACGAGTATCCTTGTGCTAAATATTGTAGCAATTTAGTATACGCCTTTGGTTCGTAAATGGTAATTAAAGGCTCTGGAAATTCTTTATTTTTACCTTTAATTGCTGTAGCTATTTTACTTGGATTCCGTTTTTGTAGTAATAATTGAATCAAGGCTTCATTTACAAAAGGAATATCAGTAGCTAAAACTAACCAAGCTGAGTTTGGTTTTTTTTGAAAAGCAGAACAAATTCCGCCAAAAGGGCCAAGGTTTAAAAAAGTATCGTGAATTTTATTGTCTTTTTCTGATTTTTCTCTTACAGAAAAATAGGTTTCTAAATTATTGTTTTCAAGCAATTCTTTAACATATAATTTTTGAGGTTTTCCGTAATAATCTAACTCAGATTTATCGGTTCCCATTCTGGTACTTTTTCCGCCAATTAAAACCAATCCTTTTACAGGAGCAATATGTTCTTTTATTAAATTATGAATGTGATTTGTAATTTTATCAATATCATTAATACTATAAGTTGTAATGTTTTTTATCTGTGGAAATTTTTCAATCAAACATTTAAAAATTTTGGTATCTGGATTTAGTTTTACAATAAACTGAATTTTGGTAATTTGATCTAAACGTTTTTTTATAGACGCTTCTTTTTCATGATCTAAAATTAAAATTTGTTTGACACCTGGATAATGATTACCGTTGATAAACACAAAATCATGCTTTACAAATTGCAAGCGTTGTTCAAATTTATTTATTATTGATGTTGTGTTTATTTGTAGATTTCCTTCGTGATGAAAAGTATATTCAGTAAAAACATTATCAGCAACATTTTTAGCATGTGATGCATCAAAATATGCTAAATTATGGTTCGATAATTTTGTAGATACTTTTGTAACTAAATCCGCAATCACTCCACATTTAGTTCCTAAAATAGCAACTTCATTTACGGCATAAGTATCATTTTGTTTTTTAGTAATATTTGCGTGTTTTTGATGCTTCTTACCCATTGTTAATATCCGATTTACCACCTGTTTTTGTTACTAATGTTATTTCTTTAATTATCATTTTTTGACTGATGGCTTTACACATATCATAAATTGTTAAACAAGTTGCCGAAGCGCCCGTTAAAGCTTCCATTTCAACTCCTGTTTTACCTTCAATAGTTACTTTACAAAAAACATCTAATTGTTGATTGTCGATAATATTTATATCAATATCTACTCCGTTAATTAATAGCGGATGACACATAGGAATAATATCTGATGTTTTTTTTACTGCCTGAATACCCGCTATAATTGCTGTTTGAAAAACTGGTCCTTTTTTAGTAATTAAATCATCATTTTTAAAATGAGAAATAATTTCTGATCCTAAAAACATCGTAGCTTTTGCAATTGCAGTTCGTTTGGTAATTTTCTTATCAGAAACATTTACCATTTTAGGTTGATTCTGCTCGTTTATATGGGTGAATTTATTCATTTTTAGTTTCTAAATATTAGAATAGGTTGTTAAAAGTAACAGTTGTTCTCGATACATTTTTATTTCCATTGTCATTTCAATAAAATTACTCGAACTGACAAGTTAGATGCTGTTTTTAAAGTAACTATTTTTAATAAAATCAATATGATATTTATAAACAAATTGCCACTTCGAGTGAATTTGACGTCAGATAGGAAAAATCAAATTAGTATCGAGAAGCTATTTAAATTTCTTCTTTGCTAAATTAGGAAGTTTTTCAAATTCGCCATTTATTAACGCTTCTTTTTTACTTCTTGACCATTTTTTTAATTGCTTTTCTTTTTCAATCGCTAGTGCTACGTTTGTAAATTTACAATAAAAAGCTAATTTTAAAGGTCTTCTTTTAAATGTATAGCTATCTATATGTTTTCCTTCTTTATGTTCGATTAATCTTTTTTCAAGATTAGAAGTAAAACCAGTATAATATGAATTATCAGAGCATTTTAATATGTAAACGTAATAAATATTCATAATTGATTAATAAAGAGTTCTCGATACACTTTTATTTCCATTATCATTTCAATAAAATTACTCGAACTGACAATTTATATTATTGTTTATGTTGATTATATAATGGTTATTTATTCTTTTAACGTTATAATTTATAGTGTCACTTCGAGTGATTTTCGATTTTATGATAAAATTGTATCGAGAAGTTGATTTTACAATAGTTCTCGATATACTTTTATTTCCATTACCATTTCAATAAAACTACTCGAACTGACAATTTGTATCGATAAGTTATCTCTTATATCTAATTATAGGATAAACACTTCCTTTTTTAAATTCGTTTTTTGTTGTTTTTGGCAGTTCTAAAAATCCATCAGCTTTTGTTAAACTAGCCAAATCACCAGAGCCATTTCCTTTTATTGGCGTTGCAAATACTTGTCCGTTTATATTTTCAATTTTAACTTGTAAAAAGTAAGTTAAATTGGGTTTAAAGTTTACATCTTCAGTTAAAATAGCTGTTTTTTCTTCGGATAAAATTCCGATAGATTTTTTAAACCACGGATAAAAATACATTAAACAATTTACAAAAGTTGAAACCGGATTGCCAGGAAAAGCAAAGACAACTGTTTTGTTTTTTTCATTCTGATAAACATGCTGCTCACTAATGTTTAAAGCATCCCTAGTACCAAACCAAAAAGGTTTTCCAGGTCTTTGCGTAACTTTATGAAATAACTTTTCAACACCTAATTCACTTAAAACTTCGGGTAAAAAATCAAACTTACCTTTACTTACGGCACCGCTAAAAAGTATTACATCATATTGTTGTAAATAAGAGTGTATTTTTTCTTTTAAAATAAATTTATCATCAGTAATATGATCGGTTGTAGAAGGAATTTTTAATTCGTTTAATAACGAAACCAAGGTGTAAACATTACTTCTACGAATTTGATGTGCTAAAGGTTTTTTATCAACTTCAACCAACTCATCACCAGTAGAAATAATCATAACTTTGGGTTGTTTGGCTACTTTTACGGTTGATTTTCCTACGGTTGCCAATACACCTATTTCAGCCGATGAAATAATAGTGTTTTTAGTAATTAAAACTTCTTGCGCTTTTTTATCGGAACCTTTTGTATGAATATTCTGTTTGTCTTTTATAAGATCAATGGTAATGGTTGCAATTCCGTTATTTATAATAACATCTTCGTACCTAATTACGGTATCACAATTATTTGGTAAAACAGCACCTGTCATAACTTCAATGCAATTTTCACTTTTTTGCATTGATAATTGTTCACTCCCTGCTGGTTGAATCCCTTCAATAATAAAACTTCGTTGTCCTTTTTTAAAATAAGAATAATTGATTGCAATTCCGTCCATTGCTACACGATTGAACGGTGGAAAATCTCTATCAGCAACAATATCTTCTTTTAAAATTCGACCAACCGATTGTATAAACGGAGTTTCTTCTGTTCCGAAATATTGTGTATTATTTAATATTATATTTTTTGCTTCTTGTACTGAAATCATATTTTTTGATGCGATTCTGAAACAAGTTCAGAATGACGCATTGTTACATTTTTTAATTAACTAATTGATACATTAAGTTATCCGCCAATAGTACTCATACTTTCAGAAACACTTCCTTTTTTACGATTAGCTTCTGCTATAAATCCGTTTTCGGGTTTTTCTTTTGTTAATGATAAAAAGAGCTCTTTTAAATCATCATTACTTGCCCCTTTTCTAATAAAATCGCGCAAGTTAAAAACACCATCATCAAACAAACAATTTTTAAAAGTACCGGTTGATGTAATTCTAATTCGGTTACAATCATTACAAATGGTACGAGTAAATGCAGGAATAATTCCGACAGTTCCTAAGTGATTTTCAACAGAAAAATTATGAGAGGTAGATGATTTTTTAGAAACTAGCTTTGTTATTGAGTATTCCGATTTTATTTTATCTAAAATCTTATTGTAGTTCCAATTTTCTTCTATTGCTCGTTGTCCTTTTCCGTTAAAAGGCATTTCTTCTATAAAACGAACAGCTATGTTTTTATCTTTGGTTAAGCCAACAAAATCATTAATTTCATCCGTATTAAAACCCGATTGCACTACTACATTTAATTTTAAGTTTAACGAGCTGTTTTCTAATAGTTCAAAAGTTTTATACACATCCGAAAATACATCTCTGCGGGTAATTTTAGCAAACTTATCGGCATGTAAACTATCAATACTTAAATTAATATTTTTAATTTTTTCAAGCTTTTCTAAAGTAGCAATGTGTTTAGCTACCAAAGCACCATTGGTAGTAATGTTAATTTCTTCTAACAAGTCGTTAAAAGATAGCATTTCTAAAAACGACATAAAGTCTTTTCTGGCAAAAGGCTCGCCACCAGTTAACCGAACTTTATTTACGCCTAACTCGGTAAGCATGCGAATAACTCGGTACATTTCTTTGTAAGTAAGTAATTCTTTTCGTGGCACAATATCAATACCATGAGCGGGCATACAATATTGGCAACGTAGGTTGCAACGATCGGTTACAGCCAATCGAACATAGCTAATTTGTCTACCAAAATTATCAATAAGTTTGCTCATATAACAAAGATACGGTTTAATGATTCAATTATTTCCTGCCATTTATCATAGTTTTATTATGATAAAGTTTACTGAAAATAAGGCGTTAAATAATTTCCATCTTCTTTAATAAAAAGGAAGCGTTCATATTTTTACAAACGCCATTTTTCATTTGATAATCAAAATGAAGTTCGTTATCAATTATTTCAGCATCAAAATAATAGTTTTCAATTGATTGATATTCTGATGATAATTCACACAAGCTCACATCGTGTGTAGCAATAATTCCGGTTGATTTAGAATTGTTAAGTTTTTCAACAAATTTTTTAGAGCCAATTGCTTTGTCTTTACTGTTGGTTCCTTTTAAAATTTCATCTAAAATGATAAAATAATTTTCAGTTTTAATTTCGTTTACAATAAATTTTAAACGTTTTAATTCGGCATAAAAATATGATTCATCATCGGTTAACGAGTCTGAAGTTCGCATACTTGTAATTAATTTAACCGGATTGTATTTAATTTTTTCGGCACAAATTGGCAATCCGGTATTAGCCATTACAATTGCCAAAGAAATGGTTCTTAAAAAAGTACTCTTCCCTGCCATATTTGCTCCAGTAACAATAAAAAATTGTTCGTTATTTATTACAAAATCATTATCTATTCTTTTTGATGGATTTAGTAAAGGATGTCCAAGTTTTTTAGCGTCCAAAACTGATTTTTCTTCAGTAATTTCAGGAAAGATATACGAAGATTTGTTAAAAACAAAGTTTGCTAACGAGTTTTGTGCATCAAAAAATGAAACAACATTAAACCATTCTTCTACTGTGTTTTTATAAGTTGCAACCCATTTTTCTATGTTGGATGAATTTCTAATATCCCATAAAAATAGTCCGTTACCAACAATTGCAATTAAAATGTTATTTCGTTGATCAAAAGCATCTAATTTTTTTGAAAAATCTTTAAATATAACGGATGCTTTTTTACTTTTTTGTTGAATTTTTTCTTGCTGTTTTTTTAATGTTGCGTTTTCAAAACCTTCATTTTCTATTTGCGCTAATAACTGATGATACTGATTAAATGTTTCTTTAGCACTGGTAGCTTCGGTAGCTAGGTTTTGAATCTTTTTAAAATAAAAAGATGTAGTTATTAATCCGACAAAAAACCAAATCAATACCATTGAAAACGGAATGATATTAAAAGTTAATAAACCAATTAAAATTATAGATATAGCAGAAAAAATACTCGAAAAAATAGTTAAAAAACGTGGTAGTTTTTGTTGATAAGAATGTATCCAATTTACAATTTGAGTTGTAGGTGTTTTTGTATTTATTAAACTAGCAACTGCCGTAAATTGTTGGCGCCATTTTACTTTTAAAGCAAGTTGCTGCGTTACCTTTTGTTTATCTTCAATATTAGTAATGTTGTTACTTGTTAAAATAGTAGCAAGTAGTTTTTTACCTTCATTTGTAGCGGTTCTATTTAAGTATTGAAAAAAAGAACCATTACCAAATAAATCTACATCATTACTATAATAATGCGTTGGATTAATAAATTCTTCCCCTGTTTCTAAGTGAGAATATTTACCGTTTAAAACCTCAATTTCTGTTTTGTTAATATTTAATTTTGAATCAGTAAGTTTTTTTTGTTGCTTTAATTGCGAATGCCTTACAATTAAGTACACAAAACTTACCAAAGCTATGAAACTAATGGATAAAAATAAGTTGTTTTTAACAATTGAAATATAAATAGAAAATGAAAGTGTTAAAAAAGTTAATAGCCTTAAAACACGAGTAATAAGTAATTGTTTTTTAAGCGTACTTAACACTATGTTTAGGTTGTTTATTTCTTGGGTGTAAAATTGAATTGCTTGCTGCATTGTATGGTAAATAAATATTAGCGTAAATGTACATATAGCTACTTAAATATCTTTATAAAATTGTATTTTCGTTGTATGCCAACATCTTTAGAACTTCAAATAAAAACATTGCCTAACTCACCAGGAGTTTATCAGTATTTTGATAAAGATGAGGTGATTATTTATGTTGGTAAGGCTAAAAATTTAAAAAAACGAGTTTCATCATACTTCACAAAAAATCATGAAAACGGTAAAACTCGAATTTTAGTAAAAAAAATTGTTCGCATAGAGCATGTAGTGGTTGATACTGAAACCGATGCCTTACTACTTGAAAATAACTTGATTAAAAAATACAAACCTCGTTATAATGTTTTATTAAAAGATGATAAATCATATCCATGGATTTGTATAAAAAAAGAACGTTTTCCGCGTGTATTCTCTACTCGAAGAGTAATTAAAGATGGCTCGGAATATTTTGGGCCTTATACCAACATGAAAACGGTTCATGCTTTGTTAGACTTGATAAAAGAACTATATCCGTTACGAACCTGTACATACGATTTACATCAAGAAAAAATAGATTCGGGTAAATATAAAGTGTGTTTAGAATATCATTTAGACAATTGTAAAGGTCCTTGCGAAGGATATCAGCATGAAGATAATTATCAAGATGAGATTAGAGCTATCCGAAGTATTATAAAAGGTAATTTTAAAGAAAGTTTAGCAGCATTGCAAAACATTATGCTCGACTTTGCTTCGGAAATGAAATTTGAAGAAGCGCAGAAAATAAAAGAAAAATTAGATGCTCTAAAAAATTATCAAGCAAAATCTACAGTTGTAAATCCGTCGATAAATAATGTTGATGTGTTTTCTATTATTTCTGATGAAACGCATGGTTATGCTAACTTTTTTAAGGTAATGAATGGATCTATTGTACAATCGTATACTACCGAGATAAAAAAGAAATTAGATGAAACGGATAAAGAGTTGTTAGAACTTTTTATTGTAGAAACAAGAAATAGGTTTAATTCTTTATCGCGTGAAGTGTATGTACCTTTTAAAGTTAATTTAGGAGAAAACATTAAGGTCACTGTTCCTAAATTAGGCGATAAAAAACGGATTGTAGATTTATCTGAACGCAATGCGAAGTATTATCGCATGGAGCAATTTAAACAAATTAAAATTGTTGATCCAGAGCGTCATGTAAAACGCATTATGAGTCAAATGCAAAAAGATTTGCGTTTGCATGAAGAACCAAGACATATTGAATGTTTTGATAATTCGAATATTCAAGGAACACATCCGGTGGCAGCTTGTGTGGTTTTTAAAGATGGGAAACCGAGTAAAAAAGAATACCGCCATTACAATATAAAAACGGTTGATGGTCCTGATGATTTTGCGTCGATGGAAGAGGTTGTTTTTCGCAGATATAAACGTTTGCTAGAAGAAAATCAACCATTACCTCAATTAATAGTAATTGATGGAGGAAAAGGACAATTATCATCAGCATTAAAAAGTTTAGATGTTTTAGGTTTGCGAGGTAAAATTGCCATTATTGGTATTGCAAAACGCTTGGAAGAAATTTATTATCCAGGAGATTCTGTACCGTTATATTTAGATAAAAAATCTGAAAGTTTAAAAATTGTTCAGTTTTTACGTAACGAAGCCCACCGATTCGGAATTACATTTCACAGAAATAAACGAAGTAAAAGTGCCATTCAATCAGAATTAGAACAAATTCCTGATATTGGTAAACAAACTATTACCAATTTATTACGTAAGTTTAAATCGGCTAAAAGGGTAAAAGAAGCAACTCTAGAAGAGTTGAAAGAAGTTATAGGTTTTTCAAGAGCCCAAAAAGTATATCAGTATTATAAAAAATTAAAATAATGAAAAAGTTACTGTTTTTGTTTTTTCCCATTTTTTTAATGGCACAACAACAGCCTAAAGTAGGTTTGGTACTTAGTGGTGGAGGTGCCAAAGGATTTGCTCACTTAGGAGTTTTAAAAGAACTTGAAAGAGCTGGTGTACAAGTAGATTATATTGGTGGTACTAGTATGGGAGCCATTATTGGAGGGTTGTATGCCTCGGGTTATTCTGCAAAACAGATTGAAAAGATCATTTTAGATATTGACTTTATGAAGTTGATACAAGATAAAGTTGATAGAAGTGATAGACCTTTTTTTACCAAAACAAATGGAGAAAAATATGCGATTTCATTACCAATAAAAGAGGGAAAAATTGGTCTTCCTTTAGGGTTATCAAAAGGTCAAAATGTTTTAAATTATTTAACAGAATTATTAGCACCTGTTGATAATATTACCAATTTTTATAAACTCCCAATTCCGTTTTATTGTATTGGAACTGATATTGTTACTGGTGATGAAGTTGTTTTAGAAAATGGTTCTCTTCCTTTAGCATTGAGGGCTAGCGCAGCGTTTCCATCATTATTAACTCCTGTTGAAATTGATGGTAAATTGTTGGTTGATGGAGGAGTGGTAAACAACTTTCCTGTTGATATAATGAAAAAGAAAAAGGTAGATATTATTATTGGTGTCAATGTTCAAGGACAATTAATGAAAGAAGAAGAATTGTCTTCAGTTGCCTCAGTGTTGATGCAAATAGTAAATTTTCAGATGTATAAAAATATTGATAAACAAATTGATATTTTAGATGTTTACCTAAATCCTGATATTTTAGATTATAGCGTTATTTCGTTTGATAAAAAAAATGAAATATTAGAAGAAGGGTTAAAAAATGCACAAGAATTTTCAAGTGTTTTTGATAGTATTGCTAAATTACAATCCACTAAAAATGATCGAATCAAAAATGAAATCAAAGAAAAGAAGTTTTTGATTGATAGAATTGTTATAAAAGGAAATAAAAACTATACAAAAAATTACATTTTAGGAAAATTGCAACTTGAAGAAGGTGATAGTGTTTCATATAAACAAGTTTCTAAAAAAATTAATAAACTAACCGCAACCAAGAATTTTAATCGAATTAATTATCATCTAAAAAAATCCTTTCAAGGCAAAAAGTTAGAACTTATCGTGAAGGAAGAAAAAATTCATTCTTACTTTAAAATAGGGTTACATTATGATTTGTTATATAAATCGGCAGCATTATTAAATTATACCCACAAAAAATTACTAACACAAAATGATGAGTTATCTTTTGATGTAGGTTTGGGCGATAGATTACGTTATAATTTAGATTATTTTATAGATAATGGTTTATTACCTAGTTATGGTTTTAAATCGCGCTATAATAGGTTTACAAGTGGTTTTTTACACGAAGCAAATTTAATAAATGGTACTTATACAGATTTTACTAATGCTTTGTACTTTCAAACAACAATTAATGAAAAATTTGCATTAGGTGTAGGGGTTGAAAACAAACACATAAGTTTAAGTTCAGAAAATATATTATCAAATGGTAAAGAAGTTTTTTTTGATAAAAGTAATTATGTAAGTGCATATTCTTTTTTAAAATTTGATACTTACGATAAAAAAATGTTTCCAACAAAGGGATTTTATGCAGATGTTGGTTTTAAATGGTATTTATGGTCTGATAGAAATAATAATATCAATTCATTAATAAATGACAGTGATTCGTTTCATCAATTTTCTCAAGTAGAAGGAACTTTAGGTTTTGTAACTAGTTTTTTTAATAAATTAACACTTCAGCAAACAAGTGAAATTGGATATACTTTAGGTAAAAAATCATCACAGATTTTTGATTATCGATTGGGAGGTTACAATAAAAATTACATTAATAACTTTACTTCTTTTTACGGTTATGATACTGGTGATTTAATTAATCAATCGTATTTAAAAACAATTTTCAATTTCAGATATCAGGTATATCCTAAGCATCATGCTGTTTTTATTGCTAATTACGCTCGTGTAGAAGAAAATATTATAAAAAATATTTTTGACGATGTAAAATCCGGATATGCTTTAGGTTATAGTGTTGAAACATTTCTAGGGCCAGTTGAATTAAAATATAGTTGGTCGCCAGACCATAATGAAAAATACTGGTTATTTAATATAGGATTTTGGTTTTAGGGCATAAAAAAACCCGTTTCTTTTGAAACGGGTTTTTATTTCATAATAAGATTGCCTTACTTACTTTTATTCTTCTTTAAAAAGAATTTATATTGTAAGTATTGGTAAGCATCTCTAGGTAATATTTTAATCCACTTTTTGTGTTGTACAAACCATTTAAAACGAATAGAGTTTACGCCTTTAGTTAAATAAGCAGCTATAAAAGGATGTACATTTAATGTGATTTCCTTATAATTTTTACTGCTATTAAGTATGCGTTCTAGCTCAGCTTCTATTTTATCAATTAAAACAATAGGAGCTTCAACTTCTCCATTTTTATTAGGGTTTGGTTCGCGTGTTTTTATTTCTAATTCAGGTCGTACACGCTGTCTTGTAATTTGTATTAAACCAAATTTACTCGGAGGTAAAATTTTATGTTTAGTACGATCTAAAGACATTGCATCTTTTAAATGCTGATATAATTTCTGTCTGTTTTCAGTAGTCTTCATATCAATAAAATCAACAACTATAATTCCACCCATATCACGTAATTGTAATTGACGTGCTATTTCTGTGGCAGAAATTAGATTGACTTCTAAAGCAGTTTCTTCTTGGCTTAAGGCTTTATTTGAGCGATTACCACTATTTACATCAATAACATGCAAAGCTTCGGTGTGCTCAATAACTAAATATGCACCTTTACTCATAGAAACTGTTTTACCAAACGAAGTTTTTATCTGACGCTCTATACCATATTTTTCAAAAATTGGAGTGTCAGCTTTATGAAGTTTTACAATGTTTTCCTTGTCAGGAGATATTTCTTGTAAATACTCTTTGATTTCAATCATTAAATCTTCATCGTTGGTTACAATACTTGTAAAAGAATCGTTCATTACATCTCTTAAAATAGAAGATGCTCTGTTCAACTCACTTAATATTTTTGTTGGGGTATTTTGATTTGCAATACTATTGCACATTTTTTTCCAACGATCAAGTGAATTTTGTAAATCTTTATCTAGTTCTGCTACCTTTTTACCTTGGGCAACAGTACGTAAAATAAGTCCAAATCCTTTTGGTTTGATACTTTTTGCTAATTTTTTTAAACGTTCTTTTTCTTTCGGATCTGCTATTTTTTGAGATACAGAAACTCTGTTAGAAAAAGGAACTAAAACTAAAAACCTACCAGCTATTGATAGTTCCGAGCTAATACGCGGACCTTTGGTAGATATTGGTTCTTTTACAATTTGTACTAATAAATTTTGACCTGATTTTAGTACATCATTAATACTTCCGTCTTTGTTAATATCCTTTTCTGGACGAAAGTTTTTTAAAGTGAATTCTTTATAATTACCTGTGCTTACTTTTTTAATGAATTTATTTAAAGATTGTACTTGCGGACCTAAATCATGATAATGTAAAAAACCATCTTTAGGATACCCAACATTTACAAAAGCGGCATTTAAACCCGTTAATACTTTTCCTATTTTAGCTAGAAAAACATCACCGACTGAAAACTTGTTATCGCTTGTTTCTTTGTTTAATTCAATAAGTCTACCATCTCTTAGTAAGGCGAAATCAATATCAGAAGAATTTGAACGAATTATTAATTCTGTTTTCATTCTGAATATAGTTTTGTGCCTACGTAATAATTTTACGAAGACGGATTAATTTGTAAACAGGTATAATTTTTATACCGTTTTAAGGTGTTAAAACCTTAATGTCAATGAACTTAATAAGCTATAAAAGCAACGAAAAAGTAAGCGTTAGCTTACTTTTTCTTATGACGATTTGCTCTTGCTCTTTTCTTTCTTTTGTGTGTAGAGATTTTTGCTCTCTTTCTTTTTTTACCGCTTGGCATAATTAAAAATGTTTTATAAAGTCTTTATTAGTAAAGACCTTTGGTTAATAATTTTATTATTTTACAGATACTTTAGTTTTAACACCCTCTGTAAACACTTTTGATGGTTTAAAAGCTGGAATGTTATGAGCAGGGATCTTAATAGTTGTATTTTTAGAAATATTTCTACCAGTCTTTTCTGCCCTAGTTTTGATAATAAAACTACCAAAACCTCTTAAATATACATTATCTCCGCTCTCTAATGCATCTTTTACCTCGTCCATAAACGCTTCAACAGTTGCTAAAACATCTGCTTTTTCAATTCCACTCTTATCTGAAATCTTAGATACGATATCTGCTTTTGTCATTCTATATATATTTGATATTTGTTTTTTGAAATGAGGGTGCAAATATATGATAATTATATCTATTCCAAAAAGTTAAAAATAAAAATAAAGAAAATAAAAATAAAAAGCTCTAAGATTTTAAACCTTAGAGCTTTTATTATAGATTATTATGTAATTATAATCAAGTTGTTATAATTTTATAATAAACCAAGCATTAGCATCAACAGTGCTTGTTAATTTAACTTCTGTTGGATTTGTAGGCGTATTAGGCTCTGCTATATAAGGAGCATTGTCAACAATATAATCAAGTAACGGATTTAAATGTGTGTAAAAAGACCAATTTAAACCTTCACCATTTTTAGTTATGGCCAATTGATCAGATTCACCTAATACAGGAGAAAAATTTAAGTTATATCTAGAAGTCCAAAGCTGTGTTGGTGGAGCTAAAGATAAAAAGCTAATACCTCCAGTTTCACCGTTGTTACCAAATGAAATAGCTCTTTGTAAATATTCTCCATAACGAGCTCCATTAGCATTGTAAATATCAACATACTTACCAAAAAAATCTGCTGAAATAGTTGAAAAATCAGTAGTGTCGATAGTCCAATCTTGATTTACATTAAAAGGGGCTACAATTAAATCAATAATAACACTTCCATCTAAAGAAATTAATTGATTTTGAGCTTTGTCTAGAGTAAACTCAGTTACTTCATTTCCACTAATAGTTATTGATTCATACAACTTAATACCAGTAGGCGTATAATTATATGCCATATTTATAGGGTCTTCATCAGTTATTGAAAAAGCAATATGACGGTTTCCTAGATTTACATCATTGTCTTCACCATTAATAGCAATACCAGAAGATAATGAAATATTATAACTAATATCAGCAACCTTTGTTAAGTATGCTTCTGGTGTTTCATCAAGTTTTATCATACGCATTGTATTACCTGATTTAATACCTTGTATAGTGATTGTATTATCATCTTTCGATGTTAAATAAAATTCATAATCACCTTGCTTGGCTTGGTATTCTGTAAAGCTTGGATTAGCAAATTCATGCATGTATTTGTTATAAGTGTTAAAGGTTAACACTGGTCCTCCTGAAGCAATTATATCATAAGTTGAAGATTCTGTCTTTGTAATATCATCAGCCCCTTCATAAGAAACTATTGCTGCTTTAGCGGCGTCAAATTTTACAGCATAATTGAAACCTCCATAAACTTGATTTCTTTCAGGGTAATATTCAATAATCCATCCATTTTCAGAAGAAGATAGTAAATCAGAGTATTCATTCATTACTTTTTCAACTCTTGCAGAAGGTGTTTCATTAAACGTTGATTCAAAATTATCATTATTACAAGCAGTAGTAATTATTGCTATTGCTATAAATAATAAGTTTTTTATTATATTTTTTTTCATGTCTTTTTAGTTTATGTTATCAAGATCTTGACTATCTAAATTATTTTGTCTTAAAAGAACTTCATCACGTAAAGCATCTAAGTCAATACTCCAGCTACTTTGTAAATAACTTTTTACAATTGTTATTTTTTGAGTAATAATAGCTCCTCCTGCACCAGCATTAGTTATTATTGTATCCCATTCAGATTGTGGTTTTGTCATGTAATGAGCAATTAATTCAACAAAATCTTCATCAGGTGATTTACTTGCATAATCACTTATAAATCCTTTTTCAAGTGATGTTACTCCATTAGATGGCCAGTATCTATTCCATTCATCTTGAACATAATCAGCTGAAGTTATTTGATTGAAATCTCTAGTATAAGGAATGTTTTGGTGCAAAATATGAGAAAATTCATGATATATAGTTCTAAAATAACGATCATTTAAATTATCAATATCAGTAACATCCATGTTATTTATATCATATAATGTTATTTTTAACCCACCTTCAGCAGTTCCTAAAATTACGGTATTGTTGTTATTATAAGCACCCGAACCAACTAGTACAATCATTTTAGGAAAGTACTTTTGCATAAATTCTTGAGATACGACTTTAGTATATGGTTCAAACGCTAAATACTTTATAAGGTTTGCCATTTTAATAGACTGGTTATAGTCAGATGGTACTACATAGTTATTAAGGTTTGTTTCAATATCTGGTAATTTATAAAGCAACTCAACATTATACGGAGCCACAAATTCTCTTTTTAAAAAGATATCAAATTGATTTTGATTTTCATTATCAACCTTAATAACACTTTTACTTGGGTCTGGCACATCAGATTCTTGACAATTGCTAAAAGCAACCATTGAGATTATACAGATAAGTATTATATATTTTATTTTTTTCATAATTATATGTAATTAAATTTTATCTAGGGTTAGGAGTTAATCCAGCAGCAATTACATCGGCAGGTAATTGAACAGCCTTACGTTGGTCATTTACACTAAGAACATCAGCCACACTTATTCCTCCTGATAAATCAGAAATATAACGAGGTACGCTTATACCATATCGCTTAATATCAAACCATCTTAAACCATCGTGTATTGTTAAAATACGTCTACATTGAAGTGTATAATGTAACATGTTTTCTTGTGTTCCTGCACTAATTGAGAATTTAGGGCTTAACGTTTTCTTTTGTGTAGGAGCAGCCTCTGAAGAGTATGCCATTCCATTGTAAAAAGTATTAACACCAGCAACAGTAGTTTCTTTGTTTTTAAAGAAGTTTTTAGACCAAGTGTTTAAATCACTCATAGCTTCATCATAATTATTTAGCATAACGTTTGCTTCAGCTCTTACTAATAATGTTTCGTCGGTTGTAAAAGGAGAATGTACGGTTCTTATAAAACCAATACCCGCAACAACATCAGTATATTCAAAGATATATGGTAACTTCATTAATACAACTTTATCAAAATTTGTAGCTGTATAATTAGCTGGTCTATAGTGGTAGTCAGCTGTAGATACAGCATCACTCCAAGGTAAAGGGGCATACATTGTTTCATTGTCAGCGATAAAACGGGTATGGTTGAAACGTGTAACAATACGATATCCTCCATAAATTAAACCAGCATTTGAACCAGAGGTTATATTTAATAATGTACTATTATCAGAAAAATAAGCCCTCGTACGTGGATCTTGATCAGCTGTAACTAAACCTTGAGCTTCCCAATTTCTTAAAAGGCCTAAAGGTGCTTGTGTAACAACAGCCGTAGCATAATCTCTTGCTTTTTCCCATTTCTGGTAGTACAAGTTAAATCTAGCAGCAAATGCATAAGCAGCCTTAGTGTTAAAATGATATTTTGATACTTCATAAATATTATCATCAATAAGTGGTAAACCTGCTTCTAAGTCTCTGTTTATTTTTTCATATACTTCTTTTACTGTACCCCTTTCATATTTAGGGTCAAGTAAAATTTCAGGAGATTCTAGATAAGGTATACCTAAATCTGTATTACTAGAAGTTTCATTATAATGTTTACTAAAAACATTAACCAATACAAAGTGAGCATAAGCTCTTGCCACTAAAGCTTCTCCTTTTTCAGCATTTAAAGAAGTTCCTCCAATTTTATTTATAGAGGCTAATGCTTCATTTGCTGCAGCAATAGCAGAATAGCAACCTTCCCAAACTGAATTTGGGCCATCATTATCATTTTCAGAAACATCTTCCCAGTAAACAAGTTCTTTATGTACTCTATCCCAATCAGGGTTTGCTTCTCCTAAATCTTGAAAATTGTCAGATGAAAATTCAGTTACTATTGCTTCTCCTGTAGATGGATATGCAGAAACTAATAATTTTCTTATTTTATCGCTATTATCTAATTCTGTTCTATTATCAGGTAATTCATCTAAGAAATTATCACATGATGTTATGCATAGAGAGAATAGAAATAAAACGAATAATATTGTTTTATTATTTTTCATTTTTATTATTTTTTAATTATAAACCTAATTTTAATGTAAATGTAATTTGTTTAGCTAAAGGACTAGCTACACCACCTGAGTTTAAAAATTCAGGATCTTGACCATTCAACTTATCATCAGCGTATAATAAGAATAAGTTAGTAGCTTGTAACTTAAGTGATAAACTGTTTATGTTAAGGTTACTTACAACATCAGAAGGGAAATTGTATTTTAAAGAAACTTCTTTTAAACGTACAAAGTCTCCTTTTGCAATACGAACATCTGAGTAATTGTAAGCATTATAAGCAGTAGCTAACGCTGTGTTACCAACATTAAATCTATGTCTTGTAGTTGCAATTACAGGTACATTTGTATGGTCTTCATCACCTGGAGCAACCCATCTGTTTTGAAATTCTCTTGGTAAAGAACTTAAATCAGTGTAAGAACTACTAAAAACAGGATCTAATCTAACAACATTACCAAACGAGAATGTTGTAAAGATGTTTAAGGTTAAGTTTTTATAGTTGAAGATATTACCAAAACTACCAACATCAGTTGGGGCTGCTGAACCTGAATACTTTAAAAAGTCTAATTTATCTCTTTCTTGGAAATATAAATCTCCTATAGTTTTGTTACCATCTTGATCAATAAACGTAGGTAAACCTTGTTCGTTTAACCCGTCAAAAGGTATAGAGAATATAGATCTAACAGGGTAACCTTCTCTTGCAAAACCAGTACCTGTAACTAAATCAATAACTCTTTGTTGTGTATTTAAGTCAGTTACTTCGTTTTTGGTTTTTGAGTATACAAAATTAGATCTCCAAGAAAAATCTTCAGTTTTAACGTTTAATGTAGATAAAGATAATTCAAGACCACTAGATTTCATAGAGGCTACGTTTCCATATTTTGTTAACTCACCACCAATTCCTTGAGTATTTATTCTACCAATTAGATCGAAATTATTTCTAGTATACCAATCTAAGCTTAAATTTATGCGGTCATCTTCAAGAAAACTAGCATCAAAACCAATATTAAACTCGTGTTTTTTCTCATAAGTTAATTCACCATTTGCAAGTGAGTTAATGTATAATGAACTTTCTTTGTCTCCAGAAGAAGGTCTCCAAGGGTTACCACTTCTAATATCAACAATTGAATTAGTAACATAATATGGACCACTATCTGCTGTTAAACTGTAAGAAGCTCTTAAGGTAAATCTATTTAAAACAGGATTTAAGTTTTCGAAAAACTCTTCTTCATGAGCATTCCATGCTCCAGATACATTCCAGGTAGGTAACCATCTAGAACTTGTAGCTTTACCAAGTTTGTTTGTTCCTTCATAACGTAAAGTACCGTTAATAGTATAACGTCTTTTCCATGAATATGTAGCGTTTCCAAAGAAAGCTAAACTTCTATACTTTGTGTTGCTTAAACCATAGTATAAGCTATTTTCTTCAACACCTTTCTTAAATAATTCATAAGCATAAAAAGGAACTTCACCTAAAGAATATTGCATTCCCCAACCAGTAAAATTTGTTCTGTGTCTATCAGCTGAATTAATTTCTGAACCAGCATAAAAATTTAATGTATGGTCATCATTAAAAACATTTTTATATGAAAAAGTAGTTCTTAAATCATATCCAAACATACTGTAGTCTGTACGTCTATATATACCTCCTTCTGGTAAAACAGAAATAGGTTCTGCAAACTCATCATCTGGGTCAGTATACAAGAAAGGGTTGGCACCTCGTATAATTGCGTTATCCATTGCACGAAATGCATTTGCTTGATTAGAAAACTCGGTAGAATGATGTTCTTGAGATGTTGTTTGGTACTTTATAGCCCCTAACACATTAGCTTCTATTTGAGGGGTTATTTTATAGCTTAATAATCCTTGAAATCTTAAGTCAGCTACATTAACATCTATATAGTTTTCTTGTAATTCTTTTAGAATATTAAAATCTGCATAATTTCTTGTGTAGAATTTTTTAGGGTCTAAAGATCTAGAAGAGTTTAAAGCAAAAGAATATGGGTTTATATCAAAATCTCTTTTTACTTTACCTGTAACAACATCTGTATCTTGAGACAAGGTACCAGGAGCTTTTTGTTTTCTAAATGATGCATTACTAACAGTATTTAATGTTAACTTGTCATTTAGTTTAAAAATTGATTTAAAGTTAGCTGTATATCTATTTACTTTACTTGATTTTGTCCATCCCGGGTCAATTAAAGCACTTAAAGAACCGTAGTAAGTTGCTCTATCAGTACCTGACGACATATTAATAGAATGACTTTGCATAGCATTTACATTAAATAGTTCTTTAAACCAGTCAGTGTTTCTTAATTCAGCTTTTTTAAGAAAAGCAGCTCTACCTTCAGGAGAGTTTTCAACTACAAAATTACCATTACTGTCTAGTTGATTAAATGATTGGTACATTTCACCATACACACCACTTTCAGAAGCATTGGCAACATCACTATAATTTAACCATCCTCCTCTGCGCATTTCTTCATAAACAGACATTTGTTCTTGAGAATTCATAATATTAAAATTATTATATGAAGGTCTCATTCTAAAGGTTGTTTCTCCTGTATAGTTAAATGAACTAACACCAGCTTTACCTTTTTTAGTTGTTATAACAATAACTCCAGCCATTGCTCTTGCTCCATAAATAGAAGTTGCAGATCCATCTTTTAAAACTTCAAAACTTTCAATATCATCTGAGTTTAATCCAGCGATAGAAGAACTAATAAGAGTTGTTACATCTCCAGATGAAAGGGCATCTGCAGTTAATTCGATAGCATCTTCCATTACAACCCCATCAATAACCCATAAAGGTTTTGAGTTACCATATATAGAAGTTGCTCCACGAATTCTAATTTTAGGTGCTGCACCAAAAGTACCAGAAACGTTTTGTACAGTAACCCCTGCAGCTCTACCTTCAAGCGCTCTACTTATTTCAGGAACCCCATCTAGTTTTGCATCTGCTGCTTTTATTGATGTAGAAGCCCCTGTAAATAATCTTTTATCAGTAACTGTTATACCAGTAACAACTACTTCTTCTAAAAGGTTACTATCTTCAGTCATAACAACATTTAGTGACGCAGCTGAATTAACTGTTTTTTCTGTCGTTGTCATTCCAACAAAACTAAAAACAAGTGTTTCTTTTAATTTTGTTTTAATTGAGTATTTACCGTCAAAATCTGTTTCAGTACCTCTAGTTGTACCTTTAACTAAAACAGTAACGCCAGGCAATGGGCCTGTTTGATCCGAGACTACACCTGTGATAGTCAGGTTTTCCTGCCCATAAGTGAGTTGGAAAGCTAAAATAAAAAACAGTATTAGTGTTTTTGTAATTTTGTGCATAAAATTAAATATTTGAATTAGTATTTGTAAGTTATTCCTTGTTTTGTTTATAGCAACGGAATTTCCTTGTTTTGGTTTTTGCTATTAATACTTTAAAACAGGTTAATTTATGTTTACCCTACTTTAAAGTTAAAAATTTATTAAAATTAAGTTAAATAAATTAACAAAATAATAGAAATTTAATAATCGTAATTTTGTTTTAAAGTTATAATAAATATATGCATAAAAATTACCTCTTAAACTGGTATTTAAAAAACAAAAGAGATTTACCTTGGCGTAAAACTAAAGATCCTTATATGGTTTGGTTAAGTGAAATTATGTTACAACAAACAAGAGTGGCGCAAGGATTACCTTATTTTATGACCTTTACTAGTGAGTTTAAAACGGTTTTCGACTTAGCAAAAGCAGAAGAGAGTAAGGTTCTTAAACTATGGCAAGGATTAGGATACTATTCAAGAGCAAGAAATTTGCATTTTACGGCAAAATATATAGCCAATGAGCTTAACGGGGTTTTTCCTAATAATTATAAAGAGTTATTAAAGCTTAAAGGAATTGGAGATTATACTGCTTCAGCAATTGCTTCGATATGTTTTAATGAGCCAGTAGCGGTTGTTGATGGTAATGTATACCGTGTTTTAGCGCGTTATTTCGGAATTAAAACACCCATAAATTCTACAAAAGGAATTAAAGAGTTTAAAGAGTTAGCACAAAATTTAATCGATGTATCACAACCAGGAGCTTATAATCAAGCAATAATGGATTTTGGAGCAATGCAATGCAAACCACAAAACCCATTATGTGACACTTGTCCTTTTTCTGAGAGTTGCGTTGCATTAGCTAAAAAACTTGTTAAAGAACTTCCTGTAAAAGAAAAAAAGTTAAAAATAAAAAAACGATATTTTAATTTTTTAGTTGTTGTTACTGATAATGATGAAACAATTATTAAAGAAAGAAAAGGTAAAGGTATTTGGCAAGGTTTATATCAATTTCCGTTGATTGAAACAGAAAAACCAATTTCAGAAACAACATTAATTGAAAACAAAGATTTTTATGCTCTCTTTCCAGCAGAAACAACATTGTCATTATTTAACACAAAAGATATTGTTCATAAACTATCACACCAGCATTTATACACAAAATTTTGGATTGTAAGAACACGTGATGTAACAGAAAAAACAGTTTTATGGAAAGATATTAAACAGTTTCCAGTACCAATATTGATTGATAAGTTTTTAAATGAATTTATAAAAAACAAATAGTAAATTTTGTATATTTGAGTTTACACAAAAAAAATAAGCCATGGCAGGAACAATAAATAAAGTTATTTTAATAGGGCATTTAGGTGACGAATTAAAAATGCATTATTTTGAAGGAGGAAACGCTATTGGTCGTTTTCCGCTAGCAACTAACGAAACATATACAAATCGTCAAACAGGTGAAAAAGTAACCAATGTAGAGTGGCATAATATTGTAGTGCGAAATAAATTGGCAGAAATTTGTGAAAAATATTTAACCAAAGGCGATAAAGTATATTGCGAGGGACGTATCAAAACACGTCAATACGAAGTCGATGGGCAAAAACGTTATGCAACCGAAATTCAGGTGCAGGACATGACTTTCTTATCAACAAAAAAAGAGCCAAATACCAATGCTACTAATACAAATCAAGCGCCTCAAAGTAACAATATCGCTAATGCAACACCACAAAAAGAAGATGATTTACCATTTTAGTTTAATTAAATTTTAAATTTTGGATACAGACCCCAATTCCTTGTTTTTAGTACTGTCAAGTATCGATTTACTAACTGCAGTAAATTGTTTTTTATTACTTTTTTTATTGCTTTGTTCGGCTTTAGTTTCAGGAACTGAGGTAGCCTTTTTTTCTATTTCACAAACCGAATTAGATTCCCTTTCAGCATCTTCAAAAGAAAATAATACCGTTGTAAAACTACTCGAAAACCCTAAAAAGTTATTGGGAACAATTTTAATAACAAATAACTTTATAAACATTCTTATTGTATTACTATTTGCTTCTTTAGGAGAGTTTTTTTTTAGTGGATTGTCAAGTGGCGTAAAGTTTTTAATAGAAGTTGTTTTAGTAACCTTTTTAATTTTATTATTTGGTGAAGTGTTACCTAAAGTTTATGCAACCAGGAAATCAATGCAATTTGCAGGTTTTATGGCAAAACCGATTCAGGTTTTAAACGTTTTTTTAACGCCATTAAGTGCTCCGCTTATCAAATTAACAAGTGTTGTAGAAAATAAATTAGGCAACAAAAACAATAATCTTTCTGTAGAGCGATTATCACAAGCTTTAGAGTTAACATCAAGTGGAGCAACCACAAAAGAAGAACAAAAAATTTTAGAAGGAATTGTGAGTTTTGGTAATACTGAAACTGTTCAAATAATGAAACCCAGAACCGATGTTTGTGCTATTTCTGATGATACTTTATATGAAGAAGTTTTAAAAATAATTTTAAAAAACGGATATTCAAGAATACCAGTTTATCACGAAAATATAGACAATATTAGGGGCGTTTTATATGCAAAAGATTTATTAGCATATTTAAATAAAAAGAGTTTTCAATGGCAAAAATTACTTAGAGAACCCTTTTTTATCCCAGAAAACAAAAAATTAGACGATTTATTAAGTGAATTTCAAGAAATGAAAAAACACTTAGCAATTGTAGTAGATGAATATGGCGGAACAAGTGGAATTGTAACACTTGAAGATGTTATTGAAGAAATTGTTGGAGATATAAATGATGAGTTTGATGATGATGATTTAAGCTATTCAAAACTTGATGAAGACAATTATATTTTTGAAGGTAAAACAACAATAAAAGATTTTTGCCGTGTTTTAGAAGAAGATGATGAAGAAAAATTTGAAGAAGCAAAAGGAGAAAGTGAAACCTTAGCTGGTTTTATTTTAGAAGTATCAGGTAAGTTTCCAAAAAAAGAAGAAAAGATAAATTTTAACAAATACACGTTTACTATCGAAGCCCTCGATAAAAAACGTATAAAACAAATAAAAGTAACCCGAAATGCGTAAGTTTTTAGTACTAATAACCGTAGTTTTATTAATTAGTTGTGGTGAAGAAAGTTTACCAAAACCCAAAGCATATTTAAACTTAGAATATCCAGAGTTAGGGTATAATAAATTGAATAAAAGTAGACCATATCGTTTTGATATAGCGAAAAATACTACCTTAAAATCACTGCCAAATCACTGGTTAAAAATCCAATACCCTAAACTAAAGGCATCGGTTGATATTACATACCGACCAATTAATAATAACCTTCGCGAACTGTTAATTGAAGCCGAAAAATTGGTTTTAGAACATACCGTAAAAGCCGACCATATTTCTTGGCGCGATTACACAAATAAGGAAACAAAAGTGTACGGAAAAATGTGTGAAATATCTGGTGATGCGGCATCGCAAATTCAATTTCATGTTACCGACAGTATCAATCACTTTTTAAAAGGATCGCTATTTTTTTACACCAAACCTAATTACGATTCCATATTGCCAGCCGTTGAATATATTAAAAAGGATATGATTAAAATGTTAGAAACCCTGACTTGGGAGGACTAAAATTTAATTTAAAGAACATGAAAAAGTATTTTTTATTACTGTTACTTACATCATTTGCTTGTTTTGCTCAGGAAGATATAAAATTTAAAAAAGGAGTTAATGTTGTTGAAAATAAAAAAGCCCCTAATTTTAAAACGCCAAAATCAATCTTATTTACATTTGAAGGAGACACACATTTAATTAACTATTATTTAATTTTAACCAAAAAGTTAAAGAAAAAAGCGAGAAAAAATAAGATAACAGTAGGGTTTAAGTATAATTTGCAATCAGTCAATCCTTTAAATGATGATTTGTCAAGCATCCCAAAAAGTAAAGAAGACGATAGTGACTATGTTAATACTTGTATTGTTTCATGTTCTTTTCCAGAAACTCCAAAAGCTTGGGGAGATTTTAAATATGTAAAGAAAAGAAAAACTAAACATTACGTTAATTTTAAAATGGTGGATAATAAAAATAAAGAAGTTTTTAGTACTAAGTTTGATGTTCATGCATTATATACTATAGCGACAGAAAGTAAAAAAACAAGTGAAATGTTTTTTAACTTAATTTCTGCTCTGTAACCATAAATAAAACTGTAATCCGAATAAAATAGCACCCGAAAGTAAATGTATCGCTTGCGTTCCGATAGGAAAATCAGCATAATACATTAAAATCCCTGTTATGGTTTCTAAAAAAATTAAAAACACAATCCAGTTTACCAATTTGTAACCTAAATCTTTAATTTGATTTAAGTAGAATATCCCCAAATTTACCAACACAATTGCAATGGTAAATGAACGATGAAAATAAAATTTAAAACTAGGGTTTAGTAAGCTGTACTGTTTATTATCAAAACCAAATAGCTTTACTTGTTCATCAATAAATTGGCGTACTTGGGTACCCATAGCTATTTGAATCAATGAAAATATTACCGAGATAATTATTAACTTATTAAACAACGAACTGTTTTTTTTTATGGTTGCTTCTTTGGTGTTATCAGCGGTCTTTTTGTTATCTGAAACAATATAATGTAACCATAATAACAATGCAATAATAACTAAACCGGCTACCATATGAATGGTAATAATGGTTGGTTTTAAGTTAGAATCTACCACGGTTTTACCTAACCAAGCTTCAAAAAGCATTAAAAAGAAAGCGCCGAAAGATAAAAGTGTAATTAGTTTCTTTTCTCTCCAAAATTTAGTGGATACAAAAATTAAAAACAAAAACGGAAAACCAGCCAATGCAGACGATAATCGATTGATATATTCTGTCCAAGTATGAAATTTATTAAACTTAGCATAACTGTGTTTAGTGTATTTAACCCAATTGTTTGAGTTAAATTTTTTAGCGGTTGTTAAATCGTTTTCAGCAACAAACAAAGCTTCATTTTTAACGATTATCATTCCTTTTTCATAAGTTGTATTAGCTTGCCAAGTAATTTGTTCTTCTGATGTTGGAGGAATATAATATCCAAAACACTTTGGCCAATCTGGGCATCCCATTCCAGATCCTGTCATACGAACTACAGAGCCTGCTAAAAAAATAAGATATACAGCAATCAACGAAATTTTTACAATAAGAGGAAAGTGTTTTTTCATTAAAAGAAAATTTTTTACAAAGATAAGATAAACGCATAAAAAAAGCTCCTCATTTGAGGAGCTTGATTTTTATTTTATAAGTAAACTATGCTTTTTTATCAGCATCAGTCTT
Organism: Tenacibaculum soleae; assembly: GCA_938002045.1. Lineage (GTDB taxonomy): Bacteria > Bacteroidota > Bacteroidia > Flavobacteriales > Flavobacteriaceae > Polaribacter > Polaribacter soleae_A. The sequence goes on from CALLBA010000004.1 coordinate 229,508, forward strand.
TTTATCACATTCTTTTTTGCAATTAGGGTCACACTCTTTTCCGTCAGCTTCTCCTTTTTTACATGATACTTTCTTTTTGCATGCTTCTTTTTCAGCATCTGTCTTAGCGTTACATTCTTTTTTAGCAGTAGAAGACTTTTTACTTGTTTCAGAAGCTTTGTACATATCACCACTACCAATTCCTTCAACAAAAGCAATTAAATCCGCTTTGTTAGTAACATTAGAGTCGTATTTTATTGTTGCAATACTATCATTAAATACAACATTGGCTTTTAAAACACCTTCTTTTTTAGATAAATCTGAAGCTATTTTTTTAGCACATCCTATTTCACAGGTCATTCCTGAAATACTTAAAGAAAGTTCTTTTGTGTTTGCAGCAACTTCCGTTTTTACTTCTTTAGAAGTTTCTTCTTTTTTTACTTCTGTTTTACAACCAACAGCTAAAAAACTAATAAAAGTTAACGCGAATATTATTTTTTGAATTTTCATCATTTTAATTTATTGGGTTATTTAGCAAAGTTATTAATAAATTAAAGTTTATAAGCGAAAATGACCGATTTTTGTGATTAAATAACATGAAAATGAGTAATCAACAACGAAAATGGTTGTATTTAATAGTGCTTTCGCTAGTTTGGGGAAGCTCTTTTATTTTAATGAAAAAGGCTTTAATTAGTTTAACTCCAATTCAGGTAGGTGCCTTACGAATATTAATAACCGCAATTTTTTTATTATTAGTAGGTTTTAAGAGTTTGCGAAAAATTAAAAAAAGACATTATAAATATGTTGTATATACAGCTTTTTTAGGTACTTTTTTTCCTGTGTTTTTATTTGCTTTTGCAGTTAGTGGAATTGATAGCTCTATATCAGCAATATTAAATTCACTAACGCCTTTTAATACTTTTATTTTTGGGGCTTTAATATTTGGGTTTTCTTTTAAAAAGAAACAATTATTGGGAATTTTAATTGGATTGATAGGGACACTTGTTTTAATATTAAAGGGAGCTGAGTTAAATCCAAATCAAAATTATTGGTATGCAATTTTGGTGATTATTTCTTCTGTTGGTTATGCTTTTAATGTAAATATTATTAAAAAATATTTATCGGATTTAGATGCCTTGGCAATAACTACGGGTAATTTTTTACTGTTAATTGTACCCGCTTTTTTTGTGTTAATTTTTTCTGATTTTTTTACAAGTTTTAAAACAAATTCAGTGTCATTAAATTCACTGGGTTATATAACAATTTTAGCGGTAGTAGGAACAGGGGTAGCAAAGGTGTTATTCAATAAAATTGTACATATGTCATCACCTATTTTTGCATCTTCAGTAACCTATTTAATTCCGATTGTAGCTGTTATTTGGGGAATTATAGATGGTGAAAAATTAGGGGTAATTCAATTATTAGCAGGCGGAATTATTTTATTTGGAGTTTGGATGACCAATAGGGCAAAGTAGCATAGGTTTTGTTTATAAACGTGCTACTATAAAACCTCTCTTAGTTTTTTATAATGTTTTGCTCCCCATGTATAATAACGTTTGTTTTTAATAACTACTACTTTATGGTGTTTAGGAGCCTTTTTAATTGCCACTACTTTGTGAACTCTTGTATTTCTTTTTCTAACCGCACAAGATTGAAATACTAAAAAAGAAATCATTAATAAAAGAATAATTTTTTTCATCATTTATATTTTTAAAGTTGTACTTTTTGACTAGATAAAATGATAAAGGTTTAAAAATGGTTGAAACGTTAAAGATATATCTATAAAAAAAGAGCCAAAACTTTCGCTTTGACTCTCTATAAATTGTATTAACTGCTTTTTATTTACTGAAAATCAGCATCAGTAACACCTTCGTTAATTTTTATTTCTTTTACTTCGAAATTAATTTTCATTGGTCCCATTGATTGTATCATTAAATGAGGAAATTTAACTCCGTTTACTTCTTTATAGTCGCCATATTCTACAGGAACTTTTACATCTCCTTGAGGGCCTTTTACAACAGCAACTTCTTTAAGTTTTAAGCCTGATTTTATGTTGTAAAAAATTTCTTTTTTATCTAGTTTAATTACATAACTATTTTCACCGTTAATAGGCTCAATTCTATCTAAAATCCCTTTTTTATATGCCTCGTCTGCAAAAGGAGCTGTACTATTTTTAGCTTCTTCTAATTCTTTACCAGCTAAGTCTTTTCTTTGTCCACGTACTTCTTGATATCCTTTAGTTCCGTCAAAAACAACTTTTTGCATAACGTTACCCATCATTGAAACAAGTGTTAATGATTTGTTAGGCGCAGCATTTTTTTGCACTAAGCTAACTTGCATTCCTTGTACCTTAGCTTCTGAAGTAATTTTAACAGATTTTACAGCGTTAACTTTATTTTGTCCTCCAATAGCTTTAAAGTAATTGTTAATAACTGAGGTAGCTGTAACACCAGTAGGAATAGGTAATGTCATTGCAGGTTTAGTAGTTGGATTTCCTTCAGTATCAAAATAGTTGATTTTGTAATCAGCATTTTTTTCTAAATTCTTTAAAACTTCAATTCCTTTTCCTGTAATTATAATACGAGCTTTATCTCCTCTAAAATATTTAATTGCTGCGTTTTGAACATCATCTAAAGTTACAGCATTAATATTTTTTAAGTAGTTTTCATAAAAATCTGCTGGTAAATTATAAAGAGCAATATTTAAAGCATAACGAGCAGCGGTTGCAGGTTTTTGAACTTCCATTACAAAATTACCTACATATTTAGCTTTGGCGTTTTTTAATTCTTCAGCAGATACTTTTTGATAACGAATTTTATTGATTTCTTTTTGTATTTCTACAACCGAACTATCTGTTACCATATTACGAACACTTGCTGTTGCTCTAAATGTTGCAGCATCTCTACTTTGCCTAACACTTGAATATGAGCCATAAGTATATCCTTTATCTTCACGTAAATTCATAAATAAACGCGCAGTTCCGCCACCACCTAAAATACTGTTTGCTAATAAAGCAGCGTAATAATCTTTATCGCCTAATTTTAAATCGATATTATTTGCAACTACAATTTCTGATTGTACTGCATTAGGCATATTAATAAAGTTAATTTCGGTAGTATTTACGTTTTTTGGCTTTGCAAACGCAACCGCTGGTACATTTCCTTTTTTCCAGTCACCAAATAACTTTGTTACCAATTTTTTAGTTTCTGATGGATTAATATCTCCAACAATTACTAAATAAGCATTATTTGGTTTGTAATACGTGTTAAAATTGTTTTGAACATCAGTAAGTGAAATATTACTGATAGATTCTTTGGTTGTAAACTCACCAAAAGGATGATTTTTACCATAAATTAAAGCATCTTCAACTCTCCTTGCGATAGCGGTTACACTTTTTTCGTTTGATTTTAATCCATCTAAAGTAATTTTAACTTCTTTGTCAAACTCTTCTTGGGTAAATTGAGAGTTTTTAACTCCATCAGCCATTAACTCTAATATTTCTGGAAAGTATTTTTTTAGTGAAGCTGCTGAGGCTCCTGAGCTATAAAAATTAACTCGAGCACCAAGATAATCCACCTTTTCGTTAAACTCATCTTTTGTAATATTAATAGTTCCGCGTCCTAATAAGCTTCCCATCATATTTGATAAACCAGCTTTGTTACCTTCTGCAACAGCTTTGTTATCAATTGTTAAACTTGCCGATGCTCTAGGTAATTTATGGTTTTCAACCATAATAACCTGTAATCCGTTAGGTAATGTAAATTTATCAACCTTACCTAATTGTACTTTTGGAGCAGGCCCTGGTTTGGGTTGTACGCTTCTATCTATTTGCGCAGTTGTAGCAAAAGACATTGCTATGATTGCGATAAGTGATACTATTTTTGTTTTCATAATATATTATTGTCTTTTGATTTATTTCTTTTTTGGTAAATATTCTAAAACTAATCGTTGGTTAGGATTTAAATATTTTTTAGCAACTGCTTTAATTTCTTCACGAGTAATAGATCGGTAAATATTAATTTCTGTGTTTATTAAATTAGTATCTCCATATAGTACATTATAGCGCGCTAATGAATTTGCAATTCCTTCTACACTTGCATTAGCGTTTACAAAATTGTTTTCGAACTTGTTTTGTAATTTTTGATATGCCTTTTCAGAAATTAAATTAGTTTGAATCTTTACAATTTCCTCATCAATTTCTTTTGTTAAATCAGCTAAAGATGTTTTTCCTAAAGGAAGTCCGTAAACAATGTAAGTTCCATAATCTTCTTGACTTAAGTTGATGGCACCTGCTTGTAAGGCCATTTTCTTTTGATCTACTAATTTTTTGTATAAAACAGAACTTTTTCCATCACTTAAATATGTTGAAATCATATCTAAAACTCTAGCATCTCTAGTTTTCATAGATGGAGTTCTGTATGCATTAATTACTGCCGGAATTTGAATGTTAGCATCATATGCTTTTGCATTTATTTGCTTTGTAATAGGATCTTCTTTTAAGAATGATCTCGTTATTTCAGCACCTTTTGGAATAGAGCCAAAATAATCTTGTACCATTTTTTTAGTTGTTTTGATATCAATATCACCAGCAACAACTAAAGTAGCATTGTTAGGAACGTAGAATTTTTTATTGAAAGCTAAAAACTCAGCTAAAGTAGCATCGTCTAAATGTTTCATCTTTCCAATAGTGGTTCCTTTATATGGGTGTTTTTTAAAAATATTCTTTTTAACATTCTCTAAAAAGCTACCATAAGGCTGATTATCTACACGTAATCTTTTTTCTTCTTTTACAACTTCATTTTGAGTATCAACACCTCCTTGGTTAATTACTGGATGTAATAAACGTTCAGATTCCATCCACAAACCTAATTCTAAATTATTAGAAGGAAATACTTCATAATAATAAGTTCTGTCATCGGTTGTATTTGCATTGTTTTTTCCTCCATTTGAAGAAACTATTTTAAACCATTCACCTTTTTTAATATTTTTAGTACCTTCAAATAATAAATGTTCAAAAAAGTGAGCCATTCCTGTTCTGTCAGGTTGTTCATCTTTTGCACCTACATGATACATTACAGCAGTTGTTACTACCGGAGCAGATTTGTCTTGATGCAAAATTACATGCATTCCGTTGTTTAAATCGTACTCTTCAAAATCTACTTTTTGTGCATTGGCTGAAAATCCAATAAACAAAGCAATAGCAAGAGTTGTGATACTTTTTTTCATTGATTAATTTTTAATTTTAACTGATTTTGATATATATGACGTGAAACTAAGTTATTCGTAACATAAAAAATAAAAAAAGACGTATATTTAAAAAATAGTTGTATTAATTTTCTGAACAAGAGGTTGTTTTGATGTAAAAATAGTATATTTGCATCCGCATTTTCATGAAGAAGGTGCATTTAAGTATAACGCAAAACAAAAAGTATGTACGCAATCGTAGAGATAGCAGGGCAGCAATTTAAAGTAGCAAAAGACCAAAAAGTATACGTACACCGTTTACAAGAGGCAGAAGGATCAAAAGTAACTTTTGATAATGTAATGCTAATTGAAGACAAAGGGAACGTAACTATTGGCGCCCCAGCTATAGCAGGTGCAGGAGTAACTGCAACAGTATTAGGTCACTTAAAAGGTGATAAAGTAATCGTTTTCAAAAAGAAAAGAAGAAAAGGTTACAAAAAGAAAAATGGACACAGACAGTATTTAACTGAAATCCAAATTGAAGGAATTTCTGCATCAGGTGTTAAGAAAGCAGCAGTGAAAACTGAGGCTCCTAAAACTGAAGCAAAATCAGCATCTAAAGATTTAAGTTCAATGACTGTTGCTGAATTAAAAGCTTTAGCTAAAGAAAGCGGTATCACAGGATATACTTCTTTAAAGAAAGCTGAATTAATTGAAGCATTAAGCAAATAATTAACTTTAAAAACTTAGAGAGATGGCTCATAAAAAAGGTGTCGGTAGTTCGAAGAATGGTAGAGAATCAGAATCGAAACGACTAGGAGTAAAGATTTTTGGAGGACAAGCTGCAATTGCAGGTAACATTATTGTTCGTCAAAGAGGAACAACTCACAACCCAGGTGAAAACGTTTACATGGGTAAAGATCATACTTTACATGCTAAAGTTGACGGTGTTGTTGAATTCAGAAAGAAGAGAAATAACAGATCATATGTTTCTATAGTTCCTTTCGAGGCTTAAGAAATACTGATTTAATAAATTAAAGCTCAAACAACTTGTTGTTTGAGCTTTTTTTGTGCTTAAAAAATAAAAATTTTTCGCAAAATAAAAAGCACTACATTTAAGTAGTGCTTTTGTTTATTGTCATTATTGATTAATCCCCCAATTTATCAATACGATTCCCTTGTGTATTATACGGCAAATATATAACATAAAAGCATTGTAAAACTTAGATTTTGTATAAGTGGTATCGTTTTTTGTATTAATGATATCAAATAGTGCAAAACACGATTTTTTAAAAATAAAATATGTTTTTTGTAACAAATTTCATTTTATGCATACCAATTAAGTAATCAATTAATACACAACTAAAAATGATTGCACACTTTTTAAAATTAGAATGGAAACAATACTTTCGTTCATCATACTGGGAAAAAGGAATTGCTTTAAAAATAATAATGGGTTTTTTCATGTTATATATGGTAGCTGTTTTTTTAAGTATTGGAGTAGGAGGATATTTTATATTGAAAAAATCATTTCCAACAGAGGATCCATTACAAATTGTAAACTCAATGTTGGTTTTTGCTATTTTAGGCGATTTAGTTTTTCGTTATTTAATGCAAAAATTGCCAGTAATGAATATTAAACCAATGCTAATACTCCCAATAAAAAAAGAAAAGTTAGTACATTATGTATTAGGAAAGTCTGCTTTTTCAGGATTTAACTTCTTATCCTTGTTTTTTTACATTCCGTTTGCGGTTGTTTTAATAACACAAAATTATAATACAGTTGAGGTTTCAGGGTGGTTGTTAGCCATGATTTTTATAATACAAGCTACTAATTTTTTAAATTTTTTAATCAATAAAAACAACAAAGTATTTGCTTTTATAGCAACCATTTTTGTTTGTTTATTAGGGCTGCAAAACTTTACATATTTTGATGTATCAATATATAGTCAAAAAATATTTGACGCTATTGTTTCAAACTCCATTTTAGCTATAGTACCATTAATTATAGCAATTGTACTGTATTATTTAAACTTTAAATTATTAAGAGCAAGGGTTTATTTAGATGATTTAGTTGCAATAAAAACAGAAGAAGCAAATACAACTGATTTATCTTGGACAGAAAAACTAGGAGATATAGCACCGTTTATAAAAAATGATATCCGATTAATTTGGCGAAATAAAAGAACTAAAACAGTTTTTTTAATGTCGTTCTTATTTTTGTTTTATGGTTTGATTTTCTTTACTCAACCTACTTATCAAAAAATGCCAGCAATGTTGATGTTTGCATCCTTATTTGTTTCTGGTGGATTTACTTTAAATTACGGACAATTCATACCCGCTTGGGATAGCGCACATTACAAAATGTTAATGAGCCAGAGTTTTAGGTATCGAAAATTTTTAGATTCTAAATGGTTTTTAATGGTAGCAATGACCTCAATTTTATATTTTATGAGTGTTCCTTACTTGTATTTTGGTACAAAAATATTTTTAATGATTACCTGTGGGGCAATTTTTAATATCGGCTTTAATTCATTGTTTTTATTATATGCTGGTTCGTTTAATAGAAAACGAATCGATTTAACCAAAGGAGGTTTTGGTAATACACAAGGTACCAGTGCAACACAGTTTTTAATTATTATTCCGTTAATGTTATTTCCAATGGCTATATTTTGGGTATTTAATCATTTTGTAGGATATAATTCAGGGTTTGTAGTAGTTGCTTTGATTGGGTTGCTAGGCTTGGTTTTTAAAAACTATTTTATGAACTTGATTGAAAAAAAATATATCAAAGACAAATATGCAATGATTAATGCATTTGGAAAAGAAGCGTAAATAATAAAAATTTTAAAGAAAAAACAATGATTACAATAAATACAGTTTCAAAAAAATACGGACAAGCAGAAGTTTTAAATGTTGAAAAGATTGATATTCCTCGTGGGCAAAGTTTTGGCTTGGTAGGAAACAATGGGGCAGGTAAAACAACATTGTTTAATATATTATTAGATTTAATTAGACCAACAACAGGTGAAATTACTAATAATGATGTTGTGGTAAATAAAAGCGAAGATTGGAAAACATTTACAGGATCTTTTATTGATGAATCTTTTTTAATAGGATATTTAACTCCTGAAGAATATTTTGATTTTATTGGTGATTTAAGAGGCATGAATAAAGCTGATGTGGCTTCATTTTTAAGGCAGTTTACCGAATTTTTTAATGACGAAATTTTAGGAAAGAAAAAATATTTACGCGATTTAAGTAAAGGGAATCAGAAAAAAGCAGGTATCGTAGCTGCTTTAATGGGAAACCCTCAAGTTGTGATTTTAGATGAGCCTTTTGCAAATTTAGATCCAACAACACAAATTCGACTCAAAAAAATTATTAAAACATTAACTGAAAACAAAGAAGTTACCATACTAGTTTCTAGTCATGATTTAAGTCATGTAACTGAGGTTTGCGAGCGAATAGTAGTGTTAAATAAAGGATCGGTTGTAAAAGATATAAACACATCTCCAGAAACTTTAAAAGAATTAGAAAGTTATTTTTCGGCATAAATAAAAGTTAAAAAGATTTATAGAATCATTCACTTTTAGTTTAAATTTAAAGAGGTGCGTAAAAAATTACCATTTTATTGTTATTTTTACAACTTTACATACAATAAACTCACTAAAATAGTTGTTGTACAGTGAAAGTGTAACTATATGAATAAATCACTTAAACTCTTAGTTTTTAGTCTTTTTTTAACTGTCATGTTAGCATGTAGTGTAAAAAAAGATGCTTTTTTAAACCGAAATTTTCACGCATTAACAACCAAGTATAATGTGCTTTTTAATGGTGAGCAAGCTTATTTAAAAGGGCTTGAAGATATTGAAAGTAAGCATGAAGATAACTTTTGGAAACGTTTGCAGATAGAACCAATTAGTTTTAATGAAAACGTAATTGTAACACCTGTTTTGCAACCTGGTACTGGCTTTAATGATGATGAAGATAGTGAAGAGGTTTTAACATCATTTGATAAAGCAGAAGAAAAAGCAGTGAAAGCTATCCAGAAGCATTCAATGAATATAAACGGTTATGAAAAAAACAGTCAAATAGATGATGCTTATTTACTTTTAGGAAAGTCAAGATATTATACGCAACGCTTTATACCTGCAATAGAATCTTTTAATTATATTATCGTAAACTACCCGAATGCAGATCTAATAAACGAAACAAAAATTTGGAGAGCTAAAACAAATATTCGTTTAGATAATGAAAAGTTAGCAATAGAGTCATTAAAGTTTTTATTAGAAGTTGAAGAAAACGAAGAAGAGCTTCCTGATGGTATAAAAGAACAAGCACATACGGCAATGGCAATGGCGTATGAAAAAACCGATACAATTCAAAAAGTTATTGAGCACTTAACGGCAGCGTCAAAAATATTTAAAAACAAAGAACAATCAGCACGTAATATGTTTGTTTTAGGGCAAATTTATAGTGAGTTAAACCGAAGAGATTCTGCACGAATGGTATTTCATAAACTAGCTGAAACAAAAAAAGCCCCTTATAAATACCGTATACGAGCAAATATTGAAATGGCAAAGAATACCGAAAATGATTCGGCATCAATTGTTGTTTTAGCAAAACTTAAAAAGCTAATCAGAAACCCTGATAATCGTAAATTTTTAAATGCACTTTATTATCAGGCAGGAGTTTTAGAGGTGGGCAGAAATAAAATAGAAAATGCAACCACCTATTTTAAAAAATCAATTTTAGCAAAAAACAACACTAATTATCAAAAAACATATGCTTACGAGGGTTTAGGTAACATTGCTTTTGATAAAGAAAATTACCTTTTAGCTGGTTTTTATTACGATAGTGTTTTACAAGCTACATCAAAAGCGTTTGATCAAGAAAAACGAATTAGAAGAGTTCGAAGAAAAAACAAAGGATTAACTACTTTAAGAAAATATGAAGAACTGATTAAAGAAAATGATAGTATTTTAAGGCTTGTTGCAATGACATCAGAAGAAAGAACATCTTTTTTTGAAAATCATATAGAAAAAATTAAAGAAGCCGACGCAGCTAAACAACAATTATTGCTAAACGCTCAAAACTTTGGAAACTCTTTTGGCGGCGCAGCATCTGTAAGTAGTAATAAAGGAAAGTGGTATTTTTATAATACACAGGCTTTAGGTTTTGGAAAAGCTGATTTTCAAAAAGTTTGGGGTACGCGTCCGTTAGAAGATAATTGGAGGCTATCAGATAAATCAAACAATGTAAATAATAGCAGTATTGCAACGATTACTAAGCCAATAATAGATAAACGATATGTATTAGCAACTTATCTAGATGAGATACCAACGAATAAAAATACAATAAGAAATTTAAAAGAAAGTCGTAATGATGCTTTGTATCAACTAGGTTTAATTTATAAAGAGCAATTTAAAAATAGTAGTTTAGCAATCAAAAATTTAGAAAGATTACAAAAAGAGCAATTAAATAATAATTTAGAGTTGCCAATTAATTATCATCTATATCAAATCTATACAAGTGTTAATGATGGTGAAAAAGCAACTTATCATAAAGAAATTATTTTAACAAAGTACCCAAAAACTACCTTTGCACAAATAATTAAGAATCCCAAAGAAAAACTGATTACCGAAAAAAAGGAAGATGTTGTTTCTAAAAAATACAAAGAGGTTTATTACTTATACAAGCAACATAAGTTTCAAGAGGTTGTTAATAAGATAGATAGTGTATCTCAAATAAATAATAATTCGATTTTGATTCCTAAATTTGCACTTTTAAAAGCGTTATCTTTAGGTAAGTATAAAGATAAACAAACCTATATAAAAGCCTTAGAGTTTGTAGCAATAGGCTATGCGAATAAAGAAGAAGGTGTGAAAGCGAAAGAAATATTAGCACAGTTAAAAAAATAAATAACCAATATTCCCCATAACCATGTTTAGTAAAGAAAACAAAAAAACTAGTGAAAACAAAGTGTCAGAAAGAAATATAATAGGAAGAAACACTCAGATAATGGGTGATATCATTTCAGAAGGAGATTTTAGAATTGATGGAACTTTAGAGGGAACAATAAAAACAAATGGAAGAGTTATTATTGGAGAAGCAGGTTTTATAAAAGGTAAAGTAGAGTGTGAAAACGCCGATGTTGAAGGTAAATTTTCAGGAGAGTTGTTGGTATCTAACACCTTAACAATAAAAACATCAGCTAACATTAATGGAGATGTTGTTATTGGAAAACTTTCAGTTGAGCCAGGAGCGTCATTTAATGCAACATGTGCAATGAAGGGCGCTGTAAAGGAGTTAAATAAAGATGAACAAAAAAGAAAAGAAAAAACCGCTTAATAAATTTATTCAGTTTACAGGTATTGCTTTTCAAATGGGTCTAATCATTTATTTGGGTAACTTACTCGGAGAATGGTTAGACCTGCTGTATTCAAATAAAGATAAGTTATATACGAAACTATGCACTTTATTTGCTGTTTTAGGAGCAATGCTTTCTGTAATTATTCAAGTATCAAAAATTTCAAAAGAAAATGATTAAACGAATTTTATATTTAATTGTAACTGTAATTATTTTATTTTTAGTAAGTTATAGTGCACATGATTATGTTTTAACTCTAAAAGAAATAAAATTGCCATATTCATTACTTTCGATATATATATTCCACGTAATTGCAACAATTATAATATATATTTCTTTAGAGTTTTTAGCAGATAATTTACCAAATGAAGCTGGTTATGGATATTTAGCTTTCATGTTGTTAAAAATTGGCTTTTTCTTACTAATATTTCAAGACACTGTGTTTGGTGAGGATAAATTAGTAAAGCTAGAAAAGGTGTCTTTAGTGATTCCTTTATTTATATTCCTAGCAACAGAAGCTATTGTTGTTTCAAAGCTGTTGAACAACAAGTAGTTTACTTTAGATGGTTATTTATAAAACAAAGAAAAAACTAAGATAAAAAAACGGTTTGTAGTTTTAATTAAATGTGTACCTTTGCACCGAAATTTACAGACCAAAAACTATATTTAGCAAGGTATGATGGTAGCAAACAAAACTATCAAGTTTATATTGGCTTTAGCCTTAGTATTTACTTCATTAACATCTTTTTCAAAAGATCATAGCAATCCGCAAAATGATGGTGGAAGAGTTAATACAGAAAAAGAAATTGATGCTTACATTAAGCATCACCTGGCAGATTCTCACGATTTCTCTCTGTTTTCTTATACAAATGATACAAACGAGCGTGTACATGTAGGTTTTCCTTTACCTGTAATTGTATGGACAAGTAAGGGGTTAAAGACATTTATGTCTTCGAAGTTTCATCATAACGATGACGGAAAGTTGATAGTAGATGCGGGAGATGTTAAATTGACTAAAATTCACAGTAAAATTTATGAGTTGAATGAAGGAGCTAATGAGGTGACTTTTGATGAGACTCATCATGCAACAAATGCACATAAAGTTTTAGATTTTTCAATCACTAAAAGTATTTTTGGAATGTTTTTAGCAGGGTTGTTAATGCTTTTCGGATTTAGATCTTTAGCAAAAGGATATAAAAAAGGTCCGATACCAACAGGATTTGCTCGTGTTTTAGAGCCTTTAGTTATCTATGTAAGAGATGAAATAGCAAGGCCTAATATTGGTGAAAAGCATTACCGTAAATTTATGGGATTCTTGTTAACTGTCTTTTTCTTTATTTGGATTTTGAATTTATTAGGGTTAACTCCATTAGGGTTTAACGTTACAGGACAAATAGCTGTAACTGTTTGTTTAGCTTTAATGACTTTTTTAATCGTTCAGTTTAGCGGAAATAAAGATTATTGGAAACATATTTTCTGGATGCCAGGAGTACCTACACTTATGAAAATTGTTTTAATGCCAATTGAGGTGTTAGGAATGTTTACAAAACCATTTTCATTATTAGTTCGTTTGTTTGCAAATATTACAGCAGGACACTCAGTAGTAATGGGTATTGCAGCATTAATGATTATTTTAAAAGCAAAGTTTGGAACTGCGGGAGCAACCGGAATTTCATTTGTTTTAACCTTGTTTTTAACATTAATTGAAGTATTAGTAGCCTTCTTACAAGCATACATATTTACAATGTTATCGTCATTGTTTATAGGTATGGCAGTTGAGGAGCATGATCATCATTAAGGATGATTATTTAGAGTAGAGAATTTGTTTAATTTATATATAAATCAATTATTATGACAGGTCTTAATTTAGTAGGAGCAGGTTTAATCGTAATCGGAGCAGGATTAGGATTAGGTAAAATCGGAGGAAGTGCAATGGAAGCTATCGCACGTCAACCAGAAGCAGCTGGGAAAATCCAGACAGCAATGATTATTATCGGTGCATTATTAGAAGGTTTAGCATTTGGTGCTTTACTTTTAGGATAATAGTATTCGAAAAAAAAAAGTTAATACTCCTGCAACGATTGGTTGCAGGAAGTATTTAAAAAAAAATTAAACAAAAAAGTAATAAAATATAATGGGAATATTTAACGATTTTTCAGTTGGGTTGTTTTTTATGCAACTTGTAATTTTAAGTGTATTAATTTTCTTATTGGCAAAATTTGCATGGAAACCAATATTAAGCTCTTTAAATGATAGAGAAGAAGGTATTCAAAATGCATTAGACGAAGCTGAAAACGCTCGTAAAGAACTTCAAAATTTACAAGCTGATAATGATAAGCTATTAAAAGAAGCGCGTGCAGAGAGAGATTCAATGTTAAAAGAAGCTCGTGATATTAAAGAAAGTATCATTGCAGAGGCAAAAGAAGAAGCACAAGAGCAAACATCTATTATGATTGAAAATGCTAAAGCAACAATCAAACAAGAACAACAAGCTGCAATCGCTGAATTAAAAAAGAACGTAGCAGAATTATCAATAGGTATCGCTCAATCTGTTGTTAAAAAAGAATTAACTTCTCAAGGAAATCACTTAAAACTTGTTGAAGAAATGTTAGAAGACGTTACTTTAAATTAAGTCAACCGATGAAAGGAACAAGAACAGCATTACGTTACGCAAAAGCAATATTAAATTTAGCTAAAGAAAACAATAACGACTCTTTAGTAAACGATAATATGAAGTTAATCGTTGAAACTATTGCAGGAAGTAATGATTTAGAAACAATGCTTAAAAGCCCAGTAATTAAAGCTGCAGATAAACGCAAGGTTTTAAATGCACTTTTTGGCGATAAAGTAGATACTATTGTAAAAGGTTTATTTAACTTATTAGAAGAAAATAAACGTATGCTAATGTTAGCACCTATAGCAAAGCAATATTCAATTATTTACGATTACGATAAAAGAATACAAATTGCTAAAGTTACTACCGCAGTAGCTTTAACAAAAACTTTAGAAGATAAAATACAAGCTAAGATTGTAGAAATTACAGGAAATAGTGCTAGTATAGAGAATATAGTAAATCCAAATATTATAGGAGGATTTATTTTACGTGTTGGAGATGTGCAATATGATGCAAGTATCTCTAATCAATTTAATGAATTAAGAAGAGAATTTGACAATAGTCATTACATTCCACAAATTTAATTATACATCAAAAGAAATAAGATGGCAGCAATTAAACCAGCTGAAGTTTCAGCAATTTTAAAGGAACAATTAACAAATTTCGAGTCTAAAGCTTCATTAAATGAAGTAGGTACTGTATTACAAGTAGGTGATGGTATTGCTCGTGTATATGGTTTGTCTAATGTACAATATGGTGAATTAGTAGAATTCGATAACGGATTAGAAGGTATCGTATTAAACTTAGAAGAAGATAATGCAGGTGTTGTATTATTAGGAGCTTCTACATCAGTAAGAGAAGGGTCAACTGTAAAACGTACAGAAAGAATTGCTTCTTTAAGAGCAGGTGAAGGTATTGTAGGACGTGTTGTAAACACATTAGGTCAGCCAATTGATGGTAAAGGACCAATTGAAGGAACAACTTATGAAATGCCATTAGAGCGTAGAGCTCCTGGGGTAATTTATAGAGAGCCTGTAACTGAACCAATGCAAACAGGTATTAAGTCTATTGATGCAATGATTCCTGTTGGTCGAGGTCAACGTGAGTTGATTATTGGTGACCGTCAAACTGGTAAATCAACAGTTGCTATTGATACAATTTTAAATCAAAAAGAATTTTATGATGCAGGGCAACCAGTGTACTGTATCTACGTAGCTATCGGTCAGAAAGCTTCTACAGTAGCAGCTATTGCTAATATGTTAGAAGAAAAAGGAGCTTTAGCATATACAACAATCGTTGCTGCAAATGCATCTGATCCTGCACCAATGCAGGTATATGCACCATTTGCAGGAGCTGCAATTGGAGAATATTTCCGTGATACTGGTAGGCCAGCTTTAATTGTTTATGATGATTTATCTAAACAAGCAGTTGCTTACCGTGAGGTATCTTTATTATTAAGAAGACCACCGGGACGTGAGGCATATCCTGGAGATGTATTTTACTTACACTCAAGATTATTAGAACGTGCAGCAAAGGTTATCAATGATGATAAAATTGCTAGTGAAATGAACGATTTACCAGATTCTTTAAAAGGAATCGTAAAAGGTGGAGGTTCTTTAACTGCATTACCAATTATTGAAACACAAGCAGGAGACGTTTCAGCATACATTCCAACAAACGTAATTTCGATTACTGATGGACAAATATTCTTAGAATCAGATTTATTTAACTCTGGTGTACGTCCAGCAATTAACGTAGGTATTTCTGTATCTCGTGTTGGAGGTAACGCACAGATTAAATCTATGAAAAAAGTATCTGGTACTTTAAAATTAGATCAAGCACAATATCGTGAATTAGAAGCATTCGCTAAGTTTGGTTCAGATTTAGATGCTGCTACTATGAATGTAATTTCTAAAGGGCAACGTAATGTTGAAATTTTAAAGCAAGCACAAAACGATCCTTTTACCGTAGAAGATCAGGTTGCAATTATCTATGCAGGTTCTAAAAACTTGTTAAAAGATGTACCTGTAAACAAGGTAAAAGAATTTGAAAGAGATTATATCGAGTATTTAAATGCAAAGCATAGAGATACTTTAGATACCTTAAAAGCAGGTAAATTAACTAATGAAGTAACAGATGTGTTAACTTCAGCAGCAGCAGAAGTATCTGCTAAATTTTCAGCTTAATAAAAGATTTTAGTATTAAGTATTGAGAGCATTCTCAGTACTTAATACTTAATGCTAAATACTATTTGTATGGCAAACTTAAAAGAAATACGTAACAGAATTACTTCAATTAAATCGACAATGCAGATTACCTCTGCCATGAAAATGGTATCGGCTGCAAAGTTGAAAAAAGCTCAAGATGCAATTACAGCAATGCGCCCGTATTCATCTAAGCTTACTGAATTATTACAAAGCTTAAGTGCTACTTTAGATAGTAACGCTGGCGGAGCATATTCAACACAAAGAGAGGTAAATAAAGTATTACTAGTTACCGTTACTTCAAACAGAGGTTTATGTGGTGGTTTTAACTCATCTATAGTTAAAGAAACTATTAAAACTATTGATAATAAATATAATGGTGTTACTGTTGATTTATTTACCATTGGTAAAAAAGCACACGATATTTTATCAAAAGACTACAAAGTTATAGAAAATAGAAATGATATTTTTGATGACTTAACCTTTGATAATGTAGCAGTAATTGCAGAGCAATTAATGGATTTATATGTAGATGGTTCTTACGATAAAATAGAACTTGTTTACAATCAGTTTAAAAATGCTGCAACACAAATACCACAAGTAGAGCAATTTTTACCAATTGAACCAGTAGAAAGCGATGAAAATGTAAATTTAGATTACATCTTTGAGCCTTCTAAAGAAGAAATTGTATTAGAATTGATTCCAAAGTCTTTAAAAACACAATTATACAAAGCAATTCGCGATTCATTTGCTGCTGAACACGGTGCTCGTATGACTGCAATGCATAAGGCTACAGATAATGCGACTGAATTACGTGACGAATTATTATTAACGTATAATAAAGCACGTCAGGCTGCTATTACCAACGAAATTTTAGAAATTGTTGGTGGTGCAGAAGCATTAAATAACTAAAAAATTATAGTTGTTATCAACTAAATTTATATAAAAAAGCGAATCTAAATGGGTTCGCTTTTTTTATATAAACTACCGTCATGCTGAAATAAATTCAGCATCACATCAATAAGAGAACTCTGTAAAATCAGGTTGCGAATCTGAAATAAATTAAGATTGATAGATTCGCTTTTTTTTAATGAAGTCTAAACAAGCTCTAATAATTCTTCAATCTTTTCTTGAATACTTTTTGCATCAATATTTAATAAAACTTGTAATTCTTCAACCGTTCCATGGTCGATATAATCATCAGGAATCCCTAAAACTTTAATTATTCCTTTATATTTTTTTTCAGCAGCATATTCTAAAATGCCAGTACCAAATCCACCTTTAATGGTGCCATCTTCAATAGTGATAATAGTATCAAATTTATTGAAAATAATATTTAGTAAACTAACATCTAAAGGTTTTATAAAACGCATATCATAATGCGCAACGGAATCTTCGTTTTTTAATAGATTTATAGCTTCAGAAACGTTATCAGCAATTGTGCCAACAGAAAGTATAGCGAGTTTGTTTCCATCTTTTAAACAGTTTCCTTCACCTATTTTAATTTTTTTAAACGGAAGTTGCCAATTTTCTAGTTTTCCGTATCCTCTAGGATACCGAATTGCTATCGGGTTTTTTAAATTTAATTGTGCTGTATATAAAATATTTCGCAATTCAATTTCGTTGCGAGGTGCAAAAATTATTAAATTAGGAATACACCGTAAATAGGCTAAATCAAATACTCCGTGATGCGTAGCACCATCTTCACCAACCAAACCAGCTCTGTCTAAACAAAAAACAACAGGTAAATTTTGTAAAGAAACATCATGAATTATTTGATCATAAGCGCGCTGTAAAAAAGTAGAGTAAATATTACAAAAAGGAATCATTCCTTGGGTTGCCATACCAGCCGACAATGTAACAGCGTGTTGCTCGGCAATACCAACATCAAAAGTACGACTCGGAAATTTTTCTAACATTAATTTTAAAGAACTTCCTGTTAACATTGCTGGTGTAATACCTACAATTTTATTGTTTTGTTGTGCTAATTCAACAATGGTTTTACCAAAAACATCTTGAAATTTAGTAAATTTACTTGCTTTTTTAGGTAAAACATCGCCAGAAATTTTATCAAATTTTCCGGGTGCATGGTATTTTACTTGATCTTTTTCGGCTTGTTTTAAACCTTTACCTTTGGTGGTAATTACATGTAAAAATTTAGGGCCTTTAACTTGTTTTAATCTGTTTAATTCTGATAATAATTCTTCAAAATTATGACCATCAATTGGTCCTGAATAATCAAAATTTAAAGCCTCAAAAATATTGTGTTGCTCTATATCAGATCTAGTAGCTTTTATACGCGTTAAATAATCTTTTAAAGCACCTACAGAAGGGTCGATTCCAATAGCATTGTCGTTTAAAATGACTAATAAGTTGGCATTGGTATCACCCGCATGGTTTAAAGCTTCAAAAGCCATTCCGCTAGCAATAGAAGCATCACCAATAATAGCGATATGATGCTTGTCGTTTCCTTGTAGCTTAGAAGCAATTGCCATCCCCAAAGTAGCCGAAATTGAAGTTGATGAATGCCCAACGCCAAAAGCATCGTAGGTGCTTTCGCTTCTTTTCGGAAACCCTGAAATACCACCTAGTTGACGATTGGTATTAAAAACATCTTTTCTACCAGTTAAAATTTTATGTCCATAGGCTTGATGACCAACATCCCAAACTAATTGATCGTTTGGAGTATCGAATAAATAATGCAAAGCTATGGTAAGTTCTATTACCCCTAAACTTGCACCTAAATGTCCTTCTTTTGTAGCAATTACATCAATAATAAATTCACGTAATTCTTTTGCCAATAAAGGCAATTCATCAGAAGATAATAGCCTTACATCCGAAGGAAAATTTATATTTTGTAATAGCTTTTTTGGCATAGTACAAATGTAATACCTTTTTAAATTCAAAACAGCACCAATACATTGCTAAAAGAGTCAATTTTGTAACTTCGAGTGAATTTTAAGATTGAAATGTATAAAATTTGTATAGAAAAGTAAATTATGGAGAATTTTAACTATACATCGATACAATTTTTTGTGTCTCAAAATTACTCAAGCTCACAAAACCATAGTTTTTTAAATGACATTTGTAAAATTTAAAAAGATACTAAAACTTTGTTGTAGCTTTGCTGTATGAGCAAATTGTATTTGGTACCCACACCTATTGGAAATTTAGAGGATATTACCTTAAGAGCACTTAGAGTTTTAAAGGAAGTGGATTTTATTTTGGCAGAAGATACGCGTACAAGCGGTAAATTGTTAAAGCATTTTGAGATTGCAACACAAATGTACAGTCATCATATGCATAATGAGCATAAATCGATAGAAGGTGTTTTAAATCGATTAAAAAATGGCGAAACTTGTGCTTTAATTTCTGATGCTGGAACGCCTGCAATTTCTGATCCTGGATTTTTATTAACGCGTGCTTGTGTACAGCAAGATATTGCGGTTGAATGTTTACCTGGTGCTACTGCTTTTGTACCAGCGTTGGTAAATTCTGGTTTACCAAATGATAAGTTTGTTTTCGAAGGATTTTTACCCGTAAAAAAAGGACGTCAAACACGTTTAACTTTTTTATCCGAAGAAAAACGCACAATGATATTTTATGAAAGTCCGCATAAATTATTAAAAACTCTTACTAACTTTTTAGAGTATTTTGGTGAAGACAGACAAATATCAGTTTCTAGAGAATTGACAAAAATGTTTGAAGAAACCAAGCGAGGAACAGTAAAAGAAGTGTTATCATATTATACAGAAAAGCCAGCTAAGGGAGAAATTGTGATTGTTGTGGATGGTAAAAAGTAGTTTTTTTAATACTGATACGTCATTCTGAATTTATTTCAGAATCACACCAAAAATTACGTTGTTGTAATGCGAATCTGAAACAAGTTTACATTGATGTATACAGATTAACTTAACTTATATTCGGGGTAATGATTAGCTAGTAATTCTTCTGATTTATTTGGAATAACAATTAATGTAATATACCCAACCAACATTGTAAAAACGATTAAAAATGCCGATAACCACCGGCTAAATTCATTCATTTCTGTAAAACCATTATCGTGTGGTAAAAACAAATCATAAGTATAAAATATAATTAACGCTAAGTTTCCTAAACTTTGCTTTAAATAAATGTCTTCTAACAACCATTTTTTACCCGTTAATGCCATTTTTTTATTGATTTTTCTTTTTGATTGAAATATTTTAATAGTATCTAAAAGGATAATTGTGAAAAAGATTCCAGTATAAATATAATATGCATTTGGTATTTGTTGTAGTAAATAAAATAATACAACTATACAAAACGTAAGTATAATTTTAGGTAACTTAAACCATTGTTTTACAAAACTTAAAATGAGTTTTAAATACTTTTTGTTCATGTGTACTATTTTTTGATCAACAACATCCATAAACCCAAATATTCCGAATTTTTTAAAAGAAATATCTCTTGCCTTTTCAAAAGGTAATTTAGGTTGTTCTACCCAAATTAATTCAATATCGTTTGCTAAATGATCTACCAATTCGGTTTGTACATCGTAATGCTCAACATAATGTTGACGGGTGAATTTGTATAGATCATCTATATTTTGTTCGGTAAGTTTCATTGTTTAATAGATTTTAAATAAACACGTTTGGGTATTGTTTTAATATTTGCTGTCTGTTTTGTAGATATACATATTCCATGCTCCAATACACTAATAGCATCAGTACAAAAACACCTAAATGAATGTTATTATATGCATTTGTTAAATAACTTTTATCAGATCTAAAAGAAAGAATAAGGTTAAACCAGATAGCCATATTACTTACTATTTGATAAAAGAAAGTTATTCTATTTAAAGCTAAAAATTTCTCTTTTTTTTGTTTATGATTGATATATATTCGAATACCTAATTGAACAATCATTACAAATCCTAAGACTGTTAATACTCGAAAAAATTTTTCAGTATTATTGAAATATTGCATCATTTTATACAGTAAAAAATAGCAAAAAACAGTAATAATTATTTTAGGAAGTTTAAAAAACGATTTAAAATTTATGATAGTTTGTTTTACAAAACGATTATGCGTTGTTTTTGTCTTTGTTTCTAATAGCCGATTAAAACCTTTATCGCTAAATTTTTTATGCTCTTCAATAATTGCTTCTTTTAAATTAAGATTCGGTTCTTTTTCAAGTCTTGTTTCTAAAATAGACGCAAAATGATCTACAATTTCTGTTTTTACATCATAGTATTTTATACCACAGGCAGTAATGTAATTATCAATTTCATGTATTTGTTCTTTTGTTAGTTGCATGGTTTAAATAAATGCATTTGGGTATTGTTTTTACAATTTTTTTCGTCAACCTGAACTTGTTTCAAGTTCTCATCATAACATGGTGTTTATTATAAATATGCGGTTCTGTAATAAATTAAGAATGACGTTTAATATCATTTATTCTGTTAAATATTGGTATTTATTTTCAATATTTTCTTTTTTAGACTCAAAACTTTTAAACAATAAAAATGTTAAGTAAAGAGCTATTATTTGAATGTATATAAGCCAGTTATTATTAATACTATTTATCCATATCGGTATATATGCTAACCCAGTAAATAATGAAATATATGTTTGCACAAATTTTATATTTCCATATTTTTTAACCAATTTACTCAAAGAAGAAGTGCCTATAAAAAACATAACTAAAGAAAAACCATACAATAAATAAAGAGTATATTCAGTATTATATTGACTTAAGTTAGGTATTAATGTTAGAATTAAAATAAGAAATATTAAGTTTTTAGGATAAATACTAAGCCTTAAAATATCTTTACTTATCGTTTTAACATCGCCCCAAAATCTTCTTTTTACAATTTTTTCATATTTTTTTTGCAGTGCATCTTTTTTACTCAACATGTATTTAACAAAAACGGTTTGAAAGCGTTGATTTTCGAAAAACGTATCAGTATCGGTTACTTTCTCTTCAATTTCAGTCGCAATATGATCAACCATTTCATATCGGATATCAATATAATCAACACCAATTCCTTCTAAGAAATCGTTAATTCTTTTGGTTTGTTCGTTAGTTAACTCCATCTTACTCCAAACTAAATTTAGGATTCACCAATTGCTGCATCGTTTTTAAAAACTCTTGCATTTCTTCCAATTTATTGGCAGTTTCTTTGGTGCCGTTTTCGGTAAGTTTATAATATTTACGCAAACGATTACCTACTTTGGCAACTTCTACGTCTAACAAACCTTCGGCTTCTAATTTATGTAAGGCAGGGTACAAAGCGCCTTCGGTAATCTTTAATTCCCCTTTGGTTAGCTCTTTTACTTTTTGTGTAATTTCATATCCGTACATTTTATCATTTTGAGCTAATAGCTTTAAAATAATAGTTTGTAACGAACCTTTATATAATTTTTGATTTCCCATAAAAATATAATTATGCCTAAAAAACTTAGGTATACAAATATACATAATTTTCTTATGTATAAAATTCTTAGGTATTATTTTTATGTTATTCCTAACAAAAGGTTCGTTTACTATTGCTTATTTTTGCGTTTATAAAAAGAATAAATGTCTACATTTCATAAACTAACGATAGAAAAAATAATAAAAGAAACTGCCGATGCTGTTTCTATTTTATTTACAGTTCCTGCCCAATTAAAAGAAGCATACACTTATATTGCAGGTCAATATATTACCATAAAAACAGTTATAAACGATCAAGAGATTAGAAGGGCTTATTCTATTTGTGCCTCACCAAATGCCAATCAAATTAAGGTTGCGGTTAAGGCGGTAGAAAAAGGAGTTTTTTCTACCTATGCAACTACAAAGCTAAAAGAAAACACAATTTTAGAGGTTTCTGAACCTGAAGGTAAATTTATACTAGAGCCTACGGCGGATAAAAATTACCTTGCTTTTGCTGCTGGTAGTGGAATTACGCCAGTTTTATCAATGATAAAAGCAGTGTTAGAAAATCAACCAACAGCAACATTTACCTTAGTTTTTGGTAATAAAAAGGCAGAAACCACTATTTTTTACGAAGAGTTAAATGCTTTAGCAGCACAATATACTTCTCAATTTAATTTACATTATATTTTTAGCAAAGAAGTAAGAAATAATACCAAATTAGGGCGCATAGACAAGAATAATGTAAATGACATTATAAAGGATATTTATAAAGATATTTCTTTTGATGCTGCTTATTTATGTGGACCAGAAGAGATGATAAATACAGTATCAGAAACTTTACAAGAAAACGGATTTAACGAAGAGCAAATCAATTTTGAGTTATTTACTGCAAGCACAACATCTGAAGAAATTCCGCTTACCTATCCTGATGGAAAATCGGAAATTACTGTTTTATTAGATGACGAAGAAACTACTTTTGCGATGGAAAAAACAGATACTATTTTATCGGCTTCTTTGCGTAATAAATTAGATGCTCCATATTCTTGTCAAGGAGGTGTTTGCAGTAGTTGTATTGCTAAAGTTACTGAAGGAAAAGCAGTAATGTCTAAAAATGCTATTTTAACAGACGATGAGTTAGAAGAAGGGTTTATTTTAACCTGTATGGCACACCCTACAACCCCGAAAGTAGTAGTTGATTTTGATGATGTTTAGTAGTTAATATATATTGAACATCCGTATAGTATATAATTTTTAGCGTCATTCCGAATTTATTTCGGAATCTCATTACATAACTAAACAATGATTTGTGATGAGAACCTGAAACAAGTTCAGGTTAACGAATGGAGTTTGTCATTTATTACAAATAGTCATAAACACATATTTAATAATGGATTTTTACGATTTTAAAAACGCTTTTTTAGTAGGAGTTTTTATGGCTTTTATGATTGGGCCAGTATTTTTTATGCTCTTAAAAACAAGTGTTTTAAAAGGTGCAAGAGCTGCAATTGCTTTTGATATAGGAGTAATTTTAGGAGATATTTCTTTTATGTTAATAGCTTATTTTGGTAGTAGAAGTTTGTTAGAAAAAATAAAAGACGACCCCAGATTATTTTTAATAGGCGGATTGGTACTTATTATTTATGGCTTGATAACATATTTAGATAAAAATAATAAAAAAGAAGCCGAAGCACCAGATGTAGCTTTGCCAGAAAGTAATAATTATTTTAAATTATTTTTAAAAGGCTTCTTTTTAAACTTTATAAATATTGGAGTATTGGCTTTTTGGTTAGGTTTAATTGTTGTTGTTGGACCTATCTATGATATGAATCCAAGGTACTTATTTTGGTATTTTGCAACTGTAATTTTAGGGTATGCATTTACCGATTTAGGAAAGATTCTACTAGCAAAACAGCTAAAAAGTAAATTAACCCCGTTGGTTATTTATAGAATAAAACGAGGTATGGGAGTTTTACTAATTGTTTTTGGAGCTGTTTTAATGCTAAAAGGTTTTATTCCTAAAGAAAAAATTGACGATTTATTAGACAGCGTTAAAATTGAACATTCGGCTAAAAACCAATAATCATTTTAGCAATCCAAAAGTAAATAAGAATTCCAAAAATATCATTACTCGTTGTAATAAAAGGCCCTGTTGCAATAGCAGGATCAATACCTCTTTTATCTAGAAATAACGGAATAAAAGTACCGATTAAACCGGCTACAATTATTACTACAAAAAGCGAAATAGAAATAGCGGTAGCAACATTTAAATCTTGCTCTGTTGCAAAAATAAAGAAGAACAATAAAATAGCTAAAGCCAATCCGTTTACCATTGCTAATGATACTTCTTTTAATAATCGGTCGGTAATACTACCTTTAACATCATCATTTGCTAAACCTTGTACAATAATTGCTGATGATTGAACCCCTACATTACCTGCCATGGCGGCTATTAAAGGAGTAAACATAAATAAAATTGCATTTTCGGAAATAGCGTCTTCAAAAAAGCCCATAATACTTGCGGCTCCAACACCACCAATTAACCCCAAAAATAACCAAGGCAAACGCGCTCTTGTAAGCTCTAAAATAGTATCATCAGCTTCTACATCTTGTGTAATACCGGCCGCTAATTGATAATCTTTATCGGCTTCTTCCTTTATCACATCAACAATATCATCAATGGTAATACGTCCAACCAAAACTCCTAATTCATCAACAACAGGAATGGCTTCTAAATCGTATTTACGCATGATGTTAGCAACGTCTTCGGCTTCATCGGTAACAGTAACAAAATCTACTTTTGGTATGTATACATCGGCAATTGTTGCTTTAGCCTCAGCCATTAATAAGTCTTTTAAAGATAAACGACCTTTTAATTTTCCACTATTATCAATAACGTAAATTGAATGTACTCTGGTAACTTCTTCGGCCTGGATACGCATTTCTTTTACACAACGAGGTACCGACCAGTTTTCGTTAACTTTTACCAGTTCTTTAGCCATTAATCCACCTGCAGAATCTTCGTCGTAGCGTAATAATTCTACAATTTCTTTGGCATGTTCATCATCTTCAATTTCTTGCATTACAGCTTTTTTCCTTTTTTCAGGAAGTTCAGCAATTACATCGGCAGCATCATCAGTGTCAAGCTCATCAATTTCTTCCGCAATTTCTTTGGCGGTTAGTTGTTCTAGTATTTTTTCTCGAACATCATCATCAACATCCATTAACACTTCGGCAGTGGTTTCACTGTCTAATAAACGGATGATGTAAACGGCTTCATCAAAGGATAATTCGTCTAATATTTCAGCAATATCAGCATGGTGCATGCCGTTAAATAATTGATTAAGCGCATCGTTATTTTTATTTTCGATGTACTGTGTTACATTATTTAGAAGTTCTTGGGTGATTTCAAATGCCATCTATTGTGATTTTATTGGATAACCGATATTTGAATATTAAAATTCAAAAATACTACATTTTATTTCGAATAAGCTTTACTTATTGTCTTCAGAAATTTTTCTTGTTAATTCAATAAAGCGCTCAACAGAAAGTTGTTCTGGACGCATGGTAAAAATAGGATCTTCTTTTAAAATATCTGAAATGTTAAAAGATTTTAAACTAGATCGTAACATTTTTCTTCGTTGATTAAAGGCTGTTTTTACGACTCTAAAAAATAATTTTTCATCAACAGGTAAGGTGTAATTTTCTTTTCTGATTAATCTAATAACACCCGAATCTACCTTTGGTGGTGGATTAAATACTGTTGGCGGAACGGTAAATAAATATTCAACATCATAGAAAGCTTGTGTTAAAACAGACATGATTCCGTATACTTTACTTCCTTCTTTTTCAGCAATTCTTTTAGCCACTTCTTTTTGAAACATTCCTGAAAATTCTGGAACAAATTCTCTGTTTTCAATCGCTTTAAAAACAATTTGAGAAGAAATATTGTAAGGAAAATTACCAATAATAGCAACTTGTTGTTGTTTGAAAGTATCTACAATATTTTTTTTAAGAAAATCACCTTCAATAATTGTAAAGTTATCTTTGGTAGTGTTTAACTTAATATGCTCTATCGGAAAAGTATTGTGTAAATATTCTACTGATTCAGAATCGAGTTCCATTACCGTTACTTTTGGTTTTTTAGCTAACAAGTATTTTGTTAAAACTCCCATTCCTGGACCAATTTCTAACACATTATTATACCCAATTTCGGTTAAAGAATCAGCTATTTTTTTTGCGATGTTTTCATCGGTTAAAAAATGTTGTCCTAAATGTTTTTTTGCTTTTACGGTCATGGTTTTTATGCTAAAAGATTTTACTTTTGGGAAATTAATAACAATTAATATATACGTTAACCTAAACCTGTTTCAGGTTCTCATCATAATACACTATTTATTATAAAAATATAATTCCGAAATAAATTCAGAATGGCGCGCCGACACTATTATAATAGATGTTTTTTAATTACTAGCTACCGCAGGAAAAAACTCTTTAACTATTTTTAATTCGGTACGAAAGGCCAACATTTTATCTGCAAATTTTTGCATGCCCGCAATACGAAGTTTTTCAGCATCATTTTTATAATAGTTGTCTAAATTTTCACGAGTTTTGGCTGTATATTGAACAGAGTAGGTTACGCCTCCCATTTCTTCTTCAACTAAAACCTGTGTCATTTTTGCGCTTAAAAAATGCCCCGTTGCTAAAACTTCAGGAATATGATTTTCCATCCAAGTTAACCATTCGTTATGAATGCTTTCGTCTATATTTATAGTTACATTGTATATATACATTTTGTTATTTAATGTAAAGATGTATCAATTATATAATATAGCAATAATTGCTATACTAACTTATTGGTACATTGATTAATTAATTAGGTCGCCTCTTAGTTTTCTAAACTTTTTACGAGCATCTATTAAATAGATGCTAGAAGCGTGGTCAAAAATAATCTTTTGATAGTATTCTTTAGCCTTTTCGAGCTTATTTAATTTTATGTTATACAATTCGGCTAATTGATAATATACATCATCAATATAAATTCCTTCTGCATCTAAAGCAATTATTTTTTCATAGTTTAAAATAGCTTCATCGTATTTTTTTAATTTTGATAATAACGTTGCTTTTTTATATAAAGCTTCATCTTCAATAGGCTGCCCTTTGTACTTTGTGGTTATTTTACTTAAAAGGCTAATTGCTTGCTCGTTTTTATTTTGAAAAGCTAATAAATCGGCCTTTGCGTATTCTTCTAAGCCTGAAGCAATGCTATCTTTTGGTTGATTGTCTGAAATTGTTAAAAACAAATTTGCCGCGTCGTTAGCAATTAATTGTGTTGCTGATCCTTTTAATACTTTTAACTGTGCTTTTGCCCATTTAAAATCATTTTTAAAATAAGAGGTTTGTGCAACTTTAAAACGTGCTTCTTGCCCAAAAAAATGATTTTTAAATTTGGTTTGTACTTGTGAAAAATAAATTAATGCTTTGTTAAATTTACCAGTGTATACTAAAACGTCTCCTAACTTTAGTTTTACCATTGCTTTGGTATAATTAGAGTTTGTAAACGTCATTGCTTTTTGTAAAATAAGTACTGCTTCTGCTGGATTATTTTTATGAAAAGTTACATAATTAGCATAGGCTACCTGTGTGCGAAAAGTGTGCTTATTGATTCCATATTCATCAAAAATTTCTTTAAAAAGACTATCTACGTCACTTTGTTTTGTTCCAATAGCTATTTTTAAATTATTATTGATGGCTTTAAATTTATCGGAAGGATAATTTGTTTTTTCAATAATTAAATCAAAACATTTTTTGGCAGTTTCATAAGCTTTATCATCTAATGCTATCTTACCTAATTCTGCTATTTTGCCTAAGTTATCTGGGTTTCTAGCCAATAAGGCTTTGTGTTGGATAAGTGCTTTATTGTATTGCTTTTGTTTTACAAATAACCAAGCTAATAAGTCGTTCCAAATATCCTTAGGATTACTGATAGATTTTCGTAATAATGCTTTTTTAAATAAAATATTGTTTTCATTTTCGGCATCATCATTAATGTATTTACTAGTATAACGTTTTACATTATTAAGATATTTTTCGTTCTTATCAACTAAATTAACATAAGAAGCAAACATTTTAGGAAAATCACCTTTTTCGCCATGAATTTGTGCTAATTGAAAGCCATAATTTGCTTTCGGATTATTAGTCATTATTTTATTATAGGCTTCAATTGCAAAATCTAATTTGTTGTAGTTTTTAAAAAGATTGGCAATAATGTTTCCATATTTTCCTTTTTTATTTAATGATTTTAAAGCTATTTGATAATTTTTAGTAGCTTCAATATCTTTTTGTTGGCGTTCGTAATTATACCCTTTTATAACATTAAGGTAGGTTAAATCGGGTTTTTCTTTTATTTTTTTTGATAAAAATTTTTCAGCAATTAAAAACTGTTCAGTTTCTTGATAACAAGTAATGAGTCTTACTAAGTAAGTGTTATTGTAAGGATTTTTATTGTTTAATTGTTTGTAAAGTTGAATTGCTTTTTCATATTCATTATTTCTATAATAATTTTCAGCAAGTATATATTCGTTTCGCTGCGCGTTACAAAACAAGCTAAATATGAGTAAATTAAATAGAATAATGATTTTTTTCATCTATCAAAAATAGGGAAGAAAATTGTTAAAATTGTATTAAAAGAGCTCCTTTTTTAGAAAGTCTTGTAACATTTTGGCACGAACTTTGTCTTACTTATAACAAGACCAAACAATTTATACTATGAGAAACTTAAACATACAATATCAGATAGCTAAGAATAATGCAAATCAGTTTATGAAAAACGGTCAAATAACTAAGTATTTTGAAGCATTATTAGAAATGAATAAATATAAAAGGTTAATGGTGGCTGTGGTTGCCAACTAAAAATATAATGAGATTCTGAATTTATTTAAAAATCTCATTTAAGGCAAAAATTAATAGTTTAATTATGTGAACCTGAAACAAGTTCAGGTTGACGAATTCAATTTATGATTGCTAACTAAATATAAAAATTAATTCATTTTGAAGGGTGAATTACTAAAAATGCCAAGTTTCAATTAAGAAACTTGGCATTTTTTATTTTTAACGTCATTCTGAATTTATTTCAGAATCTCATAAACGATTTTTGTTAATGTAAATCTAAAACAAGTTTAGAGTTAGTACTTTAATCAATCATATCAAAACCACAATAAGGTACTAATACTTCAGGAATTTTAATTCCGTCAGCAGTTTGATAATTTTCTAAAATTCCTGCTAAAACTCTAGGTAATGCTAATGAACTACCGTTTAATGTATGTACTAATTGACTTTTACCTTCTTTATTTTTAAAACGTAATTTTAATCTGTTTGCTTGAAAAGTTTCAAAATTTGAAGCCGAACTAATTTCTAACCAACGCTCTTGCGCTGTTGAGTACAATTCAAAATCAAAAGTTAAGGCTGATGTAAATCCTGTATCGCCACCACACAAACGTAAAATACGATATGGTAATTTTAACTCGCGTAAAATATCTTTAATATGCTCAACCATTCCGTTTAAAGCTTGGTATGAATTATCAGGATGCTCTACACGAACAATTTCTACTTTATCAAATTGATGTAATCTGTTTAAGCCACGAACATGTGCGCCATAACTACCTGCTTCACGACGAAAACATGGTGTGTAACCAGTATATTTAATAGGTAAATCAGTTTCTTTTACCAAATCATTTCTATGAATATTGGTAATTGGCACTTCACCTGTTGGAATTAAATATAAATCATCAATGGTAGCATGATACATTTGACCTTCTTTATCTGGTAATTGCCCAGTTGCAATACCTGAAGCTTCGTTTACTAAATGCGGAACTTGCATTTCTTTATAACCAGCATCTGTATTTTTATCTAAAAAATAATTAATTAATGCACGTTGTAAACGTGCACCTTTACCTTTATAAACAGGAAAACCTGCTCCTGTAATTTTAGTTCCTAACTCAAAATCTATAATATCGTATTTTTTTGCTAGTTCCCAATGCGGTAAAGCATTGTCATCTAAATCAGGAATAATTCCTTCACTAAAAACTTTCTCATTGTCTTCTTCGTTTTTTCCTGCTTTTACTGATGCATGCGGAACATTTGGAATTTGATATAATAAGTCTTGTAATTTAGAAGTTGCAAGATTTAAATCTTCCGTTAATTGCTTAGATTCTTCTTTTAATTGTCCTGTTTTTTCTTTTAAAAGGTTTGCTTTTTGAATTTCACCAGATTTAAAAAGACCGCCAATTTCTTTGGATATTTTATTAGATTCAGCCAATATATTATCTAAAGAAACCTGTGTAGCTCTACGAGTTTCATCAAAAGTTAATACATCGTTAATAATTGTTTCGGCATCTGCAAAATTACGTTTTGCTAATCCGTCTAAAACAGTTTGTTTGTTTTCTCTAATAAACTGAACCTGTAACATCTTTTTAAATTTTTAAGAATCGCAAAGATATAAGAAGTAGTAGACTTTGGCAATGTATTATTTAGACTATATTTTTTCGAGTCGCATAAAAAAATCTAACATAGTTATATTAAAGTAATCACATATTTTGTGAAGCGTAAATATAGTTACATTAGTTTTTCCTTGTTCAATTCTTGCTAAATGAATGCCTGTGTCAATATAAAAATCATTCAAAGTAATATTATATTCATCACGCAATGTTTTTAAACAAAGTGCTATTTTTTTTTTTGTTATTTCATACTTATCTATGTTCATTTTTTTTACGCACCAAATTCTTAAAAACATATTAAAACATAATGACAAGTATGTAATTATGAGTTGGTTAAAGTATGTTACTTTTGGTTTGTAAGTTACACTTAAAAGCCCGTTTAATAATTTTATTATATCCGGGGGGAATAAAAAAATTTAATTAGGCTTTGGTGTAACTTTTAAAAAATTAATAGCAGTTTCTTTATCTTTTTTTAATTGGATAACTAAATCATTTACCGAATTGAATTTTTGCTCATCTCTTAAAAAATATAGCAATTCAATAGTAAGCGTTTGATTGTATAAGTTGGCATTGAAATTAAAAAAATGAACTTCAATGGTTTGATGATTTCCGTTAACTGTTGGTCGGTTACCAATATTCATCATACCGAATATGGTATTGTTATTAATTATAGATTGTACAATATAAACTCCTGTTTTAGGAATTAATTTATAGGTTTCTAAAACATTAATATTTGCGGTTGGAAACCCAATTTGTCCACCTAATTGTTTTCCATTAACTACTTTACCCGTTAATGAAAAATTATACCCTAAATAATTATTTGCCGTTTTTAGTTGCCCGTTAGCAAGGGCTTTTCTAATTTTAGTTGAACTCACAGAAACTTCATCAATATCTTGTGCAGGGATTTCTTCGACTGTGAAATCATATAAATGAGAATATTCGGTTAATTGCTCAATATTACCTTCACGGTTTTTACCAAAATGATGATCATAGCCAATAATTAATTTTGATGTGTTTAGTTGATTAACTAAAATATCACGAACAAAATCTAAGGCGGTAAGCCTTGAAAACTCTTTACTAAAAGGGTGAATAATTAAATAATCTAACCCTATTTTTTCCAGGTATTGTGCGCGTTCATCAATTGTGTTAATCAGTTTTATAGATAAATCTTTCTGTAAAACCATCCGCGGATGCGGAAAAAAAGTTAATAAAACAGCTTTTTTATTTGTTTTCTTAGCTTCGTCAACTAATTCTTTTATGATTTTTTGATGCCCAATATGCACACCATCAAAAGTACCAATAGTGACTATTGTTTTTTGGGTTGGAGTAAAATCGAAAATAGAGTGAATAACTTTCAAAGTAGTACAAAATTTAAGCAAAAATACAATTTGTAAAAGACCTTATATATAATTTGTTAAAATAAACTTATAAAATAATGAAAATGATAATAAAAATCAATTAAAATAGGATAGTGATAAAATAAAGGATAAATTTTTACAAATAAAAAAAAATCGTATTTTGCGCTACAGTTAACAAATTTTATACATTATGATGAAAAAACTATTTTTGGTTGCATTAGTACTGTTTGGTACGGCAACTATAGTTGCTCAGACCACCATAACAGGTACGGTAAATGACGCATCTCTTGGAGGACCATTACCAGGGGCAAACATTAAGGTTTTAAGAAAATCCGTAGGAACATCTACTGATTTTAATGGAAAGTTTACCATGACGGTAACTGATACTCCGCCTTTTACAATTGAAGTATCATCTTTAGGATACCAGTCAAAAAACGTTGAAATAACTAAAAATAATCAAGTTGTTGAGGTTAGTTTAACTGAAAATGCAACATCTTTAGACGAAGTTGTAATTTCAGCTTCTAGAACTCCAGAACGTATTATGGAATCTCCAGTTACGGTTGAAAGAATGGATGCTAGAGCAATTAGAAATACATCTTCTCCTTCTTTTTACGATGGTTTAGAAAATTTAAAAGGTGTAGATATTAACTCTAACAGTTTAACATTTAAATCGGTAAATACACGTGGTTTTGCAACGTTTGCAAATGAGCGTTTTATGCAGTTAGTAGATGGGATGGATAATTCATCTCCAGCCTTAAACTTTGCATTAGGTAACCTTTTAGGAATGTCTGAATTAGATGTAAAAACAGTAGAGTTATTACCAGGAGCTTCATCTGCATTATATGGAGCAAATGCGTTTAACGGAATTATGTTTATGACTAGTAAAAGCCCTTTTGATGATCAAGGAATTAGTTATGTGTTAAAAACAGGAATGACAAGCCAAAAAGCGGCTGGAAACAATATGTTTTACGATACAAGTATTCGTATGGCACATGCTTTTAGTGATAAATTTGCAGCAAAGGCAACATTATCTTACTTAAAAGGTGAAGAATGGCATGCAACTGATTATAGAGATGAAAAAGATTTAACTTCTCTAGACCACTCAACCAACCCTAACTATAATGGTTTAAATACTTATGGTGATGAGGTTTCTCAAGATATGTATTCTGTAGGAGAATTATTAGTTGGAGCTGGGCGTTTACCTGCAGCAGCACTAGCAGCTTTACCAGCAAAAGGAACACAATCTGTCTCAAGAACAGGATATACCGACGTTGATTTAATGACTAATGAAGCTAAGAGTGTAAAATTTGGTGGTTCATTACATTACAGACCTTGGGGGAATGATCGTTTAGAAATTATTTGGAATTCTAAGTATGGTACTGGTAACACTATTTACCAAGGACAAAACAGATATAACATTCAGAATTTTTACATGGAGCAACATAAATTAGAGTTTAAAGGTAAAAGTTTCTTTGTTCGTGGTTACATGACAAAGGAAGATGCTGGAGATTCTTATGATACTCGTTTTGCTGCAATTAATATCAACCGAGCATGGAAAGGAGATACACAGTGGTTTGGTGAGTATGTAGGTGCTTATGCACAAGCATTTGGAGGGGCTATACCAGGTGTTCCTGCAGGTAACGGTCCTTTAGCACATTCAATCGCTCGTTCTCAAGCTGATGCAGGAAGATTTGAGCCAGGATCAAGTGCTTATAATGCTGCTTTTGAAAAAGTTAAGCAAGATCCAGATTTAGCAACAGGTTCTAAATTTCAAGATGAAACAAAACTATATCACGTAGATGCAAATTTAAACTTACAAGATTATATTGATTGGGCTGAAGTACAAGTTGGTGGTTCATACAGACAATATGTATTAAATTCAGGAGGAACAATTTTTACAGATTATGATGGTCCTATTGATTATGACGAATATGGTGTGTATACACAAATTCAGAAAAAATTAATGGAAGATCGTTTAAAAGTTACAGCTTCTGCTCGTTACGATAAAGCACAAAACTTTAAAGGTAATGTATCACCTCGTTTATCATTGGCTTATGCAGCAGGTGAAGATAAAAACCACAACTTTAGAGCCTCAGTACAAACAGGTTTTAGAAACCCGACCACGCAAGATCAATATATTGGTTTAGATGCTGGTAATGGTATCTTATTAGGTACAGCTCCTGATAATATTGATAGATATACTTCTACTCCATATAATTTAAGTACTGGAGGTACAGCTGTATTAACAGGTAGAATGGCATATGAAAACTCATATACAGAGGCTTCAGCAGGAGCATTTGCAGCAGCTGTAGCTAGTGGTACACCGTTACCAACAGCAGTAGCTTTATTAGAAAAATCTGATGTAGATTTTGTAAAACCAGAGCACGTTACTGCTTTTGAAGTGGGATATAGAGGTGTTGTAAAAGGGATTGCAATTGATTTAAACGTTTATTACAACAAATACAAAGATTTTATTGCTGCTGAAAATGTAGCAGCACCATTATATGGTACTGTTGGAGCACCAGATTTTATGGCAGTTGCAGCTTTAGGAGCTGGTGACTGGAAAGGTGTAGCTTTAGATAGTAATTCAGATGAAGATGTGAGTTCTTATGGAGCAACAATTGGTTTAAATACAAAAGTATTAGACGGTTTTAATGTAGGTTTAAACTATACATATTCTAAAATTGATTTAGATGAAGCTGCTGATTTTGAAGCAGGCTTTAATACTCCAGAGCATAAAGTTAAGTTTCAGTTTGGTAAAACTAACATAATTGAAAACTTAGGATTTAATGTAAACGTAAGATGGCAAGATGCTTTCTTATGGGAATCTTCTTTCTACGATGGTATGGTAGATGCTAGAACTGTTGTTGATGCTCAATTAAATTATAGAATTCCTTCATGGAAAACTACATTTAAAGTGGGTGCTGCTAATATTGGTGGTAAAGAATACTTTAGTGCACCAGGTGTTGGAGCAATAGGTTCTCAGTACTTTGTTTCTTGGACAATCAATAACTAAGAATAACTTTATGTAACGTACTTAATAGCGTTACGGATAAATAAACTAAAAAGGCTTCATTTTTAAATGAAGCCTTTTTTTATTATGTAGTAATTTTAAATTATTATATATGGTAAATGTATAACTATGGTTTTTACTTTTTACTATTGTCAATCCACTCTTTAATTTTATTATCGTTGATAATATATTTTTTGTACTTATTGTCTCTGTATCGATAATAAATAAAAATTGGCATTAAAATAAAAGCCATAAATAAAACACCCAACCCCATAATTATTTGTGCTTTAGAATGATTAGTATTTAATAAGTAAGCGCCAATACCCATCCAACATAAAAAGATGGCAAATAATATTTTGATTAAAGTTTTCATTTATTGATGATTTTAATTGCTGTAAAAATAAAAATCCTAAACAGATAGTTTAGGATTTTCTTTTTGAAATTGTATAAAATAAAAAGTTACATTTTTTGTAACCAATTTTTTACAGCGACTTCTTGATTTATAATTTCGTTCAATTCAGATATTTGAACGCGTTTTTGTTCCATCGTATCTCTATGACGAATGGTAACGCAATTATCGTTTAAGGTGTCATGATCAACAGTAATACAAAAAGGTGTACCGTTGGCATCCTGACGGCGATAACGACGCCCTACAGCATCCTTTTCATCGTAAGAAACGTTAAAGTCCCATTTTAAATCGTCCATTATTTTACGCGCAACTTCTGGTAATCCATCTTTTTTTACTAATGGTAAGATAGCTGCTTTTACTGGTGCTAAAATAGCAGGTAACTTTAAAACGGTTCTGGTTGTCCCGTTCTCTAAAGTTTCCTCTTGTAATGCGTTTGAAAATACTGCTAAAAACATTCTATCTAATCCGATGGAAGTTTCTACTACGTATGGCGTATAACTTTGGTTATCTTCATGGTCAAAATATTGTAATTTTTTTCCTGAAAATTCTTCATGTGCTTTTAAGTCGAAGTCTGTACGTGAATGAATTCCTTCTAATTCCTTAAATCCAAAAGGAAATTTAAATTCAATATCAGCAGCATTATCTGCATAGTGTGCTAATTTTTCATGATCATGAAAACGATAGTTATCAGCACCCATACCTAGCGATAAATGCCATTTTAAACGTGTTTCTTTCCATTTATTGTACCATTCTTCTTGCGTTCCTGGTTTTACAAAAAACTGCATTTCCATTTGTTCAAATTCACGCATTCTAAAAATAAACTGACGGGCAACAATTTCGTTACGAAAAGCTTTACCGGTTTGTGCAATTCCGAAAGGAATTTTCATTCGACCAGTTTTTTGAACGTTTAAAAAGTTTACAAAAATTCCTTGTGCTGTTTCTGGACGTAAATATAAATCCATTGCACTTTCGGCAGATGCACCTAGTTTAGTCCCAAACATTAAGTTAAACTGTTTAACCTCTGTCCAGTTTTTTGAGCCTGTTAATGGATCGGCAATTTCTAATTCTTCAATTAATAATTTTACATCTTCTAAATCTTCGTTTTCTAGAGATTTCCCTAAGCGAGATAAAATGGTATTTATTTTTTCTTGATAGCCTAAAACACGACCATTGGTAGTAATAAATTCATCTTTATTAAAAGAGTCTCCAAAGCGTTTTGCAGCTTTTTTAACTTCTTTTTCAATTTTTCCTTCAATTTTAAGACAATAGTCCTCTACTAAAACATCGGCTCTATATCTTTTTTTTGAATCTTTGTTATCAATTAATGGATCATTAAAGGCATCTACGTGGCCAGAAGCCTTCCAAGTGGTTGGATGCATTAATATTGAGGCATCG
Organism: Tenacibaculum soleae; assembly: GCA_938002045.1. Classification (GTDB taxonomy): domain Bacteria; phylum Bacteroidota; class Bacteroidia; order Flavobacteriales; family Flavobacteriaceae; genus Polaribacter; species Polaribacter soleae_A. Next base: position 266,928 of record CALLBA010000004.1, read on the forward strand.
ATACCAACAATGTTTTCATGTATTTGCACCATTGCTTTCCACCAATAATCTCTAATGTTTTTCTTTAACTCTACTCCGTTTTGAGCATAATCGTATACGGCACTTAATCCGTCATATATTTCAGAAGATTGAAATACATAACCGTATTCTTTTGCGTGCGATAATACTTTTTTAAATTGATCTTCTTGTTTTGCCATATTGCAAAAATAAAATAAGGTTTTAAACTAATACCATTCTAAAAGAAAAAAGTGAAGAATTTGTGTAAATTCTTCACTTTTTCGGTTATTTTAAATGTTTTATTTAAGATTAAGTGTTGTAGCTCCAGAGTAAACGCCATCGACAAAAGCACTCACAGTATATTTACCTTTATTAATATCATCTCTGTTAACTAAAACTAATGAAACAAGGCTCAGCCTATCGTTATTATAATTTACTTCAATAGAGTCGGTATATTGTACTTTTCCTCCGTCTTTTAATTTGGTAACTCCTTTTGGAGCGATTACTTTTTTATTTTGATCTATAATTTGAATGTAAACAGATTTTTCTCCTGAACTGGCAACTACGTTTTTTAATAAATCGAAGTTAATTTTAAAAGCATCTGTTCTACTAGATCTTGAAGTGGAGGTTAATTTTCCACTACTACGTTCTTTCATGGCAACAACTTTAACAGGACTTGTTTTAATAACACTACCAAGTGCTATTTTTGTTTCCATCTTTTTTTGGTTTTCTTCTAGTTCCTTGTTCTTTTCAGTTAAAGAAGTATTGATTGTTTCTTTTTGTTGTAAAATTTCATTGGTAATAATATTTTCTTGAGCTAATACATGATTGGCTGTGTTAAGTGAATCTACTCGAATAAATAAATTTCTGTTTTCACGCTCTAAAGTGGTAATCTTTTTTCGATATTTTATAATTAAATTATAATTATCTATTCGCAAATTTTTAATAGAATCGCGAAGATTATTCATTTTAACAAGTTCAACTTTTAGGCGTTTAGAAAGACGTTTTTTGCGTACAACTACATCTGTATAGTCTTTTATCATTTCGTCTAGTTCTTTTTCTAAATCAGCTCTTTCTTGCTGAAATATTTCTTGCAAGTCGTTGTATTGACTGGTTTTTTGAAATGAATATAGTGTTAGGAAGAGGGTTACTACAAGTAATAAAACTACAAACGCGTTTTTTCTTTTTTGAGGGGTCATAATTTAAGGGGGGTTAGTTGGTTATATCGTTTTTATGTCATTGTTATTTAAGTTCAATAGATGTACTTTTTGAATAAAAGCCATCAACAAAAACATTAATTTTGTAGGAGCCTTTACTAATTTTATTTCTATTTACATTAATAAATGATACTATCGAAAGCTGTTTGTTATGATATTCAGCAGTTAATATATCGTTACAAAGTATTTTATCTTTGTTTTTTAAGGTTGCTTCTTTTGCAGGAAAAAGTACATTTTTGTTATTTATTATTTGAATATAAATAGGTTTAGGTCCTGAGCTAATAATATTGTTTTCTAACAGATTAAATTCTATTTTAAAAGCATCTGTTTTGTTAGATCTAGAGGTAGAGGTGTGTTTGCCACTCCTTCTTTTTTTCATCGCTACTACTTTTATTGATGAAGTTTCAATAATTTCTGCAATTGCAATTTTTTGTTTCAACTCTTTTTTTTGCTGATCTAAGTAATTGTTTTTATGTTTTAATTTAATATTTTGCTTTTCTTTTGTAATTAAAACTTCAGTTACACTATCATTTTTTGTTAATAATTGATTGTTTATTAAATTTAAAGAATCTATATGGTTAAAAAGAGCTTTATTTTGAGCAACTAATTCTGAAATTCGTTTACGATAAAAACGAAATGAACCATAATCAGTAGTTTTTAAGCTATTAATGGTGTCTTTAAGTTTTATAATATCATAAAGCTTATTACTTAGGTTTAAAGAAATATTATTATTGTTTAAAACAGCCGTTTCATAATCCTTTATAACATTATTTAACTCTGCTTCTAACTCTTTTTTTTCTAATTTAAAAGCATCCTTTAAATCAGCATATTCACTAGCATTTTGATACGATAATAGCCCAATGGTAATAATCAACACAAGTAAAAAGGCTATAAAACCAGTATTCTTTATTTTTGTAGTACTCATTGGGGGTTACAAGGAATATTTTGATGTATTTGGCACTAATATACTATTTTTTACACAGTTATAAATAAATGCTGGTGGAAAATTAAGTGGTTCAAAATTTAGTTTAATGTTTTTACCAAAAACTTTTTGTAGTTTCTGATAGTAAGTTAAGCTGTATTGGTATTGAATAAATAAGCCATTATTATTTAAAACCTGATGACTTTTAAGTAGAATATTATGTGATATTTTTTTAGGAAGAATAGTTAAGGGTAAACTAGAAATTATATAATCAACATTTGTAAAGCCAAGTTTTCTTATTTCGGGAATTATTTTTTCGGCAGAAGCTTTTAAAATAATCAATTGTGGATGCTTTATTTTTTTCAATTCGTTGTAAAATACGGTATTAATTTCAAAACAAATTAATACGGTATTTGGTTGCATTTTATTTAAAATAGCATGGGTTATAGCACCATTTCCAGGGCCTAGTTCAACAATAACTTTTGCTTTTTTAAAAGTGATTTCTTTAAGCATTTTATTAGCTAAATACTTAGAGCTAGGCACAATTGTACCAGATGTTTTGTAGTTTTTTATAGCCTCTTTAAAAAAATTAAACTTTTTACTCAAAATGTAGTTTTATTATGTTTTTTGTATATTTCTGTGAAAAATTTGCTTGTAAATATGCAATATTTAAAAGACATATTCTATTTATTTTATCCTAATTTATGTGTTAATTGTTGTGTAACATTATTACAAAACGAACAATATTTATGCACATTATGTAATAATCAATTACCTATTATAAATGACAATGAATATGTAAATAATACGTTATTGACGCCTTTTTATGGTAAGGTGTCGGTTAAACATGTACGCTCCTTTATATATTATCAAAAAAAAGGTATTAGTCAAAAAATTATTCATGAAATAAAATATAAAAACCAGCCTGAACTAGGAATATTTATTGCCAATTGGTTTGGCGAATGTTTAAAGAAGTCAGGTGTTTTTAGTGAAATAGATTATATTGTTCCAGTGCCATTGCACAAAAAAAAGAGGCAAAAAAGAGGGTACAATCAGCTTACAATGTTCGGACAAAGATTAAGCGAAATTTTAAATATTGAATATAAGCCAGCAGTTTTAGTAAAAACATCAATTACAAAAACACAAACATTTAAACATCGTTTTGAACGTTTTTTAGATGTAAAAACAACTTTTGAGCTAATTGATGTTGAAATATTTAAAAACAAACATATTTTGTTAATTGATGATGTAATTACTACTGGAGCAACTTTAGTAGCTTGTAGTAAAGAATTATTAAAAGTAAAAAATATTACGATAAGCATTGCTACGATAGCATATACTAAAAAAGGATAATTTTTGTTGCCGTTATTTTAGTACTTTTGATGTTAGAATTAAACAATCAATTTGTGAAAAATAAGGTGTTATTTTTAGTCGTTTTAGTATCAATTGTAATTATAAGTTGTGCTCGTAGAGGAAGGCCAGACGGAGGCCCGAAAGATGAAGATGCGCCAATTATGATGACAGCCAACCCGCCCTATGAATCGATTCATTTTAATAAAAAAGAGATTAAAATTGAATTTGATGAATACATTGTACTAAAAAATATATCTAAGCAATTAGTAATTTCACCACCCTTAAAATATCCGCCAATAATAACCCCTCAAGGTACACCCAGTAAATATATTAATATTGAAATATTAGATACTTTAAAAACTAATACTACATATACTTTTAATTTTGGAAATGCAGTTCAAGATAATAATGAAAAAAATACATTAGAGAGTTTTAAGTACGTTTTTTCTACCGGAAATTATATTGATTCTTTAAAAATAAAAGGATCGGTAACAACAGCTTTTACCAAAGAAAAATTAAAAAACATTAGTGTTTTATTATACCGATTAGATAGTAGTTATACTGATTCGGTTATTTACAAACAAAAACCTAATTATGTTACTAATACCTTAGATTCTACCAATTTTGAGTTTACCAATTTAAAAGACGGAAAGTATTTATTGTTAGGGTTAAAAGAGGCCTCAAGTGATTATCTTTTTAATAGTAAAACTGATGAAATAGGTTTTTACACAGATACTATTTCTTTACCAAAAGATACCCTAATAACCAAGCCAATTCGTATTTTTAAAGAAAAACAATCGTTTAAATTTAAAAGAGGAAAAGAAATTGTAAAAGGTAAAATTCAGTTTGGTTATGAAGGTGAAAAGGGTAATATGAACATTAAGTTATTGTCTAAAGTTCCTGATACTTTTAAATCGTTTTTTCAAAATGAAAAAGACAAAGATACCCTTAATTACTGGCATACTCCTTTAAAAAGAGATTCGTTAAACTTTATAGTAACCAACAAAGATTTTATTGATACTATAAAAGTTCGTTTACGTAAAAAAAAGATAGATTCGTTAGCAATTTCATCAAACATAAATTCAACATTACATTTAAACGATACCTTGTTTTTAGATAGTAATAATCCAATTGTTACAATTGATAAATCTAAATTTTCAATTGTAGATAAAGATACCGTAAGTGTTAATTTTGAAGTAAAAAAACAAGCAATTAACAAATTGGCTATTCTATTTGAAAAAACACCAAAAATGACTTATAAATTTGATGTTTTACCAAAAGGGATTATCGACTTATATGAAACACCAAACGATTCGTTAAACTATAATTTTAAAACACTTACCACAGAAGATTATGGAAGCATAATTTTAGATCTTAATAAAGAAACAAATCACCCCGTTATAATTCAACTTTTACATAAAGACAAGGTGTCGAAAACGAGATATATTTCATCTTCTGAAAAAATTGAGTTTAATTTATTAGAGCCAAAAGAATATACCGTTAGAGCAATTATTGATGAAAATAATAACCGTGTTTGGGATACAGGATGTTTTCTGTTAAAAAAGCAACCAGAACAGGTTATATACTTTGATAAAGTTTTTAAGTTAAGAGCCAATTGGATTCAAAATGAAACTTTTGTTATTAAATAAATTAGTAATTTTTACTCCTCATAACTGGTAGCACTTGGGCAAAATAACAAATCGGTAGGGTTATCAATATCGTATAAATATTGATAGCTTCTGGTTTCTTTTTCGCAAAACGGTGCTATTAACTTTAACATAGTTTCAAATCCACTTAAGGTAAGAATACAAAAGAATGTTTCGTTATCTTTTGTTAAAATACCTTCGTCTGACTTAAATAATCCGAATATTAAATTACAATTGCTGGGTTCAATAAAATCTACTTCAGATAAATCTAACTTCTGTCTTTTTTCAATAATAGTTTCTTTAAGTAAATCTCTAAACTTAATAGCCTCTGCTTTGTTAAAGTTGTAGAGTCTTACAAGATTTTCATCATGCCCATTTATATTTGCTATATAATCCAGTTCCATTTTTTCTTATTAATGTGCTTCTAACCAGTTTTGCCCAATTCCTATTTCTACATCTAACGGAACAGCCATTTTAAAAGCATTTTCCATTTCTTCTTTAATAATCGGCTTAATTATTTCTAACTCGTCTTTATGAGCGTCAAAAACCAATTCATCATGCACTTGTAATAGCATTTTCGATGTAAAGTTTTCTTTTTCAAATCGATTATAAATGTTAATCATAGCTAACTTTATAATATCGGCAGCACTTCCTTGTATTGGTGCGTTTACAGCATTACGTTCAGCAGCTCCACGAACAATAGCATTTCTTGAGTTGATGTTTTTTAAATACCTACGACGATTTAAAACCGTTTCTATATAACCATTATCACGCGCAAAATCAACTTGGTTAGCCATGTATTTTTTAAGCTTCGGATAGGTTTCGTAATACGTATCAATTAACGCTTTTGCTTCTTTACGAGATAAATCGGTTTGATTGCTTAATCCGAAGGCAGAAACTCCATATACAATTCCGAAATTAACCGTTTTTGCGTTGCTACGTTGCTCACGAGTAACTTCATCTAGCGGAACATTAAAAACTTTTGCAGCCGTTGAAGCGTGAATATCTTCTCCATTTTTAAAGGCTTCAATCATCGTTTCTTCTTCGCTTAAAGCAGCAATAATTCGTAATTCTATTTGCGAATAATCGGCAGCAAGTAATACATGGTTTTCATCTCTCGGAACAAAAGCTTTTCTAACTTCCTGACCTCGTTTTGTACGAATAGGAATGTTTTGTAAGTTCGGATTATTAGAACTTAATCTACCTGTAGCAGCAACAGCTTGTGCATAAGATGTATGAATACGCCCCGTTTTAGTATTAACTTCGTTTGGTAAAGCATCAACGTATGTACTTTGTAGTTTTTTATACTGACGATATTCTTGAATATCGCGAATAATTTGATGGTCTTTTGCTAAAAACGACAATACATCTTCGGCGGTTGAATACTGTCCTGTTTTTGTTTTCTTTGGTTTGTCAACCAATTGCATATTTTCAAACAATACAATACCTAACTGTTTTGGTGAAGCAATATTAAACTCTTCGCCAGCTTGTTCGTAAATGCTTTTTTCTAAGCGGGCAATATCATTCGCTAAATCAACAGAAAGCTCTTTTAAAAACGGCACATTTAAATTGATTCCTTCAATTTCCATTGCGGTTAAAACCGAAACTAAAGGTGTTTCAATATCGTTAAATAATTTGGTAACATTTCCGCTTTCTAACTCTTTTGTAAAATGTTCTTTTAATTGCAGCGTAATATCAGCATCTTCAACAGCATATTCGGTTTGTTTGGCAATTTCAACTTGTCGCATTGAAAGTTGATTTTTACCTTTTTTACCAATTAAATCAATAATTGGCATTGGCTGGTAATTTAAATACGTTTCTGCCAAAACATCCATTCCGTGGCGCATATCTGGGTTAATCAAATAATGCGCAATCATGGTATCAAACAACCTTCCTTTTACGGGCATGTTATAATTTGATAAAACTTTGATATCGTATTTTAAATTATGGCCAATTTTTTCAATTTCAGAAGCTTCAAAAAACGGACGAAACTCTTCTAAAATGATTTTGGTTTCTTCTTGGTCTTGGGGAAAAGAAACATAGTATCCTTTACCAGTTTCCCATGAAAAAGCAATACCAATTAATTCAACTTCTAAGGCTTTTAAACCTGTAGTTTCGGTATCAAAACATACCGATTTTTGTTGCATTAACTTATTTAAAAGTAGTTTTCTTGATAAAGGCGTGTTTATATGTTGATAAAAATGAGAGATGTTTTGTAAATTTTTATAACCAGAAATACTTTCATCTTCAGGTACATTTCCTGCGCCAGGTGTAGCAAATAAATCAAATTGCCCAGCGGTATTTTTATCAACTGCCTTTTTTGATTTAGCTGTTGTTTTTTCTTCTTTTTTAACTTCGGATGTGTTTTCGATAGTGCCAAAAGTTTTTAAGAAATTGTCAGTTAAACGACGAAACTCTAAATCGGTAAAAATCTCTTTGGTCGCTTCAATATTTGGTTGGCACATTTCAAAATCTTCTTGATGAAACTCTACCGGAACATCTAACATAATGGTAGCCAATTCTTTTGATAAAAGTCCAAGTTCAGCATTTGCTTCTACCTTTTCTTTCATTTTACCTTTTAACTCCGCAGTATTTGCCAATAAATTTTCCATCGACCCGTATTGGGCTAAGAATTTTTTAGCTGTTTTTTCTCCCACACCAGGTAACCCAGGGATATTGTCAACAGAATCGCCCATCATTCCTAAAAAATCGATTACTTGTTCGGGTCTTTCTACACCAAATTTTTCTTGTACTTCGGGTATTCCCCAAGTTTCATATCCACCGCCAAAACGCGGGCGATACATAAAAATATTTTCAGAAACCAGTTGCGCAAAATCCTTATCTGGTGTAACCATATAAGTTTGGTAGCCTTCTTTTTCGGCTTTTTTAGCTAGGGTTCCAATAATATCATCTGCCTCAAATCCATCTTTTACAATAGCAGGAATATTCATCGCTTTTAATATTTCTTCGATATACGGAACGGCAATTTTTATAGCTTCAGGCGTTTCTTGCCTGTTGGCTTTGTATTCAGGAAAAGCATCCACTCTGGCAACCGATCCGCCACGATCAAAACACACTGCTAAATGATCAGGACGCTCACGTTTTATAACATCTAACAGCGAATTTGTAAAACCTAAAATTGCTGAAACATCCATTCCTTTCGAATTAATTCGTGGATTTTTTATAAAAGCGTAATATCCTCTAAATATTAATGCGAAAGCGTCGAGTAAAAAAAGTCGTTTTTGATCTGCCATTTTTATATGTTAAAACCGTAAAGTAGGTTGATTATCAGTAATTATTTGTCGAAAATTAATCGGTAAAAGAATCGAAGTTATCTTCGATGGTAAAACTACAAAACTTTAACAAGATGTTAAAAATTGATTTTTAATAATCAACCTATCTTTGTATGACTTTTAAAAACTGTATATGTTTCGTTTATTAGCAACCATCGTTGTTTTTTTATTATTTATTATAGTGTTTGAAAGCTATGCTTTTCAGGCAATAAAAACAATTACTAAAAATAAGTTTTTCCGTTATGGATGGTTGTTTTTAGGCTTCTTAGCGTACGCTAATTTTTTTTATACAATGTTTTTTTATGATAGAAATTCTGGGCAAACGCCACAATTTCAATGGGCAGTAGCAATGCTTTTAGTCGCATTAATACCTAAGTTAATTATTTTAATAATAATGTTTGGCGAAGATGTTGTTCGGTTTATTCAAAAAGGAATTTCATTTTTATCAGCAAATGAAACAAAACCTTTGGCAAGCCGAAGAAGTTTTGTTGCAAAAATAGCTTTGGGTATAGCAGCAATTCCGTTTGCAAGTATTTTATACGGTATTTTTAAAGGAAAATATAACTACAAGGTTATAAAATATCAATTATCATTTAAAGATTTACCTGATGCTTTTGACGGATTTACGATTACTCAAGTAACCGACATACATTCTGGTAGTTTTACCAATAAAGAGGAAATAAGTTATGGTGTTGATTTGATTAATGAGCAGAAATCAGATTTGCTCCTTTTTACAGGTGATATTGTAAATAATTTTGCCCATGAAATGGATGATTGGGTTGATGTTTTTAAAAAATTAGAAGCCCCTGTTGGTAAATATTCAATATTAGGAAACCATGATTATGGCGATTATTCTAAATGGAAAACTCAAGAAGATAAAGCTGCAAATTTTAAAGCAATAAAGGATATTCATCCAAAAATTGGTTTTGAATTACTGTGTAATGAAAACCGATATATTGAAAAGGATGGTCAAAAAATAGCCTTAGTTGGTGTAGAAAATTGGGGAAAAGGTTTTAACAAAGCGGGTGATCTTAAAAAAGCATCTGAAGGAATTGAAAAAGATGATTTTAAAATTTTAATGAGCCATGATCCAAGTCATTGGGAGTATAAAGTGAAAAAAAATGATTTTAATTACCAGCTAACGTTAAGTGGGCATACACACGGATTGCAATTTGGTATTGAAATACCAGGGTGGTTTAAGTGGAGTCCGTCACAATATGTTTATAAACAATGGGCAGGTTTATATGAAGAGTTTGGTCGTTACATTAATGTAAATAGAGGTTTTGGATATCATGCTTTTCCGGGTAGGGTGGGTATTTGGCCTGAAATTACGGTAATTGAATTGAAAAAAGCTTGATTTTCAGGGTTTTTAACAAATGTTAATATCTAATTGGAAAAAAAATAGTAATTTTGAAAGATTTTATTTATAAAAATATAAAATACCATGACAAAATTTGGTGAAATTATAAGTGTTAACAAGCCTGTTTTAATTGATTTTTACGCAGATTGGAGTGAGTTAGAGCCTAGTTTAGATACACTTCGTGATGTTGCTGCAGCTTTAGGCGATAAAGCAAAAGTAATTAAGATTGATATTAGACAAAACGAAATTTTAGCTGAAGCTTTACGTGTTAAAGGTAACCCTACTTTTATGATTTATAAAGAGGGGCAAATGAAATGGCGACAAACAGGTGAACAAGATGCAAATACTTTAATTGGTTTGGTACAGCAGTACGTTTAAAACCATTTTAATATAATTACCATAAAACAGGTGTTATTTCACTTGTCTTTTTAAAGTTTAAGTGTTAAAGCTAAACTTACTACGTTAAAAGCGCAGCTACGATATAGTAACTGCGCTTTTTTATATAATAATATTCTTAAAATATTAAGGTTTAATAGTGTCTAATTCTTGAGGAAATTGCTCCTGTTCCTCTTCGTCAGACATTAGGTGTTTAAATAAACGTGCGTGGTTTAAATAATCCTGAAATGCTTTTTTACCATATTCAGTGTCGTTGTCATAACGTGAAATTTGCTGAATTAGATTTTGATACATATATAAAGTTGTCTCTAAATTGTCAAGAATCAAATCAACATCTTCATCTTTAAAAGTGCTGTAATACTTTAATTTTTGCTGAAAAACAGTAATCAAAGTTTCTACAGTTTCATGAGCTTTGTCAATATCGCCTATGCGATAGTATAGTTCTGGATATCCTAAAGAAATACTATAATGACCAAAATCGTTAATTGGCATTTTGTATAACGATAAATCTAACACATCTTTTGCGTTTACAGAATCTCCTTCTTTTAAAAACTCTTCAGATAAACGCATTAAATTATTACGGATAGATATCGCATTACGCTTGCTTTGCTCATCTAAATAAATTTTACCGTTATTAATGGTTTTCCAATCCCATTTTTTAACGTTATCGTACATTTTTTTGGTGTCGATACGTCCCATATTAAACATTGTTTTTCCTTTGTTTGGTGTTTTTATAGGAACAAATTTATACGACATTCCATCTAACTGAATATAATCTTTTAACCAAATATATTCTTCATCGGCATTGGCACCACCTGTAAAATAAATAGGGCGTTTCCAATCGAAATTATTTAAAATATCAAGCATTAAAATTCTGTTTTTTGCTAAGGCTTGGGCATCAACAGTAATATCTATATAATCTAGAATTTTATCAGCATCTTTTTGCGCTACTAAGCCTGTTTTTAAAACATTGGCTTTATTTACCGGAATTCGAATTTTATTGGTTGGATAAAATTTTTCTCGTACATCGTTTTCTTCATCAATATAATAAGTGGCATCATTGTCGCTTTCAATCCAACGCATAAAATTTTTGATAGAGATAATAGAATCTTTAAATCTTGGATGCGGAATGTGGTAAGCAACATCTAAAGTTCCGTATTTGTATTGATCGTGTGTTAATTGTGACGGAATAGGATCTGCATCATAGGTTTTCTTTTTCATTTGATCGATGTACCAATCGGTTTGAAAAAGGCTGGTATTTACAATTTTAATATCTCGTCGAACACCTTCAACCTGTTGCATATACCATAAAGGGAATGTATCATTATCACCAATGGTGAAAATTATCGCATTTGGGTCGCAACTTTCTAAATAGGTTTGTGCGTTTAACTGAGCAATATAGCGATCGCCTCTGTCATGATCATCCCAGTTTTGAGCTCCCATTAACACAGGAACTGCTAATAATGAAATAGTAGAAACGGCAATGGCAACAGTTTTTTTATTGGCGTAATTTTTCAAATAATCATATAAAGCTAACACTCCGAAACCTATCCAAATAGCAAAAACATAAAACGAACCTACCACTGCATAATCACGTTCACGAGGTTCAAAAGGTTTTGGATTGGTGTAAAATATAATTGCAAAACCAGTAAAGGCAAAAAATAATGCAAGTGTATATAAATTATTTTTGTCTTTTTTATATTGATAAAACAACCCGATTAGTCCTAAAATTAAAGGTAAAAAGAAATATTTATTACGTCCTTTATTGTTTTTTATGTCGTCAGGTAAGTTTTGTTGCGAACCTAAGCGAGCTTCATCGATAAAATCGATTCCACTTAACCAGTTTCCGTTTTCAATATCTAAATGTCCTTGTGCATCGTTTTGTCGGCCAACAAAATTCCACATAAAATAACGTCCGTACATGTATCCAAATTGATAATCAATCATAAATTTCATGTTTTCTATAAATGTAGGGCGTCTTTTACTTCGCGCAGGAATTCCGGCAATTCGTTTGTAATGTTGCTCAGAAGCAGGGTTTACCATTCGAGGGATAAAACCTTTGTGTTTGCTTGAGTAATTAGGTAATACGTTTTTGTATTTGTTTACAATAACATATTTACCGTTTTTCTTTTCATATTTAGGTTTGTCGTCTTTGTAAGGCTGACTTGCATCTTGTTCTCTGTCGTAAGTAACCGAATAATATTTATCATAAAAAACATTAGCATCACCATACTGTTCACGATTATAATAAGCTAATAATTCACGCGCACTCGACGGATTATTTTCGTTAATAACCGTATCGGCATTTGCACGAATTGGTAGCATTAACCAAGATGAAAAACCAATCATAATAAATAAAACCGACAATACTAAGGTGTTTGCTATTACCAAGTTTTTTTTGCGTGTATAGTTTAATCCGAAGTAAAATAATCCGATTAAAACTAAGCCAGCAATAATGGTTCCTGAGTTATATGGTAATCCTATTTGATTGATAAAAAATAATTCTGATACACTAAAAAACTTTAATGTAAACGGAAATAAAAATTTAAAAACAAAAGCTAAAACAAATATTGAAATGAGTGTTGCAATGGCAGTTGATTTTAAATTGATGTTTTTGTAGATTTTAAAGAAATATAATAATACAATTGATGGAATTACTAAAAGAGATAAAATGTGCACTCCAAACGAAAGCCCTACTACAAAACTAATTACTACTAGCCATTTATTACCTCTTGGGGTGTTAATTTCGCTTTCCCACCTTAAGCCTAACCAAAATAATAGAGCCATTAAAAAAGATGACATTGCATAAACCTCACCCTCTACGGCGCTAAACCAAAAACTATCAGAAAATGTGTATGCTAAAGCACCAACCAATCCACTACCTAAAACGGCAATCGCTTCGTTTTTACTGAATTTACCATTTTTAAACGCCATTTTTTTGGCTAAATTGGTAATGGTCCAAAACATAAAAAGAATGGTAAAAGCACTAGCTAAGCCAGACATAAAGTTTACCATTTTAGCCCATTGACTAGGGTCGTTACTAAACATTGCAAAGAATGCACCTAGCATTTGAAATAAAGGTGCTCCTGGTGGGTGGCCAACCTCAAGTTTTACTGCAGTAGAAATGTATTCTCCACAATCCCACGAACTAACGGTAGGTTCTAAAGTTAATGTATATGTAATTAATGCCACGGCAAATGAAAACCATCCTAAAATGATATTCCACTTTTTGTAGTTAAATTCGTTCATAGTTTTTTGTATAATAAAGTACGAAAGTATTAATAACTGTTGATTTTTTACTGAAAACAAAAATATAATTTTGAAGTAGTTAACTAACTCTTTGTGTATATAAAGTTGTGTTAAATGAAAAAAAACACAAAAAATTTGTCAAAATATAATTTTGTTCTATATTTGCACCCGCAATAAGTTATTGGCCTATGGTGTAATTGGTAACACACCGGTTTTTGGTACCGACATTCAAGGTTCGAGTCCTTGTAGGCCAACTTAATCCTTACGAAATTCGTAAGGATTTTTTATAAAAACAGATGAATGTTTTTTAATTTTAAAACTTTGTTTTTATATTTGCAATAAGTTATTGGCCTATGGTGTAATTGGTAACACACCGGTTTTTGGTACCGACATTCAAGGTTCGAGTCCTTGTAGGCCAACTTAAAAAGCTTCATAATCGTAAAGATTTTGAAGCTTTTTTTATTTAATATTACAGTTACATTTAATTTCTAAAAAAAAAGAGGTAAATGTTTTTATTATTATGTTTGGCCTCAAAACATATCTAGTAGTTGAAATAGACTTTTATACTACATAAAAAAGATTTGCTGTTTTAATACGGTGTATATACTATAATAAGTACATCAAAACTACTACAAACCAATTTGGCACCTTCATTAAGTATATCTTTGTACCGAAGTTATTAAACATCCCCTTATTTAATAGCATCATTTAATTAATACCCCAATTAATTAAACTCCCTTTTTATTGATTAATCCCCCGTTAGTTAATAATGTATAATTTAAAAACTACCAAGAACATATTTCCCTTATGTGCTGGTAGTTTTTTTGTTGCAAAAAGAAGACTTTAAAAATAAGCCTGTTTTATAGTTAATTAACCGTTTCTTTTAAGATTTCGATTACTTTTTTACTATTTCCAATAAAAATTTTATCTTCAACAATAAAAACTGGACGTTTTAAAAAGGTATACTCTTCTAAAATAAATTGACGATAATCGGTTTCACTTAATGTTTGGTTTTTTAAATCGTGCTCTTTGTATAATTTGGCTCTCTTGTTAAATAAACTTTCATAACTATCGGTTAATTTTCGTAATTCTTCTAATTGAGTAACACTAACAGGATTAGATTTTATTTCTTGTTTTTCAAATCCGTCAATATTTACTTCTTTCAATATGCGTCGGCAGGTATCACAAGTTTGTAAAAAATATACTTTCTTCATGGTTTAATAATTATCTTTGGTATACGCTAAAATAAGTAGAATAATGAACAAGCAATTTGAAATTTTAAAAAAATCGAGAGCATTAGTTCTTAAAAAAGTCGATAATTTATCAATAGAGCAATTACATAAAATCCCTGTAGGTTTTAAAAATAATATTGCATGGAATGTTGCTCATTTGGTAGTTACACAACAATTATTGAATTATAAATTATCTGGATTAAATTGTTTAGCTTCAGATGAATTAATAGAAGCTTATAAAAAAGGAACTTTACCTACAGAAACATTTACAGAAGAAGAGTTTGAAGAGGTAAAAGAATTATTGGTAGGATTACCAGATACATTACAAGAAGATTATGAGGCAGGTATTTTTACCGAATTTAATGCATATGAAACAAGTCTTGGTTTTAAGTTAGATTCTATTGAAACAGCAATTTCTTTTAATAATTTACATGAAGGAATTCATTTAGGAACTATAATGGCATTAACAAAATTGGTGTAATTGCTATTTAATAAAACGAAAACTTTATTTCAATAATTGGAATAAAGTTTTTTAAAAAAATATACCAATAAGTATATTTTAGATATATTTGTTAAATAATTTATTTTTGTGTCTAAATCAGAAAAAACAAAGGCTTTTATAATAGAAACAGTAGCACCCATATTTAATAAAAATGGGTATGCTGCTACGAGCCTATCAATAATAACAAGAGAAACAGGTTTAACAAAAGGTGCTGTTTATGGTCATTTTGAGAATAAAGAGAATTTAGCATCAGAAGCTTTTAAGTTTTCAGTAAGAAGAGTTTTAAAAGATTTAAACGCAAGGGTAGCTAAAGGTAAAACTCCTTTGGCTATGTTGCTAAATGTTGCTTCTTTTTACAAAGAATATTATCATTATAATAAACAATTTGGAGGTTGCCCTATTTTAAATATTGGGATAGATTCTGACAATCAGGATAATAAAATATCTAAATTGGTTCAGTCATACAATTATAAAATTTTAGATCGTTTCGCACACTTAATTGATATGGGTAAGGATTCTAATGAAATAAAAGAATCAATTGATAGTATGTTGTATGCCAAACGTTTTTTTTACATGATAGAAGGTGCTGTATATATGTCATACGTAATGAAAGATGATAGCTATCTTATTGATTTATCTGAGACAATCAGCCAAATTATAAAAGAACAATTAAAACGATAACTATTTTTTTAATCAAAAATATACCGATTGGTATATTTTAATAAATATGAAATACAATGGAATTACTAAAAATTTTAGAGAGTAAAACAAAAATAAGATTTCAAGATTGTGATCCTTTTAATCATTTAAATAATGCAGCTTATTTTGACTATCTTATCAATGCTAGAGAAGATCAGTTAATTGATAATTATGATTTAGATATTTATAAACACGGAAAAAAAACTGGCAAGAGTTGGGTGGTTGCAACACATCAAGTTGCTTATTTAAAGTCTGCAACTTTAATGGAAACAGTAATAATAGATTCTCAATTAATTAATTACGGTAGTAAAAGTTTATTAGTTGAAATACGAATGTGGGATGAATCAAAAACAATACTTAAAGCAGTGTTGTGGAGTTCATTTGTGTATTTTAATCTAGTAAAATTATGCTCCGAGAATCATACAGAAGATTTACTTGAATTATTTGAAAGTGTAGTTTTACCCCTTAAAGAAAAAAGCTTTGAAGAAAGAGTTGGAAACTTGCGGTTTCAGAAAGTTTAAAGATAAAAATCCGAAATTTTTAATTTCGGATTTTTTATCTTTCATAAGAGTGAGATGTAAAAAGTAATAGAATTACTATTTAGCTTCTGCATATCTCTTTTCAACCTCGTTCCAGTTAATTACTTTAAAAAAAGCATCAATATAATCAGGACGACGGTTTTGATAGTTTAAGTAATAAGCATGTTCCCAAACATCTAATCCTAAAATTGGAGTTCCGCCACAAGTTACACCTGGCATTAATGGGTTATCTTGGTTTGGAGTAGAGCAAACCTCTACTTTACCACCAGGGTGTACACATAACCATGCCCATCCTGATCCAAATTGAGTAGCTGCGGCTTTAGAAAAAGCATCGATAAAAGCTTCTTTAGATCCAAATTCAGCTTCAATAGCATCTTTTAAATCTCCAGATAAATAACCTCTATCTTCAGGGTTCATAACTGTCCAGAATAAAGAGTGATTGTAAAATCCACCTCCGTTATTACGAACTGCTCCGTTGCTCATATCTAAATTAGCAAGAATATCTTCGATAGATTTTCCTTCTAAATCTGTTCCTGCAACAGCAGCATTTAATTTAGTTGTATATCCGTTGTGGTGTTTACTATGGTGAATTTCCATAGTCCTAGCATCTATATTTGGTTCTAATGCATCGTAAGCATATCCTAATTCTGGTAAGTTAAAAGCCATAATTGTATGTTTTTTAATAAGTTAATTATTCGTTTATATAAGTGTAAATTTAATTCAAAAAAATAAGGCAAACAACTGTTTGCCTTATCGATAATTTATTTTGGTATAAATAAATGTTATTATACTAGTAATTTTCGTCTTCAGGATACTTAGCCATAAAAGCTTCAGCTTTTTCAACCATCTTTTCACTACCGCAGAAAAAGGGTACTCTTTGGTGTAGTTCGGTAGGTGTTAAATCTAAAATTCTTTTATAACCATCGGTTGCTTTTCCGCCAGCTTGTTCGGCAATAAAAGCCATAGGGTTGCACTCGTATAATAAACGTAACTTTCCTTTAGGGCCAATAGTACTTGTTGGGTACATGTAAATTCCGCCTTTAAACATATTTCTATGAAAGTCAGAAACTAAAGAGCCGATATAGCGAGAAGTATAAGGTCTGTTTTCTTTTTCTTCTTGACAATATTTTAAATATTCTTTTACTCCTTGCGGAAAATGGACGTAGTTTCCTTCATTTATCGAATAAATATTTCCTTTTTCAGGAAATTTAATATTAGGATGTGATAAGTAAAAAGTTCCGATTGCTGGGTTTAATGTAAATCCGTTTACCCCGTTACCAGTAGTAAAAACTAACATAGTTGAGGTACCATAAGCTACATAGCCTGCAGCAACTTGTTCGCTTCCTTTTTGTAAAAAATCTTCTTTAGTAACTGGAGTTCCGTCAGGAGAAATTCTACGATAAATAGAAAAAATAGTTCCAACAGAAATGTTTACATCAATGTTTGATGAGCCATCTAAAGGATCCATTAGTAGAATATATTTATTATCGTTGGCCTTATTTTTTCCTTCAACAACCACAAAATCATCCTCTTCTTCACTAGCAATACCACAAACAATTTCTCTATTTATTAAGGTTTGCTTAAATAAATCGTTTGCTAAAACATCTAGTTTTTGTTGTGTTTCTCCTTGTACATTTACATCACCTGAAGCACCAGTAATATCAACTAAACCAGCTTTTCTTATCTCATGATTTACAACTTTAGCTGCTAAACGAATAGAATTTATTAAACGAGATAATTCACCCGATGAGTATTTAAAATCTTTTTGATTACCAATAATAAACTCCCCAAGAGTCATGTGCTTGTTGTTCATATTCGTTTTTGTGTTGTTTGTACAAAGATGCCAACTTTTTTACGTTTCTACAACGATTTCGTAGTTTAAAATTTTGAACAAAAAAATGCGATGTGTTTTAAATTTTAATTTACTTTATAGAAATTTATTAAAAATTATCTTTACACAAAATTTTATATAAATGAGTTTTATTATTAGGCCTGGAGATAAAAAAGATGCCCAATCAATATTAAATTTAATAATCGAATTGGCTGTTTTTGAGAAAGAACCAAATGCTGTAAAAATAACAGTTGATGATTTAATAAATGATGGGTTTTCTGATGCGCCTAAATTTAAAACCTTTGTAGCTGAGGAAATTGACGGAACAATTATTGGAATGACCCTTTTTTATGAACGTTATTCTACCTGGAAAGGTAAGGCAATTCATTTAGAAGATTTAATGGTTACTGAAGCGAAAAGAGGAATTGGAGCAGGAAAAAAATTATACGCTTCGGTAATGAAATATGCACACGAAAACAATTTTAAAAGAGTTGCTTGGGAAGTATTAGATTGGAATATCAATGCAGTAGATTTTTATAAAAAAACAGGAGCTACAGTTTATGATGAATGGAGAGTTTGTCATATGAATAAAGAAAGCCTAACACAATTTTGTAATGAGGATATTTAAGTTTGGAGGCGCATCGGTAAAAGATGCAGCAAGTGTAAAAAATGTAGCAAAAGTGTTACAACACGAAGGAACTGCTAATACATTGGTAGTAATTTCGGCAATGGGAAAAATGACCAATGCTTTTGAAAACGTTGTAGACGCTTATTTTTATAAAAAAGATACTTTAAAAGAAGCAATAAGTCATGTTGAAGATTTTCACAACAAAATGCTTCAAGATTTATTTGATGATACTCACGAGGTATATCAAAAAGTAACTAATTTGTTTGGTGAGTTGAGTGGTTTTATGGCTCGAAACAAATCAGAAGAATACAATTATGTATATGATCAAATGGTTGGTTTCGGAGAACTTTTATCAACTACAATTGTTAGTGCATATTTAGCAAAAATAGGAGTAGCAAACCAATGGTTAGATGTAAGAGATTATATTAAAACAGATGTTAGTTATAGAGACGCGAAGATTAATTGGGAGTTAACCGAGCAAATAATTAAAGAGAGCATTGTTACTACTCAATTAAATATTACACAAGGTTTTTTAGGAGGTGCTGGTATAGAAACTACAACTTTAGGAAGAGAAGGATCTGATTATACAGCAGGGGTTTTTGCCTATTGTTTAAATGCAGATAGTGTTACTATTTGGAAAGATGTTGCTGGTGTTTTAAATGCAGATCCACGTGTGTTTTCTAAAACCGAATTATTAAACGAAATATCATATACCGAAGCTATAGAGATGGCTTTTTACGGAGCATCAGTAATACACCCTAAAACAATTCAGCCTTTAGAGCAAAAAAACATTCCCTTATTTGTTCGTTCTTTTGAAGATTTATCAAACAAAGGAACCTGCGTAGGAAGAGGAAAAAAAATAACACCAGAGGTACCGTGTTTTATCGTGAAAAAAAATCAAATATTGGTTTCAATTTCGGCAAAAGATTTTTCTTTTATGGTAGAAAGTAATATTAGCGATGTTTTTAAAAAATTAGATGAACATAAGTTGAAAGTTAATTTAATTCAAAACTCTGCCATTAGTTTTTCAGTATGTATTGATGATAAATACAATAATTTTGATGCTTTTTATGACGCCTTAAGAACAAAGTTTACAATTAAGTCATACAAAGCTGTAACGCTTTATACGATTCGTCATTTTGATACCAAAGCAATCGAAGAAATTCGCAAAAAAGGGAAGTCAATTATTCGTCAAATAAACACTGAAACAGCTCAGTTGGTTATACAATAAATATGTACAATTGGTAATTTTCTGTTATATTTGCATTTGTGCCAAATTTAAATAAATGGGAATAGTTACATCAAAAGAAATTGCTAAAGTTATTGGAGTAGAAAAGTTCGGTGTTTTCGGAACTTTTACTGGTTGGATGTTGATGAAAATCTTACGCATTTCTGCGATTAACAAAATTTATAATAACAATAAAGATAAGTCTGATTTAGATTTTTTAAATGGTGTTTTAGATGATTGTAAAATTGAGTTTGAAATACCAGAAGAAGATTTAAAAAGAATACCTAAAGATGGCCCTTTTATTACTATTTCCAATCATCCGTTAGGAGGTATAGATGGTGTTTTATTATTAAAATTATTAATTGAAAAAAGAGCAGATTATAAAATAATAGCTAATTTTTTACTACATAGAGTTGAGCCTTTAAAGCCTTATGTAATGCCTGTAAATCCTTTTGAAACAAGAAAGGATGCTAAATCGAGTGTTGCTGGTATTAAAAGTGCGTTAATGCATTTACGAGAAGGAAAACCATTAGGTATTTTTCCTGCAGGAGAAGTATCTACCTATCGAGATGGTAAGTTAATGGTTGATAAACCTTGGGAAGAAGGAGCTGTACGCTTAATTAAAAAAGCAAAAGTACCTGTAATACCTATTTATTTTCATGCTAAAAATAGTCAGTTGTTTTATTTACTGTCTAAAATTAGTGGCACTCTACGTACTGCCAAACTTCCATCAGAAGTTATTTCTCAAAAAAATCGTGTTATAAAAGTAAGAATAGGAAAACCTATTTCTGTAAAAGATCAAGAACAATATAAAGATGTTTCTTCTTTTTATGAGTTTATAAGGAAGAAAACATATATGTTGGCAAATCCTTTTGAGAAAACACCCCAAAAGATTTTATCAACTCAAAATTTAAAAATTTCTAAAAAAGCAAAAAAAATTACCCTTCAAAAAAGTCCTGATTTATTTATTAAAGAGGTTAATGACCTAAGAAATAAAGGAAGTAGGTTGTTAGAAAGTAAAAACTATGAAGTGTTTTTTGCAAATGCAAAAGAAATACCTAATATTTTACATGAAATTGGCCGTTTAAGAGAAATTACTTTTAGAGAGGTTGGTGAAGGAACCAATAAAGCGATTGATTTAGATAAATTTGACAAGTATTATCATCATTTATTTTTGTGGGATAATGTTAAAAATGAATTGGTTGGTGCTTATAGAATGGGGCTAGGAAAAGACATTTATAAAAAACATGGAATTAATGGGTTTTATATCCACACCTTGTTTCGGATAGAGCCTGAACTTTATACAATGATGCAAAATACCATTGAATTGGGGAGAGCATTTATTTCAAAAAGTTATCAGCAAAAACCAATGCCTTTATTTTTACTTTGGAAAGGGATTGTACATACCACATTACGTTACCCTGAATATAAATATTTAATGGGCGGGGTAAGTATTAGTAATCAATTTTCAGAATTTTCAAAATCGTTGATGATTGAGTTTATGAAATCTCATTATTATGATCCGTATGTGGCGCAATATATTCATCCGAAGAAAGAATTTAAAGTAAGTCTTAAAGATGCCGACAAAGATTTTGTATTTGATGCTACCGAGGCAGATATGCAAAAGTTTGATAAAATTATTGACGAAATTGAACCAGGAGCATTGCGTATGCCTGTTTTAATTAAAAAGTACGTAAAACAAAATGCACGCTTGGTTGCTTTTAATGTTGACCCAAAGTTTAATAATGCAATAGATGGATTAATGTATATTAAGGTAGCAGAAATACCTGAGAGTACGGTAAAACCAGTAATGGAAGAGTTTCAGGCGGAATTAGAAAGACGTGCTACTGAAAACATGAATAAATAAGCTATTAAATTTAACAACTTGTAGTTGTGTAAGCTTTGTATTGTTTAAAATTTAGATCGTAAAATATTTTTTTATTAAAAACATTGTCATTTTGAAAATTAATTTAGAATGATAATTATAAATAAAGAGTAAAATAATAACGTTAATAAACAAAAAAGCATCGTAGGTTACTACGATGCTTTTTTGTTTTATATAGTGTAAATGGCTACTTAAATAACCTAAAAATATCATTTCCGTTGGCAAATAATAGTAAAACTATCAGTATGATAAACCCTGTTAGTTGTGCATATTCTAAAAATTTGTCCCCTGGTTTTTTACCAGTAATCATTTCCCACAAGGTAAATACTACATGTCCACCATCTAAAGCAGGTATTGGTAATAAATTCATAAAACCTAACATGATTGATAAGAAAGCAGTGATGTTCCAAAAAGTTTGCCAGCTAAATTCTGAAGGAAAAATGCTACCTATAGAAATAAACCCTCCTAAACCTTTGTAAGCACCTGTACTTGGATTAAAAATCTTTTTCATTTGCTTAATATAGTTGGTTAACGTAGTCCATGCTTTTGTAGTACCAGCTGGAATTGCTTCTCCAAAAGAATACGATTTTTCTGCCAAATTATAATAGCCTAACTTTTCTAAATCAGTTAAAGAAACAGCACCCCAAACAACTCCTAAATTACCGTGTTCTGAAACTTTAACAGGAACATTTAAAACATCAGCACCTCTTTTTAAAGTAACTGTAATATCTTGTCCTTTTAGGTTGTGCAAAATAGGTTTCGCTTGATCGTAATATGAAATTTGTTGCCCGTTTATAGCGGTAATAATATCTTTAGTAACAATATTTGCTCCAGCATTTAATGAATCTTTTTGTAAGCCAGCAATAATAAAAGGATACCTAGCAGTAATAAAAGCACCAGCATTTTTACCACGATCTACTAATTTTGAAATAAAATCGGTAGGAATTACTTTTTCAACAACAGTTCCATTTCTTTCAATAGTATAATTATTACCGTTGATAAACTCTAAAGGCAGTTCTCTAAATTTCTGAATCTTTTGCCCATCTATAGTAAGAATTTTATCACCTGTTTGTAAACCTAAATCTTTACCTAATTGATCTTGTACCCAAACCCCATCTTTTAAGTTTTCATTCGGTAAAAATTTTTCACCATAGGTATACATTAAACAAATGTATATAACAATACCTAAAACAAAATTAACAATAACACCACCTAACATAATTATTAAACGCTGCCATGCTGGTTTAGAACGAAACTCCCATGGTTGTGGTGGTAATGCCATTTGTTCGGTATCCATACTTTCATCAATCATTCCTGATATTTTTACATATCCACCTAACGGAATCCACCCAATACCGTAAACAGTATCGCCTATTTTTTTCTTGAATAAAGAAAATTTATAATCAAAAAATAAGTAGAACTTTTCTACCTTGGTTTTAAATAATTTTGCAGGGATAAAATGCCCTAATTCATGTAAAACAATTAAAAGCGATAAGCTTAAAATAAATTGTGATGCTTTTATTAAAATTTCCATAAAGGTGTATATCTAAATTTAAAAATCGAACAAATGTACGTTTTTCAGTAGAGCTGTAAAAGTTTGTGAGGTAGATGCGTATTGGTTTTAACAAACATTTTTAATGTTGGTAGATGTAAACCTTGTTTTTAGCCTTATTTTTGCATGAAAAAGATAAAAATGGATTTAAAATTCTTTAAAAAATCGAAAAGCACCTTACTTTTTATTGTAGTTTTTTGTGCAATAGGTATTCCTGTTTTTTATCATTTAGTAAAAGTAGAAGAAAAATTACCAATTTATAATCCTACAGATATCAATCCTAGGTTGGTAGATATTTCGGTAAGAAATAGATCGAGAAATCATAAAATTGGGTCTTTTAAATTGATCAATCAAAACGGAAGAACGATTACAAATGCCGATTATAAAGATAAAATTTATATAGCTGATTTCTTTTTTACGCGTTGTCAAACAATTTGTATTGTAATGGCGTATAACATGAACGAATTACAGGAGCATTATAAAGATGATGATGATATTATGTTTTTGTCGCACTCAGTAACGCCTGTGATGGATAGTGTGCCTCAATTAAGAAAATATGCTGATGCTAAAGGTGTGATTGATGGTAAATGGAATGTTACAACAGGAGATAAAAAGCACATTTATAATTTAGCTCGTAAACATTATTTTGCTGTTTTAGATGAAGGTGATGGAGGAGATAATGATTGGGTGCATACTGAAAATTTTGTTTTAGTTGATAAAAAAGGACAAATTAGAGGTTCTTATGACGGAACAAAAAAGGAGAATATGCAAAAGATTATTGATGATATTACAATGTTGAAAAAAGAATATTTAAAGTAATTCTTGTCGTCGCAATGGAATAAAAAAAAGACCATTAGAAATTAATCTAATGGTCTTTTTTCATGGTATATAACCTTATGTTTTTACTTTATTTAAAATTAATAAGTCAATATCTTCATTCATCAATTTTAATTTATCAAGAGATTCGTTAAGCTCTTTTAAAATTAGATGTTTGGTGTCTTTAAATGATGATTTTATAGTTGAAAACATTGCTTTGTAGTAATCAATTCCTTCTTCTAAATTTTTTGAAAAACTAACTAAGTATTTTTCTTGTTTTTTATTCATTTCAGATGTTGTTTCATCTATTTTGGTTTTTAGATAATCTAAGTATAAACCTAACTCTTTAACAAATACATTTGGTCTATCTACTCTTTCGATTACATTATTTTTTCCATAGATGTGTCCTACCATTTCAGACAAAGAAGTTTCTTTTGAGTAGTAAGCCATATTTGGTCCTGGGCAAATAGAAACTCCATCGCCTTCAACTTTTGTATCCATATCATTTACCACTAAAGCAGCAGTACCTAAGCCAACACAAATACAAGATTTATCAACAATATTAGCATATTCTTTTTTGTATTCAATGTCTGAAAGCGAAGTTTTTTTATCTTCTAATTGTTTAATTTTTAAATGTTGATATTGTCGAGAAGCTGTACATATTGTTTTCTCAGAAAACTCACCATCTAAGGCTAGAAATTTTTTAGGACAAGAACTTCCAGGTCGTCCTTTGGCTATAAAAGCCCTTTTTTGAATATCTTTTGTATTGCCTCTTAAGTTGTTAAAAGGTACACCTAACGGAGAAATATTACTTAAAAACAAATCTTTTTCTTTTGCCTTTTGTAATTGTTTTAACGTGTTGCTATCAACAGTTGTTGCTTCAGGAACTAATAAGAATGGGCTTCCCCAACCAACAGAATCTAAACCATAATTGTTGATTAAAAACTCTTGTTCTTCAGCAGTTCCAACACCACCTTGTGCGGTAACTTTTATGGTTAATGTTTTTGTGGGAATGCTTTTACCTTTTGCCTCTAAAGCGTTTACTAAAAGATCGTACACCGAATTTATTAATTCGTTTCTATTTTTTTTAAATTCCTCTAAAATAGGTCCGATTAAAAAACCTTCAGTAGCAAAAGCATGTCCACCACAGTTTAAGCCAGATTCAATTCTGTATTCAGAAACCCAAATACCTTTTTTAGCTAAAAATTTACCTTGAATTAAAGCAGAACGATAATCACTAACTTTAATTACTACCTTTTTTTTAATTACGCCATTTAAGTCTGGGTAAAAATCATCGAATTTTTCTAAATACGTAAATAAACGTGGATTCATGCCGGCAGAAAACACCATTGATGAATTTAAGTTACTGTTTGCAAAGCCTCTTAAAGCAGCATGCGCATCGTTAAATTCAATTGGTAACATTTCTTTTTTGTTAGTAGGATTGTAGTTAACCTTATCTAACTTAGTCATGATATTAACATTAATATCGCCTAATGATAAATTATCACTTAGCCATTTTTTAATTTCAGAAACATCGGTTATTTTATCGGTTAACTTTATAAAGTCTTGCTTTAAAGTTGAAGAATCTGGTAACATGCTAAAGTATTTTTTAAGCTCATTACTTTTTTCTATCGAAGCATTTTTAATGTTTTCTAGTTTTTTCTCTGCAACTTCTTTTATTAGGTTTAGATAAGAAGTAATTCTTTTAGCTCTAGAATCTTCTTCTTTTTCACTTATTTCGGTGTAAGGTAACTTAAATTTACTCGAATACATTTTGCGCATTTTTTCAAGTAATATATCATCACTTATAAAAATAACAGAGTCAATTCCGTACTGTGCAACTTTTATTGGTGTATCAATAGTAAACCCAATTCCCATTACCGGAATGTGAAATGAATGTCCTTTTTTCATTGTATATCTAATTTAAGCTGTAAACTTAATTAGATATAAATTTTAAAAAGCTAATTTATATCATGTTTTAAATTAGAATTAATAAGTACTGTAATTTGCTTATATTAAGTTGTTTTAATTGTTTAATAGATAAAACAATACAACATAAGTTTATTTTATTTTTTCCCCTTCTTCATCAAAGTTTTTACTAATTTCTTGTTCTGTTTTAATTACAGATACGGCTAATGATAATAGCATAATTGCCATGGGTTGCCATGTAATTATTTTAGAAATAGCCGCTAAAATTATAGCGGCAACTAATGAAATAGCAGCGTATTTTAAAAATTGTTTGATGAAAAAAGCATTTGCAAATTGCCAAATAGTATCGTTTTTTATTGTTTTGTTAGTTCGATACCCATAAATAGTATTTATTTTTTTAGGCGGAAAAAAATAAAAAATAATACTAAATAAAAATAATACGCCGTTTATAGATAATACGTATAAATAAGGATTCATAAGTTAGTTTTTAATTGAAGAAATAATACCTTTTAAAAGCGTGTTCATATCTGCGTTTTTGGTAAGTCCGGTACGAACTACCACTAAATTTTCATTTGGCAATATAAATACATTTTGCCCTTTGTAGCCATTAAATGAATACATGTTTTTAGGTACATCAGGATATCTATTTCCTGCATTTAACCATATTTGAGCGCCGTACCAACCATCAGAACCTGGAGTTGGTGTTGTGGCATATTTTACCCAATCTTTATCAAAAAGATGCTCACCGTTCCACTCACCATTATGTAAGTACAATAATCCTAATTTAGCCCAATCTCTTGCGGTGGCCCAGCCGTATGATGAACCTACATAATTTCCATCCATATCAGTTTCAATAAGCATAGAGTTCATTCCTATTTTATCGATTAAGGCACTGTACCAAAAATCTAAATATTCTTGATGTGTATTAAATTGTTTACGTATAAGACCCGAAATTAAATTGGTGGTTCCAGAAGAGTAGTTCCAAGTTTCGTTTGGTTTTCCTATTAAAGGTTTGTTAACTTGAGTCTGTGTCATGTTTCTTTCAAGAAAAAGCATTTTGGTAACATCTGAAATGGTGTTGTAATCTTCTAACCATTCTAAACCCGAATTCATTTGTAATAAATTATGAAGCGTAATTTTTTTTCGCTCATCGCCTTTCCATTCATCAAATAAATTATCAGCTGTTACGTGCATTTTACCTTTACACTGTAAAATACCAACAATGGTACTTGCAATACTTTTAGTCATAGACCAACCTAGTTGCTTTGAGTTTTTATCAAATCCATCGCTATATTTTTCGGCAATAATTTGATCTTTATATATCACTAAAACCGATCTAGTTTTATTAACATCGTTAAAAATAGTGTCAATCGTTTCGTTTAGTTTTTTGTAATCAATATTTGCAAAAATAGTGTCTTTTTGTTCTGCATTCCCGTATGGGAAAGGGGTAGTATTATCGGGTTTTGTACGTTTAGGCACCAAAGGTTTTTTATAAAAATCAAAATCATCATTAACTAAAACAGCTCCTAATCCTTCACGATAAATAGCTTTTCTTTTTAATAAACCAAAAGCCGATCCTGTAGCCGATTTTTCTTCCTTATTAATTTCGTCAGAAGTTAAGTTTATAGGCGAAAAATTATTGTCATTTTTATCGGTAAATGCTAAAGTTCTATCTGCAAGAAAAACTGATGAAGCTGTGTTTTTGGCAGAATAACCAGCGAGTATATTTAATTTCGAGTAGTTAAAGTAAAAAACAACAGCAAATAATATAATAATGAATAGGAGAATTCTTTTAAAAATTTTCATAAGAACAGTTTTAAGCAAATGTAAGAATTTAATTGATTGCTGTTTGTATTTAAAAAGCAAGCATTACCTTTGTTTAAAATTTGGTTTTTATGTTTGATATAGAAAAAATTAGAGCTGATTTTCCTATTCTTAATAGAAAAGTACACGGAAAAAATTTAGTGTATTTTGATAATGGAGCAACTTCGCAAACACCGCAAGTGGTGATTGATACAATTGTTGATTATTATACTAATTATAATGCTAATATTCATAGAGGTGTACACACATTAAGTCAAGAAGCAACTGATAAGTATGAAGAAGCAAGGCTTAAAGTTCAAAAACACTTTAATGCTCAACATTCGTATGAGATTATTTTAACAGCAGGAACCACACACAGTATTAATATTGTTGCGTCAGGATTTGCAGCGATTTTAAAAGCAGGTGATGAGGTTATTGTTTCTTCTTTAGAGCATCACTCTAATATTGTTCCTTGGCAAATGCTTTGTGAAAAAACAGGAGCTATTTTAAAAGTAATTCCGATGGATGAAAATGGAGGCTTACGAATGGATGTGTATCATGAATTATTGAATGCAAAAACAAAACTAGTTTTTTGTAACCATGTATCAAACGCTTTAGGAACCATAAATCCGATAAAAGAAATTATTCACGCAGCACATAAATTTGGAGCTTATGTTTTAATTGATGGAGCACAAGCGGTTCCACATTTAAAACCAGATGTTCAAGAACTAGACGCTGATTTTTATGTAGCTTCAGCGCACAAAATGTGTGGGCCTACAGGTGTTGGTTTGTTATATGGAAAAGAAGAGTTGTTAAAATTGTTACCACCGTATCAAGGTGGAGGTGAAATGATTGAAACCGTAACTTTTGAAAAAACAACCTATGCAGGGTTGCCTCATAAATTTGAAGCAGGAACTCCAAATATTTGTGGCGGAATTGCTTTTGGAACTGCCATTGATTATCTAAACTCAGTAGGTTTTGATAATATTGAAAAACAAGAAAAGGAATTATTGGCTTACGGTACACAAGAACTAGAAAAAATTGAAAGCTTAAAAATTTACGGAACAACTAATAAAGCATCAGTAATATCATTTAATATTGATGGAATTCATCCGTACGATATCGGTTCAATTTTAGATAAATTAGGAGTTGCCGTTCGTACTGGTCATCATTGTGCACAACCAATTATGAACTTTTATTGTATTCCGGGTACTGTAAGAGCATCTTTTGCTTTTTATAATACTAAAGAAGAAATAGATGTTTTGGTAGCCGCTGTAAAAAAAGCAAAAATGATGTTGAGTTAAAAATAAAAAGCATACAAACAAATGCCTTCTATTTTGTCAAATAGAAGGTTTTTTTGCATATTAAATAAAGCTTTTCTTAAGAAACTTTTTTACTTTTATCAAATGAATAACTTAAAAAATAGCACTTTTAAACTATTGTTAATAACAATACTACTTTCGTTAAAAAGTTATGGTCAAATTAGTGAAAATATAAAGATGAAATCAAACAAAATTGTTATTGCACACCGTGGAGCATCAGGCTATTTACCAGAACATTCTATGGAAGCTAAAGCGATGGCTTATGCTATGAATCCTGATTTTATTGAACAAGATTTAGTATTAAGTAAAGATAATGTGCCTATTGTTATTCACGATATTTATTTAGACGATGTTACCAATGTTGCTGAGGTATTTTCAGATAGGAAAAGACCCGATAATCGTTATTATGTAATTGATTTTACATTTGAAGAGTTACAAAAGTTACAGGTAACTGAACGATTTGATCCTAGAACAGGTAAGCAGTTTTATCCAAAAAGATTTCCGAAAGGAAAAGGGAATTTTAAATTACATTCTTTTCAGCAAGAAATAGAATTAATACAGGGGTTAAATTATAGTACCGAAAAAAATATAGGAATTTATCCAGAAATTAAAAATCCAGAGTTTCATCATAAAAATGGAAAAGATATTGCTAAAATCACTTTAGATATTCTTTCAAATTATGGTTATAAAACAAAAAGCGACAACTGTATTTTTCAATGTTTTGATGCTAAAGAATTAGAACGAGTTAGAAAAGAACTAAAATCAGCATTGTTTTTAGTGCAATTGATGGAGTTCTCTGAAGAAACAAAAGAATTAGCTCACTTTGCAACTTATGCAGACGGAATTGGACCTTGGTACAAGCAAATTTTGGCTAAAAAAGAAAACGGAAAATGGTTGTTTACTTCTTTGGTTGCTGATGCTCATAAACTCGGATTAAAAGTACATCCTTATACTTTTAGAGCAGATCAATTAGCAGAATTTTCTTCTTTTGATGAAATGCTACAAGTCTTATTTTTTGAAGCAAATATTGATGGAGGTTTTACAGATTTTCCAGACAAAATGGTTCGTTTTTTGAATAAAAATTAACCTTCAGTTATGATTTACTACTGATTACCGTTGGTAATAATCAAAAATTTAACTGTTTTCTTTAGAGTTTATATCTTTTAGTAAGCTTAAAGAAAAATAAACAACCAAACTTATTCCTACTATAATACATAACCACATAAAAATTTTGGTTTGCCAAAAAGGAGTGGCTTTAGTATTTGATTTAGATTTTTGTACTTCGGTAAAATTTAAGATGCTAGTTTCATTTAATTTAAGTGTTTTATTAGAAATAAAATTCCCTAAATCATAAAAAGGTTTCGATAGTTTTTTGTCAACAATAAAATGATAATCTTGTTGTTTTAAGTTTGCAATAAGGTATACAGGTTTTTGAAAGAGCTGTATATTGTTGATGTTTAAAGGTGGATTGTCGTTGTTTTCAATTTCTATAATAAATTCATTTTCATTTAAATTTTTAAAATTAAAAGTATTATTGTTTTTTGAATTTAACTGAAATTTAGCGATAATATGACGATACGTTTCGACACGTTTTTTTACCTTTTTACTTTTGATTACTATTAGTTTAGCAGTACGTAGATAAAAATCAGTATCAATTTTAAAAGAAACCGTATGTATTTTATAACTATTGGCAGCACTAAATTTAAGCTGTGTTACTTTTTTATCTTTTAAAGTAGTTATTTCTTGTTTGTAATTAGTAATTTCAACAGGTTGTTGTGTAAAAAACTTACTTTCATAAATACCAGCTTCTAAAATATTGATGGGTAATGAATTTTTATCGTTAAAATTAATGCGTAAAAAAGCATAGGTGTTTAAAGGGAAATCAATTTTTTCTTCTAAAAATAGTTTTCCAGAAGCTGTTTTGTTTAGATTATTTGTAGTTGATAGCTTTTTATCAGAAACCAACCCAAACCAATCTTTTCCGTTGTCACTACCATACACGTTATAGCTTTTTCTGATTTTAGTATTTGCTACTCTTAAGATGATATGATCTTGTTTTGTGCCATTTTTATTTTCAATAATTAGAGCAGTAATAGAATCTTTAACTGTTTTTTTAGAAGCTATTGGAACTGTTTTAAAGATTGAAAATTTTTTATCAGCATTGTGTATTACAACATAAGGAACTTCGTTTTTTTGAGCATCTTTTATCCGTATATAATTAAAATTATCATTGCTAGCACTCCTAACTTTTGAGTGTAGCATTATTTTATGCAATCCGCTTTTTTTAATTGGATTCAGGTTTCCTTCATAACGCTGGCTAAAAGCGGTAAGAGTTATAAAAAAGGCAATTATAAAGTTATATTTTTTCATCATTTTTATCTTTTTCAGGTACTTCGTCAACTACTAATTTTTTTATCTTTTGATACACAAATGAAATTACTAAAATTAATACTCCTAATAATATAAAGGCAATTATTTTTCCGGTTTCCGATACATTTTTAATATCATAAATAAATAGTTTAAGAATGGTTAAACCTAATAACGAGAGTGCAATTACCCGAAGCGTTTTCCATTGTTTTCTTATTCCTATAATCAGAAAAATAAAAGAAAAGACTCCCCAAAGTATTGGGTATCCAATTTTTATAATTTGAGTTTTCGTTTTTTGAATACTAGTATTTACAAAATTTCTTTTTTGATATAAGTTATCTCCTGTTTCAGTAAAATTTTCAGCTAGTTCAGCATCAATAGTATTTGAAAGATATAAACCATGTATCATTATTTCATTACTTAATACATATACAATGGCAAAAACAAATAACCAAGGCAACCATTTACTTTGTGTTGGTTTTATATGGAACAAGGTCGTTGTTTTTTTAAATAGTTGATAACCAAAATATATTAAGCAGGCTACAATAATATAATGTAAATAAAATGCATATTTTGTGTTGGTGCCAGCAACAGCATTTTTAATCATTTCATTTGTTGGAAATTTATAAAAAGATAAAATGTATAGCAAAATAGAAAAGCTGCTTATAAATAGTAATAGTTTTATAAATTTTTTCTTATTAAAGAAATCGGTTAGGCACAAGAAAATTGAAATAAAAACAAAATGATAGGTTAACGGAAACGACAAGGCAGAAACATTGTTTTCTAAAAACTGATTTGCTTGATAATTAATTTCTAAAAAACCTGTAAAATACGTGATAATAGCCGCAATTATAATAATAGTGTTTTTATAAAAATTAAGGATAGCTGTTGTTTTTTTCGTAGCACTGTTGTTTTCTTTTTTTAATAACCAATAAGTTAGGTATAATGAAATACTTACAACGGCACCTGCAATAAATAAAGGGTTAAATATTATTGACAATTCTTCAGATGATCCATATCTAAACCAATCTATCAATAAACTGATGAGCGTTAATACCTGTACAATGATAGCACCAACTTTAAAAGAGTTTATTTTTGATTTTTGTGATAGCCAAAATAATAGTACAACTTCCGCTGCCCAAAATAAAGTAATATGATTTCCTTCAAATTGGATAGGAATGGTAAGGGTAACAAAAGTAAGCGCTAAGCCAATTAAGAGATATATTGCATTTTTATCTAAGCCGAATTTTTTATACAGAATTGTAGCATATCCTAAGTTATAAATCGCTAATAATAACGTAAATAATCCGGTAAGATTTGAATTTAAATCTTCAAGAATAATGATTCCGATTCCGAAAAAAATAAAAGTGTTTGCAATTAAAATAAGGTATTCTATTACCGAAAAAACACCTTTGTTTTTAAGGTTGTTTAAAACGATGATAATGCTAAAAATAAAATAAAATAGGGTTGCAAATACTAAGGCTCCTACATGTGAAAATGAAGGCTCACCTATTTTTATGGCACACCAACTTGTAAATAAAAGGGTTGTAAAAATAAAGGCTAAAATGGTAGATACTTTCCACTTTTTAAAATACGAAATTCCTAAAATTCCAATATTTAAGATAGCGATATAAGTAAATAAAACAATATAACTTCCTTCGCCAGTACTTAGCATAAAAGGCGCTGCAAAACCACCAATTAACGATAAAACGGCTAATTCTTGACGGTTGTAAGAAACCGACACCAAAGTGCTAAAAGCCGTAATTAGTGACATAATTACAAAGGCAGTAGTTTGACTAAAAAGTTGGTATTCGTGAAAAGCAATGTAAATAGTAAAATAAAAGATACTAATAGCACCCGCAACTAAAACCGAGCTAAAAGAAGCATAGTTTTTCTTTAATTTATGAGCAATGGCCATAACAAGTGAACCACATAAAATACCAATACCCACTCTTGCAGGTTCGTTTATCCAATCTTTATCAATCGCATATTTAACAAAGAAACTAATACCTAATACTAAAATTAAAATTCCGAGTTTATTAATTAAGTTTTCGCCCACAAATTTTTCTAAATCAGGATTTTTCTCTTTAAACTTTTTGAGCCAGGATTTTTTTGGAGCTGTTTTAACTTTTTGTTTTACAACTTGTTTTTGAGTTTTCGTTAGGGTTGGTTTTTGTGGAATACCAACAGTTGGTTGTATTGTTTTTTGAATGCTTTTTTCGGGAACAATAATAGTAGGTTTTGCTACTTTAATAGGTTCATCCCTTACAGGTTGTTTGACTACAACAACAGTTTCTTTTGTCTCGGAAGCTGTTCTTTTTGAGAGTACTTCATTTTGTAAAAAACGAAGTCTTTTTTTTAAATCTTCAATAGTTAAGTTCTGCTCTTTAAACTTGTTGTTTATATTTCTGTTAAGAAAATAGAAACACAAAATGAGTGTTATAAATAAAAAACCTTCCATAGAATTTCTTTTTGAATTTTAATATCAAATGTAAACTTTTAAAATGATACTGATAATTGTGTCTTCTCTAAAAGAAAAAAAACCTCAATTTAACATAGATTGAGGTTTTTTCTATCATGAAAAGCTAAAATAGATTTAGCTTGATGTTTTAGTTTTAAAACAAGTATTTTAGTTGTCTTCTTGCAGGTCTAACTGAATACTTAAGTCTTTTAATTGCTGATTATCGATAGTTGCTGGAGCATCAATCATTACATCACGACCAGAGTTGTTTTTAGGAAAGGCAATAAAATCACGAATGGTTTCTTGACCACCTAAAATAGCAACCAATCTATCCAATCCGAAAGCCAAACCTCCGTGTGGTGGCGCACCATATTCAAAAGCATCCATTAAGAATCCGAATTGCTCTTTAGCTTCGGCTTCTGTAAAGCCTAAATGCTTAAACATAATAGCTTGGGTTTCTTTATCGTGAATACGAATAGAACCTCCACCAATTTCGTTACCATTTAAAACTAAATCGTATGCATTTGCTTTTACAGCTCCTGGATTTGTATCTAACATTTCTAATTGACCAGGTTTTGGTGATGTAAACGGATGGTGCATTGCGTGGTAATGACCCGTTTCTTCATCTAATTCTAGCAATGGGAAATCGATTACCCATAACGGAGCAAATACTTTAGGGTCACGTAAACCTAAACGTTCTGCCATTTCCATACGTAAAGCAGACAATTGCGCTCTAACTTTAGTTGTGTTTCCTGATAAAATACAGATTAAATCACCAGCTTTAGCGCCAGTTTTTTCAGCCCATTTTGCTAAATCTTCTTGGTCGTAAAATTTATCTACTGATGATTTAAAAGTACCATCTTCGTTACATTTTACATACACCATTCCTAACGCACCAACTTGTGGACGGCGTACCCAATCTATTAATTTATCTATTTCTTTTCTTGTATATTTTGCTCCTCCAGGAACCGCGATTCCTACTACTAATTCGGCATCGTTAAAAACCTTAAATTCTTTGTGTTGTGCAACGTCGTTTAACTCGCCAAACTCCATTCCGAAACGGATATCTGGTTTGTCATTTCCATACAAACGCATCGCGTCATCAAATAACATTCTTGGAAATTTATCAACTTCAACACCATTAATTTCTTTTAATAAATGACGTGTTAATCCTTCAAAAATATTTAAAATATCTTCTTGCTCTACAAAAGCCATTTCACAGTCTATCTGTGTAAATTCCGGTTGACGATCGGCACGTAGATCTTCATCTCTAAAGCACTTTACAATTTGAAAGTACTTATCCATTCCACCAACCATTAATAGTTGTTTAAATGTTTGAGGACTTTGTGGTAATGCGTAAAACTGACCTGCATTCATACGCGAAGGCACTAAAAAGTCTCTTGCACCTTCTGGAGTTGACTTGATTAAATACGGTGTTTCAACATCAATAAAACCTGCGTCTGATAAGTATTTACGAACTTCCATTGATACTTTAGATCTAAAAATCAAACTATCTTTTACAGGATTACGACGAATATCTAAATAACGATATTTCATTCTAATATCTTCACCACCATCGGTTTCGTCTTCAATGGTAAAAGGTGGTAATTTAGCTTCGTTTAATATTTCTAAACGAGAAACTAATAATTCTACTTCACCGGTAGGAATATTTTTGTTTTTAGATTCGCGCTCAATAACAGTACCTGTAACTTGAATCACAAACTCACGTCCTAAGGTTTTTGCTTGTTCCATTAATTCTTTAGAGGTACGTTCTTCGTCAAAAATTAACTGTGTAATTCCGTAACGATCGCGTAAATCTACCCAAATCATAAAACCTTTATCACGTGATTTTTGAACCCAACCAGAAAGGGTTACTTCAGTATTAATGTGCGAAGCTCTTAATTCGCCACAAGTATGCGTTCTGTACATTTATTGAAATTTTGAAGTGCAAATTTAACGATAATTGTTAGTATGTAAAAAATTACTATTATTTAGTTTTTTAAGTTTTTACACCCTTTTTTTGTGATTGATTTTATAATTATCAAAATAAAACGAACTATAATGAGTATTGATGAATTTGTAACGAAGTTAAATGAAAACCCTAAACAGCTTATTTTTTCAGAAACGATGAGCGTTATTGAAAAAAACTATGTTTTTACGCCAACAGCTTTTAAAAATGGTGATTTGCAAAATAGTAATGCTGAAAATTTGGGTTCATGTAAAGTGTTTTCTTTTGCTTTAAAACAAAAACTAACCAAAGAAGAAACCTTGGCTTGTTTTGGGCAATATTATTTTATTGATGTTTTAGAAAACCCGAATGGAACCGATCATCAAAATATTAGAAATTTTATGAATACTGGTTTTGAAGGATTGATTTTTGAAAATGAAACGTTGGTGGAGAAAGTATAGTCTCATAACATGATTTTCTGTTTTTTTGTTTAGAATAATAACGAACTCGTTAACCTGAATTTATTTCATATTTTTACTTTGATTCGTAAAAGTGATGCGATGCTGAAATAAATTCAGCATGACGTTTTTTAGTTGTTGATTTAGTTGATAGTAATTGAAATAAGAATAAATTACTAAATTCAATAAATGAGCCTAGCCCCGATTGTAGCGTTTGTTTGAGCTCTTTTTTACTGTCAGTTTGAGTGAATTTTGAAGTATGAAAAATTTGTATCGAAAACGACAGTGAAAAAAGCGAGTGCGGAAAGCGGGAAATAGCTTCAAAAAAATAAAAAATACCTATCATAAATTACAATAGGTGTTTTGTTTTATGTTGAAAAAAGAATATTTAGTTAAAAGCGCCTGATTTTAATTTTTGGAAATATAAACTAGCTGCTTTTTTAACTTTAGGAGCTAAAATTAGGGTAGAAAGTACGGTTGGTATTGCCATTAAAGCATAGGCACTATCCATTAAATTAATTACAAAATCTAACTTAATAATAGAGGCAATTACAATTACTAAAATGTAAAAGTGGTTGTAATATTTTCCTGTTTTAGCGCTGGTTAAAAAACTTAAACAGCTATAACCGTAAAAAGAATAGGTAAATAGTGTTGAAAAAGCGAATATTAATACGCAAATGGTTAAAATGATACTTCCGGTATGGTAGGGTAAAACAGTATCAAAGGCTGCTAAAGTCATAGAAATACCATTGCCGTCAAAGTTTTGCCAAACTCCAGAAGCTAAAATTGCTAACGCGGTTAAGGTACAAACTAATAAGGTATCAATTGCAGGACCTAACATGGCTACTAAACCTTCTCTAATTGGTTCTTTAGTTTTTGCGGTTCCGTGCATCATAGGTGCGGTTCCTAAACCTGCTTCGTTAGAAAAAGCAGCACGTTTTACTCCGGTAATTATTAGAGCTCCTAAGGCGCCACCTAAAACTGATTTTCCTGAAAAAGCATCGGTAAATATTAGTGAAAATATGCCAGGAACTTTATCGAATTTTAAAAGTAAAATAGCAATTACAGTTACTAGATAAACAACAACCATTATGGGAACTAATTTACCGGCTACTTTTCCGATTCGTTGAATTCCGCCAAAAATTACCATTGAAACAATTATAGCAATTGTTAATCCGATTAGTAATTTAGCGGTAAATTCATTGGATTGATTTACTTTAAAAACATCAATAATTGTTTGTGTTAATTGATTTGCTTGAAAGGCGGGCAAAGTTCCTGCTAAACCAGCTGTTGCAAAAAATATGGCTAAAGGTTTCCATTTTTTACCTAATCCCTCGGTAATTACATACATTGGTCCTCCTTTTGCATTACCTTCTTCATCTTTACCGCGATACATGATGGCTAAACTACAGGTAAAAAACTTGGTTGCCATACCGACAAAGGCACTTACCCACATCCAAAAAATGGCTCCAGGACCACCGGTAGCAATAGCAATGGCAACACCACTAATATTTCCCATTCCTACTGTTGCGGCTATGGCAGATGACAAAGCTTCGTAATGCGATAAATCTCCAGGAGAATCGTGTTTGTCGTATTTACCTCTTAAAATGGCAATGGCATGTCCCATATATCTAAAAGGAACCAAACCTGAATAAACAAATAAACATAATCCGCCACCGATTAGTAATATTAATAAGGGTATTCCCCAAATCCATGAAGAAAAATCAGCAACTAAATTTTGAATATCTGTAAACATAAAATATTTTTATTTTAGCGAAAATAGTCAAAGCTTGCTCAAAAAAAGAACGATAGCGGTTAATTAACAACTATCGTTCTTTTTGTATGATTTTTAAAAACAGCTTTTTAATGCAATTTTTTATGTTTTAAAATTTATTTACAAACAACTCCTTTTTTATTTAAAACATCAATATCTCTAAAAAAGTCTTCTTGTATTGTGCCTTCTTGAAAGATAAAAGTTTTGTCGTGTAATTGATTGTTCTCAAAAAAAGTAACTTGAAAACGATTGTCTAAAGCAAATAATTCGGGTTGCATTATTTCGAATTTAGAAGCTGAATTTGCTGGAAGTATATCTATTTTTCTGCGAAACAATGAGGTTGTTTTAGTGTCTGAAAATCCTTGAGAAACAATAACCACCATTTCTAAATCAACTTCTTTTTTATTGATGATGTATACACACCATTCATCGGTGTTGTCGTTTTGATTTTTTTCTAAAGTAATCGCAATTTCTACATTTTCAACTTTAGGTACGTGAATGTCTTTTCTCATTCTAATTAGTTTAAAAGGAAAGACGAAAGTTTTGAGCTTTCGTCTTTATATAGTTTTATTAAATTACCGATTTAAATTGCTCTAAGAAACGTTTGTCGTTTTCGTAAAACATTCTAATATCAGGAATTTGATATAATAACATCGCAATACGCTCTATTCCCATTCCGAAAGCATATCCAGAATATTTAGTAGGGTCGATATTGGCGTTTTTTAATACATTAGGATCTACCATACCGCAACCCATAATTTCTAACCAACCGGTTCCTTTAGTAATTCTGTAATCTGTTTCGGTTTCTAACCCCCAGTAAATATCTACTTCGGCACTCGGCTCTGTAAATGGAAAATATGAGGGACGTAAACGAATCTTAGATTTTCCAAACATTTCTTTTGTAAAGTATAAAAGTGTTTGTTTTAAATCTGCAAATGATACATCGGTATCAATATATAAACCTTCTACTTGATGAAAAATACAGTGTGCACGTGCAGAAATATCTTCATTTCTAAAAACACGTCCTGGAGAAATGGTACGAATTGGTGGTTCGTTATTTTCCATATAACGTACTTGTACCGATGAGGTATGTGTTCTTAATAAAGTGTCAGGATTCTTATCTATAAAAAAAGTGTCCTGCATATCACGTGCTGGATGATATTCTGGTAAGTTTAAAGCAGTAAAGTTATGCCAATCATCTTCAATTTCAGGTCCTTCAGAAACGGTAAATCCGATTCGGTTAAAAACCTCAATGATTTGATTTTTAACTAAAGATATTGGATGACGAGAACCTAAATTGATGGGTTCTGACGGACGCGTTAAATCGCCATACATTCCGTTTTCTTCAACAGCACTTTCTAAAGCATCATTTAATTCGGTTACTTTACCTTCGGCAGATTTTTTTAAGTTATTTAAAGCTTGTCCAAAATCTTTACGCATTGCTGCGTCTACATTTTTAAACTCGGCAAATAAATCTTTTAATAATCCTTTACTACCTAAGTATTTTATTCTGAAAGCTTCCACTTCTTCTTTTGAAGTTGCTTGAAAAGCTTTTACATCACCAATCAATTCTTTTACTTTGTCTAACATCTTATTTTTCGGAATAATTAGGTTGCAAATTTATGATTTTTAAATGAAAAATATGTTGGTTTTATAAAGAGTTATCGACTATAAGGCTTAAATAACCGAAAACGTTTTAGAAATTAAAAAAAATAGTGAAATAATTGATTTTTTTAAATTTAACAAATTGTAAATTAATTATATTTGCGGTACAAAATTGTTTAAATCATAATACAACATAATTAAAATTATGGAATCTAAAATAAATGCATTTATGGATTACGTTAAAGAACGTAATTCTAATGAGCCAGAATTTTTGCAAGCAGTACATGAAGTTGCAGAAACTGTAATTCCATTTATTGAAAATAACCCAAAATATCAAGGTAAAAAATTACTTGAAAGAATGGTTGAGCCAGAAAGAACTTTAATGTTTAGAGTTCCTTGGGTTGATGATAACGGCGAAACACAAGTAAATAGAGGTTATAGAGTTGAGTTTAACTCGGCTATCGGACCTTATAAAGGTGGTTTACGCTTTCATCCTTCTGTAAACTTATCAATTTTAAAATTTTTAGGATTCGAACAAGTATTTAAAAACTCTTTAACAACTTTACCAATGGGTGGAGGAAAAGGAGGTTCTGATTTTAATCCAAAAGGAAAATCTGATCGTGAAGTGATGGCTTTCTGTCAAGCTTTTATGTCTGAGTTATTCCGCCATATTGGTGCTAATACAGATGTTCCTGCGGGAGATATTGGTGTTGGAGGAAGAGAAATCGGATTTATGTTCGGTCAGTATAAAAAATTACGTAACGAGTTTGTTGGTGTTTTAACAGGGAAAGGTGCCTCTTGGGGTGGTTCATTAATACGACCAGAAGCAACAGGTTATGGTGATGTGTATTTTGCACAAAACATGCTAAAAACTAAAGGAGATTCTTTTGAAGGGAAAATTGTTGCGGTTTCAGGATCAGGAAATGTAGCGCAATATGCAACTGAGAAAGTAACCGAATTAGGCGGTAAAGTTGTTACCATGTCTGATTCATCAGGATATATTTATGATGTAGACGGAATAGATGCGGAGAAATTAGCATACGTTATGGAGATTAAAAATGTTCGTAGAGGACGAATCCATGAATATGTAGAGAAATATCCAAATGCACAATTCTTTAAAGGTGAGCGTCCTTGGGGAACTAAATGTGATGTAGCTTTACCATGTGCAACTCAAAATGAGTTAAATGGTGAGGAAGCTAAAACATTATTAGCTAACGGATGTATTTGTGTTGCTGAAGGTGCAAACATGCCATCTACACCAGAGGCTGTTGAAGCATTTTTAGAAGCGAAGATTTTATTTGCTCCAGGAAAAGCATCAAATGCTGGTGGAGTAGCTACTTCTGGTTTAGAAATGAGTCAAAACTCTTTACGTTATAATTGGACTAGAGAAGAAGTTGATGCAAAATTAAACCAAATTATGAACGATATTCATGCATCTTGTGTTGAATATGGAACAGATGAAAATGGTTTTGTTGATTATGTAAAAGGAGCAAATGTTGCTGGTTTTGTAAAAGTTGCTGACGCAATGTTAGATCAAGGAGTTGTATAAAACATATTCTAAGTTAAATAAAAAAAACTCATAGGTTAGTAGCCCTATGAGTTTTTTTATTGTTAAAACTAATTTTATTTGGATCCGTTTTTTATTATTAATGGCATTTTGTAAATCATATTTTTACCATTAAAATTTTTATTTATTGTTTTGTAATTTAATTTGTTTTTTATGTAATAACAAATTTTTGGAGTATTACAATCAACATTTAAAATAACAATTTCACCATTTTTGTTTATTAAAAAATCTACAGTAGTTTTAACTTTTTCATCAACCAAAAATTTTGGACTCCCTAAAAGTTGTACTATTTTAGTTCTTATTTCTTGTTTTACAGGGTTTTCATTTGTTGAAAATACTGAAGTGCTTACAAAGGCAACAAATACTAATACGAATAACTTTTTCATTTTTTTAAATTTAGAGTTTATATAAAGATTTTAGATTTACTTTTTTACATTGTAAATATACTGTCTAACAGTTGTTTATGTTTGTATTTTAGTGTTATGATAATCTTTTCTTTTGGTAAAAAATAATAGTTATTATTGTTGGTTTACAAAGAGTTAACATTAATTAAAAAGAAATAAATGATATTTTATTTTGAATAATTTTTAATTATTTTGTTATTTTTTTAATCTTTTATTTTTTTGAAATTGTTTTTTTTAACTAATCATTAATTTTTATGGTTAGTTTTATGTTATAGCTTTTGATATTTCGTATTTTCGAGTGATTAATTTTATTGCAATAATTGATGAATAGAAGAAAAAATACAATTAGTATTGCTTTTTATAATGTTGAAAATCTGTTTGATACGAAAAATAATTCCAAAACTGCTGATGATGATTTTACTCCCTTAAGTAAACGTAAATGGGATTACAAGAAATATAAACATAAAATTAAAAAAGTAACATCAGTTATTAGCCAGATAGGAATGAATCAATCTGCTTTTCCACCTGTATTAATCGGATTAGCAGAGGTTGAAAATGCAAAAGTAGTTAAGGATCTAACAAAGCATAAGAACCTATCAAAATATGATTATAAATATGTGCATTATGATTCGCCAGATGAAAGAGGAATTGATGTAGCATTACTTTATAATGAAGCTTTTTTTAATGTAATAACTTCCGATACATATTCGTTACATTTAACAGATAAAGAAGGAACTATTGATTATACACGTGATTTATTGGTAGTAAAAGGTAATTTTAATGGAGAATTAATATATGTTTTAGTTAATCATTGGCCTTCAAGAAGAGATGGAGATATAGAAACTAAAGAAAAACGTATTAAAGCAGCCATACATGTACACGAAGTTTTAGATGCTATAAAAAAGAAAGATAGTAATGCTAAATTTATTATTATGGGCGATTTTAATGATGATCCCACGAGTGAAAGTATTACTGATTATCTAGTAAGTGATGATTTATATAACCCAATGAAAACGTTATTCAAAAAAGGAGAAGGAAGTTTAACTTTTTACAAAGAATGGCATTTGTTTGATCAAATAATTTTTTCAAAAGATTTTTTTGATGTCAAAAAGAGTTGTCATAGTTTTATAAAAGCCGGTATTTTTAAGAAAGATTGGATGCGTTTTTACAAAGGAAAATTTAAAAACAGTCCGTTTAGAACCTACATTGGTCCATGGTATCAAGGAGGTTTTTCAGATCATTTCCCTGTATATCTTACTTTTAAAAAAGAATAAAATAAAAAAGCCAAGAAATATTTCTTGGCTTTTTTTATAGATTACTATTTTGTTTATTCAACAGTAACAGATTTTGCTAAATTTCTCGGTTGATCTACATTTTTATCTAACATTACCGCAATATGATACGATAACAATTGAAAAGGGATTGTAGTTAATAGCGGTGTAAAAGCTTCTTCAGTATCAGGAATCTCTATTACATGATCTGCAATTTCTTTTACAGTAGTATCACCTTCTGTAACGATAGCAATAATTTTACCGCTCCTAGATTTTATTTCTTGAATATTACTAACCACTTTTTCATAATGACCTTTACTAGTTGCTATGACAAAAATGGGCATATTTTCATCAATTAAAGCAATAGGACCATGTTTCATTTCG
Source organism: Tenacibaculum soleae (assembly GCA_938002045.1). Classification (GTDB taxonomy): domain Bacteria; phylum Bacteroidota; class Bacteroidia; order Flavobacteriales; family Flavobacteriaceae; genus Polaribacter; species Polaribacter soleae_A. Next base: position 310,566 of record CALLBA010000004.1, read on the forward strand.
GCTGCAGGATATCCTTCAGCATGTATGTATGAAATTTCTTTTAGTTTTAAAGCACCTTCTAAAGCAACAGGAAAGTTAAATCCTCTACCTAAATACAAGCAATTTTTTGCATCTTTATAAACATTTGCAATATCTTTAATTTGTGCATCCGTTTTAAGTAATTGTTCTACTTGAGCAGGAATTTGTTGCATTGTTTGTAAGTAGTTATTTACTGCAGATGTAGCTAATGTTCCTTTAGCTTGTGCCAGCTTTAAAGCAATTAATGTAAGTACAGTTATTTGCGTTGTAAATGCTTTTGTAGATGCAACCCCAATTTCAGGACCCGCATGAGTATAAGCACCTGCGTGCGTTTCTCTAGCGATAGATGATCCTACAACGTTACAAATACCAAAAACAAAGGCACCTTTCGATTTTGCTAATTTAATAGCAGCTAAGGTGTCAGCAGTTTCACCAGATTGAGAAATAGCAATTACGACATCGTTTTCGTTAATAATCGGATTTCTGTATCTAAACTCAGAAGCATACTCTACTTCTACAGGAATACGTGCCATATCCTCAAAAAGATATTCTCCTATTAAGCCAGAATGCCATGATGTACCACAGGCAACAATTATTATTCTGTTAGCACTTGTAAATTTAGAAATATTGTCATCAACACCAGCCATTCTAATAATACCTTGGTCAGGTAACATTCGCCCTCTGTAAGTGTCTATAATAGCTTTTGGTTGCTCGTAAATTTCTTTTAACATGAAATGATCATAACCCCCTTTTTCAATTTGTTCTAGGCTCAGTTGAAGTTCTTGTATATTAGCATCAATTTCTTTATCGTTATCAATTTTATGAACTTTAATGCCTTTGTTTTTTTTGATGATAGCTAATTCACCATCTTCTAAATAAATAGCATCTTTAGTGTATTCAATAAACGGAGAAGCATCCGAAGCTACAAAAAACTCTTCATTGTTCTTACCTACACCTATGGCAATAGGACTTCCTAAACGGGCTACAATTAGTTCATTGGGTTTTGTTTTGTCAAAAACGGCAATAGCATAAGCACCAATAACATTTGTTAATGCTAGCTGAACAGCTTTACCTAATTTACATCCTTCAGTTTTTTTAACTTCTTCAATTAAGTTTACCAAAACTTCAGTGTCAGTATCACTATTAAATACATAACCTCTTTCGGTTAATTCTTTTTTAATGGTAGCGTAATTTTCAATGATACCGTTATGAACAATAACTAAGTTACCTGATTGTGAAAAATGTGGATGTGAGTTTAAGTCATTAGGAACACCATGAGTTGCCCATCTAGTATGACCGATGCCTATGGTTCCTTTTTTTCTTTTTTCATCATTGTCGATAATAGTTTCTAAATCAGAAACTTTTCCTTTTGTTTTTGATAAATGGGCTTTTTCTCCATCATAAATCATAATTCCAGCACTATCGTACCCTCTGTACTCTAAGCGCTTTAATCCGTTAATTACAACGGGATAGGCTTCTCTGTGCCCAATATAACCTGTTATTCCACACATAATAAATGTTATTTTTCTTTAGAATATGATATTTTCAATACAGCTCTTTTTGAGCCATTGGCAGTTTCGTTACCATTGAATAAAGTAACCCCTCTAGGGTTCCAATTATAAGTGCTAACTACGGTTGAATTTTGAGGAGTATCAGTAGGGTTATAAACCTTTAAAATTAAAGGCTCTATAGTAGTGTCAGCCTCACTTCTTAACAAGTTTGAAATATAGTTGCTAATTCTAAAGTTATATTTTTCAGGTTTTTCTTCATCTGTTAACTCTAAGTTACCTCCAAAAGCAGCCGGTTCAATATATGAATCAGAAATTTGAGTAGGAGATAAGTTTCCATTATTAACTTTATCTTGATAAATAAATAATTTTTGTGGAGTTATGTTTTTATCTGTATTAATTGTTTGGTTAATATAAAACGTTAATGAAGCATCATTGATTAACCAATTTTTGTCTCTTAATTCTTGAAGTTTTGTGTTATCTAAAATTGTTACTTTAGCCATCGTTCCAGCTGTTCCTTGTACTGTAAAATTATTAGCAGGTGTTGGTGTAGTTGGCTGAGACATCTTATAAGTACTGTTTCTTATACCAGAAAAAGGAAAAGAGTATGTTTTTGGTAAGGTATCTTTTAAAGCTAAAACACTTTCTCCTTCTTTTTTAATAAAAGTCGTAATCGTATAATGAAAATCTAAACTGGCATTTGTTAAACTAAATGGAACCATTGCTCCATCTGCTCCTTCTGATTTAACAATAAGACCTCTAAAATGAGCGTTGAAAGCATCTAAGCTTGAAAATTGATTGTCTTCAAATTTATTCCAAAAAAGATTTTCCATTTTTGTTTTATCTAAAGGTATAGTTAAAAACGGAGCTTTATCTGCAAGCCTAATGGTGTCTTGATAAGTGTTTCCATTGCTAATGTTTCTGGTTAATACTAACATCGTGTCTACAGGGCTAGGTATAAATGTAAATGCAGCATTTTCATTTAATAAATCAGCAACAGGATCACCGATTATATAATCATAATCGGATTGAAAACTATTTGAATTTGCTGGGTTATTAGGGTCTAAGTTATTTAAATAGGTTCCGTTTTTAAACACTTTAATAGGAGTGGTTATCGTTGTGTTACCTAAAACTGAATCTAATCTAAATTTAGGTTTTCCATCACTTTCTTCTCCAATATTTGTAGCTGTATACGGTAGTTTAAGAACTACTTTATCTAAAACAAAGATAGAGTCTATTTCGCCATCTTCTGTAGCTGGCTCTGCATCTTGTGTTTTTAAAGATAATGGTAACGATAATTGACTAATAAAAGAAGCTTCAATAGTTTTGTAATTATTACTTTTATAAACACCTAACCAATATTCACCTAAAGTACCTATACCTATGTTATCGGCTCTAACAGCCTTGTACAAAGGATTAGCGTTTGAATTAGAAATGTCAACTTGTTCAATTTCTACGTCTAATAAAATTTCTCCTGTTTCAAATTTTGTATTGTTAAGGATACTACCCCCTACGTCGTTAAAATCTTTTTCACATGATATGGTAGTTGCTAAACATAGCAAGCTAATACCTAAAACACCAATTTTTCTAATCATTTGTATTGTTATTCGCTTATTTCTAAAACTGTTTCTTTATAAAATTCTAAATAGGCTTCTGCTAAAACTTCTTCTGATTGAAATTCTAAAACTTTACCTCCTTTTTCATCAATAAAAGCATTAATCTCATCAGGTAAAACTTCACTACCTTTTACAATAGCATCCGAATTTTCGATGGCGCTTTTTAATATATTTATTTGATTTGGTGTAGCAATAGTTGTTACTTTAGATTCATCAACTTTATCAAAACGAACTTTATTAGCTAACTCATTATTTAATTCACCATCAAAATTACTATTGTAAAGCGAAGTTACAATCTTACTCTCGGTAAACAACGGTTCTTCTTTATAAAATTCTCTTAAATATAAGGGAAGTAATGAAGCCATCCATCCATGAACATGAATAATATCTGGCGCCCAGTTTAATTTTTTTACAGTTTCTACTACTCCTTTTGCAAAGAAAATCATACGTTCGTCATTATCGCTAAACATTTGATCATCTTCGTCAGAATATACTGCTTTACGTTTAAAATATTCATCATTGTCAATGAAATACACTTGCATTCTTTCCTTCGGAATTGAAGCTACTTTAATAATCAAAGGCATGTCCATGTCGTTGATTATTAGGTTCATACCAGATAAACGAATAACTTCATGTAATTGATGTCTTCGTTCGTTGATTACCCCAAAACGAGGCATAAAAATACGGGTTTGAACTCCTTTAGAATGTGCGTTTTTAGCAACATTAAATGCAGTAGACGATAATTCTGTTTCTGGTAAATATGGTGTTACCTCCGATGAAACATATAATATTCTCTTATCCTTCATTAAATCTGTCTATTTTATTGAAGATGCAAAAATACGAAAATTTATGCTAAAATGGTGTTAAATTGCTAATTTTGCATGTATTTCAACTATAATAACATGAAAGTTTATAAAACTATATCAGAATTAAAAGATTTTTTATCTCAGCTAAAGATAGCAAAAAAATCAATAGGATTTGTACCAACGATGGGAGCTTTACATCAAGGACATTTATCATTGGTGAAAAAAGCTAAGAAAAAAAATGATATTACTGTAGTCAGTATTTTTGTAAACCCAACGCAGTTTGATAATAAAGAAGATTTAGAAAAATATCCTAAAACTTATGAAAATGATGTTGCCTTATTAGAATCTGTTGATTGTGATATATTGTTTTTTCCTACTGTTGAAGAAATATATAATGAAAAAGTTGATTCAGAAAGCTTTAATTTTGATGGATTGGAGCATGAAATGGAAGGGAGATTTAGAGATGGTCATTTTGATGGAGTAGGAACCATTGTAAAAAGATTATTTGAAATTGTAACTCCTGATAATGCTTATTTCGGGAAAAAAGATTTTCAACAATTACAAATCATCAAAAAAATGGTTGAAAAGCATCACATTCCAGTTAAAATTAAAGGCTGTGATATTTTTAGAGAAGCAGATGGATTGGCAATGAGCTCTCGTAATACTCGTTTAACAAATGAATATAGACAAGCAGCACCTTTTATTTATAAAACATTAAGAAAAGCTAAGAAAAAATTTGGCACAAAAAATGCAATTGAAGTTACCAAATGGGTGCAAAAACAATTTAAAAAACATCCTTTGCTAGAACTAGAATATTTTACCATTGCTAATGAAAAAACGTTGAAAACTATTTGTGAAAAAGAGAAAAATAAAAAATACAGAGCATTTATTGCTGTTTTTGCAGGCGATATTCGATTAATAGACAATATCAGCTTAAAATAAAATTGTTCAAACACAATACATTAATCATTAAAAAACTATTTTTGCAGTATGTTAGTTCAAGTAGTAAAATCTAAAATCCACCGCGTAAAAGTTACGGGTGCCGATTTAAATTATATAGGAAGCATTACCATTGATGAAGATTTAATGGATGCTGCAGGTATTATAGAAGGTGAGCGAGTACAAATTGTAAACAACAATAATGGTGAACGTTTAGAAACCTATGCCATTCCAGGACCAAGAAAAAGTGGCGAAATTACATTAAACGGAGCCGCTGCCAGAAAAGTAGCAAAAGGCGATGTGTTAATATTAATTGTATACGCTTTTATGGAACTTGAAGAAGCTAAAAAGTTTAAACCATCGTTAGTTTTTCCTAACGAAACAGATAATACACTTACCTAATTTTGAATTTTAAAAAGATTTTAAAAATAATACTACCTCTCGTTTTGGGAGGTTTTTTAGTTTGGTACTCTTTATCAAAAGTCTCAATAGTAACTTTATTGGGTTATTTTAAAGAGGCAAACTACTGGTGGATAGCATTAGGATTGTTTTTTGGAATTTTAAGTCACCTTTCCAGAGCATATCGTTGGAAATTTTTGTTAGAACCAATGGGTTATAAACCAGATTTTGGTAACAGCACCATGGCAGTTTTAGTAGCTTATTTAGTAAATTATGCAGTACCAAGAGCCGGAGAAGTATCCCGCGCAGCGGTAATGACAAACTACGAAAACATTCCGTTCGAAAAAGGATTTGGAACCATAGTGGCCGAAAGAATTGCAGACCTAGTAATGATGCTAAGCATTATAGCAATTACACTATTTGTACAGTTTGATTTTATTTATGAATTACTAACCAAAAATTTTAACCCAATAAAAACAGCAACTATTTTAGTTGCTTTAATTGTAGGAGGATATTTGCTAACCAAATATGTTAAAAAAGCACAAGCAGGAATCGGATTAAAAATTAAAAACTTCGTTTCAGGCTTAATAGAAGGTGTAACAAGCATCTTAAAAATGAAACATAAATGGGCATTTATTTTTCACACCGTATTTATTTGGGCAATGTATGTAGCCATGTTTTGGGCAACAATACCTGCAATTAATGGATTAAACGTTCCTTTTGGCGGTGTGTTAATTGGGTTTATCGCAGGTGGTTTTAGCATCGCGGCAACCAACGGCGGTGTCGGTTTGTACCCCGTAGCCGTTGCAGGAGCCTTGGCATTATTCGGCATTAACGAAGAGCCAGCAACCGCTTTTGGTTGGATTATGTGGACAGCCCAAACCTTAATGATTATTGTTTTTGGAGGCTTAGCATTCTTATTTTTACCCATTTATAATAAAAATAAAAAGTAATTGGGCGTTCCCTTTCAGGGCGCGCTTTCACTACTCGCTTTTTTGTTTTAAAAAGAAAACAAAAAGAGCTCAAACAAACCGTTTAATCGCTAACGCAGCCAACCTATAAACCTTAAGTAAAAGCAGTAACTATTGTATTTCAATTTTTACAAAACTCAAAAAAATGAATATTATAATTAGAAAAGCTAAAATTGAAGATTTACCTGAACTTCAAAAATTGTTTTCTGAAACCATTATAAAAACATGTCAAAATGAATATTCATTAAACCAAAGAAAAGTGTGGAGCAACGCTGTTAAAAAAACAGAAAAATGGGAAAAATCTTTAAAAGAGGAATTTTTTATTGTTGCTGAAAGTGAAAAAATAATAGTAGGTTTTAGTTCACTTAAAAATAAAAACCATTTGAATTTAATGTATATTCACAAAGACTATACAAGAAAAGGAATAGCTAGTTTATTATACGAGCATATTAAAGTTAAATCTATTGAATGTAAAGTTGAAAAGTTAAGCGCAAACGTGAGTAAAACAGCAAAACCTTTCTTTGAAAAATTAGGGTTTAAAACTGTAAAACAATGCAAAAATATTATAGAAAACGAAATTGTAATTAATTACAATATGATTGAATAAAAACAGTACAAAAACAATGTTTATTATAAATATAATCTACAAAACAGCACTAGATAAGGTTGATTTATTTTTAGAAGAACACATCGAATATTTAAATAATCAATATGAACTAGGAAATTTCCTTGCTTCAGGTAAAAAAAATCCTAGAACCGGAGGAGTAATATTATCAAACGTTAAAGACAAATCTGATTTAGAAAAAATTATCGAAAAAGATCCTTTTAAAATTAAAGGTTTAGCTAATTATGATTTAATTGAATTTGTTCCGAGTAAAACTTGTCACGAATTAAAATTTCTAATTGAAGAATAAAACGAAAACATAAGATAAACTTAATAAAGGTTTTATTTAAAGATAAAATAGTGTGTTTTCGTAATTATGAAAATCATATTACCGTCATGCTGAATTTATTTCAGCATATCATAACCTTGGTAAATTAGACTGTAAAACTCGAATAAATTTAGATTGATATGTTCACTTTTTTTAATAAAATTAAAGCAGACGTTAAAAAACAATCAATAGTATTAAAGATTACTTTGTAACTTTGGTACTTTACAAACATCACAACTAAACTTAAATGGCTAAAACCAAAACTACTTTTTTCTGTCAAAACTGTGGAGCACAACACGCACAATGGGTTGGACAATGTGGCTCTTGTAAACAGTGGAATACTATTGTTGAAGAAGTAATTCAAAAAGAAGAAAAAAGAAGTTGGAAAACACCTGAAAGTACCCAAAAAAGAGTTTCAAAACCATTAAAAGTGCAAGATATTCAGTTAAATGCTGAAGAACGAGTTGAAACTAAAAATAACGAATTAGATACCGTTTTAGGTGGCGGAATTGTAAAAGGAGCTGTTGTTTTATTAGGTGGTGAACCCGGAATTGGTAAATCAACCTTGTTATTACAAATCGCTTTAAAAATTCCGCAAAAAGTATTGTATGTTTCTGGAGAAGAAAGTCAGTCGCAAATAAAAATGCGTGCCGAGCGTTTAGAAGCTACAAATTCTAATTGTTTAATACTTACCGAAACAAATACACAGCAAATTTTTAAAAATATAGAACAGGTTAAGCCAGATGTTTTGGTAATTGATTCTATTCAAACCTTACATACTAATTCTATTGAAGCTTCTCCGGGAAGTATTTCTCAAATCCGTGAAACTTCAGCAGAACTTATAAAATTCGCCAAAGAAACTTCAACCCCGGTATTATTAATTGGTCATATTAATAAAGAAGGACACATTGCAGGACCTAAAATTTTAGAACACATGGTAGATGTTGTTTTACAGTTTGAAGGTGACAGAAATCATACCTATAGAATATTACGTTCTCAGAAAAACCGATTTGGCTCTACTGCCGAACTCGGAATTTACGAAATGCTATCAACCGGATTACGAGAAGTATCTAATCCGTCTGAAATATTAATATCAAAAAAAGATGCTGATTTAAGCGGAACCGCAATTGCATCAACTTTAGAAGGTATTCGACCTTTAATGATCGAAATTCAGGCTTTGGTTTCTACCGCAGTTTATGGTACACCACAACGATCTACCACAGGTTATAATTTAAAAAGATTGCACATGATTTTAGCGGTGCTAGAAAAAAGAGCAGGTTTTAAACTAGGTGCAAAAGATGTGTTTTTAAATGTTACAGGCGGAATTCATGTAGATGATCCTGCGATAGATTTAGCTGTTGTTGCAGCGATTTTATCATCGAATCAAGATTTAGCCATTAACCCAAATGTTTGTTTCGCAGCCGAAGTTGGTTTGGCAGGAGAAATACGACCGGTTTCTAAAATTGATCAGCGTATTATAGAAGCTGAAAAATTAGGGTATAAAACTTTAGTAGCTTCAAAATACAATAAAATATCTTCTAAAAACCACGGTATAAAACTCGTTTTGGTTGGTAAAATAGAAGAGGCTTTTGCTACGTTGTTTGCTTAAGTTTCACTAATATCTTAAAAAACGAAAAGGTGTTTAAATACATTTTATGCAAAGTTGGATGGAATGCTGATACCAATATAATTAACCTGTTAGTAAAATGAATTTAGTAAAAGTTACAAAAATGAACTTAAGTAAAAAAAGAGATACTATCATAATTACTGATGCCTGTTTAGTTAATCATCTTGTCAAGACACATGAAGTAAAAGTTAGTATTGATGGAGCTGAAATTATTTTATAATAAAGGAAAAAACCTGTATATCAATTTATAAATGTACCTAAGTGGTAAATCATGGTGTAAAGAATTAGCAATGCATAATTAAATTACAAATAAAATAAAACCCTTGAAATCAAGGGTTTTAAATAATGTTAACCTTTTTTGTTGGTAAGATGTTTGGGAAATAAAATATTAAGCTGATACTTCATAGTCTACTCCACGAATCCACAACTGAAACCTATCCCATCGAGAACAATCTGATAAACTGTACATTGTACCTTTTGAATTTGTCCAACTACAAGTATTACCCCCATTAATTGATTTAAGTTCAGATTTATTTAAAACTGTACCAAATTTTGAAATTTTTTTTAACATAACAATAATTTTTAAGATTAATAAAATCAAATTTAATTTTTTTTTATAAAAATAAAACTAAAATCGTAATAAAATAAATACGATTAAAAATTTAAATTAAGGAGATAATTTAGAGATGTATTCTCATATCGAAGCTGAGAATCCAAAGTGTAAAGAGGAATTAATTAAACGAACAAGTGACAGTTTTATCGAAAGAAAAGGTTACACTTCTGAAGAATTTGCTTTTCTTGATGGTGCTATCGGGTGTTTTTTAGCTCATTTTTGAAGAAAATAGAATCCAGTTAACATTTTAAGAATATGGTTCCTTTTTAATAAATTAAATTAAGCGCTAGCTAAGTTATTAGAAAACAGGCTAAAAATAAAATTAAGTATTTCAAAATTATAAAGACTAGTCTTCCTTCTTTTTCTTCTTTCCAAAAAGTCTATTAAAAAAACCTTTAATTCCTTTTTGTCTGTATGGAGGACATTTTATTGATTCGTAAACATCTTCCGGAATATCAAAATCGGTCAAGTACTTTTTACTTAGCTCGGTGTCTTTCTCTATTTCTTTAATAATATTGGCAACAATAGGTAGGGCTAGTGACGAACCAGCACCTTTTCCGCTTTTAAAATGTATGGTGTTTGTTGAGGTTCCTACCCAAGTACCAAAAACAATATTGGGGGTGTAGGCAAGAAACCAAGCATCGGTATAATTTTGTGCAGTACCTGTTTTTGCAGCAAGTTGACTTTTAATTTTATAAGTGTTTCTAATCTTGGCACCCGTTCCTTGGTCAACAGCTTTTTGTAAAATGGCTGTTAGTGTCTCAGTAGTTTCTTTTTTAAAGACTTCTTCGGCTTTTTGCTCTTTACTTTTATAAATAATAGCACCTTCTTTATCGGTAATTTTAGTAACCATGTACAGGTCGTTCATTTCACCGTTATTGGCAAAGGCACCGTAGGCTTTTACTATTTCAGATAAAGATAAACCTAAGGTTCCTAAAGCAATAGACGGAGCGTTATTGGTAACCTTCGGAAATTGTAGTTTTTCACACGAATTGATTAGCAATTCTTTTTCGAGTTTAAAATAAAGAGCAATAGTTGGTAAATTCATAGAATGGATTAGAGAATTCCATAACGCAACTTTACTCTTGGGTGTTGAGCTATAATCGGCATTTTGAGGTTTCCAATTATTAAATTCGGGATATGTTTTTTCTTCGTTGTCAAAATAGTCGCAAGGTGAAATACCATTTTCTAATGCAGTGGCATATAAAACGGGTTTAAAGGCAGAAGCTATTTGCCGATGCGATAAAACCATATCAAAAGGAAGTATTTTAAAATTGTTTCCACCTACCCAACTGATCACTGCTCCGTTTTTAGGATTTGTAACCAATACAGATGCGTTAAGCATTTTTGCATAATGCCATAAACTATCAATTTTAGTACCTTTTATTGTTTTAGTGCTATCCCAATCAAACAACTTAAAGGTTTTGTTTTGTTTGTCTTTTTCAGAAGAAAAAAGGTTCTTTTTTAACCAGCTATTTTTTAAAATATTCGATTGCAGTTCTTTATCTAATTCCTTTTGTTTTGCTATTAGTTGTTCTTTAGCTGCTTTTTCGGCGATTTTTTGAATACTGTAATTTAACGTGGTATATATTTTTAAACCGTCGGCTTCTAAATTGTGTTTTATATTTCTTGTTTCATTAATGCTATCTATTATTTTAACAGCTTTTTTCTTTACTTGATAAGAAAAATACCCAGCAGTTGTTTTTAAATCGAGGTTTTTATAGCTTAGTGTAAGTGATAATTTTTGTAAACTATCTGTAGTTTTGGTGTTTAAATACTGTTCGTTATTCATAAGTTGCAGCACAATATTTCTTCTACTTAAAGCATTTTTAGGGTGTAACCTTGGGTTGTAATAAGTGTTTGCTTTTAGCATACCAACTAACACCGCAGATTCTTCAGCATTTAACTCATTCGTATTTTTATTAAAAAATCGATTAGCGGCAGATTCTATTCCGAAGATGTTTTCACCAAAAGGAACCGAATTAAAATACAATTGAAGTATCTCGTTTTTAGAATATAAATTTTCCATTCTGCTAGCAATAATAAGTTCTTTAATCTTATTTATGGGCATGCTTAAAAATCCGTGATACTTTCGTCCATATAAGTTTTTAATTAATTGTTGTGTAATGGTACTTCCGCCACCACCAGAAGCATCTTGCATTAAAATACTTTTAAATAACACTCTTGCATAACTCTGACCATCGTAACCATTATGAGTATAAAAACGTTTGTCTTCAGTAGCAATTAAAGCTTCTTTTAAATGATTTGGTATTTGTGATATGTTGATGTTGGTACGGTTTTCTGTAAAAATTTTACCGATAATTACATCATCCGAAGAATATATTAAAGAGGCTTCTTCATTTATTATTGATGATAATTTTTCGTTGTTAGGTAAAGCGCCAAACACTTCAAAATATACCAAAGAGAAAAGTAGTAATATTGATAGAAATATTATACTAACCAAACCCGTTATATATTTTAATAAACGGATTAAAGTTTTCTTTTCAGTAAGCTTATGGTACATTTCTTTGAGTGTTTTCATTAAAGTGTAAAACGTAGTGTAAGTGATAAAATTGTAAGCAGTTTATACAAAGCAGTAGTGCTAAATTTCAGGTAAAAAGAGTAGGTAAATCAGCTTTTAAAAAAGTTAATTGTATATGTTTTTAAAGTAGCTAGTAATTCCGCTTAAAATACTTTGTATTGCATAAGAAGCTAATATTAGCCCCATAATCTTACTTAAAACGGTAATTCCGTAATTACCTATTCTTTTTTGTAAATGATTTGCAGTTAAAAGAATTAAACAAGTAATACCAATTACAAGCAGTACAATTATGGTTGTAATAGTTTGTTGTTGAATTGTGTAAACATGGTTATTGGTCATTAAAACAACAGCCATAATTGCTCCCGGAGATGCTATAGAAGGAATTGCTATTGGAAATATAGTAACATGTTTATAATCAGTTATTCTGTTTTTTTCTTGTTCAGGTTTTCCGTCGCCAAATATCATCGTTAATGCAAATAAAAAAAGAATGACTCCTCCAGAAATTTGAAAAGCATCAAGAGATACAGACATGCTTTCTAAAATTAATTGCCCGATAACAATAAAAAACAGTAGTATTATAAAAGCAATTATTGATGCCCTAATAGCAATTTTCTTTTTATGAATCAAATCAAATTCTTTAGTTGCTTCTAAGTAAACGGGTATTGTACCTATAGGGTCAATTACTGCTAAAATGAAAAAAATAGTTGTTAAAATTTCAGCCATAATTACTTAATACGTTTAGCGCTTGTTGTGAAAGATAAACCTTGTTGCCCCATAGTTGATGTCATTACGCCTTCAAATAAAGGTTCTGGACAATTTTGAGGTGTTTTCCATTCAAAAATAAAATTAGAACCAGTGCCTCCAGAAACATCAATTTCATCTATAATTATTTCTGTAGTTTCCATAGGTGCTAAAAAAATAGGATAATCAAAATATTTTCTAATTGATTTGCCATCAGTATCATAATACTGAGCTTTTAAAAGATAAATTGTATCTAAATCACTGGTGTTTCTCATACTTACCATTGAGGTTAAATTATGAGTTTTATGTTCTGTAAAGCTATAAATTTGGGAATAAATGGATAGATAAGATTTTCCGAATTTAAGTGATTTTTTGTTGTTTATATTGATGGCTCTTTTTGACCAGTTCTCAGAATTTATAGAGCTAATTTTGTTTTTTTTACTACAGCCTAAAACTAATACTAGCAGTACTACGATAAAAGATATATATTTCATGTAAATAGGATGTTTTTTATGTAAAAACTAGTTTCAGCGAAGTTATTAGAAAATAAGTTTAGAATCAAGTAAAATATAATATGCTGAGAAATAACAAGCTGCTTTGAGTGGTTGTAATTAAAAATTAACTGTCCATTTTTCCGAGTTTTTCGACTTTTTTCAGCCACTTTTTCCTGAATTTTTCTTCAGACATTCTAATAGGGCCAATCGTTGTTACTTTTACTTTTTTTACTCCGATAAAATGAAGCGTTAATTTTTTCATAGCATTAGTACTTGGTTTTTTATAATACCAACGATAATACCATGAAGGTTGATCTAAAGTACAAATTATTCTGGCAGTTTTATTTATCAAGCATTTATCTGACCATAATGAGTTGGCTCTTTTTTTAAATGCAAAACCAGGTAACAAAATTCTATCTATAAAACCTTTCATTATTGCGGGTAATGAACCCCACCATACTGGATATATCCAAACCAAATGATCGGCCCATTTTAATTTATTTTGGGCTTCTAATAAATCGGGTTCTAGTTCGGTTCTTTTTCGGTAGCCAAACTCAAGGTTTGGATTAAAATTTAGTTCTCTAATATTAATTATTTTTACTTCAGTATTAGACTTTTCGGCTCCTAATTTATAAGATTCAGAAAGTGCGTAATTAAAACTTTCTTTGTCAGGATGCCCATTTATGATTAATATTTTTTTCATCTTTTTTTAATTTTAGTTATAAGTGTAAAATAGTGGGGTTTTAAAGAAGTTTTTTAAGTTTTACTTCAAACTTAGTACCTGATAAATTATATACGGTAAAGAATTTATATAAAATAAAACAGGTCGGAACTGTTAAGAAAAAAGTACATACTAAAAAAGTAATACCACTGCATGTAATATTTAAAAATGAGGCACCAATATCTCCAATATAGGGCGAAATATTTTCTTGTTGCTTGTTAAAATAATTATAAACACAGTAAGTATAATCGTAAAAACGAATTGAAGTTTCGTAAATAAGCCAAGTAGGGTAAAACCATTTTCTAATTGATAGCCACCAGTTGCCCCAAATTGATTTTAATTGTAAACTGTTTGTTTCCATTATGTTTGTTTTTTACAAAGGTCATACAAACAAAAGAGGTGTCATTTGATATTAATCAAGTTCGGTTTTTTGGGTTTCTAATTCTGCTTAAAGTTTCGAGTGTAATTCCCAAATAAGAAGCAATATGTGTTAAAGGAATTCTGTTTGTTATTGTTGGATGAATAGTTATTAAGTGATTATATCTTTCCTTAGCCTTATTAAATTGAATGGTGTATAAACGTTCACACAAACCTAACATAGTTTCGGTAACAACTTTACTAATAAAACGTTCAAAATCATGATGTTTTTTTGAAAGAAGCGTCATCGTATTCTTTGAAAATTCAATAACCGTTGCATCTTCAATAAACTCAATATAATGCGGACTTGGATTATCGCTAAAAAGACTTACAATTGATGCCATAAATTGGTTTTCGAAAGCAAACCAATCAGAAATATCTTTTCCATCTTTTAAATAGTAGGCTCTGGCGCATCCTTCTATAATTAAATACGCTTTTTCAGCATATTGACCTTCACGAACTATAATTTCACCTCTTTTAAACGTTTTAATTTTTGAATTATGGATAAAATCTTGTTTGCAGACTGCGGATAATGGAGCGTAAATTTTTTCAACTTCGTTTAAGGTTTTTTCGCTATTCATTATTGTAAAATTTAAGTTCCTAAAAATAACAATGAGCGAAGTTATTTGAAATGAAGTAAAAAGTCAAACAAAAACGATTTAATAAAAAACCCTCACAATATGTAAGGGTTTCATTCTTTATTATAGTATGTGATTAACAACAGCCACCACCATCGTAATGATAGGTAGATTCTGAGAAGAAAATATCATCTCTTCCTAAAGTTTTTAAAGCTGCGGCTGTTTTATCGCAAATAGCTAATGGCTGATTTTTTAACAAGGTATGCCCTAATCCGTCATCAAAATAATCTTCGTCACCGTAGTAGATGGCTGCTTTTCCTGTAAAAACACAAGGTCCGTCTGCTGGCATAGGATCTTTAATAGCAGCAACTTCAATCGATTCTATATAAATCAATTCGTCTGTTGGATAATTTTTAGGATCTAAAATTCTGTATGGTTTTCTAGCTCTAATTTCAATGGTTCCAAAACCAGCATCGGTTAAGGCTTTTACATAATTAGCAATGGTTAAACTTCCACTTAAACACAAAGCTCGTAAACGTTCATCATTACGTAATTCGTCGTTCATTTCTTGCTCGCAAGTAGGGTCGCTCATTACTAATTTACCGTGAGGTTTTAAAACGCGATACATTTCTGCGATGGCTTTTTGCAAATCATCTTCCTTAAAAATATTGAACAAACAATTTTGAGCAGCAACATCAATCGAATTATCTTCTACAGGTAAATTCATGGCATCACCTTTACGTAAATCAACAAAATCAGATTTAAACCAATTGTTTTGCTGCTCAGCTTCAATAAAGTTTTTACGTGATGCTTCTAACATTTCATCAACTACATCTAAACCAATTACGCCGCCTTTATTTCTATTAAAATAGGCAAATTGTAGTAATTCCATTCCGCCACCAACACCAACATATAACATTTTAGGGTTGTTGGTTAAATCGCGCGCATGTACTGTAGAGCCACATCCGTAGTTCATTTTTTGCATAATTTTAGGAATCTTTAATCCTGGTAATTCCCAAATAGGATTTGTAGTACAGCAAAGACCAACATCTGGTGTTAAGGCAGCTTCTTTATATACGTTTTTTGTGGTTTCTAAGTAACTCATATTCTTTATGATAAAAGAAGCAAGAGGTAAGATTTTCTATGTTGTTGTCTTAGTTCTTGATTCTATAATTTAGTAATTAATTCTTTAAATAAGGTAATCATTTTTGGTTCTGCTTTACCAGCAACTTCAATAATTTCGGCAATATTAACGGGCTGTAAGTTTTTAGGATCACATTCATCAGTTAATACCGAAACTGCAGCACATGGTAAACCAATTTGTTTGGCAACAATAACTTCAGGTACGGTACTCATGCCAACAGCATCTGCTTCTAAAATTTGTAACATTCTGTATTCTGCTCTGGTTTCCAATTGCGGACCAACAACACTTGCATATATTCCCTCATGTAGTTGTATGTCGTTGGTTTTTGCAATTACTTTCAGCTGACTGTTGATTTTTTTAGAATACGGTTCTAACATATCAGCAAAAATATTTCCAAATTCGTTAGCTCCTTTAAATGCTAATGGCGAGCCACCTTGTAAATTAAGATGGTCTTCTAATAACATTAAGTCCCCTTTTTTGTAAGTAAGGTTAACGGCACCAGCGGCATTAGATATTAATAAGGTAGCAATTCCTAAACCGTGCATGGTTCTAATTCCGTAAGTAACTTCCCAAAGATTATAGCCTTCATATAAATGAAAACGACCAGACATTACCACTACTTTTTTGCCTGCTAAATCACCATAAATTAATTTACCTGAATGAAACTCTACAGTTGCTTGTGGAAAATGCGGAATATCAGCATACGCAATCTCTTTTTCTATGGTTATTTCATCCACTAATTTTCCTAAACCAGTACCTAAAACAATACCTATTTTCGGATTTTTAATTCCGTTTGATTTTAAAAAATCTATCGTTTCTTGTAGTTGTTGTTTTCTCATTAGATATTTTCTTTAGACCTCACAGTTTTTTTAAACCAGTGAGGCCTTGTGTTATAAAAATTGTTGAAATGCAGGATGGTTTTCAATATCTTCAAAAACATCTACATCATTAAGCATTGTTAACAAATGTACTTTTTTATCTTTTAAATTAGCCAATGTTTCTTTTCTAACCGATGAGGTTCCCCATTCCTTATTTTGAAAAATATGAGGTTGTAAAACATTCATGCCAAGTAAGTAATATCCGCCATCTTCGGCAGGGCCAATTACCACATCGTTTGAGTTTAGTTTTAAAAAAGCACTTTCAATAATTTTAGGGGTTAAATCGTACAAATCACTTCCAATAATCATCACTTTTTCATAGCCAGTATCAAAAGAGTTTTTAAAAGCATTTTGCATTCTAGCACCTAAATCATTACCATTTTGTTGTTGTTTTTGATAAATTGTTGCATCCCAAATATCATTTTTCCGCACTTTTACAGAGTAGTAAACCGCTTTATCACAAGATAAATTTTTAGTAACTTGATTCGTTTTGTTCAATAAAAATTTATAAATCTCAAGAGCAGTTTCGTCACCAACAGTTTTTGCTAAACGTGTTTTTGCTTTCCCTAATTCAGGATTTCTAGTGAAAATTAACAGTAAGTTTTTACTCATAAATCTTTTCTCCTTTTAAGAGCCACTTGCTCCATTCCTTATTAAAAGTATGCACCTTGTTTGTTGGTATGTTTTTAGAGTTTACAACCATATTCTTTTTGTTTTTCCATTCAAAAATTCCGCCATACAAATTATAAACATTTTTAAAGCCAGTTTTTTTAAGCTGTTCGGCAACATCTTCAGAGCGTATTCCTAACGAGCAATACACCACAATTTTAATATTTTTATCGGCAGAAAGTATTTTTGTAGTTTTTGTAATATTAAAATTATCATAACCCACACAAATAGAGTTTTTTAGATGGCTCACATTAAACTCTTTTGGTTCACGAGCATCTAATAAAACAACATCTGGAGCAATTGTTTTTAAACTATCTACAAAAATATAAGGAACATTCTCGGTGTTATATTTTTTTAATAATTGATGTAGATCCTTTTGAGAAAAAGAATTAAAGCTAGTTAGTAAAAAAAATAAAATTAGTTGTTTCATTTTACTATAAATAATTAGAAGCTTTTTCCCGCTTTCTGCACTCGCTCTCTGCGAGGAGCTCAAACAAATGCTTCAATCGGGGCTAGGCTTATTTGCAAAGTAATTATAATTATTACAAATAGTTTTGTCTTTTTAATAGCTGTTTTAAAAATCACTAAAAAAACAACGGTCGTTATGCTAAATTTATTTACAGCATCATAAAACTGAGGCAAATTATGACGAGAAACTGAAATAAATTCACTTTAACAAATTCAATTCCTCATTTCAATAGTTATATTGTTGCATCGTGGAATCAATTTATTGAATTTTAAGCCACAACGCCTTGGCAACTACTTCCTGCGCCAGCAGTACAACCGTAACAATGTTGATTAATAATAATGTCTCTATCTTGTAGTAACTCTTCATTATAATCAGCTATGTGCTTAACTTTTGAGTTTACCTTTAAATTTAACATCTGATTAAAATCACAATCATACAAATTACCATCCCAACTTACCGATAAAGTATTAGTGCACATTACGTTTTTTACTGCAGCAGGATTGTAAGCTTCTACTAAAGAATACATATAATCTTCGTAATTTTCAGAAGCGATTAAATAATCTAAAAATCGGCTAATTGGTAAGTTTGTAATTGCAAAAAGATTATGAAAATCGATATTGAAATCTTCTTTTAAGGCTTTTTTAAAATCACTTTCTAACGCCATTTGATCTCCGGGTAAAAATGCTCCTGAAGGATTGTATACTAAATCGAGTTTTAAATTAGACCCAGCAACACCATAACCAATATCATTAAGCATTTGTAATGCTTTTATTGATTTATCAAAAACGCCATCACCACGTTGTTTGTCCGTTTTTCCACGTGTCCAGTGTGGCATAGACGAAACTACATGTACATTATGTTTTTTAAAAAACTCAGGTAAATCGTAATATTTTTTGTTGGCTCTAATTATGGTTAGGTTAGATCGAACGATAAAATCTTTAATTCCGGCTTTTGCCGCTTCTTCAACAAACCATCTAAAATTCGGATTCATTTCTGGTGCCCCGCCAGTTAAATCTAAAGTATGTGCTTCGGTTTTTTTAATTACCTCTAAACATTGTTGCATGGTTTTAATCGTCATAATTTCTTTACGATCAGGCCCTGCATCAACATGGCAATGTGCACAAACTTGGTTACACATGTAACCTAAGTTTATCTGTAAAATTTCTAACTTTTTTGGACGCAATGGAAACTGATTCGTTTCCTTTAATTTTTTAGCAAATGTTGGCAATTCTCCATCAGCAAAAATTCCATTAGATAAAATTTTTAACTGACGTTGTGTATTTGATAAATCGTTATTTCTTGCTTTTAAAGATTTTTTCATTTAATTACGAATGTAGCATTATGAATTACGAATTTTTATATAGAAATTCATAATTTTTTTACATTTCTAACTTATTTACTTTGTTCATCATTTGAACTCCGTGAACCAAAGTTGCACCACTTTTTATAGCGGCGCCTACATGAATAGCTTCCATCATTTCTTCTTTGGTAACACCGCGTTGTAAACCATCTTTTGTGTAAGCATCTATGCAGTATGGGCATTGTTCTGTATGTGCAACAGCTAAGGCAATTAAGCTTTTTTCGCGAGCAGTTAAAGAGCCTTCTTCAAATACTTTTCCGTAATAATCAAAGAATTTATTTCCAAGTTCTTCGTTCCATTCTGTTATTTTTCCGAACTTACGTAGGTCGGCAGGGTCGTAATATGTTTTTGACATGTTGTTTTTAGCTTGAAAAGTAAAAATACAAATAGTTTTTAAAATTAGCTTTGACTAAAAGTAGTAATAGTAGCTATTTTTCGTTTAAATTCCAGTTGTATTCTAAGAACTTAATTTTTGCGTTTTTATTAATTTTAATGGTCGAATATTTATTTAAAAAATCAATAAGACTTCCTTTTTTGGTGAAATCATCTTTAAACCATTCGAATATTTTTGACAACTGAACCTTATTTTTTGAAATTTTATTTCTGTTAGTATCATTAATAAAGTTTTTCATCAATTTTTCTGTTTTACTTTTATAGTTGGCTTCTGTAAAAGCAAAATTCCCTAATTTCGGACAAGAAATAGAAGCACAATTTACACCTACGTGAATTTTAGGATCGTTATAATTTTCACGTAAAATTTTGTGCTCAATAAAATTTAGCGTGTAGGTTTTACCGCCAACTTTAGCAAACGCAATATTCCAAGCGTCTTTACCTTTCTTTTTTATGTTTAAAATACTTTTTAAAGGATAGTGTTTTAAAATTAATTTGATAGTGTAAGCATTATATGCGTTTACCCAAAATGCTTTGGTTTTTGAAGCAGACCAGTTTTTTTTAGGGGTAGTTTTGTTTAAATACTCTAGGTAAATGTCAAGTTTAGCCTCTTCTTTTTTAAATGTTTTGTAGTTTACAACTCCTTTATTAGTAACATGTTTGTTTAATAAAGAGTTAAGAACACTTGTTTGTCCAAAAGAATTGATGAAAAAAGTTAAGCTAAAGAATAAGAATATTTTACGCATAATTTATAGTTTTATCTATTGCTTTAGACGTTTGTTTAAAGGCAGCATTACAAAGAATAGGTTTTAAGTATAAAATATTTTAAAAACAATCTTTGTTAATTACATAGTTTACTTGTTAGGAAGCGTGTATAAATTGTTTAGGAAAGGAGGTGAAATAAAAAAACCTTAACAAATAAATGTTAAGGTTTAGTACTGAAGGCGGGACTTGAACCCGCACGGACATTACAGTCCATTGGATTTTAAGTCCAACGTGTCTACCAATTCCACCACTTCAGCTGGTGTATGTATAATATTTTTTTGACTATTTCTTAAAATAAGCCTCGTTAATAAAAACGAGGCTTAGTACTGAAGGCGGGACTTGAACCCGCACGGACATTACAGTCCATTGGATTTTAAGTCCAACGTGTCTACCAATTCCACCACTTCAGCTTTTGATTGTTTATAACAATCAAATTGGTATATTTTTAAGAAAGTCTCAGAGCGAAAGACGGGATTTGAACCCGCGACCCCCACCTTGGCAAGGTGATGCTCTACCCCTGAGCTACTTTCGCGTAGTCAAAAATTATTTTAATGAACGTTGCATTACTGCGAATGCGGGTGCAAATATAACACCTTTTTTTAAATCACAAAATAGTTTTTAATTTTTTTTCTATTTCGATTACTATTATTTTTTATTGCCATTAAGTAAGAAAGAAATATCTTTGCAAAAAAATAAAATTAGAAGTGGATTCTATCTCACCTTTACATATACATACTAAAACATCTTTAAAGTCAATGTTTAATGATTTTAAACAATTAACAAAGGTAGGTTTATCTATAAGTGTAGTTTTTACTTCTGTTACAGGATACTTATTAGGCGCTGAAACAATTAATTATACAACGGTATTATTACTGGCAGTAGGAGGTTATTTAATGGTGGGAGCATCAAATGCTTTTAATCAGGTTATTGAAAAAGATATAGACGCGTTAATGCAGCGTACTCAAAATCGTCCTTTGCCTGCCAAAAGAATGCAGGTAAGTACTGCTTTAATTATTGCAACAATTTTTACTATTGCTGGTATCGGAATTTTATACGCAATAAATCCGAAGTGTGCTTTATTTGGCGCAATATCTATTTTTTTATACACAAGTGCATATACACCTTTAAAGGCTGTAACTCCACTAGCGGTTTTTGTTGGAGCTATACCAGGCGCAATTCCTTTCATGTTAGGATGGGTTGCTGCAACTGGGCAGTTTGGAATAGAAGCAGGTTTTTTATTTATGATTCAGTTTTTTTGGCAATTCCCACATTTTTGGGCTATTGGTTGGTTACAGTTTGAAGAATATAATAAAGCAGGTTTGCACATGCTTCCTATGGATAAAAAAGATAAAGGAGCTATTGTACAAATAATTTTTTACACCTGTATTATGATATTAATGTCATTGGCACCAGTTTTAAAAGTAACAGGAAACTTTTATATATATCCTTTAACTGCAGTTATTGTTTTGTTATTAGGTTTGCTAATGTTGTATTACGCTTTTCAATTATATAAATCAGAAGAAAATACGGATGCTCGTAAATTAATGCTGGCAAGTGTTTTTTATATTACAATCGTACCCATAATTTATGTGGTAGATAAATTTTTACACTAATGAGTGAACAAACTTTACAAGAAGAATTAAAAGCAGGTAAAAGAAAATCGGCAAAACCAATGTTATGGGTGGCGATGATTAGTATGGTAATGTTTTTTGCAGGACTAACAAGTGCTTATGTAGTTAGTATGAAACGTGATGATTGGGTTAGTTTCGATTTACCACAGTCGTTTTATATTAGTACAGTTTTAATTATTTTAAGTAGTATTACCTTAATCCTATCTCAAAAATTTTTAAGGAAAGACAACTTAAAAGCATCTTTAGCACTTTTATTATCAACTTTAGTCTTAGGATTAGGCTTTGTTTGGTACCAATATGTAGGTTTTAACGAACTAAAATCGGTTGGGTTGTATTTTACAGGGCCAGAAAGTACTGTATCTACATCTTTTATAATAGGAATAACATTTATGCATATTTTACACTTGTTAGCAGGTGTAATTGTATTGTTGGTAGTAATTTATAATCATTTTAAAAAGAAATATTCAGCAGCGGATATGCTTGGGTTTGAGTTAGGTGGAATCTTTTGGCATTTCGTAGATGTTTTATGGATTTATCTATTTTTCTTTTTCTATTTCATAAGATGATGAAAAATGCGTAATTTTGGCGCACTGTTTTAACAAAAATTAACAAAAAGAGATTTATGGAAGCAAATAATGCTGTAAATTCTGATAAGAAAGAAGCCTGGGGCGGAGGTGGTGCAAAACCATTTGGCGCTAGTTATGGTAAAATGATGATGTGGTTTTTCATCGTATCTGATGCATTAACCTTTTCGGGTTTTTTAGCAGCGTATGGTTTAACACGTTTTAAATTTATTGACTCATGGCCAATTGCCGATGAGGTTTTTACTCACTTTCCGGGGTTACACGGTGTACACGCACCAATGTACTATGTAGCGTTAATGACCTTTATTTTAATTATATCGTCAGTAACAATGGTGTTAGCTGTTGATGCAGGGCATCAAAAGAAAAAAAATAAAGTAGCTTGGTACATGTTTGCTACGATTATTTTCGGAATTATTTTCGTTGGTTCACAAGCATGGGAGTGGAAAAACTTTATTAACGGTTCGTATGGAGCAGTTAAAACGGAGAATAATCATATTTTACAATTTGCAAAAGCAGATGGTATAGATGATGAAGGTGAGCCTGTATATCATCAAATAGCGTTAGCTGATTTTGTTCACGTTGATAGAAAGGATGAAAGAATTCAACATAACCGCGAAAACGGATTATGGTTTGAGAAAGAAGAAACTATATCTGAATATTCAATAGCACAAATTCAAGAAGCTTTCAAAGCGGATCCTACTTTATTGATTAGGATAGAAAAGTTGAACCCTGAAACAAAACAAAAAATAGTTTTATCAAGAAAGGAAAGTTTAGCACAATTAGCGCTAGCAAATCAAGTGGTTGAAGGAGCTAACTTACATGTTAATGAATATGGGAATCCAATATTTGCAGATTTCTTTTTCTTTATTACTGGATTTCACGGTTTTCACGTGTTTTCAGGAATCATTATTAATATTATAGTTTTCTTTAACGTTGTATTAGGTACATACGAACGTAGAGGGCACTATGAAATGGTTGAAAAAGTAGGTTTATATTGGCACTTTGTAGATTTAGTTTGGGTATTTGTATTTACCTTTTTCTACTTAGTATAATTAAAAAACGATATTAAAAATGGGTCACGCACACGAATCAAATAAAAAAAGAATTTGGATTGTTTTAGCAATCTTAACAATTATAACAACTGTTGAAGTAGGTTTAGGTATTGTTAAACCAGATTCATTACACTTACATGGATTAGGAACTAGTTGGTTAAACTGGATTTTTATTATCCTAACAATAGCAAAAGCATATTATATTGCTTGGGCATTTATGCACTTAGAAGGTGAAAAAACATGGTTTAGACGTTCGATAGTTTGGACTGCAGTTTTCTTGATATCTTATCTTTTATTTATCATTTTAATAGAAGGAGATTATTTATACGATACATTAGCACCATTGGTAAAATGGTAATCAAATAAAAATTTAAAAGGTGGTCTTAACCACCTTTTTTTTTCTTTAATTATAACTAAAAATGGGGAAAGCGAAAAAATTTATTGTACTGTTTGCACTTTTTATTGTACCGTTGTTATTTTACATATTATTACAACTAGGTACGCACAATTTCGGAAAACTACCAATAATATCTAAAAATGTTATCGATGTTTCTTTAATTGATAAAAAAATTACATTTGATAAAAGAGTTACCGTAGTTACTTTTTTAGGAAATGATATTAACTTGGTAAAAGGTGAAGTGTATAATTTAAAAGAAAAAATTTACACCAAATTTTCTAATTATGTAAGTTTTCAGATGATTTCTCTTGTTGATGAGAGTCAGAAAGAAGCGATAGAAGACTTAAAAAAAATGTTAAGTGTTAATGCAGATTTAGCAAGATGGGACTTTATTTTCGCTTCAGCAGATGAAATAAAAGCATTGCATGAAAGTTTTAAGACATCAAAGCCTTTAGATGAAAATATACATTCGCCAAAAGCATATATTATTGATAAAGAACTTAATTTAAGAAGGGGTAAGTCAACCATTAATGGCCTTTCAGATCAAAAATTATTTGGTTATTCAATGAACTCTGTGGCAGAACTTAAAAATGATATGATTGACGATATTAGTGTTGTTTTGGTTGAGTATAAAATGGCATTAAAGAAAAATAATAGAAGCGAAGACAGAAGAACAAATACACTATCAAATGAAAAAAAGTAATTATTCATACGTTGGTATTTCATTTATAATTTTATTATTTGGTATTTATGCCGTACCAAAAATTATAAAGCAGTTTCAAACTGCTGATTTACATAAATTTAATAAAGTGCCAGCTTTTGAATTTATAAATCAAGATGGAAAAACCATTAATAATAGTGATTTTAAAGACAAAGTATACGTAGTAGAATTTTTCTTTGCTACCTGTCCGACTATTTGTCCTTTAATGAATGCCGAAATGATCACCATTCAAAACGAGTTTATGGGAAATCCTAGTTTCGGAATAGCATCCTTTTCTATTACACCCGATATAGACACGCCACAGCAATTAAAGGCATACGCTCTTAAAAATGGAATCAATCACAAAAATTGGCATTTACTATCAGGTAAATCTGAAGATGTTGTGTATAATTTATCAAACGAAGGATTTAAATTGTTTGCAGGAAAAGGTGAAGTATCTCATGGTGGATTTGAACATTCTGGTTTATTTGCCTTAGTTGATAAAGATGGATACATCCGTTCACGTTATGATGAACATGGAAATCCAATAATGTATTACAGAGCATTGGATGAACATGGTTTTGGAAATCAGATTACCGAACTAAAACAAGATATTAAGTTACTTTTGAAAGAATAATATGAGTACTGAAGAAAAAAAATATAAAAAACTAATAACAATTGTTTCTATTGTTATTCCGTTGGCAGTAGCAGCATTATTTGGAATTAAAATTCCGAATGTTGAACCATTGTCATTTCTACCACCAATATATGCAAGTATTAATGGATTAACAGCAGTGTTATTAATAGCGTCGGTAGTTGCAATAAAAAAAGGGAATAAAAAATTGCATGAGCAATTAAATACAACAGCTATTGTTTGTTCAGCATTATTTTTAGTAATGTATGTTGCCTACCATATGACTTCAGATTCTACAAAATTTGGAGGAGAGGGTGTGATAAAATATGTGTATTTATTTATATTAATAACTCATATAATATTATCAATTGCAGTAATACCTTTTGTTTTGATAACTTTTATGAGAGCGCGTTTAGGAAATTTTCCTGAGCACAAAAAAATAGCAAAAATTACATTTCCATTATGGTTATATGTTGCTATAACAGGTGTAGTTGTATATTTAATGATATCTCCATATTATGTATAAAAAAGGATTAGTAATTATTTTAGCAATGCTTAGTGTAAACGCATCGGCACAATGTGCTATGTGTAAGGCAGTTGTTGAAGGCGGAAATGAAACGATAGCTGAAGGTGTTAATAATGGAATTACTTATTTAATGGTGTTTCCTTATATATTGGTTGGTGTTTTATTTTATTTTATTTACCGCCATAAGAAAGCGTCTAAAAATTAAGTTTTAAATAAAAATATATTTTTTGTAACATATATAGTTTTTAGTCGTCATATAAAAAACTAAAAAATAGTTGTTCGATATTAGAACATTAATTGTTCAAAATCAAACACTTAATAAAAAATTAAATTTGGTAATTTGTTGTTTAACAGTAAAATACTATTTCTTAATTTATTGGAATATTAATTGACCAAGTTATAATGAACAAAAAAATATTAGTCTTGAAAACAAAATTTATAGTAGCAGCAACTTTACTTATTTCGTTAGCTAGTTTTTCTCAAAAACAATGGACACTTAAAGAATGTGTTGATCATGCTTTAGAAAATAACATAACTATTAAGCAAAATAAATTAAATATTGAGTTGGCAAAAAAAGACGTTGAAATTGCCAAAGGTAACTTTTTGCCTGATTTAAATGCTTCTGGAGGGGGGGCTTTTGCAATTGGACCAGTTATTAATCAAGTTACAAACACAAGAGTTGGTTCAACAAATTCTTTATCTGGTTCTGGTAATCTGTCTTCAAGTATTAATATTTTTAATGGTTTTAGAAACTTAAACACTAAAAAACAGTCTTTGTTAGGTGTAAAGAGAAGTGAACTTGATTTAAAAATAATTGAAAACGACATTTCTCTTAATGTCGTTAATACATATTTAAATGTTTTGTTTGCTAAAGAAAATTTGAATGTAGCCAAAGTACAAGCAGAAATAAGTAAAAAACAAATTGACCGTTCAAAAGCACAATTTGAAGCAGGAGCTATACCAAAAGGTGATTTATTAAACGTAAAATCTACTGCTGTAACAGATGCACAAAATGTCATTGCACAAGAAAATACATTAAATCTCG
Source organism: Tenacibaculum soleae (assembly GCA_938002045.1). GTDB lineage: Bacteria > Bacteroidota > Bacteroidia > Flavobacteriales > Flavobacteriaceae > Polaribacter > Polaribacter soleae_A. Next base: position 337,732 of record CALLBA010000004.1, read on the forward strand.
CTTTATTAAGACTTTCTCAACTATTACAAGTTCCATTTAAAAATTTTGATGTTCAGTCAATTAATATAAATTCTCCATCAGAAACATTAATGTATAATAGTTCAAATGTTGTTTTTGAAAAAGCTTTAACATTAAGACCTGAAATCAATAAAGCTAATTTAAATGTTGAGAATGCTGATTTAAGTGTTGAATTATCAAAAGGAGCATATTTACCAACGGTTTCAGCTTCAGCTGGTGCTAGAACTAATTTCTATTATGACTTAGAGAGAGATTTAGGAGAGCCTTCTCTTTTTAAACAACTAAATAATCAATTAAATTATTCTCTAGGTTTAAACGTTAATATTCCTATTTTTAATCGTTTTCAAACTAAAAATAGAGTTGCTAAATCAATTATTAATAAAGAGAATTCAAAGCTAGTTTTAGAGAGTCAGAAACTTCAATTACGTCAAACCATTGAACAATCTTTCTTAGATGCTAAAGCAGCTGCTAAAACTTTTGAAGCTGCCCAAGTTTCATTGGAAGCACAAAATGAAGCTTTTAATAACGCACAAGTAAGCTATGAATATGGTTCTATGACTCAATTTGACTTTGATCAAGTTCGTAACCGTTTAGTTAATGCTGAAGGTGCTATGATCAGGGCTAAATACGATTATGTATTTAAAACTAAAGTATTAAAGTTTTATTACGGAGAGTCAATTTTAGATTAATTTAATACAAAGAATATATTTAAAACCTCGTTAAGCAAAAACTTAACGAGGTTTTTTCTTTATCATGTATCTTTGCAAAAAAATAAATTCAATTTGGCACTTATACTTAATATAGAAACCGCAACAAAAAATTGTTCGGTATGTTTAGCAAAAAATGGCAAGGTTATAGGAGTTCGAGAATTAAATGATGGAAATTATTCACATGCAGAAAAATTACATCCCTTTATTCAAGAGCTATTAATAGAACTAAATTTATCATCTAGTGACATTGATGCAGTAGCGGTAAGCAAAGGGCCAGGGTCTTATACAGGGCTTCGCATAGGGGTTTCGGCAGCAAAAGGAATTTGTTTTGCTATTGATAAACCTTTGATTGCTATTGAAACATTAGAGTCGTTAGCGCATGGTACATTTAATGATGATGGGTTAATTGTACCAATGTTAGATGCACGTAGAATGGAAGTATATTCAGCAGTATATGATTCACAGCACAAAAAAATAAGAGAAATAAAAGCAGAAATAATTAATAAAAATTCTTTTTACGAAGAGTTATCAACAGGAAAAGTTTATTTTTTAGGTGATGGAGCTAATAAGTGTAAAGAAGTAATTACGCATAAAAATGCAATTTTTATAGAAGATAAGTTTCCGTCAACTAAAGAAATGGCACTTTTAAGTTATAATAAATACAAAAAAAACGACATCGAATATGTCGCTTATTTTGAACCTTTTTATTTAAAAGATTTTGTAGTAATTCCTGAAAAAAAGAAAGTTTAACCTTGTTTTTGAATTTCAACTTGATGAGGATACGGTATTTCAATTCCTGCTTTATCAAGTGCTAGTTTTACATTCTCGGTAGTTTCAAAATACACATCCCAATAATCAGCTGTATTCGCCCATGGCCTAACAGCAAAGTTTACTGAACTGTCAGCTAATTCAGATACGTTTACAGTAGGAGCAGGATCTTGTAATACTTTTTTGTTATCAGTTAAAACTTTTAATAAAACTTCTTTCGTCTGTTTTATGTCAGCATCATAACCTACACCAAAAGTTAAATCTACCCTTAATCTACCCTCTGCTGTATAATTAGTGATATTACCGTTTGATAGTGTGCCATTAGGTATAATAACCAATTTATTGTCTGGAGATGTTAATTTAGTTGTAAAAATTTCAATTTCTTTAACAACTCCAATTTCACCCTGGGCTTTAATTAAGTCGCCAATTTTTATAGGTTTAAATATCATTATTAATACACCTCCAGCAAAGTTTGCTAATGATCCTTGTAAAGCCATACCAATGGCAAGACCTGCTGCAGCTATAACCGCAGCAAATGAGGTTGTTTCTACACCTAGCTTAGATAAAAGAACAATAATTAATAATATCTTAAGAATCCAGTTAATAAGATTCAGTAAAAATTTTTGCAAACTTTCATCATACTTCCTCTTCATCATAATGGTACTTGTTACTTTCATTACTTTCTTTATAATCCAAGAACCGATAATCCATATAAGAATAGCTGCTAATATTTTTAATCCATATTCTGTAGCATATGTGGTAATACTGTTAATAATTTGTTTAGAATCCATTTTTAATTGTAAGTTTTTAATAGTGTTAAAATTAAAGCTATAATTGCGGGTATAGCCTGAACATAAAGTATACTTATCTTCTTTGTTGAATAAGACCCATAAAAACCGGCTAAAGTCACACAGGTTAGAAAAAATAGTGCAATATTGTTTCTGTAACTACTGTCAATTAACGACCATATTAACCCTGCAGCTAAAAAACCGTTATATAAACCTTGGTTTGCCGCTAAGACTTTTGTTTTTTCAGCAAATTCTTTACTTTTTAAACCAAATGTTTTTATCCCTTTTGGTTTTGTCCATAAAACCATTTCTAAAAACATAATATAAATATGAATTAAGGCTACGGAGCTGATTAAAATGTATTGTAAAATATTCATGATAGATGAGTGAGAATTAAAAAGTTAAATGTATAATTTTTTTGCTAAAAAAATAGAGATTAAAGTCAATGTTAAATTAATGTTATGTAAATGTTTCGTGTGTGTAAAATTATATGTATATTTGTAATGTAAAAGTTAATTATAAAAATTTTAGATATGAAAAAATTAATAATAGCAGTTTGTGTTTTATCAATATCATTGTTACAAGCTCAAGATATAGCACCAAAGTTTGAAAAATCAGGAGATTTAGTAAAAGCAACTTACTTTTATAAAGATGGAAAAGTAAAAGAACAAGGTTTTTTTAAAAATAAAAAATTATCAGGAACTTGGACTTCTTTTGATACTGAAGGAAATAAAAAAACAATAGCCCATTATAAAGAAGGTAAAAAAGTAGGAAAGTGGTTTATGTGGAAGGAAGATGGATTGAAAGAAATAGATTACACAAATAATGTTGTTGCTAGTGTTCAAACTTGGACAGAAGAAACAAAAATGGCAGCTAAATAAAGAGCTTTATTAAGTTATTAATAAAAAAAACCGAGTATTCTTACTCGGTTTTTTTTATTTTCTACCAAAATCAGCAGGAATTTCACCCCAAGCTTTTGTTTCCCATTTTAATATGGGATTTTTAAACGAGTTTTCTTTTAGCCATTTTTCGGCACGTTTTATCAAATCTAAAATTTCTTTATTATTATCATCAAAAGTAACATTGGTTCTACACTGTTTCTTTTTTACCCAACTCATGGCAATTTTAGAATCGGAATATATCGGGTAAGTATCCATGTTTTTACTTTTTAAAAGTGCAACTCCATGAACTAAAGCTAAAAATTCGCCAATATTATTGGTGCCTTTTTTATAAGGTCCCATTTTAAATATTTCTTTTTTACTTTTTGTTAAAACACCACGATACTCCATTAATCCAGGATTGCCTGCACAAGCGGCGTCAACAGCAATGGATTCTAAATTAGGTGTTCCATAACTTGCTTTTTCTTTGGCGGATATAACAACTTTTTTGGTGTCTTTACCAATGTAGTCGTTGTAATTTTTTGTAAAAGCAATTTCAGCAGCTTTTTTATCTATAAAAGCTTTGTATTGTGCGCCTTCAAAACCTGTTATTTGTTTTTTACAAACATCCCACGAAGTGAAAACTCCAGTTTTTTTACCTTTCCAAACAACGTAATATTTTTTCTTTTTAGCCATTGTTTACTATTACATCTTCAATAACTTTAGGAAAATGTTCTTGTTCTAATGCATGAATTTTTGTTGCAATATCTTCAGGACAATCTGAAGAGGATATTTCGGTTTTCGCTTGAAAAATAATAGCTCCTTCATCATAGTTTTCATTTACATAATGAATGGTAATACCGGTTTCTGACTCATTATTTTCTTTTACCGCTTTGTGAACATTCATTCCATACATCCCTTTTCCTCCATATTTTGGAAGTAAAGCAGGATGAATATTTATAATCTTATTTGGAAAAGCAGCGACGATTTTAGCAGGAATACGCCATAAAAAACCAGCAAGTATAATTAGATCAGCTTCAGCATGTAAAAAATTTAAGACAGTGTCTTCTTTTATAAAGCTCTCTTTATCAAACAATGAAGCATCAATGTTTAAACGCTCACACCTGTCAAAAACTTTGGCACGTTCGTTGTTAGAAAGCACGTGAGTAACGGTAGCTATTTTGCTTGATTGAAAGTATTTAATGATGTTTTCAGCATTACTACCAGAGCCAGAAGCTAAAATTATGATACGTTTCATTGTAAAATGTGTTATTTTTGTTACTACAAAAAAAAGAATAATTATTAACAACGGTGGTGTTTGTAGCAAAAGATTCAATATTTTTTTTATATTTAAACCACACATTTTTGAGCAAAAGTTAGAATTAATAGTTAAGATTTGTATTTTTGCCTCGATTTTAAATTTTAAAACAAACAAATTATGTCAGACATAGCATCAAGAGTAAAAGCAATTATCGTAGACAAATTAGGAGTAGACGATAACGAAGTAACTAACGAAGCAAGCTTCACAAACGATTTAGGAGCAGATTCTTTAGACACAGTAGAATTAATTATGGAATTCGAAAAAGAATTTGATATCCAAATTCCAGATGATCAAGCAGAAAACATTGGTACAGTAGGTCAGGCAGTAAGCTATATCGAAGAAGCAAAAAAATAATACTTATATGCAATTAAAACGAGTTGTAGTAACGGGACTTGGCGCATTAACGCCAATAGGAAACAATAAAGAAGAATATTGGGAAAGCTTGGTTAACGGAGTTAGCGGAGCTGCGCCTATAACGTATTTCGATGCTGCCAAGTTCAAGACTCGTTTTGCATGTGAATTAAAAAATTTCAACGCGACAGATTTTATTAATAGAAAAGATGCGCGTAAAATGGATAGATTTACGCAATACGCAATGGTAGCTTCTGATGAAGCAATTGCAGATTCGAAATTAAATCTTGATGAAATTAACAAATTAAGAGTAGGAGTAATTTGGGGAGCTGGTATTGGAGGTTTAGAAACTTTTCAAAATGAAGCTATAAATTTTGGAGCTGGAGATGGTACTCCTAGATTTAACCCATTTTTTATTCCTAAAATGATTGCAGATATCGCACCAGGTCATATATCTATTAAAAATGGATTTATGGGACCTAATTACACAACTGTATCTGCATGTGCATCATCAGCTAACGCGATGATAGATGCGTTAAATTACATACGACTAGGTCATTGTGATGTTATTGTAACTGGTGGTAGTGAAGCCGCAATTACGTACGCAGGAGTTGGTGGTTTTAATGCAATGCATGCATTGTCTACAAATAATGAAAACCATAAGTCAGCGTCAAGACCTTTTGATGGTGAACGTGATGGTTTTGTTTTAGGAGAAGGAGCTGGAGCAATTGTTTTAGAAGAATATGAACACGCGAAGGCGCGTGGAGCAAAAATTTATGCAGAAGTTATTGGTGGAGGTATGTCATCTGACGCGCACCACATGACAGCACCACATCCTGACGGAATCGGTGTTATTGCTGTGATGAAAAATTGCCTTGAAAATGCCGGATTAAAACCTGAAGAGGTTGATCATATTAATACCCACGGTACTTCTACACCATTAGGTGATGTTGCTGAGTTAAAAGCGATTTCTGAAGTTTTTGGAGCACACGCTAAAAACATCAATATTAATTCAACAAAATCTATGACAGGTCATTTACTTGGGGCTGCTGGAGCTGTAGAATCTATTGCCTCTATATTGGCAATGGAGCACGGAATTATTCCTCCAACGATTAACCATGTAAATGTTGACGAAAACATCAATCCAGAATTAAATTTAACGTTAAACAAACCTCAAAAAAGAGAGGTTAAAGTTGCCATGAGTAATACGTTTGGTTTTGGAGGTCATAATGCTTGTGTAGTATTTAGAAAATTAGATTAATTTTTTATGAATTTTCTTCGTAGAATAGTTAAGCCCCAAAATAAAGAGGACGAAAATTTTTACTACGAATTGAAAGAACTGCTTAATTTTAAACCTATAAAACTTTCACATTATAAGAAAGCTTTTACCCACAGGTCTTTAAAATTAGTAGATGAAAAAGGTAATCCAATTAATTACGAACGACTAGAGTTTTTGGGTGATGCGATATTAGGATCTGTAATGGCTTCTTATTTGTATAAAAAAGTTCCAGAAGGAGACGAAGGGTATTTAACTCAAATGCGATCGAAAGTAGTAAGTAGGGAGCATTTAAACACATTAGGTAAAGACCTCGAGTTAATTCGATTTGTAAAAAGTAATATTTCTCAAGAGCATGTTAGTAATAACATTTATGGTAATATTTTTGAAGCTTTAATAGGAGCCATTTATTTAGATAGAGGTTATAATTATTGCCATCAATTTATATACGAACAAGTAGTATTACCCTATGTTGATATTGAAAGATTAGAAGGTAAAATATCTAGTTATAAGGGGTTTGTGATAGAATGGTGCCAAAAAAACAAACGAAAATATAAATTCGAGTCTTACGAAGATTCTGGAAACCAATCTAAAAAACATTTTAGCGTACGTGTTAGTATCGATGGAAATGTTATTGGTAAAGGAAGAGCTACTTCAAAGAAAAAAGCAGAAGAAATTGCAGCAAAAAGAGTGTATTTTGCAATGCAAAGTCAAATGGAAAACTCTTAACATTGTCGCGAAAAGCTTTTCGTAAATTTCACATTATATTTTAGATACATTCAGTAATTTAGCTAAAAGCAAATAATTGTTTTTATGGCTACTTATACGTTGAATATTAATGAATTTTCTACGAATGATTACGTATTAATAGGTATTCATACAACGCTTAATGAATATAAAATAGCGTATTTATTAAATAAGTATTTACATACAAAATTTTGTAAAGCAAACTATAGCTTAGATTTTAACAATAAAAATAATCAATCTTTTTATTCGGTATTTGAATATAGCAATACAATTTTAGATTATGAATGGTTTTTAATAAACAATGTATACAAGTCAGTAAGTAAAACAAATTCAACGAGTCTTTTTAATGAGAGTGCTTCAGTAACGCGTCTTGTTCCAGAAAAAAAGAAAGTTGATTATTTTTTAAAAATAACAGGAGATTTTGATTTTGAACAAGTTGTAAAAACGATTGAAAAAATTAATAAAATTCCTGAAATAATTACCTCTTATCAAGTAGAGGTAGAATCTTTAAAGTCAAAAGATTTTTTAATATTTTAAATTATGCCACACAACAAAAAAACAAAAATTGTAGCCACTTTAGGCCCTGCAACAAATACAAAGGAAGTTTTAGCTGAAATGGCAGCTAATGGAGTAAACGTTTTTAGAATTAATTTTTCACATGCGGATTATAATGATGTAAAAGAACGTGTGCAGCAAATACGAGAAATTAATCAAGAAAAAGGATATAACGTAGCAATTTTAGCAGATTTACAAGGACCTAAACTTAGGGTAGGTGTAATGAATGAAGGTGTTGAGTTAAAATCTGGTGATACTTTTACCTTTACGACAGAAGAATGTAAAGGAACAAAAGAAAAAGCTTTTATGACCTATCAACGTTTTCCGAAAGATGTAAAAGTTGGTGAGCAAATTTTAGTAGACGACGGTAAGTTATTATTTGAAGTTGTTTCTACCGATAAAAATGAAGAAGTAATAACAAAAGTAATCGTAGGTGGTCCTTTAAAATCTAAAAAAGGGGTTAATTTACCAAACACCAATATATCATTACCTGCTTTAACAGAAAAAGATAAAAAAGATGCCATTTTTGCGTTAGAACAAGAAGTGGATTGGATTGCATTATCATTTGTTAGAAACCCTGAGGATTTAAGAATGCTACGTGATTTAATCAAGCAAAAATCAAGATATAGAGTTCCGGTAATAGCTAAAATAGAAAAGCCAGAAGCGGTTGAAAACATTGATGCTTTAATTCCATATTGTGATGGTTTAATGGTAGCTCGTGGAGATTTAGGTGTTGAAGTACCAATGCAAGATGTACCGTTGATTCAAAAAATGTTGGTAAGAAGAGCTAAACAAGCAAGGATTCCTGTAATTATTGCAACGCAAATGATGGAAACCATGATTGAAAATGCCGTGCCAACAAGAGCAGAGGTAAATGATGTAGCTAATTCAATTATGGACGGTGCAGATGCTGTAATGCTTTCTGGAGAAACATCTGTAGGAAAACACCCCATACGTGTTATTAAAAAGATGACAGAAATTATTGGAAGTGTTGAGTTTTCTGATTTGATAAAAGTACCTCAAGAAGCACCTCATATTCGTACCAATCGTTTCATTACAAAATCGGTTTGTCATCATGCAGCTTTAATGGCAGATGATATTAATGCGGCAGCTATTACTACTTTAACAAATAGTGGTTATACTGCTTTTCAAGTTTCTGCTTGGAGACCAAAATCACACGTATTAGCCTTTTCATCAGAAAAAAGAATATTAGGTAAATTGAATCTTCTATGGGGAGTTAGGGCGTATTATTATGATCGCGATTTGAGTACTGATGATACATTAGAAGACATTAATGAAATTTGTAAAGAAAAAGGATTTGTAAAAACAGGAGATTTTATGATTAATTTATCATCAATGCCTGTAAAAGCAAAAGGAATGGTAAATACCTTGCGTGTTTCACATATAGATTAGTATTGTTTTTAGAGTAAAAAAAAGCGTTTAACTAATAATTAGTTAAACGCTTTTTTTATAATTTAATTTTTTTAGAACAAATAATAGCATCGTTTACCACAAAGGGCATCGGCATCATAATTTCACTTCGTGGTTTTAAAGCAAATTTTCTATTGGATAACAAATCGTAAGAAATTTCATTTAATGTTATGTTCGGTTTTACGTTTTTATTGATTGTAAATGATAACGTAAGGTTTTTATCAGAATTTGCCATTTGATAAATTAATAAAGTTCCTATATCAGCAGTAAATTCTTTTCCATTATCATAAAAAGCACCGTTTACGTTTAAACTTTTTAACTTCAGTTTCTTATTGTTGTTAAATTCATACCTTTCTATTTTTCGCGTTGGTGTAATGGTTAAACTTAAAAGCCTTTCATTATTAATAATGGTATCTTTATTTATGATGATGTTTGAAGTGCTAAAATTTCTATTTTCAGCTTTTTTATGATAACTAAACGTAGTATTATATTTACTTTTCCCTTCAGTATACGGAATGCTTCCTTCAACATAATCGTCTTCAAAAACCTGTTTGATAAAACCATCGAAGGTTTTATTGTAGGTTGCCCAATAAGAAGTATTAGTATCTGAATTTTGGATAAAAACAATACTATTAGGTTTTTTCTTATCGATTGAAAAGCCGCTATTAAAGGTGGCAAATCCGAAGAAGAAAATAGTAGCTAAACCAGTAATAGTTTGCCATTTATTTTTCTTTTGTTGCTGATGAAAAATAGGTAATACAAATCCGAAAACTAAAACTAATAAGAAAGCAGAAACAAATAGTATTTTTAATCCTAACGCAACTGGAAACAATTGTATCATAGGAACAATGATGTAAATTGTAGGAATAGAAATTATAGCAAATAACGTAGCTTTTGAGGTTGCTTTAATATCCATAAATATTAAAATAGCTAAAATGAATAAAGAAGTATAAATAGGAATGATAAAAAAGCCAGCACCTGGTAAATATTGAGTAATTAAAAAATTTAAAAGAAGTCCGACAAAAATAGGTGCAATAAAAAGATCGGTGGTTTTTTCAGCATTAAATTTATTGTAAATTTTAAATAAAATCCAACAATTTAATAAGATAAATGTAATGATATATTGATATCCATTATAGGTAAACCCATGTAGTATATCGGTGTATTCAGGATGAACTAATAAAATTATTTGCCACAAAATATAGGATACACCGGTACAAATAACTAACGCTGCTAGGAACGGTACAAACCCTTTTAATACTGAAAGAATAGCTATTTTTCCTTTTCTTAATCCGAAAAAAACAAGTGTGATGAATATTAATAAAGCTATTATAAACATTGGTAGAACCCACGAAAAAGGGTAGTTTAAAAGCTTCATAAACGGAAAGTTGACATAAACATAATCAACTTCACTGTGTGTGTTTGTTAAATCTGAATTAGAAAAATAATTAATTGATGTCGAAAAGTATTCTGCTTGATGTTGTAGTGTTTCTTTATTTAATCTTTCATACGAATCTTGTGCAGTATGATAATCAAAATGATCATCAATAAAGGCAAAGTTGAATCCGTTAATGTTACCTTTTTCTCTAAAAACAGTTAAATCGGTATCGTTAGGTAATTTTTTATAGATGCTGTACATTAAAGAATTAGCAGCAGGGTAATTTGGATTAGAATTTAAAAACTCAGTTAGTATTTTTTTATTTTTTCCGTTGGTTTCCATCAACATATAACTAGCGCCACCGCTACCTCTAGCTTCAAAATTTAATACCAATCCAATGTTTTTTGCAAAAGGATGATTTTCAACAAAAGCCTGTGCACCAAGCAATCCTAACTCTTCAGCATCTGAAAAAAGAATAATAATATCATTTTTAGGTTGTTGCTTTTTAGCTAAAAATGCACGAAGCCCTTCTAAAATGGTAACAACACCCGATCCTGCATCACTGGCACCTAATGAAGAGTGTGGATTTGAATCGTAATGCGTTAAAAGTAATAGTGATTTTCCGTTTCCACTACCTTTAATTTTTGCAATAATATTTTGAGTCGAGGTACTGGCCCTCCATTTTTTATTGATGACTGTTTGTTGCTGTATTTCAGGATTTAAACCTAATTCTTTTAATTCGTTAACAAGATAATCTTGTACAACTTTATGTTCTGCTGAACCTGTATGGTGTGCTCTTTTTGAGATATTTCTTAAATGAAATAAGGCATTACTGATAGAAAAATCGGTTATTTTAGACTCTTTGTTAGCTGTTGGTAGTGTAGGAGTTATATCGCTAGAAGCCCAATAAACTGTTAAAATGATGATGATAACAGCTAAGAAATTGTTTAATGATTTCATATTGAATTTTATAATATTATAAAAGTAGGGAAATTAATCTTGTTTAACTAACAGAAAAAGTTCGTTTTCTAGCTCTAAATACCCTTGGTCATACACATAGTAATAAGTATTTCCTGTTTTTGTTATATATATTGAAGTAATAAATTTAAAATCAAAACCTTTATCAAATAATTTACGCCTACTAATCTTCGTTTTTCCGGTAATATTTAAATCGGTAAGAATTTTATAATTTTTACGCAAACGGTTGTTTGTGTTTCTAATTAAATTTTTACTGTCTTTATTTACTTTGTTGTTATAGGAATTTCTACAATAATCTGAACAGAATTTCTTATCAATTCGTCCTATAACTTTCTCTTCACACTCTAAACATTTCTTACCTGTCATAAGCCGATTTTTTAAGTTCGTACCAATTCACTTTTACCTCTTTATAATTAAATTCATTTACAAATTGTAAGCCTATTTTTTGTAAAATTTTATTCGAACCTATATTTTCTATATCAGCGGCTCCGTAAATAACATCGTATTTCATTTCTTTAAATCCAAATTCTAAACAAGCAAAAGCAGCTTCTGAGGCATAACCTTTGTGCCAAAACTCAGGAATCAATCGATAACCGATATCTATAAAATTTTGATGATTGTTTAATTTTTCTTTTTCGCCAGTGTTTAATTTTAATCCAGCCCAACCAATAAATTTATCGGTATCTTTTTCAATACACGCAAAACGACCAATACCAAGTTTTTTATATTGTTGTTGAATAAATTGAATGTTTTCTAACGCTTGTTGTTTTGTTTTTATCGGATTTTTACCTAAATATTGATGTACTTTTTCATTAGAATCTAACTCAAAAATTCCGTTAACATCCGTTGTTTGTATTTCTCTTAAAATTAATCGGTTAGTCTCTAAATAAAATTTCATAATATAAGTATCTGAAAACAAAGGTATTAAATTTAATTAAACATTTACATTCATTTACAAACGAAAACAAATGATTACGAACCGATTTTAATTTGTATTGTATTTCATCTTTGCAGTGTCAAAACGAATTGGCAAATAATAATCATTTAAAACTTATCTTATGAGTACGTTAAGAAACAAAGTACAGCTAATAGGAAACTTAGGAAACGATCCAGAAATTATTACGTTAGAAAGTGGTAAAAAATTAGCAAAATTATCAATAGCTACTAACGAAAGTTATAAAAACGCACAAGGCGAAAAAATTACCGATACACAATGGCATAATGTAGTTGCTTGGAATAAAACAGCTGAAATAATAGAAAAGTACCTTAAAAAAGGGAATGAAATTGCTATTGAAGGGAAATTAACCTCACGTTCGTATGAAACGGCTGAAGGGGAAAAAAAATATATAACTGAAGTAATTTGTAATGAATTATTAATGTTAGGAAGTAAATAAGATAAAAATAATTGATTTTTTATAATTTTCAAAAACTCAGAATTATACAAAATTCTGAGTTTTATTATAATTAAAAACAAAACAAGCAATCAAGAGTTTTTAAATTTAAAAGTATTTTTGCAACATAAAATTGTAACTAATGAAAGAAGGAAGATTGAAAGTTGAATTTAAAAATTACTTATTTATTTTTTGTGGAAGTTTAATTTTAGCAATAGGAATTGTTGGATTTTTAGCACCTAACAAAATAGCAACGGGTGGTACCTCTGGATTATCAATTATATTAAATTATATATCTAATATTCCGATAGGAATGTTGCTGTTGTTTATAAACATTCCATTACTTCTAATAAGTGTAAAATATATAGGAAAACGATTTGCGTTTAGAACTACAATTTCAATTCTTTCACTAGCCTTACTTATCGATTTATTTAGAGAAATAATACACTTTCCTGTTTTAAGTGATAATACGTTACTTTCAACTATTTACGGCGGATTATGTGTGGGGTTAGGTATCGGAATTATTTTTAAAGGAGATGCCTCTGCAGGCGGAGGAGCTATTATTGCTCGTATTATAAAAGATAAATATGACATTAAACCTGGTACTGTAATTTTAACGTTAGATGTTTTGGTAGTTCTTTTATCAGCAATTGTTTTTAAAAATTTAGAACTTGCTTTATGGGCAATGCTAAGTATTTTTGTGGCAAGTAAATTTATTGATTTGGTGCTTACTGGACGAAAGCAGAATAAAATAGTTCATATAGCTTCAGAAGATCTGCAGACGCTTAAAGATATAATTGCTACAAAAATGGGTGTTACTGGAACTTTAATTGAGGGGAATGATTTATCCAAAACAAATCAACGAAATATTATATTTTTATCAATAAATAAAAACAGAATAGTAGCGCTTAAGAATCTTGTTGAAAAACATGATTCGAAAGCGTATATGATTGTTTTAGAGGCAACAGAATTGTTAGGTTCTTCAAGAAAAACTATAACTTAATTATAGTTCATAGAAAGCTGAATACGTTTTCTAGTTACATCAACTTCTAATACTTTAACCTGAACTTGCTGATGTAAATTTACATGATCAGCAACATCTTTTACAAACGTATTCGACAAGTTTGAAACATGCACTAAACCACTTTCTTTAACGCCAATATCAACAAAACAACCAAAATTGGTAATATTATTTACAATTCCAGGAAGTATCATTCCTGATCTTACATCGTCAATAGTTTTAATATGCTCATTAAAACTAAATGCTTTGGCTTTTTCACGTGGATCTAATCCTGGCTTTTCTAACTCTTTTACAATGTCTTGTAGTGTAGGTAAACCGTAAGAAACGGTAATGTACTGTTGTAATTTTAATTGTTTTAAAACAGCTGTATTCCCTATTAAATCTTCTAATTTACAACCAGCATCTTTTGCCATTTGTTTTATTAAAGTATAACGTTCTGGATGTACAGCTGAATTATCTAAAGGATTGTTACTATTTTTAATGCGTAAAAATCCGGCAGATTGTTCAAATGCTTTTCCGCCTAAACGAGGCACTTTTTTAATAGTAATTCTATTAGCAAAAGCACCATTTTCATTTCGGTAATTCACAATATTTTCAGCTAATTTCGGGCCAATACCAGAAACATAACTTAACAACGAAGCACTTGCAGTGTTTATATTAACCCCAACTTTATTAACGCAATGTTCAACAACAGTATCTAATGATTTATTTAGTTTTGATTGTTCTACATCGTGTTGATATTGTCCAACTCCGATAGATTTTGCATCAATTTTAACCAGTTCGGCTAAAGGATCTGCTAATCTTCGTCCGATAGAAATAGCGCCACGAACGGTAACATCATATTCAGGAAACTCATCTCTTGCAATTTTTGAGGCTGAATAAATAGAGGCACCGGCTTCACTAATCACAAAAATTTCGGGTTTGTTTTTAAACGGAATACTTTTTATCAAGTGTTCGGTTTCTCTTGATGCTGTTCCGTTACCAATAGCAATAGCTTCAATTTGATATTTATTAACTAATGAGTAAATGGTATCTTTAGCTTCGATAGTTTTATTTTGTGGTGCATGCGGATAAATATTTTCGTTGTGTAATAAATCACCTTGTTTATTTAAGCAAACAACCTTACAACCCGATCTAAAACCAGGATCGATAGCCAAAATTCGTTTTTCACCTAAAGGAGAGCCTAATAATAACTGCTGTAAATTTTTAGCGAATACGGTTATCGCATTTTCATCTGCTTTATCCTTTGCAAGCGTCATTGCTTCGTTGGTTAAAGAAGGTAATAGCAATCGTTTATAAGCATCAGCAATTGCTAGTTCGATTTGAGTAGCACAATCGTTTTGAGAATTGATAACTCTATCTTCAATTTTTTGAAGGGTTCTTTCATTATCGATAGCGATTTTTACACGGATAAAGCCTTCTTTTTCGGCACGAAGAATGGCTAATAAACGGTGAGACGGAATGCGACTTAAGTTCTCTTCCCACTCAAAATAATCTTTAAATTTCTGAGCGCCATCTTCATCTTTTTTAGTTTTTATTATTTTTGTTGAAATAGTAGCATAACGCGTTAATTGATGACGGATATTGTTACGAACATCGGTACGTTCATTTATCCATTCGGCAATAATATGGCGTGCTCCTTCTAAAACTTTATCTTCTGTATCAACTTCATTATTTATGTATTTAGCAGCGGTGAAATCTAAATCGTTTATACGCTGACTCATAATCACCTTTGCTAACGGTTCTAATCCGTTTTTACGAGCAGTTTCTGCTTTGGTTTTGCGTTTCTTTTTATATGGAAGATAAATATCTTCTAGCGCAGTAAGATTATCTGTTTTTTCAATTTTAGTTTTTAGTTCGCTCGTTAAAATACCTTGTTCATCTAAAGCTTTAAGGATGGTAGTTTTTCTTTTTTCTAAAGTTTCAAATTGTTCTTTTAATGCAACTATTTGTCCGATTTCAACTTCATCTAAATTACCAGTTTTTTCTTTTCGATAACGCGCAATAAATGGAACGGTACAATCTTCATTTAATAATTCAACGGTGTTTTGAATTGCTTTTTGAGATATTTGAGTTCGAGAATTTATATAATTGAGGAGTTGCATACAGTAAATTTTAAAATAAAAAACCTCGCATTAAAAGCGAGGTTCAAATATAATAAATGTTGTTTTTTTATTTAAGATTTAATGCTCTTTCTATTTTTTTCCAATCGACTATTTTAAAATTTTGAGCTAAACTATCCTTGGCTGTGTTATTAGTTCCGTCTTGTGCTAAAAAAAAACCTTTAGGGTATTTATCTCCAAATGAAACGCTAGTAACATCAATGCCATCAGTATCATTAGTACCATCAACAATACCATCTTTTAATGAAAAGCTTCCTAAATATTGATTGCTTACTCTATCAAAAACAGCATAACTATTATTTCCTTGTGAGGATAATAAAATATATCCCTTTCCTTTTCCAGAGTCATACAAAGTTACTCCTTCAAAATCGGCTTTCATATTTATATCTTTTGTACTTATAACCTTAACTTTTGTATTTGATGAATTTGGTTCTGCCTCATATCTCCATAATGCTTTGTCTTCTTGACCGATATAAACTCTTCCATGAAAATCATCAGCAACAATTCCTTCTCCTTGCCCGCCTAAAATAATATTTCTAACAATTTTAGCATCTATTTTTCCGTTCTTTTCAAAGAGTTCCCATTGTTCTACTCCTCCTCGTTTACCAACAATAAAAACATAAAAGGTGTTTGTTTTAGTGCTTTTGTACATACCTAAACCGTATACTTCTTTCAGTGTTGATTTAATAGTACGTGCGGCAATGTCTTGTAATTCTCCATTCTCTTTTACTATTAAAATAGAAAGTGTATTATAAGTTCTATTACTTCCAGTAACTACAGAAACAGTTTTTCCGTTTAAAACAAAACCATTACGAATATCAACATTATTAATGCGTCCTATTTTATAGGTTGCTAAACGTTTACCATCTAAGTTATAGGTTTCTAAACCTTCCTTTTTATTGGTTCCTATAATTATTGATTGCATTACATTATTGGGGTTTACCCAAATACAAGGATCATCAGCAGCATCATTAAAAGAAGTAACAGGTGTAGTTTCTGCATTGGCAGTTATTGCTACTACTGGTTTTAAATGTGGTGTGGTATGTAGTATTTTTTTTACTTTACAGCTGCTTAAAATAATACAAGCTATACTAAGGCTTAAAATTTTTTTCATGAATTAGAAATTATATTTTATACCAGCATTCCAGTTAAAATTATAGAATTCTGATTGCATAGTTTGATTTTTGGTTCCTTGATAAAAACGTAATTCTTGATTTGTTAAGTTTTTAGCTTCAGCAAAAACACGTAAATTTTTGGTAATAGCGTAGCTAGTATTTAAATCAACAAAAAATTGAGAATCATAAAAGCGATCTTCAAAAGCTTCATTTCCATATTCGTCTATATAGTCACCTGCGTAATTTAAAGATGCGCGTAAAGTGAACTTATTTGTTTCATAAGCTAAAGAACCATTAATCATGTTTTTTACAGCACCAGCTAGGGCTAAGCCATTTTCTCTTTCCTGAATTCCGGTAGTTTTTGAATTTGTAAAAGTATAGTTTCCGTAAATTGTAATGTTGCGTAAAAAACCAGGGAAGAAATTCAATTTTCGTTGTATTGATGCTTCAAATCCATATATTTCGGCAGTACCACCATTTAAAGGGCGAGTTACCTCGTAAGTATCGGTAGTTCCACCAATTGTTAAATTTTCATCTTTAGTAATTTTATAAATGAAATTATCTAAATCTTTATAAAAAGCTCCAATAGAAAAGATACCAACATTTGCAAAATAATGTTCAAACATTAAATCAAAATTCATAGACTCGGTAGGTTTTAAATCTGGGTTACCAAACTCAGCTTCTTGATCGTCACTATTTAAATTACGGTAAGGCACTAAATCAAAATAATTAGGTCGTGCTATGCTATTTGTCCATGCTATTCTTGCAATTGTGTTGTCTGTAAAGTTGTATTTTATTTGTAGGTTAGGAAGCCAATTAGTGTAGTTTTTAGTTTGTGTTATAGATGTCACATCATTTATGGTAGATGCAGTTTCAACGTCAATAGCATATCCTGTGTATTCTGTACTTGTTTTTTCTACACGTAAACCAGCTGAAAGTCTTAGTTTATTACCTAAGCGTTGTTTCCACAAAGCATAAGCAGCAAAAATATTTTCATTAGCATTATAGTTTTCAGGTACAAATTCTTCTAAAACTATTTCTCCATTTTTTAAATTTAAATTACCTAAAAACTCTCTGCTGGCAAATATTCCTGATTTATACTGATTTCCTGGTAAAAATCCTTTTAGAGTATAATCTGCATTTGGTGTAGACGATAATGTTTGGTATGAGCTGAAATCGTCAGTATCAAACTCATAAAAAATATTGTCTCTTAATTTTTCTTTGTATTTATTTTTTGCACCAAATTTCAAAGAGTTTTTATAATCGCTTGAGTTATTAAAAGGTATTTTTATATCAATATTTGAACTATATTTTTTTTCTTCGGTGTATTTATTCTCTTCAGAAATTTCATCAATTTCAAATTCACCAGGGTTGTTATCAAACCCAGAAGCAGAAGTGAAATAAGGAAAACGGGTATTTAATCCTTCTTGAGAAATATCAATATCTGAATCTTTTTGTTTAGCTTCATATGTTATATAGCGTTCATTTGGTCTTTCTTCTTTTGCTTTTGATAAACCAGTTTTCCAGTTTAATTTTACATTACCAAATATAATATGTTCACCACCTAAAGAAAATTTATAAACACTTTGTTTTTCTAAACGAGTATTATCATTTTCGTTATTGTTGATCCCTCCTTTAGTTTGTCTTGATATTTGATATTCATCACCTTTATTTTTGTACCGCAAACGATATCTATTTTCATAATCATTTCGTTTAGTATATATTGATTTAAGATATAAGGTGTTATTTGGGTTTATTGAATAATCTAAATTTGCAGCTACACTCATTCGATTACGTTTAACATCGTAACGTCTAATATCATGTTCTTTTATTTCAGTAGGAGAGTCCCATTCAAACTCAACATTATCTGACCCATATTCGTTAGAATTATAAGTGGTATTAATTACGTATCCCAATTTTTTGTTAGCAATTCTATTAGCAACTAAAGCAGAAAAATTATAGTTAGGAGTGTTTCGAATAGGGTTTTGTCCGTAAGCACCCGTTAGGTATGCTCTAAAATTTTGAGGTGCAGAGCGAGTAACAAGATTTACCGAACCACCAATTGCATCTCCTTCCATATCAGCAGTAATAGCTTTGTTTACTTCTATTAACTGAATCATTTCGGTTGGAATTAAATCCATTTGTACACGACGATTATCACCTTCAGCAGAAGGAATTTTATCACCATTTAATGTAACTGAGTTTAATTGTGGGGCTAAACCTCTAATAATTATGTCACGAGCTTCTCCTTGATCATTTTGCATTGTAATACCAGGAACTCTTTTTAAAGCATCACCGATATTTGCGTCTGGAAATTTTCCAATTTGATCAGCAGCAATAATGTTAGTGATATTGTCTTTACTTTTTTGTTGATTTAAAGCTTTAGCTTGCCCACGAGTAATACTTCCTTTAATAATAACTTCTTCTAAATTGTTTGTTTTTGGTTTTAAAAAAAAGTTTTCTAAATGTATCGTATTAGTTATTGTAATTGTTTTATTTAAGGTTTGATATCCTATAAATGAAACCTGAAGGTTATAAGTACCTTTTGTTAAGTTTAAAATTTCGTAATAACCATTAAAATCGGCATAGTTTCCATGGTTTCCAGAATTAACAATAATAGTTGCGCCTGTTAAAGGCATATTGTTTTCATCTAAGACTCTACCTTTTATTCCTGCTTTTTTTTGAGAGAAAATAAGAGAGGTGGTCAATATTGTAAATAGTAGTAAGATTTTATTCATTTGGTAAATTTTTGTTGTTGACAAAATTATTTTCATTTACTATGAATAAAGTTTTATTAAGGTTAGTAAAAAGTTACAAATGTATTTTTTTAACCTTATTATAAAGTTAAGAAGGTTATAAAGAGATTAACTAAACTTAAATTAAAATCCTTGTAGTGTTGAGTATATATTAAAAAAATAGATTACATAAAAAACCACGTATTAATACGTGGTTTTTTATGTAATCTATTTTTTTATTTAAGAAATAAATTCTCCGTTGGTTACTTTTGTTGATGGTTGTACGAAGGCCAATTTACCATCAGGAGTATCTGTCATTAAAATCATTCCTTGACTTTCGATACCTTTTAATTTACGTGGTGCTAAATTACAAACAACACTTACTTGTTGTCCAATAATAGCTTCTGGTTTAAAGCTTTCAGCAATTCCAGAAACAATAGTTCTTTTATCTAAACCAACATCAACTGTAAGCTTTAATAACTTTTTTGTTTTGGCTACTTTTTCAGCTTCGATGATAGTACCAACGCGGATGTCTATTTTTGTAAAATCATCAAATTGAATGGTTTCTTTTTGAGGTTCAAAAACTCTGTTTTCAGCTTCGTTTGCTTTTTTGGTAGCTTCTAATTTATCTAACTGTGCCTGAATTTCAGCGTCTTCAATTTTAGCGAATAATAATTCAGCTTTATTTATTTGATGATTATCAGCAATTAAAATATTTTTTTCAGCAACGTTTTCCCAAGATAAATTAGCATCAGTATTTAAAATTGATTTTAATTTAGTTGATGTAAAAGGTAAAAAAGGTTCAGATAAAATAGCTAATCCAGCAGCTATTTGTAAGGCAACATTCATAATTGTTTTGGTACGTTCTGCATCAACCTTAATCATTTTCCAAGGTTCTTCATCTGCTAAATACTTGTTTCCTAAACGGGCTAAGTTCATTAATTCTTGCGATGCTTCTCTAAAACGGTAACGTTCGATAGACTTTGCAATAATATTCGGAAATTCTTTTAAAGCTGCTAAAGTATCTTCATCAACTTCTGATAATTCATTAGCAGCAGGAACTTTACCTTCGTAATATTTATTAGTTAAAACAACTACACGGTTTATAAAGTTACCAAAAATAGCAACTAATTCGTTGTTGTTTTTTGCTTGAAAATCTTTCCATGTAAAATCGTTGTCTTTACTCTCTGGTGCATTTGCTGTTAAGGTATAACGCAAAACATCTTGCTGATTAGGAAAATCTTCTAAATATTCGTGTAACCAAACTGCCCAGTTTTTAGAGGTTGATAATTTATTACCCTCTAAATTTAAAAACTCGTTTGCAGGTACATTTTCTGGTAAAATAAAATCGCCATGCGCTTTTAACATGCTAGGGAAAATAAGACAGTGAAATACAATATTATCTTTACCAATAAAGTGTACTAATTTTGTATCGTCTTTTTTCCAATAATCTTCCCAGTTTTTACCTTCGCGAGTAGCCCATTCTTTAGTTGCAGAAATATATCCGATAGGCGCATCAAACCAAACATATAAAACTTTTCCGTCTGCCCCTTCAATAGGTACCGGAATTCCCCAATCTAAATCACGCGTTACTGCTCTTGGTCGTAAACCATCATCTATCCACGATTTACATTGTCCTAAAACATTTGGTTTCCAATCATCTTTGTGTCCTTCTACAATCCATTCACGTAAAAAAGCTTCATGTTTATCTAATGGTAAAAACCAGTGTTTTGTTTCTTTTAAAGTAGGAACATTTCCAGTAATTGCCGATTTTGGATTGATTAAATCGGTAGCATTATGACTGGTACCACATTTTTCACATTGGTCTCCGTAGCTTTCCTCATTTCCACATTTTGGGCAAGTACCAATTACAAAACGATCGGCTAAATATTGGTTTGCTTCGGCATCGTATAATTGTTCGGTAACCTCTTCAATAAACTCACCATCGTTATATAATTTTGTAAAAAAATCAGAAGCTGTTTTATGATGGATTTCAGATGAGGTACGTGAATAATTGTCAAATGAAATACCGAAATCAACAAATGATTTTTTAATAATTCCGTGGTATTTATCAATAATATCTTGCGGAGTAACACCTTCTTTTTTTGCACGCATTGGTATGGCAACACCGTGCTCGTCTGAACCACAAATGTAAGCCACGTCTTTTCCTTTTTGACGTAAAAAACGTGCGTAAATATCTCCAGGAACATACACACCCGCTAAATGCCCAATATGAATTGGTCCGTTTGTATAAGGTAATGCTGCTGTAATTGTATATCTTTTTGGTGTACTCATTTTTTTATCCTAAAAATTAAAGCGCAAAAGTACGAAAAAGCAATTTTTTAAACTGTTATAAAATGGGTACATTTGATAGATTCTATGATTTAAAAAGTAAAAAGTAATACTTAGTTATGAAAAAAGTAATATTTTCATTGTTTTTCACACTGATATTTTCATCAGTTTTTTCACAAACAGCCCTTATGAAATTAAAAACGCCCGCTTATTTACAAAAAGGAGATACGATTGCTATTGTTGCTCCAGCCGGAATTTTAAAAAAGAGGAAACACATTATTGATAAAGCAAAGAAGTTAGCTGAAACTTGGGGATTGAAAGTAGTTTATGGAAAATACATGTTTTCTCAAAATAATCATTTTGCAGGAACTGATTATGAACGCTGTGAGGATTTTCAACAAGCTTTAGATAACCCGAATATAAAAGCAATTTGGGCTGCTCGTGGCGGTTATGGTTCGGTTAGAATTTTAGATAAACTAGATTTTACGAAGTTTAAAGAAAGTCCGAAATGGGTAATCGGTTATTCAGATATTACCGCGTTTCATAACCATATTCATAATTTAGGAGTAGAAACGATTCATGGAATGATGGGAACAAGTATGCAAGACAATCCACAAGAAATTCCTGAAACGATTGAAACTTTACGAAAGGCATTGTTTGGAGAAACTTTGCGTTATGAAATTTCATCTTCTAAAAGGAGTAGAAAAGGAATGGTTTCCGGAGAATTAGTAGGAGGAAATATTGCTATTTTAGCATCAATGTTAGGTTCTGATAGTCAAATTTCTACTAAAGGTAAAATTTTATTTATTGAAGAAATAGGCGAATATAAATATTCGATAGATCGTATGCTACAAAGTTTAAAGCGCGCAGGATATTTTAACAAAGTAAAAGCAGTAATTGTTGGTGATATGACTAAGGTTAAAAAAAACACAACGCCTTGGGGAAGCTCGATAGAGCAACTAATTTTAGATGTTTTACCAAGTGATATTCCAGTTTTATTTAATTTTCCTGCGGGTCATGAGCCCGATAATAGAGCTTTAATTATGGGAAGAAATATTGAATTAAATATTAAAGAAACAACAACAACAGTAAACTTTTAATAGTGGCACAACATAACGATCTTGGTAAGAAAGGTGAGGAATTAGCTATTGAATATTTAGAAAAAAAAGGATATTTAATAGTAGAGAAGAATTACCGATACAAAAAAGCTGAGGTTGATATTATTGCGCGAAAAGAAGCTGTTTTAGTAGTGATAGAGGTTAAAACGCGATCTTCTAACTATTTTGGAAACCCGCAAGATTTTGTGAATCCAAAGAAAATAAAGTTATTAGTTTTAGCAATTGACAATTATGTAATTGAAAAAGATTTAGATATCGAGATTCGGTTTGATATAATTGCGGTATTAAAAAGTAAAGAAGGTTTTAATATTCATCATATAGAAGATGCATTTTTATATTTTTAAAACAAAAAAACCAACAATTTAATTGTTGGTTTTTTTGTTTTAAAAATATAATTAGTAATTATTTATCAAAATATTTTTTAACATCTTCTAATAAATTAGGTGTTGCAATTATTTTCTTATTTTGGTCTAAGACAAAGAAAGAAGGTGTTTCATATATATTATATGACCTAACAGCTTTATTGTCCCATTTATGATCAGGATGGGTTCCCATAGCATTATGCCAAAGAGGTAATTTTTTAATAAATTCATTCCAATTAGGAATACCATTAGCATCTTCAACAGAAAAAGAAATAACTGAAATATTTTTATGCGCCTGCATAAATTCATATAGTTTAGGAACATCGTGAACACAGTGTGGGCAAGCTGTACTCCAAAAAACTAATAAATATTTTTCACCATCATTTAAAGTAGATAGTTTTAATTCTTCTCCATTTTCTTGCCATGAAAAATCTGGTGCAGTTCTACCAATAGCAGCACTTAATAATTGTAATTTTTCTTCTTTAAATTCAGCATCAAATTGATCAGAAGGTAATTTGTCATAATATTCAGCTAATACCCAATCTACAGCTTCACCATTACGCTTATCTGCCAAAGAAGTAATTAAAAACTCTAAAGTAGTTTTTTTAAGTTTTCCTTTAGGAATTTCTTTCATTACAGTAACAATAGCTTTTCTAAGAAGTTTTTGTTGAACCTGCTTGTCTTCTGAAGAGTTTAAGTAAAAAACATAATCGTTAATACGGTCCATTAAAAAAGATGAATTGTACAATACATCACTATCAAAATCGATATATTTAAAAAAGTTATCTATGGTTGACTCCATATAATCTTCCATGTTGTCGATAGGACTAGAAGGGTTGTAACGTTGGGTAGCTTTGATAAAGTGGTTTACCAACATTCCTTCCGATTTGTTTTCATACATGTCTTGCACATCTTCAAGCTCTTTTATCGCTTTTTTGTATGTTTTTTTCGCCTCTTTATCTTCTTCTGTAATATAAGTACCTTGACTTTTATCAATTTTATTTTGTATTTTTATATAAGCCTCTAAATATTCATTATATAATTTATTTTCTCTTGACGATGTAAATACAACAGATTCATCTGGGTATTTAGGATTAAAAATAAACTCTACATTTTCTTTATTAAAATAAAAATCTACAAACCCAGCGCCTTTGTTTCTGTAGGTAGCTCTGTAAGCTCCTGGTTTAGTATCTTTAGGCAAGTCAAGTTGAAATTTACCTAATACTTGTTGTTCTCCACCAACAAGAATGGTGTCAAATTTTATGGTAGAATTTAGAACAAATTTTTGCTTTGCCCCTTCTATTTTATACAGAATAACCCAATCGGTTTTTTCAGGAGGGGTCATCGTTCCTTTAACGGTATATTGAGCGTTAACTATTGAAGTGGCGAATATTAATAGTGCCAGTAATTTTTTCATCATTATATTTTAAAGGGTTATTAATAAGTTTTAAAACTAGTCATTTGTTAACTTCTATCCAAGAAGTGTACCGTTTTTATTTTTTCTTGCTTATTTTAGAGAAGTTTTATAAATAAAATAAAGAAATGAGTTTGAAAAATAAAGTGTTTTGGATTACTGGAGCTTCCTCTGGTATCGGTAAATCATTGGCAATTGAACTGTCAAAGTATGATGTAAACTTAATTTTATCATCAAGAAATAAAAATACTTTAGATGAAGTTGGAAATGTGTGTAAAAATCCTTCAAAAGTAAAAATTGTTCCACTTGATTTAGAAAACTATGAAAACATGAAATCTAAAGTTGAAGCTGCATTGTTGTGTTTTGGAAAGATTGATGTTTTGGTTAATAATGGAGGTGTTAGTCAACGGTCATTAGTAAAAAATACTGATATTTTGGTAGATAAACGTTTAATGGATATTAATTATTTAGGTACGGTAGCATTGACCAAGGCGTTGTTGCCTCATTTTATTAAAAATAAATCAGGGCATTTTGTGGTAACTACTAGTATTGTGGGTAAAATTGGTACTCCACTACGGTCATCTTATGCAGCCACGAAACATGCATTACATGGTTTTTTTGATAGTTTGCGTGCCGAACATTATAGTGATAATATTTCGGTAACTTTAGTTTGCCCGGGTTTTGTAACCACAAATGTTTCTAAAAACGCTTTAACGGGTGATGGTTCTCCACAAAATAAAATGGACAGTGCAACCAAAAACGGAATTAACCCAGATCGGTTTGCCAAACTGATGCTAAAAGCTATTAAAAAGAAACGAGAAGAAGTATATATCGGCGGAAGCAAAGAAAGGTTAGCTGTATATATGAAACGTTTTTTTCCTAAAATATTATCAAAAATGATTCGAAAATTAAGTGTTACTTAAATATAAGATACTGCTAAGAAAATAAACCAATCTTTTCAATTCAGAAAAAGATTATTTCGTTATTCTTCCTCGTAATGAATAGCTTATAAAAACTATTTAAAAAAATTAATTAATTCAAAGTAATTGATAATTGCTTCTTTTATTAAAACAGATTGTTCACCAGGTTTTAAGTTTGGTAATTCTGTTAAGGTTTTATAATGAGGCCAACCATCATTATCAAAAAAATCAAATTCGTAATATCCGTAAGGTTCTAAAAGTTTACAAATAGCAATATGCATAAGATTTACTTTTTCGTCCTTTTTAAATTTACGTTGCCCTTGTCCTAACTCTTGCACGCCAATTAAATAAATAACGGCATCAACATTTAACTCATCACCATCGGCAAATTGATCTGATAAATTTTTTACCAGAAAATCCCATTTTTCCTTTAAGTTAACTTCTTTCTCCATCTGTGTTTTTTGAGTTAGCAAAGATACAAATGAGTTGTGTATATTTGATGCAGAATCTGCACACATAATTTTTTAGTGCGTATATTTTAATTAAAATGCCATTATTTTACATTTATGAATACATTTGATATTATTATAGCAGCTTTACTTCTTTTTGGCTTTATACGTGGATTGATGAAAGGTTTGTTCGTTGAGGTTGCTTCTTTAGTGGCTTTGGTAGCTGGAGTTTATGGTGCAATACATTTTTCGTATTTTATTGCCGATTGGTTAAAGGATAGTGTTACTTGGGATGAAAAGTATATTTCATTAGCGGCATTTGCGGGAACATTTGTTGTAATAATAATTACAATTTCTTTACTAGGTAAAGCATTGACAAAAATAGCTGATTTTGCCTCATTAGGTGCTTTAAATAAAATATTAGGAGGTGTTTTTGGCGCTTTAAAAATCGGATTGATTTTAAGTGTTGTTTTTATTTTCTTTGGAAAAATGAATGATACGATTCCGTTTGTAAAGCCAGAAAATTTAGAGGAATCTATTTTATATGCTCCGGTTAAAAAGATAGCGCCAACAATTTTTCCATCAATAATTAAAGATGATGGTGAAGTAACAATTCCTGAGGTTGAAGAGAATTTAAAAAAAGAGGTATAAAAAAATCCGAAGTTATTAACTTCGGATTTTTTGTTTAAAATCTATATTTTAATTTTAGCAATGCAAACCTTGGTAAAAGCCTGTATTCTGTAGTTGATGTTCCGATATCACTAATTGAAAAACTTTTAAATTTTTTCGTGTTTAGTAAGTTTTTGCCCATTAGGTAAAGTGTTAATTTATTATCTATAAGGTTGTAGGTAACGCTAACATCTACAAAATTATAAGTAGCATCTTTTTCTAAATTTCCGAAATAATAACGTTCAGATTGTATATCAGCATTAAACTTCTTGTTAAAAACAAAAGATAAATCTAAGAAACTTTTATTGTTTGTAAATGAATTTTTAAAACTTGATTGTTGTATTGCAGAAGTATTCCATTTTGTACCAAAGTGATAATTAAAAAAACCTCTAAATCCAGATCGTAGGTTTACACCATAATTATAATTGTTAGAAGTTACTTTTCTTAAACCAGTATTATTTACACTATTTTTAAACTCACTTTTAGTATAGCCTACATCTAATTTAAGGTTAGAAGATATCGATTTAAAATAATAATCTATTTTAGAGTTTATGCTTACATATTCTCTATCTTTAATTATAATTTTTTCAGCTTGATTATAGTTTTGTTGTATTAAACTATTGCTCGAAAAGAAATCGTAATTTTTAGTATACATTAAACTAAAATAAGCAAAAAACCGATCTTTATAATTACCTAGAGAATAGTTCAAATTTGCCGTCGATGAATTTAATTGATTAAAATTACCAATACCTTTAGAAAATGAGCGAAAACTTGTTAAAGCAAAATTGTTATAAATATCTACTATTTTAGCGTTTGTAGTGTTGTATGAAACAGATGAGGTTATTTTATTGCTATCATTTATTTTCCAATCCATACCAATACTTGGATTTATATAAAAGTAGTTTTCACTTTTATTAAGAGTATTGTCATTTAAATTGTTAGTAAGGTTATGAAAGTTTAACTTACCAATAAGACGCAAATCTTTTATTTTTAAATGATATTTAGTTTTTAAATACGTATCATTAACCTTGTATTCAGTTGTATTTTTATAAGCAACAGGAATATTTACAATTGTATTATTTTCTAATAAAGTAAGTTGTGTGTTTAATTTATCGGCTCTATATTCATTACCTAATTGCAACTCTAATAAATCACCATTTTCTTTTTTTGTCAGTAAATGCGTATTAAAACCTGCAAATGTCATTTCGCTATCGCTTAATTGTTGTATATTATTCGCATTGGCAGAGTTTGGAAATAAATCTTGAAATAAAAATTGATTTGTTTGATAGTTTTGAGGCGATTTTTCATTGATAAAACGCCCTGTTGTTACATAGACTTTCTTTTTATTGAGGCGATTTGTAAAAATTATCTTTTGATCGAAAATATTATTTTGATGTTTTAAATTTTCGGTAGTACTATTACCATTAAAAGTTAAATTAGAAGAGTCGTTAAAGTTGCCATATTTATATTTGGTAGTTGCTGCCAGCATTTTATTTTTGTCGATGTTATAAATTATATCAACTTTACCAAAAGCAATCTTTTTATCATTATTTAATTCAGAGTTTTCAGTATTTGTAAAATTGGTATTGCCAGTGTTTATATTATCAATACTTGTTTTGGCATCACTATTTTCATCCCAATTTAAAAAACTTAAGGCTTTTATTTTTATTTTTTTTGATGGATTAAAAATGGCATTTAAAGAAGTTAATTCGGTATTGTTAAAATTGGTTCTTTCCTTATCAAAAAATGAATTATAGATAGCTAAGTTTAATAAATTTCTGGTAGATTGATTATCACCAATGCTTCCTGGTTCGTTATAACTAGTAGGGTTTATTAATTGATTTATATTACCCGTAACATCTATACCAGTATTGTTAAGGCTGGTTAAAAAAAAGTATTTATTCTTTTTTCCGAAATTCATTAAGTTAGCTTTTGTTTCGTAACGGTTTTCAGAAAACAAGCCATATCCTAAACTGATGTTACCAA
The DNA here is from genome assembly GCA_938002045.1 of Tenacibaculum soleae. Lineage (GTDB taxonomy): Bacteria > Bacteroidota > Bacteroidia > Flavobacteriales > Flavobacteriaceae > Polaribacter > Polaribacter soleae_A. The sequence goes on from CALLBA010000004.1 coordinate 366,526, forward strand.
ACCAAATACGTTTCGATTTTTCGTTTAGCTTTAAATTTAAAGCTACTTTATTACTATTTTCTATACCTTTTAAAAGATGGTTGTTTGAGTATTTTTTTAACACTTCTACCTCTTCAATTGGGTGTGCAGGCATGTTTTTAGATAGTATTTTATAGCCTTTTTCAAAAAAATCATCGCCATCAACCATTAATTTTTCTATTTCTTGGTTACCAACTTTTATTCTTCCTTCACTATCAATATTTAAACCTGGTATCTTTTTAAGTAAATCTTCTATGGTTTGTTCGGTGCCGTTGGTAAATGCTTTTGTTCTAAAACGAATGGTATCTTTTTCTATAAAAACCGATTTTTCTGCTTTAATAACAACTTCATCTAAATTAATAGCATCTTCTTGTAAAACTACATTAACAGTAATTTCAGCTTGGTTTTTATGAACTACTATTTGTGTTGTTTTAGGTGTAAAACCTAATGAAGAAAACATTAAATTAAAGTTACCTGTTTTAGTTGTTTTGAGTTTGTAATAACCTTTATTGTTAGAGTAAGTATATGAAATATATTCTTTAAGCAAACTGTCTTTTAAAATTATATTTCCTGTTATTAAGTTGTTCTTAGCGTCTTTTAAAGTACCTGAAATTATAGTTTGCGAAAAACTATATGTATATATTAAGAAAAAAAATAAACTAAAAAATAAGGTATTTACTTTTGTTTTTCTTCCCATTCGTATATAATCTCTTTAGTAGAATTTCTATCTGTAGATGTTGCTGTTATAGTTGTGTTTCTGTCACTATTTTTTGCATTCATTTTTGAAGTTAATTCTTTCATTCTATTAGGAACAATAACCTCAATATACTCTCTTAGAGGTATTGCTTTTTCTTCATCAGGGAAGTTGTTAATAGTTATAGTACCTTTAAAATTCACTTTAGTAACTCTAAAATATATTTCTTTTTTAGCATCTTTTACTTCAATTATTAAACCTGGTAATCCTTGTAGTTTCCAAGGTCCAAAAGGTATTGGTATTTGTTGTGTAAACCAAGTGGTATAGGTTCTGCCTCTAAAGTAGCCAGTTGCTTTTTGGCATTTATATTCACCTATATCTTTAAACTCATCTGTTATTTTCCAATTAATTTTAGGTAATTGTTCTTTAAGCATCTTCATTTTATTACGTCCAGATAATAATAAATTCTTATTAATATCAGTAAATACTTGTGGTCTTTTATCAGATTCAGGAAGAGTAATATTCAGGTTTCCATTTATCCATTTTTCAGTCTTTGTTTTTAATCCATTTTTTGATTTTAATACTATATAATGCGATTTATTATTACTTATTTTTAAAACTCCAGTAGTTTTATATAATTGACTAATATTTGTAATAACATCATATTGTACTTCTAATGAGTTTTGCCCCATAACAGTTGCTGTTATTAAAAATAAAAATAGGTGTAGAATTATTTTTTTCATTCTTTTTATATCAAAAAATATTGTTTAAGTGTTTCAGAAGAACAGTCCCACATTGTGGAACTGTTTATTTTATTAATTATTTAATCCAATCTTCTGCCATTTTCAGTGCTACTGCATCTGCAAGATGTTGAGCTTTACCACAATCACCTCTATTGTTTGATGCGGTAGCGCTATGTCTTACTCCATCAGATGTTGTATAAGTAACTGTTATAGTACAAATATCTGCTTCAATAACCGTTTTTGTAATTGCGCTTAAACCATTAAAAACATAACTTTTAACAAATTCAGTTTTTGTATTATCAATAATTGGGTTTTCTGTGGAAGCATTTGCATACGTTCCTATTAGCATAAAAGCTAAAATAAAAATTACTTTTTTCATAATATTTAAAAAATTAATACTCCATTATGGTCTAGAGAGGTTAGTTTGAAACCAAGTAATAACCTAAATTTTTAGCATTTTAACTTTTAGATTAATCACTAACTAGTATTGTTGATTAAAAATAAAAATTTTTAATGCTATTAATTGTTATAATTACTACTGTTACAAACTTATAAATCAAACTTATAACTCACAATACCCAATACCCCTAATTGTTTATTAGGGTTATCCCTGATTCAAATAGGGTTAACCCTATTTTTGTTAACGTTTCTTTAACGTTTATATTTGATAATACCTATTAACATTGACTTGAGGTATAAAAAAATCCGAAGCTATTAGCTTCGGATTTTTAGTTTTATAAAAGGTTATTTTTTATAACATGGCAACTTTACCAGAACTAATATGGTAAACACCACCAACAATTTTAATTTCTCCGTTATCTTCCATTTCTTTTAGAATCGGACTTTTTTCTCTAATTCTATCCATGGTTAATTTAACGTTGTTTTCAATGGTTTGGTTTACAAACTCTGTGTTAGAAGAATTATGTTTTCCTTTTATTTGTGTTTCAGATTTTTTAACTGCTGGCTGAATGTTGCCTAGCATTGAAGTAATGTTTCCTAATTCTACATGGTCACAAGCTGCTTTAATTGCTCCACAACTTTCATGGCCTAATACAAAGATTAACTTACTTCCTGCAACTTTACAAGAATATTCCATAGACCCTAAAATATCTACATTTTCGAAGTTTCCGGCAACTCTTGCAACAAAAACATCACCAATAGTTTGATCGAAAATTAATTCGACAGGAACTCTAGAGTCTATACATGAAAGCACAATTGCTTTAGGGTGTTGACTATCTGTTGTTTGATCAATCAAAGCCTTATGATCTATTGTGTGAACTTCATCTCTAATAAAACGAGAGTTTCCCTCAATAAAATCTTGTAACACAATCATTGGTGTTAATTTGTCTTGAGCGGCTTTTGTTATTGCTTTATTTCTATGTGGCATAATTTTAATTTTTTTTAATTTTTATTTGATACATTTAATTTTACCCATGAAAGGCAATCGTCAAAGGTGTCGAAGATATGTTCTTCAGAAATTAGGTCAGGAATAATATCAATACGTTCCATCATATAACGAGGTTGTTTTAATACATCTACCAATAAAACGGTTACGCCACTTTTTTCTAAATCAACTAACATATCCTCTAAAGCATATAAACCCGACTGATCTATATACTGCATTCTTCCCATTCGAATAATTACGTTTGATGCCGTGGCAGGAATTTGTTTTGCTAATGCTTGAAAATCACTTGTTGATCCAAAAAATAAAGGTCCTTTAACATGTTTGATAAAAACTTCTTCTTTTAATTCTGTCGGAAAGTCTTTTTCATCAGCCCAAGCTTCTTCATTTAATGATTTTACATCAGAACGTTCGGCAGTTAAATCACCGATTTTTTTCATAAACATTAACGAGGCAATTACTAAACCAATACCTACAGCGTATACTAAATTCCAAAAAGTTGATAATAATAATACCACGATCATAATAATCACTTCAGAACTTACTTTAAAAGGTCCAATTTTAGCATCACGAGGTAAGTTAGGTATTGCTTTTAAGCCTTTGTAATCCATTACTCCAATACCCACGGTAATTAAAATACCGGCTAATACGGCAGCAGGAATTTTAGAAGCAATAGGGCCTAAGCCTAATAAAATTACCAATAACATAACTCCAGCAACCATACCTGATAATTTGGTTTTACCACCAGAGTTTATATTTACCACAGTACGAATAGTAGCACCAGCACCAGGAATACCTCCAAAAATAGCAGCGATACTATTTCCTATTCCTTGTCCAACAAGTTCTTTATTAGGTTTGTGCTTTGTTTTGGTCATATTATCAGCAACTACTGATGTTAATAACGAATCAATGGCACCTAATAACGATAAAGTTAATGCTGTAAAAATATATGGTGTAATACCAGATAAGCTAAAATTTGTGAAAATACCCATATTTGGTATAGGGAATCCTCCAGGGATTTCTTCAATAGGACGATAGTTTAAGCCGAAGCCTAAAGCAACTCCAGTCATTACAACTAAAGCAACAAGGGTACTTGGTACAGCTGTTGTAATTCGTTTAAAGCCGTAAATAATTATAATAGTTCCAAGTGCTAGTAATAATTCTAACCAATTAATATTTGATAAAGCTCTAGGTAAAACTTTTAAGGCACCTAAAGCGCCTGAAGCTTCCTTACCAGCTAAGGTTTTGCTTTCTTTTAAAATATCAGCTTGGGTAGTTGCTTCAGATCTTTTAATGGTTTCTCTAAAATCTTCTAAAACTAAAATACCTTCACCGGCTTCTTCTTTTAAGATGTTTTCTAAAATTAATTCTTCCGCTTGCGGTTTAAACTGTTGTACAAACTCAGCATCTTCTTTAGCATAATAACCTACCGATGGTAAGATTTGAGTTATAAGAATTATTAAACCAATAGCAGTCATAAACCCTGATACTACGGGATAAGGAATGTATCGAATGTACTTTCCTAAGCCTAAAATACCTAGTAAAATTTGAAATAATCCAGCTAGTAAAAATACGGTTAAAATTGCTGGTAAAGCTTTATTAATATCACCATCGTTGGTAGCAAGTATCCCTGCAACCACCACCATACTTACGGCTGTCATTGGAGCCGTTGGTCCAGATATTTGTGTATCTGTGCCTCCAAAAAGAGCAGCGAAGAAAGCAATAAAAATTGCACCATACAAACCAGCACTTGGTCCTAACCCTGAAGACACTCCAAAAGCCAAAGCCAAGGGAAGCGCTACAATTCCGGCAGTAATACCACCAAATAAATCTCCTTTAAAATTTGAAAATAATTTTTTCATAAATATTTGTTACTTTAAGTAGTTACTAATATAATTAATTATTAAAAAATAAAATGAGTAATTAGAATTTAAGTTGCTTTTGCAAACGGTGTTTTAATATATATTATTTTTCACCTCTTAATGATTAAAACCATTTCATGGATTTTGTTTCGTTTTAAGTTATTAATAACGAAACGTTTAATTTGTTAATTGCTGTTTTAATATCTGATTTACTTAAGTTTTTTTGATCTCTATTTATATGTAAAAGTCGTGTTTTGTTTTTTAGTAAATAACTAGATAAATTTTTAATGGTATTACTGTTTTGGTCAAAATCATAATTTATAACCTCTTTGTTTAATTCAGATATACTTTCTTTGTTTTTTGAAACATTGAAAGAAATAATCGGACTAGAAACATGTGCTAATAATTTTTTAGTAACACTTGTTGTCAAAGAGTTTTTATTATGATTTAACAAACCTAAGGGTATTAATTTATTAGGTTCTAATTCGATTTTATGTTGAATAATAAAAACAATTCCGTTAAACTTCTTTAAAACATAATCAGTAATACTATTCCCTATAATATTAACAGTGTTTGTTTTTTGCTTACCTAAAATAATAATATCAGGTGTTTTCTGTTTAATATATTGGTCTATTTCATTTTTAACATTACCAAAAGAAAAGTTATAACTTATAGCTTGCCTGTATTTTTCTGATATTGGAGCTATTATGTTTTTTATTTTCTTGTTAGTAGCACTAAAATCTTTGTTTAGGTCTCTAATTGCAGATAATTGGCTTTCATTATTAACAACATTTATTGGTTTTTTTACATGAAAAAAATCAATATCAGCCTTAATAATACTAGCAATACTAACAGCACTTTTAAGGGTGCTGTTAGTGGTGTCTTTTAAATCTGAAAGCACTAATATTTTTTGATTTTTCATAATGCTATAATCTATGCTGCTTTAGGCCTTAATTTAAAAAATTTAATAAAGCTAGGTGGATTTTCAGTTATACCTCTTTCTGAAATAAGTTTAATGTTAATATTTCTTTCCTTTGCTTTGTATGCAAAGTCTTCTAGTATTTCAATAATATCATTATCTAGATACCTTGTTTTAGTAACATCTAATTCTAGTTGAGTGTCTTTAGGTAAACTATCAAGTTCTTTTAAGATAGCTCCTTTGTTAAAAAAGGTTACCTCTTCAGCTAAGGTCATTTTTATTTTATGAAGCCCATTACTTTTATCTTCAATGTGTAAAAAGTGTGAGTTTTGGTAACTTTTTATCAAAATAACTACTACTCCTACAGCTAAACCTAATGAAATACCAGTCAATAAATCGGTAAATACAATACCAAGCACTGTAATAATGAAAGGAACAAACTGTTTCCACCCTAAGGTATACATTTGCTTAAATAAAGCAGGTTTTGCTAACTTATAACCAACAACAAGTAAAATAGCAGCTAATACAGATAAAGGTATTTTATTTAATAAATTAGGAATTAAAATTACTGATATTAATAAAAGTAAACCATGAATAATTGCCGACATTTTAGTTCTTCCGCCTGATTGTATATTGGCTGAACTTCTAACAATTACCTGTGTTACTGGTAAACCACCAACTAAACCAGATAAAATATTTCCTGTTCCTTGTGCTAATAATTCTCTATTTGTAGGAGTTACATTTTTGTGAGGGTCTAACTTATCGGTTGCCTCAACACATAGTAATGTTTCTAAACTAGCTACTAAAGCAATTGTAAAAGCAGTTACCCATACATCTGGATTTGTAATAGCATTGAAATTAGGAAAAGTAAACTGATCTAAGAATGAAGTTAAATTTTCAGGAATTGGTACGCTTACAAGATGACTAGCTTGTATTGAAAGTGTTTCACTTCCTTGTGTTGTTACAAAATAAATAATACCAACTACTACAGTAACTAAAGGTCCTTGAATTAATTGAAAAATTTTCCCTTTTTTACTCAAAACTTTATCCCATAATAATAAAATAGCCAAACCAACGAAACCAATAATCATTGATCCAATAGTGATATTGTCAAAAATATTTAAGATGGCAGAAAAAGTATTTTCTCCTGATGCTTCAATAAAACTATCCGCGCCTTCAGGCTCTGCATCATACCCGAAAAAGTGAGGTATTTGTTTTAATATAATAATAATACCGATACCGGTTAACATTCCTTTAATTACTGATGATGGAAAATAATAACCAATAATACCAGCTTTTAGAAGACCAAAAACAAGTTGAATAATACCTCCTAAAACAACAGCAACTAAGAAATTTTCATACCCTCCTAAAGTTCCTATTGCGGTTAAAACTATTGCTGCTAAACCAGCAGCAGGACCACTAACTCCTATTTTAGAACCACTTAAGGCTCCAACAACTGTTCCTCCTATAATTCCTGCAATTACACCTGAAAAAAGTGGTGCTCCACTTGCTAAAGCAATACCTAAACATAAAGGTAATGCAACAAAAAATACCACAATACTTGCGGGAAAATCGTTTTTAATGTGTTTAAACATGTAATAATATATTTTTTACTCTAAATGAAAATTTAGAGTTTTTTAAATTGAAAATGAATAATTTTTTTATACTTTTTTTTAATTTTAAATAAAAAAATCAGGTGGTGGAGTGGCAATTTTTAAGTACTGAGAAGTGTAGTTTTTTGAAAGGAAAACTATGTTTTTTTTCTTTTGAACTTTTTTTAAAAAAACACTTGTATTAGTGTTTGTGTAAACTTTTAGTTCTTTTTTTGCATGAGTTTCCTCTTCTTCTTCAGTTAAGTTTAAAAAGATTGAAATATCTTGATTTTGATCAATTAAAGTAATAATTGTAGGCGCAACAATCATGCTCATAAATAAAATAGAGAAAAAGAGTGCGATTTTTACTTTCAATGAATTATTTTTATAATAGCTTGCAAAAATAGGAAAGGTTTTCGTTTTTTTTGTTAAAATAAGATTAAAAATTATCGAGTTGCTTTAAGCTAGTAGATAATATCCACCCTGTTTTTCCATCTATTAGCTTTATTTTATTCCAATCATCAACAGTGTCTAGTATATTAACTTTTGTGCCTTCATGCAATGTAAAAATTTCATTAGCATCATTTGTAGGTGCATTTTTAACTTCTATTTCTTCAGAAAAAATAATAGCTTCAATGTTTTTTATTGATTGATTGTATTGTGAATAAGTGATTATAAGGCTAATTATTACGAATAAAAAAGATGAAATACTCGTAGTAAAAAACAATCTTTTTTTACTTGGGGTGTATGAAAAATAGTAAGCTAAAAATAAAAAAGAAGCTAAAAAAGAAAGTAATACAACAATAGCAGCCCATGTGTTATAGGTTAGTTTTTGTAAAAAATTTTCATTTATTTTTTGTAAAACAGTTTTAGGTAGTTCTTCTATTCTATCTAAAGTTAAGCGTTTTGCAATGATTAGGTTGTTTTGAGCATCTTCATTTAAAGGGTCTAATTGGAGTGCTTTTTCATAATTATAAATAGCCGGAGCGACTTTGTTTAACTTATAATAGGTATTTGCTAAGTTGTAATATAATTCAGAAGAAACATTTTTTGTGGTTATAATTTCTTCATACAACTTAACGGCATCAACATATTTGCCATCTTTGTATAATGAATTTGCATTAACAAATAATTCATCAGTAGCTTGTGCTACAATGATGCTTGATATAAAAAACAATAATAGTGCAATAACTTGTTTCATTATAATTGTTTATCTAATTGAGTTATAACTTGTTTAGCTTTTTCGTACTCTTCTTTCATTTGTACATCGGTAATAGGCGTATACCTGGCAAAATCACAATCGTTTAAAACAGTAATAAAATTTGTAATACTTGTATTGTCAGCCTGTTTTTTTTGCAATAATTCCGTGATTTTTTCACTACTTATCTCTGCTGTTTCTACGCCTAATTTTGCTTTTAAATAATTATGTAATGCTCTTTCTAAAGCTTCATAAAAAGCTTCTTTATTTCCTAATTCTTTCTGTGCTTCTGATAAATATTTTTTGGCAAGTCTATCAGCTTTCCTTTGCTTATTACCAGCGATATCACCATCACGTTCTTCTTTTTTCTTGTTGATGAAAATTACAACAGGAATTGTAATTATTGGCAAAAATAATAGCAAGTAAAAAAAGGTAGATTTAAAGAAGTTTGAAGTGTTTACATGATTTAAAGAAGTTGAGGTTTGTATGTATCTAAAATCATCTCCCGTAATTTTTACAGCTTGTTTTACATTTGAATTTTGTTGCGTAGTAATTGGTAACTCTTTACCTTCTAAAACATCAACATATAAATCATCGGTTGTAATGGTTTGGTATACTTTTTCTTTTGGATTAAAATACGAAAAGCTAGTTTTAGGTATTTTATATTTTCCTTTAAACTCGGGTACTACAGTATAATTATCAGTAACAGATCCTCTTAATCCGTTAGCGGTAACACTTACTTTTTCTTTTCTTTCAGGTTGATAAACTTCTAGTTCTTTTGGTGTTTCAATAGTAGGGAGTTCAAATAGTTTTAAATTTCCGTTACCTTTTACAGTTATACTTATTGTTGATGATTCATTAGCTTTTAAGGTGTTTTTACTTAATGCAACATCAAAAGAAAATTGCCCTACGGCACCGGTAAAATTAACAGGTTTGTTTTCAAGTGGTAGCGCTTTTGCAGTAACTACTCTTTTAGCTGAAGAAAATTCTCTTCTAACTTGTTTTGTAATTACGTTTCCAAAAAAATCAGCACGTCCAGTAGGCACAGCTACAATAATATCCATTTTCATCGGATCTATCGTCAAACGTCCATCCTTTGTAGGTATTAAAAGTGCTTTGTGTAAAACAGCATAACGGTAGCGTTCTCCATTATACATACCTGTTTTTACAGGAGTTCCATTTCTTTTAATTTCTTGATTCCAAAAGCCATTATACTGTGGTGCTTCTGTGATAGCATTATCATAAATACCTACGTTTTCACTAAAATATAATCGATATTCAACATAAATACCTTCGCCTACATAAGGTTTAGATTTAGAAAGCTCTGCAACTAAATGAATATTTTGTTGTGCAATATAATTAGGGTCATTTGGGTCTTTAGGAATTTCAACAGCATTTAAAACAATAATTTTTACAGGATTCGATTTTATTGTTTCTCCATCAATATCAATACTTGCTGAAGGAATTGTAAATTCACCTTTTCGTTTAGGTTGAATAATGTAAGTATAGGATTGACTAAAAGTAGCCTTACCGTTAATCCAAGATTGACTTACCGATTGGCTTGGCCCACCAACAACTTTAAAGTTTTTAAAGTTTGGAGGTGTAAAATTATCAGCACCTTGTTTGTTAATAGAAAACTCAACACGTAAACGCTGGTTAACGCCTAGCTTGTTTTTACTAACGCTTGTTTTTAATGCAGATTCTTGCGCATTAATTGTTAGTGATATAAAACAGATTAATAATGAGATGTATGTTTTAAATTTCATATTAGTTTTCGAAAAATGTAAAAATAATTAAGATTTTAATAATTGAAAAATTACCAATCTTTTTCTTGTTTTACTTTTCTTCCTTTCGATTTTTTAACATTCATTTTCTTTTGTGTCTTCTTCTCTTCGTTGTTTAAACTTTCTAACAACTGCTTCATTTGTTCAGGAGACATTTTAGCTTGTTTAGGTTGAGGTTTTTTGTCTTTCTCATCCTTTTTATTAGGTTTGTTTTGATCTTTTTTCTCCTGATCTTTCTTATCGTCCTTTTTATCTTTGTCGTCGCCTTTTTTGTCTTTGTTTTTATCGTTTTTTTGATCCTTTTTGTCCTTCTGATCTTTCTTATTCTTATCTTTTTTATCTTTATTCTTGTCCTTGTTTTTATCCTTTTTGTCTTTTTCTTGCTGCTTTTTTAAATCTTTTTGAGCTGCAGCTAAATTATAACGAGTTTCATCGTCGTTAGGATTGTTTCGTAAGGCGTTTTTAAAGGCATCAACAGCAGGTTGATATTGTTTTTGCTCCATCATTGCATTACCAATATTATGGTATGCTTCTGCTTTTTCAATTTTGTTTTTTGCTGTTTTTGCTGTTACTTCAAACTGCGCAACGGCTTCTTTATATTTTTTTTCTTGATATAACGTATTCCCAAAATTATAACTTGCCTTTTCATATTGGCTGTCTTTTCCTAATGCTTTTCGGTAAGCAATTGCGGCCTCGCCAAATTTTTGTTTGTTATATAATTTATTTCCTTCACGTAATAAACTTCTTGCTTCACGCTGTAATTTTAACGTGTCTAACTGTGCTGATACCGTTATGGTAATTAGCATTAAAAATAAGCACAGTATATTTTGTAATTGTTTCATTCTTTATAAAATAAAATCTACGAATCTTTTTCGTTAAATAAATCGGCTTTTTTAACCCATTTTGTTTTCTTTTCAAAGAAAAATAAATCGATAATTAGAAATAATAATCCAATACCTAAAAACCATTGAAATTGATCTTTATAATCAGAGAATTGCTTGGTTTCAAATTCGCTTTTTTGTGCATTTGCAATAATATTTTGAATCGTTTCTACCGGATTTTCTGTCTTGTTACCATCCATATATTTACCATTTGATGCTTCTGCAATATCTTGTAAAACAGGAGACATTCTTTTGGTAATTACAGTTTCACCTTTTCTATCTTTTTTATAACCAATAAGCGCGCCATTTAATTTAATCGGAATTGGCCCTCCTTTTTCTGAACCTACACCAACGGTATACACTTTTACACCTTCGTTAGCTATGTTTTGCGCAATTTGTTTGGTTTCTTCTTGATGATCTTCACCATCAGAAATAATAATTAAAAAACGATTGGTTTGTTCATCATTATTATAGTAGGTTTTGGCTAAATTTAAAGCTTCATTAATAGCGGTTCCTTGGCTCGAAACCATATCTGGATTAGCATTTTGCAAAAACATTTTAGCCGCTGCATGATCGGTGGTAATTGGCAATAACGGATATGCGTTACCTGCGTAAATTATAATTCCGACTCTATCACTACCAAGTTTATCGATTATTTTAGAAATGATTTGTTTTGATTTTTCCAATCGATTTGGTGCAATATCTTCGGCTAACATACTTTTAGAAACATCCAACGCAAAAACTACATCAACACCTTCGCGCTTTACTGTTTTTAGTTTGGTTCCCATTTTAGGGTTTACCAATGAAATGATTAAAAATGATATTCCGATTAAAAAGAAAATCAATTTTAAAACTGCTTTAAAAGTAGATGCATTCGGCGCAATTTTTGCTAATAATGCTGCGTTTGCAAATTTTTTCTGAGTGCGTTTTTTCCACCATAAAGTCAGTAAAAATATAACAACTAATACAGGGATAATTGCAAATAATATAAAATATGTTGGTTCTTCTATTCTGTACATTTTTTATATAAAACTTTTAAATAAGGTGTTTTTTAATGTGAATTCTAATAATAAAAAGATACCTGCTAAAAAGACTAATAGTCTATATTTTTCGGTATAATTATAGTATTTAAATTCCTCTATTTTTGTTTTTTCAAGCTTGTCAATTTCATCATAAATAGCTTTTAATTTAGAGTTATCAGTAGCTCTAAAATATTTCCCGGCTGTTTCATTGGCGATAAATTTTAACAATTCTTCATCAATTTCTACTTGCTGATTTCTAAAAGATATTTTACCAGTACGTGGGTCTTTTGCCCAAGGAAAAGGAGCCATTCCGTTGGTTCCTATTCCAATAGTATATACCTTTATGTCGTTTCCTTTGGCTAAATCGGTCGCTGTTTTTGGATCTACAAACCCTGCATTATTTACACCATCGGTTAGTAAAATAATAACTTTACTTTTGGCCTTACTTTCTTTTAGTCTGTTTACTGCCGATCCTAATCCCATACCAATAGCAGTACCGCCTTCTAACTGGCCCCATTTAATTTCTGAAATGGTTCTTTTTACAATCGATTTATCGCTAGTAATAGGTGTTTGTGTAAAACTTTCACCAGCATAAACTACAATTCCAATTCGATCGTTTGGTCGACGATTTACAAAATCGACTGCAACTCTTTTTAAGGCTTCTAGTCTGTTTGGCTTTAAATCTTTTGCAAGCATACTTGCTGATACATCAATTGCCATTACAATATCAATACCTCGGTTAGATTTTGTTTTTTTACTAACTGCTACATTTCTTGGTCTTGCCAAGGCTATAATTAAACAGGTTAACGCAGCCAAGCGTAAAAAGTATAGCAGTGGTTTTAATTTAGATAAAATATTGCCTTGTACTTTAAAGCCTTTAATACTTGAAATGGTTAAATGTGCGCTGTCTTTTTTTCGAGAATAGAAATTCCAGAATGCTAATAACGGAATTAGTATTAGTAACCATAAAAACTCCGGACTATGAAACTCAAAATTATTCCACTTCATTTTCTATCGCTTCTTTTTTAGGTTTTAAATTATCTATTACAAGTTTTGCATCTTTACGGTCAGCTTCAATTTGGTGTGCCATTGGTTTTGATTTTGCAAACTTTACTAAGTCAGACTCTTGTAATAATTTTCGTAATTTATAAATGGTTTCTTTATCAGTTTCAATCGATTTTACTTCATTAAAATCATTTAAAATATCAATTAACTCATCAGTAGTAACCTCTAAAGCTGGAATGTTTAATTCTCGTTCAATATAACCTCTAACAATTTCAGTTAACTCACTGTAATATTTTTTAATTTTATTGTTTTGCCACAATAATTTTTTATCTAATTCTTGTAGTTTTTCAATAGCTTCTTCATAAGGTGGTAATAACTGAACAACAACATTTTCGATCGTTTCTTTTTTCTTTTTGAAAATAAAGAAATATAATAGTAAACCAATTATGATAAGTATTGCCAATGCCCACCAAAAGTAATTTTTAAAATCGTCAAATTGATATGGTTCTCCTTTGATGCCTTTAATAGGGAATTTTTTTATTTTTGAAGTATCAATGGCAACGGTGGCTACGTTAATTAGCAAACTATCGGTTAAATAAGCTTGATTTTTGATAAAAACTTGTTGTTGCGGAATGTAAAACGCACCGCTATCAAAACCAGTTAAAATATATTTTTGGATTAATTTATTTTTAAGGGTGTCAACTTTTAAAGTGTCTACAACTTCTAAACCCTCTAAGTTTTCTAGTTTTGGCAGAATAACATTTTCAGTTTCATTTACCGAAATTTTATATTGAAATTGCTCACCAATACGAATATTAGTGGTGTCAACTTCAATTTTTATTTTGTCAGATTGCGAAAATCCAACGCTATAAATTAGTAAGAATAGATAGAATAATTTAGCTTTCATTTGTTATTCAGTCAATTAAAATATATCGTTATTACTTTCGTTTAAAATAGCCTAATAATTTTTTTACATAGCTTTCATCAACACGGGTATTGATGGTTCCTGCACCGCTTTTCTTAAAGGTGGTTTCAAAATAATCAGCCAATCGCAAAGCATTTGTTTTGTATTGTTTTCTTACGGAAGAAGCACTGGTGTTTACCAAATGTGTTTCGCCTGTTTCGGCATCGGTCATTGGTACCATTCCTAAATTCGGAATTTCTTCATCGTGTTTATCATATACTCTAATTCCGGTAACATCATGTTTATTACCTAGGAGTTTTAATGTGCGTTCATAATCATCATCCATAAAATCAGAAAGCATAAAAACGATGGCTTTCTTTTTCATAATGTTTGATAAAAACTTTAAAGCTTCACTAATATTTGTCTGTTTGCTTTTTGGTTGAAACTCTATTAACTCTCTAATAATTCGTAGTACATGACTTTTTCCTTTTTTAGGAGGAATAAAAAGCTCAATATCATCAGAAAATAAAATTAAACCGACTTTATCATTATTTTGGGTAGCCGAAAAAGCCAATGTTGCGGCAATTTCTGTAACGGTATCTTTTTTAAATTGTGTTGATGTACCAAATAATTCAGAACCAGAAACATCAGCCATTAACATCATTGTTAATTCTCGTTCTTCTTCAAAAACCTTTATGTAGGGTTCGTTGTAACGTGCGGTAACATTCCAATCTATAGCTCTAACGTCATCTCCAAACTGATATTGACGCACTTCAGAAAATGTCATTCCTCGTCCTTTAAAAGACGATTGATATTCTCCTCCAAAAATATGATCAGACAAACGCCTTGTCTTAATCTCTATTTTACGAACTTTTTTTAGTATTTCTTTTGTATCCATGTTTCAATTGTCGTTTAACAGTTATCAATAATCAGTTATTTATAACCTGATAATTGTGTTTTTTGATGATTGATTTATGGTACCTCTACTTCATTTATAATAGAGTTAATAATATCTACAGAAGTTACATTTTCTGCTTCTGCTTCGTAAGTAACTCCTATTCTATGACGTAAAACATCTGTAACAACAGCTCTTACATCTTCTGGTATTACATACCCTCTTCTTTTAATAAACGCGTAACATTTAGCAGCTTTTGCTAAATTAATACTTCCACGAGGAGATGCTCCAAAGTTTATTAAATCTTTTAATTGTGGTAAGTTATATTTTTCTGGATAACGAGTTGCAAATATAATGTCTAAGATATATTTTTCAATCTTCTCATCCATATAAACTTCGGCAGCAACTTCTCTTGCTTTTATTATTTGATCTACAGAAATTACAGGGTTTACTGTTGCAAAACCACCCGATAGGTTTTGTCTCATAATTACCTGCTCATCTTGTAAACGAGGATAATCAATAACAACTTTTAACATAAACCTATCTACCTGTGCTTCTGGTAATGGATAGGTACCTTCTTGTTCTACCGGATTTTGTGTTGCCATTACTAAAAAAGGCTCATCTAGTTTAAAAGTAGTATCTCCAATAGTTATTTGGCGCTCTTGCATTGCTTCTAATAAAGCAGATTGCACTTTAGCTGGTGCTCTGTTAATTTCATCTGCCAATACAAAGTTGGCAAAAATAGGTCCTTTTTTTATAGAAAAATCATTGTCTTTCATGTTATAAATCATGGTTCCAACAACGTCTGCTGGTAGTAAATCTGGAGTAAATTGTACTCTACTAAAACTACCCTGCACTGCTTTAGACAATGTATTAATTGCTAAGGTTTTTGCCAAACCAGGCACCCCTTCTAATAAAATATGACCATTTCCTAAAAGCCCTATTAACAGGCTTTCTATCATCTGTTTTTGCCCAACAATTACTTTATTCATTTCTAAAGTAAGAATATCTATAAAGGCACTTTCTCTCTCTATTTTTTCATTAATAGCTCTTACATCTACATCCATTATAATATTGTATTAGGTGTTATTTTTAACGATAAACAAAGCTACAATTTTAACGAATTTTTTTTGTTAAAACAAGGTTAAAGCTATTAATCCTTTTAAGGATTCTCTGTTTTTTAAGATTTTCTTTAACATTAACTTAAAACAGTATTCTTTTTTAATTCTTTTATAAATGGCTGACGGTACATTCTTTTACCTAAAGCGGCATGAATTGCGTTAGATACTGCTCCTGCTGCTGGTGGTAAACCAGGTTCACCCAACCCTGTAGGCGACAAATTATTTTTTACAAAAAACACATCTACTTTAGGTGTTTCTTGCATTCTTATTAATCGATACGTATCAAAATTTTTGTGCTTTGGTTTTCCTTCTTCTATATCAAAATCAGCATACATAGCATGCCCTATTCCATCTAAGACTCCACCTTCTACTTGGTTTCTAGCTCCAGTAGGGTTTACAACAATACCGCAATCTACAGCTACTGTTACTCTTTTTATTACTGGGTATCCTTTTTCTAGTACAATATCTGCTATTTCTGCAACATGCGTATTATGACTATAGTAAGCAGCAAATCCTTGATAAACACCTTCTTTTGTTTTACCCCAATTTGCTTTTTCTCTTACAAGCTTAATAGCATCCTCCATTCTTTGTCCCGAATACTGAATTGTTTTATCCTTGGTGTTTTTTACATTTTGAAGTAAATCTAAACGTAACTCTATCGGATCTGTATTTAAAGACACTGCTAATTCATCAAAAAAGCTTTGTTCTGCAGAAGCTAAAAAATTTGTATAAGGCGCTCTCCAAGCTCCTGTTGTAATATTACTTTTATTTTTTCCTGATGCTACTTTGTAATTAGGAATACAACCTGCAGGAAAATAATTTGAAAGAAACTTAGCCATCCCTTTATTAATTGCTGCTTCTTTTAAATAATATGCTGTTATTTTACCGTCTTTTATAGATGCTTTTATTTTATATTTCACAGAAGGTTTATAAATACCTGCCGTCATATCATCTTCCCTAGAAAAAATAACTTTTACAGGTTTTTTTATTAAGCTTGATATCTCTGATGCTTCTAGAGCAAAATCACCATATAAACGTCGTCCAAATCCTCCTCCAATTCTTGTCATTTCACAATGAATATCTTCTATTTTTCTACCTAATAATTTAGCTACTTTTATAACTGTTCTTTCTGGAGTTTGAATAGAGCCTACTAAATGAACTTTATCTGCTGTTACATTTGCATAAAAATTCATAGGTTCCATGCAATTATGAGGTACAAAAGGAGAATGGTAAGTTCTTTCTATAACCTTATCTGCATTTGCAAAATTTTTCTTTACATCTCCATCTTCTCTAAGAACATTTAAATCTTCACTATCTAAAATCTTTAATAATTCTTTATTATGATTTTCTGTAGATTCTAATCTTTTAGATTCCCATACCACAGACAACTCTTTCGTACCTTTCATAGCAACCCAAGTCGATGTTCCTAAAACAGCAATTTTATCGCCAAACTTTACAACATCTATCACACCTTTAACAGCTTTTGTTTTATCTGCATTATAGCTCTTTATTTTCTTACCAAAAGCGGGTGGTCTTGTAACCACTGCATACAACATGTCATCGGTTTTAAAGTCAAGTCCAAACAACGGTTTTCCCGTAATTATTTTATCAATATCAACATTGGTAATTTCTTTCCCTATAATTGTATATTCAGACGCATCTTTTAATTTTACATTTTCTGGCACAGGTAATATAGCTGCCTCTTTTACCAACTCTCCATAACCTATTTTATCGCCGTTAGCATTTGTTATTATTCCTTTAGAAGCCTTACATGAATTTGCCGCTACATTCCATTTGTTTGCTGCAGCATTTATTAACATTTGTTTTGTGGTAGCTCCTACATTTCTTAACACATCCCAACCCTTTCTTATAGATTGACTACCTCCTGCAACCTGTCTTTTAAAATGTTTAGTATCTAAACTTGCCTGAACAACATGTACTTTACTCCATTCTACATCTAATTCTTCAGCTATTAACATAGGCATTGCTGTTTTTACTCCTTGCCCAATTTCAGGATTTGGAGAAAAAATAGTTACATACCCATTATCAGCTATTTTAATAAAAGCATTAAAATCGTTATAATTTAAATGCTCAATATCTACTGGCATTTTTACTTCTGACTTACAAGCAGTAAGAAAATTAAATCCAATTAACATTCCTCCTCCTGCTAAAACAGAAGTTTTTAAAAAATTCCTTCTACTAAAATTATCTTTTTTATGTAATTTCATTTTGTAAAATCTTAGTTTTTTGTCATTTTTTCTGCAGCAACTTTTACTGCCTTTTCTATTCTATTGTAAGAAGCACATCTGCATATATTACCATGCATTGCTTCTCTAATTTCTTGTTCTGTTGGATTTTTATTTTCAGATAAAAAAGCAGATGCAGTCATAATTTGTCCTGCCTGACAATACCCACATTGAGGAACGTCTATCTCTTTCCATGCCTCTTGTACAGGGTGTGTACCTTCTGATGATAAACCCTCTATAGTTACTATAGTTGCATTTTCTAAAACAGCAACTTGCATCTGACAACTCCTAACCGCTTCTCCATCTATATGAACAGTACAAGCACCACATTGAGCAATTCCACAGCCAAATTTTGTACCCACTAAACTTAACTCATCTCTTAAAACCCACAACAAAGGAGTATCGGAATCTACATTTACAGAATGTTTTTTTCCATTTATATTTAAACTATAATTAGGCATATAAATATGTTTTACTTTATGAATCTTCTAAGTTAAATAAAATTGTTTCTCACTAATTATCAAAACATTAAACATTGTTTTTTTTGTGATGATTTTAACAGAAAAATAACTTTTTTAAGATTCTTAATTTAACTTCATAAAAAAAAAAGAAGACGTGCTATTAAAGCACGTCTTCTAATCAATTATAAAAAAACTATTGTCTTTTAATTATTACTGTCTTTTTAAAACTTTTTTAGTTGTTAAAAGACCTTTTTCTCCGTCTATTAAATTTACTAAATAAAGACCATCACTTAAGTCTTGTAAGTTAACAGACATATTATTTTGATCTATTTTTTGACTAGCTACTTTGGCTCCTCTTACATTATAAATCTCTACAGTTAAATCATTAAAAGAAGATAAATTACCTGATAAGTTAAGAATATTAGATACTGGGTTTGGATAGATATTTAAAGAAACATCTTCAAAATCATTTGTACTTAATACCCCACAATCTTCACCAGTTAAACGAACAACTGTTGCAAAGTTATCTGAAATATCTGAACAATTAGCTGCTTCTAAGTCCGCTAATGGACCATTAATAAAACCTGCTCCGTTATCTGCTACTCCTCTATAAGACCATCCCCAAATTCTACATACTCCTGCGCCTGCGCCTGATAAATCAATCGCATTGCTATTAGTAATATTTAAAATATTGTTCTGATCATCTGTAATTACATAACGGTAAGATAAATTAGACTCTTCTCCACTTCTTACTACTGTTATAGGTGCTGCTACATTATTGTCGATACAAATAGTTGCTACATCTCCGTTTACTAATGTAGACGAATTTGCTGCCATAGATGCTGCCGCATCAATAGATACCGTTCCTGCATTTGGTGCAGCACGAAGTACAGTTATAGGGTTTGACAAATCAAAACATCCTCCTAAGTCAGACATATTCATACCTACTTCTCTACCAACAACTCCTACTTCATAAGTAATGTGATAAATACTACATAAACCAGTTCCTGCTCCTTCTAAATCAAAAGGACCTGAACTAGGCAAACCTAATATTTCACCTGTCGCTGTATCTGTAATCATCCAACCAGTATTAGTACCACTTACATCACCTGAAACATTTACCGATATTGGATCTGGCACTCCATCTATACAAATAATTGCATTTACATCTCCTTGACTTACAAGAGTAGATGAATTAACACTTGATCTATCTATTGCTATAGAACCAGCTTCCGTATTACAAGTAGACCACTCTGAAATTGAACCACCTACTGAAGTTACATAAGGAGAAGGTACAGTTAAAAATTCATTTGCATTATTCCATCTTCCTGCTGTAACAGCCTGTTCTGTACGAATATGACCTCCTGAACCCCACTGTACAAAATCTAAAACTATACTAGGATCTTCAGATTCAAAATTTGCATTTGCAAATAAAGCTAAACCTCCACTTACAGGATTTAAACGGTCATAATTTAACATTATAGATGCTCCTGGCTCTAAAATTCTATCCTCTGTAGACAAACCTGAAGCAGTTATAGACTGGCTAATAGGAATATAAGCTCCAGGACCAAGACAAAACCAATAACCTCCAATGTCTTGAGAAACATCTCCTAAATTAGTTAGTATAACTTTCTGATCTTCTGTATTAATATAGGTATACTTCACATTTGATTGCGAATGTATTTTACCTACTTGCAGCCACATGACTAACACTAACAGGTACTTTAAAAAATCGGGTACTTTTGTTCTCATTGTTACTTTATGTTTTAAGTTATTAATAAAAATCTGCAACTTATTTACAGTCGTAATACTTTGACTTTCATTACAAATCCCTTTTCGATTGCTAAATTACAATCAATGTAAATATAAATATAAATATTTTCGTTTAAAAGGAATAATTACCGTTAAACGGAAGAAAAAACCTTTTAAAAGGAATTGTAATTCACGAAAAATCATCTTTTCACTAAAAACAAAAACACGCTACAACTCCTATAAATGCTATAAAAAACACCTTTAACAACTCTAAAATTAGAAATACGAATTTTATTATTAAGAAATTAACTTAAGCTAATACCTAAGTTTAAAAATCAACCTTTATCTTTA
>CALLBA010000005.1:0-177510 GCA_938002045.1 Tenacibaculum soleae
CAGTAGTTGGAACAAATGCAGGTTTAACAGTAACAACCGCAGGAACATTTACGGTAACAGTAACAGGAGCTAATGGATGTACAGATACAGCATCAGTAACAACGACATTAGATAATACAGCACCAACAGCAGAAGCAGGAACAACGGCAGAGTTAACATGTGGAACAACTACATTAACCTTAGATGGTTCAGGATCAACAGGTCAAGGAGTTTTAAGTTATGCCTGGACAACGGCAGATGGAACAATAGATAGTGGAGCAAATACAGCTAGTCCAGTAGTAAGTGCCGCAGGAACATACTCATTAATAGTAACAGATGCAGACAACGGATGTTCAAGTGTAGCAGATACAGTTGTAATAACAGAAGATCTAACAGCACCAAATGTAACTGTTGTAAGTCAAACAACGAACGATACGACACCTGTTATAACAGGAACATGTAATTCAGTAGATACAATTACAGTAACAGTTGATGGCGTAACGTATACCGAAGCAGACGGAAACTTAACGGACAAAGGAGATAATACTTGGACATTAACGGTTCCAGCAGTAAATGCAATCAGCCCAGATGGTACATATGATGTAGTTGTTAGTAATGGTACTTGTTCAGATGTAACTGCAGGTGAATTAATTTTAGACACGACTGCCCCAACAGCAGATACGTTTACAAGTAACGATACTACGCCAACCTTAACAGGAACAGGCGAGGCAAATGAAACCTTAACAATTACTGTTGATGCAGATGGCGATGGTACGCCAGAGGTAACCTATACGGTAACAACTGACGGAACAGGAAACTGGAGTATTGATCCAGATACAGCAACGGCAGATAGTGGAACCTTCCCAACGTTATCAGATGATGATACAATTGACGTTACAGCAACAGATGCAGGAGGAAACAGCGGAACAGGAGTAGTTACAATTGATACGACTGCCCCTGTAATAACAATCGAAATAGATGATATTACAGCAGATAATGTATTAAATGCAACAGAAGCAGGAGGAACAGTTACAGTAACAGGAACTGTAACAGGCGATTTTAATACAGGAGATACAGTAACATTAACAGTAAATGGAAACACGTTTACAGGAACTGTTGATGCATCAGGAAATTACAGTATTGATGTACCAGGATCAGATTTAGCAGCTGATGGAGACACAACAGTAGATGGAAGTGTAACAACGACAAACGGGATAGGAAACATTGGAACAGCGACAGATGTACAAAATTATAGCTTAGCAGACACAGACGGAGATGGAATTGCTGATGTAAATGATTTAGATGATGATAATGACGGAATTCCAGATACATCAGAAGGAACAGGAGATACCGATGGTGATGGCGTTCCAGATAGTTTAGATTTAGATAGTGATAACGATGGTATTTTAGATGTAAATGAAGGAGGTGATGGTACATTAGATACTAATAATGATGGTGTTATTGACGCAAATGATAACGGGTTTACAGATGCTAATAACGATGGTCAAGCAGACGCATCAGAAAATGCAGGAAACGAAGAACCAGATACTGACGGTGATGGCGTACCAGATTATCAAGATCTAGACAGTGACAATGACGGAATCAATGACGTTATAGAAGATGGTAATGTTGATGCTAATAACGATGGAATCGCAGATGGCCCAGATAGTGATGGAGATGGAATCGTTGACAGTGTAGATTCTGATGATGTTAATTTCGGTGAAGGAAACGGAGGTGAGTCTGACAATACAGATAGTGATGGTGATGGTATTCCAGATTATCAAGATTTAGACAGTGATGATGATGGCGTTAATGATGTTGTAGAAGGAGGAAATGAGGATATTGATGGAAACGGTCAAATAGATGGTGCTGATAACGATGGTGATGGGATCTTAGATATTGTAGATCAAGACAACGGAGACTTTGGAGATACAGGAAACACAGATACAAATGACACAGATCCAACTGATCCAAATGACGGAGGAACTGGAACAGTAGGAGATAGTGGAACAGATTCAGACGGTGATGGTATTCCAGACAGTGAAGATGGATTAGACGGATTTGGAGACGCAATAGATTTAGATACTTGTGTTGAAGTATACAACGAGTTTACTCCAAACGGAGATAATGTTAATGATTACCTTGTAATTGGTTGTATTGAGAATTTCGATAATAATACATTAGAGATATTTAATAGATGGGGTAATACAGTATATAAAGTAAAAGGATATAATAATTCAGATAAAGTGTTTAGAGGTATTTCTAATGGACGAGCAAATGTAAGCGTTGATGAAAAACTGCCAGTAGGAACTTATTTTTATATGTTAGATTTAGGAAATGGATCTAAAGTTAGAAAAGGATGGATTTATATTAATAGATAATTAATACTTTTACGGAAAAAAGTAAATTGAAATAAAATTTTATATAAAATGAAATTATTTTTAAGCATAGTTTTGGTATGTACATTTGGAATATGTATGATTACAAATGTACAAGCACAACAAGATCCTCAATATACACAGTATATGTATAATACAATGAGTGTCAACCCTGCTTATGCTGGTTCAAAAGGTTATGGTGTTATTACTGCAATTGGAAGAACGCAGTGGGTAGGTTTTGAAGGAGCACCAAATACACAAAACATAAGTTATGATACTCCTATAGGATATTCAGGTTTGGGTTTAGGAGTTAATTTAATGAACGATGAAATTGGCCCATCAAAAGAAATTTATTTAGATGCAAATCTTTCTTATACAATTGAAACAGGAGAAGAGGGTAATCTAGCTTTTGGTTTGCGTTTAGGAGGACGTTTTTTAAATATTGATTGGAGTAAAGGAAAGGCAGATAAAGATGAACCTATTTTTGGAGAAAATGTAAATAAATTTTTACCAACAGTAGGAGCCGGAATTTATTATCATGAACCAGAATGGTATGTAGGATTATCGGTTCCAAATATTCTTCGAATTGAACACTATGATGAAAACCTTGCAGATACACAAACAACAGCAGTTGAAAGAATGCATTTCTTTTTCATAGCAGGTTATGTTTATGATATTAATGAAGATATCAAATTTAAGCCAGCAGTATTAGTAAAAGCAGTTTCAGGAGCTCCATTATCATTAGATGTTTCGGCTAATTTCCTATTTAATGAAAAATTCAGAGCTGGTTTAGCATGGAGATGGGATGATTCTATTAGTGCACTTTTGGGTTTCCAGGCTAGTGATAGATTATTAATAGGTTATTCATATGATTTGACAACATCAAACTATAATGTAACAAATTCTGGAACTCATGAGATTATGTTACAATATGAATTATTAAGAAACACAAAATTTAGATCTCCCCGATTCTTTTAAAAATAACTAATATGAATTTAAAAAAAGGGCTATTATTACTTGTATTGATAGTAACTTTAAAAAGTTTTGGACAAAGCAAAAAAGTAGCAGATCGTTATTTTGATGAATTTTCTTATGTAGAATCAGCCAAATTATACAAAGCCTTAGTCGAAGAAAAAGGAGACACTTCTAAACACGTTTTAAGTCGTTTAGCAGATTCTTATTACAATAACACAGAAACTGAAGAAGCTGAACTTTGGTATAAAAAGCTTGTTTTAACATATAAAGATAGGTTAGAAGACAAACATTTATTTAAATATGCTCAAGTATTACGAAGCAATGGTAAATATAAAAAGTCAGATTCTATATTTTTATCCCTAGCATCGTCAGATAATAGTAATCGAAAAAAAGAGTTAAAAAAAGACGATTATCTATTAGATTATTTAAATAAAAAAGTTCGAATAGGGGTTAGAAATTTATCGATTAATACTGAGTTTTCTGATTTTGGTGGTTTCTTATTGAATGGAAAATCATACTATACGTCTGCTGTCCCGAAAGGGATTAAAAAAGAACGTATTTATAAATGGAATAACCAACCATTTTTAAATATTTATAGTGCAGATGAAAAAATTGAAACGCTTGAAGAAAATGAAAAAGATACAGTGTTAACATTGATTAATCGTCGATTAATCGATGTGCCTATCACATCTGACTTTCATGAGTCAACTCCTGTTTTTACAAAAGACGGTAAAACAATTTATTTTACACGTAACAATGCAAGCGGTAAAAAAGTAAGAAAAGACAAGAAAAACACTTCTAATTTAAAAATATATACAGCAAGTTTTGTAAACGGTTATTGGGTAAATGTAAAAGAATTACCATTTAACAATGATGAATATTCTGTAGGACATCCAGCCTTGAGTACTGATGAAAAAACATTATATTTTGTGTCTAACATGCCAGGAGGTTTTGGAGCCACAGATATATATAAAACAGCTATTTTAGGAAATAATGAATTTGGGAAACCTGTAAACTTAGGAGAAACAATTAATACCTCAGACAAGGAAATGTTTCCTTTTATAGGAGAAGACAATACGTTATATTTTTCATCAAACGGACACTTAGGTTTGGGACTTTTAGATATTTTTCAATCTAAAATAAGTCAAGATTCTATATACGCTAAAGCAGTTAATTTAGGAGAACCATTTAATAGTAAAAGAGATGATTTTTCTTTTTACGTCAGTAAAGAAGGTAAAAAAGGTTTCTTTTCATCTAATAGAAAGGAAGGTAAAGGAGATGACGATGTTTATAGTTTTTATTTATATACAGAACCTCCAATTTGTGCTGAGCCAATTGAAGGTATAGTTACCGAAACAATAAACAATAGCCCTGTTGATGGCGCATTAATTAAATTAGTTAATGATGATGGTAAGGTTGTAAAAGAAACATTATCTAACAATTTAGGTAAATATGTATTTGAAGACATCTTATGCGGTAATAATTATACCGTAATTGCAAGTAAATTAGACCATAAATCAAAAGGTAAAAAGACTGTTACTATAACTAAAGGAAAAACTAGTAATGCGAATTTAGAATTAACACCGTTAATTGTTGGAAATCAGATTGTGATTAACCCGATCTTTTTTGATTATGGAAAATCAGTCATTAGAGAAGACGCTCAATATGAACTAGAAAGTATTGTAATGGTAATGACAAATCATCCTGAAGTTACAATAAAGATTGAAGCACATACAGATAGCAGAGGACCTAGAACATTTAATAGAAACTTGTCAGATAAAAGAGCAAAATCTACTAGAGATTATATCTTATCTAGAGGAATAAATAAGAATCGAATTGTAAGTGCAATTGGTTATGGTGAAGATCAGTTATTGAATAAATGTAATGATGCTAATAAAAATAAATGTACAGAAGAAGAGCATCAGAAAAATAGACGTTCGTATTTTTACATAGTAAAAGGTGCTGATAATATTAAAATAAGACAAGCAGAACAAAAATTTAGAGTAGAAAGAAGAGTTGCTAAAAAGAATAATTTTTTACTTTTTTTAAAAAATAATTTTAAAAAATCAAAAGGTAAAACTAATGGTAAGTGTATTATAGGTAAAGAGGAAGATTGTCACACAGATAAAAAAGGGTTTAAGATATACTATAAAAACTAATTTAAGTCCCCCTTAAATTTTGTGTATTAATAATTAAAAGCTCCTTTTTTAGGAGCTTTTTCTATTTAAATTTATATAGAAATAAAAAAAACCCCTAAAAGGAGTTTTTAAAATATATTGTCGAGAAAGTTTTATATAAATAAATTATCTATTTTTTCTTTTTCTTCTAGAGCTAAAGCAGCGTCTACTAAAATGCGACCACTATGTTCATCAATTGTAATTTTTTTACGATTAGCAATCTCTAACTGTACCTGAGGAGGTATTGTAAAAAATGATCCACCAGCAGCACCACGTTCAATAGCAACTACTGCTAATCCGTTTCTTACTTTCGAACGGATTCTAGTATAAGCTGTTAATAAATGATCGTCAATAGATTTAGCATACTCTTCAGATTTCTCTTTTAGTAACTGTTCTTCTTTTTCAGTTTCTTTTAAAATAGCATCTAATTCATTTTTTTTATGAGTTAAATGATTTTCTTGCTGTTTTAATTTCTCTTTGGTAGCTTCAATAACTTCATTTTTCTGAGCTATTTTAACTTTATACTCTTTAATTCTTTTTTCAGATAATTGAAT
Organism: Tenacibaculum soleae; assembly: GCA_938002045.1. GTDB lineage: Bacteria > Bacteroidota > Bacteroidia > Flavobacteriales > Flavobacteriaceae > Polaribacter > Polaribacter soleae_A. The sequence continues at coordinate 6,064 of CALLBA010000005.1, forward strand.
TTCTAATTCTTGAAATTCAACTTCTTTTGTTAAAGAATCAAATTCACGATTGTTACGAACATTTTTTTGTTGTTCTTCGTATTTTTCAATTAACGCTTTACTTTCTGTAATCGCTATTTTTTTATTACTAATATCAGTATCTAAACTAGTAGCTTCTTCTTTTAAATTAGAAAGTCTAGTGTTTAATCCGGCAACTTCATCTTCTAAATCTTCAACTTCTAAAGGTAATTCACCACGAACGTTTCTGATTTCGTCAATTCTAGAATCGATTAACTGTAAATCGTATAAGGCTCTTAACTTTTCTTCTACCGTTATTTCTTTTTTTGCCATCTGTTATATATAGTGTATTGGATTTGTACTTTTTTCACTTAAAATAATCGCAAAAGTACTAAATTTTTTACGAAGATACTCATTCAAAAGGTTTTTTGTAAACTGTTCGCTTTCATAATGACCAACATCAGCAAGTAATATTGATTTTTCAGCGGTAAAAAACTCATGATATTTAAAATCTGCACTAATATAAGCATCTGCTTTTGCTCTGATAGCATTTTTTATAGCAAAGCTACCAGAGCCTCCTAAAACGGCTACTTTTTTAATCGGTTTTTCTAATAATTGAGAATGCCTAACGCAATCGGTTTTAAATGTTTTTTTAACAAAAGATAAAAACTCTTTTTCGTTCATTTCGTTAGTAAATTCTCCAATCATACCCATTCCTACATTTTGATTTTGATTGTCTAACGTAGTTATTTCATAAGCGACTTCTTCATACGGATGGGAATTAAATAGTGCATTTAGTATTTTTCCTTCTAAATAATCATCAAAAGTAACCGAAATACAAGTTTCATCTTTAATAGTTAACTCACCTTTTTTTCCTATTATCGGATTTGAGTTTTCATCTCCTTTATAACTTCCTCTTCCTTTTGTATTAAAAGAACAATTGCTATAATTGCCAATGTTTCCAGCTCCTGCTTCAAAAAGTTTTGTACGTAAATTGTTAGCTTCTATATTAGGAGCATAAGTAGTTAATTTTTTGATAATTCTTTTTTTAGGAATTAAAGTTTTGCAATTCTGCAAGCCTAAAACTTCACACATTTTAGCAGATACACCGTTGTTTACATTATCTAAAGCGGTATGTGTTGCGTAAATTGCAATGTTGTTTTGAATGGCTTTTAAAACAACACGTTCTACATAATTATTTCCATTTATTTTTTTTAATCCGCTAAAAATTATTGGATGAAAACTCACAATTAAATTGCAATTTTTATCAATCGCTTCGTCAACGGTTTCTTCTAAAGTGTCAAGCGTAACTAAAACACCAGTTACTTTTGTGCTATAATTACCTATTAATAAGCCTACATTGTCAAAATCTTCAGCGTATGCAAGCGGAGCTAATTTTTCAATATAGTTAGTAACGTCTTTTATTTGCATAATTTAAAATATCTTGAATCAAAGTTAAGATTTTTATTACTTTTGATATAATGAAGTTACTTCGATTTTTATTATTTCCGTTTGCCGTTTTATACAACGTGATAACAACGATTCGAAATTGGTTTTTTGATATTGGTTTTTTTAAGTCAACATCTTTTAATATTCCAGTTATTGTAGTTGGGAATTTGAGCGTTGGCGGAACAGGAAAAACACCTCAAATTGAATATTTAATTCGTTTGCTAAAGCATACACATAAACTTGCAGTTTTAAGCCGTGGTTATAAGCGAAAAACAACAGGGTTTCAAATTGTAAGTGATAAACATACCACGACTGATGTTGGCGATGAACCTTTACAGTTTTTTAAAAAATTTAAAAATGATACAACCATTGCTGTTGATGTTGATAGAACAAACGGAATTCAACAATTATTAAAAGAAGATATTTTACCACAGGTTGTTTTATTAGATGATGCTTATCAACATAGAAAAGTAAAGGGTAGTACTTATATTTTATTAACAAAGTATAACGATTTGTATGTAGATGATTTTATATTGCCTACTGGGAATTTACGGGAGAGTAGGAGCGGAGCAAAACGTGCAGATATAATAATAGTTACTAAATGCCCTGAAGATTTATCTGTAGAAATGCAAGATGAAATAAGAAGAAAAATAAATCCAAGTGAATATCAACAGTTATTTTTTACGACGATAACTTATGATGAAAATTTAAAAGGAACAGAGTCTAAACTTACAATTACTGATTTAAAAAATAAAGAAGTTTTATTGGTAACAGGTATTGCAAACCCTAGCTCGTTGTTAAGCTATCTATCAAAAGAAAATATTAATTATAAGCATTTGTCATATCCAGATCATTACGATTTTACTGAAAATGATATTTTAAAAATAGAAAAAACATTTAAAAGTTTAAAAACCTTAAACAAAGTAATTTTAACCACAGAAAAAGATTATATGCGTTTAGAAGGTAAACTTAAAAATATGTGTTACGTATCTATAAAAAGCACTTTTTTAAATAATGAAAAACTGTTTACGGATTTTATATTGTCTGAAATAAAAAGTTAAAAGGTTTATTTAGGTTTAAATTTTTGAGTTGCTTCAGCACTAATTTCTTTAATTTCTTGCTCGTCTTTTCTTGGGCAAATTAAAAGTATATCATCTTTTTCTACTACAATAAAATCATTTAATCCTTGAATGATAACCTTTTTACCACTTTCGGTGCGAATCATATTTCCACTTGCATCTTTAAAAATAGTTTTAGCACCTACAACAGCATTTTCTTGATCGTCTTTTTCTAATTTATTATATAAAGACCCCCAAGTACCAAGATCATTCCAGCCAAAATCTACAGGTAAAATATGTACATTATTCGAGCGTTCCATGATTCCGTAATCAATAGAAATGTTTTCACATTTTTCGTAATTACTTTTAATAAAGTCGGCTTCTAAATTGGTATTGTAAATAGTACTTGTACCTTCTAAAACCATTAACATATTTGGTAAGTGCTTTTTAAAAGCGGCTAAAATACTTTTGGTAGACCAAATGAAAATTCCAGCATTCCATAAATAATCACCACTAGCTACAAATTCTTTTGCAGTTGCTAAGTTTGGTTTTTCAGTAAAGTTTTTTACTTTTTTTATATCCAAAGAACTTTTTTCAAACTGAATATATCCATAACCTGTATTTGGTGTATCTGGTTGAATACCTAGCGTCATTAAAGTATTGTTTTTTGCAGATGCTTCAAAAGAAGTTTTTATATTGTTTAAAAATTCGGTTTCATCTTCAATCCAATGATCAGAAGGGGCCACTAACATTACTGCATCTTCATTTAAATTATGAATTTTTAAAGCAGCATATAAAATACATGGAGCTGTATTGCGCATTGCCGGCTCTAATAAAAGTTGCTTTTTAGTGGTTTTTGGTAATTGCTCTAAAACCAAACTTTCATAACGTTTGTTGGTTGCAATAAAAATATTTTCAGCCGGAATTAAAGCATTAATTCTATTAAAAGTACGTTGTATTAATGATTCTCCTGTACCCAACATATCATGAAATTGTTTTGGATATTCCTGTGTGCTTACTGGCCAAAACCTTGAACCAACACCGCCAGCCATAATTACTGCGTAATAATTTTTAGTCATAATTATTTATGTGTTTGAAGTTACTAACTCCACTTCTGCATTTTGATTAAAAAGATACACTCTTTTGTTTGTTAAATTTAAACATTCATAACGAGTTCTGCGTTTATTTCCTCTTTTATATAAGGTGTTTTTAAACTGAAAAACACTATCAATAGGAACTTGAAAGACAAAATTCTTTCCGTTTTCAGCTTCTCCACCTCGTAAAGCTAATGATAAATTAACATCGGTATCGGTACTAGCTTTCGGATTTTTAAGGTAGTTAGCCAAATAAGGTAATATTTCCTTAGGATAAATATATGGTTGTAAAAAAGGCAACATTAAATGCTGAAAAACGGTTTTCCAATGTTTACCATGCGGTTGTACTCTTCCAAATTTTTTATGCGTAACATGGTGTGCTATTTCATGTATTAAAGTTAACAAAAACTGATATTTATTTAGATTATTGTTAACCGTAATTTGTGTTTGTCCGTTAGCAAAAGTCCGAAAATCACCATGTTTGGTTTGTCGTTGATTTACAATTTTAAGATTAATTTTATGCTCATTAATTAAATACTCAACTAACGGAATTGCTTTTTCTGGAATATATTTTATAAGTGTTTTGTACAAAAAAAATATAGGTTGTTTTATGGCGTTGAACTAGATACTTCTAATACTTTACCGTTATAAAATTTATTAGCTGTTAAAGCAAATTCAAAAATGTAATTAGCCATTTCTTTAGCAGATAAAGGAGCTACATAACCAGGAAAAGCTTCTTCTAACATTTCAGTTTGTACGGCACCTAAAGCCAATACATTAAAAGCAATTTGTTGTTCTTTGTATTCTTCAGCTAATAATTCAGATAAAGTGATTACTGCTCCTTTTGCCGAGCTGTAAGCAGCTAAACCAGGAAATTTCATGCTTCCTTGTATTCCTCCCATAGAACTAATAGTAACTACATGACTTCCTTTTTTAAAAAAAGGAATCATTAATTTCGTTAATTCTGCAACCGCAAAAACATTTACTTTATATACAGCTTCAAAATCGGTAGTTGTTAAGTCGGTAAAAGGTTTATTAATTAGTTTTCCTGCGTTGTTAATTAAAATGTCTACTATATTCCAATTTTTTTGAACAAACTCAGTAATCTTGTTTAAATCATTATTATTACTTAAGTCAACAGACAAAGCAGTAATGTTTTTATGATTTACTTTTTTTAAAGGAGTTGTATTTCTTGATAAAGCCAAAACGTTGTGCCCTTTGTTAGCAAACTGTTGCGCTAATTCAAAACCAATACCTCTACTGGTTCCTGTAATTACAATATTCTTCATTTAGTAGGATAAATTAAAAAAGCAAGCTACTTAAAATTTTCATACATTTATGAATCTAATTAAATTTTTTATCATGAAAAAAATCAATACTTTTTTACTTGTTTTAATGATTTCAACATATGTATTTAGTCAAAAAACGTATATTTTGTGTGGAAGATTGATTGATACCGAATCAGGAAAAATTCAAACAGAAAAAACCATCGTAGTTTTTAAGAATAAGATAAAAAAGGTAATGGATGGTTATATAATGCCTAGAGATAAAACTTCCAAAACAATAGATTTACGAGATAAGGTTGTAATGGCTGGTTTGATTGATATGCATGTACATATTGAAATGGAATTTGATGCAAAAACACGGTTAAATAAATATACTTTAAACGAAGCAGATGTGGCTTATAATTCGGTAGGTTTTGCAAAATCTACCTTATTAAACGGATTTACAACGGTAAGAGATTTGGGAGGAACGGGTGTAAATATTTCAATAAAAAAAGCGATTGAAGCTGGAAAAATACCTGGGCCAAGAGTATTTACAGCAGGAAAATCATTAGCAACTACTGGTGGTCATGCAGATCCTACAAACGGGAGTAGTAGAAAATTGATTGGTAATCCGGGTCCTAAAGAGGGAGTTGTAAATTCGGTAGAAGATGCAAAAAAAGCCGTACGTCAGCGCTATAAAAATGGAGCAGATTGTATTAAAATTACCGCAACAGGTGGTGTTTTAAGTGTAGCTAAATCAGGTGACAATCCTCAGTTTACTGTTGAGGAAGTAAAAGCTATTTGTGATATGGCTAAAGATTACGGAATGCATGTGGCGGCTCATGCGCATGGTGATGTAGGAATGCAGCGTGCAATAATTGGTGGTGTAAAAACGATTGAACACGGAACGTATATGAGTGATGAAACCATGGAGTTGATGAAAAAACACAACGCTTTTTTAGTACCAACTATTACTGCAGGAAAAGAGGTAGAAGGAAAAGCTAAAATAAAAGGGTTTTATCCAGATATTGTAGTTCCAAAAGCATTAGCAGTTGGTCCAAAAATTCAAGGAACATTTGCAAAAGCATATAAAAAAGGTGTAGGCATTGCATTTGGTACTGATGCAGGTGTTTTTAAACATGGTAATAATGGTAAAGAGTTTGGTTATATGGTTGAAGCTGGTATGCCCGCGATAGAAACGATACAAGCAGCAACCATAACAAATGCTAAGATTTTAAAATTAGAAACTGAAGTTGGGCAAATAAAAAAGGGTTTTTTTGCCGATATTATTGCGGTAAATGATAATCCAACGGAAAATATACACACCATGGAAAATGTTGTTTTTGTAATGAAAAATGGTGTAGTTTATAAAAAATAAAACGCATGAAGTTACTGAAGATAGATATTTCAAAGGTAGTGAACGAAGGAAAGAAGTTTGTTGCAGATAAAAACAACTTGATAAGTTATGATGAGTTTTTATTGTTGAAAAGCACTTTATTTAAAGGTAGAGGAGTAGTGTATTTTATTTTTGTTGAAAAAGAACTTAAATATATAGGGAAATCTAAAGGAAATAACTTTAAACAACGGATGAGGAATCATTTTATAACTAGAAACAAAAGAACAGCCTCTAAGCTAGAAAAAATTACAAATGAAATTAATGTAGGTAAAAAGGTTGAATTATCATTTTTATTGACAGAAAAAGAATCATTTAGATCAGTTATTGAAGATGAATTAATCCTGTGGTTTAAAGATAAATATGAACTTTGGAATCAACAAAAAGGATAAAGTTATTTAGTTGTTAAAAAACGATAATTTTTAAAACGTTATGTGTTGGTAAGCACCAATATCAGGATTTGTAGTTCTGTTAACTCCTAAAATATCTTCAGAAATAGCGGATGCTTTTGCTTTGTTGATAGCATCAGAATTTTTACCAATTATAAAATAATTTAAAGAAGTGTCTTTAAAATTAGGTTCTCCGTTTAAAATAATATTTTGATAATGAGTAGCATCATTAAAATTCAACTCGTTATTGCTAGCAAAAGAATCATTAAAATCATTAAACTGAATCATAGAGTTTTCAATATTATAATTAAAATCACTATCGTTATTTTTATCCAAAACAAATTCAATATTATTGTTGCCGTCAATAATACAGTTGGTGAAGTTAGCAGCAATTAAATCTCTTGTTGCTGTTACTTCTTCGTTATTGCTATTAAGAAAATTAGTGTAATTATTTACTAGAACTGTTGGTAATTGTCTAAAACTGTTGCCCCAGTAATTAGCAAAGGTTGCATGTGTAAAGTTGTAAATACCACCATAAGTACAGGCTAAAGAAGATTGTCCTGCGTTACCAATAACCAAATTTTCTCCTAAGATGTTAGTATTTCTTCCTAAAATGCCATAGTTAGAATTGTTGTAAATTTCAGTGTTTTTTATGGTAAGTGTAGGGACTGTATTTGTACTTAGGCTATCGACTAAAATACCGATAACTCCGTTTTTAATTACGGCATGATTAATTTCATTCCCTTTACTACCAGCCCGCATCCAAATACCACTCCATTGACCAGGAATATTACTAAAACGATGTTCTAATCTATCTCCTTCAAAAACTACTTTTTCGTTAAGTGTTCCGTTAACTTCTAAGCTACCTTTTTTGTCAACAATTAATCCTGAATTTTTATGAAAGTGAATTTTAGCACCTGCATTAATAGTTAATTTTTTATCCGAAGAAATAGCAGCATAACCATAAATAACATAAGGTTTTTCATCTGTAAAAGTAAGTTCTGTATCCGTTAAAAAACGCCCTTGAATTTCGGTGTCTTTTCCATCAATAGTTAAGGTTTCAATTACTGAACCCGTTTTTGAAGGAAAAATAAAATGCGCATCTTGTACTAGAGTAACTAAATCTACATTTTGTTGTTTGTTTCCGTTATCAAATAATAATTTATCGGTGTATAGTGGATTTGGAGTAGTGTTAAAATCAATAGTGGTTTCAATAAAAATATAGATACTATCGTTTGCTAAAATATCAATATTATAAAATTTTTTTCCTGCTATTCCGTCAACATTTATACGATAGTTAGAGTTTATTCCATTGGCCAATTTAATTTCTGGAATTGATATTGCTTTGTTACTCCGATTGTATACTTTTAAATTATAAGTAGCCGATCCAATATTTGAAAAAATGGTATCTAAAAAAACGGTGTCTTTAGAAAACTCTAGCTTTCCGAAGTTTGACACCGTTTTAAAATCTTTTCTACATGAAGCTGTTGTTATTAAAATTACAATTATAATAAATTGAAAGAGATGCTTCATGTATAGTTGTTTTTTAATTTTATTTGAAGGATATATTATTTTTTTATCAACTCAATTTCAAATAATTTTCCCCAATGTTTTCCAGTAACAAATAAGCGATTATTTTCTTTATCGTAAGCAATACCGTTTAAAACATCATCACTTCTTTCTAAATTTTGTTCTTCAGCAACAATATCTCTTAAACCATTTAAATTAGCAACACCTTCAACAACACCAGTATTTGGATTGATAATTAAAATTGAATTTTGTTGCCATTTATTAGCATAAATTTTTCCGTTAATTAATTCAATTTCATTTAAATTATCAACAGCATATTTATTGGTGTAAACCTGAATATTTCTTTCTTCTTTCTGATTTAAGGCATTTAAAAACCAAATTTTATTAGTTCCGTCAGATTTTATTAATTCACTGTCGTTATGTGTTAAACCCCAACCTTCGTTACTATGGTTGTAATTAAATTCATTAATTTGTTTAAAAGTTTCCAAATCATATATAAAACCTTTACGAGCTTGCCATGTTAACCAATAAATTTTGTTGTTAAAAATGGTCATTCCCTCACCAAAATATTTTTTATCTAAAGCTGTTTTTTGTAAAACTTCACCAGTTTTTATAGCAACTTTTCTTAAGGTTGATTGCCCTCTACGTCCTGTAGTTTCATATAAAAAACCACCATTAAACTCTAAACCCTGAGTATAGGCATCTTTATCGTGTGGGTAAGTGTTGATAATTTTATAAGTGTAAACAGCAGGAGCGTTTTTTGCTAAAATTTCAATAGAATTATTAATTTTTTTAGATTTATTAGGATAAAAAGCTAAGGCAGTAACCAAATGTTTTCCTACACCAAAATCAGTAGTATTAATAGTAATACTTGTTTCGTTTTTGTTTACACGTTTTTTATTAACAAATAAATGTACTGAATCGATTTTATTTCCTTTAAGTTGTTCAAACTTTATAGCTGCTTTTTGTCCTAAAGTTGTTTTTTTAGAGGTGTTTAACTTAAATTTGTACCCAGTTTCACTACAAGATGTAATAAATGTTGCTGTTAAAGCTAAAGCTAAGTATGTATAAATACGCATATTTTATAGTTTGATTTCTAATTTATTCGTTTACACTACAAATTAAAACAATTTATTTGTTTGAAAATTAAAAAATATGGTTAAATTTGCATCCTCAAACAACTAAAAAATATTTTTAGTGTAAAACCTTACCATTTTTACATGTTTGATAAAAAATTAAAACAATATTTAAAAGTCATTTAAGATGCGTAAAGGAATACATCCAGAAAATTATAGAATGGTAGCTTTTAAAGATATGTCTAACGGAGATGTATTTTTAACACGTTCAACTGCTAATACTAAAGAAACTTTAGACGTAGAAGGAACTGAGTATCCATTAATAAAATTAGAAATTTCAAGAACTTCTCACCCTTTCTATACAGGTAAGTCTAAATTAGTAGATACTGCAGGTCGTATTGATAAGTTCAAAAATAAATATGCGAAATTTAAAAAATAATTTCAAGTATCTAAAATATTTAAAAGCTCTAACATTTGTTAGAGCTTTTTTTATGGTGTAAAACTTGTATTTTTGCTTATCAAAATTATAAAAATGAGAGATACAATTTTAGCAATTATTGTTGTCATAAATATACTATGTGGTATATTGGTTTATTTTATGCCAGATATGGGGAACTATATTTTATTAACCATTGCTACTGGTGTAACAATACTGGCTTTGTACGATGCTTTTATTCAAAAAAAACATTCATTGATGCGTGCTTTTCCGGTTGTAGCAAGGTTGCGTTGGGTGTTTGAAGAAGAGCGTGAAAAAATTCAACAATATTTTATTGAAGATGATTTAAACGGAACCCCAATTAATAGAGAAAAAAGAAGTCTTGTTTATCAACGGTCAAAAAAAGAAATTGAAACCGTACCTTTTGGTACACAACATAATGTGTATGAAAAAGGGTATGAGTTTGTAAAACATTCATTATTTCCTAAAGATCACCATCATGTTAAAGGCGAAAGGGTTATTATTGGTTCTGATAAATGTACTCAAAAGTACGATGCTTCTATTGTAAATATATCAGCTATGTCTTTTGGATCTTTAAGTAAAAATGCTATTAAGGCGTTAAATCAAGGTGCAAAAATGGCAAATTTTGCTCATAATACTGGTGAAGGAGGAATTTCACCTTATCATTTACAAGGTGGAGATTTAATTTTTCAAGTAGGAACAGGTTACTTCGGAGCAGGAAAAAGCGTAGTAGGTAAACGTGTTTTTGATGCGGCTATTTTTAAAGAAAATGCAATTCGCCCTGAAGTAAAAATGATAGAAATTAAATTTTCACAAGGTGCAAAACCTGGACATGGCGGTATTTTACCAGCCAAGAAAAATACCGAAGAAATTGCAAAAATCCGTTCAATAAAACCCTTTACTAGAGTCGATTCTCCACCAAATCATTCCGCTTTTACAAATTTTAAAGAAATGATTGCTTTTATTCAACAAGTAAGAGAGTTATCTGAAGGAAAGCCAGTGGGAATAAAATTTTGTGTAGGAGATAATGAAGAAATTGAAATGATGATAAAAGCATTTGCTGAGGCAAATAATTATCCTGATTTTATAGCGGTTGATGGAGGTGAAGGAGGTACTGGGTCTGCTCCAATAGAATTTTCAAATTATGTGGGTACTCCATTGTTAGAAGGTTTAGCTTTTGTAAATAAAACATTACAAAAATATCAACTAAAAGATCAAGTAAAAATTATTGCAAGCGGTAAAGCTATTGATGCTTTTGATATTGTTAAATACAAGGCATTAGGAGCCGATGTTATTGGTATGGCTCGTAGTTTTATGCTAAGTTTAGGTTGTATTCAGGCACGTGAATGTAATTTAGATACTTGCCCGGTTGGAGTTGCAACTCAAGACGAGGATTTGGTGGAAGCGTTGGTGGTTGGTGATAAAAACATTCGTGTTAAAAATTATCATGATAAAACCATTACAGCGGTAAAAGAAGTGGTTGCTGCAATGGGAAAAGAATCTATTTTAGATGTGAAAGCAAAGCATGTTTTTAGAAGAAATAAAGCAGGAGATATCATTTCTTTGGATAAAATTTATAATTAAAAAATAAAATTATTGGAAACAACAATACAATTCAATTCTAAAGAATATCAATTAGAACGTTACCCAAAAACAGAAGATGAATCTTTACGTGCATGGAGTAGTGCTGAATTACTGGTGTTGAAATATATTTCAGATAAGAAAGACGATTGTGTTCATTTGTTTAATGATCGATTTGGAGTATGGAATACTTTATTAAATAACAAAAAACTAACAACGGTTTGTACTTATGCTAGTCAGAAAAAAGCAATTACTCAAAATTTAAATTTGAATAATTTATCCGCGAATAATGACTTTAAAACGCCTTTAGATATTTTAAGTAGTATTGAATTAGCGTTATTAAAAATTCCGAAATCGGTCGAATTATTTGAATTATTTTTGCAACAAATTCATAGAGCTTCCAATAATAAAACCGAAGTTGTTTGCGGGTTTATGACCAAGTATTTTTCAACATCATTTTTAAAAACTGCAGAAGTGTATTTCGAAGAAGTTGTTCAGACAAAAGCATGGAAAAAAGCGCGCTTGTTAGTTTTAAAGAAACCTAAAAAATTAAACAAGTATAAAGAGTTGATAAATGAAGTTCAATGGAAAGATGAATTTTTGCAACAGTATTACGGTGTTTTTTCATCAGGTAAAATTGATATTGGAACTCAGTTTTTATTAGAGAATTTAAAAGTGAGTTCTGATGAGTTAAAGGTGTTAGATGTTGCTTCAGGAAATGGAATAATAGCTTATGAAATAATAAAGAAACAACCAAAAGCTATTTTAACGTTGGTTGATGATTTTAATTTAGCAATAACATCTTCTCAGTTAAATTTAAAAAACAAAGGAACTCAGTTTGTTTGTGCGGATAACTTAGATGGTTTACAAGACAAAAATTATGACTTGGTGGTGTCAAACCCTCCTTTTCATTTTGAGCATGAAAATAATATAGAAGTTGCATTAACACTTTTTAAAGGTGTAGAAAGTTGCTTGAAATTTGACGGGCGTTTTGTGTTGGTAGCAAATAAACATTTAAACTATAAAACACACTTAGAAAAACTTTTTAAAAATGTTTTAGTTGTAGCTGAAAATAAAAAATTTGTAGTGTATGAGTGTGTTAAATAAGTTAGTAAGTTGAATAGAATACAAACAAAGGTCTTGGTAAAATTACCAAGACCTTTGTTTGTATTAGAGTGATAATTTAGTTTTTTTATCTCTAAACATTAGGATAATTATTTTTTAGTTTTTTTTGAGTAAAAGTTATTAACAATTTATTTTAAAAGTTATTAACACTTGTTAGTAAAATTTGTATATTTGCAGATAATAAACGTATATTGAATTAATCCCTAAATTCCCCCATTCATATGTTTTCAGAAAAAAAAACACCTAGTGGTGAAAAAAAAAATAAACTTTTAGAGTTTCCTAAAATAAATGTGTTAGAACACAAAATTGAACAGGTAAACGAGTTTATAAGACAGCGAAAAGTCTTTTTTTTAAGAAATTTAAATAAAGATAAGTTTGAAATTTTTTTTACAGACCATACAGGTTTAAAAAGAGTAGAAACTTCTGTTTGGACAGTTTCAGAAAAAGCTATTATTCTTAAAAATACAACAGTAGTTCCGTTTAGTGATATTGTTGCAGTAGCATAAAAAATAAAAAACCACTCTTTATTAAAGAGTGGTTTTTTTATGAAATTAAAACTTGTTAATTTTTAGTCTATATAATCTTCAATAGGATTACAAGAACAAATTAAGTTTCTGTCACCAAAAGCATCATCTACTCTACGTACTGAAGGCCAAAATTTATTGTCAGCAATATAATCTAAAGGAAAAGCAGCTTGCTTACGTGTGTAAGGTAAAGTCCATTCATCAGCAGTTAACATCTCTTGCGTATGTGGTGCGTTTTTTAATGTGTTGTTACTGTTATCTTTTGTAGCACTTGCTATTTCTTTTCTAATAGCAATCATAGCGTCACAAAAACGATCTAATTCGGCAACACTTTCGGATTCAGTTGGTTCAACCATGATAGTTCCGGCAACTGGAAAAGAAACCGTTGGTGCATGAAAACCATAATCCATCAAACGTTTTGCGATATCAACAACTTCAATACCATTTTCTTTAAAAGAGCGACAATCTAAAATCATTTCATGGGCCGCTCTATTCATTTCACCCGAGTATAATGTTTCATAATGCCCTTGCAAACGCTCTTTTATATAGTTTGCGTTTAAAATCGCGTTTTGAGTTGAATCGGTTAAACCATCAGCACCTAACATTGTTATGTACCCATAAGAAATTAAACAAGCCAATGCTGATCCCCAAGGGGCAGCTGAAATAGCAGTAATTGCATTTTCTCCGCCAGTAGCTACTAAAGGATTTGTAGGTAAAAATGGTACTAATTGCGGAGCAACACAAATTGGACCAACTCCAGGACCACCACCACCATGCGGAATCGCAAAAGTTTTGTGTAGGTTTAAGTGACAAACATCAGCGCCAATGGTAGCTGGATTTGTTAACCCCACCTGTGCATTCATGTTGGCTCCATCCATATAAACTTGACCGCCATTATCATGAATAATTTGTGTAATTTCCATAATAGCTTTTTCATACACACCATGTGTTGATGGGTAGGTAACCATTAAGGCAGCTAAATTATCTTTATGTTTTTCAGCTTTAGCACGTAAATCTTCTACATCAATATTTCCTCTTTCATCTGTTTTGGTAACCACCACTTTCATACCAGCCATTACTGCTGACGCAGGATTTGTGCCGTGGGCAGATGCTGGAATTAAACAAATGTTTCTATTAGCATCGCCGTTAGATTCATGATAAGCTCTAATAACCATTAATCCTGCAAATTCTCCTTGTGCACCAGAGTTTGGTTGTAAAGAGGTACCTGCAAAACCTGTAACAACATTTAGTTGATCTTCAAGATTTTTTAAAACTGTTTGATATCCTTCTGCTTGATTTAACGGTACAAATGGGTGAATATTACCCCATTGTGGATTACTTAAAGGCAGCATTTCAGAAGCAGCGTTTAGCTTCATAGTACAAGATCCTAAAGAAATCATTGAATGGTTTAATGCTAAATCTTTACGTTCTAACTTTTTAATATAACGCATCATTTCAGTTTCTGACTGATATGTGTTAAATACTTCGTTATCTAAAAATGAAGTGTTTCTTTTAATATCAAAAGGAATCACATTCGAAGAAGTAAATTCAGTAATTGTAATATCTTGAATGTTAAAAGCTTGCTCAAAACAGTCAACAATAGCGTTAATTTCTTTTAAACTAACAGTTTCGTTTACAGAAATCGAAATATGGTTATTGTCAATATAATTAAAGTTGATTCCGTTTGCCTCGGCAACAGGACGTAATTTATTTGCTTCAACTTCAATTAAAATAGTGTCGAAATAAGCGCTATTTTTTTGTTTAAAGCCTAAGTTTTCTAAAGCGGTAGCTAAAGTGTTTGTGCTTGCATGAACTTTGTCAGCAATATATTGTAACCCATCTTTTCCGTGATAAACAGCATACATACCAGCCATAACTGCTAATAAAACTTGAGCAGTACAAATATTTGAAGTTGCTTTTTCGCGTTTAATATGTTGTTCACGTGTTTGTAATGCCATACGTAAAGCACGACCACCATCTACATCTTTAGTAACACCAATTACACGACCAGGAAGGCTACGCTTGTATGCTTCTTTCGTTGCAAAATAACCAGCATGAGGTCCTCCATAACCTAACGGAATACCAAAACGTTGGGTTGTTCCTACAACAACATCGGCACCAAACTCACCAGGGGCTTTTAGTTTTACTAAAGATAAAATATCAGCAGCTACAGCTACTTTTATGTTTTTTTCGTTACAGTTGGCTACAAAGTCTGTATAGTCACAAACTTGTCCATGTTTTCCAGGATATTGTAGTATAGCTCCGAAAAATGCTGAAGAAAAATCAAAATCTTCATGGTTTCCAATCACTAACTCAATTCCGATAGGGATAGCACGTGTTTGTAAAACAGATAATGTTTGTGGTAAAATTTCTTCAGAAATAAAGAATTTATTTACACCTGCTTTTTTCTGAGCACGTTCACGTACATCAAATAACAAAGCCATTGCTTCGGCAGCAGCAGTACCTTCATCTAATAAAGAAGCATTTGCTAACTCCATTCCTGTCAAATCACAAACCATTGTTTGGTAATTTAATAAAGCTTCTAAACGTCCTTGTGCAATTTCTGCTTGATAAGGAGTGTAGGCGGTATACCAACCTGGGTTTTCTAATATGTTACGTTGAATAACACTCGGTACAATTGCCTCGTGGTATCCTAAACCAATATAACTTTTAAAAACCTTGTTTTTAGCTCCTAATTCGTTAATATGATTTAAATACTCATATTCACTCATTGCAGGCGCTAAATCTAATCCATTTTTAAGACGAATATCGTCAGGAATAGTTTCAAAAATTAATTGATCTAAACTATCAGCTTTAATAGTTTTTAACATTTGTTCTTGGTCCTTTACACGAGGGCCAATATGTCTTAGTTGAAATGAATTTGTGTTCATTCTGTGTTGTTGTTTTTAAGTGGCTCAAAAATAATGAAATTGTCTAATTTTTAGGGTATAAATTTTCGTTAAAAATGATATTTTATTAACTAAATGTTAGGGTTATAAACATAAAAGTTATTTTTGTGTAATGAAGTTTTTAAAGAAACTACTTGATTTTTACATAAACGCTAGTATTCATGTTGCTTTAGCGGTATACGCTTTTGTGCGAATTACTGAGTTTTATCTTGGTTTGAGTTATAATGAATCGCTAGATTTTTTTCTTTTTTTTGCAACAATTACAGGTTATAATTTTGTAAAATATGCAGGAGTAGCCAAATTGCATCATCGAAGTTTGACAAAGAATTTAAGAGTGATTCAGCTTTTTTCTTTAGGTTGTTTTTTGTTGATGTGTTTTTATGTAAGTAGACTTAAAATAGAAACCTTGCTTTTTTTTATTCCTTTCGGATTGTTAACGTTTTTATATGCAGTTCCTTTTTTTAGTGGATTTCAAAAAAACTTAAGAAGCATCGGTTATTTAAAAATTGTTGTGGTAGCCTTAGTTTGGGTTGGGGCAACAGTGTTTCTTCCTGTTTTTGATGCAGCAGTAGTATTTACAAGTAAAATTTATATAATGGCATTGCAACGTTTTTTATTAGTAATGGTGTTGATATTGCCTTTTGATATTAGAGATGTAAAATACGATGCAATTTCACTACAAACCATTCCTAAAAAAATAGGGATACAACAAACTAAAAAACTAGGATATGTTTTGTTAATATTTTGCTTGCTATTTGAGTTTATAATATCGTCAAAAGAAGAATTTAAAACAGTGTTTTTAGTGGTTTTTACTATAATATTGTTTTTACTAATGCGAGCTTCAAAACAACAAGCAAAATATTATAGTTCTTTTTTTGTAGAGTCGATTCCTATAATTTGGTGGTTATTATTGTTAATAGTTTAGTGTTTTTGTTAATAAAACAACGCAAACCTTTTCGAAGATTATTGCCTTTTTTATTAATTTGATTTGTATTTTTGATTGCTTATCAATAATATAAGTACGATGGCACCAAAAAGAAGTTTCGTTTTCGATTTTGATAGTACGTTAACAAGAGTTGAAGCATTAGATGTTTTAGCGGAGATTACTTTAGAAAAAAATCCGAAGAAAGAAGCCGTTATTAGAGAAATTGTCGAAATAACAAATCAAGGAATTGATGGAGAAATATCCTTTCCACAATCTTTAGAAAAACGCATTCAATTATTAAATGCTAAAAAGGCAGATTTACCAATTCTTATTACTGAATTAAAAAAACATGTTTCCTCATCTATCGAAAGAAACAAAGAGTTTTTTGAGCAGTTTTCTGATGACATTTATGTGATTTCAGCAGGATTTAAAGAATTTATAGATCCGATTGTGGCTGAATATAATATTCCATCCGAAAGAGTATTTGCTAATACTTTTCAATTTGATGAAAACGATTTAATTGTTGGTTTTGATGCTGAAAACTCGCTCTCAAAACATAACGGAAAAATAGAATGTTTACAAAACTTAAACCTACAAGGAGAAATACAAGTAATTGGTGATGGATACAGTGACGCGGTAACAAAAAAAGCAGGTGTTGCTGATACTTTTTTTGCCTATACCGAAAATATATCTAGAGAAAAAACAGTAGCCAATGCTGATCATATTACACCTAATTTAGACGAATTTTTATACCTAAACGATTTGCCAAGAAATATCTCATATCCAAAGAACAGAATTAAAATATTATTATTAGAAAACGTACATGCTGATGCATTTACAAAATTAACCGCTGATGGTTTTTCAGTAGAAACAATATCAAAAAGTTTATCAGAAGATGAATTGATCGAAAAAATTAAAGATGTACATGTTTTAGGTATTCGATCTAAAACTCAAGTGACCAAAAAAGTAATTGAAGCTGCCGAAAAATTAATGGTTGTTTCTGCTTTTTGTATTGGTACAAAGCAAATAAATTTAGATGCATGTAAAGAAAACGGAGTTGTAGTATTTAATGCTCCTTATAGTAATACACGTTCGGTTGTAGAATTAGCAATTGGCGAAATTATTATGTTAATGCGTAGCGTTTTTCAAAGAAGTACAGAGTTGCATAACGGTCAGTGGAACAAAACAGCACAAGGTTCGCGTGAGGTTCGTGGGAAAAAACTGGGAATTGTTGGTTATGGAAACATAGGTAAACAATTATCAATTTTAGCAGAAGCTTTAGGAATGGATGTGTATTATTATGATGTTGAAGATAAATTAGCGTTAGGAAATGCAACTAAAATTTCTACACTTAAAGAATTATTAAATATTTCTGATGTAGTAACCTTGCATGTTGATGATAACGCAGCAAATAAAAACTATATAGGGAAAGAAGAAATTTCACAAATGAAAGATGGCGTACATTTTGTAAATCTTTCTCGTGGATTTGTTGTTAATATTGAAGCGTTGGTTGAGGGGTTAAAATCTGGTAAAATAGCAGGTTGTGCCATAGATGTTTATCCAGAAGAGCCAAGAAAAAATGGTGATTTTTACACTCAATTAAAAGGTCTAGATAATGTGATTTTAACACCACATGTTGGTGGAAGTACAGAAGAAGCTCAAAAAGATATTGCTGATTTTGTTCCTAATAAAATTATGGCATATATAAATTCTGGAAACACAGTAGATGCAGTAAATTTTCCGAATATAAGATTGCCACGTCAAACAAATGCACATCGTTTTTTACATATTCATAAAAATGTACCGGGTGTAATGGCGAAAATTAATAAAGTTCTAGCTGAGTATGAATTAAATATTACAGGGCAATACTTATCAACAGATGCTAAAGTAGGGTATGTAATTACAGATATTGATAAAGAGTATAATCAGGAAGTGTTAAATGAACTTCGTAAGGTTGAAGGAACTATAAAGTTTAGAGTGCTTTATTAAGAATGCTTTAACAGAAAAAATGATAAAAGTCTTGTAAATTATTACAAGACTTTTTTTATAGAGAGTCAAAATTTTGTAGATGTTTTTCAATTACAGATGCTCCTTTTTGTAAGATTGAAACATAGCTTTGTACGTTTTCCATTTTAAATCTGCTTGAAGGTCCAGAGGCACTAATGCTCGCAATAGTATTTCCTTTTTTATTATAAATAGGTATTGCAATACAAATTAGACCTAATTCTTGTTCTTCTAAATCTAAAGCATATCCTTGTTTTTTTATGATACGTAACGCTGTTTTTAATTTAGGAACTTTAGTAATTGTTTTTTGAGTATATTTAGTAAAATTGTTGTTTTTAAAATATTTTTCTTGCTTTTCAATAGAAGAAAAAGCTAAAAGTAATTTACCTGATGCTGTTGCGTGAATTGGTTGATAAGAACCAATAGAGGTGCTTATTTTTAAACCCTGTAAGCTATCAGCTTTATTTACGTAAAAAACTTGCTCTTCTTTTAAAATAGCAAGTAATACTGTTTCTTGTATTTCTAAAGCTACATTTTTAATAGGATGATTGGTTGCTGTGATTAAAGATTGATATAAAGAAACACGATTACCTAACTCAAAAAGTTTACTACCTAAACAATACTTTTCATTTTCATTTTGATGTATAACATTTAAATAAACCAAAGTGCTTAATAACCTATAAGTTGTGCTTTTGTTGTAACCTGTTTTATTAGCTAATTCACGTACACCCCATTCTTTTTTATCATTTGTAAAAGCATCTAAAACCGTAAAAGCTTTTATAATTGATTGGTTTAAATTTTTGTTCTCAATCATTATTTTTTGAAAATCATTTTTGCTAATATAATAAAAAAGTGTAAATTTATAAAACACCGTTTCATTTAATGAAACACTTTTGTTTTTTGATTTGTTTATAAATCAAGTATCTTTAGTGTTTAAAAAGAAAGGTTTTTTAGAAATAAAAAGAAGCATGTACAAAGCAACACTTGATTACGCACAACAACAAGATAAAGAAGATAAATTAGCGTATTTGCGCAATCAATTTCATATACCAAAAGATAAAAAAGGCAATGATTGGTTGTATTTTACAGGAAATTCGCTGGGTTTACAGCCTAAGAATACTCAAAAATACATTCAACAAGAACTAGATGATTGGGCTAATTACGGAGTAGAAGGTCATTTTGAAGGAAAAACACCATGGTTGCCTTATCATGAGTTTTTAACGGAGAATATGGCAAAAATTGTAGGAGCAAAACCGATGGAAGTTGTAATTATGAATACGCTTACAACCAATTTGCATTTGTTAATGGCGTCATTTTATCAACCAACAAAAAAGAAATATAAAATCGTAATTGAGTCGGATGCTTTTCCTTCGGATAGATATGCTGTACAATCACAATTAAAATTCCATGGATTTGATGCAGATAAAGGTTTAATAGAATGGAAGCCAAGAGCAGGAGAAGAATTATTAAATATTGAAGATTTAGAAACCATTGTTGCCGAACAGGGAGATGAAATAGCATTACTATTGATAGGTGGGGTTAATTATTATACGGGTCAATATTTAGATTTAAAACGTATTGCTGAAATAGGGCATTCAAAAAATTGTAAAGTCGGAATAGATTTAGCACACGGAGCAGGTAATATTTCTCCTAATTTACACGATTCAGGAGTAGATTTTGCAGCTTGGTGTACTTATAAGTATTTAAATTCAGGGCCAGGAAGTTTAGGAGGATTGTTTGTGCACGAAAAGCATGCACATAATAAAGAATTACCACGTTTTGCTGGTTGGTGGAATCACAATAAAGAAACACGTTTTAATATGCGTCAACCTTTTGATGTAATGGAAGGAGCAGAAGGATGGCAATTAAGTAATCCGCCAATATTATCCATGGCAGCAATTAAAGCTTCTTTAGATATGTTTGTTGAGGTAGGAATGGAAGCATTACGAGAAAAATCAGAAAAATTAACAGGTTATTTTGAATTTTTAATCAACCAAATTGATTCAGACGATATTAAAATAATTACGCCAAGTAATCCAAAAGAGCGCGGTTGTCAGTTGTCGATTCAAGTAAAAAACGCTGATAAAAGTTTACATAAAAAATTAACAGAAAACAATATTATAACCGATTGGCGAGAGCCAGATGTTATTCGTTGTGCGCCAGTGCCAATGTATAATAGTTTTGAAGATGTGTTTAGAATGGTTTCGATTTTAAAAGGATTATTGTAATAAAACCAAACCTCACAGGTTTTAAAAACCTGTGAGGTTTAATTTTAAAAAAAATGAACAAACAAGATAATATATTAATTATAGGAGCAGGTTTATGCGGAAGTTTATTGGCTTTACGATTGGCGCAAAGAGGTTTTACAGTAACTATTTACGAAAGTCGTCCAGATTTACGAACTACAGATATTTCTGCAGGAAGATCTATTAATTTAGCATTGTCAGACCGTGGATTTAAAGCTTTGCGTTTATGTGATGTAGAAGAAAAAGCACGTGAAATTTGTATTCCGATGTACGGACGTTTAATGCATGATAAAGAAAGTAACACGTTTGCATCAAATTATTCGGGAAGAGAAAATGAATATATTAATTCTATTTCTCGTGGCGATTTAAACGGGATTTTACTTACTGAAGCCGAAAAGCACGAAAATGTAACCATTCATTTTAATAAAAAATGTACTTCGGTAGACATTGAAAATACCGTTGCTCATTTTAAAGATTATAAAACTAAAGAAAAATTTTCTATTAATGCAGATGTAATTTTCGGAACAGATGGAGCAGGTTCGTCACTTAGAAAAAGTTATTATTTAGAGAAGAAGTTTTTGTTTAGCTATTCGCAAAACTATTTATCTCATGGGTATAAAGAATTAGAAATTCCGGCAGATAAAGTTGGAAATCATCAAATAAGTAAAGATCATTTACACATTTGGCCACGAGGTGAATATATGTTAATTGCCTTACCAAATATGGATGGAAGTTTTACGGTAACACTCTTTTTAAGTTATGATGAAGGTGAATATAATTTCGAAAATTTAACATCCGAAGAAAAAATCACTGCATTTTTTGAAGAGCAATTTCCGGATGCTTTAAAATTAATTCCGAGTATAAAAGACGAGTTTTTTAACAATCCGACTGGTTCGTTAGGAACCGTAAAATGTACGCCTTGGAGCTATCAAAATAAAACCATTTTAATGGGTGATGCTGCGCATGCAATTGTGCCTTTTTACGGACAAGGAATGAATGCTTCGTTTGAGGATGTAACTATTTTTGATGAGGTTTTAAATCGTTTCGAGCGCAGTCGAGAAACAGCTAGCTGGGAAGCGGTTTTTAAAAGGTACGAAAAAGCAAGAAAAGAAGACACCGATGCCATTGCTGATTTAGCAATTGATAACTTTTATGAGATGAAAGATCATGTGGCAAATCCGTTATTTAAGCAAAAAAGAAAAATAGAAATGGATTTGGAGAAGAATTTTCCAACCGAGTATTTTTCTAAATATTCTATGGTAACTTTTAACGAAAATATCCCTTATAAAGAAGCCATGAAAAAAGGACGCGCACAAGACAAAGCGTTATTGAATTTAATTGCTGATAAAAATATTTCAACTTCATTAAATATGACAAAAGATGAATTGAAAATTGTTTTAGAAAAAGTGCGACAAGAAACCAATGAGATTTTAGAAGAGGATAAAATTGCTGGTTTATAATGTATAAAATACCTCACAAGTTTTCAAAATCTGTGAAGTCTCAAAAATAAATATGAAAACATATATCGTTTTACTTCGGGGGATTAATGTGTCAGGAAAAAATAAACTTCCGATGGCTGAGCTACGTGAATTATTAAATAATTTAGGTTTTAAAAATATTGAAACTTATATTCAGAGTGGTAATATTATTTTAAGTTCTGATGAAACGAAAGTTGAGGTTTGTAAAAAAGTAAATAAAGGAATTGCGAATAAGTTTGGTTATGATATTCCTGTATTAGTAAGAACACCACAAGAATGGAAAGCGGTAATTGATGAGTATCCTTTTTCAATAGCGAATGAAAAAATAGTTGCTTTTACTTTTTTAGATAAAAGAACAAGTGAAACAGAAATTGAAATAAAAGGAATTAAAGAAGATCAATATAAAATAGCTGGTGATGTAGTTTATTTAAACTGCCCATCAGGTTTTGGAAAAACAAAATTGACGAATAATACGATTGAGAAAAAACTCAACGTTATAGCAACAACAAGAAATTATAAAACAACTTTAAAGTTATTAGAATTAGCGAAAGACCTCACAGGTTTTTAAAACCTGTGAGGTTTACATAATGAATTAGATGAAATACGAAGCGTTACAAGTAAATAATTATTATCATATTTTCAATCAAGGAAATAATGGAGAAAATATCTTTATAGAAGATGTTAACTATACTTATTTCTTAAAATTAATGAAAAAGTACGTTAATCCTATAGCTAATGTTTTATCCTATTGTTTATTGAAAAATCACTTTCATTTATTAGTTCAGATAAAAGAGGTAGCAGAAGAAAAAAAAGTATCTAAATCATTTTCTAATCTATTTAATTCATACTCAAAATCAATAAATAAGAAGTATAATAGAAGTGGTAGTTTATTTAGAGATCGATTTAAGAGAATTAAGGTTGAAGAAGAAGTATATTTAAAAAAGTTAATAATTTATATAAATTTAAATCCAATTTATCATCAATTTGTAACAAGCTTAAATGATTATAAATATTCATCATATTTAAGTCTTATTTCAGAAAAAAGCACTCTATTAAAAAGGGAAGAAGTGCTATTTTTATTTGGTAATAGAGATAATTTTATACACTATTTAACTTATACGAAATTAGAGTTTGATGAAGAATTGAAGGCATTAGTATTAGAATAATTAAATATAAACCTCACAGGTTTTAAAAACCTGTGAGGTTTACTAAGTAAAGTAATATGGAAAAAAAAGTAACACCAAGAGGCGCGTATCCACATGTAAAAGTTGTGGGTGATTTTATTTTTGTGTCAGGAACAAGTTCAAGGCGTTCAGACAACACAATTGCAGGAGTTGAGTTGGTTGATGAAATGAATACTAAAAAGTTAGATGCAGAAATACAAACACGAGAAGTTTTAAAAAATATCGATAAAACATTACAAACCGTTGGTGCAAGTATTAAAGATGTGGTTGATGTAACTTCATTTTTGGTAAATATGAATGATTTTGCAGGGTATAACAAAGCGTACGGAGAGTTTTTTGAAAAAGAAACAGGTCCAACAAGAACCACTGTTGCAGTGCATCAATTACCACACCCAGATTTGGTAGTAGAAATTAAAGTTGTGGCTTTTAAAAACAAAAATAGAGGAAAGACCTCACAGGTTTTTAAAACCTGTGAGGTCTAATTAAACAATAGAATGAACATAAAAAACTACATAAACGGCGAATTTGTAAATCCAATTAATGGAAAGTTCATTGATAACTACAATCCAGCAATAGGAAAAGTTTACGGACAAACACCAAATTCAACCAAAGAAGATGTTGAGTTAGCATATCAAGCAGCTAAAAAAGCATTCCCTATTTGGAGTAATACAACTTTAGCTGAACGTTCTAAAATTTTATCAAAAATTGCCGATTTAATAGAAGAAAATCTTAACAAATTAGCAGTAGCAGAATCTGAAGACAACGGAAAGCCAATTAGTTTAGCTAAACAGATTGATATACCAAGAGCTTCAAGTAATTTCCAGTTTTTTGCAAATGCAATTACACAATTTTCGTCCGAAGCACATGAAAGTGTTGGTTTAAATGCTATGAATTTTACCTTGCGTCAACCAATAGGAGTTGTAGGTTGTATTTCACCATGGAATTTACCACTGTATTTATTTACATGGAAAATTGCTCCGGCTATAGCAGCAGGAAATTGCGTAGTTGCAAAACCAAGTGAAGTTACACCAATGACAGCGTATTTGTTAGGTGAAATTTGTACAAAAGCAGGCTTACCAAAAGGTGTTTTAAATATTGTTCACGGTTTAGGACAAACTACTGGTCAAGCAATTGTAGAACACCCGAATATTAAAGCAATTTCGTTTACAGGCGGAACAACAACAGGGGCACATATTGCTCGAGTTGCAGCACCAATGTTTAAAAAACTGTCGTTGGAATTGGGTGGAAAAAATCCGAATATCATTTTTGCAGATTGTGATTACGAGAAAATGTTAGCAACCACAGTTCGTTCGTCATTTGCTAATCAAGGACAAATTTGTTTATGCGGAAGTAGAATTTTTGTGGAAGAAAAAATATATGAGAGGTTTAAAAAAGATTTCGTTCAAAACGTATCTGAATTAAAAGTAGGGAATCCGGTAAATAATGATACAAATATTGGAGCTTTAGTGTCTAAACAGCATTTAGAAAAAGTAAAAAGTTATATAGATATTTCTGAACAAGAAGGCGGTAAGATTCTTTTTGGAGGCAAAACTGTGACTGTAACCGACAGTGAAAATGGATATTATTTACAACCTACAATAATTGAAGTAACGGATAATAAATGTCGATTGAATCAAGAAGAAATTTTTGGCCCCGTAGTTACCATTATGTCATTTAAAACGGATAACGAAGCATTGCAATTAGCAAACGATGTTAAATACGGTTTATCTGCAACTTTATGGACAAACAATTTAAATAGAACCATGCAATTTTCTAAACAATTACAAACCGGAATTGTTTGGGTAAATACTTGGTTAATGCGCGATTTAAGAACACCTTTTGGTGGACAAAAAGATTCTGGAGTAGGGCGCGAAGGTGGTTTTGAGGCATTGCGCTTTTTTACCGAACCTAAAAACATTTGTATTAAATATTAAAGAAATCAGTTTTGTGTTTTAAACACAGTGATTAAATAATGTCAGTTCGAGTGATTTTTGAGGAACGAAAAATTGTGTCGAGAACTAAATAAAAATGATGAATAAAGAAATAAGACAAAAAATAATTGCAATTTGTGATGAGAAAATTGCAAAAAAAGGAACCAATGTAGGTTTGTCTTTCTATGCATTTTTCAAGAATAAAAATGACAATCCAAAGCTTTTAATGGAAGTCGCAAAATGGTGGATTGAAACACATCAATTAGATCATTTTGAAAAAGCAGTGAAGATTAAAATAATGATTTTAGAAAATAAATAAGAACCAAGAGAAAAGAATCAAGAATAAAGATGCGAAAGACTTTCTTCTAACATCTTTTTTCTTTCATCCATAAATTATGAATTTAAACATACAAAATAAAAACGCTTTAGTTTGCGGAAGTACCCAAGGAATAGGAAAAGCATCAGCAATTGGTTTGGCTACAGAGGGTGTAAACGTAACATTAATTGCGCGTAACGAAGAAAAATTAAAAGCTGTTTTGGCAGAGTTGCCAAATAACAACCAAAATCACAGTTATATTGTTGCCGATTTTTCAAATCCGACAGCGTTAAAAGAAAAGATAGAAGCATCAAAATTAAACTTTCATATTTTAGTTAATAACACAGGTGGTCCGGCAGGAGGTCCTGTGTTTAAAGCACAAATAGATGAGTTTGAACGTGCTTTTACACAGCATTTAAAGTGCAATCACGTATTGGTACAAGCATTGGTTCCGTTTATGAAACAAGCAGGTTTTGGTCGAATTATCAATGTAATTTCTACCTCGGTAAAACAGCCTTTAGATGGTTTAGGGGTTTCAAACACCATTCGCGGTGCTGTAGCCAATTGGTCTAAAACACTGGCAAACGAACTAGGACAATTTAATATTACCGTAAACAATGTATTACCAGGAGCAACAGGTACCGAGCGTTTAAAAGAAATCATAAATAACAAAGCAGTAAAAACGGGACTATCTGTTGATGAGGTTTCTAAAAATATGATGAATGCCTCACCAGCAAAACGATTTGCTAAACCCGAAGAAATTGCCAATGCAGTGGTGTTTTTAGCAAGTGAAAGTGCAAGTTTTATAAACGGTATAAACGTGCCTGTTGATGGCGGAAGAACTAAAAGTTTATAATTTTTTCAGCAGCTATTTCCTGCTTTCACTACTCGCTTTTTTTGCTGCTGTTCTCGATACAAATTTACTCGAACAGACAGCAAAAAAGAGCTCAAACAAACCGTTCAATCAGGGCTAAACTTGTTTGCTAAGGTTTGTTATAATAGTGAATTGGAGGATTGTTTATAAAGAGATAAAAAGTTTGTAATTTAAAAACAAAAATTTGCGTTAGGGATTGTAGCGGCATCCTTTTTATGTCAATTCGAGTGTTTTGTTTTGAAGTGATAACGGAAAAATAAAATGTATCGAGAATACATAAAAAGATATAGCGAAAAGCCCGACCTTTAGGGAACGCCCAAATACTATAGATATGAATTTAGTACAGCCTTTAAATTTTAAAAAGTGGATTGATGAACACCGTCATTTATTAAAACCACCTGTTGGTAATAAACAGGTTTGGGATAATGGCGAGTATATTGTTATGGTCGTAGGTGGGCCAAATAACAGAAAAGATTATCATTATAACGAAACACCCGAATTTTTTTATCAAGTAGAAGGTGATATGGTTTTAAAAATCATAGACGATAAAGGTAAAATGATTGATGTAGAAATTAATGAGGGCGATATTTATTTATTGCCAGCAAAGGTGCCACACTCGCCACAACGAAAAGAAAATACGGTTGGTTTGGTTATTGAATATCCGCGAGCTGAAGGAATGTTAGATGCCTTAGAGTGGTATTGTGAAAATTGCGGAAGCCAGTTGTACAGAGAAGAATTTGCATTGGATAATATTGAAACCGATATGCCAATTATTTTTGATAAATATTATTCAGATACTCAAAAATGTACTTGTGACAATTGCGAAACGGTAATGGAAGCACCTAATAAAGTTAAATAAAAAAAGCCATAATTTTAACCAGCAAGTAAAAGATGACAAAAAGAAAACTACGTATAAACGGACATTCACATTTATTACCATACCCAGAACAAATTCCTCAATTTATGAAGGAAAAAGAAATTTTTTGGGTTGATGATGAACGTAAACACATGTTACAAAAAGGTTGGAAACGACCAGTAACAGATTCTAGTTTTTTCTTAGATGAGAAATTATTGTGGATGGAAAAAAATAAGTTAGATCATGCAGTGGTTTTAAATTTATCGCAATTATATGGTAACGGATTGCGTTTAGAAGAAATGAAAAAAGCACTGCGCTTTCAAAACGATTTTAATGCTAAGGTGCAACACGATCATCCAGATAAGTTTACGTGTGGTTTTGTGGTGCATCCAGGTTTTATTTACGGTGCATTGTATGAAATGGAACGTTGTGTTGAGGAATTAGGTTTAAAAGTATTATGCTTACCAACACATTTTATGGATTCGATAGGGCAGTGGCGTTGTGTGTTTGATAAAGAAAATGATCGTATTTTTGAATTGGCTGATAAATATAAATTAGCCATTGAAATTCATCCGTATGATGGCGATAAAATGATAAAATTAGAAAATACCAATTGGCGTTTTCATTTAATTTGGATGCTAGCACAATGTGGTGATGCGTATCATTTTTATACTTTAAACGGTATGCAAGAGCGTTTTAAAAATATTAGAACTTGTTTTGCACATGGAGGTCAATTGGCACAAATGAATTTAGGACGTCGTATTCAAGGGTTTGACGGAAGACCCGATTTATTTGAAGGAAAAACGCATCCAAGAAAAGCAGTTGGGCATCCAAATATCTTTTTTGATACTTTGGTGCACGATACAGATTCGTTAAAATTAATGATCGACCGCCAAGGATCAAATCAAGTAATTATGGGATTAGATGATCCGTATCCGTTAGGAGAGATGGAAAGTGATGCACAATCATCATACCCAGGGAAATTGTTAGATTTAGCAATTGATAGAGATATTATTAATCAAAAACAATATGACGAAATTTGGGAAGATAATACCTTACGTTGGTTGTTTGGTGATGATGAAAAAGCGAAACAAGATTTGATTTTGAAAATTTTAAAATAGCATGTCTGAAGTTACCCAATTTCATAACATATCACATATTTTTATTTCCTTTATAGGTGCGGTTTTACTGTTAGCAATTTATTACAATATTACTAAAAGGTTTCAGGAAGTATTAGCAGAAGGAAACACAATAAAGCGGGTAGATAAAGGCTTATTGTATTTAAGTTTTGGTATGTTGGTTTGGGTAATTTCAGGTATTTGGGCATATATAGCAGGTTATTTTAGTTTTACTGAAACTGTTAGTTATCAAATAGGTGTAAATATTTTATCAACTGTTAATAATTTGTTTTGGTTGTTGGCATTGTATTATGTGTATGATGCCCCAAAATTTATTTATCAAAATGAAAAAAATGTAAAAATTATAGGGATTATAATTGTAGCAGTAGCTTCATTAACCATATTATTGTCTTTTTTTGTAGGTAAAGAGGTTTATTATGGTGTAAAAATAACGGCGGTTCCTGATGTGTTGTTAACTACCTTTTTGTGTTATTTAATGGGAGTTTCTTTTTTTAGAACTTTTATGCATCGAGATTTAAAGTTAGTGGCTATTATTTCGGTCGTTGTAATTTCGTTGTTATTTGTATCACAATTATACGATGTTTTTGTTGGGTTAGATAATGATTTTGTAAATCTGATGATTCGTATTATTGCCAAAACCTCTTTGGTTTCTGTCTTTTTAGTGTTGGCAACAAGTTGGGTAATTCAATTAGCGCACACTCCGAAACCTAATGAGATTCGGGTTAAATTTTTAGATTGGTCTTTAATACAGTTAAGTGTACCATCTAAAGGTATTTATGAACAAAAAATTGACTTTGGGTCAAAAACAACACAGTATAAAAATTTATTAAATTTTGCGTATAGAAGAAAATTTGCTGAAGCTTCTAATCAATCTATTGTTGTAAATTCAGGAGGCGAAATTAAAAGTCAAACCTATTTAACGAGAATCGTTGATAATATAAATTCGATACTTCAGTTAGAAGAAAACGATCGATTAGAACGCAAAGATTTAATCACATTTATAGGTGAAAGTAAATACCGTTTACGCATTTTACCTGAACATATTTTTATTGATGAAGCGTTATTAGAAGAGTATAAGCATTAATTATAAAGTGTTTAGTTGTCCTAATAAGTTAATAAGTTTGCTTTTTGTTTTAGCATAATTGTATTGGTTTTTTACTTCTTTTAAATTGTTTTCAATTAATTTTATTTCTCTATAATTAATTAGAAATAATGAACTTTCGCCTAACGAAAACTTTCGTTCTTCACTTTTAACGATTGTTTTGTAATCGTTAACTAAGTTTTTAAGAATGATATTTTGTTTTTTATACGAGGCAATTTCTTGCTTTGTAGCTTTAATTTTGTTTAGTAATATTGTTTTTGTGGTTGCTATTTCAAAATCTAAATCTTGTATTTTTAATTTTGCTAATTTTAAATCACCTCTTGACTTTCTTAAAAATAACGGAACACTAACTTGAAGTGAATTTTTGTAATTAGATGCGTTAAAGGCATCTAGGTTATCTACTTTAGCGCTTAATAAATTGTATTGAAAATCAATTTTAGGTAATAAGTTGTTAACTTTTAACCGTTTGTTTATTTCTAAATTTTTTCTTTTTAATTCTAATAATTTTATTTTGGGATGGTTACTTATGCTATTTTCAATAATCGTATTTGATGTTGATTTTAAAAGTGCGTCCATCTTATAAAACGTAGTGATATCTGGTACTACTTCCTGCTTTAATTCCATCGGAATATTAGTATCAATCCATAAAAAATTAGAAAACTCAAATTTTGACTTCAAGTATTTGATGTTAGCTTTTTCTAAATCTAGTTTTCGGCTTTTTAAATTTATACTCGCTTCTAAAGTATCAACAGCAGCCTTATCACCAGCTTTAAAGCTTTTAACAACATTCTTTAAACGATTTTCTGCATTTACATAATAATTTTTGTAAATAGTGTGTTGTTGGTAATATTGAATCCAATTTAGATATGAGTCTATAGCATCAAATAAAATATTGTTTACCAATAATTGCTGTTCTAGTTTACCTTGTTTTGTATATAGTTTGGCTTGTTTTAAGGTAGCCATTCGCTTATTGATAAATAAATTTTTAGCTAAAGGAATACTTACACCAATGTTGTATAAACCATTTTTAGGAGTTTTAAATTGAGGGTTTAAATATTGACCAGAGTTGTTTTCATAACTAGCCTTTAATTCAATACCATACCAAGTTGGTACTTTAAAAGTTGAGGTTAATTTTTTATAATAATCGGTGTTTTTAAATTCTTTTCTGTCATAATCAACCTCAATTTTAGGATCAAAAGCACCACGAGCTTTCATTAATTTAGCTTCGTTTGTACTGGTAATAAGTTTTGCTTGTTTTAAAATAGGGTGATGTTTTTTAACATACCCTAAGCTTTCTTCTAATGAAAGTGTGTTGATAGATTGATTTTGAGAAAAAGATATAAAACTTATAAATAGGTATAAAAAGGATAATTTTTTCATTATTTCTTTTTCTTTAAGTTTGTATTTTTAGGTTGATAAAAATTAGGAGGAAAGCTATTAATTTGTCTCCATAATTCATACCAAATAGGTACATTTTCTAACAAAGCAATTGTTTTTGCTCCCGAACCAATTCTAATAGCTTTAGGCCATGGTTGTTTATCATTATTAGGAACGATTAAAACTCGATACTTACCATTATCGCTAATAAAATTTTCGATAGCTATTACTTTGGCTTCATAAGTTCCGGTAGACATATTAGGCCAGCCGCTAAAAATTATTGCAGGCCAGCCATCAAACTGTACTCGAACTTTTTCGTTAATATGTATTAGCGGTAAATCAATTGGTCTTATATACATTTCTACTGCTAAATCATATGTAGCAGGCATAATATTCACTAATTGTTCACCTTCTTTAAAAGTTTCACCAATACCAGACTTTATAGTTTTATTGATATAGCCATCTTGGGGTGCAGTAACATATAATAGAGAGCTTCTTTTATTGTAATTAGCAAGATTTGTTTCTAATTTAGAAACTTGTATTGCCGTTTCATAAGCTCCAGATTTAGCAGAATACAAACTACTTTCAGCTTTTGATATTTTGTCGATATAAGTAGCTCCAATAGTTGAAATAGTAATTTTGGCATTGATAATATTGTTTTTAGAAGTTAATAGTTTATTTTTTTGAGAGATAACTTTTGCTGAGTATTCTTGTAATTTAGCTTTCTTTTCTTCAACATCTTTTACCGCTTTTAAACCTTCTCTTTGTAATGTAAGTGTTCTTTCATATTGAGTTTTGGCAATGCCTTGCTTTATTGTTGCTGTTTCTAAATCAATACTATCACTAGTAACTTTTAAATAAGCTTGTTGTAATTTGTTTTTTGCTTGTTGTAATTTTAGCTTACGTTCGTTTTGTAAACCGTTAATTTGTCTTTTTAAAGCAGCTACTTTATTTGTATAAGATTTTTCTGAGAGGCTTTTAGCGTTTAATTGATTACCGGTTCTTTCAGCTAATTTAGTGTCAAAATAATTACTCTTTATTTCAGATATTCTTAAAATAGTATCTCCTTTTTTTACAAAATTACCTTCTTGAATAAACCATTCTTCGATACGTCCAGGTATTTGAGATTGTATCGTTTGTGGTCGTTGGTTGGGTTTTAATGTAGTAACATTACCAGTGCTAGTTACATTTTGTGTCCAAGGTAAAAACAAGGTTATTAAAAGTATAAGTAAAAAAAAGAGTAAAAATTTTTTAAACTTTTTATGGTGTTCTTTTCTAAAAACTCTTTTACCTGATTTTAAACTAGATAAATCTATTTGATTTGCCACCGTATTATTAGATATGTTTAACATTTTATTTGTTTAATTATTAATAATAACACCTTTTTTTAGGGTAATTTTTTTAGTGCATTTTAGTTCCCAACTATCGTTGCTGCTAACAATTATTAAACTCCATTCTTGTTGAGGTTTTGTAATAAAATCAATAATTGTTTTTGCTTCATTTTTTTCAAATTGATCTAAAGGGTCTTCTAAAATTAATAATTTAGGCTTTTTTATAATTGCTCTTGCTAAAATTATTTTTTTAGCAATAGTGTAGCCTATAAGTTTTCCTTCAGGTTTTAAATAAGTATCCAAACCATTGGGTTGGTTTTTTAAAAAATCAGTTAAACCTACAATAGTAAATATTGAATAAATTTCAGAATCAGTAATTGAACTATCTCCAAAAGTTATGTTTTCTCTTATAGTTCCTTTAAAAGGAGTTTCTTCTGATAAAGACAACCCTAAATTAGCTCTGTAATCATTAATTTGTATGCTTGTTAATGCTAAGTCGTTAACAAAAATATTACCAGCTGTAGGTTTTGTAAGTCCACAGATTAATTGAATTAAACTGGATTTTCCAGAACCACTTTCTCCTTGAATTAAAATTCGATCTTTTGGATTTACTTTAAGTGATATGTTATTTAAAATTACTGAATTTTCTTTATTTATTTTATAGGAAACATCTTGAACTTCAATTGTAAAAGGAGTTGTTTTATCTATTTTACTTCCGTTTTGATTTTCAATAGGTTTATCGATTACCTGTCCTAATTTTTCTATTGAGGTAAGTACATCATAAAAAGACTCTAACCCCAAAATTAGTTTTTCAACAGAGGTAATTACGAGTAATATAATTATCTCCGCAGCAACAAATTGACCAATATTCATTTGTTGATTTAATACTAAAAAACCCCCCATTAAAAGTAAGCCAGCTGTAATAATAACTTTAAAACTAATCATTTGAATGTATTGAATGATTAATATTTTAAAGTGACTTTCTCTAGAGTTTAAATAATCATGAACTAATGCATCGCTTTTTTCTAAAGCATGTTTTGTTTTTCCTGATAATTTAAAACTGATTATTGTTCGAGCAATTTCTTGCAACCAATGTGCTACTTTATACTTGTTTTTAGATTCGTTTAAGCTTGTTTCTAATCCTGTTTTTGCAGTATATTTAAAAACTACATAAATTAATGCTAATAATAAAACACCAAATAAAATAAAAAAGGCATGATAAAATGAAAGTAATAATAAGGCAAAAACAATTTGTAAAAATGCTGACGGAACATCAATTAAAACTTTTGAAATTCCTTTTTGAATTGTGAGCGTATCAAAAAAACGATTTGCCAATTCTGGCGGATAATAATTCTGTAATTCGCTCATTTTAATTTTCGGAAAACGATAACTTAATTCTATCGATGCTCTTGTAAAAATACGTTGTTGTATGGTTTCTATAATTCTAATTTGCATTAGTTTTAATACACCACTAAAAGCAACTCCTATGGTAACTAAAATTACAAGCACTATCCAAGAAGCTGAAATTTGGGCGCCTTGTAATAAATTTATAATTGCTTGGATTCCTAAAGGAAGCGATAAGGCAACAATACCTTCAAAAATAGCATAGTATGATATTTGTAAAATATCTTTTTTTTCTAATTTTAAAAGCCCTAAAAAACGTTGCCAAGGAGTTAATTTACTCTGAATCATTTGTTAGTGTGTTTAATGTTAAATCTATAAAAAATGAAGTAGGAGAAATATTATTATTGCAATTTGTTAATGTTTTAAAATGTTGTTTTATAAATTGTTGATGTAAAGCACCTTCAATAATTGTACTTGCCAATGTTAAAGGATGCGAGTACGAATCGTCATAATTTGTAATAATTTTGGCTAAACGTTTAACTACTTCTTTATAAAGTTTAAAAAAACCTTCTTTATTTTCAATGTCTACCTCTTTAGTGGAGTATGATTTAGAGTTTTCATTAATTACAATTAAGTTTAATAAAACCTCATTAATGTGCGAAAAATTACTGTCTTGTTCGGTTGTTTTTGTAACTACTTTAATAGCTTTAATTAGTTTTTTCTTCGGATTATTAATGCTATAGGTTTCTATTACTAATTGATACTGTATCCAGCCCCAATACCACGAAGTTAAATAAATTAATAATTTATGTTTACTTTCAAAATATCGATAGATAGAACTTTCATTAGAACCAATCAATTTTCCTAACTTTTTAAAATTGAAGCTTTCAAAACCAATATCTTCTATTAATTTTATACTGTTTTCTATTATTCTTTTTCCTAAATCAGATGTTTCAGGATCTTTAATATAAATCCCCGAAGGGATTTCAATCTTAATATTTGATAGTAAATTTTTCATGATGTAAAATTATATGCGCAAATATAATAGTAATACTATTAATTGAGAAAGTATTTATGTTAATTTAATTTTAACATGACAGTTTTTAAGAATTACAAAAACTCACAAGTACTTATTTTTTAGTATAATAAGCCACAATGCTTTTTAATTTTATTAAAGGAAGATAGGTTTGTGAAAAATTTTAATTTATGAACACACAAACATCTACGTCAAATTTTATGGGACACCCAAAAGGATTGTTATATCTTTTTTTTGCTGAATTATGGGAACGATTTTCGTTTTACGGAATGCGAGCTTTACTAGTTTTATACATGACCAAGCATTTGTTATATTCAGATGAAATGTCGTTTGGAGTTTATGCTGCTTATATGTCGCTTGTATATGTAACCCCGATGATTGGCGGTATACTTGCTGATAAAATTTTAGGATTTAGAAAAGCAATCTTATTAGGCGGAGTATTAATGGCATTGGGTCATTTTTTATTAACCTTTGAGCAGCCGATTTTTTTTTACGGATCATTGGCTTTGATTATTGTCGGAAACGGATTTTTTAAACCCAATATATCATCATTTGTAGGTGATTTGTATGAACAAGGTGATGTACGTAGAGATGCAGGATTTACCATATTTTATATGGGGATAAATATTGGTGGAGCTATTGCTCCTTTGGCTTGTGCTTGGTTTGCTGAAGTGTACGGTTGGCATTACGGATTTGTATTAGCAGGAATTGGTATGCTATTAGGTTTACTTGTTTTTCAAAGAGGACTTAAGAATAATACATTTAAAGATAAAGGGCTGGTTACTAATGAAAAACTATATAATGAAACTGTTTTTGGAATAAAAAAAGGGAATGTTATTATTATTGCCGCATTTTTGTCGGTACCAATATTTGGATTAATAGTTCGCTTTCATCAGTTTGAACATTATTTGGTTTGGATAGTCTCAATTTTTTTAATTACTTATATAACGTATATTTTAAATCAGGTAAGTAAAACAGAAAAACAACGTTTGTTAGTAGCTGTATATTTTACAGTTTTGTACACATTGTTTTCAGCTATTTTTGAACAGGCAGGCAGTTCGTTAACACTTTTTGCAGATAGAAATGTAAATTTAGTGGGTATGAATGCAGCTGGTACTAATAGTATAAATTCGAGTTTTATTATTTTGTTAGCAATTCCGTTTTCTATGTTGTGGACTTTTTTAAGTAAAGTTAATAAAAACCCTAATTCTGTAATTAAATTCGGGCTTGGATTGTTATTTTTAGGACTTGGATTTGTCATTTTTGGAATGTCAGCAAATCAAGTAGACGCTTTTGCAAAAACTCCGATGTTTTACTTAGTAGTTGGGTATTTAGTGTTAACAATTGGAGAATTGTTTTTATCTCCTATTGGTTTGTCAAAAATGACAGAATTATCGCCTACAAAATATGTTGCTTTTATTATGGGAGTTTGGTTTTCTGCAAATTTTTATGGACATTTTTTTGCAGGTAAGATAGCGAAATTAACCACTGTGTCAGAAGGTAATTTAGGTGTTTTTTCAACAGGGGTATTTGGAGAAATCACTCGGTTTATAACAGGGTTATCAAGTAGTGTAGTTTTAGAAAAAGGAATTGTATTTCAACAGTTATATTCGTATGTTTCAGTATATGCAAGTTTCGGAGTTGTAGCTTCGTTAGTTGGGGTTTTAGTGATTGTTTTTTCATCTCGCATAAAAAAAATGATGCACAATATTCATTAAAAAAGTTAAATAAAAAAAGCCTTTGATTTAATCAAAGGCTTTTTTGTGTTTTATAATCAAAACGGTTTACTTAAAAGTAGAAGTAATGTTTATAGCAACATCATCCCATGTTTTAGAAACACCGTCAGCGCCTTTATGTAGGTCTTTACAAGCTTCATTTAAAGATGTTAATGCTTTTTCTGCACCCCAATTAGTAATTTGTAGCTTACCTGTTAGGTTAAAGGTTTTTCCGTTTAACGAGTATTTAAAAGGTAGTTTTTTTGTTACTCCATTCATGGTAATGTTTGAATAGCCAATAGAATCGTTTTCTAAAACTAACTTACCAGATAGTAACTTAGTGTTGTTCATAATGCCAAAAAAGAACTTCTTAATCTTAAAATCTCTACTAGTATCTTTCGTAAATACACTACTCACAGGTATTGTAAATTCGGCATTGTTAATAGCTTCTTTAGCGGTGTTTCCTTCTCCGTTTGCGGTAATAGTAATTTTTTGAAAATGCCCGTTTACAGGTATTTTTTCAGTTGTTTTATAGGCTGTCCAATTGATATTATTGTCAGCATCTTGTAATATAAAAGCTGCTTTCTTTTCAACTTTCACTTTTTCTTTTTTAACAGGTGTTTCTTTTTTTGCTTCTGATTTACAAGAAACAATACTACTAATTGCAATAAAAATTGCAGCTAAACGAATGATTTTTTTCATGATAGTTATTTTATAATTGAATTGACTAAGTTGATGTATTCTTGTTTTGCTTCATTTTCGTTCATGCCCTGTAATTGAATCCAAGCATTAAATTTAAAAGCATTTCTTAAATCATGATTGTTGTTAAATGTAAATTTATCTCCTTTTACCGCTTGTTTGTAGTAAGCATACAGCTTAAGCATAATATCAGGGGGTAATTTCTCTTTTAAGCAAGAAGCTTTAAGGTAAGCTTTTCTAAATTGTATATCTATATCGTTTTCCATAAATAATGAGCAAGTAGAAAATAATTACATTATGTAATGTATATACAAATATACAAAGGGAGCTAAGAAAAACAAACTATCTAACCTGTCTAATAATCCGCCATGACCTGGCATAATTATACCGCTGTCTTTTATGTTAGCTTGTCGTTTAAATTTAGACTCGACTAAATCACCTAAAGACCCAAAAACAGCAACAATAATTGCAATAATAATCCAGTTTAATATCGAAAATGAATTACTTAATTTACCAATTAAAAAACCTGCTAAAACGGCAAAAACTAAACCTCCAATAAAGCCTTCAATTGTTTTTTTAGGGGATACAGATTCAAACAATTTATGTTTTCCAAAATTTTTACCAACTATAAAAGCAAAGCTATCATTAGTCCATATCATTAAGATAATACAGATAATTATATTCGGATGATAACTGTTATCTATAAACGGTAATTTTATTAAAAAATAAAAAGGTAAAATTAGGTAAATTACTTGTAAAAATAATTTTTGTCCTATTTTTTCAGTTTTTATAGGTTTTGTACTTATTAATAAATAGAGTAATATTAATAAACCTACAAATGAAAAACCAATTAGGTTACTTGTTAATGTTTTGGGTATTTCAATAACCGATAAATATATAAATGCGGTTAAAATAAAATAGGGTAAAATATTTTTAAGTTGTAGTATTCTTGAAAATTCAAAAACACATATTGCTGAAAAAATCGCCATTAATCCTATATATGATTCTTTAGAAAAAAGGATAGCGGAAATAAAAATTATAGCATAAACAAGTCCAGAAATACTTCTTGTTATAAGGTTGCGCATAGTTTATAAATCTTCAAAGAGGAGCAAATATAAGTTTTTTGAGTTACTATTACCATAACTTAGAAAACTATCATCTTCGCTGTCAATTTTGTAGTTTGTAGTAGAGCTAATATTGGTAGGTATATTACCGCTAAAGTGAGTTTTAATACCAGTAAGTCCTTCCCCCATATTTTTTACTAACTGACTTGTGGTAGCATATACTATAAAATGATCTGAATGAGAAGGTAGTTTGTTGCTGCCAAGTTGATTAGATGAAAATAAAATGTTTCCGTTATTAGCAATTAAATGTTCACAAGAAGTAAAAAAAGGAACCGATTCAGTAATATGTTGTTGGATATCTATGTTTAACTTATTACTT
The DNA here is from genome assembly GCA_938002045.1 of Tenacibaculum soleae. Taxonomy (GTDB): domain Bacteria; phylum Bacteroidota; class Bacteroidia; order Flavobacteriales; family Flavobacteriaceae; genus Polaribacter; species Polaribacter soleae_A. Next base: position 44,911 of record CALLBA010000005.1, read on the forward strand.
ACTTTTAATAAATCATAATCTGAACACGTAATCTTGGTCCAATTATTTTCTTGTAAAATATGTTTTAGATTATTTGACACTTCATCAATAGTAGTGCAGTATAAAAATTTACCTCCTTTATTAATAAAGTTATGAACAAAAGAATCATCCAAAGATAAAACAACTTCTTGTTCGTTAATTATCTTTTCTTTAGATGATTCTTTATATGATTTGTATATTTTTTTTAAAAAATTCATTCAAATAAAAACTATTCTTCAATTTTAGGATTAGTCTTCTCTTCTTTTATTTCAAAAGGTCTTTTTCCAAATACCTTTACTAAATCATCTTTAAAAATAACTTCTTTTTCAAGTAGTAATTTAGCAAGTTCATTTAGTTTGTCTTTGTGTTTACTTAAAAGTGTAATAGCTCTTTCATATTGATTTTCGATCATTTTAGAGATCTCTTCATCAATAGTTTTGGCAGTATCATCACTATAAGGTTTTACGAAGGCATCGTTTCCTGATGAATCATAAAAAGTAACATTTCCTACTTTATCGTTTAAACCATAAACAGTAACCATAGCGCGGGCTTGCTTGGTAACTTTTTCTAAATCACTTAAAGCACCAGTAGATATTTTATTAAACATTAGCTTTTCAGCAGCTCTACCACCCATAGTAGCACACATTTCATCAAGCATTTGTTCGGTTTGAATAATTTTCCTTTCCTCTGGAAGATACCAAGCCGCACCTAAGGATTGTCCACGAGGTACAATGGTAACTTTCACTAACGGAGCAGCGTGCTCTAACATCCAACTAACGGTTGCATGACCAGCTTCATGAAAAGCAATAACTTCTTTTTCTTTCGGAGTAATTACTTTATTTTTCTTTTCTAAACCACCTACAATTCTATCAACAGCATCTAAAAAATCTTGATGTTCAACAGCTTCTTTATTGTTTCTGGCAGCAATTAAAGCAGCTTCGTTACATAAATTAGCAATATCAGCACCTGAAAAACCAGGGGTTTGCTGAGCTAGTAATTCTAAATTAGCATTTTCTGCTAGTTTCAAAGGCTTTATGTGCACTTCAAAAATCTCTCTACGTTCGTGTAGGTCTGGTAAATCAACATATATTTGACGGTCAAAACGACCAGCACGCATTAATGCTTTGTCTAATACATCGGCACGGTTTGTTGCCGCTAAAACAATAACATTAGTATCAGTACCAAAACCATCCATCTCTGTTAAAAGCTGGTTTAAAGTGTTTTCGCGTTCATCGTTACCACCTGTCATGCTGTTTTTTCCTCTAGCACGACCAATTGCATCAATCTCATCAATAAAAATAATTGAAGGTGATTTTTGTTGTGCTTGTTTAAATAAATCTCTAACACGAGAAGCACCTACACCCACAAACATTTCTACGAAATCTGAACCTGATAAAGAAAAGAAAGGTACACCAGCTTCACCAGCAACAGCTTTCGCTAATAATGTTTTACCAGTACCAGGAGGTCCTACTAATAAAGCTCCTTTAGGTATTTTACCACCTAGTTTAGTGTATTTTTCAGGTGTTTTTAAGAAATCTACTATTTCTTGAATTTCTTCTTTAGCTCCTTCTAAACCTGCTACATTTTTAAAGGTAGTTTTTACTTTGGTTCCTTGGTCAAAAAGTTTGGCTTTTGATTTACCAATGTTAAATATTTGACCACCGCCAGCACCACCGCCAGCACCGCCTGACATTCTTTTCATAAAGAAAAGCCAAATAGCGATAAGTAATATAAACGGAAGGAAATCAAATAAAGTAGTTATTAAACTTGTTGGTTCGATATTACTTCTATCAAAGTCAAGGTTTTTTTCGGCCTTTTCTTTTTTAATTTCATTTTCAAAATTTTGTAAATCACCAAAGTTATAGGTGTATAAAGGCGCACCTTTTCTGTAAAAAGGAGAGCTTGTTATTTTTTTATGTTCTTCTTTTTTTTCAGCTTCACTTTTTAAGAATACTTGCGCAATATTATTGTTTTCGATAACAATTTTTTGAATATCGTTAGCTTGTAAAATCTTATTAAATTCGTTTTTTGAAATATTACGAGATCCTAAGTTGTTCGAGTTAAAAAAACTCAATCCTAAAAGGATTACTAAAATAGGAATATAAAGCCAAAATGAATTAAATGTAAATTTTGGGGTATTTTTTTTCTTATCACTCATAAAAGTATGTCTATATTAGTAGCAATTAAGCGGGGTTTATTTCGGTAATTTTGGCATCACCCCAAAGGCTTTCAATGTCGTAATAATCACGTACTTGTTTTTGAAAAACATGTACAACTACGTTTACATAATCCATTAAAACCCATTCGGCATTTGCTTGTCCTTCAACATGCCAAGGTTTGTCTTTTAGTTCCTTACCTACAATTTTTTGTATAGATCCAGAAATAGCATTTACCTGTGTGTTTGAATTTCCTGAACAGATTATAAAATAATCACAAACTGTATTTTCTAATTCTCTTAAATCTAGTAGCTGGATATCTTCTCCTTTTACCTCGTCAATTCCTTTTATAATCACAGCGATTAAATCGTCAGTGCTTGCTTGTTTTTTTGTCATCAAAAAAAATTAAGTTTTAAGCAAAGTTATTATTTTTTTGCGAGTAATTTGCTTAATATTGATACTTGTTTTATTCGCAAAACTTATATGAAAATAATCAAACTTGATGCCATTGATTCAACCAATTCTTTTTTAAAGGATATGGCAGCAAAAGTAAGTGTTGAAGATTTTACTGTAGTAGTAACAAAAAAACAAACATCGGGTAGAGGACAAATGAATTCTAACTGGGAGGTGGTAGCAGGTAAAAACCTGACTTTTAGTGTTTTTAAATTATTTAAAAGTTTGTGTGTTACTGATTATAAGTATTTAAATTATTGTATTTCTTTAAGTGTTTATGAAGCCATTAAGTACTTAAAACTACCTCGATTAGCTATTAAATGGCCTAACGACATTATGTCAGAAAATAAAAAAATAGCGGGTGTTTTAATTGAAAATTCGTTGAGTTTAAATAAAATTAATAGTTCTATTATCGGAATTGGATTAAACGTTAATCAAGAGAATTTTTCTTCAGATTTGCCAAACGCATCTTCTATAAAAATAATTTTAGATAAAGAAATTGATTTAGATCTTTTATTAAAAAGGATTTTATTTTGTATGAAAGAGAAGATTTTATTGTTAGAAAAAAGAGAATATTCAATTCTAGAAGAGGAATATTTACGTGTTTTGTATAAAAAAAATGTTCCGAGTATGTTTAAAACAAATCAGAACATTTTATTTATGGGTAAAATCATTGGAGTATCCGCTTCTGGAAACCTCCAAATAGAATTAGCTGATGAAACTCTTAAAGAATTTGGTATTAAAGAGGTTTCGTTTGCCTAATTTATAATTTTGCAATATTTTCAGTTAAAGTATCAATGAATTTGGTTAATGGTTTTTTTACCATCATAGCCATCATAGGGTTAAAATCTCCGTCAAATTTTAAAACAACCTCACTTTCATTTTCTGATACTTCATTAATATTAGCAGCTAAAGTGAAAGGTAGTTTACTACTAGCAGCACCTAAAGTGATATTAGAGTATTCGGTTTTTTCTTTCATCACCAATCTAATTTCAGGCATTCCTTTTAATCCAAAAATAAAACTATCACCATCAACCTCAAATTTTTGAGTATTTTCAGGCATTAATTGTTCAAAGTTATCTAGTTTGTTTAAGAAATTAAAAACCTCTTCTGTTGATTTTTTTACAACTACTTTGTTTCCTTCAATATTCATTTTTCTTATTTTTCGTTTTGTTTCCACTTACTTGGTTCAATTCTCCAATCTTCTAACATTCTTAGTTCTTCACTCGTAATGTATTGACTGTCTAAAGCTTGCTCAAGTAAATATTCATAATTACTTAATGTAGTAAGAGCTACGTTGTCATTTTTAAAATTTTCAGTAGCAATATCAAATCCGTAAGAAAAAATAGCAATCATACCTTTTACATTGGCATGTGCTTCTTTTAAAGCTTTTACAGCATTTAAACTACTTTTACCTGTGCTTATTAAATCTTCAATAACTACTACATTTTGCCCACTTTCTAAATGCCCTTCTATTTGGTTTTTTCGTCCATGTTTTTTAGGTTCAGGACGAACATATATAAAAGGTACACCTAGCTCTTGTGCAACCAACATTCCGATAGCAATTGCTCCTGTAGCAACCCCAGCAATAACATCAGGTTTACCATGTTTTTCTTCAACCAACTTAGCAATTTCTTGTTTCAAAAAATTTCTAACTGGTGGATAAGATAATGTAACTCTATTGTCGCAATAAATTGGTGATTTCCATCCCGACGCCCAGTTGAAAGGTTCATTAGGGTTTAGTTTAATAGCTTTTATTTGCAGTAAAAGTTCTGCTGTTTTTTTTCCTGTATCTTTATTAAAATCCATAGCGCAAATGTATAAAGTTTTTGTTAATGATAAACCAATAATTTTTACAACTTCAATAAAAAATGAAGAAGATTATGTGGTTTTTATCTACAAAAATACAATTATAGATAGACTTATCATTAGGTTAAAATTAGGGAAGTTAAAAATAAATTTACCTTATAAGTTTAAATTAGATATTATGGTGAGTTAATTATGCGTTGTGTTAATTTTTAATTTAAAGTCAGTATTGAATATAAAGAATTGATTTTAAGAAGTTTTTATTGTGGTTGATTATTTTTGAATTTTAATATTTTAAAAGATACTACTTGTATTTAAGTTAAAGATAAAAAAAATGTACAAACACTGTCGATTTTTCTACTGCGTTTTTTTGTATCTTTCAAAATGTAAAAATCAAGTCAATGCAATTAGAAAAATCAACACTTCAATTCTTACAAAACTTAAAAGAAAATAATAACAGAGAATGGTATGCTGAACAAAAAGATACTTTTAAAGAAGTTCAAAATCATGCAAAAGATTTTTACACACAAATACGAGAAGATTTAGAAAAGCATGATGATATAGATAAGTTTAAGTTATTCAGAATTTATCGAGATGTACGATTTTCAAAAGATAAAACACCGTATCAACCACACTTTGCAGGTTCTTTTTCAAGAAAAGGAAAACATTTAAGAGGTGGGTATTATTTACGCATTCGCCCAGGAGAAAGCTTTTTAGCAGGCGGATTTTGGGAACCTAATAAAGAAGATTTATTACGTATTCGAAAAGAAATAGAAATGGATGCTTCTGATTTTAGAGATATTCTAAAAAATAAAGAATTTGTACAGCTTTTTGGAGAAAAATTTGAAGGAGCCGAGTTAAAATCAGCTCCAAGGGGATTTGATAAAAATCACCCAGATATTGATTTATTACGTAAAAAAGGATTTATTGCAGTTCGTAATTTTACAGATAAAGAAGTATTATCAAAAGATTTCTTATCAGAAATAAACAAATCATATAAAGCTTTACGACCATTTTTTGATTTATTTAGTGATATTTTAACCACCAATTTAAACGGAGAAAGTTTAATTTAAACGTAATTTAACTTCTTTCCTTAAATATATGTAAGTTACAAGAGTTGCTAAAATATCGGCAATAGGAAAAGCAATCCAAACTCCAGTAACTCCATAAAATTTTGGTAGTATATAAACTAACGGAATTAAGAAAAAACCTTGTTTTAATAATGTTAAAAGTAGGGCAGGTAGTGCTTTACCTGCTGCCTGAAAATAAGCAGATCCGATTAGCTGTATGGTAATAACTGGTGTTGCTAAAAAAGCAATAATTAAAGCATCTGCAGTAAGGTTTTGTAAATTGATATCATCAGTAAATAATGTAACTAATTCACTTGGAAAAAACATTATAAATATAAAAATAAGTATTGCTATTCCTGTTCCAAAAGCGATAGCTATTTTAATACATTCTTTTACTCTTTTAGTATCTTTTGCTCCGTAGTTATAGCCAGCAATAGGTAAAAAACCTTGCATAACTCCTAAAACAGGAAAGAGTGAAAACATCATTATTCGATTGATAATTCCATATACAGCAATTGATATTTCTCCTCCGTATTTAAATAAGTTATAATTTAAAATAATAATTAAAATACTAATTGTTCCTTGTCTGATAATGGTAATTCCACCCAACGAAATGATTTCTTTTAAAATAGCTGAATCAATAATAAAATACCTAGGAATAATTTTTAAATCTGTATTTTTTGATAAAAAAAACCATACTATAAACAAGCCACTAACTGCGTATGAAATAGAAGTTGCTAACCCAGCTCCATACATTCCTAGCTCCATAAATTTTATAAAAACAATATCTAAAATGATATTTATAATTGCAGGGAAAATCATGGTAAACATAGCATAATTAGGTTTTCCTACAGCTCTTGCAACAGGGTTTCCCATCATAGCAAAAGCTAAAAAAGGGACTCCCCAAACAATTACATTAAAATATTCGGTAGCAGGAGTTACAATAGTACCTTTGGCGCCAAATAATTGCAAAACAGGAAAACTGAAAAAAGTACCGATAATTACAAATAAAATAGATAAACAAACCGTTAAACTAATCTGATTTCCAAATACTTTAAAAGCTTTTAAAGAATTACCTTTACCTAAAGCTCTTGAAATGATAGAACTACCTCCGATACCAATTCCCATTCCTATAGAAGAAATTAAAAAAGCAATTGGTAAAACTACTGTAATTGCAGCTATTGCCATCATGTTAATCCAACGACCTACAAAAATGGTATCTACAATCATATTTAAAGACATTACTAAAATTCCTATAGAAGCAGGAATTGCTTGCTTTAAAAGAAGTTTACTTATCTTTTCGGTACCAAAATTGTTTGTAATTTTATTCATGTATGATTTAAAAGGCTCGAATATCAACAATATTACGTTACCAATGCAAAATCAGGAGTGGTTTTAAGTAATAATTAACATCAATCACGTAATTTTGTTAAATGAATTTTTACGAGAAAAAATACACAGTAACTTCAACTGAAATTGATGAATATAAACATGTAAATAATGTGGTTTATGTAAAATGGATGCAAGAAGTATCATCTGAACATTGGGCGTTATTGATAAGTAATATTCCAACACCAGACTATGTTTGGTTTGTAATTAGACACGAAATAGATTATAAAAAGCAAGGTGCTTTAGGAGATGAAGTAATTATAAAAACTTGGGTTGGTGAAACTGCGGGTATAAAATCAATTCGCCATTTTGAAGTACGAAGAGGTGAAGATGTTTTGGTAAAGTCACAAACTACATTTTGTTTGTTAGATGCTAAAACTCAAAAACCCAAAAGAGTAACTAAAGAAATAACAAACTTACTTTTAGGCAAAAAATAAGCAATATCTTTGCATTTATAAATAAATAAGATGACAACATTTACAGCATTAGGCGTACGAAAAGAGTATGTTAAAGGATTAAAAGAGTTAGGTATAAACACAGCTACCGATGTACAAGAACAAGCAATACCTTATTTATTACAAAATAATGCTGATTTTGTGGGGTTAGCACAAACAGGTACTGGTAAAACAGCAGCTTATGGATTACCTGTTTTACATAAAATTGATGCATCAAAAAATACCACACAAGCCTTAATATTATCACCAACGAGAGAATTGGTACAGCAAATAAAAAAGCAATTATTTAAGTTTACAAAATATGTTGATGCTAAAATTTTTGTAGAAGCAGTATATGGTGGAGAAAAAATTGATAGACAAATTAATAATTTAAAAAGAACCACACATATAATTGTTGCCACTCCAGGTAGGTTAATCGATTTAATTGAAAGAGGAGAGGTTAATTTAAAAGATATTAATACTTTAGTACTTGATGAAGCTGATGAAATGTTAAGTATGGGGTTTAAATTAGAGTTAAATCGTATTTTAAAGTACACTTCAGGAACCAGAAAAACATGGTTGTTTTCAGCAACTATGCCAGATGAAATTAGAGGTATCATCAAAAAATACATGAATGCTTCAGCAAAACAAGTAGAAGTAAATAAAAACACTTTAGTAAATGCCAATATAACACATCAATTTGTGCAGACAACCATTCCTGAAAAAATAGATGTTATCGTTAAGTTTTTAGATAAAAGGCAAGCAGAAAGAGGAATTATATTTGCTAGAACAAAAGCAGGAGTTCAAAAATTAACCAAACAACTTAAGGAAGAAGGTTTTTCGGTAGATGCTTTAGAGGGGGATATGATGCAAAAAGAACGTGATAAAGTAATGCGTGCTTTTAAAAAAGAAAATATTCAAGTTTTAGTATCAACAGATGTTGCAGCAAGAGGTATAGATGTTCAAAATTTAGGTTTTGTATTACATCATCAATTGCCAGAAAAATTAGAGTATTATACGCACAGAAGCGGAAGAACGGCAAGAGCTGGTAAAAAAGGAGTTTCGTTAGTATTAGTTCTTAACAATGAAAGAAATAATATAAAAGAGGCTGAAAGAACGTTGCAAATTCAATTTTCTGAAATAAATATATAGTGGAAATTATTTATACCTTAGATTTAGCAGGCACATTTGCCTTTGCTATTAGTGGTGCTTTGGTTGCAATAAAAAAAGATTTTGATCTATTTGGAGTTGTTATTATTGCCTTTGTTACAGCAGTTGGCGGAGGTATGATACGAGATGTTCTAATTAATGCACATCCAATAAATTGGATTGGTGATATTAATTATATATGGATAATTTTAAGCGCAGTAGGAGTTACTTTTTTATTCAGAAGTAAAATAGCCCCGTTACGAAAAACCATGTTTTTATTCGATACTATTGGTATTAGTGTATTTACTTTATTAGGATTACAAAAAGGATTGGCTTATAATTTACATCCATTTGTAGCATTGGTTATGGGAATGGTTTCAGCAGTTTTTGGAGGTGTAATTAGAGATGTGCTTACTAGAAAAGTACCTTTAATATTTAAAAAAGAAGTATATGCCTCTGCTTGTTTATCTGGAGGGGTTGTTTATCTTATTTTAGATAGATTTACAATAAATGATGATCTTCACTTTATAATAGCGGCAGCATTTATTTTTATTATAAGAACAATCGCTGTAAAATACGAGTTACAATTACCAAAAATTAAAGATGATTTATTTGGTAAATAATTAATTTTTAAAATGAATAAATTAGTATTTGAAAACTTAGCAGCACTACACTCTTTAGAAGGTAAAGAATTACCGGTAGGAAATTGGTTTACTGTTACCCAGCAAATGATTAATAATTTTGCAAACGCTACGTTAGATAAACAATGGATTCATGTTGATGAAGAAAAAGCAGCTAAATATTCACCTACTAAAACAACCATCGCACACGGATTTATGTCTGTTGCCATGTTATCGGAATTAATTTCTGGTTTGATAGAAATAAAAAGTGTAAAGTTGGGGTTAAACTACGGATTAAATAAAGTTCGTTTTCCTAACTCAGTTCCTGTAAATAGTAAGTTGCGCTTGGTAAGTTCGCTTAAACAAATAGAAGATTTTAATAACGGTAAAAAACTAACTTTTAATTGTTTAATAGAAATAAAAGGGCAAGAAAAACCAGCTTGTGTTGCTGAATTTATTTTTGTTTTAATTGAACAAAAAAGCTGTCTTAATTTTACAAGACAGCTTTAAAATATTTTTAGGTTAAGAAAGCAAACCGTTAGCTTCACTCTTTTTAGTATACCATAGTATAAAAACAGCAAAACCTATTACCATAATTGGCATTATAACAGCTCCAGGACCATAAACATCTAAAGCACCGCTCATAAAAACGTTGTAAAACATTTGTATTACAATTGCTATTAAAGAAACTAAAAAAATAGGTTTGGCTATTTTTTTTCGAAGTAATAAGAAAACACTTCCTAAAGCTCCACCAAAAACCGCAATAGCAAATGCTCCCATTACCCAAGAAGGTGTATTTAAAGCCATTTCTAATACTTTTTCATCAGGATACATCGCTTTAAAAGCATCGGTATTATATGCTTGTTGTAAATATTGGTTTACCCCCATAGCATTCCATAATACCGCAATAATACCAATTACCCAAAACCATATAGTAGGTTTGTTTGAAGTTGTCATAAGTTTAAAATTTTAGTTAGTTTTATTTAAAAATAATGATAAACTATTATATAACAAAATTATAAGTAAAATCGATCAATCATAAAAAAATGTTAAACAAAAAAACAATTGTAACAATTTAAGAGTAACGCCGTCTTATATATGTAATTACTTAACAATTTATTTTTAGTAATTAATTAGTTTTTAATAGTTGATTGAAAAAAGGCTCGGAATTTTAAAATCCCGAGCCTTTTGAATTGTAATAAGTTAAAAATATTACTTTCTTACTAATTGCGCCATGTAAAATCCGTCAAAACCAAATTTATGCGCTAATACTTTATTGTCTTTTACAAGTGTAAAATCTTTTCCATCTTCAGAGGCTAAAAATATTTTAACCTGATCTTGATTTTCAGAAGGTAATACAGAACAAGTAGCATAGACTAATTTACCTCCAGGTTTTACCATTCTAGAATAACGTTGTAAAACATCTTGCTGAATTTCTTTAATATTATTAATAAATTCAGGTTGTAATTTCCATTTACTATCAGGGTTTCTACGAATAACTCCTAAACCAGAACAAGGCGCATCAATTAAAACCCTATCAGCTTTACCATATAGTTTTTTAATTACTTTGGTAGAATCGATTACTTTTAAGTTAATGTTACTAACACCATTTCTACGCGCTCTAATTTTTAATTTTTTCAATTTACTTTCGTAAATATCCATTGCTATAATTTGCCCTTTGTTTTTCATTAAGGCAGCTAAATGTAATGTTTTTCCACCTGCACCTGCACAAGTATCAATTACTTTCATGCCAGGTTCAACATCTAAATACGAAGCTACTAGCTGTGATGAAGCATCTTGTACTTCAAAATAACCTTTATGAAAAGCTTCGGTTTTAAAAACATTGGCACGTTCAACTAGGCGCAGTGCGTCGTCACAACCGTTAATAAATTCGGTTTCAATACCTTCTTGTTTTAAATCTTTTTGAAGATTTTCTTTAGATATATTTAAGGTGTTGGTACGTAAAATAACATCTGCTCGTTTGTTTAAGGCTGCAATTTCTTTTGTCCAAACAGCTTCGCCTAATTCTTTAACACCTAATTCATCAATCCAATCAGGAATAGATTCTCTATATTTTCTGGTTTGAGAAAGTTCATCAAACTTCCCTTTAATTCGTCTAGTAGGGGTTTCTTCAATTTGGTTCCAATCTGGTAATTTAATACCTCTTAACACGCACCAAACTACTAGTAAACGCCATAAATCAGGTCTTGAATAAGGGGTTTTTACATTGGCAATTTCACCATACAAACGTTTCCATCGTACAATATCATAAATAGTTTCGGCAACAAATTTCCTGTCACGTGCTCCCCATCTTTTATCTCTTTTTAACGCTTTTTCAACAGCTTTATCAGCATAAACATCTTCATTAAAAATATCGCGTAAACTATCAATAACTGCGTAAACTAAATTTCTATGTAATCTCATTTGGTGAATTTAAGAGTGCAAAGATAGTTGATTTTAATGGGTTTTTGTATTTTCGTTTTTAATGAATTTAAATCATCCCATAACATATATAAAAGGCGTCAGTGTTGCCAAAGCAGAATTGTTGTTTACCGAGTTAGGTATAAGAACATGTAGCGATTTGTTACACCTTTTTCCGTTTCGTTATATCGATAAAACTCAGTTTTATACCATTAATCAATTACAACAAAATTCAGCTGAAGTTCAAATAGTGGGTAAGATTCTTGGAGTAAAGGAGGTGAAACAAAAACGTGGCAGTAGGTTAGTAGCTACTTTTTCTGACACTACTGGGTCGTTAGATTTAGTTTGGTTTAAGGGCGCTAAGTGGATTAAGGATAGTTTAAAAATAGGTGTTCCGTATGTAATTTACGGAAAATTAAACTGGTATAATAATACCGCCAATATGCCACATCCAGAAATGGAAACGGTAAAGGAGTACAAAAACAAGTTACAAATGGCTATGCAACCTGTATATCCATCCACTGAAAAATTAAGTAATAAAGGAGTTAGTAATAAAGTTTTACGAGGGTATATTCAAAACTTATTTAAACAAGCATTCGGGTTAATTGAAGAATCTTTTCCAACGTATCTATTAACCGAAAATCAATTTTTAGGTAAAAAAGAAGCCCTTTTAAATATCCATTTTCCTAAAAATCAAGAATTATTAGCAAAGGCACAATACCGATTAAAGTTTGAAGAGCTGTTTTTTATTCAGCTACAATTATTGCAAAAAAAACTCATCCGAAAATCAAAAATAAAAGGGTATGTTTTTGATAAAGTAGGAGATGATTTTACTAATTTTTACAATAATTATTTACCTTTTGATTTGACCAATGCTCAGAAAAAAGTTTTAAAAGAAATACGAAAAGATATAGGTTCGGGCGCACACATGAATCGTTTATTACAAGGTGATGTTGGCTCGGGTAAAACCATTGTTGCTTTGTTAACTATGTTAATAGCAATTGGTAATGGTTACCAAGCAACTATAATGGCGCCGACTGAAATTTTAGCAATCCAACATTATAACGGAATTGTAGAGTTATTATCAGAAACGAATATAAAAGTAGATTTATTAACAGGATCAGTTAGAGCTAAAAAACGACGTGAAATTCATGCAGGTTTAGAAGACGGATCTTTGCATATTTTAATAGGAACGCATGCAATTTTAGAAGATAAGGTTCAGTTTAAAAACTTAGGGATTTCAATTATTGATGAACAGCATCGCTTTGGAGTTGCGCAACGTTCTAAAATGTGGCAAAAAAACGAGTTGCCGCCGCATGTTTTAGTAATGACAGCCACACCAATACCAAGAACTTTAGCAATGTCAGTGTATGGTGATTTAGATATCTCTGTTATTGATGAATTACCACCCGGACGTAAAGAAATTAAAACGGTACATCGTTATGATAGTAATCGCCTAGGTGTTTTTAAGTTTTTAAAAGATGAAATAGCTAAAGGACGACAAGCTTATGTGGTGTATCCATTAATTCAAGAATCTGAAGCCATGGATTATAAAGATTTAATGGATGGTTATGAGAGTATCGTTCGCGATTTTCCTTCGCCTAAATATCAAATAAGTATTGTACATGGGCAAATGAAACCTGCCGATAAAGAATATGAAATGAACCGTTTTGCTAATGGCGAAACGCAAATAATGGTAGCAACAACGGTTATTGAAGTAGGTGTAAATGTACCCAACGCATCTGTAATGGTTATTGAAAGTGCCGAACGTTTTGGTTTAAGTCAATTGCATCAATTACGAGGTAGAGTAGGGCGTGGTGCCGAACAAAGTTATTGTATTTTATTATCGAGTTACAAATTATCATCAGATGGTAAAACACGTTTACAAACCATGGTTGATACTACAGATGGATTTAAAATAGCAGAAGTAGATTTAAAACTCCGTGGTCCGGGTAATATCATGGGAACCCAACAAAGTGGAGTGTTAAACCTTAAAATTGCTGATGTTGTAAAAGATTCTGCTGTTTTACAAAAAGCACGACAAACTGCTGTTAATGTATTAGAAAAAGACCCTAATTTATCTAAACCAGAAAATGCTAGTTTACTAAAAGTATATAGTCAAATACAAAAAACAAGCGGACTTTGGAGTAATATTAGTTAAGTGTTATATGAGTGTAAAAAAGAAAAACAAACAACCTTGGCCAACCAAAAAAGCTATGGAACAGGTGTATGAAATGAAACTTTGGGGTGATAATAAAACTGAGTTTTATTCAGGCGAAGGTTCTCATGATTTATTAATAACCCAACCATATATAAATGCTGTAACAACATTTTTAAAGTCTTTTAATCAACTAATTACTGTATGCGATTTAGGTTGTGGCGATTTTAATATTGGTAAACAATTAGTAAAATATACTCATAAATACATTGGAGTAGATATTGTTACCGATTTAATAGCTTATAATAAAGAGCAATTTAAAAATCCAAAATTAGATTTTCATTGTCTTGATATTTCAAAAGACACGTTACCAACTGCCGATTGTATTATAATAAGACAAGTTTTACAGCATTTGTCAAATGCTGAGGTTTTAAAAGTTGTACAAAAGTTGCAAAATTTTAAATATGTTATTGTAACCGAACATTTACCAGAAGGAAATTTTACTCCAAATAAAGATATTATTTCAGGACAAGGGATTCGACTAAAAAAACAAAGTGGAATTAATTTACTAGCTTCACCATTTAATTTTAAGATGAAAGAAGAAAAGCAATTGGTAAACACTGTTTTAAGTAATAGTAAAGGAGTTATTGTTACAACACTTTATCAGGTTTTTTAAAAGGTTAATTTCATTATTTTTTTAATGAAAATTTATAATTATTAATAAAGTAAATACTTTTTGCGTACTTTTTTAAAATCTTCTAAGTCTTTTACCCAGGTAGCTTTAATTTCAGCTTCAGAAAAACCCTTTTCAATTTGTTGTTGTAATTTTTTTGTACCTGCTAATTTTGTAAAAAACGCATTAAAAAAACCTTTTTTATTAGCCGTTTTATACGATTTTATCAGCCATGATAAATTCAAGTTGTTTAAAAATTCATTTTGCTGTAAATTTTCTCCATAGCATAATTTACCCTTATGTTTTGGGTGTTTAGCTCCAGGGTTGGGTTGTGGTGTAAAACTAAAGTCATATTCAGTTAAAAAAGGAGCACCATAAATTTGAAACTGATTCTCAGTACCACGACCGGCAGAAACATTTGTACCTTCAAAAAAGCATAAACTAGGATACAAATTTATACTTGTATCATTAGGTAAATTAGGCGAAGGTTTTATAGGTAAACTATATTTAGTGGTATGTGTGTAGTTTTTTAGAGGAATAACAGTTAAATCACACTGAATTCCGTTTTTTAACCACTTTTCACCGTTAATCATTCGCCCGTATTCGCCAATAGTCATTCCATAAACTACCGGAACAGGATGCATACCTACAAAACTTTTATGCTCGGTTTCTAATATTGGCCCATCGATATAATGCCCGTTCGGGTTAGGTCGGTCTAAAATAATTACAGAAATATTAGCCTCAGCAGCAGCTTCCATTACATAGTGTAACGAAGAAATATAGGTGTAAAAACGAGCACCCACATCTTGAATATCAAACACAATAACATCAATATTTTTAAGCTGTTCTTGTGATGGCTTTTTGTTTTTTCCATATAAAGAAATAATTGGCAACTGTGTTTTAGTATCAATACCATCTACCACAGTTTCACCAGCATCGGCTTTACCACGAAAACCATGTTCAGGAGCAAAAACTTTTGCAACGTTAACATTATTATAAGCATGTAAATAATCAACTAAATGATGCTGTATAAGTTTAGAATCCATAATATTTGGTGCTACTTCAGTGCTTTGTAAAACATTTAAAACCGATGTTTGATTGGCAACAATAGCAACATTTTTACCTTTTAATTTAGATAAATAGCTAGCAGTTCTGTCAGCAGCAATTATTAAAGAGTCAACAACATTAATAGTTGGTGTTGTTTTTTTAGTAACCGTTTTTTGTTGCTTCGCACAAGCTATCAATAGAAAATTAATAGCCAAACTAAACACTATAAAATACTTAAAACTGTTTTTCATCTAAAGGTAAATTTAAAAGATAAAATTACTATTTAAAAACCTGTTTTATATAAAAAAGAGTAAAATATTTAAATGATAGGTATTATTAAGATTAGTTAAGTGAGAATTAATTACTTTTGGTTTTGTTAAAAATAACGCTTTTGAATTTCGAATTATTTATAGCCAAACGAATTATTGCTGGTAAAGAGCATAAAAGTAATATCTCATCTCCAATTATTAAAATAGCAACTATAGCTATTACACTTGGTATTGCTATTATGTTAATAGCTGTGTCTATTGCCGCAGGTTTTCAAAAAAAAATTAGCGATAAAATGACAGGCTTTAAAGGGCATGTTCAAATTGTAAATTACGATAGTAATAATTCAGATATTACTACTATACCTATAAGTATAAATCAAGATTTTTATCCAAAATTTAAAAATATAACCGGTATTAAAAACGTGCAGGTTTTTGCAAATATTGGCGGTATTATAAGAACACCTACCGATTTTGAAGCCATTGTTTTTAAAGGTATTTCATCCGATTATGATTTTTCTTTTTTTAAAGAATATTTACTTGAGGGGCGTTTGCCAAATTTTAATCAACCTAGAAATAAAGAAATTTTAATCTCACAATCAATAGCAAATCGATTAGGATTTAAGTTAAATGATACTATTCAAACTTTATTTAGCGCTGCAAAAAGTAAGTTAAAATACAAAATGCGTAAACCAATAATTGTAGGTATTTATAATACTGGCTTTGAGCAATTTGACAAAACAATGTTAATTGGTGATATTAGAGAAGTACGCCAAATAAATAGATGGAAATCAGATGAAATTGGCGGGTTTGAAGTTTTAATTGACGATTTTAGTCAGCTAACCCAAAAAGGAAACGAAATTTATAGTACTATCGGAACAACATTAAACAGCTATACAATTGTTGAAAATTACCCGTTAATTTTTGAATGGATAAAACTTTTTGATAATAATGTATGGTTTATTATCGCCATAATGATTGTCATAGCAGGTATCAATATGATAACCGCTTTATTGGTGTTAATTTTAGAAAGAGTGCAAATGATAGGTATATTAAAAGCCCTTGGAAGCGCCAATTGGAGTATCCGAAAAATATTTTTATACAACGCATCGTACCTAATTTTAAAAGGATTATTTTGGGGTAACTTAATCGGAATAACATTGCTATTACTACAAAAAAACTTTAAAATAATTACCTTAGATCCAGCAACATATTCAGTAGCAACAGTACCAGTACATATTAGCCTTTTAGCAATAGTTTTATTAAACCTAGGTACGTTATTATTATGTTTTTTAATGCTAATAATTCCGTCATATATAATTACCAAAATACAACCATCAAAGTCAATTAAATTTGCTTAAAACAGTTTTTTTGAAGCTATTTCCCGCTTTTCGCACTCGCTCTTTTTTGAAGAAAAATCAAAAAAGGAGCTCAAACAAATGCTACAATCGGGGCTAATTTTATTTAGTAAGTGATAGGTAATTTAATGGTGAGTTTGAATGTTTTTTAGGTAGCAAAAACAATATAAAAAATAGATTAAAATTATTTTTTAATTTATAAAATAACACTAATAAACTGGTTGCGTTAGCGATTGAATGGTGTGTTTGAGCTCTTTTTTAATTTTGGTTTTTATTTGTGAGGAACGAACAAATTAACAAAGTGCCCAAAATTAAAAAAAGCGAGTAATGAAAGCGCGACACTTGTGGAACGCCCAAAAGAATTTACCTATGTAGTTATAAAATTATGACACTCTGTCATTATAATTAAATGATTACTTATTTTTTCTGCCAAAATAAAAGCAAAAACTTGTTGGCATACACTTTGACTATTACTACTCGTAAAATTGAATTAAAAAAATTAAGATAAAATAGTTAATTATGAGTAAAATAATAGGAATTGATTTAGGAACAACAAATTCATGTGTTTCAGTGATGGAAGGAAATGAGCCAGTTGTAATTCCTAATGCAGAAGGAAAAAGAACTACACCATCTATAGTAGCATTTGTAGAAGGAGGAGAGCGTAAAGTTGGTGATCCAGCAAAGCGTCAGGCAGTAACCAATCCAACAAAAACAGTTTATTCTATTAAACGTTTTATGGGTAACAAATTTTCTGAATCTTCAAAAGAAGCAGGAAGAGTACCTTATAGCGTTGTAAAAGGAGATAACGATACACCACGTGTTGATATTGATGGTCGTTTATATACACCACAAGAAATATCAGCAATGGTATTACAAAAAATGAAAAAAACTGCTGAAGACTATTTAGGTCAAGATGTAGCAGAAGCAGTAATTACTGTACCAGCATATTTTAACGATGCACAACGTCAGGCAACTAAAGAAGCTGGTGAAATTGCAGGATTAAAAGTTCGTCGTATTATAAACGAGCCAACTGCAGCTGCATTAGCGTATGGTTTAGATAAAGCAAATGATGATAAAAAAATAGTTGTTTTTGATTTTGGTGGAGGTACACATGATGTTTCTATCTTAGAATTAGGAGACGGAGTTTTTGAAGTATTAGCTACGGATGGTGATACGCATTTAGGAGGTGATGATGTTGATGAAAAAATCATTAACTGGTTAGCTGATGAATTTAATGCAGAAGAAGGAATGGACTTACGTAAAGACCCGATGTCTTTACAACGTTTAAAAGAAGCTGCTGAAAAAGCGAAGATTGAATTATCTTCTACTACTTCATCAGAAATAAATTTACCATACATTACAGCCACTGCTAGCGGACCAAAACACTTAGTTAGAACTTTAACAAGAGCTAAATTTGAAGCTTTAATTGATGATTTAGTAAAAAGAACTATTGAGCCTTGTCAAACAGCTTTAAAAAATGCTGATTTAACAACTTCTGATATTGACGAAGTAATTTTAGTAGGAGGTTCAACTCGTATTCCTGCAATTCAAGAAGCTGTTGAAAAATTCTTCGGAAAATCGCCAAGTAAAGGAGTAAACCCTGATGAAGTTGTTTCTTTAGGTGCAGCAATTCAAGGAGGAGTTTTAACTGGAGATGTAAAAGATGTATTATTATTAGATGTTACACCTTTATCTTTAGGAATTGAAACAATGGGTAACGTATTTACAAAGTTAATCGATGCAAATACTACTATTCCAACAAAAAAATCTCAAGTATTCTCTACAGCAGTAGATAACCAACCATCGGTTGATATTCACGTATTACAAGGTGAAAGAGCAATGGCTGCAGATAACAATACAATTGGGCGTTTTCAATTAACTGATATTCCACCAGCACAAAGAGGAGTTCCTCAAATTGAAGTAACTTTTGATATTGATGCAAACGGAATTATTAAAGTTTCTGCTGCTGATAAAGCAACTGGAAAATCTCAAGATATTCGTATCGAAGCTTCTTCAGGATTATCAGAAGAAGAAATTGAAAAAATGAAAGCTGAGGCTGAAGCAAATGCAGATGCAGATGCAAAAGCAAAAGAGACTGCTGAAAAAGTTAATGGTGCAGATTCAATGATTTTTCAAACAGAAAAGCAATTAAAAGAATTTGGTGATAAATTATCTGACGATAAAAAAGGACCAATTGAAGCTGCTTTAGTTGAATTAAAAGCGGCTCACGAATCTAAAGACTTAGCGCAAATTGATACAGCTATGGAAAAGATTAACGAAGCTTGGAAAGTAGCATCTGAAGAAATGTATGCAGCACAGCAACAAGCTGGTGGCGATGCAGCACAGCAACAACAAGGTCAACCAGAAGCAAACAATGCTCAGGAAGATAATGTTGAAGATGTAGATTTTGAAGAAGTTAAGTAGTATTGATTAAAATCAATTACTAATAAATAGTAAAAGCGGTAAACCAATGGTTTACCGCTTTTTTTAGCTCTAATTGTAAACGTTTTTATAGGCTAATAGTTCTCGACTGCACTCGAACTGACAATAAGAGGTGCACCATTCTGTTTAAAACCAGTTTCTTAATGATGTGTATTTAACTACCAACCTCTAAACTTTTAAATATAAACGAGCGTAAATTTTACCTTTAACACCTTAACAAGGGTAATTTTTAAATATATTTACCCTTGTTATAAATAATAGACTGTTTAAAGCAAACAACACCTAAAAAGTAGGAAAAGAAAAATTATACCTTAACCATCGATTAATGGCTGTTTTAGAACAGTCTTAAAGTATAAAAACATACAATGAACAAGCAACAATTAGCCAATAAAATATGGGAATCTGCAAATCAGATGCGTTCTAAAATAGAAGCCAATGAGTATAAAGATTATATTTTAGGTTTTATTTTTTATAAATATTTATCAGAGCAACAACATAAATTTTTAGTTAAAGAAGAGTTTACCAAAGAAGATATCGAGGCTTTAAGTGAAGAAGACCAAGAAACGGTAAACCACATTAAAAAAATGTGGGGTATTTTATAGCCTATGACCATATGTTTAACACATGGGTAAACAAAGGGAAAGACTTTGATGTTGCCGATGTTCGTGATGCATTATCTGCCTTTAGTAGATTAATTAGCAAGAAACATCAAAAATTATTTAAAGATATTTTTGATACCCTACAAACAGGACTAAGTAAATTAGGAGAAAATGCTGCAAAGCAAACCAAAGCGATTAGCGATTTACTACAGCTTATTAAAGATATCCCGATGGATGGCAAGCAAGACTATGATGTATTGGGTTTTGTGTACGAATATCTTATAGGAATGTTTGCGCAAAATGCAGGTAAAAAAGCAGGAGAATTTTATACACCAAACGAAGTATCGGTATTAATGTCCGAAATTATTGCCGAGCATTTAAAAGATCAAGAAGAAATTAAAATATACGACTCTTGTAGTGGTTCGGGTTCTTTATTAATTAATATTGGTAATAGCGTTACCAAGCACTTAAAAAGTAAAGACAACATAAAATATTTTGCACAAGAATTAAAGAAAAACACCTTTAATCTTACCCGTATGAATTTGGTAATGCGTGGTATTTTGCCTGATAATATTGAGGTGCGTAACGGAGATACTTTAGAAGAAGATTGGCCATTTTTTGATGAAAACGACAAAGTAAGCAGTTACGAACGCTTACGATTAGATGCCGTAGTATCTAACCCACCATATTCTCAAAAATGGAGTCCAGACCATAAAGAAAACGACCCACGTTACAACCGTTTTGGTTTAGCTCCAAAAACAAAAGCCGACTTTGCCTTTTTACTACACGATTTATACCATTTAAAACCCAATGGTATTATGAATATTGTATTGCCACACGGTGTATTATTTAGAGGTGGTAGTGAGGCACAAATTAGAAAAGAATTAATAGAACAAAACCATATAGATGCCATTATTGGCTTACCAGCAGGTATCTTTTTTGGTACAGGAATACCAACGGTAATTATTGTTATTAAACAAAAACGACAAAATACCGACACCTTAATTATTGATGCCTCAAAAGGATTTATTAAAGAAGGTAAAAATAACAAACTAAGAGCCTCAGACATTAAACGTATTACCGATGCGATACGTAACCGTACAGAAAGTCCTAAATTCTCAAAACGAGTATCTAAAGATACTATACGAGAAAATGACTACAACCTAAACATACCACGTTATGTAGATAGCTCGCCAGAGGCAGAATCTCACGATATTTACGCATCTATGTTTGGTGGTATTCCTAAAAACGAGTTGGCGCAATTAAATAACTATTGGCAAACCTTTACAGGCTTAAAAGATACTTTAGTTACACAAAATACACCAGAAAATTATGCTGTTAAGGTAAACGATATTAAAAAAACCATAGAAAACCACCAAACGGTTAAAAATTTTGTAACAACATATAACACCGCTTTTAATGGCTTTGATACCTATTTAAACCAAAAGCTGATTACCAATGTAATGCAGGTAAAAGTAGCAGCAGAAAAAGAAGACATTAGCCAAAATATTTTTGAACGATTAAACCAAATCGATTTAATTGACCAATATACGGCGTACCAATATTTTAGCGATGCCTGGCAAGAAATTAGTAACGATATAGAAACCATACACCTAACAGGTAAAGAGGCAACTACGCACGTTATACCAAACATGGTAACTAAAAAGAAAAATGGAAAAGAAGAGGAAGTACAACAAGGCTGGAAAGGACGTATTTTACCATTCAGCTTAGTGCAAAAAGAGTTATTAGCCGATGAGGTGGCATTTTTAGATGATTTACAAAACAAACTAACAGCCATAGAAAGTACTTTAACCGAATTAAACGAAAAAGTAGCCACGGCAAAAGAAGCAATAGAAAACGGAGCAGAAAACGATGAGGAGTTAGAAGCAAACATTGTAGCCTACAACAAAAGCATTAAAAGTACTAAGGCAAACAGAACAAAGCTAAACCGCGAGCTTAAAAAACACACCGAAGCCCTACATCTTAACACCAAAAATACCATTGAAAATTTAAGCGATACCCAAGTAAACACCTTACTACATGTAAAATGGATACAACCTGTTGTAAATAGCATTAACAGTTTGCCAAATAGCATAATTACCCAGCTAACCCAAAAAGTAACAACTTTAGCCGATAAATACGCTACAACCTATGCAGCGGTAGCTAAAGACATACAAAAAGCTGAAAATAATTTGGTGGGTATGATTGATGAACTAGAAGGTAGCGACCTTGATATGAAAGGACTACACGAATTACAGCGATTAATTAATAATGGAGATAATTAATAATTGATAGTTGAAAATTGAGAATTAAAATGAGTGATAAAAAAAATACACCAGCAGTTCGTTTTCGTGGGTTTTATGAGGAGTGGGAAATTGACACTTTAGCAAACATTGCCAATGTATATGATGGGACACATCAAACACCTAAATATACAAATAAAGGTGTGATGTTTCTATCTGTAGAAAATATTACAACTTTAAAATCAAATAAATTTATATCTGAAGAAGATTTTGAAAAAGAGTTTAAAAATTATCCTCAAAAAAATGACGTATTAATGACACGAATTGGAGATGTTGGTTCTGCAAATGTCGTTAAAAGTGAAGATAAATTAGCTTACTATGTATCACTTGCTTTAATAAAATCTAACAATTTAAATCCTTATTTTTTAAAGGAATCGATTAATACAATAACTGTACAAAAAGAAATTTGGCACAGAACATTACACATTGCGTTTCCTAAAAAAATAAATAAAGGTGAAATTGAGAAAATCAAATTGCCATACACAAACTCCAAACCCGAACAAACCAAAATAGGTTCATTTTTTGAGAATTTAGATGCCTTACTAACAAAGCACCAAACAAAGCACCAAAAGTTACAAGCCTTAAAAAAAGCAATGTTGGGTAAACTCTTTCCAAAAAAAGGCGCAACCACTCCCGAAATTCGCTTTAAAGGTTTTACTCAGGATTGGGAGGTGAAAACTTTGGGAGATATAGTTAGTTTTGGTAATGGAAAAGCACACGAAAAACACATTTCAAATAAAGGTGGATTTATAGTAATAAATTCTAAATTCATATCAACTAATGGAGAAACAAAGAAGTTTTGTGATTTAGTTATTTCACCTTTAAAACAAAATGATATTGTAATGGTGATGAGTGATATACCAAATGGTAAAGCACTTGCTAAATGTTTTTTGATAGAAGAACCTAACCTTTACACGCTAAATCAAAGGATTTGTTCATTATCTGAAATAAATGATAATAACCTTTTTCTCTACTATCAACTTAATCGAAATCATTATTTCTTGTCTTTTGATAATGGTGTTAGTCAAACAAATTTAAAATTACAAGAAATTTTAGAATGTCCTATTAATATACCATCACTAAAAGAACAACAACAAATAGGAAACTATTTTAAAAATTTAGATGCGTTAATTACCAAACACGCCACACAAATAGAAAAGTTAGGCGCTATAAAAAAAGCCTGTTTATCAAAAATGTTTGTTTAATATAGCTTAGTAAATTTTCTTGATTGGGTTTTGATTCTAAGGCTAAAAAAGCAACTGTATAACTTAAAAATAACTGATATTGAAAGAGATAACTACTTTTTTGTTTCTTGATTGGGTTTTGATTTATCATGTAAACCAATAATAATTACCTTTGTTTAACACAAATACATTATGAATACAGAAAAACAAAAAGAAAGAGACATTGTCTTAATAGATGAACTAAGAGCTGGTACATCTGAAAATTCTTGTGTAGAATTTAAACACAATAATGAAAACTCAGATATGATTGGTAAATTATGCTCAGCACTTGCAAACTCGGCTTGTATTCAAGAAAAAGATTTTGGCTATGTTGTTTGGGGAGTTGAAGACGACTCTCATAAAGTTATAGGTACAAATTTTGACCCTAAAGCAAAAACACAAGGCGGTCAAGTATTTGAGCTTTGGTTATCTTCTAAATTAAACAAGCAACTTTCTTTTGTATTTAGAGAAGTACCACATCCCGAAGGTAGATTGGTGTTATTAGAAATTCCTGCAACTCATACAATGCCTATAGAGTTTAGCAAAACTGCTTATATTCGTATTGGTAGTGCAACTCCAAAATTAACCGATTACCCTCAAGAATATCAAAAATTAATTCATAATTTAAGAACATACAATTGGGAAAAAGCAATAGCTAAATCATTTTTAACAGCTGATGAAGTTATTAAATTGATTAATTACACTTCTTATTTTAAAAAGACTAACCAGAATTTACCTTCCAATAAAAAAGGAATATTAAAGCACCTTTGTTCAGATGAAATAATTAAAAAAGATGTAGGAAACAGATGGAGTATAACAAATTTAGGTGCTATTTTATTTGCAGAAAACTTAGAAGATTTTGATAGTTCACTGAAAAGAAAAGGGATACGCTTTGTTGCCTACGACGGGGAGCACAGAGCTGCAACTGTAAAACAGCGTATTGATGGCAAGAAAGGTTATGCAAATGCTTTTAATGGTATTGTCAATTACATCATAAATTTACTACCTGTTAATGAAACCATTGGTAGTTCGCAACGAAAAGAACAAATACTATATCCAAAGATAGCACTTCGTGAAACTATTGGTAACGCTTTAATTCATCAAGATATGACCATTACAGGAACTGGCCCGCTTGTAGAATTATTTGATAATAGATTAGAAATAACAAACCCAGGAAAATCTTTAGTGCAAACAGACAGAATGATAGACCTTCCGCCACGCTCAAGAAACGAAGCTTTAGCATCATTAATGCGCCGAATGAAAATGTGTGAAGAGCAAGGTACAGGTTTAGATAAGGTTGTTATTAGTATAGAGCTAAATCAATTACCTCCACCTAAATTTCAAGAGTTTGATAATTCTATGCGTGTTCAACTTTTTGCTCCGCGAAGTTTCGCAGGTATGACAGTAGAAGAACGTATAAGGGCTTGTTATCAACACTCCATTATAAAATACTTAAACGGAGAAAAAATGAAAAACAGTTCGCTTTGTGAACGTTTAGGTATCGATAAAAAAAATGCAGCACAAGCATCTGCTGTTATTAAATTAGCATTAGAAAAAGCCTTAATAAAACCTGCTGATCCCAATCATCCAAGAAGCGGTTATGAACCATCTTGGGCATAATTTAAATTTTCTTGATTGGGTTTTGATTCTGCAACTAAAAAAACAACTGTATAACTAAAAAATAACTGATATTAAACGAGGTAACTACTTTTGTATTTCTTGATTGGGTTTTGATTAATATCTAAAAAACAACTAAAACCAAAAAAACGATGCCTTTTAAAAATGAATTAGAGTTCGAAAAAGCCTTTATAGAAGCCTTACAACAGCGTGGTTGGGGTGAGCTAGAAGTTATTAAAAACCCAACAGAACAAGATTTGTTGCATAATTGGGCAAACATATTGTTAGAAAACAATAAAGGTATAGACCGTTTAAACAACATACCGTTAACAAGTGGCGAAATGGCTCAAATTATTGAGCAAATTACTACTTTACGTACGCCGTTAAAACTAAACAATTTTATAAATGGTAAAACGGTTGCTATAAAGCGCGATAACCCAAAAGATAAACTACATTTTGGTAAAGAAATTAGTTTAAAACTATACGACCCTTACGAAATTGGTAATGGGCAAAGTTGTTATCAAATAGTACAACAGCCCAAATTTCCTACCAAAAACAAAATCTTAAACAATAGGCGTGGCGATGTAATGTTACTTATTAACGGTATGCCTGTAATACATATCGAGCTTAAAAAAAGTGGTGTACCCGTTAGTCAAGCCACGCATCAAATAGAAAACTACTCGCGTGTGGGGGTTTTTAGCGGTTTGTTTTCATTAGTACAAATATTTGTAGCCATGAACCCCAACGAAGCCAAGTATTTTGCAAACCCTGGTATGGATGGTAATTTTGATAGCAACTACTATTTTAATTGGGCAGATTTTAACAATGTAAAAGTTAATAATTGGAAAGAGTTTACCACCAAATTATTATCTATACCAATGGCACACGAATTAATAGGTTTGTACACCATTGCTGATAAAGAAGATGGCGTTTTAAAAGTAATGCGTAGTTACCAATATTACGCAGCTAATGCCATATTAGACAAGGTAACTATAACCGATTGGCATTGTAACGACAAAACCAAACACTTAGGTGGTTTTATATGGCATACCACAGGGTCAGGTAAAACCATGACCAGTTTTAAATCGGCACAACTTATAGCTAATGCTAAAAAAGCCGATAAAGTTATCTTTTTAATGGATCGTATAGAGTTGGGCACACAATCGTTTAAAGCCTATAATAATTTTACAAGCGATAGCGAAGCAGTACAAGCCACGCAAGACACCCACGCATTAATTACAAAATTAACTAGTAATGACCCTGCCAATTGTTTAATAGTTTCTTCTATCCAAAAAATGAGTAATATAGAAGAAGATGGGTTGCGTACCGCCGATATTAAAAAAATAAACCAAAAGCGTATTGTAATTATTGTAGATGAGGCGCACCGTTCTACCTTTGGCGATATGTTACAAACCATTAAAAGTACGTTTGATAATGCCATATTTTTTGGTTTTACAGGAACACCTGTACACAACGAAAATCAAAAAAAAGAAAGCACCACCACAACCGTATTTGGGCAAGAGTTACATCGCTATACACTTACCGACGGAATTACCGATGGCAATGTATTAGGTTTTGATCCCTACAAAATACTTACGTATAAAGACAAAGACCTGCGCCAAGCAGTAGCCTTAGAAAAAGCAAAAGCCGACACAGTTGCCCAGGCAATGGCAGACCCTAAAAAGAAAAAAACATTTAACAAGTACATGCATGATGTACCTATGGTTGGGTATTTAGATGAGAATAATAAATACCATAGTGGTATTGAAGATTTATTACCAAAATCTCAATATCATAATAATAACTATCATAATGCTGTAGTAACCGATATTATTGAAGGATGGGAGGTATTAAGCCAAGGAAGTAAATTTCATGCAATTTTTACAACAAGTAGCATACCCGATGCGGTTATGTATTACCGTTTGTTCAAAGAAAAAGCCCCACATTTAAAAACAACGGCATTATTTGACCCAAATGTTGATAATGTTGATGGAGCAGGTTACAAAGAAGATGCTATGGTAGAGCTTATGACCGATTATAACAAGCAATTTGAACAGAGCTTTACCATACCAACACACGCTAAGTTTAAAAAAGATATTGCCACAAGATTGGCACATAAAGAACACTATAAATATATTTCTAAAACACCCGAAAAGCAATTAGATATTTTAATTGTAGTAAATCAAATGCTAACAGGTTTTGACTCTAAATGGGTAAACACCTTGTATATGGATAAAGTAATTAGATACGAACATTTAATACAAGCTATATCACGTACAAATAGATTATTTGGTGAAGATAAACCACATGGTACTATTAAATATTACAAGTTACCACATACCATGGAACGTAATATTAATAATGCAGTAAAATTATATTCAGGCGATAAACCTTTAGAGTTATTTGTAATAAAGTTAGATAAGAACCTACATAAAATTAATAGCATTTACACAGATATTAAAGAACTGTTTGAAAATGCAAAAATTGAGGATTTTAGCAAATTACCTATCGACCAATCAGAACGTGGAGAATTTGCAAAGCTATTCAACGAGTTTAATTATTATTTTGAAGCAGCAAAGGTACAAGGTTTCCGATGGAAAAAACTTACTTATGTTTTTGATGAAAAACAGCCTACAGAAACCATAACAATATTACTTAACCAAGAAATATATTTAACGCTAGTACAACGTTATAAAGAACTATTTAATGGTTTAAGTGATGGTGGAGAAAATGATGATATTCCTTTTGACATCAAAACTCATATAACCGAAATAGATACAGGTAAAATAGATAGTGACTTTATGAATTCAAGATTTGAAAAGTTTTTAAGAAATCTTGATAATTCTGAAATTACAAAAGCAGAAAAAGAAAAAACATTAAACGAATTACGAAAAGCATTTGCACGATTAAGCCAAGAAGAGCAAGCATACGCAGAATTATTTTTACGTGACGTAGATCGTGGCGAAGTCAATTTAGTCGATGGTAAATCGTTTATGGATTATATTGTGGAATACCAACAAAATGTAGAAAATAATCAAATAAGTAAAGTCGCAACTACTTTTGGTTTAGATGAAAACTTGTTACGCGAAATTATTAATAGTGATTTTACAATGGCAAAATTCAATACCCTAAAAGATTCTGTTGATAAAGCAAAGGCTAAGGTTTATTTTGAAGAGGTAACAGGTGAAAAACTACCAGCATTTAAGGTAAACATTAAAATAGATGATATACTTCGTAGATTTGTTGAGGGGAAAGATATTGATATAAAATAATGTTTTTTAATTCATATTTGTATCATCGAAATGTAAATCAGTTGTTGTTATGTTTGAATAGGAAAAATAATTATAACAGTTAAAATTGATATAGAAAAGCATGAAAACAATTAATAAATTCAATTTTTTTAAATATACCTATTGCGAGTTTGAATCTCGGTCAATAGATTTTTTTAAAAATAAATCAGCACATTATCAAAGTAAATCGGGTAGCTTATATTTTTATACAGACGAAGGGGTTTACAGATATTCAAACCATTGGGGACGTGTAGCAAATTGTCGTTGGAAAATTAAAAATATTGAAGATTACAAAAGTCAAAATTATTATGTTGGTTTTTCTAATTGGAATAGTTTTTATCCATTAAATAATACCGATAAAGTGTTTTATATAAAAGTTGATTTTTTATTGAAACAAGCAAAAATCCAAAGAATTAATAAAAATGAGGGTGAAAAAGGATGTTTTTTAATGACATCAATATTAGCGCATCAGCGGTTAAAACAAATTAACACCTTATTTAAGGAGCATAAATGGGCACAATATTTTGATGAAGACATTGAGCAACTAAGAAAAATATTAATAACAAATTTAGTTACTACAACTAAAACAATACAGCAATTAAAAAGAGAATTGTAGTTTTAGTAAACACTATTAACCCCTACGCTAAAGCCAAAACGAATTTCATTTTCGCTACCAAGCCTTTGAATAGCAATTTTACCTAAAGCAATTTTACCAAATTCATTATTGGTAATTTCTTCATCATTTAAAAATAACTGTCCTGTAAACTGCTTTTGAGTATTGTATTCGCTTTTATCTTTTTTGTTTTGGTACACATTAATAGATAAAATATTGTTTTCATCGGTGTAACCACAAAAAACACCATAATTATCCCAAAAAATATAATTATTACTTTTAGTAAGTTCTCTATCTGGCTTTCCTAAAGCGTTAATTAAAGTATCGTAGTTTGTAGGAAAATAAATAGGTTTTTTATCAACAAAAATAACATCAGTATCGCATTTAATAACTAAATTTTTTACTTTTTTCTTTTTAAAAAAATTAAACATAACAGCGTGTTTTTATTAAGTGATTACTTTTGTTAAGTTGCATGCAAATTTAAAGAATAAAACTCAACTTTTCGTTAAATTTGCTAATCTGAAACAAAATCGTTTAAAATGAATATACCTCAAACAAGCTTTCCAAGAATTGTAATTATTGGTGGAGGATTTGCCGGATTGGCAGCAGCAAGAGGATTAGAAAAACAAGAACTTCAAGTTGTTTTAATAGATAAACATAATTACCATACTTTTCAGCCGTTACTATATCAAGTAGCTACTGGTGGCTTAGAGCCTGATAGTATTGCTTTTCCGTTGCGTAAACGTTTTAATGATGTAGAAAATTTCTTTTTTCGTTTGGCAGAAGTAACTAATATTGATACAGATAAAAAAAACATTGAAACAACTATAGGAAATTTAGAGTATGATGAGTTGATTATTGCAACCGGATCAACAACCAATTTTTTTGGAAATACCAATATCCAAAAATATGCGATGGAAATGAAATCGGTTCCGCAAGCATTAAATATTCGTAGTTTGGTGTTAGAAAATTTTGAAGAAGCGCTGTTAGAAACCGATCTAGAGAAACGAAGAGCTTTAATGAATTTTGTTATTGTTGGTGGCGGTCCAACAGGTGTTGAGTTAGCAGGTGCATTGGCAGAAATGAAAAAAGGAATTTTACCAAAAGATTACCCTGATTTAGATATTCGATTGATGAAAATAAATTTGATTCAAAGTTCTGGCAAATTATTAAAAGGAATGAGTGATAAAGCATCAGAAAAAGCAGAATATTTTTTAATAAAATTAGGCGTTGATGTATGGAAAGATCTTCGTGTTTTAGATTATGATGGAGCAACGGTAACAACAAATGGTCATGATAATTTTAATGCAGAAACTGTAATTTGGGCTGCCGGAGTAAAAGGAAAAACAATAAATGGTTTACAGCAAGAGTGTATTGTTGAAAGAGCAAGTAGGTTTAAGGTTGATAAATATAATAAGGTAATAGGTTATAATAATATATATGCCATAGGTGATGTTGCTTGTATGCAAACCGAAAAATATAAATTTGGACATCCAATGATGGCGCAACCTGCCATTCAACAAGGAACATTATTAGCAAAAAATATATTAGCAAAATTTAAAAGTAAAAAACTTAAAGAGTTTAAATACAATGATAAAGGAGCGATGGCTACCATTGGAAGAAATAAAGCGGTGGTAGATTTACCTAAATTAAAATTTCAAGGCGTTTTTGCTTGGTTTGTATGGATGTTTGTTCACCTTTTTTCTTTAATAGGTTTTAGAAATAAAGTAATTGTTTTTATGAATTGGGTGTATAATTATATTCGTTTTGATAGAGAAACAAGGCTTATAATAAGACCTTATAAAAAGAAAAATAAATATAGTTTTAAGCATTAAAAATGAGTGTTACAAAAAATATAAAATGTCCTAATTGCGGATTGTTTAATACAAACAAAGAGTATTGTGAAAAATGTAACACCTTAATTTCTCATGAAAAAAAGAAAGCCTTAAAAGAAGCTGCTTTCAAACAAATTGAAGTAGAAAAGGCAAAATATAAAATAGCAAATCCTAATTTTGTAGAGCGACTTAAAAAACATCCTTTCTTTTTATATAAAGCTATTGGTTGGGTATTATATTCTGCATTTTTAGTGATTAGTTTAATTGGAGGTGCATTAGCTTGGTTTATAGCAATGGTTGCAGCAGGTTAAAATGAAAAAATCAATATATGTTTACTTTGTATTTTCATTGTTTTTAGGAATAACTGTGTATTTTGCTCAAAAGTTAAAAATTTTACTTCCAAAAATTATTAATTTTTATCTGAATGATTTTTTAATAATTCCAATTTTATTAATCAGTTGTTTAATTTTTTTAAGATGGAGTAAGCAAAATAAAAACTATCAAATACCTGTATGGATTGTTTTATATATTTGTGGTTTATACGCGCTGTTATTTGAGTACATATTACCTAAATTCCACCCACGTTATACTGCTGATATATTAGATGCGATTTTGTATTTTATAGGCGGGTTTGTATTTATGGTTCTTCAAAAAAAAGAGTAAAGGTAAAATGACTTCTGAAAAAATAACTTCAAAAACAGTTGTAAGAATAAGTAAAGCAATTACTTATATTGAAGAACATTTACAAGAAAATTAATTTTAAATGAAATAGCGTCAAAAGCATATTTTTCTCCATTTCATTTTCACCGTCTTTTTTCAGTTGTAACTGGCGAAACATTAAATAATTTTATTGTTAGAAAAAGAATAGAAAAAGCCGCAGCATTTTTATTACACAAAAAAGAAATACCGGTTACAGAAGTTTCAGAAATGGTTGGGTTTACAAGTTTATCTTCTTTTTCAAGAGCATTTAAAAAATTCTATAGCATGAGTCCTCTTGAATTTAAGAAAGAAAGTAAACATAAGTTTAGCAAAATTTGTAAAATAAAAAGCAAGAACGGACAAATAGAAACGTATTTTGAACAATATATTTGTAATGTAAATAACGCTTTAAAATGGCTAAGAATGAATGCAAATACTGAAGTTAAAATTATACCCGAATTACAATTAGCGTATATAAATCATCAAGGAAATATAAATTTAATTAGCCAAACCTATGGCAAGTTAATGCAATGGGCTTTTCCTAGAAGGTTAATGGAGCAAGAAAATTTAAGAATGGTAACCATTTATCACGACAGTCCTAAAATAACAGCTCCAGATAAAGTACGTATGAGTGCTTGTATGACTTTAAATAAGAAAGTAGAAACAGCAGGAGAAGTAAATTTAAGAACACAAGCAGCATTAAAATGTGTTGTTTCTCGTTTTGAAATTACGGTTAACGAATTTGAAAAAGCATGGGAAAGTAGTTTTGTTTGGATGAGTGAACATGGTTATAAAAAAGCAATTCAAGATCCGTTTGGTATTTATTATAACAATCCAGAAGAGCATCCAGAGAAAAAGTGTATTGTAGATATTTGTATACCTGTAGAATAAAAAAATGCCTGAATTTTAATTCAGGCACTTTTTATTAATCTTTTAAAAAGTAGGTAACAGTAGTAACCACCCTTACAATTTTAATATCAGGGGTGTTTACATCTCTATCGTTAATTGTAAATAAACCTTGTTGTGCGTTTTTAATTTTTCCTACGGATGAGTTGCTGTCTTTTGCAAATTTTTCAGCAACCTCTTTTGCTTTTTTTGTAGCTTCTTCAATCATTTGCGGTTTAATCGTATTTAAATCTGTAAAAATGAATTCAATTGGGCGCCACGTATTTTTAGAGTTTATTATAACTCCTTTAGCAGCTAAATTGATTACTTCCTTTTGAGCTTCCTTTATCTTTTTTAAGTCAGATGTTCGTAAGGTAACTTCTGTTTTGGCTAAATATCTAAAGTTTTTTTGTCGATTGTTTCCGTATAAATCTGCTTGAGCATCTGTAATATTTGTATTTCCTATAGTAATTTCGTTATCAGAAAATCCTTTAGATAAAAAGAAATTTTTAACAGCTTTTTTCTGATTATCAAGATTGGTTTTTAAATCACCTAAACTATTATTAGTAAGTGTAATTACCATTGGCCATACGGCTAAATTAGCATTCACCTCTTTTTTAGCTAAACCTTTAACAGTTACTTTACGGTTGTTTTTTAATGCTTTCCAATGAGAGTTTCCAATAAAATAACCAGCAAAAACTAATGCCATTGCTAACAATGAGGTTTTTGCCCAATTTAAATTTTTCATAACTTGAATTATTTTTAATTATTAATTAAAATTGATTTTTTAAACGCATCAATTTTATCTTTTGCTTTAATAGCAATTTTTGTACCATCTTTAGTAAACCAAGCATGGGTTGTTCCTAGGTAGTTCATGCCTAAATAATTTGCACTTTCAATAAAAGGCATTTCAAATCCGTTTTTTAAATCGTTAGCACCAGAATTACTTATCATCGCCATGTTTTTTCCTCGTAATTTTCTGCCTAATTCTTTCTTATAATGTAAAAGGTCAGACATTCTATCAAAAAAAGTTTTTAAAACTCCGCTCATTGCATACCAATATACAGGAGTAGCAAAAATAATAGTATCATACTTTTCAATAATCATTTCCATTAAAGGAATAAAATCATCATTAGTATTACTAAAATCGTACTCAAAAGCACCAATTTTTTTAGTTTTTAAATCAATAATATCAAAATCATTGTTTTTATTTAAATAGTTAACAACGGTATTTGTATTACCGTTACTTTTTGAACTTCCTTGTATAATTACTTTTTTATTCATTGGTTTTTATTTAGAGTATAAATTTCAGAATTTATATAAAAAAGATATTTAATATTTGATTGTAAAAATTGATGATTATCAAGAAAAAATCAATCGTAAAAGGAGATATTTTTTGTATTTTTATGCTATAAATTAACTTGAATAGATGAATGTAGATACCTATAAGTTTTTTAACGAAGCAACATTAACAAATTTTAAAACAAAAGAAGTTGATGAAGATGCTAAAAAGAAACTTAAAAAAGTAAGAAAAGAAATTAGTAAACTACAAGATACTATGTATGCCGAAGGTAAATACAGTATGTTAATTTGCTTGCAAGGAATGGATACTTCAGGAAAAGATAGTTTAATTCGTGAGGTATTTAAAGATGTAAATGCGCGTGGAGTAGTAGTACATAGTTTTAAAGTGCCTACAGATTTAGAGTTAAAACACGATTTTTTATGGAGACACTATATAGCGTTACCTGCAAAAGGAAAAATAGGAGTGTTTAACAGAACACATTACGAAAATGTATTGGTAACAAGAGTGCACCCTGAATATATTTTTGGAGAAAATATACCTACAGTTAAAAGTTTAGATGATTTAAATGATGAATTTTACCATGCTAGAATGGATAGAATCAATCAATTTGAAAAACATATTTCAGACAGTGGTACCATTATTTTAAAGTTCTTTTTAAATGTATCAAAAGATGAACAAAAAAACAGGTTGTTACGTCGTTTAAACATTCCAGAAAAAAACTGGAAATTTTCTTCAGGAGATTTAAAAGAACGTAAATTGTGGGATAAATATCAAGAGTGTTATCAAGATTTATTAAATAGAACATCAACAAATTATGCACCTTGGTATGTTGTACCTGCAGATGATAAACCTACTGCACGATATATTGTAGGTAAAACAATTAGTGAAGCCTTAAAAAAGTACGGTTTTAAAGAGCCAATATTAGCACAAAAAGATTTAGATAAAATAAACGAGTTTAAAGCTCAGTTAAATAACGAATAAAATTGCCAAAAAAAAGATGGAATTAAATTTAACAAAACCAATTATATTTTTTGATTTAGAAACCACAGGAATCAATATAGCAAAAGACAGAGTGGTAGAAATATCAATATTAAAAGTATTTCCAAACGGAAATAAAGAAAGTAAAACATGGTTGGTAAATCCAGAAGTGGCCATTCCAAAAGAATCGTCAGAAATTCATGGAATAACCAACGAAAAAGTAGCTAACGAACCAACTTTTAAAGAATTAGCACCAAGTATAAACGAAATGATTACAGGTTGTGATTTAGCAGGATTTAATTCAAATCGATTTGATATCCCGCTTTTAGCGGAAGAATTAATGCGTGCAGGGATTGATTTTGATATGAAAGGTCGTAAAGCAGTTGATGTACAAACTATTTTTCATAAAAAAGAACAACGCACCTTAAGCGCTGGTTATCAATTTTATTGTGGAAAAGAATTAGTAGGAGCCCATGGTGCAGAAGCTGATACTAACGCTACCTATGAAATTTTATTAGCACAGTTAGACAAATATGGCGACATTGAAAACACTGTTGATGCGTTAAGTGAATATTCTACTCACGGAAAAAGAGCCGATTTTGCAGGTTTTATTTTGATGAATGATAAAGATGAAGAAATTTTTTCATTCGGTAAATATAAAGGACGTACAGTAGAGGAAGTATTTAAAGAAAATCCAGGATATAATGCTTGGATACAAAATGCAGATTTTCCATTATATACCAAAAAAGTATTACGTGAAATTAAAGAACGCATGGCGGTACCTAAAAAGAAAATGTCTGACAAAGAAAAATTAGAAGCTTTGCAGCAAAAATTTAATTTAAGGTAATTTTTAGTATCAAATTAAAAAAATAAAAAATGTTTACAGAATATAATAACTTACCAAACAACTCAAGAGTTTGGATTTATCAAGCAGATAGAGAGTTTACCGTAGAAGAAGTAGAGTATATTTGTGCCAAAGCCATCCTTTTTATTGATAATTGGACACGACATGGCGATGATTTAAAAGGATCATTTACCATAAAATACAATCAGTTTTTAGTATTAGGTGTTGATGAAGGTTTTAATAATGTGTCAGGCTGTTCAATCGATTCATCAGTGCGTTTTATACAAGAGTTAGAAAAAGAACTTCGAATTGATTTAATGAATAAAATGAATGTGTCTTTTAAAGATGATGAAAATATTAAAGTAGTAAAACTACCCTATTTTCAACAATTAATAAAAGACAAAAAAATAACATCAAAAACTACCGTGTTTAATAATATGGTAAATACAAAAGAAGATTTTGAAAATAACTGGGAAGTAACCGCTGATAAAAGTTGGCATAAACGATTTTTGGTATAACAATTGATTTTAAATATTGTGAAGAGCAATATTATTTTGAAAAGAGAAGAAAAAAATAGATGAAAAAGATATTTATCATAATAGCGATAGCTTTTATACAAACATTACATTCGCAACAAATAGATCCGTTGCTAGCAAAGGATACAGAAAAGCAAAAAATATGGGTAGATAGTATTATGAATAATATGTCGATTGATGAAAAAATCGGACAGTTATTTATGATACAAGCCTATTCAAATAAAGATAAAAAGCACGAAAATTTTATAACCAATATGCTTACAAAATATCATGTTGGAAATGTTATTTTTATGCAAGGTACTCCTGAAAAACAGGTAGCATTAAATAATAAATACCAATCAATTTCAAAAGTACCATTGTTGGTTGGTTTTGATGGTGAGTGGGGATTGGATATGCGTTTAAAAAACACCTATCGTTTTCCTTGGAACATGACCTTAGGAGCAATTCAAGATAATAAACTTATTGAAGAAACAGGAAAAAGAATAGGTGAACACTGTAAAAGAGTAGGAATTCATATAAATTTTGCTCCGGTTGTTGATATTAATACAAACCCTAAAAATCCAATTATAGGAAATCGTTCCTTTGGTGAAAATAAAGAAAATGTAACTCAAAAAGCAATCGCTTTTACCAAAGGTATGCAAAGTGTTGGGGTGTTGGCAAACGCAAAACATTTTCCTGGGCATGGAGATACAGCTGCCGATTCACATCATACTTTGCCAACTATTAATTTTAACGAACAACGGTTAGATTCGATAGAGTTATATCCATATAAAAAAATATTTAAAGAAGGTGTTGCTAGTGTTATGACCGCGCATTTAAGTATTCCTGCTTTAGAATCTAACTCAAAACTACCATCATCATTATCAAAAAATGTAGTTACAAATTTATTACAAGAAAAATTAGGTTTTAAAGGATTGATAATTACCGACGGATTAAATATGAAAGGAGCTGCTAATTACTCAACACCAGCACAAATAGATGTGGCAGCAGTTTTAGCAGGGAACGATATTTTATTAATTCCACAAGATGTTCCTGGTTCGGTTAGATTACTAAAAAAAGCTTTAACTGAAGGGAAATTAACAGAAGAGCGATTAGATTATTCAGTAAAAAAAATATTGAAAGCAAAATATTTAGTTGGTTTAAATTCATATAAATCAATTGAAACAACAAATATTTCAAAAGATATTACTTCGCCTTATGATGAGGTTTTACACCGAAAATTGATTAAAAATGCAATTACAGTTGTAAAAAATAAAGAAGCTATTTTACCTATTAAGAATTTAAAAGATAAGAAAATAGCTTACGTTGCTTTAGGAGATGCGAAGGGCGGATCTTTTGTAAAGATGTTAAAAAATTACACATCAGTTGATGTAGTTTCAGATAAGTATTTAAGTGTACTGATCCAAAAATTAAAAAAATACAACTTGGTTATTGTAGGTTTTCATAAATCAAACAAGCATCCATGGAAAGGGTATAAGTTTTCGAGTAAAAACTTAGTTTGGCTACAAGAAATAGCAAAAAATAAAAAAGTTATTTTAGATGTATTTACAAGTCCGTACAGTTTACTACAAGTAAAATCGTTTGAAAATATTGAAGGAGTTGTAGTATCATATCAAAATAGTAAATTATCGCAAGAATTATCAGCGCAAGCATTATTTGGCGCTTTTGATATGAAAGGAAAATTACCAGTGTCTATCAAAAATGAATTTAAAGAAGGAACGGGTGTTTTTGTGAAAGGAACGGGTGTTTTTCAATATACAATTCCTGAAGAAGCAGGAGTTTCATCAGAAAAATTATCAATAATTGATAAACGTATAGATACTATTTTACAAGAAAAAATGGCCCCAGGTGGTCAAATTTTTGTAGCTAAAAACGGAAAGGTTATCTATAATAAAAGTTTTGGATACCATACACTAGCAAAAAAAAAAGCAGTAAAAAACTCTGATATTTATGATTTAGCTTCTTTAACCAAAATATTAGCATCGTTACCTATGGTAATGAAAGCTGAAGAAGAACGAAAGTTAAGCTTGTTTTCTAGTTTGGGAGATGTATTACCAAGGTATAAAGACTCTAATAAAGATACGTTACTAATAAAAGAATTATTGTCTCATTATGGGCGATTACGTTCTTGGATTCCTTTTTATATGAATACAAGAGATGAAGAAACAGGGAAAAATTCAGTAAAGTATTATAGAAAAAAACGAACAGGTAATTTTAACATTAAAGTAGCCAGAAATTTATATTTAAATAAAAGTTATAAAGACTCAATATATAAACATATTGTCGAGTCTGAACAACGAAAAAGAGTAGGGTATAAGTATAGTGATTTAGGTTATTATATGATAAAAGAAATCATAGAAAAGAAATATAAAAAACCACTTAACAAGTTAGCAAATGATTTTTTTTATAGCTCTTTAGGTGCTAACAGAACGAGTTATTTACCACTTAGAAAGTTTAGAAAGTCAGAAATAGTACCCACTGAAAGAGATACATATTATAGAAATCAATTAGTACATGGTTATGTGCATGATATGGGAGCAGCTATGCTCGGAGGAGTAGGTGGTCATGCTGGATTGTTTTCAAATGCAAACGATGTGGGTAAAATAATGCAAATGTATTTGCAGGAAGGAATCTATGGAGGTACAAGGTATTTAGCAGCAGAAACTGTACAAAAATTTAATAAGCGTTATTATGAAAATAAAAAAGTACGTAGAGGTTTAGGGTTTGATAAACCACAACTAAACCCTAAGGTAAAAGCAACTTGTGGTTGTGTTTCAGATAAAAGTTTTGGTCATAGTGGTTTTACAGGAACTTATACGTGGGCAGATCCTGCAACTGATATTGTATATGTCTTTTTATCTAACAGAATATATCCTACAATGCGAAATAGAGGGTTGGTAAAAAGTAACATACGAACTAAAATACAAAAAGATATTCAAGAAGCTATTTTGATGTCGGAGTAGTACTTAATTTGGTGTAAATAAGTACTATTAGTATTGATGTAGTTAAGTAAATAAAAGCCAATTTATAATCTGCGTAATAACTAATAAGTAAACTTTGCAAAAGATAAAATAAAGGAAAAAGCACGATGTTTATAGCAAATCTAAATGTATCAATAAATTCTATTTCAGTTATTTTTTTACTTATTAACTTCCAAATTAAATAAGGTACTATACTATTTATAATTACTATATAAAATAAGAAAGAAACGTAGTTTTTACTACGTTTTTTTGTTTTTATAAATTGTGTTGTTTTAATAATTTTGTTTACACGATTAACATCTGTAAAGTCTATTTGTGCATTATTTAGTTTTTCTAAGCTAGCGTGATATTCTTCATTGTTGTTTATGTGAACACTTAAGTTTTCTAATTGATTTGTTACTTGTTCTTTTATTGTTTTTGCAGATTTAGGAATGTTGTTTTTATCATAATAAGTATTTGCTAAAATAGATTTTCCAAAATTTAAAGTAACTTTTGAAGGATAAGAAGAAGCATTTTGATATGTGATTCCTATAGGTATAATATGTATTTTAGTAGTAGGGTAGTTGTCTAAGGTGCCAAAAACAATTCGAGTAAACCCCTTACTTAAAGGTCGTATAAAGCGATCTTTACAATGACTGCCTTCAGGAAAAATAAGTAACGTTTTGTTTTCTTTTAAAATAGTTTGGCACTGGTTAAAAATTTCTTCATTTTTAGAAAGTTGTTTTATCCCATCTCTTATACGATATACAGGCATCATGCCT
Organism: Tenacibaculum soleae; assembly: GCA_938002045.1. Taxonomy (GTDB): domain Bacteria; phylum Bacteroidota; class Bacteroidia; order Flavobacteriales; family Flavobacteriaceae; genus Polaribacter; species Polaribacter soleae_A. The sequence goes on from CALLBA010000005.1 coordinate 84,838, forward strand.
AATAAATCGAAAAAATAAGCTAAAAATCGATTGTTAAAAACAGCAGCTCTAACCAAAAAATGAGTCTTTCTTTTTATATGTGTTGCAATAAATAAAGGATCAATTAAACCATTTGGGTGATTAGCAGTAAAAAGAACAGCTTCGTTTTTAGGAATGTTTTCTAAGCCCAAAACAGTTGTCTTTTTTGAGTAAAAAAACAAACCTGTTTTGATGTATATTTTTAATAAATAATATAAAAATGTTCTCATATACTAATTTTTTCTTCCCCAATAAGTTGCAAGTATCATTCCTGAAAAAACGTCCCAAATACCCCAAAAGGCAGCGAGTAATGCCATGCCACCAAGCCCTTCGAAAAAACCAAAAATTAATAATAAGCCCAATCCGCCATTTTGAATTCCAGTTTCTATAGCAATTGTTTTGCTATCAGCCTTGTTTAAACCAAAAATTTTGGCTGTAAAAAAACCAATAAAATAGGCTAAAACATTGTGAAAAATAACTAAAAATAGGACTAAATGAATGTAATTTGTGAAAATAGTTAGGTTTTGAGAAAAAGCAATTACAATTAAAATAATAAAAACAGTCATAGAAAGTGGTTTTAATACCTTTTCTATTTTCTCAGCCATTTCAGCATGATAATGTTTTATAACCATCCCAATTATTAAAGGGATTCCTAGTATTAGAGATACTAGTTTAAATAATTCGAAAGGATTTAATTCAACCGTTTTTAAAATTGTATTCGTAGGTTTATATAAACTGCCCCAAAAATGTAAGTTTATAGGAGTCATAAAAATACATATTAATGTAGCAAAGGCAGTTAAACTAACAGATAAAGCGGCATTTCCTCCAGCCATTTTACTAAAGAAGTTAGAAACATTGCCGCCAGGGCAAGCGGCAATCATCATCATTCCTAAAGCAAAACTAGGATGTGGCTGTATTAAAATAATCGCAATAAATGTTGCAGCAGGTAACAAAACAAATTGTGATAACACACCAACAAAAACAATTTTAGGCTTTTTTAAAAGGCGTTTAAAATCGTCTATTTTTATACCCAATGCAACACCAAACATAATAATTGCAATTGCAATGTTTAGAAGCCACAAACCATCTGTATCAAAATTTATTTTAATATTGTCTATTTGTGTGTTGTTAATGTTTAAAAGCATATTCAATAATATTTGACCCCATTTTTAAAGCCTTCATCCTTATTTCTTTCGGGTTGTTGTGAATTTCAGCATCTTCCCACCCATCACTTAAATCACTTTCATAATCATAAAAAATAATTAATCGGTTTTTATAAAAAAGCCCCAGCCCTTGAGGAGGTTTTTTATTGTGTTCATGAATTTTAGGTATGCCTTTTTTAAAAGAAAATGTTTGATGATAAATTGGGTGGTTGTTAGGTATTTCTTGCAGTTTTAATGTTGGAAAAACCTTTTTTAACTCCCTTCTTATATACTTATCTAAGCCATAATTGTCTGATATATGTATAAATCCGCCAGAAATTAAGTAGTTTCTAAGGTTTTTTACATCGTTATCATTAAAGAATATATTTCCATGACCAGTAACAAAAACAATTGGATATTTATTAATGGTATCATCTTCTAAAGTAACTGTAGCAACCTTTTGGTTAACAGCTGTATTTATATTTTTATTACAAAATTGAAGTAAATTAGTTAGTGAGGTAGGGTTGGCATACCAGTCGCCACCTCCGTTATATTTTAAAACAGCGATTTGTTGAGAAAAAATCACTGAATAATTTATAAGTAGAAAAAATAGTATAAAGCTTTTCATTAAGTAATTTAAGTTATAAAAAGCAAGATAATAAAAGAACAATAAAAAAACACTAATATTACTATTAGTGTTTTTAATGTATAGTCTTCTTCTTTTTCAATATTGAAACGAATTTCAATGTTTTTTTTGAAGTTATAACTTTAAAAATAGAAAAACCCTTCAAAAATTCTCTAGCTTTAAATTATAGACTCTCATACAAATCTAAAAAAAGAATATTAAAATAGAGTTCGAAAACGTCCAATCTGGGTGTTTTCGAACTCTTTTTCTCTTTTAGCTATTAATTTTTTGTTTTTTAAACTGTACAGGAGTGTAGCCGCATTGTTTTTTAAATACAGTATAAAATGTTGATTTTGAGTTAAAACCACATTCTAATCCAATGGCAGTAATTGTGTAGTTAGTATACTTAGGGTCAAGTAAAAGTAACTTAACCTGTTCAATTCTTTTTTGGTTTAGATAGTCTGTAAAAGATTTACGAGCAATGTTGTTAATAATTAAAGAAAGCGTACTAGAACTTAGTTTGGTTTCATCAGAAAGTATCTTTAATGTGTATTTTGGTAGTAAAAATTTTTTATTTTTTGTAATAAAGCTATCAATTTCTAAAAATTGTTCTTTTTGTTTTTCAGAAGGAGAATCTTTAGTGTTTAAATCAATAGTTTCTGTTTTGTTTTCATCTAAATCAATTAGTAATGATTTTCTAATTTTCTTACGTTCATTTAAAATTCTTATTTGTTGTAATCCTTGGTAACCTAGCCAATATATAAGTATGGTGGTGTATATTCTAAGCGGATAATATGAAAAGATGAACCCAGTATAATTCATTTTTACTTTAATAATTAAAGCAATAATCCATAAAGTATAGCCAATAGCGGTTAACTTAAAAAAAGTAAATAACCATTTTAAATTATCAAAAGAAGCTATTTTAGAAAAAATTCTCTCTTTTTTATGTAATATGTAAAATGAATAGATAAAAATAGAGAAAGAAACTAATAAACTAAAGATTTCTTCAAAAGAGGTGTATTTTTCATAAATATAATCAATGTCTACTTGTGGGTAAACATCATTACGGTTTATCACAAATGTGATTTGAGTAATTATTATAACTAAAAATACAGGAATTATAATCTTTAAAATATTATATGCTTTTTTTGATACATTTAAATAATTAATTATAAACATATATAAAAATGGCATTGCTAAAAAATGCCAAGGTATTTGCAAATAATCTAAAGAAAATTTATGTTGAAATAACTGTTTTTCTAGTGCCCAAGATTGAATGTTGTTTAGTGAAATCGATATTATTAAGAGGTTTAAATACAGCATACTTTTCTCTCTTCCATTTTTAGAACAAAAAAGAATAAAGCTAAAAGTAAAACCAATTAAAGCACTAAAGATTAAAAAAAAATTAAATAAAGTCGCTGAGTTCAATGAGGGATATTTTGGACGAAATATACAAAAAAAACAGTTATTGATTTATAAAAGCAATATTTTGCACTACATTTAAACCAGCAGTTTCTGTACGAAGACGATTTACACCTAACGAAATGGGCGTAAAATTAACAGCTAATGATTTTTCAATTTCTTTAGATGAAAAATCTCCTTCCGGACCAATCAAAATTGTGTATTTTGAATTTTTAGTTGCAATATTTTTTAATGTTTTTTTCTCAATATTATCCTCACAATGTGCAATAAATATTTCTTCAGCAAAGTTTTGTTTTATAAACTCTGAAAATTTTATTGGAGCGTTCAGTTTGGGTAATGTAAATTGTAGCGATTGCTTCATTGCCGATTGAATGATTTTAGACAATCGCTCAAGTTTTACAATCTTTCTTTCGGAATTATCACAAATGATTGGTGTAATTTCATCAATACCAATTTCGGTAGCTTTTTCTAAAAACCATTCTAAACGATCATTGTTTTTGGTAGGGGCGATTGCTACATGTAAATAATAATCTCTATTATTAGGCTTTTCTTCATACTTAACAACTTTTGCAAGGCATTTTTTGTCACTGGCAATAGTTATTTCTACAAAAAAAAGAAAACCACATCCATTAGTTATATGTAATACATCACCTTCTTTTTTTCTTAAAACACGAACAATATGCCTGCTTTCCTCTTTTTCAAACTTAATTTGTTTGGTTTCAGGAATAATATCTGAATTATAAAATAACTGCATTATAAATCGAGTTTATAGGTTCTTCTTCTTTTATGTGTTGTTGGATTAAAATCTTTCCAAATTTTATGAATGGCTTCGTTGTCTTCTAGCTCAGGAGTTCTAATACAATTTATAATCCCTTTTTTAGAAAAAGTGTCAGAATATTCTTTAAAAATAATAGCAAAAACCCCTTTGTTTTGATATTCAGGAGCTACTCCAATTAAATAAAAAGTAACATCTTTTGAGTTTTTTCGTGCATTTAGTAAATGAAAAATACCAAAGGGAAAAAGTTTTCCTTTAGCTTTTTGTAAAGCTTTAGAAAAAGAAGGCATTACAATTGCAAAAGCTACTAGTTTGTTGTTTTTATCAACTACAAATTTGATGTACTCTGGGTTGATAAAACTTATATATTTTTCTTTAAAATGTTTTACTTGTGCTGCTGAAATAGGTACGAATGTTGATAATTTAGCGTATGATTTACTAAATAATTCAAACATTTCATCAACATAAGGCATTATATTTTTGGTTGTAGTAAAATTCAAAGGCTTTAAGTTATATCTTTTTTGAATAATATTACTCGCTTTACTATATTTTACTGCATCAACATTTTTAAAAAGAAATTTATTTTCTAAATATTCTTTTTCTTTTTTGTAACCTAACTGCTCAAAATGTTTTGAGTAATACGGATGATTATACCATGTAATCATAGTACCAATGTGGTCAAACCCGTCAACTAGTACTCCTGTTTTATCTAAGTTGTTAAAACCAATAGGGCCTTCAATATGTTTTAAGTTATTTTTACGGCCAATTTCTTTAACTTTATTAAGCAATGCTTCTGTTACTTTAATATCGTCAATAACATCAAACCAACCAAAGCGTATTTTTTTTATTTGTTGTTTTTCAATTTCGTAGGTGTTAATAATTGCTACAACTCTCCCTACAATTTGTTGGTCTTTTAAGGCAATTAAAAAGGTTGCTTTCGCTTGTTCAAAAACAGGGTTTTTATTAGGGTCGAAATTATCAATCTCATCGCTGATAATAGGTGGTACCCAGTTTTTGTTGTTTTTATAAAGAGAAAAAGGAAATTTAACAAATTGTTTCATTTCCTTTTTTGATGTTATTTCTTTGATTTTAATCATACAGCAAATGTAAGATTTTTAATTATCCTTCTTCTTGTCTTTTTCTTCTTCCTTTTTTAAATCTTCTTCTAGTTTTTTTATTTCTTTTTCTAGTTTTAAACGTTCTTCTTCTTTACGTTTTGCTTCTTTTAAAAGGTTTTTTTCAATTTCTTGACGTTCTTTTTCTTTACGTTTAGCTTCTTTTTCTTCTTCTTTTTTAATGTTTTTCTCTAGCTTTAAACGTTCTTTTTCTTTTTTCTTAATAGCTTTTTCAGCATCTTTTTTAGCTTTTTTAGCGGCTTTCTTTTCAGCTTTAGTTGTTTTTTTCTTCTCTTTTATATCTTCTTTAACAATTACATCAACCAGTGATTTAGAACGTTCTCTTTTTGGTCTTTCTACTGTTATTTTTTCTTCTTTTTCGCCTTCTTTTACAGTAACAGTATGTTTGTCTTTCTTTTTAAAAACACCTTTAATTTTATCAAACAAACGACCGAAAAAACCTTTGTTTTCGGTGTAATTTGTAGGTTTTTGTTCTTCAATTTTATTACCAAACTCATCAACTTCTAAAAATTTGTCGCGATGCCTGTTTAATCTATACGAAACTCCTATGCTGGTCTGAAAACCTATTTCATCCTGAATAAAGTTAGTTCTAACAGCTGCATTAAACTGCATGTTTTCGTTAAATAAATAAGCAGCACCAACACCAATATTGTTTTTACGTTCGTATTTTTCAAAGGTATCTTGCCATTCAGCAAAACCAGACCAATAATCATTAAAATTATAAGTACCAGTTATAATGTATGAAAATTCAGAAAAATCAGTGCCTATATAATCATAATGAATATTGGTAACTAAATTTAATTGATTTGAAAACTCATTTTGAAGTAATATTCCTATTTTAGGGCTAATACCCCCTTTTTTGTGAGGTGTGTTTAATATGCTTCCAAAGTTAAGTCCAGCGTAAGCTCCAATATGAGGAATCCATCTTTTCCAATCAAAAGAATGCCTTGCTTTCCAACTTCTAATTTCTTCTTTTTTGTCATTATAAGTAGGTGTATATATTAAATACTTAGCGCCTAAAGTAAGCTGACCTAAACCAAATTTATTATAGGAAGATTCAAAAACGTTTTTAAAAGCTATTTTATCGCTTTGAAAACTGGTTTTTAAGTTAAATTCTAATTTTTCAGAAAAGAAACTCGTTCTAAACATAAGTCCTAAACCTACTGCTTGTGGATTACTAAAAGTAGGTGTAGCATTCATATTTCTAAAAAATAGGTTGCTTTCAAATTGATAAACATCTGAGCCAACACTATAAGGACTTTCAGAAAAACCAGGCATATTTGAGTTTATAACCGTTGTGTACTGGGCGTTTATAGCCAAGGTTGAGAAAAAAGCAATAAATAAAAAAAGTTTTTTAATCATGTTATAAATTCAATTAATACAATTAGTACAAACATACATAAAATACAAATTATTATATAATATAAGTTTTGTAAAGTCTTAACGCTTCGTTTTGCTTCAAATTGTTATTTTTGATTAATTTTTTATTAAAAGTTAAAATGATACATTTAAATGAAGCTGGACCTATGAATTTTTTAAGAACTATATTAATAATTATACTTGTTTATTACGTGCTTAAATTTCTAGTAAAGTTGTTTGCACCTTATTTATTAAAAAAAGCGGTAGATAAAGTTCAAAAGAAAGCAGCACAACAATATAATAATCAACAAGAAAGCACTGTTGATGAAGGAAAAACTGTTGTAGATAAAAAGCCACAAACCACAAAACAAAGCAATAATACAGTAGGAGAGTATGTTGATTTTGAAGAAATAGACTAAGCATGAATTATAAAAAAATGATTCCGTATGCAATAACAATTGTTGTTTTTGCAATTATATCACTATTGTATTTTAATCCGGTTTTAAGCGGAAAACGAATAAAACAAAGCGATATTACCCAGTTTATAGGAATGTCTAAAGAGGTAAAAGATTATAGAATTACCAATAACAAAGAACCTTATTGGTTAGGAAATGCTTTTAGTGGTATGCCAGCTTACCAAGTTAGTGCTTATTATCCGAATGATTTTGTGCGATATATAGATAAAGTAATTCGTTTTTTACCAAGACCAGCAGATTATTTATTTTTATATTTCTTAGGTTTTTTCTTATTGCTAACTGCTTTAAAAGTAGATTGGAAACTTGCCATTTTAGGAAGTTTGTCCTTCGGATTTTCTACATATCTAATCATTATTTTCGGAGCAGGACACAATGCAAAAGCACATGCAATTGGGTATATGCCAATGGTAATAGCAGGAGTTTTATATGTTTTTAGAAAACGATATTTAGTCGGATTTGTAATTACAGCCTTGGCAATGGCTTTGGAGGTATATACTAACCACCCGCAAATGACTTATTATTTAGGTTTTTGTTTGTTGATATTGGCAATAGTAGAGTTTATTGAAGCTTTTAAAACCAAAATATTACCAGTATTCGCAAAACAAGCAGCCGTATTATTGGTTGCAATGTTTATTGGTTTAGGCGTAAATTCTACCCGATTATTATCAATGAAAGAATACGGTGATTTTAGTACGCGTGGAAAATCGGAATTAACGATTGCTCCTGACGGATCGCCAAAAGAAAAATCTACAGGATTAGAAAAATCATATATTACCGAATATAGTTACGGAATTGCAGAAACTTTTAATTTGATAATTCCTCGTTTTATGGGAGGAGGAACAGTTGAAGAATTAGGAGAAGATTCTAATTTCTATCAAGTTTTAGAACAAAATGCAGGTAAAAGTGTTGCCAAAGATTATTCAAGTCAGGTGTTAACCTATTGGGGAACACAGCCAATTGTTGAAGCGCCCGCATATATTGGTGCTATTTTATTTTTCTTATTCTTTTTAGGCGTTTTCTTAGTAAAAGGACGTTTAAGAAATTGGTTGGTAGCTGCTACTATTTTTTCAATAATGTTAAGTTGGGGGAAAAATTTCTCAATAGTAACCAACTTTTTTATTGACTATGTACCGTTGTATAATAAATTCAGAGCGGTTTCATCAATCCAAGTAATAGCAGAATTGTGTGTTCCGTTATTAGGAATTATCGCTTTACGAGATTTCTTTTCATCAAAACCTACATCCGAAGAAAAAGAAGATGCGCTAAAAAAAGCATTTTATGTTTTAGGCGGAATTACTTTATGTTTTGCGGTATTCGGATCTAGTTTATTTGCTTTTGAAGGATTAAGAGATAGTCAATATCAAGAATTACCAACATTAATAGATGCTTTAATTGCGGATAGAAAAGCGATGTTGTTTAACGATAGTATTCGCTCATTTTTATTGGTTTTAGGTGCAGCAGCTCTGTTGTGGCTTTATCTAAAGGAAAAATTAAAACAAGTGCCGGTTTTAATTATTTTGGGAAGTTTAATTCTTTTCGATTTAGTTTCTGTAGATATTAAATACGTAAATAAAGAAGATTTTACATCGGCAAGAAGAGTGTTAAAACCATTTACACCAACTCAAGCTGATAAAGAAATATTAGAAGATAAAAGTTATTATCGTGTAGCTAATTTTGGTGGAAACCCGATGCAAGATGGTAGAACATCGTATTTTCATAATTCGATTGGTGGTTATCATGCTGCTAAAATGAAACGCTATCAAGAGTTATTTGATTATCAAATCGCAAAAAATAACATCAACGTATTAAATATGTTGAATACAAAATACGTTATTGTTGGCGAAGATAAATTTCAAGAAAATACCGATGCAAACGGAAATGCGTGGTTTGTTAACTCTTTAAAAATAGTTAATTCAGCAAATGAAGAGATACTTGCTTTAGATAGTTTAAATACTAAAACATCAGCTGTAATTAATGGACGAGAATTAAAAAGAAGTCCACAAGGATATATGGATTATAATAATATATTTAAAAAAGATTCAACAGCTACAATTTCATTAATTAAAAATAATGTTACAACCTTAGTTTATAAAACAGCTACGCAAGAGAATCAGTTTGCTGTGTTTTCAGAAATTTATTATAAAGATGGTTGGAATGCTTATTTAGATGGCGTTAAAACAGAACATTATCAGGTGAATTATGTGCTTAGAGGTATGAATATACCAAAAGGAAAACATGAAGTTGTATTTAAGTACGAGCCAACTGTAATACGAACCGGAAATATAATTACATTATTTTGTTATGCGTTATTATTGCTAATTCCAATTGGTTGGTTTGTAATTCGCAAAAAGCAACAACAATAAATTTAGTTATAAATTTTTAAATAGAATTAATGAAAACATATTATCCTCAAAAGAGATATAACCATACGATAAAATTTTTAGAGAAAGTATTACCCGCTCCGGCAACTATTTTAGATTTAGGAACTAGAAATAGGTTTACAGAAATTATGGAAAACCACGGGTACACGGTAATTAATACTCAAGGAGAAGATTTAGATTTTATTACAGATGTTGTAAAAGAGCACGAAGTAGATGCGGTAACATCGTTTGAAATTTTCGAACATATGTTAGCGCCTTTAAATATTTTAAAAGCCATAAAAAGCACAAAGCTAATTACTACAATTCCCTTAAAATTATGGTTCGCAAATGCCTACAGAAGTAAAACGGATGTATGGGACAGACATTATCACGAATTTGAAGACTGGCAATTTGATTGGTTACTAGAAAAATCAGACTGGAATATTGTTGAATCAGAAAAATGGACAAGCCCCGTTAATAAAATTGGTTTCAGACCAATATTAAGGAAATTTATTCCGAGATATTATGCTGTTTACGCAGAAAGAAAGTAGTTGTAGATGAGAATAGGAATGATATTGGATAAGGTTTTTCCGCCAGATCCTCGTGTTGAAAATGAAGCAATTGAGTTGATAAAAAACGGACATGAAGTGTTCTTGTTTTGTTTGACTTATGAAGGCGAACAGCAGGAAGAAATAATCAACCAAATTTATGTTAAGCGATACCAATCTAACAAGTTGGAGTATAAACTATCTGCTTTAGCATACACCGTTCCTTTCTATTCATTATTGATGAAAAATAAGATTACTGATTTTTTGTTTAAAAATAAGATTGAAGCCATACATATTCATGATATTCGAATTGCAGAAGCAGCTTTTTTAGCAAATAAAAAAGAACAATTACCTGTTGTTTTAGATTTACATGATAATATGCCAGAGGTGATGAAGTTTTATCCGCATTTACAGAAGTTTCCTGGAAAATATATCATTTCTCCTAAAAAATGGAAACGAAGAGAAGAGGCATTTATTAAAAAAGCAAATAAAGTAATTACGGTTTCTCAAGAGTTCGTTAATGAAGTAGTTGAGCGAACTAAAATTACTAAAAACAAAGTAGTTTTAGTACCAAATACCATTCGTAAATCTTTCTACGATTCCTTTGAGCTGAATACAGCCATCATAAAAAAGTATAAAGATAATTTTGTGATCCTTTATCTGGGAGATACCCATGTTCGTAGAGGTTTACTAACCGCAATAAAAGCTGTTGTAAAATTAAAAGAGCAAATTCCGACGATAAAATTGGTGATTGTTGGTAAAAACACGACCGATTATATTTTAAAAGCAGAAGTTGAAAGGTTACAAATAACGGATTTTGTTGATTTTGAAGGTTGGCAAAACGTGTCATTATTTCCGTCCTATATAGAGGTTAGTAACATTTGTATTTCACCTTTACGACGTAATATTCAGCACGATGTGGCTTATGCGAATAAGCTGTTTCAATATATGAGTTTGTCAAAACCATTATCGGTAAGTAGCGCTATTGCTCAAAAAAACTTAATAGAAAAAATAAATGGAGGTTTGGTGCATGAAGCACAAAATGTAGCAGATTTCGAAGATAAAGTTTTAACGTTATATAATAATCCTACTTTAAGGGAAGAATTAGGTGAAAACGGAGAGAATTTTGTTAAAAATGAATTTACTTGGGATAAAACTTCTGAAGAATTAATCGATTTATACAATAATTTATAATTTGAAAGTATTAATTATTACATATTATTGGGTTCCGGCAGGTGGTTCTGGCGTGCAACGTTGGTTAAAATTTGTAAAATATTTACGAGATTTTAATATAGAACCTGTAATATATACAGTTGACGAAGCTAAATATCCCATTATAGACGAATCTTTAGCAAATGACATTCCTGAAGATATTGAAGTAATAAAAAAAGCTATTTGGGAACCGAATGATTTTTTATCGATCTTTAAGAAGAAAGAAACTAAAACAAGTGCCGGTTTTTTAAATCCGAATCCGACTTTTTTCGGTAAAATATTACAATACGTTCGAGCTAATTATTTTATTCCAGATGCAAGAAAATATTGGATAAAACCATCGGTAAAATACCTCGAAAAATACTTAACAGAAAATAAAATTGATGCAATTATTACCACAGGTCCGCCACATAGTTTACATTTAATAGGATTACATTTAAAGAAAAAAACAAATGTAAAGTGGATTGCCGATTTTCGTGATCCTTGGACTGATATTGATTATTTTCATCAACTGCCATTAACTAAAAAGGCAATAAAAAAACACCATCAGCTAGAAAAAGAAGTGCTGAAAAATGCTGATGCAAGTTTGGTGGTTGGTAAAACAATGAGGGCTAATTATGAAGTGTTTTCTAAAAACATTCATGTGGTTACTAACGGATATGATACTGTTAAAAATGAAAACAGCTCTTTAAACTTAGATACTAAATTTTCCATAACACACATCGGGTTGATGAATGCAGATAGAAATCCGAAAACATTATGGACAGCACTGGCTGAATTATCCGAAGAAAATAGCGATTTTAAAAATGATTTAGAAATAAAACTGATAGGAAAGTTGTCTGATGATGTTGTGGCAGATTTAAAAAAGTATGACTTTAAAAATGTAACACGCATAAATTATGTGCCGCATAAAGAAGTACAGCAGTATCAGCAAGCTTCACAGGTTTTATTATTAGCAGTAAATAAAGTGCCAAGCGCAAAAGGAATAATAACAGGAAAAATTTTTGAATATTTACAAGCAAAACGTCCTATCTTAGCAATTGGACCTGAAGATGGTGATTTAGCGGAGATTTTAGCAAAAACAAATTCAGGAACTATGGTTGATTTTGATGAGAAAGAGCAATTAAAAAATACAGTGAGTAGTTTGTATAAAAAGTACCAACAAAATTCGTTAACAGTTTCCTCTGTAAATATCGAGCAATACCATCGTAAGGAATTAACCAAACAACTATCAGTAATACTTAAACAAGTAGTAAATTCTTGAAAAAAATAGTTACCATATTAGGGGCTCGTCCTCAGTTTGTAAAAGGAGCTGTGTTAAGCCGAGTGATACAAAAACATAGCGAAGTTGAAGAAATAATTGTACATACGGGGCAGCATTTTGATGCCAATATGAGTGCAGTTTTTTTTGATGAAATGCAAATACCTAAACCGAAGTATAATTTAAATATCAACGGTTTAAGTCACGGTGCCATGACTGGGCAGATGCTAGAAAAAATTGAAGAAATTTTAGTGGCAGAAAAACCGGATGCAGTTGTAGTGTATGGTGATACAAACTCTACACTCGCTGGTGCTTTAGCTGCAAAAAAATTACATGTAAAAGTGGTGCATATAGAGGCTGGTTTGCGCTCTTTTAATATGCAAATGCCCGAAGAAGTGAATCGTATTGTAACGGATAGAATAGCAGATTTATTAAGTTGTCCAACACAAGTTGCTATGGATAATTTAGAAAAAGAGGGTTTCAATAATTTAAGTATTAAGATAGAACAGCATGGAGACATCATGAAAGATGCTGTTGAGTTTTACGGTAAGTTTTCAGAAGAAAAATCGACTATTATAAGCGAGTTAAACTTAACAGAAAACGAATTTGTTTTAGCAACTATTCATCGTCAGGAAAATACAGATTTTAAAGAGAAATTAACCGAAGTGTTTTCAGCTTTAGAAACCATAAATAAAACAAAAAAAGTAGTGTTGCCATTACATCCTCGAACTAAAAAAATGTTAGCGGAGTATAATTTACAACCTAATATTACTTTTATAGATCCTGTTGGTTATTTTGATATGTTAGAGCTATTAAAAAAATGTAGTTTGGTGGTTACCGATAGTGGCGGACTTCAAAAAGAGGCGTTTTTTAATAAAAAGCATTGCATTATAGCAAGAGAAGAAACTGAATGGACTGAATTGGTAACTTGTAAATATGCTGTAATTACAGGAACACATCCAAAGAAAATAACTAACGCTTTTACCGAGTTTTTAAATTCAGATAAGACATTTGATGAACCTTTATATGGTAATAATGTTGGTGAGAAAATATACAAATCAATCATAAAATTAATTCAATAATAAATTGGGAATCGTACTAAGACAGTCGCTAAAAAACACCATTATAATCTATCTAGGGTTTTTAATAGGGGGAATTAACACGATATTTTTATACACTCGTTTTTTAAAGGATGAGTATTACGGATTAACAATGTATGTTTTTTCTGCATCTAACTTAATTATGCCAATTACAGCATTTGGAGTACATTTTACAATTATAAAATTTTACTCGAGCTATACTTCTAAAATTGAAAAGGATAAGTTTTTAAGCACTGTTTTATTTTTACCTTTATTAATAGCCATTCCAATAGGTTTCTTTTGGAGTTATTTTCATGATTGGATTATGGATTTTGTAGCTAAAAGTAATTCAAAAGAAAATTTAATTATCGAAAACTACACGATTTACATTTATATAGTTGCGGTTTCATGTGCGTATTTTGAAGTATTTTATTCGTGGGCAAAAGTACAAATGCAATCGGTTTTTGGTAATATATTAAAAGAACTGTACAATAGGGCAGCGGTTATGATATTGTTAGTTGCGGTTTATTTAAATATAATTACCAAACAAGAGTTCTTGTACTATATCTCGTTTGCATATATTTTAAGAACAATCCTTATGATGTTGTATGCTTTTAAGTTGTATACGCCAAAGCTTAGTTTTACGTTGCCAAGTAACTTTAATGAAGTGCTTCGTTATACTTTTTATATTATTCTAGCAGGAAGTGCGGGAGCTATTATTTTAGATATTGATAAAGTAATGATTCCTGGTAAAGATGGGTTTGCTACGGCTGCTTATTATGGAGTTGCAGTGTTTATAGGGTCGTTTATAGAAGCACCAAGTAGGGCTATGGGGCAAATATTACAACCACTTACTTCTAAATCTATCAATGAAGATAATGATACAGAAACTAGGAGTTTGTATAAAAAAAGTTCGATTAATCTATTATTAGTAGGAGGTTTGTTTTTTATACTGGTAAATTGTAATGTAGACGAACTATTTAAACTAATGCCTAATAAAAATTATGCTGCTGGTGGTGGATTGGTTGTTTTGTTAATTTCTATAGCAAAGTTATTTTTAATGTCTTTAGGTAACAACGGTGCTATTATTCAAAATTCAAAGTTTTACAGAATTACTTTACCAGTTGGAGTTGGTATGGCTTTGTCGGTATATTTCTTAAACACTTATTTTTATACCTATTTAAATATGGGAACCGAAGGGTTGGCACTGGCTACTTTAATTACTGTTTTAGTATTTAATATCTTTAAAGTATGGTTTGTAGGACAAAAGTTTAAGATGATTCCTTTTACCCAAAAAACACTTTTAATGATATTTATAATTACCATATTGTTTTTAGGGTTTTATTTTTGGAATTTTAATATTCCTGAGATTTTTATCAAAGAGTTTCCAATTCACCCAATAATAAATATTATCTTAAAAAGTATTTTAATTTTTGTAGTGTATGTATTTGTGGTAATTAAACTAGCAGTATCAGAGCAAATGAATAATTTAGTAGGTAAGTATGTAAAATAAAAAAGACTCATACACATAAGGGAATAAGTCTTTTATTAGGGGAATGAAAAACAAATAATTTAGGAGAATTATTTATACTACAAAGATATACGATGTTTTTAATAGCTTGATAAACATAGGTTTATAAATTATTTTAACACAGTCAAAGTCAAAAATTTTATTAAAAGTTATTTTTAATAGACGTTTTAGCATAAAATAGCGGTAATTTAAACCTATTTTGCAATTTGATTAAAGTTTGTTAATTCGAGTGAGTTTACTTGAAAATATTTTAGTGGATTTGTATAGAGAATCAAATTTTAAAAATTGTTATCTATATGATTTTATTTCTACTGCACTCAATCTGATAAAAAAATACTCGAATAACCATTTTAGGTTTATTAATATTTTAGAATGTACAACAGGTAAGTTTTAATACTTTATAATAATAGTTAAACAAATTTAGTAGAATTTTTACAAAAAACCCTCCTTGAAAAAACAAAGAGGTTTTGTAATATTTAAAGTAACGGTGTTACTTATTTTATTAACTGGTAAGAACGCTTAATAAAGTTAGTTAACTCTTCACCATGTAATAAGTTTTGAGATAATTTAGCTAAATCGAAAGCTTGTGTAATTAATCCTTTTTTCTTGTCTTCATCAGCATTTAAGATCTCAGAAATTAATGGATGATTTGTATTAACAACTAAGTTATACATTTCAGGTAAATTACCCATTCCCATCATTCCGCCTCCACCACCAGAAGCTTGCATTTCTTTCATACGACGCATAAATTCTGGTACCGTAATTAAGAAAGGAGAACTAGAAGAATCCATAGATTCTAATTGAATAGTATATGTTTGTGATGCAATTACACCTTCAATAACTGGTTTTAACGTTTCTTTTTCTTCATCAGTTAATTTAGAAATAACAGCTTCGTCTTTCTTAATTAAGTTATCAATAAAATCAGAATCTACACGAACAAACTGAACTTTAGTTTCACCTGAAGTTTCTAATTTTTGCATTAAGTGCGATACGATTGGAGAATCTAATACAACTACTTCATATCCTTTTGCTGTAGCATCTTGAATATAACTGTGTTGTGCATCTTTATTAGAAGCATATAAAATTATGTGATTTCCATCTTTATCAGTTTGAGCATCTTTAGTTTTTTCAACTAACTCATCAAAAGTGAAATAGGTATCGCTTACAGTTGGGTATAAAGCAAATTTCTTAGCTTTATCCATAAATTTATCTTCCGATAACATTCCGTATTCGATAATCACTTTAATATCATTCCATTTTTGTTCAAAATCAGCACGATCTTTTTTGAATAAAGAAGCTAATTTATCACCTACTTTTTTAGTAATATAACCAGAAATTTTCTTTACTGCTCCGTCTGCTTGTAAACCAGAACGAGAAACGTTTAATGGAATGTCTGGAGAGTCGATAACACCTTTTAGCATTTGTAAAAAGTCAGGTACAATTCCTTCAACATTATCAGTTACATATACTTGGTTTTGATACAATTGGATTTTATCCTTTTGCATGTCTAAGTTCTGTGTTAACTTAGGGAAGAATAAAATTCCTGTTAAGTTAAACGGATAATCTACATTTAAATGAATGTGAAATAAAGACTCCTCAAATTGCATTGGATACAATTCTCTATAGAAGTTTGTATAATCTTCATCACTTAAATCAGCAGGAGCTTTTGTCCAAGCAGGGTTTGTGTTGTTAATGATTGCATCAACTTCAATCTGTTTGTGAGGTTCAGTAGTTTCTTTGCCTTCAGCATCCGTTGTAGTTTGTGGTGTAAAGTCAGGATCGTTTACTTGTTTAGTACCAAATTTAATTGGCACTTGGTTAAAACGATTGTATTTATTTAATAAACCACCAATTTTAGCTTCTTCTAAAAATTCAGTAGAATCGTCAGCAATATGTAAAATAATTTCTGTTCCTCTGTCAGATTTGTCGTGCGCTTCTAAAGTAAATTCAGGAGAACCATCACATGCCCAATGTGCAGCAGGTTCATCTTTAAAAGATTTTGTGATTAACTCAACTTTATCAGCAACCATAAAAGCAGAATAAAAACCTAAACCAAAGTGTCCGATAACACCAGTTTCGTTTTTGTCATCTTTATACTTATCTAAAAACTCTTCAGCTCCAGAAAAAGCAATTTGGTTAATGTACTTTTCAACCTCATCAGCTGTCATACCTAACCCTTGATCTTTAATGGTAATGGTTTTAGCTTCTTTATCAATACTGATTTCTATTTTAGCATCTCCTAATTCAGTTTTTGCTTCACCAATAGAAATTAAGTGTTTTAATTTTGTAGTTGCATCTGTTCCGTTAGAAATTAACTCACGTAAAAAAATTTCGTGATCAGAATACAAGAATTTTTTAATTAGCGGAAAAATATTTTCTACCGATACATTAATGTTTCCTTTACTCATTATATATTTATTTTTTTGATTTGAATATTTATGTGAATTGTTAAGTCAAAAAAAATACCAAAAGTAATCTTGTGACAAGATGGCACTTTGTATTTGTTTTAATATAAAAAAGGTAAGAACATTTTTGTCTTACCTTTTTTTTTATTTAAAATATGGGAGCTATTAACTTTTTGTGAATTGACTAGAGAAGACTCCTTTATTAGTATGAATTTTTACGGAATATGTATCTGGATATAAATGGTTTAAATCCATTGTTCTTGTGGTTCCATAATAATAACCTACTTCGTTTCCGTATGGAATATCATGGAATGTAATCCCTACGATTTCAATAGAATCTTCATCCAATACTTCTAAATTTAGAATATTTGTAGTTTGGTTTACAGATAAAGTAAAGTAATCAGAAAAATTGTTGTTAATTGTAGGGTCAATTTCAATAATATTTCCATCACAAACTCTTAGCTCTCTTACAAAGTTATTGTCAAAAATAATTTCAGTGTCTTTTACAATAATTTCAGTATCATTAAAAACACGAATTTCTGCTTGATATGTAATTGAAGTATCATAACAGAATAATGATGTTACACTATATTTTCCTTCATCATCTGTATAAGCAGTAATTATATCAGTTGTACTTCCATTAACTATATTTATAGTAAATACTTTGTAAGGAAAAACTTCATCATTACACAGTGTTAAAGTACCTTCTAAAGTTTTTATTTTTGAACCTAAATTTCCCGTATCTTCTATAATTAACTCTTTAGTAGTTGATTCATTAATTATTCCAGCAGCTATAATAAAAGTATTATCGGCATCACATCCTGATGAAAAATCAAGGTTGAAATCAGCACCCTTTGGAGCGTTTATAATAGTAAACTCCCCATTATTATCTGTAATAATAGATTTTGTATAGTTGTTTGAATCTTTTGTAGCTGTTAACAATAATCTTTGATTAGCAATTGCATTTCCATTAACGTTTTTTATGTTAAAAGTAATATCAATTGGAGCTACTTTTACATCTAAATTATAAGTAGAGAAATGGGTAACAGTAGTTACATATGTATTATCTACTTTAGTAGCAGTTCCTGTTTGTACCCAAATTCCTTTTTCTTCATTTAAATGCCAAAAATCTATAACTTCAGGATCATTAGCATTAGCAGGTAAAGTAATGGTAGCTTCTTTTCCTTCAAATATTTCTAATTCATTTCCTGCGGGATCTGTTAAATCAACTTTAATCATACCTTTAGATATTAAAGCTTGCATATTGTTGTCATCATCTAAACCAACTAAAGTACCTGGAATAGTTGTGCTAAAAGTAGTAGATGTAGGATCGTAATAAGTTACTATTGTTTTAACTTCTCCTTCATATAAGTTTCCATCTTGATCTGCTATAGCATTTGATGGAAATTTTATAGAGAGATTATCATTAGATACAGTTCCTCCGTCATTGGCATTAAAAGTTGCTTCAAAGGTTGGTTGTAATAATGTAATTGAAACATTAGTTACACCATTATTGGAAGGAGTAATGGTTTTTATAGAAGTAGTATAACCAATATTTTTCGTTGTAATTACTTGAAATTCTTTGTTAAGTACAATGTTTTCTATAATAACAAAACCAGTATCATTGGTTGTAAATATTTGGTTGTTAATTTTTATTTCAGCATTACTAATATTATTTTTATTCTCATCTGTAACAACTATACTAAGATTAGTTTTAGTTGTCTCTAAAGATAAAATTTGATCTAAACGTGTTACTTCATTGTTCGTAGCTGTAGTGCCAGTATTAATACCTGTAGTATTGATGTTTTCTATATCTTCTTTTTCATTACAGGAGTTAAATAAGAAAAAGCTAAAAAATAAGACTAATAGAATTAAATGTTTAATAGGGGATTTCATTTTTTGTTTTTTTTGATTAACAAGCAAAGTTAATATAATAATATATATTGTTATATATTGTTAACAGAGTTTAACATGGTAATAAGATGTTTTATTTTGATATAATCCAAATGTTTTTTAGAGTATTTATATATTGTAAAATAAACCTTGTATTTCGTTTTGTATGAAGATTTTAAAATTCATATTTTTACGTGCTATAATTTAGCAAACAACTAAAACAAACAACAATATTTTATGTATAGTTCTAAAATTACTGGATTAGGATATTACGTGCCAGAGAATGCAGTAACTAATAACGATTTATTTCAATGTTATTTGCTTCGTTTGCTATAATACCTGCTGTTTGTTTTGAGGAGTCTCATCATTATCACAAGAAAACATAAAAGTTAAAGAAATAAAATAATCTTTTTTAATGTAAGGGCATTCAATTTCATATTCAGTTTTTTAGGTAAAAAAAGGATGAAATATTTTTAGGTTTTTTTAATAAGAGAAAATCTGTTTTTTAGAGTATTTGTTAGCTGAAAGTAATCTAGGAAGAAGTGTTATCGTTTTATACTTTTATTTAAGAATATTGATGCTAGCAAACCAATTATAGAGTTCGCTAAAAGAAATATGAATAAATATTGATAACCTACTTTACCACCGATTTCGTCTAAGTAGTACCCAATTAATGGCCCGATGAAAATATCTGGTAAAAACCCAATAATAGATATTAGCCCTATAGCAGTTCCTGTTATTGTTAAAGGCATATTAGCTTCTTCTAAGAAAGTAAAGTACACAACTCTTATAATATAAGCTCCAGTTAAAGTGCTAATTAAAAAAATTAAACTAGCCGTATACGTCATTGATACATTAAGGTTTAATGCTAAAAACAAACTACCAATAGTCATAATTGTAAAACCGATAACTAGCCATTTAGTAGGGTTAATGTTTTTAGTAAAAAAAACTACAAGCAAACAAATTACAGGTCTTAGATAAGCGAGAATAACACCTAAAGTAGCTGACTCCTTTTCATTGCATCCGTAAATGTCACTAGCGTACTGTGTGAAAATATCTCCAATTCTAAAGCCTGTATAGGCCGATAGAATTATTAACATTAAGATCCAAATAACAGGATATTTAAAAGATTCTAGAACATTATATTCATAGCTTTTAGTTGTTATTATTTTATTTTTTTCATCATCATTATAACTAGGTAGCAATAAAAATAAGCCTGCTAATAAAATACTTAAAATAGAAATGATAAGATATATTTTCTTTAAAACAACTTGTAGTTGCTCTTTCGATAAATCCGTGTCTGGTATTGCATAAGAGAAAATAAAGATACCAAAAGCACCTATAATTGCCGCTACAATTCCTCTACCTCCTTCTAAAAGTCCAAACCCAGTTATTTGATTATTATTGCCACCCCATATACGCATTGCTTTTATGAAAGGAGACCAGAATAGTAAAATAGTGGTGATTCCCCAATAAATATATAAAATATAGAGCGCTATTAATGACGGAAAAATAACCCAGAAAACACCTCCTAAACCAGTTAAAAATAATGCGGAACTTATTAAGAATTTAGGTTGATATTTATCAGCAAGAAGTCCTCCAAAAAAATAAGAAGCTAAAGCGGTAATTCCGTATAAAGTATAACAATATCCTATTTCTGTATTCGAGATGTCAAAAGCATGTAAAAACGTAGGTCTAAAAATTCTTATGAATACATACGGTAAGGCATAAATTATTTCAGCAGATAAAATAAATAGAATTAATTGAAATACTTTTTTTTTGGACATAGACCACTAAGGAAATATTTTTTTAGGTAATGAACAAACATAGAAAGAGGAGTTGTGTAAATTGTAGAAAATGACTTGTATTTGGTGTTAAAAAACGTTTTTTTGTTTATAAAGAAGTTAACAGTATTGTTACATTATAAATTAATTACTACTTTTGATAGTTATAAATTAGCAAACAACAAAAAAAACCAACATAGAATATGTATAATTCAAAAATTACAGGATTAGGCTATTACGTGCCAGACAATGTAGTAACTAATAACGATTTAAAAGAGTTTATGGATACTTCTGATGAGTGGATTCAAGAGAGAACCGGTATTAAAGAGCGTCGTTGGATAGATCCAAAAACAGGTGATACTACAGCTGTTATGGGGGCAAAAGCGTCTAGAATAGCTATTGAACGTGCTGGTTTAACTAAAGATGATATCGATTTTATTGTTTTTGCTACTTTAAGTCCAGATATGTATTTTCCTGGTGGTGGAGTGCAAGTACAAGATATGTTAGATATGCCAACTATTGGTGCATTAGATGTACGTAATCAATGTTCTGGTTTTATTTATGCAATGTCGGTTGCAGATCAGTTTATTAAAACGGGTATGTATAAAAATATTTTAGTAATCGGTGCTGAAAATCATTCTGGTGGATTGGAAAAATCGACAAGAGGTAGAGGTGTTACTGTAATTTTTGGTGATGGGGCAGGAGCTGCTGTGTTATCTCGATCTGAAGAAAAAGGGAAAGGTATTTTATCTACCCATTTACATTCTGAAGGTAAACATGCTAAAAAATTAGTTTTAGAAGGGCCGTCAACGAATCGTTGGGTGCCAGAAATTTTAGAAAAGAATGATCCAGAAGATGTTTCATATTTTCCATATATGGATGGTCAGTTTGTGTTTAAACACGCGATTGGACGTTTTTCTGAAGCAATTGTTGAAGGTTTAGAAGCAAACGGGTTACAGAAAGATGATATTGATATGTTAATTCCGCATCAAGCAAATTTACGTATTGCACAGTTTATTCAAAAGAAGTTTCAATTAAGCGACGATAAAGTATATAATAATATTATGAAGTATGGTAATACGACTGCCGCTTCTGTAATTATAGCTTTAACAGAGGCTTGGGAGTTGGGTAAAATTAAAGATAATGATTTAGTAGTCTTAGCTGCTTTTGGTAGTGGATTTACTTGGGGTTCTGTAATTATTAAATGGTAGTTTGAGCTCCTTATTTTGATTTTTATTCAAAAACTAAGAGTGAGTTCTGAAATGAGTTACTGAAAAACAATATTTTATAATATTGTGTTAGAGTATCTATTAAATGACTAGCTATTTAATGGATACTCTTTTTTTGTTGTATTATTTAGGGTTTCGACGAAGGTTTTGATAACCTGTAATCTAAATTTAAATCTTTTTTTAATTCACTAAAAAAATAGTAATAACATCTTACTTTTGCATATTTAGAAGCAATACGAATTAATGTTACTATAATAGTATATATTTTAAATTAGAGTTTGAAATATAAAAAGGAACAAAAAAACTTATGGTTTCACTTCTTAAAAAGATATTACTTTTTAAAGTACTTTTTCATAAACCCTCAGTTAATTTTTTTTTACAACTTATAATAGTTTAAACTATCCTTAATTAGTTGATTTGAAACTTTGCAGTTAAGTTCAAAATTTTCGTAATCGTTTAAAAGAACAAAGTTGATCTCTCTTCCAACATTCTTCTTATCATGTTTCATTAATTCGATGATTGAAGAAAAATCTTCTTTTTTAATATCAATTTTACCATAAATAGTAAGAATAACTTTTTTAACTTCCTGAAGTTTATCTGAAGGGAAATCTAATATTTTAGAAGAAAGATAAGCTTCACAAACTATCCCAATAGCAATAGCTTCACCATGTGTTAAATTTTCTTTTTCAGGATTTTCTAAAAAATAAGATTCCACACCATGACCAATAGTATGCCCCCAATTTAAAACTTTACGAATATTTTGCTCTTTAGGATCCTTTAAAACAACTTCGTTTTTTATTTCGATAGAACGATGAATTAAATCAATAATATTTAAACTAGCATTATCCTTGATTTCATTAAACAACTTAACGTCATGTGTCATACCATATTTAATAATTTCGGCAGTACCCGATCTAATTTCACGAGCAGAAAGCGTATGTAAATATTCAGGATCTAAAACAATCATTATAGGGTTTGCAAACAACCCAATTTGATTTTTTAAAACACCTAAATCAATTCCAGTTTTACCACCAACAGAAGCGTCAACCATGCTTAATAACGTAGTTGGTACGTTTATAAAATCAATTCCACGTTTAAAGGTAGCTGCAACAAAACCACCTAAATCAGTAATAACACCACCACCTAAGGTTATTAGTAAACTTTTTCTATCAGCACCTAGTTCTGTTAAAACATTCCAAACCCCTACGCAAGTTTCAATGTTTTTATGAATTTCACCAGCATCAATTTGAATAATCTCGATGGTTTTGTCGGTATCTAATAAAGACATAAATCTAGGATAACAATGTGTAAGTGTATTATCATCAACCAAAATAAAGATAGATGAGTAATTGTTATGTCGAATTAAATTTGCTAATTCTAAATATGCTTTTTCATTAAAATGAATAGGATATGTTGCTGCTTGAATAGAAGTCATTTCAATCTAAAATTTAAAGCGAAAATAAATAGAAAAAATTAAAATATATCATAAGGGTCATTTATATTTGTAATAGAAATCAAACATATATATAGACTTCGATAATGACACTTTTTAACAACACCGAAACTGCTTTTCAATTAAAATCTGATTCAGAATTAGAGCGCGCTTACTTTTTATTTAAAATGATACAAAACCAACCTATGGTTCGTATAGGTACCGCAGTGACTAATTTTGCATTAAAAGCACATTTGCCGGTTGAAGGATTAATTCGTTCTACTGTTTTTGATCACTTTTGTGGCGGAGTAACAGAAAATGACTGTTTGCCAGTTATTGAAAAAATGCACACTAAAGGTAATGTATATAGTGTTTTAGATTATTCTGTTGAAGGTAAAGAAGAGGAAGAAAGCTTTGATGATGCTTTAAAGATGACCTTAAAAACAATTGATTTTGCTGAAGAAAAAAAATCAATTCCTTATGCAGTTTTTAAACCAACAGGTTTCGGACGTTTTTCACTATATCAAAAATTAACAGAAGGAGAAGCACATACCGATGAAGAAAAAGTAGAATGGGAAAGAGTGGTAGCTCGTTTTCATACAGTATGTAAAGCGGCGGTAAAAAAGAACGTGCCTTTATTAATTGATGCAGAAGAAAGTTGGATGCAAGATGCTGCAGATGATTTAATTGAAGAATTGATGGAGATTTACAATAAAGAAAAAGCTATTGTATTTAACACATTACAAATGTATCGTCATGATCGTATGGATTATTTACGAAGTTTACATCAAAAAGCACATCAAAAAGGATATCATATTGGTATGAAAGTGGTACGTGGCGCTTATATGGAAAAAGAGCGCGAACGTGCAGAAGAAAAAGGATATGAATCGCCAATATGTAAAGACAAACAAGCTACTGACGATAATTATAATGAAGCTATACGTTTTATGATGGAGCATAAAAATATGGCAATATTTGCAGGAACTCATAATGAAGAAAGTTCATTTTTATTAATGAATTTAGCAAAAGAATATAAAATAGCAAGTAATGATAAACGTATGTGGTTTGGACAATTATATGGAATGAGCGATCATATTAGTTTTAATTTAGCAAAAGAAGGATATAATGTTGCTAAATATGTACCTTTTGGTCCTGTACGAGATGTAATGCCATACTTAATTCGTAGAGCAGAAGAAAATACTTCGGTAGCAGGACAAACATCAAGAGAGCTTAATTTACTAAAAATAGAAAGAAAGCGCCGTAAATTATAATGAATACGGTTGATGAAATAAAGGAAGCTATTCAAAAAAATAAAAAACGATTAGCAAAAGAACTTCAAGAAAGTAAAGAATTGGTTTTTTTAATAAAAAAATCAATTACTACGAGCTTGTCTGATGAAGAAAAAAATAAAGTAAAAACTCAAACCTTAGATATATGCAAAGCAATTCCTGCTTTTGCAGTATTTATGTTGCCAGGAGGAGCTTTATTATTGCCTTTATTAATAAAATTGATACCCGATATTTTACCAAGTTCCTTTAGAGAAGATGACCAAGCGTTAGAAGAATAAAAATAATTCATTATCGCTTATAGTATTCATTTATAAAACACTATTTTTGCAGCTTCAAAAACGAGCAAGAATGCAACCAATTAGAAACATCGCTATTATAGCACACGTTGATCACGGTAAAACTACCTTGGTAGATAAGATTATAGATCAAGCAAAAGTTTTAGACGAACGTAAAGAACGTACTGATTTATTGTTAGATAATAATGATTTAGAGCGTGAAAGAGGAATAACAATTCTTTCTAAAAACGTATCTGTAAATTATAAGAATACAAAAATCAATGTAATTGATACACCTGGTCACGCCGATTTTGGTGGAGAAGTAGAGCGTGTATTAAAAATGGCTGATGGTGTTTTATTGTTAGTTGATGCATTTGAAGGGCCGATGCCGCAAACTCGTTTTGTATTAGGAAAAGCCTTAGAATTAGGATTAACTCCAATCGTAGTAGTAAACAAAGTTGATAAAGAAAACTGTACTCCTGATATTGTTCATGAAAAAGTTTTCGATTTAATGTTTGCTTTAGAAGCTACTGAAGAGCAGTTAGATTTTACAACAATCTATGGTTCTGCAAAGAACAACTGGATGAGTACTGACTGGCAAAATGAAACAGATAATATTGTACCTTTATTAGATGCTGTATTAGAGTCTATTCCAGAAACTAAATACAACGAAGGAACTCCACAAATGCAAATTACGTCGTTAGATTTCTCTTCTTTTACTGGAAGAATTGCTATCGGACGTGTTTTTAGAGGAGATTTAGAAGCAGGTAAAGATTACATGCTATGTAAAGCAGATGGATCTACTAAAAAAGTAAGAATTAAAGAACTACACGTATTCGAAGGAATGGGTAAGGTTCAAGTAGATAAAGTTCCTTGTGGAGATATTTGTGCTATTACAGGTATCGAAGGATTTGAGATTGGAGATACAATTGCCGATTTAGAAAACCCAGAAGCATTACCAAGAACAGAAATTGATCAACCTACAATGAGTATGTTGTTTACAATTAACAACTCACCTTTCTTTGGTAAAGAAGGTAAATTTGTAACTTCTCGTCACTTACGTGATCGTTTATTTAAAGAATTAGAAAAGAATTTAGCATTAAAAGTTGAAACTACAGATTCTGAAGATAAATTTAACGTTTACGGTCGTGGAGTACTACACTTATCCGTATTGATTGAAACAATGCGTCGTGAAGGATATGAATTACAAGTAGGTCGTCCGCAAGTAATTATTAAAGAAATTGATGGAAAAAAACACGAACCAATGGAAACATTGTCTATCGATGTACCAGAAGATGTTGCCTCTAAAGCAGTAAACCTAGTTTCTTTACGTAAAGGAGATTTAATGGTAATGGAACCTAAAGGAGATTTACAACATTTAGAGTTTACAATCCCTTCTCGTGGATTAATAGGTTTACGTAACAAGATTTTAACAGCAACTTCTGGTCAGGCTATTATAAATCACCGTTTTTCAGAATATGGTCCTTATAAAGGAGATTTTACAGAAGAAACAAAAGGAGCTATTGTATCTGCTGCTGCAGGAAAAGCTACAGCTTATGCCTTAGATCGTTTACAAGATAGAGGTAAGTTTTTTATCGATATTAACCAAGAAATTTATATAGGTCAAGTTATCGGTGAAAACAGTAAAGCTGATGATATGGCTGTAAACCTAGTTAAAGGTAAACAGTTAACGAATATGCGTAAATCAGGTACAGATGATGCGATGAAAATTGCTCCGAAAATTGATTTTTCATTAGAAGAATGTATGGAGTATATTAAAGCAGATGAGTATCTAGAAGTAACACCTGAAAGTTTACGTATGCGTAAAATTACTTTTAAAGCATAAGTTTATAATTATACAATAATTTAAAACCACCTTTTTAGGTGGTTTTTTTGTTTTAAACATTATTTTGTATTAGTTAAAATTATCATGATTAAATATAGATAAATCTTAACGTTTATATTTTAAGTTGTTTTTATAAAACAATAATAATGGTTTTTAAAGAACTGTAGTAATTTTTATTTATCAAAGCTAAAAAGAGTATGTTTTATTTCACTGTTCTTATTAAATACTAACAAAATAGTAAATAAACTTAATTTTTTGTATGAAAAATAATAACCACGCTTTGAGTGGTTATTATTTTTAGAAGTGTTGTTTGTTTATGGAAAGAAAAAACTACCACAACATATAGGGGAATATATTTTTGGTAGTTTTTAAGTTGTTTTTATTAATTAATAAAGGGAGTTTAATTAATTGGGGGATTAACTAATGATGTTATTATTATAGGGGTAATTAATAACCTCGGTACAAATATATGCGAATAATGAGTGCTTATTTGATCTGTAGTAATTTTGAGGTATATTATTATTTGCATAAGTTAATAAAATTAAAATATTTTTTATTTTTTGATCAAGCTTATGTGTACTGAATATATAATTTAAAAAAATGCAAATTATTTAATTAACGTATTGATTTTTAAGTGCTTGTATTTATTTTGGTTTTCAGTTAATAGAGCTTTATTATTTTAAAAAACATACCTAATTAACCTTTTGGTTTTTTGTCTCTAGCTTTTG
Organism: Tenacibaculum soleae; assembly: GCA_938002045.1. Lineage (GTDB taxonomy): Bacteria > Bacteroidota > Bacteroidia > Flavobacteriales > Flavobacteriaceae > Polaribacter > Polaribacter soleae_A. Next base: position 112,663 of record CALLBA010000005.1, read on the forward strand.
TTTTAATTGATTGAAATCATTTTTTTTACGATATGTAGTATATTTGACGTATATTTAAAACATTAATTTAGTTGTAAATAGAGTTTAATTTCAATAAAAGTGTATCGTGTAGTACAGGTGAAGTATATGATAGATTTCTTTTCTAAAAGAGTAATAGCGTTTTTAAGTGTGATTTTTATATTGTTCTCTATAAATGTAATAGGACAACAAGAAAGTAATATTTCAAAAAAAGAATACAAAAATATAATTGTAAAAGGGTTTTATACATTTCAAAATGAAGAAAATGCTCAGTTTTTAGACAGTATATTAACAATCATAAGACTTAATAAGTTTACAATAAAAGAAGATTCAATAAATAGTAAAATTTTATATTTAAAAGGAGTAAACAATCTAGAATTAAAAAGGTTAAAAAAAGCAGAGGATTTATTTATAAAATCATTTGAGTTAGCAGAAAAAACAAATGATATATTTTTAAAAGGATCGATATACAATTCTAGAGGCGTTATTTTTTCATTAAGAAATGAAGATTATAATAAAGTTGCAAAATATTATAAAAAGGCAATTGAAAGTTATAAAAAAGTAAGTAATTTATCACAGTTAATAGACACTTATTATAACCTAACGATTAATGCAAGGAAAAGATATAAGTGGGAAGAATCTATAGCCTACGGTAAAAATTTTTTTAAATTAATTGCAAAAGACGGAAAAAGAGTTGACGGGGTTGGTAAAATGTACTACTATATTGCTGATAGTAATTTTAAGCTTAAAAATAATGAAGAAGCGTTAAAAAATTTAAAAAAAGCAGAAAAATATACGTCCGTAAATAATAGTGAGCTTCTTAGTTTAATTAATTCTTTATATGCAAAATATTATGAGAGTAAAGAGGAGTATTTATTAGCGGTAAAAAAATATAAGGAAGTAAATGAAAATTTAGAAAAAACGATTGTTTTTAATGAAAAAGAAATAAAAGAATCTTTTGTTCATGAATTAGAATTAGAAAGCGAGTTAAAAGAAAAGCAAAACCTTATAATTACTAATCAAAAACTGAAATTGATAGTAAGTACGATTACTCTTGTGCTTTTTATAATATTAACAATTTTTCTTATTTCACTGATTAGAAAAAATCGAAATAAAAACAGACAGATAAAAACTTTAAATATTGAGTTAAAAGAGTTGATAGCTAATTTGAAAACTAAAAATGATGATTTAGTAGATAAGAAAACTGAAATTGAATCACTTTTGAATTTAAATGAGCAGGCGTTATTTTCAAGAGTTTTAAAAATATCGACATATAATGACGCAATTAGAAAAATAACTGAAGATATTGAAAGTAATAAAGATGCTTCGAGTTATCTAATATCTGTAAACAAAAAATTATTAAGTTTAATTTCAGAGGAAGAATTGTGGGAAGATTTTAAGATTCAATTTGAAAAAATTAGACCAGATTTTTTTAGTAAGTTAAAGCAAATTTCTCCAAACTTATCAGTAAACGATTTAAAACACTGTACCTATATAGTTTCTAATTTAAAAAGTAAAGAAGTTGCTCAATTAATAAATGTATCGCCAAGAAGTGTTGAAACAACAAGGTATCGAGTAAAGAAAAAAATGGGTTTGGAGAAAGAGGATAGCCTGTATGATTTACTAAGTAGTTTATAAAATTTAATTTTTTTTAGAAAAAACTTGTGTAATTAAAAATAAAAAGCAAATATTTGTAGTAACAATAAAAGAATAATGAATTTTAATCAATTACATCATCATCATTACCACATTTGCACTCAAGCGAACTGAAGATGTATTGACTAAAATCAAAAATATATTTTAAACCCGTTTGAGTAAATCAAGCGGGTTTTTTATTTTCAAAAAGAGAAAATACATTTACTTAAAAGGTTTACTCAAATCAAATTAATAAATAAAAAAATGAGTAAACTAAGAATTGCAATTCAAAAGTCAGGAAGATTAAACAAAGATTCATTACAAATTTTAAAAGATTGTGGAATTTCAATTGATAACGGAAAAGATCAATTAAAAGCAGCTGCAAGCAATTTCCCTTTGGAAATTTTTTATTTAAGAAACGGAGACATTCCTCAGTATTTAAAAGATGGTGTTATTGATGCTGCGATTGTAGGTGAAAATTTGCTAATTGAAAAAGGAGATGATATTCAGTTTGTAGAAAAATTAGGTTTTTCTGCCTGTAAAGTATCTTTAGCAATTCCTAAAGAAGAGGAATATACAGGGTTATCCTATTTTCAAGGTAAAAAAATAGCAACCTCTTACCCAAATACAGTTCAGAGTTTTTTATCAGCAAATAATATAACTTCACAATTACACATTATTAATGGATCTGTAGAAATTGCTCCAAATATTGGATTAGCAGACGGAATTTGCGATATTGTATCAAGCGGATCAACGCTGTTTAAAAACAATTTAAAAGAAGTTGAAGTGATCTTAAAATCAGAAGCTGTTTTAGCTGTAGCTCCAAAATTAGCGACAGAGCAAAAAATGATTTTAGACAAATTACAGTTCAGAATTCAATCTGTTTTAAAAGGAAGACAATCAAAGTATGTATTGTTAAACGCTCCGAACGATAAGCTTAAAGATATTTTAAACTTATTGCCAGGTATGCGTAGCCCAACAGTATTACCGTTGGCAGAAGAAGGTTGGAGTTCTGTTCATACGGTAATCAATAAAAACCAATTTTGGGAAATTATTGATGAGTTAAAAAATAACGGAGCAGAGGGTATTTTAGTGTGTCCTATTGAAAAAATGGTAGTTTAAAAAAGGTAAAATGAAAGCAGTAGAATTAAATAAAGATAACTGGAAATTATTGTTACAGAGACCCACAAAATCTGTTGAGGATATTGAGGCAACTGTAAGTGAAATTTTTAATGAAGTTAAAAAAGAAAGAGATATTGCTGTAAAAAAATACACTTCTCTTTTTGATAAAGTTGATTTAAAATCGATTGAAGTTACTAAAGAAGAATTTAAAAGTGCTGAAAAATTAGTTTCTAATGATTTAAAAGAAGCAATTAAACAAGCAAAAACAAATATCGAAGTTTTTCATGCAGCACAAAAAACTGAAAAAGTTGTAGTAGAAACTACAAAGGGAGTTTTATGTTGGCAGCAAAAAAGAGCAATTCAAAAAGTAGGTTTATATATTCCAGGAGGATCTGCACCATTATTTTCTACTGTTTTAATGCTAGCAACTCCCGCAAAAATAGCAGGTTGTAAAGAAATTGTATTGTGTTCTCCTCCTGATAAAAATGGATTAATAAACCCAGCTATTTTATATGCAGCAACTTTGTGTGATGTAACTAAAGTGTATAAAGTTGGCGGAATACAAGCTATTGCAGGATTAACTTTTGGAACAGAAACAATTCCGAAAGTTTCAAAAATATTTGGACCCGGAAATCAATATGTAACAGTAGCTAAACAATTGGCAACTAAATTTGGTGTTGCTATTGATATGCCAGCAGGACCAAGTGAACTATTAGTAATGGCAGATGAATCTGCAAATCCAGTTTTTGTAGCTTCAGATTTGTTAAGTCAAGCTGAGCATGGAGCTGATAGTCAAGTAATTTTAGTTTCTGATTCGACAGATTTTATTAGTAAAATAAATGAAGAAATTAATAATCAATTAGAAAATTTATCTAGAAAAGATATTATTAAAAAAGCTTTAGTAAATGCCAAAGCAATACTAATAAAAGAAGTAAGCGAAGTGCTTGATTTTGTAAATGATTATGCACCAGAGCATTTAATTATTGCAACTAAAAATGATGATTATTTTATTGATAGAATAGAAAATGCAGGTTCGGTTTTTATAGGTAATTATACGCCTGAAAGTGCTGGAGATTATGCTTCAGGAACAAATCATACCTTGCCAACAAACGGATTTGCAAAAGCATATTCGGGCGTAAATTTAGATAGTTTTACAAAAAGTATTACCTATCAAAAAATTTCAGAAGAAGGTATTCAAAATATTGGAAAAACTATCGAATTAATGGCAGAAGCTGAAGGTTTACAAGCTCACAAAAATGCAGTTTCAGTAAGATTAAAAGAAATAAATAATGTTTAGTTTAGAAAAAATAGTTCGTCCGAATATTCAAAAATTACAAGCATATTCTTCTGCTAGAGATGAATTTAAAGGAGTTGCCGAAGTGTATTTAGACGCAAATGAAAATCCGTTTGGTGATTTAAATCGCTATCCAGATCCACAGCAATTAAAAATAAAAGAACGATTATCAGCAATTAAAAAAGTTGAGCAAAATCAAATTTTTATTGGAAACGGAAGCGATGAAGTTATCGATTTAGCATTCAGAATTTTTTGCGAGCCAGGAAAAGATAAAGCTTTAACTTTTTCACCTACTTACGGAATGTACGATGTTTCGGCAAATATTAACGATATTGAATTAATTAAACAACCATTGGTTAACGATTTTCAAATCAGTTTAAATCAATTACAGCCATATTTAGATATGGAGGATGTGAAAATTATTTTTATTTGTTCGCCAAACAATCCAACAGGTAACTGTTTTAATGATGAAGATATTATTTACATTCTTGAAAATTTTAACGGAATCGTAATAATTGATGAAGCTTATATTGATTTTAGTTCACAAGCCTCTTATTTAACAAAATTAAATGAATATCCTAATTTAATTGTAAGTCAAACTTTTAGCAAAGCATGGGGATTGGCAGGAGCAAGAGTAGGAGCAGCTTATGCAAATTCAGCAATTATTAATTTGTATAATAAAGTTAAACCACCGTATAATGTTAGTACTTTAAATCAGGAAAAAGTAATAGAATCATTAAATAATTTATCAGAATTTGAGGTTAATAAAAACACAATTCTTGATGAGAAAAAGCAATTAATTAAAGCTTTTGAAAATATTAAATTGGTTCAAAAAATATACCCTTCGGATGCTAATTTTATTTTGATAGAAGTAACTAATGCAACAGAGATTTACAATAAATTAGTAGCACAAAAAATTATAACACGTAACCGAAATAGTTTGGTAAATAATTGTTTACGAATTACCGTTGGTAGTACCAAAGAAAACACACAACTAATTACAGTATTAAAATCATTAGCTTAAAAAGCTATAATATTTTGAGCGTTATTCCGAATTTATTTCGGAATCTCATCAAGTAAAAAACGATAGAAATGAGAACCTGAAATAAATTCAGGTTGACGACGAAATTAAAAATAAGAACATGAAAAAAGTATTATTTATAGATAGAGACGGAACTTTGGTGTTAGAACCACCAGTAGATTATCAATTAGATAGTTTAGAAAAGTTAGAGTTTTACCCAAAAGTGTTCCAAAACATGGCAAAAATTGCGTCGGAATTAGATTTTGAATTGGTAATGGTTACCAATCAAGATGGTTTGGGGACTGATTCTTTTCCTGAAGATACCTTTTGGCCAGCTCAAAATAAAATAATGGATGCCTTTAAAAAAGAAGGCGTAGAATTTACTGAAGTATTTATTGATAGAACTTTTCCAGAAGAAAATGCGTCAACACGCAAACCAAGAACAGGTTTGTTAACACAATTTTTTTCTGAAGAATACGATTTAGAAAATTCATTTGTATTGGGTGATAGAATTACCGATATGGAATTGGCTAAAAATCTAGGCGCAAAAGGAATTTATTTAGCTGAAAATCCAGATTTAGGAGCTGATGAAATTGAAACCTCTAAGCGAGAAATATTCAATTCAATTGCCTTAACATCTACCGATTGGAATGCTATTTACGAGTTTTTAAAACTACAAGATAGAGTTGCCGAAATCACAAGAAATACCAACGAAACACAAATTTACATCAAACTAAATTTAGACGGTTCGGGTAATAATGATATTGATACAGGTTTAAAGTTTTTTGATCATATGTTAGATCAAATTGGTCGTCACGGAGCGATGGATTTAACCATAAAAGTTACTGGCGATCTAGAGGTTGATGAACACCACACTATTGAAGATACCATGATTGCTTTAGGTGAATTATTTAATAAAACATTAGGTAATAAATTAGGTATTGAGCGTTACGGTTTTTGTTTGCCAATGGATGATTGTTTAGCACAAGTAGCTGTTGATTTTGGAGGTAGAAATTGGCTAGAATGGGAGGCTGATTTTAATAGAGAAAAAATAGGCGATATGCCAACCGAAATGTTTGTTCATTTATTTAAATCGTTTACTGACGGCGCAAAATGTAACTTGAATATAAAAGCCGAAGGAAAAAACGAACACCATAAAATTGAAGGTATTTTTAAAGCCTTTGCAAAAGCGATGAAAATGGCGGTAAAACGCGATGCTAATAAGATGTTTTTACCATCAACAAAAGGAATGTTATAAACTTTACTCGTTAACCTGAATTTATTTCAGGTTCACATAACAGGTTATTAAAACAATGTGATTCTGAAACAAGTTCAGAAGGATGAAAATATAAAAGAAATATAATTACGAATTAAAAATTGCGAGCTAACTGTAATTGAAAATTCATAATTCATAATTAATATATGATTGCAATTATAAAATATAATGCCGGTAATATACGCTCTGTTCAAAACGCAATTACGCGTTTAGGATATGAAAGTATAATTACTGATAATCCAGAGGAGATTAGAAAGGCAACTAAGGTTATTTTTCCAGGTGTTGGGGAAGCAAGCTCAGCAATGGCATATTTAAGAGAGCGTAAATTAGACGAACTTTTAGTTTCTTTAAAACAGCCAGTTTTAGGTATCTGTTTGGGGTTACAATTAATGTGTAAATCATCAGAAGAAGGAAATACCAAATGTTTGGGTATTTTTGATACAGAAACAAAACAATTTCCGCCTTTAGAAAAAGTTCCACATATGGGATGGAATAACTTTTCTGAACTAAAACCATCAAAAATAGTAGACGCTATTACTACAGATGAAGATGTGTATTATGTTCACGGTTATTATGCCGAAATTTGTCAAAACACAGTAGCTACTTGCAATTATATCAAACCATTTAGCACTATTATGCAAAAAGATAATTTTTATGCAATGCAATTTCATCCTGAAAAATCGGCAAGTATTGGAGAAAAATTACTACTAAATTTTTTAAAGTTATAATCAAGTAACTGTTAACTTTTAAACTAAAAAAATGAGAATTATACCCGCTATAGATATTATTGAAGGAAAATGTGTACGTTTAACAAAGGGAGATTATAGTACCAAGAAAATATATAATGAAAACCCTGTTGAAGTAGCAAAAGAATTTGAAGATAACGGAATTGAATATTTACACTTGGTTGATTTAGATGGAGCAAAATCACAACACATTGTAAATTATAAAGTATTAGAACAAATTGCCTCAAAAACAAATTTAAAAATTGATTTTGGAGGAGGATTAAAGTCTGATGATGATTTGCGTATCGCTTTTGAAAACGGAGCAAACCAAATTACAGGAGGAAGTATTGCTGTTAAAAATCCAGAAATTTTTAAAGGATGGTTAACACAATACGGAAGCGATAAAATTATTTTAGGTGCTGATTGTATTAACCGAAAAATAGCAACTCACGGTTGGTTAAAAACATCAGAAGTTGATGTTGTTGATTTTATCAAAGAATATGAAGTTTTAGGTGTAAAAACTACTATTTGTACGGATGTTGCTAAAGACGGAATGTTGCAAGGCGCATCTGTAGCGTTATATCAAGAAATTTTAGCTAAAAGTGGTATAAATTTAATAGCAAGTGGTGGTGTAGCTTCAATAGATGATTTAATAAAACTAAAAGAAATTGGTTGCGAAGGAACTATTTTAGGAAAAGCCATTTACGAAGGGAATATTACCCTAAAAGAATTACAACAATTATGTTAAAAAAAAGAATAATTCCGTGTTTAGATATTAAAAACGGACGAACTGTAAAAGGTGTTAATTTTGTTGATATTATTGATGCTGGCGACCCGATAGCATTGGCAAAACAATATGTTAAAGACGGTGCTGATGAATTGGTGTTTTTAGATATTACAGCAACACTTGAAAACAGAAAAACATTAGTCGATTTAGTTGAAAAAGTAGCACAAGAAATTAATATTCCGTTTACTGTAGGTGGAGGAATCAGTACTGTTGATGACGCTTTAGCTTTAATTAAAGCAGGAGCAGATAAAGTGAGTATTAACTCATCCGCAGTTAAAAATCCACAGTTAATTACCAATTTAAAAAATCGTTTCGGAAGCCAGTTTGTTGTTGTTGCTATTGATACAAAGTTGATAGATAATCAATGGAAAGTTTTTACCAAAGGAGGAACTTTTGAAACTGATTTAGAAACCGTAAGTTGGGCAAAAGAAGTAGAAAAATTAGGCGCAGGAGAAATCTTATTAACCTCAATGAATAGCGATGGAACCAAAGCCGGATTTTCTTTAGATATTACCGATTCGGTAAGTAAACACATAAACATTCCTGTTATTGCTTCTGGCGGAGCCGGTAAAGAAGAACATTTTGCAGACGTTTTTACAAAAACAGAAGCAAGTGCTGGATTGGCAGCAAGTATTTTTCACTTTGGTGAAATACCTGTTCCGCAATTAAAAAATTATTTAAAAACAAAAAACATACCTGTACGATGAATATAGATTTTAATAAATCAAACGGATTAGTACCAGTTGTCATTCAAAATAATACCACGTTACAAGTGTTAATGTTAGGTTATATGAATGAAGAGGCTTTTGAAAAAACAAAGACTGAAAACCGTGTTACTTTTTATAGTAGAAGTAAAAACAGATTATGGACAAAAGGAGAAGAATCAGGGAATTTTTTAGAAGTAAACGATATTCAAATTGATTGTGATAATGATACTATTTTAATAAAAGCCACTCCAAAAGGACCAACATGCCATAAAGGAACTACGTCTTGCTTTGCAGAAGAAACTCCAAAAGGATTTTTATACGAGTTAGAGCGTATTGTTAGCGAGCGTATAGATACTGACAACGAAACTTCATACACCAATAAATTATATAAAAGAGGGATTAATAAAGTAGCGCAAAAAGTAGGAGAAGAAGCGGTTGAATTAGTTATTGAAGCTAAGGATGATAATGATGATTTATTTAAAAACGAAGCAGCCGATTTATTTTATCACATTGTAATTCTTTTAAAAGCAAAAGGATTTACACTTGAAGATATAGAAGCTGTTTTGAGAGAGCGTAATTAAAACTAAAAAATTGATAGTAAAACAATTTTGTTTGCTATCGATTTTACTTTTTATGGTATTTTTGCAGCATGAATGATTTTCAACAATTAAATGATACTTTACGTAAAAGTGTTTTAGATGCAAATTTTGTAAAACTTACGTTAAGTAAACCGATTAAAAAAAGCGATGGCTTGCCAAATGTTTATGTACGTTTGGTAAAAATTAAAGGAGCAGAAATGTTTCAGTTTACGTATCATTATACAACTAATGACAAAGTAAAAAATTACTCAATTTCTGAAGCTATATCAGAATTAGAAATCTTATTGATGGATAATTTTAGAGCAGCTACTTTGTTTACATTATCTAAAGATTTGTTGGTTTTTATATCAAAAAAGAAAAAAGTTTCTTACCGAGAAAATGCGCCAAGTTTTAAAAATAAATTACCAGTAACACACGATAAACCTAAAGAACGTTTAGCTGAAGCAGGAAGTTATTTACACCATTTAGGAATTACAGATAAAGAAGGTAAGGTAATTCATAAAATGGCAGATAAATACCGTCAAATAAATAAATACCTCGAAATTATTGAAGGTTTGTTAAAATCTACCAAACTACCAAAGCATATTAATATTGTTGATATGGGGTCTGGTAAAGGATATTTAACATTTGCTTTGTATGATTATTTAGTAAATCAAAAAAAATACAATGCTAAGGTAACAGGTATTGAATTACGTACCGAATTGGTAAACTATTGTAACAATGTTGCTGAAAAATTAGGCTTTAAAAATTTAAGTTTCGTAGCACAACCTATTCAAGAATATGATAATACTAAAATAGATATTTTAATAGCGTTACATGCTTGTGATACTGCTACAGATGACGCTATTTTTAAAGGATTATCAGCCAATGCAACCTTAATTATTTGTGCACCGTGTTGTCATAAACAAATACGTCAGCAAGTAAAAGGAAAAGAGCAGGAGAGTCCGCTTTTAAAATATGGTATTTTTAAAGAGCGTCAGTTTGAAATGGTAACTGATACCATTCGTGCACTTATTTTAGAGAAGGGTAACTATAACACGAAAGTGTTTGAATTTATAAGTAACGAACATACACGTAAAAATGTAATGTTGGTGGCGAGTAAATCAAGTAAAAAGAATGACATTTCTAAAATTGATGATAAAATATCTGGCTTAAAAGAAATGTATGCTATTGATAATCATTATTTAGAAACACTTTTGTAGTGTTATAAAACATATTAATAAATAATAAAAATCACCAATATTGGTGATTTTTTTAGTTTAATTTTACAAATAATGAAAAAAGAATTATCAATAGTTTTTAAAGGCTTAGAAATTTCAAATGAAGAAATAGAAAGTATTCAAGAAAGTTTTACGAAGGTGACTTTTAAAAAAGGAGGCATTATTTTAAGAAGTAATGAAGATGTAAAATATCAATATTATGTTTTAAGAGGTTGTTTACGAGCATTTTTTATTGATGAAAAAGGAAAAGAACATACGGTACAATTTGCGGTTAACGATTGGTGGATTAGTGATTATATAGGCTACTTTTCTGAAACAAAATCGGTGCTAACGATTGAATGTATAGAAGAAGCTGTTTTACTACGAGTATCAAAGAAAAATATAGAAAATACTTATAATCAAATACCTAAAATAGAGCGTTTTTTTAGAAAGAAAATGGAACGTTCTTTCGTAAGTTTTCAAAAGAGAATTTTAGCAAACTTATCTCAATCAGCAAAAGAACGATATCTGAGTTTTATAGAAACGTATCCAAACATAGAGCAGCACGTAAAAAATTACCATATTGCTTCTTTCTTAGGAATTACAACAGAAAGTTTAAGTAGAATACGAAAAGAAATAGCAAAATAATTTTATGAAAACAGCAATTGTATTAGGAGCAACAGGTTTAACAGGAAGTTTGTTGTTAGATAAGTTGGTAAAAGACGATAATTATAAAACGATTAAAGTTTTTACGAGAAGATCAACAGGTAATAAATCACCAAAAATTAAAGAATTTATAGTTGATTTACTTCTTTTTGATCAGTTTACAACCGATTTTATAGCAGATGAAGTATTTTGTTGTATTGGTACAACGGCGAAAAAAACGAAAGATAAGGCTGTTTATAAATCGATAGATTATGGTATTCCGACTTCTGCCGCAAAATTAGCAAAAGCGAACGGAGTAGAAGTTTTTACAGTTGTTTCAGCAATGGGAGCAAACTCAAAAAGCAATGTTTTTTATAATAAAATTAAAGGAGAGATGGAAGCGTCGGTTTTAGAACAAAAAATAAAACACACATACATTTTACGTCCGTCTTTAATAAAAGGAAATCGACAAGAAAGTAGGTTAGGAGAAGATATTGGTAATTTTGTAGCCAATTTTATGAATCCGCTTTTAATTGGACGTTTCAAAAAATATAGAAGTATAAAAGCTGAAACAATAGCTACAGCTATTAAAAATATAGTGAAGTTAAAACCAGAAACATCTATAATTCTTTCTCACAAAATTATAGAATTTTCAGAATTATAAATTTCTTATCATACATCAATTTTTACATTTAATGCTTGTGGTAATTTTGTTATAAATTATAAACATCATAAAATGAAAAAAATTATAACAGCATTTTTTGCAATTACTTTATTTGCATCTTGCGGAAATAAAAAAGAAGTTAAGAAGGTCGGTAACACTACAGAAAAAAAAGCTAAAATAAAAAAAGTTTTATTTGTGTTAACTTCTCATGAAAATTTAGGTGACACAGGGCATAAAACAGGTTTCTGGATTGAAGAATTTGCAGCACCATATTACTCTTTAAAAGATAAAGGTGTAGAAATTACATTAGCATCTCCAAAAGGAGGGCAGCCACCAATTGATCCGAATAGTGCAGCAGAAAACGCAGCAACTGAGGCTACAAAACGTTTTGATAATGATAAAGAAACGCAAGCTGTTTTAGCAAAAACATTAAAATTAACTGAGGTAAATGAAGCGGATTACGATGCTGTTTTCTATCCAGGCGGTCATGGTCCTTTATGGGATTTATCAGAAGATGAAAACTCTATTGTTTTAATTGAGTCTTTTTATAAGAATAATAAGCCAGTGGCAGCAGTTTGTCATGCCCCAGCGATATTTAAAAATACCAAAGGAACTGATGGAAAACCATTAGTAAATGGTAAAAAAGTAACAGGGTTTACAAATTCTGAAGAAGCTGCAGTAAAGTTAACAAGGGTAGTTCCTTTTTTAGTAGAGGATATGTTAAAAGCTAGCGGAGGACTTTTTACAAGAGGCTCAGACTGGCAACCTTACGTGGTTGAAGATGGTAATTTAATAACTGGACAAAACCCTGCATCATCTGAGTTAGTAGCACAAAAATTATTTGTTAAATTATAAGGAAGTATTTTTAATATAAGAGTCGTCTATTAGTTATTTTTAGACGACTTTTTTTGATTAAAACTAAAACAATATTGTATTTTTAACAATAAAATAAATAAACATGAAAAATTCAAAATTGTTAATCATCTCTGCCTTTTTTTCAATATATATTATATGGGGATCAACGTATTTGTTTAACAAGATTGCAGTAACTGAATTATCGCCTTTGTTTTTGGCATCGATTAGATTTTTAATTGCAGGTGGATTGATTATGATAATTGCCAAATTGTTAAAATTACCTATTGGAATTACTAAAAATCAGTTGGTAAATTCGGCAATTGCAGGTTTTTTATTTTTAGTATACGGAAATGGAGTTTTTGTTTGGGCTTTAAAATATGTTGATACTGGTTTTGCTGCATTATTGGCCTCAACACAGCCATTATTTGTACTTTTTTTATTGCGGTTGATTGACGGAAAAAGATTACAAAAAAAATCAATTATTGGGGTTTTATTGGGCTTACTAGGAATGTATTTATTAGTGAGTCAGAAAGAAATTACAACCTCAGCGGGGGGCGTTTTAGGTATTTTTATGATTTTAACTTGTGTGTTAAGTTGGAGTTACGGAAGTGTTTTTGTATCGAAAGCAGATTTACCCAAAAATTATTTGATAGCAACTGGATATCAAATGTTAATTGCTGGATTTATTTTGGCAATTTCAAGCTTGATTTTTAAAGAAACTTGGATTTCTCCTTTAAATTGGGAACTTAAAACACAGGGGGCTATGTTGTTTTTAATTGTTTTTGGTGGTATTGTAGCTTTTACAGCTTTTAATTATTTATTAAAATCAGTTTCGCCCGAAAAAGTAGCAACATCAGCTTATGTAAATCCTGTTATAGCCTTGTTTTTAGGTTGGAGTTTGTTGGATGAACAGCTTACCAAACAATCAATAATAGCTTCTGTAATTTTATTAATTGGTGTATATTTTATTACTTCTAGAAAAAGGTCAGTAAAAACAGTTGCCAGAAAAGGTTCCTAAACTAAATACCTGTTCCTGTTAGATGAATAACAAGCGAACCAAAATCGTGATGAATAGTTAAAATAGCATTTTTTTCTCCTAAACTTTTTGGTGAAAAAACAATATTGAAATTTACTTTTTTTTCTGTTAAGTAAGTACCTACTGGTAATTTTTGAATAGTAAATTCGTTTGAATTATTACCTTCAATTTTTATATCGGTAACTTTTATTTTATAAGGACAAACGTTCGCTATTTCGAATTCAATAATTTCACTCGTATAAATCGTAGCTTCTATAACACTATAGTCTTGTGATGTAGTATCAAAATCAATACATGATGAAGTATTATCTTCATCTTTTACACAAGAAAAAAAAGTGAAAAAGAATACAAGAAAGAATACTAAGAGTTTTAATGTTTTCATAATTATTTTTTATAGTCTTATCAATAATCCCACCAAACAACAAAGAATTTAAATATTTCTCCGTTATTTTTTTTAATCCAACATAAAGGTGCTCTTTTTTCAATTAAATAATTGATAGATTTTGTTATAAAATTATTAAAATTTAACCAATTAATATTAGCATGTGGTTTAGTTAACCAGTGATGTTTTGTTGGGATGAAAAACTTACAATCAGAAAATTGAGCTAATTCATTTTGATAAATATAAAAACCAATTATGCAATTATTATTAATAGTTGAAAACTGCTTGCCAAATTGAGTTAATGGAACAAATAATTGGGCTTTAAAATAAACCTGTTGTTCAATTTTTTCTGGAGATAAATTAATTTGTGAGATATATTCTTTACACTCTTTAGAATAGAGTAGTGGAAGTTGCTTTTCTTTTAATTTAGTGAGTTTTTCAATGAGAGAATCTTTTCTGTTAGGACCAATCCAATGTTCTATTTCGGTATTTCCTACCGATGAATCATATAAATAAAATTTATAAATAATTTCTAAATGTACGGGTTGGTTGTTTTGTAATAAAATACAATCTAATTCACCTAAAGTAATTTTGTTTTGCTGAATTTGAATGTTTTCAGCTAAAATATTTATTATTTTATCTTCTGATAAACTAAAAGAAACAAAACGTTCAACTAATTTACCTAAGCGAGGAAGTTTGGTAATGTGTTGATTAAAGGTGGATGTTTTTTTAGGCAATAACTCTGTAAATTGTTGCAAACCAAAAACACCTTTTCCATGCCATAGAAAAGGTGTTTGTAAAAATCCTTTGTATTGTAATTGTATATCTTTCGATTTAAAATTCATCCAAAGAAATTATTCTTTTATTCCTAGTTTAGTTAAAACTAACTGAGTAATATCAAATTTTTCATCGATATAACCAAACTCGTTTCCTCCGGTAGTTAAAATTTGTGTATATCCATTTGCTTTTGCAACTTCACTAATAACTTCACTTAATTTTTTATACAACGGACGCATAAACTCATCCCGGCGTAATTGCATCATAGCGGTTCCGTTTTTACGAAACTTCCCCATGTCTTGTTCTATTTTCTGAAGCTCACTAATTCTAACTTTTTTATCATCAGCAGTCATTATTTTTTCTTCAGCTTTAAATGATTCTACTTTACTTTTGTAATCTGTAAATTTTATATTTAGTGATGAATCTAATTTTTTACTGTAGGTATCAATTCTTTGTAAAACAGTTTTCATTTGAGGCATTTTACTTATAATTAACTCGCTATTTACGGTACCTAATTTGGTTTGAGCAAATGATATTGTTGATAAAAGAATTGCAACTAAAAATATAATTTTTGACTTCATTTTTTTAATGTTTTTCCACAAATATAAAAAAGTGGGTTAGTTAAATGTTTTAAAATTTGTTAAAATTGATTGTTGATAACGGTTAATATCGAGTTTACATCTGATTGATAATCAAACCAATTAATAGAGGTGTCTTTTCGAAACCAAGTACCTTGTCTTTTAGCAAACCTTCTGGTGTTTTTCTTAATTTCTTCAATTGCAAACTCTTGCGTAAAATTACCATCAAAATATTCAAAAAGTTCACGATATCCAACGGTTTTTAAAGCATTAAGATTTTTGTTTGGATACAGCTTTTTAGCTTCGTTTAATAAACCATTTTGTATCATAATATCAACACGTTGGTTAATACGATTGTACATAATCTCTCTATCAGCAGTCAATCCAATTTTAATGGATTTAAAATTGCGAGGAGCTTTTGGTTTGTTTTTAAAAGAAGTATATGTTTTGCCTGTGCCAATACAAATTTCTAAGGCACGCATTACCCGATGCGGATTGTCGATAGCAATTGAATTATAGGTTTCAATGTCTAATTTTTTAAGTTGATTTTGAAGTGATGTAATTCCGCTTTCTTCTAATTCTTTAGTAAGGCTTACTCTTATTGAAGGATCAACTTCAGGAAAATAATCCAATCCCTTTAAAACAGCATCAACATATAAACCACTGCCGCCAACCATAATTTGTACTGGGTTTTTTAAA
Source organism: Tenacibaculum soleae (assembly GCA_938002045.1). Taxonomy (GTDB): domain Bacteria; phylum Bacteroidota; class Bacteroidia; order Flavobacteriales; family Flavobacteriaceae; genus Polaribacter; species Polaribacter soleae_A. Next base: position 128,682 of record CALLBA010000005.1, read on the forward strand.
AATAAGTTGTTTAATTTTTTTAAAACATCTTTTTCAAATTGCCCAACCGAGTATTCTTCGAAAATACTTTTGTTTTGAATAAAGTGATGGGACGCAGCTGCCAATTCATCAGCTTCAGGAACGGCTGTTCCGATGGTCATTTCTTTAAAAAATTGACGAGAATCACACGAAATAATATCACAATTAAAATGTTGTGCTAATTTAATGCTTAGTGCTGTTTTACCAATGGCAGTAGCGCCAACAATGGTAATTAAGGTGTTCTTAGTAGTTGAATTACTCAATTTTAAGGGTTTAATTGGTGTCCGCATTCATAACAAAACTCTGCTTTATCTCTATGAAATTCAGCAGCGCAATTAGGGCAAACCTGTGTATTGGTATGTAAAGTATTATTATTTGTTTTTGTCATTTCTGACGAAACAATTCCTGTTGGTATGGCAATAATACCATACCCTAATATCATAATAAAAGAAGCAATTAATTGCCCAAAAGCAGTAACAGGAGCAATATCTCCATAACCAACAGTAGTAAGGGTAACTATGGCCCAATATACACTTCTAGGTATGCTTGTAAACCCACTATCAGCATTTCCTTCTATAAGATACATAACAGTACCTAAAATTACACAAAGTATGATAACGAAAGATAAAAATACGGCTATTTTAACCCTACTAGCTTTCAATGCTCTAGTAAAATTGTTAGATTCTCCAATAAAACGTGCTAATTTTAAAATTCTAAAAATACGCATTAGTCGTAAGGCTCTAAATGCAATTAAAGAATGGAAACTACCAAAAAATAGCAATAAGTATTTAGGTATAGTAGATAAGAAATCAATAATACCGTAAAAACTAAAAATGTATTTAAGTGGTTTTTTTATGGATATAATTCTTGCAAAATATTCAATAGTAAATAGTATGGTAATAACCCATTCAGCTATATTTAAAAATGTTCCGTATTTATTATTAACACTCTCAACACTTTCTAACATTACCAATAAAATACTGGTTAGTATTGAAACTAATATCACAATGTCAAATACCTTACCTGTTGGGGTATCTGCTTCGTAAATTATTTCATGAAGTTTGTCTTTCCAGTTTTTTTGTTCGTTCTTCAAAAAGAAAGATTTTTAGGTGATTATAACAATATTACAAATTATTTTCAACTTGCAATCGTACTATTTTTACTACTTTATTTTTAAGTAAATAGTTTTTAATAATGATTTTAGCTAAATCAGGGTTTTCAATAGGTGTTAGCATTGATTTTAAAATAGCTAACTGATTTTCTTGAAAAGCCAAATTAGTGTAAGCGTACCCTAAAACAACGTTGTTTTCAATTAAAATAACAGCATGTTCTTCTGGTGTTCTACCTTTATCTATTAATAATAAATTATCATGATTAAAATTTTTATTTAAATTTTTACGTTTACGAATAACATTAAATTTAGGTTTTAATTTTACAAGTTCTAAATGATATTTTAACCTGGTAAAAAGTACATTACCGGTTTCTTCATAGGTAATTTCGTTAATACGCTTTATTATTTTTTTAGCTTTAGGAGTATCTTTTAATAATAGTTTATTTACTTCCTGTTTTATATTTGTACCTCTACCAATAAAAATAATATTTCCTTGTTCGTTATGAACATAAAATACACCTTGTTTTTCTGGTAATTGATCTAGTATTTTTATAAAAAGTTGCTTTTCATGTCTATTATCAGCATATTTTATAGATTGCTGAATGATACTTTTCTCAATATCTTTTTCTAATAGTAGTTTAAATAACTGTATAGTTGCCAAAGCATCACCGTTTGCTCTATGCCTGTCGGACATTGGAATGCCAATAAAACGACATAGTTTACCTAAGCTATGGGATGGCGATTCTGGAATTAGTTTCTTGCTAAGAGCAACGGTACAAAGGGTATTTCTTTTAAAATCATAACCTAAGCGATTGTATTCTGTACGTAAAATTCGATAATCGAAACTAGCATTATGAGCAATGATAATACAATCTTCGGTAATTTCAATAATTCGTTTTGCAACCTCATGAAATTTAGGTGCGTTGCGAAGCATTTTATTATTAATACCGGTTAGTTTAACAACAAATTCTTGAATTTCTTTTTGAGGATTAACCAAGCTGATAAACTGGTCAACTACTTGATGACCATCGAACTTATGGATAGCAATTTCAGTAATTCCTTCTTCATTAAATTTACCTCCTGTTGTTTCAATATCTAAAACTGCGTACAATTCTTTTTCTTTTTTAGCTGATTAATGTAAATCTAAACAATATAATTTCGAACACCAAAAATAGCGCTACCAATTCTTACCATATTACTACCATTTTTTATAGCTAATTGATAATCACCACTCATTCCCATTGAAAGAATAGATAATTTTGAGTTTTTTTCTTGATTTTTACTAAAAAAGTTAGCTAAAGAGATAAATTCTTCTTGTAACTGCTCTTGATTGTCGGTAAAAGTTGCCATTCCCATAAAGCCAACCACTTTTATATTTTGTAATTCAGCAAATTCTTCAGATGAAATAATTTCATCAATAGCATTAAAAGATAACCCGAATTTTGTTTCTTCTTTGGCAATACGAGCTTGTAATAAACAGTTAATTATACGATTATGTTTTTTTGCTTGTTTGTTAATTTCTTTTAGTGTTTTAAAACTATCAACACCATGAATTAAATCAACAAAATGCGCCATGTATTTAACTTTATTTCGCTGTAAATGACCAATCATATGCCATTTAATATCTTTTGGTAGAGCATCGTATTTGGTAACCATTTCTTGAATTTTATTTTCACCAAACACACGCTGTCCTGCATCGTATGCTTTTTGAATATCAGCAATTGGTTTGGTTTTAGAAACAGCAACTAAAGTTATGTTATTTGGTATGGTTGCATTTATTTTTTGAAGATTTTCTTTAATTCCTGTCATTTCTAATTAAATTTCATAAATAGTTAAAGCGCTTCTTAATTTGGGTTCGATATATGTTGTTTTTGGAGGCATTAACATATCAGCATCAACAATTTCTTTAAGTTCATGTATGGTGGTTGGTAACATTCCGAAAGAAACTTCAAAACCACCAGCATCCACTTTTGTTTTTAACTCTAAACTATCAGATTTATCTTGAGAATACATGATTTTTGATGCGTTTCTGATGTCTTTGATTCCTAATATCGGATTTAAAATGGTTTGATATAAAATTTGAGCATCTAATTTACTCAAAGCATCTGTAAATTCATATCTAGATTTACGTAAATGCAATGCATAAAATTCACCATTTAAATACATACTAAATTGATGTTTTTCTTTGGGTTTGTATAATTCTTGTCCTCTGTTTTCTATCCTAAAAAAAGTATCTAACTCTATTAAAAATTCTTCGGTTGTATAACCATTCAAATCTTTTATAAATCGATTAAATTCATAGATACTTAATTGACTTTCAGGTAATAAATAACTCATGAAAAAGTTGTATTTTTCACTACCTGTATGCTTCGAATTTTCACTAGCTAAGTTTTTAGCTAATAAACATGAAGATGTAGATCGATGATGCCCATCAGCAATATATAAAGTATTTATTTGCGAAAAGGCACTAGAAATTTGTTCAATATCATTTGCATCATCAACAATCCATAATAAATGTGTGTCTTTGTCGGTTGTAGAAAATTCATATTCAGCTCTATCAACTTTATATTTATTTATAATGCTTTCTACAACATTATTATCAGGGTAAGTTAAAAGCACAGGTTCTGCATTAAAACCTGTGTTTTTTAAATAATTTTCAAATAACAATTCGCGCTCTTTTAAAGTACCTTCGTGTTTTTTTATCGTATTATTATGATAATCTTCTACAGAGGTGGCTGCTATAATTCCGCAAAAAGAGTTTGTTGGTGTTGTTTTTTGATAAATATAAAATCCAGGATTTTTATCTTTTGTAAAAATACCATCTTCTTTAAACTCTAAATAACGATTGTGTACTAATTTAAAGCGTTGCTCGCCAGTAATATCTTGTTTATGATATTTATAACCAGGATTTATTACATGTAAAAATGTAAATGGATTAAATGCTAATTTGGCATTTAACATAGCTGGCGGATAAATTTCATACGATTTTGATGAAACCAATGCCGCTTTATCTCTGGTAGCTCTTACCGCTTTAAAAGGTTTTACAATTGCCATTAATAATTTGATTTATTCGTGTAATGAATTGATTATTTTATTAGCCAATTCGGTACCAACTTTATGTTGAGCCTCAACAGTATATGCAGCAATATTTGGACTTAAAGATAAATTAGGATTCATTAATAATTGAATTTCTGGTTTTGGTTGATTTTCGAAAGAATCTAAACCAGCATATTTTACTTTACCACTTTCAATAGCATTTATTAAAGCAATTTCATCTATCAATCCGCCTTGTGCAACATTTATAAAACCTACACCATCTTTCATTTTTTCAAATTCATTAGCTCCAATAACATGGTTTTCTTGGGCAGATAAATGTAAACTAATAAAATTTGCTTCTTTAAATAATTCATCAGAGCTAATTACATCAATCTCTATATCAATTATTTGCCCGTTAAAAAAGTCTACAGGAATAGTGATAGAGTTGTCGTAATTAACATCGTAAGCTAAAACTTTCATACCTAAACCTAAGGCAAGTTTAGCAACTTGTTGCCCTTCGGCATCCATTCCAATAATTCCTAATGTTTTTCCTCTTAATTCGGTACCGTTAGAAAATTGTTTTTTTAGCAAATTAAAGTTCATATCACCTTCTAAAGGCATTTCTCTATTTGCTTGGTGTAAAAAACGAGCCATACCTAACAAGTGTGCAAAAACTAATTCGGCAATAGCATTGGCGCTAGCGTCTGCAATATTTACTACTTGTACACCACATTCTTGGGCATACACAACATCAATATTATCGTTATTGGTACCAGCGTTTGCTATTAATTTTAAACTAGGGCAGTTGTCAATTAATTCGGCATGTATTTGGGTATTGTTTTTAATAATGATAGCGTTAATTTCTTCATCATTTATAAAAACTTCTAATTGTTCTTGGGCTACTTTTGTAATTATTACTTCAAACCCTGCATTTTCTAAAGTAGCTTTTCCACTTTCAGAAATTCCGTCGTTCGCTAATATTTTCATTTAAAATGTATCTCTTTTTTATTGATAGCTTTTAGCTAATTCGTTCTAATTCTTGCATTACATCAACTAGGGCTTGTACACTATATAAAGGTAATGCGTTGTACATGCTTGCTCTATATCCGCCAACACTTCTGTGTCCGTGTAAACCATTAATATTGGCATCCATCCACATGGCATCAAATTTATTTTTTAATTTATTATCGGTTAAATTAAAAGTAGCATTCATATGACTGCGATCTTCTGTTGCTGCTACTCCTTTAAAAAGTGGGTTTCTGTCAATTTCGGTATATAAAAGTGCCGATTTTTGTTGGTTTACTTTTTCTATAAATTCAATTCCGCCTAAATTTTTTAACCATTCTAAAGTTAACATAGATGTATAAATGGCAAAAACAGGAGGTGTATTAAACATACTGTCTTTATCAATAAATGTTTGATAATTTAACATTGATGGAATTATACGTTCTACTTTTCCTAAAATTTCTTCTTTTACAATAACTAACGTAGTTCCTGCAGGACCCATGTTTTTCTGTGCCCCGGCATAGATTAAATCAAATTTTGAAAAATCTAACTGACGAGAAAAAATATCAGAACTCATATCACATATCAATGGAACCGAAGTTTCAGGAAAACTTTTCATTTGCGTTCCGTAAATCGTGTTGTTACTTGTGCAATGAAAATAATCAACATTTGTAGGAATTTTATAATCTTTTGGAATGTAATTAAAGTTATTTTCTTCGGATGAAGCTACTTCAATCAACTCGCCAAATAATTTAGCTTCTTTAATAGCTTTGCTACTCCAAGTACCTGTATTTAAATAAGCTGCTTTTTTATTTAGTAAATTATAAGCTGTCATTAAAAACTGATTGCTTGCGCCACCTTGTAAAAATAACGCTTTGTATCCTTTGTTTTGTAAACCTAATAATTCTAAGGCTAAACTTCGGGCATTTTCAATAACAGCAACAAAAGGCTTACTTCTGTGCGATATTTCTAATAACGATAAATTATCATCATTAAAATTAATAACAGCTTCGGATGCTTTTTGAAGCACTTCTTCAGGTAAAATACAAGGCCCTGCGCTAAAATTATGCTTTTTCATTACTAAAGTGGTGTTTTGTTATAACAAAGGTGCGAAATTTATAGAGTGTATTTTTATATTTTTGATAAAAACTCAAGCGTATTTACCCCATCAGCATAATCCCATAATTGCGGGTTTTGAGTTTCACCAAAAGTAATCTCATCTTCCATAATATTATTGGCTACAATACACTGTATTTTTTCTTTGTCTTGATTTAATTTTAGTTTTAAATCTTCGATATTGTCGTAATATTCGTAAAAAACTGAAGCGATAGGAGAGGCGTAACTTTCATCTTCTTTAATCATTAAAAAACCGTTTTCTAAAATATCAAACTCGCTCATTAAATAAACTGCTTTATTATAATCGTAATTATTGGCATATTTAGCGTTGTTTATAATTTCTTGCTTGTTGTACATGCCTGTAAAAAAAGGATCGAAATTATAATTTTTTGGAACATATAATTTAGAAACCGAGCGACAACCTAATCCGAAATAATGAAACACATCATTACTTAAATTTTCAAAATCTTGAGCAGTTTCATTTCCTGTTAAAACGGCTACCGAATTTCTACTTTTTCTAATAATACTAGGTTTATCTTTAAAATAAAATTCAAAATAACGCGCCGTATTATTACTTCCAGTAGCAATAACAGCATCAAAATCGGTTAATTTTTGTTCGGTAAATGTAATTTTACCTTTCAATTCTGGCTGAACGTATTCTAAATACTTAGCTAAAAAAGGTAATAAATGTTTATCGTTTGATGATTGTTTAACTAATACTGAATGTCCAGCAATTAAAACAGATACAAAATCATGAAAACCAACAAGCGGAATATTCCCAGCCATAATAACAGCAACTTGTTTTGAATCGTTTTCGCCTAAATTTTCATTAGCAATCCATTGTTGAATATTTTCTTTGGTTAAGGCTTTAGACCAACTTTCGGTAGCAAATAATAAGTTTTCTTTGGTAAACCAGGTATTATTTTCTCCAGCTATTTTTAATTGATGTTTAAATCCGTCAAAAAATAAGTCGTTAAATTTAATTTCGTTTTTTTGAGCAGTTTCTTTTTGGGTAAACTGACCTAAAAACTTCCCTAATTCTACAAATGCTGAAATTCTATTTTGGATTGTATCCATTTATTTTGTTTCTAAATTAATTTGGAACTATTTTTGCGCTTGCAAAGTTACAAAACTGAAATAGATTAATTATGGCAATTATAATAACAGATGAATGTATAAATTGTGGTGCATGTGAACCAGAATGTCCAAACACGGCAATTTACGAAGGAGCTGATGATTGGAAATATGCTGATGGAACTGATTTAACAGGAAACGTGGTTTTACCTAGTGGTAAAAAAGCGAATGCTGATGAAGATCAAGAACCAATTTCAGATGAAATTTATTTTATTGTAGCTGATAAATGTACTGAATGCAAAGGTTTTCATGAAGAGCCACAATGTGCAGCAGTTTGCCCAGTAGATTGTTGTGTGCCAGATGATGATAATGTAGAAACAGAAGAAGAGTTATTAGCTAAACAAAGCTTTATGCATAACGAATAAAAATATATAGCAATTAGAGAGCAACATTAAAAACCGAGTACTTACTCGGTTTTTTTATATTTAAAACAACTATATTTGCACACGAAAATTTTCAATAAAACAACAGAATGAAAGCCGGAATTGTAGGATTACCAAACGTAGGAAAATCAACTTTATTTAATTGTTTATCTAATGCAAAAGCGCAAAGTGCCAACTTTCCTTTTTGTACAATAGAGCCAAATATTGGAGTGGTAAATGTACCAGACCCAAGAATACAGGTTTTAGAAGGAATGGTAAATCCAGAAAGAGTGGTACCTGCAACAGTAGAGATTGTTGATATTGCTGGTTTGGTAAAAGGAGCAAGTAAGGGAGAGGGATTAGGAAATCAATTCTTAGCAAATATTCGCGAAACAGACGCAATTATTCATGTTTTACGTTGTTTTGATAACGATAATATTGTACATGTTGATGCTTCAGTAGATCCTGTTAGAGACAAAGAAACGATTGATATTGAATTACAATTAAAAGATTTAGAAACCGTTCAAAAACGTTTAGAACGTGTAAAAAGAACCGCTAAAACAGGTAATAAAGAAGCTCAGACAGAATTAGAGATTCTATTAAAAGTTGAAAAAACATTACTAGACGGAGTTTCAGTAAGAGCAATTGAATTTTCAGAAAAAGAAATAGAAACAGTAAAATCATTACAATTCATTACCTCTAAACCAGTGTTATATGTATGTAATGTTGATGAAGGTGCTGCAGTAACAGGAAACGATTACGTAAACGCTGTAAAAGAAGCTGTAAAAAATGAAAACGCCGAAGTTATTGTTTTGGCAGTTGGTACCGAAGCAGATATTACCGAGTTAGATGATTACGAAGAACGCGAAATGTTTTTAGCAGATATCGGTTTAAAAGAAGCAGGAGCCTCTGTTTTAATTAGGGCAGCCTATAAATTATTAAACTTACAAACTTATTTTACTGTAGGTGTAAAAGAAGTAAGAGCGTGGACGATTAATATTGGTGATACAGCGCCACAAGCAGCCGGAGTTATCCATACCGATTTCGAAAAAGGATTTATCCGTGCCGAAGTAACAAAATACGATGATTATACTACTTTAGGCGGAGAGCAAAAAGTTAAAGAAGCAGGTAAATTAGGAGTTGAAGGTAAAGAGTATATCGTACAAGATGGCGATATAATGAACTTCAGGTTTAACGTTTAATCTAAGTTAGAACAGCATAAACAATTTTTTATTATTAGATTTTATAATGAATACTGCATTTTATTATGCAGTATTTTTTGTTATTAATTATTATTGAACACAATAAAAATATTGTAATTAGTTTATATAAAAACTATTTGTCTTTTTTTAAGTTAAAGTGAGATATAATATTGTTTTGTTATAGTAAAGTTGATAATATGTTTTTAATGTTTAATTATTTTTTATGAACTGACTGCGTTAGCGATTGAATGGCGTGTTTGAGCTCTTTTTTAATTTTGTTTTTTATTTGTGAGGGACGAACAAATTAACAAAGTGCACAAAATTAAAAAAAGCGAGTAATGAAAGCGCGACACTTGTGGAACGCCCAAAAAGAATTTACCTTTGCAACTGTAAAATAAAGAGATGAAATACGCAAAAAATATATTAGAAACCATTGGTAATACACCATTAGTTCAGTTAAACTCAGTAACCAAAGAAATTGATGCTTTAGTTTTAGCAAAAGTAGAAACCTTTAACCCCGGAAATTCTATTAAAGATAGAATGGCGTTAAAAATGATTGAAGATGCTGAAGCTGACGGACGTTTACAACCTGGGGGGACTATTATTGAAGGAACTTCAGGAAATACAGGTATGGGCTTGGCTTTGGCTGCAATTATAAAAGGCTACAAATGTATTTTTGTAATTTCAGACAAGCAATCGAAAGAAAAGATGGATATTTTACGTGCCGTAGGAGCTGAGGTTATTGTTTGTCCTACCAATGTAGAACCAGATGATCCTCGATCTTATTACTCCGTTTCTAAACGTTTAGGTGAGGAAACTCCTAATTCTTGGTACGTAAATCAATATGACAACCCAAGTAATGCATTGGCACATTATGAGCAAACAGGGCCAGAAATATGGAAACAAACCGAAGGTAAAATAACACATTTTGTTGTAGGTGTTGGAACAGGAGGTACTGTTTCGGGAACAGCAAAATACTTGAAAGAGCAAAATCCGAATATAAAAGTTTGGGGAATTGATACTTACGGATCAGTATTTAAAAAATACCATGAAACAGGTGTTTTTGATGAAAATGAAATTTACCCATACATCACCGAAGGTATAGGAGAGGATATTTTACCTAAAAATGTAGATTTTTCTTTAATTGATGGCTTTACCAAAGTAACCGATAAAGACGCAGCTGTTTATACACGTAAGATAGCTAAAGAAGAAGGTATTTTTGTAGGTAACTCAGCAGGGTCTGCTATTAAAGGAATGTTGCAGTTAAAAGAACATTTTAAGAAAGATGATGTGGTGGTAGTACTATTTCATGATCATGGAAGTAGGTATGTAGGTAAGATGTTTAATGATGATTGGATGCGTGAGCGTGGTTTTTTAGAAGAAACAATTACAAAGGCTGAGGATTTAATAAAATCACACATTAATAAACCGTTAGTAACTGTTCAAACAGAAGAGCTGGTATCACATGCAATTGAAAGAATGCGTGATTTTAAAATATCGCAAATTCCGGTAAAAGATATTAACGGATTTGTAGGCTCGGTAAACGAATCAGATTTATTACGAAGTTATATAGCTGATAAAAATATAGCAGATAAACCAATTAAAGAGGTTATGGGTTCTATTTATCCTGTTGTAAAATTGTCAGCATCTATTGATGAAGTTTCTAAATTAATAACAAAAGATAATCAAGCAGTCTTAGTTGATTTAGGTAATAATAAACACCATATTATTACTAAGTATGATATTATTAGTGCTATATAAATTATAAAAAAACCTTTAGATTAATTCTTAGTCTAAAGGTTTTTACAATTTACACGTTTTGCAAGGTGTTGTTTTATTTTATTTTGAAACAAATATTTATCATGATCTCCTTTTCCAAAAAGTACTTTCTTTCCATCTTGCTTCTGCTTTATAAAATAAATTTTTATGCTTTAAATAGTGACTCCACACATGTTCTATTTGATTTGAATAAGTATTGTTGAAGTTTTCCATTTTAGCTAAGCTAAAATCATTAATAATATTAAAATTTGTTAGTAGTTCCTTAACTTGCATAGCATTAGCCATTGCATTAAACATACCTTGAGAAGATAAAGGGTCAAAGCTAATAGCTGCATCTCCTAAAGCAATCCATTGTTTACCAGCAACCTGTTCTAAACGTGTTGAATTAGCACTAACAGTTCCATGAAAAGTAATATCTTTTTTATTTTTAGGTATTAACGAATGTATTACTTGATTCTTTTTAAGAAGTGCTAAAAAAGATTCAGAATTTTTAAGTATCGCTTTATCTATGATATCTGAATCAGTTTGAAAAGAAATAATTCTGGTGTTATTAGGTAACACTGAACTATACCACCAACCTTGTTGCTCAGCAATAATAGTACTCATAGTGTTTATATTGGTATTAGGCATACTTATCCAACATGAAATTAATTTATCACATTGAATTCGTTTAATTCCTATACTTTTTGCAAAGTGAGATTGTCTTCCTGTAGCATCTATAACAAAACTTGCTTCAATAGCATGAGTAGTTCTGTTTTTTAAATTATCAGATTTACCGGTTACTCTCCATATATTTTCTTCGTAAACGCTATTAAAAAGACGTATTCCCCATAAACAAAGAACACCTCTGTCTAATGCTTTTTTTCTGAGGTATGTTTCAAATTTTGCCCTATCTAAGCTTTTAGAAAACCCATCAGGATTTTTAAGATGATCTACAATATGAAGTTGATTGCTTCCCCAGTATGATTGCATACCAAGGTTATTACTAAATAATGTTTGTTTAAATTTATCTGATTCATTTTCTAAAAGATCTAGTTTCTTTAAAATTCTTTGGGCAGCAGGAGCTAATGATTCACCAATTCGATCAGAAGGAGTTATTTGTTTGTCTATTAAAGTAACATTATAATCCTTAGCTAAGGAGATAGCAGCAATGCAACCCGCAATACCTCCGCCAATAATAAGTATATCTGTTTTTCTCACAAAGTGAGTGTTAAAAGAGTTAATATTTAATTTACATGTAAACACAACCTTGTAATACTTTTACAAGATTGTGTTTATTGAATAATTATAAAAGTAATTTATTTAGGAGTATATCTTGAAAAACGTGTCATTTTTTCAGGAATACCTACTTCTACTTTTTTAGAAACTTCTTGCTGATGTGAGTCTGATTGTTTCATTGTATGTAATTTAGAAGCAATAAGATGAATGGTGTTAGTAACGTTTGAAGATGGAGTAAAATCTTTTGTTAATTCATCTTCTACTAACATTAGTAATTCACCTTTAGCTCCTTCTAATAAGAATTGTTCGTTTAAAAGGTTGTCATGAGAAAGTTTATCTACTGCTGCGTTTAGTATATTTTTAGTAGCATCATTTAAAGTATGACTACTATTTAAAATAGTATCTAAATCTGCTAGAGTAGCTTTTAATAATGTAGCTTCTTGCTCAGGAGTAGGTGTAATTCCAACTTGCATTTCTTTAGGGAAATTAGGATCATGAGTTACTCCAGAACGTTTTTGAACAACTGCTAGTTTATCAAAATATTTAATCATACTATTAATTTGATTTGTATAAGTAGGAGCTCCTCCATCTAAAGGAAGGTCATCTAGCCATTCTGAGCGGAAATTAAACGCTTGAATACGTGTTTCTTCAGCTAAATCGGGATTGATAACTTCTTCATAACGATCTTCATTTAAAATATTATTAGGCACTCTAGCAGGCCAAAATGTAGGTAAATACGGATCATATTCACTTGTGTAACCATCTCTACAACTAGCCGTATCAGTTTGCCAAGGAATAGCCATCCAACGAGTAATACTACCAGCTACTTGTCCCCCTAAAATAGGTCCTTTAGCTAAAGGGAGTACTTCATTATTCATGATAGGTCCATAATACATAGTATTAACTGGAGGTGTTTTTGGAGCGTGTTTAATTCGGAAAGGAGCCATGTACATTCCTGATGAACGCATAGGCCAGGTCATTTCACATCCAGGATGAAAAGCATCAGCTAAACAAAACTCCATTGCAGCTTTGGTAAGCATATCTGGTTGTTCAGTTATAGGTAAGTCATCTATTGATGGAGCTTTTGGTGTGTGCGGGCATCCAGTCATATCTACATAATCGGCATCAAAATCTCCTTTAACCCATTGATCTAAAAACTCTAACTGTAAATTTGATAATGTGGCATGTTGACGAACAGAACCTGTTGACGGAATACTAATAGCATCACCATATAACCAAGGCCATAATTGAGGTGCTTCAGCACCTGTAACATCAAATCGACGGAAATTATTTGAAATTGTTCTACGCATTTCCATATATGCAGAAGATGGGTTTCCTAATCGTTTAATCCATTCGTTAGTGGTGTAGTTAAATTGTCCTCCAAATCCAAAAGCACCGGCAAAACCTGCATTTACCCATTGTAAATCAGTCATACGTTGAAAAATAGGTAAAATATCTTTAGTGAAAGACGGTCTTGTAGGACGAACTAACATTTTAGATTTTACAGCTACATCACGCATTAAATCCCACATAGTACGTACCGATTTTTGCATTGGTGCATAATCTGGTGGCGCACAAATAACCCAAGCAGGATCTACGGTAATTTTATTTCCATTATATTCAACTTCGGCAGTAACAGGTCCGTCAGAAATGTCATCATACCAACCTTCATTGTTAGCAAAAGTAATAGCAATATCTCCATTTATATTTTCAGATTTTCCATGCCCACCTAGCATAACTAAACGACCTTTTTCATCGGTATGCATTTCCCCTAAATACACTTTGGTAGTTAAAAATTCTCCTTCAAAAGCATCACTTATATTATTGGTACCCGAAATAGATTTAGCACCACCGTCGATTAGTAATGATTCACGATCTTTTACATCTATGTTACGTAATAAAGAAGGAGGACTATCTGCAGCTTCAGGAATATCTAAAGCAATGTTAAATTGATACCATGAAGATTTTTGATTTGATAAATGACTATGCCATGTAATGTTAGAGTTTTCTGCAGTTAATTCTTTTACAGCTTTACCCGCTGCATTAAAACCGTAAATTCTAAATTGAGCAGCTTGTCTTTTTAAAGCCCCCGTTTTATCTCTGTATGCATACGGATCGGTTAGCGGTGTTGGATTATCAACTAAAGGACCTAAAAAGTATTCATCTTTACTATTTCCAACTCTCATAACTCCAATAGGAGGATAGATACCTGCTTTTACAATGCAGTCACTGTTTTCATCAGTATTTCCTTCAAAATTTGGATTGATGCTTTTTGGTTCGTGTAATTGCTGTCCGTTCGCTTGGTGTCTTGCTTCAGCACTTGCAGCATATACTACTTTTCTTGCTTGTGCAATAGAACCTAATGGTTCATGTTGTGGTAACGTTCTCCAAATATTAAACGCTAAATTACTTCCAAATTCAGCTTGACCAATACTTGAAACATCTTGCTGAGGTAAATGTAGTTTAGCAATACATATATATGGACTCTCTTCTGTACTCCAAACTACTTGCGCATCATCCAATGGCATAGTAGCGTCATTGGTTCTTAGTTGTATTTCAAAACGAAAAGTAGCTTCTTTTTTTACTAAACGTTGTTGCAGGTCTAAGCCTAAATAATTTGTATCATTAAAAGGGGTTCCTTTATAAGTATCATCAGGAACCAAACGATATTTTACAATTTGAGAGCCACCTAATTTAAAAGGGAGAATTGCCCAATAACTTGCGCTTAATACACTAGCTTCTTCTTTAGTCATGGCCTGTAAAATACTAGCAAGTTCAGGGTGTTTTCCAATATAAGAGCTATAGTCACGATCAATAACACCAGCAGTAGTAAAACTGCACATTTGACTAGCATCACGAGCAAAAAATCGATCAATATTTTGAAAAATGAAATCAGCATTAGTTCCATCACCTAGTAATTTTGGTCCGTCAACACCAAATAGTTTTAAACCTACCCCTAAGGTAGAGTGTAAATCTGGGGATGTTGGTCCTGTGTCACTTGAAAAGCGAACGGCACATTCATAAGTATCTCCTGCAAATATTCCAACTTTAAATTTCTCGTCTATATTTTTATTTATTTCAAAACGACCATAGGCTATACCATGTTGCTTTCTGAAAACAGCTCTTTCAGCAGGTTTTTGCCCATTTTCAATTCTAGTTTTTTGTCCCATTTCTACAAACATCTCTTTAAGACGTTGTGTAACTAAGGTAATATCTCCATCGCAGTTCCTGCAAGAAGATGACTTTTCATTTAGAGGTTTTGTCATTGTTGGTTAGTTTAAGTTGTTATAAAATAAAAATTATTGAATAAGATTAAAAATAACATATAATTACGTTCATTAATATATTATGGTCACGAGTGTATTAATTTTAGGTATGGAAGAGGAATTAAATTTATGTTACAACTGTTTATTTTTCGTAATTTTTTATATAAACAAAGAGGAAACCCTTTGAAGGATTTTGTATATGGACTTGTATCAATAATTAATTTTATACGGTATTACTTTAGTTATTTTTAGCTTTTTTTGACTGATAATAATTTTACAACTTTATCTCTCTTTAAAGCTAATTCTTTATTATAGATCTTCAAATCCATTTCTCCGTAACCTACGTTAGGTTTTATTGATAAAATATGTGGATATAAATCTGTGTCTTTGTCTTAATTTTTTGCCTTTATAGAGGCTAATGCTTGCATAAAATTTTGAATAGTCGTTTTATTTATCTCACTTTGAAATGGTAGTATATTTGTTATATCTTTTGAATCCATTCCAATAACATCTACAGAAAGTGTACCTTTTAAGTGATTTGCTTCAGCAGCCAAGCCTAAAGCAAACAAACCTCCTAAATTAACTTTATTGTTTGAGGTTTTTACTTTTGCGACAAGTCTCGAGCCAACTCCAACTTTTGCTTCACCAAATTTTGTATGATGATTTTTATACTTGGTATAATCCATTACAATTCTGTAATATGAGTTTTTTGAAGAAACCTTTGAAGCGTCATAATTTATTTTTCCATTTATTGTATTTTCAATTATTGAAACTAAAGTTCCTTGGTTTTTTAAAAAGTCAGTAATCTCTGTTTTACTGGCTTTAATTAACTCTATTTTACCTATTAAGTTAGTTGTTGTGTCAACATAAGGAATTGTCCATCCGTATTCTAAAGGATTAATAGGATAAAATTCAGTATTATTCACAACTACTTTTTTTATTAAATATTTTGTAGTTAAATAGTATAGTTAAAATTCGTTTTATATTTATTTTTAGATTAGTATCTTTTTAATTAAAGGAATTTATTATATGAGTAATCTTATTAGTATATTTTTCTTTTTTTTGATGGAAGTATAAGTTTTATTACCTATGTATTAGGTGTATAGCAATCAAAATTACTTTTTAAATTTTAAAATGTAGCTTAAAAAACCGTAATATATTTACGCTAAAACTATATATGTATTACAAATTTCAATAAATAATAAAAATATTTATAAAAAAATACTGTGAGAGCTTGTTGTTTGGTAATGAGTGTGGTAGGGAATAAGAATTATTTTTTAGAGGTATTACCTTGTTTTGTTAAGGATTAAAAGAAGTAGAAAATTATTAAAATAGCATGTAAAACAAAACCCGCAATTTTAAATTGCGGGTTTTTATAATATATTAAGTTAGTTTATTTTAAACTACCAGTCATGTCTTCAGGTTTTACCCATTCGTCATACTCAGCTTCGGTAACATACCCTAAACGTACCGCTTCAGTTTTTAAAGTTGTTCCGTTTGCGTGTGCAGTGTTAGCAATTTCTGCAGCTTTATAATACCCTATTTTCGTGTTTAATGCAGTAACTAACATTAAAGAGTTGTTTACTAGTTCGGTAATTCTACCGTGGTTAGGCTCTATACCAGCAGCACAGTTAACATCAAAAGATACACAAGCATCACCAATTAATTGAGCAGATTGTAATACGTTAGCCGCCATCATTGGTTTAAATACGTTTAATTCGTAATGTCCTTGTGTACCACCAACAGTAACAGCAACATCGTTACCCATAACTTGTGCGCAAACCATAGTAATAGCTTCTGCTTGCGTAGGATTTACTTTTCCTGGCATAATAGAAGAACCTGGCTCGTTTGCAGGAATAATTAATTCACCAATACCACTACGAGGTCCTGATGCCATTAAACGAATATCATTTGCTATTTTATTAATAGAAACCGCTAATTGTTTTAAAGCTCCGTGTGTTTCAACTAAAGCATCATGTGCAGCTAAGGCTTCAAATTTATTTTCGGCAGTTATAAAAGGTAAACCTGTAAACTCAGCAATATATTTAGCAACTAATACATCGTAACCAGCAGGCGTGTTTAATCCTGTACCAACAGCTGTACCACCCAAAGCTAATTGACTTAAATGTTCAAGAGAGTTATTTAAAACTTTTAATCCGAAGTTTAATTGTGCTACATAACCAGAAAATTCTTGCCCTAAGGTTAGGGGAGTTGCATCCATTAAATGCGTACGACCAATTTTTACAACATCTTTAAAAGCTTCTGATTTTGCTTGTAAAGTATCACGTAATTGCTCTACTCCAGGAATAGTTACTTCTACAATTTTCTTGTAAGCAGCAATATGCATACCGGTAGGAAAAGTATCGTTTGATGATTGCGATTTGTTTACATCATCATTTGGTTGAATGGTTTTTTCACCTTCACCTATAACTTTACCAGCAATTTCATGCGCTCTGTTGGCGATAACCTCGTTACAGTTCATGTTACTTTGTGTACCTGAACCTGTTTGCCAAATAACTAACGGAAATTGATTATCGTGTTTCCCAGCTAAAATTTCATCACAAACCTGTGCAATTAAATCTCTCTTTTCATTAGATAAAACACCTAATTCAGCGTTAGTATAAGCGGCAGCTTTTTTTAAGTAAGCAAAACCATATACTACTTCTAAAGGCATTGAGCCGGCTGGGCCTATTTTAAAGTTGTTACGAGAGCGCTCAGTTTGCGCTCCCCAATATTTATCGGCAGGAACTTCAACGTTCCCCATGGTATCTTTTTCGATTCTGAATTTTGTCATTATAAAATGATTTAAAAGAATATAATTTAACTAAGTTTCAAAATTACAAATTCTTATAGTTTTTGTACGTGATTTTTGTCAGATTTTATTGTTTGAAAAGAAAAATAGTTTTAATTTTGCAGTATAACAATTATTAATAAGTAACAAATGTTAGATTTTTCAGAATTTTCAGGATTGGTATTATTCATGTTTATTTTTACAACCGGATTTTGGTTGTTAATTTTCTTATTAACATTTGTGGTTCCTTATTGGATTGGGGGAACAATTTTAGAAAACATAAAATTAAAAAGAGAAGCTAAAAAGGCAGCTCAAGAATTAAAGTAGCCTTTTAAATATATATTAAAAGCTCGTTCATTAGTTTGAACGAGCTTTTTTTTGTGTTTATATTTTTTTAAGAAGCTATTTCCCGCTTTCCGCACTCGCTTTTTTTGAAGAAAAATCAAAAAAGAGCTCAAACAATTGCTGCAATCGGGGCTAGGCAATTAATTAAGGATCCGTTTTTTTATGAATTAATTGTATTTATAACTAGTTACTATATTAGGTTTAGAGCAGTGTAAATTTATTAAAAAGACCTCACAGGTTTTTAAAACCTGTGAGGTCTAAATAGCGTTTTAAATTATTTTTAATAACGGTAATTGCGTTAGGGATTGAATGGCTTGTTTGAGCTCTTTTATAAAATAGATACGTAATAAAACGTATCTATTTTATAAAAAGCGAGTAATGAAAGCCCGCTCGAACGCCTAAATAATACTATCCTTCAAAGCCTTCGCCACCATCTTGACCACCGCCTTGTGGTCTTTCTCTTTTTTTCTTTTGGTTAAAACGATAGGTAAAACTTAATGATATTTGACGCTCTCTCCACTGAAATTCACCATTAGAAATGGTTGACGGATTTTCTCTACCACCATAATAGGTAGTACTTTCACGTTTACGTGAATTAAATAAATCGCTTACATTTAATACCAACGAAGCTTTGTCTTTTAAAATATCTTTACTAAAAGCCAAATTTGCCATAAACATTCCGCTTCGATCACTTTGCGCACTGTTTTGTGGTCCGCGATACATTAAACGTGTTTGCCATTCAATTTTTGCGGGTAAGGTAATGCGCGAGTTAAAACGAGCAAACCAACTGCTTTCATTTACTTCAGCTAAATTAGTGGTAACTTGCGAGTTGTCTTGTGCTGTGTAGGTGTATGAAAAAGCGTCTGTATTAAATTTAAAATAGTTAAAACTAGCTGACAAACGTACTTTTTTAGTAGGGGTGTAGTTACTGGTAAATTCAAATCCGTAACGAGTTTCATCATTTAAATTTAATGGTTGACTAACAAATACATTAGTTCCGTTTCGCTCTTCGATTATAGAAACACGTTGAATTTTATCAGTTGAAAGTTGGTAATATAACGAAGCTCCTAAATTAAATTTTCTGATTTTAGTATTGTAACCTAAGTCGAATGAACTTGTGTAGGTTGGGTTTAAATCAGGATTTCCTCTAAATACATTGGTGGCAGAACTACGGCTTTCAAACGGGTTTAAAAACCAGTGACGCGGTCTTCTTAAACGTCGGCTGTAACCTAAAGTAACGTTTTCATTGTCGTTTAATTCATAACCAAGGTTTATGGTTGGAAACCATTCGGTATAGTTTTTATCTGATTTTTGATTGGTGGTTAATACTTTTAAATCAATATCAGTAATTTCGGTACGTAATCCTAATAAATAAGAAAACTTGTTAATTTTACTTCCGTACTGTGTGTAAAAAGCATAAATGTTTTGCTTAAAAGTAATGGCATTCGAAGGATCGAAAGTTGCCAGAGGATCTAATAGATTTACTCTAAAATCTGACTCTAAATCTTGTAATGTTGATTTATGACCTATTTCAAATTGGCTATTTTCACCAATTGGCAATACATAGTCTATTTGTAATAGCTTTTCTTTAGAGTTGGTAATTTGTGAATTATCTTCAGATGGAGTTCCGTTTACAGTAACAGGAGAGTTTTCTGTTTGTTTACTGTCTCCATATTGTAAATCGATGGTTAATTTTTGTCCAGAATCATTTAACCTATTGGTATAATTTATAGAATATTGTTTGTCTACACCATCTTCATCTTCATTTTCAATTCTATTTTCTGTATTTGTTAAAATCTTGTTTTCGTCAAAAAAAGTTGAAATATTGGTTGCAATATCATTTCCATTAGATTTTCTGTACACAAAATTACCGGTAACTGAGCTGTTATCGTTTATATAATATTCCATTCCAATAGATGCATTGAAATTTTTGTTTTTACGATCAAAAGTTCTGTCTTCATTTCTAAAATCTTTAATAGTATTATCACTATTAAAGTTCGTAAAATAAGTTTGCGAGTTTCCTGGTCCTTTTCGGTAAGAGTACCCGATGTTAGAAAATAAGTTAACTTTTTTAGTACGGTAATTTAAGTTTGGGGCTACTCTTAACATGTCTGGATTACCAGCGGTAAGGTTTAAGGAGCCATTAAAACCGGTTATTTTTCCTTTTCTAAGGATGATGTTTAATATTCCGGCAGTTCCTTCAGCATCATAACGTGCCGATGGCGAGGTGATTACTTCTACTTTTTCAATAGCATCGGCAGGAAGATTTCTTAAAGCATCAGTACCGGTTAAGCCAACTAAAGCTGATGGTTTTCCATCAATCAAAATACGTACGTTTTCATTACCTCGTAAACTAACAGCACCTACGGCATCAACATTTACCGAAGGTACATTGTCTAATACATCAGAAGCAGTACCACCTTTTACGGTCATATCTTTACCTACGTTGTATATTTTTTTATCTAAACGGATCTCTACAGTCGATTTTTCAGCAATGATTTCTACTTCTTCTAAAGTCTCGGTATCTTCAGATAAAGTAATGGTGCCTAAGTTTGTGTTTGTTATTAATTTTTGATTTTGAAGATTTTTAGTTTTAAAACCTATAAATTCTACTTTTACCGCATAAATTCCTTTTGGTACTTCAATTGTAAAATTTCCTTTTGTATCTGTTATTCCGCCAGAAACACGTTTACTTTTTAAATGTGTTAATACCAAGGTTGCATACTCTAAAGGTTGTTTAGAGTTGGCTTCAATAATTTTTCCTGTTAAGGTAATTTTAGAAATTTGCGCTCTGTTAGGTCTTTGTGCAGTTACCGAAAAAGAAAGTATAACAGCAATTATAAATATAATTTTTTTCATTGAATTTGAAATTATTTTGAATAGATAAGACTGCGAAGTTCTTTAAAGGTTTAAAGAGGAGTAGTTAAAGGAATGTTAAATAAAACCTAAAGTCAAAAAGAAGGAGAATCAACTATTTAGGTACTTAGTGGTGAAAAAATAAGTTTATTTAGAATGATTTTTTCGAGTTGTTTTTAATATACAGAAAGCAAAAAAACCGAAACTGTTAAGTTTCGGTTTTTTAAAATAATATTACTTGCTTATTTTTTCTTTTTTGCTTTTTGCTGAGCAGCCTGTTGCTCTTGGGCTTGTTTCATAGCGTTATCTAAACGCTCACGAAATTTACTTTTTGCTTTTTCAGGCTTCTTTTTGTTTTCTTCAATTTTTGCATGAATTTTAGCTTCATCAATTACAAAGTTTTTTATAACTAACATAATTACAATGGTTAATAGGTTAGATATAAAGTAATACAAACTTAAACCACTTGCATAATTGTTAAAGAAAAATAGCATCATAATAGGAGAGAAGTAAATCATATACTTCATCATTTTACTCATGTCAGGCATTCCTTCTTGTGTAGGTGCTTGCATGTTTGCTTGCTGACTTTGATTCATTTTCATATAAAAGAAAATTGCAACCGATGCTAATATTGGAAACAAACTTACATGATCTCCATAAAAAGGAATACTAAATGGTAATTGATATATCATATCGTATGATGATAAATCATTAGCCCATAAAAATGATTTTTGACGAAACTCAATATTTGTTGGAAAAAATTTGAATAAAGCAAAGAAAACAGGCATTTGAAGTAATGCAGGTATACAACCAGACATCATGCTAACTCCAGCTTTTCGCTGTACCGCCATAATTTCTTGTTGACGCTTCATTGCATTTTCTTTACCAGGATATTTTTTGTTGATTTCTTCCATTTCTGGACGAATCACTTTCATTTTTGCACTTGATAAATATGATTTATAAAGTACTGGCGACATGATGATACGGACTACGATGGTCATTAAAATGATAATCAATCCAAAGTTGCCAATAAATCCTTTTAATAAGTTAAATACTGGGTGAAACACAGTACGATTTAAGAAACCAAAAATTCCCCAACCTAAATCAGCGATTTCATCTAAACTTGTTCCTTCGTACGATTTTAATAAGTTATAATCTGTTGGTCCGTAAAACCATTGCATGTTATAGTTTAACTCACCATTAGTTAATGCTAAAGGAGTTTTTAAGCCATAAGTTTTTGTGAAAACAGTATCTTTTTCTTCGCCTGCAAAATCAACCGATTTTAAACTCGCGTTGTTGAAAGGAGTGTCAGAAGATAAGATTGATGAAAAGAAATGCTGTTTGTAGGCAATCCAATCAATATCGTTTGCAATTTCATCGTCATTCATTTGTAAGTACTCAACTTCATCATCAGTTTTATAATAATAGTAAGAGTACATATTTTCGGTTTTTAAACTTTTTTCATTTCTAAAACCTTTTAAACTCCAGTCTAAATTAATAGCTTGCGAGCTGTTTATTACCGAGCTTAATCCTTGTGATCTAACAGCGAAACCAACACGGTAATCGTCTTTTTTAATTTCGTAACGATATTCTAAAAATTGAGTTTCAGATACTTTCAATTTCATTGATAGTATTTGAGAATCTCCATTCTTAGTTAAAGTAGGGCTAAATAATAAATCTTTAGTATTTAAAATACGATTATCAGTAGTACCAAAATTAATATTAAAAGAAGCGTTTTTGTCTTTTACTAAATATAAAGGAAGTGAATCGTAAGTTTTATAATTTTTAATTAACGCCTCGGTAATTTGTCCCCCTTTATTATCAATAGTTAATTTTACAAGATCATTTTCAATAGAAGTAATACCTTTTTTACTAGTTGCTGCTCCGTAAGCAAAAGCACCTAGCTTATTTTTTAAAGCAATTTGCTGTAACGAATCATTTAAGATTGGTGTTTCAGTTGTATTGTTTTGTGTAGCTGTTGTTTCAAAAACTTGCTCGGTTTGTGTAGTGTTTTCAGGAGTTACTTCTGGTTTACGAGTATTCATCCACCAAAGTAAAATACCTCCTAATAATAGCATTCCTATAAAGGAATTTAAATCAAATTTTTTTTGTTCCATTGATATGTGTTATAATGTCAACTTGTCATTTTTTGTTTCTCTCAAAATTGAAAAACCCGACAAATGTAGTAAAACCCTATATTATTTATGATGTTTTACTGTGATTAATTTTGATAAGTATGATAGCTCAAACAGTGTTCCAACTTTATAAAAAATCCTGTAATTAAAAATTACAGGATTTAAAATTTATTTTTTAGATTGTTTTAATGAGGCTTTTATAAAACTTACAAATAAAGGATGTGGATTTAGCACAGTACTTTTATATTCTGGGTGATATTGTACACCAACAAACCAAGGATGTGTTGGAATTTCTACAATTTCTACCAAACCTGTTTTTGGGTTAATACCTGTAGCTTTTAATCCTGCGTTTTCTAATTGCTCCTTATATTCATTATTATATTCGTATCTATGACGGTGACGTTCGCTAATTAATTCTTTTTTATAAGCTTCAAAAACTCGAGACTCTTTTGTTAATTGGCAATCCCAAGCACCTAAACGCATTGTACCTCCTTTTTCAGTAACATCTTTTTGCTCTTCCATTAAATTAATAACAGGGTGCGCTGTTTTTTCATTCATTTCAGTTGAAATAGCTTCTTTTAGGCCTAAAACGTTACGAGAATATTCAATAACAGCCATTTGCATACCTAAACAGATACCTAAAAAAGGAATGTTATTTTCACGTACATATTGTACAGCTGCAATTTTACCTTCAATACCACGGTCTCCAAATCCAGGAGCAACTAAAACACCGTTTAAGCCTTCTAGTTTTGAAGCGGCATTTTCGGGTGTTAATTCCTCTGAATGAATCCAACGAACATTTACTTTTGCTTTATTTGTAGCACCAGCATGAATAAATGCTTCGGTAATAGATTTATAAGAATCGTGTAATTCTACATATTTACCAACCAAACCAATTTCAATAGTAGCGGTAGGGTTTTTATGAGCTTCTATAAATTTATTCCATTTTTTTAAAGCAGGTTGTTTGCGAGTAGATAAGTTTAATTTATCTAAAACAACATAATCTAATCCTTCTTTAAACATTAAATTAGGAACATCGTAAATTGTTTCAGCATCTAAAGACTGAATTACGTCTTGTTTTTTAACGTTGCAAAACAAAGCCAGTTTACGTTTAATGGTATCGTTAATTTCGTGTTCAGAACGGCAAACAAGAATGTTAGGGCTCAAACCACTTTGCATTAACATTTTTACTGAGTGCTGTGTGGGTTTTGTTTTTAACTCACCAGCTGCTGCTAAATAAGGTACTAAGGTTAAGTGAATAACAATAGCATTGTCTTCACCTAATTCCCACTGTAGTTGTCTAACAGCTTCTATATAAGGTAACGATTCTATATCACCAACCGTACCACCAATTTCGGTAATAACGATATCATAATCGCCAGTGTTGCCTAAAATTTGAATACGGTTTTTAATTTCATCAGTAATATGCGGAATTACTTGTACTGTTTTACCTAAAAACTCACCTTTACGCTCTTTATTTATTACAGATTGATAAATTTTACCGGTAGTAACATTATTTGCTTGCGAAGTAGGGATGTTTAAAAAACGTTCGTAATGCCCTAAATCTAAATCGGTTTCAGCTCCATCATCAGTAACATAGCACTCACCGTGTTCATACGGGTTTAATGTTCCTGGATCGATATTAATATATGGGTCTAGTTTTTGTATAGTTACAGAAAATCCTCTTTCTTGTAATAATTTAGCTAAAGAAGCGGCAATAATTCCTTTTCCTAGTGATGAAGTTACGCCTCCTGTTACAAAAACGTATTTAGTGTTGTTCATGGTATTGTTAGGTTTGGGCAAAAGTAAGAAGTCTAACTATTCAATCAAATAAAAAAGATAAAAAACATCGATAAAAAATTTATTATTTTTGCTGAGTCAAAAAATATTAAAAAAAAACAAAACTAGTATTTGTCAGACAAAAAAACTGTTGTATATTTGCCCACGCTTTTAGCAGACGGAATTTCATAAAAGCAAACATATAATTAAAGACGATTTTAAAAATATAAATAATGCCGAAAAGAACGTACCAACCATCGAAAAGAAAAAGAAGAAACAAACACGGTTTCAGAGAAAGAATGGCATCTGCTAATGGACGTAAAGTATTAGCTAGAAGAAGGGCTAAAGGAAGAAAAAGTATAAGTGTATCTTCAGCTCCAAGACCAAAAAAATAATGATTAACAATTGTTAATATATTAGGTGTTACTATTTTTTAGTAACACCTTTTTTTATAAATAACATTTTATATTTTTGCAAATAACACAACACATCAAGTAAAATGCCTAAAAATCAAAACCTTAAATCTATTTTAATAATCGGATCAGGACCAATTGTTATTGGACAAGCCTGTGAATTTGATTATTCGGGATCACAGTCTTTACGTTCTTTACGTGAAGATGGAATTGAAACAATCTTAATCAATTCTAATCCAGCGACAATTATGACAGACCCTTCAATGGCTGATCATGTGTACTTGTTGCCGCTAACAACAAAATCAATTATTCAAATTTTAAAAGAGCACCCACAAATTGATGCAGTTTTACCAACAATGGGAGGACAAACAGCATTAAATTTATGTATTGAAGCTGACGATAAAGGGATCTGGAAGGACTTTAATGTAGAGCTAATAGGGGTAGATATTGATGCAATAAATGTTACAGAAGATAGAGAACAATTTAGAGAGTTAATGTTAAAAATAGATGTACCAATGGCGCCACAAGCTACGGCAACATCATTTTTAAAAGGAAAAGAAATAGCACAAGAGTTTGGTTTTCCTCTAGTAATTCGTTCTTCTTATACTTTAGGAGGAGCAGGAGCTTCAATTGTATATGATCCAAATGATTTTGACGAATTATTACGTAGAGGTTTAGAAGCATCACCAATTCATGAAGTGATGATTGATAAAGCAATGATGGGATGGAAAGAATATGAATTAGAATTATTACGCGATAAAAATGATAACGTAGTAATTATCTGTTCTATCGAAAATATGGACCCGATGGGTATTCATACAGGAGATTCAATTACTGTTGCGCCAGCAATGACACTTTCTGATAAAACCTATCAGAAAATGCGTGATATGGCGATAAAAATGATGCGCTCTATTGGAGATTTTGAAGGAGGATGTAATGTACAGTTTGCTGTTTCACCTGATGAGAAAGAAGATATTATTGCTATTGAAATTAATCCACGTGTATCTCGTTCATCAGCATTAGCAAGTAAAGCAACGGGTTACCCTATTGCAAAAGTAGCTACAAAATTAGCCATTGGTTATACGTTAGATGAATTAGAAAACGGAATTACAAAATCAACATCCGCTTTATTTGAGCCAACATTAGATTATGTAATTGTAAAAATACCTCGTTGGAACTTTGATAAATTTGAAGGATCTGACCGAACTTTAGGTTTACAAATGAAAGCCGTTGGAGAGGTGATGGGAATTGGACGTTCATTTCAAGAAGCATTGCATAAAGCAACACAATCGTTAGAAATTAAACGTAATGGTTTAGGTGCTGATGGAAAAGGTTATAAAGATTACAACCAAATTATAGATAAATTAACCAACGCAAGTTGGGATAGAGTTTTTGCGATTTACGATGCTATTGCAATGGGAATACCATTGAGTAAAATCTACGAAATCACAAAAATAGATATGTGGTATTTAAAGCAATATGAAGAACTTTTTCAATTAGAAAAAGAAATTTCTAAATACACGATTGATACTTTAGACAGAGATTTATTGTTGGAAGCAAAACAAAAAGGATATGGAGATCGTCAGATTGCACATATGTTAGATTGTTTAGAAAGCCAAGTTTATAGTAAAAGAGAAGAACTTAAAATAAACAGAGTTTACAAGTTAGTAGACACTTGTGCAGCAGAATTTACTGCAAAAACACCTTATTATTATTCAACTTTTGAAAACAATATTGAGTCGGCAGACGGAACGGTTTCTGTAGCTAATGAAAGTGTTGTAACTGATAAGAAAAAAATAATTGTTTTAGGTTCTGGACCTAACAGAATTGGACAAGGAATTGAGTTTGATTACTGTTGTGTACACGGAGTTTTAGCAGCAGCGGAATGTGGTTATGAAACTATTATGATTAACTGTAACCCAGAAACAGTTTCTACCGATTTTGATACCGCTGATAAATTATATTTCGAGCCTGTTTTTTGGGAGCATATTTATGATATCATCAAGCATGAAAAACCAGAAGGTGTAATTGTTCAGTTAGGTGGGCAAACGGCTTTAAAATTAGCTGAGAAGTTAACTAAATACGGAATTAAAATTATTGGAACTTCTTTTGAAGCATTAGATATTGCTGAAGATAGAGGACGTTTTTCTTCAATGTTGAAAGAAAATAATATTCCTTTTCCAGAATTTGGTATTGCAGAAACAGCTGATGAAGCTTTAACTTTAGCAGATGAATTAGATTTTCCTATCTTAGTAAGACCTTCTTATGTATTAGGTGGTCAAGGAATGAAAATTGTCATCAATAAAGAAGAGTTAGTAGAGCATGTTGTTGATTTATTAAAAGGAATGCCTGGTAATAAATTATTATTAGATCATTATTTAGATGGTGCTATTGAAGCTGAAGCTGACGCAATTTGTGATGCTGATGGTAATGTGTATATCATCGGAATAATGGAACATATTGAGCCTTGTGGAGTACACTCTGGAGATTCAAACGCAACCCTACCTGCATTTAATTTAGGTGAATTTGTAATGCAACAAATTAAAGACCATACACGTACTATAGCAAGAGAATTAAAAACTGTTGGTTTGATAAACATTCAGTTTGCTATTAAAAACGATACGGTTTATATTATTGAAGCAAATCCAAGAGCCTCTCGTACGGTTCCTTTTATTGCAAAAGCATACAAAGAGCCATACGTTAATTATGCAACTAAAGTAATGTTAGGTGAGAAAAAAGTTACTGATTTTGATTTCAATCCACAATTAGATGGTTTTGCAATTAAGCAACCAGTATTTTCATTTAACAAGTTTCCGAATGTGAATAAAAAATTAGGTCCAGAAATGAAATCAACAGGAGAAAGTATTTTATTCATTGATGATTTAAAAGATGATCAGTTTTACGATTTATATGCAAGACGTAAAATGTATTTGAGTAAATAAAATTTTAAGCTAAATAATTAAAACCGAAACTGATATAGTTTCGGTTTTTTTTAACAAAAAATTAGTAAGTTGCATATACAACTATCTGGTGTTGTATTAGTATTTTTGTATAAATTTCAAGAAAAATTTTATGGATATTGAAAACACGTTGGCACCTTGGTTAGGAAAAACGATGAAAATGATAGACAATCATATTCAGGAGCTATTTTTTAAGCATAACGTTTCTCTTACAAAAATACAGTGGGTGTTATTAAAAAAATTAAAAGAGAAGAATGGTGTACCACAACAAGAATTAGCTTTTTTAACAGGGAGAGATAAAACATCATTAACACGGCTAATAAATACAATGGAAAAGAAAAGCTTGGTAGCTCGAATTCCGTCAAAATTAGATAAGCGAATTAATAACATTCACATTACCAAAAAAGGAGCAGTTTTATTTAAAGAAACCTTACCGTTAATGGAGCAATTTGTAACCTCATTACAAGAAAATATATCAGAAGAAGAAATTAAGCAAACGATTGTAGTTATAAAAAAAATACAAGAAAATTTACAAACAAAAATCAGTTAAAAAGTTGTGTTTGCAACTAAATATAAAAACATGAGAAAATTAATCATCGTAGGAGCAGGAGTTGTAGTACTCGGATTGTCATTTGCAATCTCTAGTTATTTTAAAAGCAGCAAAAAACAACCAAAACAAAAAATAGTTAAAGTTAAAAAAACTGTTTTTGCTAAAGAGGTTAAAAATGGAGATGTAGCTATTGCAATTACGGCAAGCGGAAGTTTAACAGCTAAAAATAAAGTGACTATTTTTTCTGAGGTACAAGGTGTTTTACAAAAAACAGGAAAAGAATTTAAAGCAGGAGTTTCTTATAGAAAAGGACAAACTTTATTACGTATTAATAGCCAAGAATTTTACGCTACAATTCAATCGCAACGCAGTACATTACAAAATTTAATTGCTTCAATTATGCCAGATATGCAATTGGATTATCCTGAATCTTTTCAAAAATGGGATGCGTATTTAAGTAGCTACGACATAAAAAGCATTGTAAAACCTTTACCAGAACCAAGTTCTGATAAAGAAAAATATTTTATCACCGGTAAAAATATATATACTTCTTTTTATAATGTAAAAAATTTAGAGGCAAGATTAGGTAAGTACAATCTTAGAGCTCCTTTTAACGGGATTATTACCGAAGTATTAGTAACAAACGGAACTTTGGTACGTGCAGGACAAAAAATGGGAGAATTTATTGACGATTCTGTTTTTGAATTGGCATTATCTGTAAACGGATCATTTGCTGATGTGTTGCAAAAAGGAAAAAAAGTAACGTTGAATAATTTAGAAAAAACAAAAACATGGATTGGAAAAGTAATAAGAATCAATGGTAAAATTGATCAAGCTACACAAACCGTTCAGGTGTTTATTGAAGTGAAAGGAAAAGATGTTAGAGAAGGAATGTATTTAGAGGCAAATGTACCTGTAAAAACAGCAACTGAGGCGATTGAAATTGATAGAAAATTGTTAGTTGATAATACTTCGTTATATATTGTTAAAAATAATCAGTTAGATTTAGTAACTGTAAATCCTATTCATTTTAATGAAAAAACAGTAATTGTAAAAGGGTTAAAAAACGGAGAAGTATTAGTAAGTAAACCTGTGGCTGGAGCTTATGTAGGTTTGCCAGTTACTATTTTCTCTGAAACTAAAAACACTTCAAAAAAATAAGATATGAAAAAAGTAATTGCATATTTTATAAAATATCCAGTGGCTGTAAATATTATAATTATTGCCTTTGTGGTATTAGGAACTTTAGGTTTTTCATCTTTAAAATCGTCTTTTTTTCCATTAACTGATGCTAAATTTATTAATATAAATGTAGCATATCCAGGTGCCTCACCACAAGAAATGGAAGAAGGAGTTGTGTTAAAAATTGAAGATAATTTAAAAGGATTGGTTGGTGTTGATAGAGTAACATCAATATCTTCAGAAAATACAGCAAGTATATCAATTGAAATTTTAAAAGGCTATGACATTAATGTGGTTTTAGCAGATGTTAAAAATGCGGTAGATAAAGTACCAAATTTTCCTTCAGGAATGGAACCAGCAGTTGTTTCAAAAATTGAAAAAATAGCAGAAACCATTAGTTTTGTAGTTACAGGAGATAAAATACCGTTAAAATCATTAAAAAGTATTGCTAGGGATATCGAAAACGATATTAGAAGAATAGACGGTATTTCGCAAATATCTATCTCTGGTTATCCAGCCGAAGAAATTGAAATAGCTGTTAGAGAGAACGATTTATTAGCATATAATTTAACTTTTAATCAAGTTGCAGATGCAGTATCAAAAGCAAATATTTTAACCACAGGAGGTTCAGTAAAAACAGAAGCTGAAGAGTATTTAATTCGTGCAAATAATCGTTCTTATTATGGTGATGAATTAGATAATTTAGTGGTAAAGACTGAAAGTTCAGGGGCTATTATTAGGTTAAAAGATGTAGCAACGGTAAAAGACATTTGGAACGAAACGCCGAATAGAAATTTTTACAATAGTGATTTAGCAGTAAGAATTCAGGTAAATAATACGAATAATGAAGACTTATTATCATCAGCAGATAAAATTAACGAATATATAGAGAAGTTTAATAAAGAGCATGATAATATTCATATTGAAATAACACGTGATTCATCAATTACCTTAAATCAGCGTACCGAATTATTATTTAAAAATGCATGGCAAGGAATGTTGTTGGTAATGCTATTTTTATCATTATTCTTACGTCCTAGATTGGCTTTTTGGGTAGCTGCAGGCTTACCAGTAGCATTTTTCGGAATGTTTATGTTGGCAGGCTACTTTAATATTACTATAAATGTATTATCATTATTCGGTATGATTATCGTTATCGGTATTTTGGTGGATGATGGAATTGTAATTGCTGAAAATATTTACCATCATTATGAAAAAGGTAAAAACCCGATTAGAGCTGCAATAGACGGAACAATGGAAGTCGTTCCACCAATTATATCAGCAATTACTACTACGGTTTTAGCATTTTCAGTATTTTTCTTTTTAGATGGTAACATTGGTGAGTTTTTTGGTGAAGTAGCAACAGTTGTGGCTTTAACATTAATTTTATCTTTAGTAGAAGCTTTAATTATTTTGCCAGCACACGTTGCACATTCAAAAGCACTAGATAGAAATCAGAAATTGTATGCTTTTAATAAGTATGCTGAAAATTTTATGGATTTTATGCGTGATAAATTATACGCGCCAGCATTACGATTTGTATTAAATAATAAATTCTTCGGATTGGTAATTCCAGTTGCTTTATTGATGATTACCATGGGAGGTTTTCAAGGAGGAATTATTAAAGGAACTTTTTTTCCATCAATAGCTAGTGATCGTGTTTCGGTAAATTTAACGATGCCACAAGGAACTAACGAAAAAATTACAGATAGTATTATTTCTATCATCGAAGCTAAAACGTGGGAAGTAGAAAAAGAATTTACTAAAAAATATGCGATTACCAATGAGCCTGTAGTCGAAAATGTTTTAAAACAAATTGGACCAGGATCTGCAAAAGCATCTTTACGAATCAATTTATTACCTGGTGAAACAAGAACTTTTAGTTCGGGTGAAATTACCAACGAAATCAGAAAAAGAGTAGGAGATATTTACGGAGTAGAGTCGTTAACTTTTGGTTCTGGAGGAAACTTTGGTGGAAGTCCAGTTTCTGTATCATTATTAAGTAATAACATATCAGAATTAAAAGCTGCAAAAACTGAATTGAAAGCTGAGTTAACTAAAAACCAGAATTTAAAAGATGTTACTGATAATGATCCACAAGGGATTAAAGAAATAAACATGCGTTTAAAAGATAACGCATATTTGTTGGGCTTGAACTTAAACGATGTAATGGCACAAATTAGAAGTGGTTTTTTTGGTCGTCAAGCACAACGTTTTCAACGTGGTCAAGATGAAATAAAGGTTTGGGTTCGTTATGATAAAAATGAGCGTTCATCAATTAAAAATTTAGATGATATGCGAATTGTAACTCCAAACGGTAGTAGAGTTCCTTTATCAGAAATTGCAACATATACTATTCAACGTGGTGAAATATCAATCAACCATTTAGATGGGCAACGAGAAATAAAAGTAAATGCCGATTTAAAAGATGCACAAGGTAGTGCTACTGATATTTTAACAGATATTAAAACAAGGTTGATGCCTCAAATTAATGCAAAGTATCCATCGGTAACAGCATTATACGAGGGGCAAAATAGAGAAGCGTCAAAAGTTTCGAGTTCAGCTGCATTGGTTGGTCCCGTAATTTTATTACTAATTTATATTGTAATTGTGTTCACATTCCGTTCATACGGACAACCACTTATGTTATTAATTATGGTGCCTTTTAGTTTGATTGGAGTTGCTTGGGGGCACTGGTTTCACGGATTTCCAGTAAATATTTTATCTTTTTTAGGAATCATTGCTTTGATAGGAATTATGGTAAATGATGGTTTGGTTTTAATAAGTAAATTTAATAGTTATTTAAAAGAAGGCTTAGAGTTTGAAGAAGCCTTGTTTGCTGCAGGAAAATCAAGATTTAGAGCCATATTTTTAACTACGATAACTACAGTAGCTGGTTTAGCGCCTTTGATTTTAGAAACAAGTCGTCAAGCACAATTTTTAATTCCGATGGCAATATCAATCGCATACGGAATCGTAATAGCTACTTTTTTAACCTTGCTAACATTACCTATTTTATTATCTATAGCAAATTATTCGAAAGTGTATACAAAATGGTTATGGGAAGGTAAAAAGCCAACAAAAGAAGAGGTTGAGAGAGCTATTAAAGAATTAAAATCTGAAAAAGATGAAACAGCATAGTAAAAAGAAAATCAAAATGAAAACAGCATATTTAAATACCTTATTTTTATTAGTGACTATTTCTTTTTATGGACAAGAAGTTTTAACGAAAGAAAAAGCGGTAGAAATTACCTTAGAAAATAACTACGACATACGAGTTACTAAAAACAACTTAGAAACGGCTAAAAATAATAAAAGTATTTATAATAGTGGTTACTTGCCAACAGTAGTTGGAAATGCTGGAGCTATCTATAGTAACAATGATTCTGATAATGAGTTTCAAAACGGAACGATAAATTCGGTATCGGGAGCAGAATCTAAAAGTTTTAATGCTTCGATTGGTTTAAATTATACCATTTTTAATGGATTTAATAGAAAAAATACGTTTAAAAAATTAAAAGAACAATATAATTTAACAGAGTTACAAGCACGTCAAGTAATAGAAAATACATTAACAACATTGTTTTTGGCGTATTATGAAGTAGGTAGATTAACCGAAAATGAAACTACACAAAAGCAAACATTGGCGATTTCAAAAAAGCGTTTACAAAGAGCAAATTATAGTTTTAATTACGGTCAAAACACAAAATTAGATGTTTTAAATGCAGAAGTTGATGTAAATAAAGACAGCATAACCTACATCAATATAAAAAGGGAATTAGCGAATGCTAAAAGAGATTTAAACGTAGTTTTAGGGAGAGGTGTAAATACTCCAGTAACTGTAAAAACAACTGTAAATTATAGGGTAGATTTAAATTTAATAGATGTTTTAGAAAAAGCAAAAACGAACAATGCTACTTTATTACAGGCTCAAAAGAATATTGAGTTGAGG
Source organism: Tenacibaculum soleae (assembly GCA_938002045.1). Lineage (GTDB taxonomy): Bacteria > Bacteroidota > Bacteroidia > Flavobacteriales > Flavobacteriaceae > Polaribacter > Polaribacter soleae_A. The sequence goes on from CALLBA010000005.1 coordinate 162,892, forward strand.
GAGTTAGATGTTAAAGTTAATAAATCTGGATGGATGCCTAATGTCGGTTTAACAAGTTCGTATGCTTGGATAAAAAGTAATAACGATGCTGTAAATGCATTTAGTCCGATTTCTAATACAAGAAAAGGGTTAAGTGCAGGCGTAAACTTATCATGGAATATTTTTGATGGTGGACGTACCAAAACGAATGTTACAAACTCAAAGATTGCATTAGAAACACAGGAGATTCAAAAATTACAACAAGAAGAACGTTTAGAAAGAGATGTAAATAATGCTTGGGAAACTTATCAAAACGCCTTGTTTTCATTGCAGGTTCAAGAAAAAAATGTGATAACAAATAAGCTTAATTTTGATAGAACTAACGAGCGTTATAAATTAGGACAAGTAACATCGATTGATTTCCGTCAAGCACAAGTAAATTTAATTAATGCTGAATTAAGTGTAAGTAATGCAAAATATACAGCAAAAAATGCTGAATTACAATTGTTGCAATTAGCAGGAATTTTACTAGGTAATAAGAATTTTTAGAAATAGATTTTTAATTATAAAAAAAACCGAAGTTAACCAACTTCGGTTTTTTTATAATTGAACTTTTACATTATAATTTTCTAGTTCTTTTACGTAATCATGTGGGGTAAATTTATCCCCATCAAATTCATCTTGACGTTTATTTTTCATTTCAATTCGTTTTATAGCTTTTAAAAAACGACTAACCTCAATATCATTCTTAACAATTAAACCAGGAACCTCAATACTTTTTCCTTGATCATCTTTGGCAACCATAGTAAAGTAAGAAGAATTACAATGTTTTTTTTCTCCTGTTCTAATATTTTCGGCATCGACACGAACACCAACAACCATTGAGGTTCGTCCTGTGTAATTTACAGATGCTTTCATGGTAACTAATTCACCAACTTCAATCGGGTTTAAAAAATCCACTGTATCGACAGATGCGGTAACACAGTATTCTCCTGAATGTTTTGATGCGCAAGCAAAAGCTATTTGATCTAATAATGATAATATGTATCCTCCGTGAATTTTACCACTAAAATTGGCATGTGAAGGAAGCATTAATTCAGAAATCGTAATATAAGTTTCTGCTACCTGTTTGTGTTTCTTATTGCTCATTTTCTTGCTTTAATCCTCTAAAATGTGGAGACACTTCTTCTTCTACTTTTGTTATAAAATATTTGGTATCTCCCAACCAAAGTAAAGCATCATAACGTTCCTTGTAGGTAACTTTAACATAGCGACCTTGAAACTTTTGTAAATCAGCTATTACTTTCTTTTTTTGATCTTCAACAGAGAAAGAAAAAATTTGTGCTCCAGAAATTCCTTGACTTATTTCTCCTTCCCATGTTTTTATAAGTACACCTTTGTAACTAATTTTTATTAATTCACCAGAACGAACCCCTTCGCTATAAGGAATATAATATATAAACGCGTAATACAAACTAGCAATTAACAAGATAACGCCAATAATAAGTGTTAATATTTTTTTCATAAAACAAAAGTAATATTAATACCATTAGTAAAACAGTAAATAGTTAAAAACTAAAAGCATATAAAGTTTAAAACACAAAACGTTGTTTGTGTGTTGTTTAATGTTGTTAATGTGTTTTTTATGGTTATTTGTATAGATTTAATAACTAATAATAGTGTTTTTTTGTTAGGGTAATTAACCATCAATATTTTATCTTTGTAAAAATTAAAAGCATAAGATGAATTACATTTTATTTGATGGTGATGTTCGTACATCACTTTTACCTTTTACGTATACTAAACCTGTAGCTGATATTAGAGTTGGTATTTTAACGATTCGAGAAAAATGGGAAAAATATTTAGGATCAACAACTACTACTATAACAGAAGCATACTTAGAAGATAAATACCCAATGGTTGAAATGGAAAAAAATGTATTGTTAAATGCTTCTTTTTTACCAACAAAGTCATTGATTAAAGAAATACAAAGTTTATCTAAAAATCAAGCTATTTTTAAAGGAGAAGATGTCATTGCTTTTTATACAGAAGATACACAAGAGGAAGTAGATTTTTCTTTATATAAACAAATTGAATTTGAAGAAGAAATCATTCAAATAAAAAATACATGGGATATATTTTCATTAAATGATAAAGCAATAAAGACTGATTTTGATTTAATTACAACAGGAAGAGAGTCTGAGCCTATACCAGCAACAGTTAACTGTATAAATAAAAAAGATATATTTATTGAAGAAGGAGCAAAGTTATCATTTGCTACTTTAAATGCGATTAATGGACCAATATATATTGGTAAAGATGCTGAAATTATGGAAGGTGTTCTTGTTAGAGGAGCATTAGCAATGTGTGAAAAATCAGTATTAAAAATGGGAGCAAAAGTATACGGAGCAACTACTTTAGGACCATATTGTAAAGTAGGAGGTGAGGTTAATAACTCTGTTCTAATGGGGTACTCTAGTAAAGGACATGAAGGGTATTTAGGAAATTCAGTGATCGGTGAATGGTGTAATATTGGAGCTGATACTAATAATTCTAATTTGAAAAACAATTATACTGAAGTAAAATTATGGAGTTATGAAACGGATCGTTTTGCTAAAACAGGATTGCAATTTTGTGGATTAATGATGGGAGATCACTCTAAGTGCGGTATTAACACCATGTTTAATACAGGGACAGTTATAGGTGTGTCAGCGAATATTTTTGGAACTGGTTTTCCAAGAAACTTTGTTCCTTCTTATAGTTGGGGTGGAGCAGCTGGTTTTACAGAGTATAAAACAAATAAAGTTTTTGAAGTAGCAGAAGTTGTAATGAAAAGACGTGATATAGAATTTGATGAAAAGGAGAAAAAAATTCTAGAACATGTTTTTGAAGAATCTAAAAAATATAGAAAATACTAGCTCAAAAAAACTTCGCGTAATAGTGAAGTTATTAAAGTTAAAAATATACCCTAAAAACAAAATTTGGAGTTATACCCAAAGAAAGTTTATCAGCTTTTGCTAATTCATAAGAGATAGTATTATCACTGTTTAGCGTAGGCATAGCTGTGTAAGTTCTGCTAATAATATTTTTTTGATTATATATGTTTAAAATAGATATTCCAAATTTACCTTTCCAATTTTCTGAAAAGTTAAAAGAATATGTTATAGATGTATCTAAACGATGATATTTAGGTAGTCGTTTAGAATTCATATTGTTGGTATCTAATACAATTACAAGTTTTCCGTTATCAGCATTCGTTTTTAATTCAAGAGCTTCAGTGTAAGGGTTTCCTGTTCTATGCATCCATCCTAACGAAAATTCATAGTTTTTATATTTAAAAGCATGTGACCATGAAAAGTAGTTTGTAATATCATGATTAGAAGGAAAAAAAGTGTTTTCTAAATCTAAAAATTTAAATTGATTTTTTGTGTATGAATAATTAATCCAGGTTCGATAGTTTTTAAATTTTTTATTAATAAGTACATCAATACCAAAAATTTTTCCTTCTCCATTAGAAAAATCTTTTGTTTGATCATTGTAACCTCTTGTTTGAGAGGTCATACCACTTACATTTTTAATATAAGTATCAAAATCTATTTTCCATTTATTTTTATTAAAAATTAACCCTGATGAAACTTGAAAACTTTTTTGTAATGGAATATTATCATTATTTACTTGTGCCCAAATTTGATTCTCTAAATCGAAGCCTAAGCTAGAGGTTTGAAATTCTATTATTTGTCCTAATGTTTGATGTTTTTGTTCTAAAGAAACCTTAAAATTTAAACTATTGTTTATCTTTTTTTCTAAATAAAGTCTTGGCTCTAAGACAGATTTATTTATTTTATTAAAATAATTAAATCTAACGCCAGCATTTATTTTCCAACTTTTAGTATCATATATATATTCAGAAAAAAAAGAATGTGTATTATTAGTTCCTTTGTCTTGCTGAATAGAGTTATTAGTACCATTATCTTTAGATTCAGTTTCATCTTCTAATAAATATTCAGTTTCGTTTGATAAAAAGTCATAACCGAATAAAAAATTTGTACGATTATTAACTTTATATTTTATATTGTATGAAAAACCAAAGTCGTTAACTGAATTTTTTTTTGAGGACTTTTTGATTAAGTAATTATCAAGATAGTTGTAGTTACCGTAATAGTTTAAATTAAAGTTAGAGAAATATATTTTAAAATTTTGTGTTAATTTATACGTTAATTTGTTGTCCCAAATAAAACTTAAACCGTTACTTCTAATATTTAAGTCATTTATATAATTATCTTTATAAATAGGTATTTCAAAGTTATAAGATAATTCATTTGTAGTATGTAAATAGCTAAAAGATAGGCTTTGAGTAGGTGTAGGTTTATATATGAACTTAGCTGAATAGTCAGAGAAAAAGAAATGATTGTTTCTGTTAAAAGAGATGTTTTTAGTTAATATATTTCTTTCTTGATTAGCATTAATTGTTTGAAAAACTCTATTTGATAATTTATCAAAAGTAAAGGTGTTAAAAACATCGTTAAAAGAACGTCTCAAGGAAGTAGTGAAAGCTGTCTTTTTAGATAAAGGAATTCTTATATAAGCATCAGCATGTGTCATGTTAGTACCAAAACCACCTGTTGTTTTTTGAGGGATACTATCTATTGTTTTTATGTCAATTACACCAGCAATTTTATTACCATATCTGGCTTGGGTTCCACTTTTAGAAAGGGTTATTTTTTTTGCAGTATATGGGTTAAAAGCAGATAGCATACCGAAAAAATGACCAGAATAATACATTTTTATTCCATCCCAAAAAATTAAATTTTGATCAGGAGTACCACCTCTTATATATATTCCAGCTGCTGTTTCGTCAGGACTTTGTACACCAGGTATAATTTTTAAACTTTCCAATACATCTGGTTCTGTTAAACCAGGTAATACTCCCAACTGTTGTGGTAGAATAGCGATAGATCCGTTTTTATTTTTATTAATTCCAGATGTAACATAACTATCTATTAAAACTTCATTTAAGAGATTATAATTCTCTTTTTTTTCTAGTAATGTAATAAAATAATACTTATTTGTTATTTTATTAAATTTAAGAAGTGTTTTATTTTCTATTGCTATTATAATTTCTTGCAGTGAGCACTTCTTTTTAGTAAAGGAAAAAAAAACTTTTTCAGTAATGTAAGTATCAAAAGAAAATTTAACATTAAAGTTTTCTTCCGCTTTTTTTAACACCGTTAATATTGGTGCATTAGAAAAAGCAATGTCTATTTTTTCTTGAGAAAAAACAGACATTGCTAAGCTTATAAAAAGAATACTTATTTTTTTATTCATCAGATTTTAATATCACTGAGCCATTTTTTGCTAATTTAAAAGAAATTTTCATAGGAGCAAAAACAGTTTTTAGTGCGATATTAACATTTTTATGAGTAAAAGTACCTGTAAAACGTTTATTGATATTTACTTTATTAGTGTTTATTTTTAGGTTATATTGCTTTTCTAAAGCTAAAATTACTTTACTAAGAGGGACATTGTTAAAATTACTCTCACCATCTATCCATAAAGGTTTTTTTAAAGAAAATTTCCAATTTTCACTTTTATTTTTATAATTTCTAAAAGCTTCTCCTTTAGTTAGAATTATTTTTTTATTATTTTTTGAAGTAACTTTTACACTTCCTTCAAAACATTGTACTTCAATAAAATTACTTGAGGTGTTTACGGTAAACTTTGTACCTAACACAACAACATTTCCTTCGTTTGTGTTTACGGTAAAAGATTGCCCTTTTTCTACTTCAAAATATGCTGTTCCAGTTAAAGATAAAGATCTTTTATTGTTCCAGTTGTTTTTTTTAAATTTTAAACTAGACAAAGGAGAAAGGTGCGCAACAGAATTGTCAGGTAAGGTAACAACCATTTTTTCTCCATAAGTTGTTGAAAAAACCGTGTTATTATCATTGTTTAAATAAAAAATAGTTAAAAATAAAATAATAGAAGCAACAGCACTATATAACCAAGTAGGTTTTAGTCTTAAAATTTTTGTCGATTTCTTTTTGTGAGCTATTTTTTCTGAAACACTACTAAAAGCGGCTTCTATATTATAGTCAGATACCTTTAATAACTTTGTAGCGTCATTTATTTTTTTAAATTGATGATATTCTTCAGAATTTTTAAACTGTTTTAACTCTTCTATTGATAAATCATTTTCGATCCACCGAGCTAAAAAAGTCTCATCGGTATAATATTCTTTTTTCATATTTTGTTTTTCACACTTGTAATATAAGAACAATTAAAAGTTTAATTACCCTACTTATTAATGTGTATTGTTAAATTTTACCAATTTGTTCTTTTAATATGAGTAAGGCTTTGCTCATTCTTTTTTCTACTGCTTTTACTGATATTCCTGTTATTTCGGCTATTTCAGTATATTTTTTTTTGTCAATTCTACTTAAAAGAAAAACTTCTCGTTGTTTTTCTGGTAGATCAGCAATTGTTTTTTTTAGTTTTTGATGAAATTCTTTTTCTTCTAAAATAAACTGAGGTGTTTCATTGGTTTTATCTAGATAAATATTTTTGCGATAATGTTCTAAAACCACTTTTTTGTGAGCTATTTCGTTTAAAAAACGATTGTTTGCAACTGTATATAAAAACGATTTGGCTTTTTCAAATATTACTTTATCACAGTTGTCCCAAAGTTTTATAAATGCTTCTTGCACTAAATCTTCAGCTTGCTGCATGTTCCCACATTTATAGTAAATGTAGTTTCTTAAGATTTGTGAATGTTTGTTAAAAATTTTTTCGAAATTTTTTTGTTCACAAACAGATTTTTGAGAAAGATTGTTCATATAAAGTATAACAAAAATATAAAATTGAAATTAAGTAGTATCCATAAAAGTTTAAATACTAACTAATATTTTTTATAGATAGGCAATTTCATATGTGATTTTTCGTAATGAGGTGTTTTTTTATAAATAAAATATAATTGTGCGTGGGTGTTTTTTGCAAACTTTTTATCTGTTTTTATTTTGTGGTCAAATTCTTTTTTTATGATTGGGTTATCTTTTAAGAATTGAGCAGCAACATCTTCAAATACATAGGCTGAAAACCCTTCTTTTTGTTGTAAAATAGTATCAAAAAAGTTCCAGTTAAAAAATGAATCGGTCGCTTCGGCTTCTAAAGTTTCAATAATATATCGAATTCCATTTTGTTTTGTAGGAATATAAATATCTCCTTTTTTAAAATAAATTGTTTTTGTTGTTGTTTTAACAGTTGTATTATGATGTAAATAATGTCCTTCATAAGCCGCTTTTTTTGTGTTAAAACTATTGATGTGTTGAGTTTCTACTATTAAAGTAGTGTCTTTTTTAAAAGTAGTAAACTTAATTTTATTATCAATAAGTCTTTGAGTTATTCTATGCCAACCTTTTTGTAGTATATAGGCTTCAGGAATATTTATTTCCTTTATTGTTTTAAAATTATTGTAATAAGAAATTGTTTTATTGTATGGTTTAGATTTATCGTAAAATAAGCGTTTCCCAGCGGTTACCTTACTAGGGATATAAGTGCCTTCATAGCCTTTAAAGTTAATTGTGCTAGCTTTTTCTTTATCAGCTTTAAAGCTAATTGGGTAAGTTTTGTTGTTAATAATTTTAGCAACTGCATTTTTACGAAGCAATTTTATTTCTGATGATTTTTGTTCTGTAAAATCTAAAGTCGAAAACAATAATTCATAGGTTTGTATTACACGTGTTTTATAGGGTTTTAACATGTGAGTTTCTACCATTAAACCTAAAGTGTTGAATAATGTTGTGTAGCCTGTTGAATATCTGGGTGAGTCATAAAATTGCGACCATCCTTTTTCAGGAGTATTTCCCCATACATTAACATAAGGTGTAATGGGAATTTGTTTTTTTGCTAAAGAATTTTCGATGTAAGGACGCATTTCTGTTTCTAAAAATTGGCCTAATTTTCCACCCAGTTTATTGTGCTGTGTAAACAAGTGGGTAATTGCATATTGGTAATCAGCACCATTACTTACGTGATTATCAATAAAAACATCAGGGTTTATGTTGTGAAAAATTTCAGTAAAAGCAGCGGCATTTTTAGTGTCTTGCTTTATAAAATCACGGTTTAAATCGTAATTTCGAGCATTTCCTCTAAAGCCATATTCTTTTGGGCCATTTTGATTGGCTCGTGTATGCGAATTTCTATTTAAAGCTCCTCCAATATTGTAAACGGGAATCACACAAATTAAAGAATTTTGATATGTTTTTTTTAGTGAATCATTTTGAACAATATCGCGTAAAAGTAACATAGAGGCATCAATTCCGTCTGATTCTCCTGGATGAATTCCGTTGTTGATTAAAATTCTGTTTTTCGAAGAGTCTTTTAATTTTTTTAAATCAATTTTTCCATCAGCATTAAAAACTACTAAATGTAGTGGTTCTCCTGAATCAGTTTTTCCCATTTCAAAGAGTGAAACTTCTGGGTAATTAGTAGCTAATTTTTGATAAAAAGAAATTACATCTTTGTATTCAGGAGTTTCGGTTCCGTTTGATGTTTCAAATAAGGTGGTAAAATTATATGTTTTTTTTTCAATATTTTGTTTACATCCGAAGCAAATTAATAATGAAATAAATAGAAGTTTTTTCAAGATAAAAGAGTTTTAAATTTTAACAGCATCAGGTACTAAACCAGTGTAATCACCATCATTTCTAATAACATCACGTACAATAGATGATGAAATATAGCTTTTACCAGACGAGGTTAATAAAAAAACAGTTTCTATTTCAGATAGTTTACGGTTGGTATGCGCGATAGCTTTTTCAAATTCAAAATCAGCCGGGTTTCTAAGACCTCTTAAAATAAACTGCGCGTTTTCTTCTTTACAAAAATTTACGGTTAAACCAGAGTAGGTAACGACTTTAATTTTTGGTTGGTGTTTAAAAGTTTCTTCAATAAAACGTTTGCGTTCTTCTAAAGAAAACATGTATTTTTTATCAGAGTTTACACCAATAGCAATTACGAGTTCTTCAAACAAAGTAACACCACGTTCAATAATATCTACATGTCCTAAAGTAATAGGGTCAAAAGACCCTGGGAAAATAGCTTTTTTCATAAAATATGTGTTTAAAAGATATTTTTTGGTTGTGATTAACCAAAAAAGCAACCATTTTTATCTTTTTTAATTATTTGAATAATTTCATCTAAATGTGTCGATTTTGGAAAAGGTTTATACAGTTCCCATTTTTCATTAGCGCGCATCCAATATAAGTTCCATTCTAATTTAGATTTATAAAATCTAATTTTAGCAAACTCGATATGGTTTTTTTCTTCTGGGTTAATCCAGTTAGGTCTAATTTCATAAAGAATAGCGATATTTTTATTAAAAGAATACCCAAAATCTAATTGTTTTCTAATTTCAATATCTTCAGGTCGTATTGATGCTACAAAATTTTTAATCGTAGCTTCATTAATATCTATGGTAGTATTTTTCATTTGGTTTCTTTTAAGGCCGTTTCAACTGCGTTGCCAAATAATTCGGTTAATGAAATACCTGCGCAATTAGCTTGTTGTGGCAAAATACTAGCTTCAGTTAAACCAGGAACAGTATTCATTTCTAAAAAATGTGGCTCGTTGTTTACGAAAATAAATTCAGAACGTGAAAAACCACTCATGTTTAAAATTTGATATATACGTTTGGCAGTTTCACCAACTTTTTTCTCTTGTAATTCGGTTAAGCGGGCTGGCGTAATTTCTTGTGATTTTCCTTCGTACTTTGCCTCGTAGTCAAAAAAATCATTTTCTGAAACAATTTCAGTAATTGGTAAAACGGTAATTTTATTTTTGTAGTTAATTACTCCTACAGAAACTTCAATTCCATCTAAAAAACTTTCAATTAAAATTTCAGAATCCTCTTTATAGGCTATTTCTAAAGCAGGTATTAATTCTTGCTTGGTGTTTACTTTTGATATTCCAAAACTAGAGCCAGCGTTGTTAGGCTTTACAAAACAGGGTAAGCCTACTTTGGTAATAATCTTATCAATATTTATAGCATCTCCTTGATTTAAATATATTGAGTTTGCAGTGGCAATACCGTATTGTTTAACAACACTTAAGGTGTCACGTTTATTAAATGTTAGTGCCATTTGATAAAAAGGAGCAGAAGTATGTTTTAATCCAATTAAATCAAAATAAGCTAAAATAGTTCCGTTTTCGCCTGGTGCACCATGAATGGCATTAAAAACACAATCGAAAGTTATTTTTTTTCCATTTACATCTGCAGAAAAATCATGTTTGTTTATAGGGAATTCATCATTGTTGTCATCAACTAAAACCCATTTGTTTTTTAAAATATAAATTTTATAAGCAGTATATTTTTGCTTGTTAAGATGCTTATAAACCACGGCACCGCTTTTTAAGGAGATTTCAACTTCAGAGGAATAACCTCCCATAATTATAGCTATGTTTTTTTTCACTTTAAATACTTTTGATTTATTAATTTTATAAAATTGATTGCCTAAGTTTATACAAACTTACCAAAAAAACTCGTTTAAGAGTTCATGAATTAAAAATAGTAATTTTTTTACTGTAAATTTGCGCCAGCTTACAAAAAAAGGATATGAATAATTTTATAGGAAACCTTAAAGGTTTATTTCAATTTATAAAGAGTAAAACATTTTTAATTCAAATAGGGATTGCGGTTATATCGCTGTTGTTATTTGTTTTTACACTACAATGGTGGTTGGGAGTAACAACAAATCATGACCAAAAAATACAGGTGCCTAATTTGCATAAAATGTCGTTAGCAGAAGTTGAAAATAAGTTAGATGAACTTAATTTAGATTTTATTATAATTGATAGTGCAACTTATAATCCTGAATATCCAAAAAAATCGGTGATAGAACAAGACCCAGCTGTAGGTGATTTTGTAAAAGAAAAACGAAAGTTGTATTTAACTTTAAATCCGTCTAAATATAGAGATATTGAGGTGCCTGATTTAAATGGAAGAACAAAAAGACAAGCAACAACACATTTACAATCTCAAGGTTTTATCATCGGAAAAAAGATTACTTGGGTAAGAGATATAGGTAAAAATGTAGTAAGAGGTTTGAAATATAACGGAAAGATAATTGAGCCAGGAACAAAATTACCAAAAAAAACAACGATTAATCTTGTTTTAGGAGACGGTAAAAGGTAATAAAATATAACTGATTTATGCAGGAAGATGTAAATTTAGCAGCCGAAAATGATGATTTATACGAGCATCACAGGTTTGTTGCAACCGATGGACAGGAGCCATTAAGGGTAGATAAATTTTTAATGAATTTTATTGAAAATTCAACACGAAGTAAAATTCAACAAGCGGCTAAGGCTGGTAATGTTTTGGTGAACGATCAAATAGTAAAGCCAAATCATAAAGTAAAGCCAAAAGATGTTGTTCGTGTGGTTTTAGCATACCCGCCAGCTGAAAATTTATTAGTAGCTGAAGAGCTTCCTTTGGATATTGTATACGAGGATGATGCAGTAATTGTGGTAAATAAACCAGCAGGAATAGTAGTGCATCCAGGACATGGAAATTACTCAGGAACCTTGGTTAATGGATTAATTTATCATATTGAAAATTTACCAACAAACTCTAATGAACGTCCAGGGTTAGTACATCGTATTGATAAGGATACCAGTGGTTTGTTAGTGGTTGCAAAAACCGAATTTGCAATGGCGCATTTATCAAAACAATTTTTTGATAGAACTACCGAGCGATTATATTATGCGTTAGTATGGGGCGATGTAAAGGAGGATACTGGAACTATTGAGGGCCATATTGGACGTAGCTTTAAAAACCGTTTGCAAATGGATGTTTTTACTGAAGGCAATCATGGTAAACATGCAGTTACGCATTACAAAGTTTTAGAGCGTTTAACGTATGTAACTTTGGTGCAATGTAAGTTAGAAACTGGAAGAACCCATCAAATTAGAGCACATTTTAAACACATAGGGCATACACTTTTTAATGACGAACGTTATGGGGGAGATGCTATTTTAAAAGGAACAACGTTTACAAAGTATAAGCAATTTGTACAAAACTGTTTTAAAACCTTGCCAAGACAAGCATTGCATGCAAAAACATTAGGTTTTACGCATCCTACAACAGGGGAGTTTATGCAATTTAATACTGAAATTCCTGCTGATATTAAGGCGTGTTTGGCAAAATGGCGCACGTATTCAGAAAATTCTAAATTTGAAGAAGAGTAGAGTAAAGTGTACTTGATAAAAAGATAAAAAAAATCAGCTATTATTTAATAATAGCTGATTTTTTTATATAAATAAGAATTTAATTTAAACGCATCTTAACCAAACTCATAATGCGTTCAAATTGCTCTTTAAGTCCCATGTCAGAATTATCAAATTCTATCGCATCATTTGCTTGGGTTAAAGGAGAATCCTCTCTAGTCGAGTCAATTCTGTCACGTTCTTGAACATTGTGTAAAATTTCTTCGTAATTTACATCATCACCACGATCTAGCAATTCTTTATAACGGCGTGTAGCACGTTTGTCTGCTGAAGCTGTCATAAATAATTTTAATTCAGCATCAGGAAAAACAACGGTTCCAATATCGCGACCATCCATAACAATACCTTTGCTTTTACCCATTTCTTGTTGTTCTTGTACTAGTTTTTTACGGACTTCTGAAATTGTAGCAACTTTACTTACCAATCTAGAAACTTCAATAGTTCTAATTGCTTTTTCAACATTGGTGTTGTTTAAAAAAGCTTCTGCAAAACCTAAGTTATTATTAAAAATAAAAGAAAGAGAAATATTTTGTAAATCTTTAATTAAATCATCAGAGTTAAAATGTGCATCAGAAATAAAATTTTGTTGCATAGCATATAAGGTAACAGCCCTGTACATTGCGCCAGTATCAACATAAATATACCCAAGTTCTTTAGCTAATTGTTTAGCAATAGTGCTTTTTCCTGTTGATGAAAATCCGTCAATAGCAATAATAATTTTTGAAGTCATAGGTTATAAAATTTATGAAATACAAATATACGTTAGAAACTGTTGTTTTGTTAAGGTAAAAATAAATAATTATTCCCTCTTTTTAAAAGAGAAACTTGTTATTTAGCGTATTGTTTTTCAGTGTATTATGTGTTTGTTTGGTGCTTTGTTTGTGTATTTAAGATAGAATTTATATATTAGATTTTATTTGTTGTATAAAAAGTATACATTTGATGTTTCTTAAAATCCCCATAATTAATGAAGAAAAATACTAAGAGTATACTAAGACTTTTAGGAATATTCCTCTTTTGTGTTAGTGCCAATTTAATGTCGCAAACGCTGTTGAAGCCTGAGTTACAGTTTTCTTCGGCATGTGATGATGGTGCTACTACCGATTTTACGGTGAGGTTTAAATACGCTGCCACAAGTTTTCCTTCAGATAATGAATTTACGATTGAATTATCTGCTGCAGACGGTACTTGGGGAGTTCCAACAAATGTAGGTACAGTAACTACAGAAAATTCTTCTTTTACTTTTGATAGGTCTTTTCAGTTGCCTAATGATACTTTTGGGACTAATTATAAAATTAGATTAGTCGCTTCTTCACCTGCTATGACAAGCCCAGAATCAGATGCTTTTGAAGCATATAAAATGATTAACGGCACTTTTATTTTGAATAATTTTGAAAATGTGGTGTTGTGTGAAGGAGGTACAGCTGAGTTAACTTTAAATACAACTCAAAATGGACAGTATCAATGGTATAAAGATAATGACTTAATAACAACCACTACTGAACCTGTGTTTGAGGTTTCTGAAACAGGTAACTACCAAGTTAAAATTGATTACGGAGCTTGTGGTTTTAAAGAGTCAACCTTAATAGATGTTGTTGTTTTTAATGAATCAGACACACAAATAAAAGGTCCGTTAACTGTTCAAATATGTGGAGATGAATCGCATACTTTTGAGGCGAATGTAACAGACGCTTCGTTTACTTATGATTGGTATTTTAATAATACGTTAGTACAATCTTCAAATTCGGCAACCTATACCACACCTACAGCAGGGCAATTAGGAACGTATCATTTAGAAATAGATACAGGAAGCTGTCAAACAGTTTCAGATAACGTAGAGTTAAAGCAAACAACATCGGCAGATTTTAATGTAAATACATCTGGTAATTTAAAAACAATTTATTTGCCTGGAGAAACCCGTGAACTCTGTATAACTCATGATGCTTCTTCAGCAACCATTCAATGGTATAAAGATACAAACCCCTTGGCAGCAAGAACTCAATTATGTACAAATGCCACAGAAAAAGGAGTGTACTTTGCAAGAGTAACTAAAAGTTCTTCTGGTTCATGTAATATTGTAGTTGATTCTGATGAGTATGAACTAATTGGTGTAAAATCGTTCGATGTGGTTGTAAGAACAGCAACAGATTATGAGGAATGTAATACAGCAACAACAACATTAAGTATAGTAGGAGTAAAGGCAATTGGTGAAGATGATCAAGAATATGATTTAACAACAGATCAAATTGCAATGTTAAATTATCAATGGAATAAAGGAGGTGTAGCTATATCGGGTGCAACGGAAGATGATTTTTCAGTAAATTCATATCTTGAAAGTGGCTTGTATACATTGTCAGT
>CALLBA010000006.1:0-206673 GCA_938002045.1 Tenacibaculum soleae
TAATGATGCCATTAAAGCTATGAATTCTAATTTAGATTGTTTTTCTTTTCTTTGCATCATACAAATGTACTTTCTTTTTATAGTTTATTTAGATAGTATTTAAAAAACATCTATTTTACATAATATTAATTATAGTACAAATTATATGATATTCACGTTTTACTATAAACATTGGTTTTGTAAGCTATAATTAGACATTATGTTAAATACCCCAGAATATTCTCGTTTCTATATAAGCTGTATTACTTGGGTTATTAAACATTCGTTTTTTGGCATTTGTGAGAATTTGATATTCTGTGCAATGGTTCAGCATTTTTGAAATAAACGATTCTCAATAAACATTCGAACTAGACATTTGTAACTATAATTAGACATTATGTAAAATTGCCTCTTACCAAAATCACTCGTATTGTTTTTTAAAATTAAAAGCTGAAAAAAAGCTTTAAATTCTAAATACAATTTTCCAACGCTTGCAACCGCATAAAAGCTCACATTTAGTTTTCATTGAAATTCTCGTATTTGAATAAATATACGTTGTATTTTTTTCAGAAGCTTTTCGTTTAACTATGCGCAACAGTACAAAATTACTCTGACGAGATAATTTCTGTACACTAGCTTAAATTCTAGTTCCAATTAAGCGTTCTATCATTTTGCGCTATCTTTTGTCTTGATACAAAAGAAACAAAAAATCAAGGCTTCAGAATACTTTGGAAACAATTACGGTTCATTCGCTATATTTTAGAATAGATTTTAACTCGTTAACTTTCTTTTAAATAAACATTAAACATAGTTAAATCAACAGTATTTATTGCTAATAATCTAAAATATGGAAGCTCATTTCACTTATTGTTTTAACCAAAATCTTCTGAGGCCGTTTTCTTTAATTCTAATTTCTATTTAACATAATGTAAAGGGTTAGTGTTTTAGTTTATAAATCATATCATTTAATTAATTTCTTACTAAACTCTGAAATTACATTTGTTAGTATTATCTCCAATTAGAAAAACTACTTAGTAAACTAATATCTTTAATATCCAACAAAAAAATTATTACTTCCCTCCTATTATATCACTAACTAAATTTAGAGTTGAATTCAAGTATATCCAACTCTAATTTAATTATGTAACTTTTTTGATTAATGACTAGAATTTTCATCTGGCTTAACATCACCTTTTAAGCTCATAGCCATTTCTCTATCATACTGACAACACCCTGGTAAACTATTATAGATTTCTTCACTTGCTGTTTTTTTATCAGTATCATAACCTGAACCAGCGATTGAACTATGTATGGCATCCAAATTAGTTTGCGAACCGTCAAAAGAAACTTTTACCTGTTTCCTTAACTTATCCCACTCTGCCGATTTCACACCGTCAATACTATTAACAGTTTTTTCAATAGTGTTTTTACACATACCGCAATTACCTCGTACACCAAATGTTGTTTCAGTAGAAGTTACTTTATTAGTTGTTGTTTGCTCTGTTTTATTAGTCTCTTTTTTAGCTTCGTTTTTACAGCTTACTAATGCGATGGTAGCTATAACTGCTATACTTAAAATTACTCTCTTCATTTTTTAAAAACTTAATTATTATTTATTTCTTGTTTTACTTCGCCACATTTCAGCATCATATCGCCGAAATACGGATTTAATACTTGTTTTTCTTTACTTAACCAATATGCACCTTTGTCGCTATCTGCCATTGGGCAATATTGCTTGTAGCTAACCTCGTTAATTCCGAACGATTGTACAGCCATAATAAAATGCTCTGAAAGTATTTTAAATTGATTTCGTTGCACTTTAATATCGTCGGAATTGGTAATGGCATTACTACTTGATTTTAGTGTTTTAATTAACGGCATCCATTGCTTGTGAGCTTCGTTAGTGGTTAGCAATTTCATATTGATATTTTGTAATGCCTTATGTAAAGTTGATGCACTATTTTTTGCTAATTCTGCATCCGATTTTATAAGGTTATCTTTTAGTTTGATGTACGCATCGTAGGCAGTTTGTAATTGCGATGTGAATTTTTTGCCCACTTCAAACTGTTCACTCATTTCTTTTTTATGGTTCATCATCGACTTTTTTCCTTGTAATTGTGCCGATGCATCAATAGTAAATACACCATTGGTTACCACTTCGTCGTCTGATTGTAAGCCATTTTTTACTTCATAATTATCGCCTAATTTGTTACCTAATATTATTTCTCTCATTTCAAAAATAGGATTGTTGATATCTGGTTTTACATATACTATTGAGCGTTTTCCTGTCCATAAAACAGCCGATGCAGGTATCAATAATTGTGCTTTGGTTTCTTTTACTGTGGCATCTACTTTTCCTGTTACAAACATTTCGGGTTTAAAGAGTTCTTTTCGATTGTTTAAAACCGTTCGAACAGTTACGGTACGTGTTTGCGGATTTAAAACAGGATTGATAAACGAAATTTCAGCATTAAAAACTTCGTTAGGATAGGCATTGGTAGTAATGGCAATAGCTTGCCCAACTTTAAAATTACTGATTTGATTTTCATACACATCAAAATTTGCCCAAACCGTATTCAAATTGGCAATTTTTAATAAGGGTTGCCCTTGTTTTATATAATCGCCTTGTTCTACTAATTTTTCTGAAACTGTTCCTGATACAATAGCGTACACAGGAAAGTTTTCTTTTACTTTTTTAGAACTTTCAATTTGATTGATTTGGTTATCTGATAGCTTCCATAATTTTAACTTATTACGCACCGCTTTATATAATGCAGGTTGCGTTTCTTTTAAAGTAGAAGCGGTTAGTAGTTCTTGTTGTGCTTTAACCAATTCGGGCGAATAAATAGTGGCTAAAAGTTGTCCTTTTCTAACGCTTTCGCCTGTAAAACTGATGTTTAAACGTTCTAATCGTCCTGCAAAATAACTTACTTGTACTGCGTTGGCTTCTTCGTTTTCGGCAATTTTGCCTGATAAGGTTATTCCATTATCCGCATTAGCTTTAGCATTACCAATAATAGTAGTTTGTACGTTTGCCAACGCCATTGCGTTTTTTGTAAGTTTAAATTGATTAGGCGATAAACCGTCTGCATCAGCTTCGGCAGGAATTAAATCCATACCACAAATTGGACAATCGCCTTCTTCGGGTTGCATAATTTGTGGGTGCATTGAACATGTCCATTTTTGCGATAAGTTACTTTCGGCTTGATGATTGTGGTTTGTTTCGTTATCTGATGAATTACCAAAGAATAGTTTTCCAAAAATTAATCCTACCATTAAAATTATAATGTATATGATGTATTTTTTCATTTTTTAAAAGATTAACATTAATACAGCCATTACTAACATAATAGCGTTTTCTATAAAAGTTGCTTCGGTCATTGGTAGTTTTAAAGCTGTACCTAAACACGCACAACGAATTGCCTTCTTATCAAGTAATGTTTTGGTTACACCCACGGTAGTTATTCCCAATATGAAAATGGTTATAATTAGTGCAATGTTAATTTCAAATCGCATTAAAAACATCAACCCTAAAATAGTTTCTATAAATGGATAAATTTTGGCATATACAGGCACTCGTTTTGCTAACGGGTCGTACATTCTAAAACTATCTGGAAAACCTTTTAAATCTAACATTTTAAAAAAACTGAATATGATATAAAATAAGCCCATAAAATCGAGCATAAACTCACGCCAACTCCAATTTTTATAGTGTAACAATATACTTGCTACTGTAATATATAATAAGATTAAAAACAAGGGTTTTAATTGCTCGAATTTGCTTTTTTCTTGTGCCATTTCAAAGTCCGAAATGGTGTTTGTAGTTACCTTTTTAACAGGTAGTTTTTCAGAAATGGTGTATTTTTCTTTCAATACATTTTGTAAATCTGATAAACCAATATGCTTACTCATAGTTATTTCAGCTTCTTTATTTTCAAGATTTACCTTTACATCGGTAACGTTATCTAAACTATCTAAACTTTTTTCTACGTTAGCTTTACAGCTTCCGCAAGTCATTCCGTCAATTTTATATGTGTGTTTCATTTTTTTATGTTTTAAAGTTAAATCACGAAACTACTTTTCAATTTCAACTATAATTTTTATAATATTGGTTATATTTTATACAATTATGTCTAATGATTTTCTATTCCAATCTTCATTATTTTTATACGCGGTCATCGACATTCCTGTTACTTGCTTAAACTGTTTTGCTAAATGACTACTATTTTGATAATTAAGATTATATGCTATTTCTGAAAAATTGTGTTCTTGTAATTGAATCAATTCTTTTACTTTCTCAATTTTTAAATTGATGAAATACCTTTCTATTGTGATACCTTCTGACTTGCTAAACTTTTTACTTAAAATAGAATAACTTCTACCTATTTCATTTTCAAGGTTAGCAAGAGAGAAATTTGTTGAATTGTTTTTTAAGTGTTTAATAAGGCTTACCTTAATCTTCTCTATTAAAATTTGCTCAGTATCTTTAATTAACTCAAATCCCAATTCATTCAAATTATTTTCAAGCCTGATATAGTCATTGATTGGATTCTGCTTTACAGTTATTTTTCCTAGCTGAATAGTCTCTACCACAAAACTAGCTTCGTTCAATAATTTAAGTATTGCCGTTTTACAACGATTGCAAACCATATTTTTTATGAATAGAGTATGTGTCATTTTAATTCGTTAAATAGTTAATAATGGTGCTTTGTACATAATAATTTTGCACCGCCTTAATTTGGTTTAATTGAAATTTTAACTGCAATTCTTGAATATCGAGAACATCGTTAAAATCAATTGTGCCTGTTTCGTAGCTTTTAACAAGAATGGTTTCAGCATTTTTAGCTTGTTTCAAGTTTTTGCTTTGTGTGTTTTTGCGTATTCTTGCCGATGTACGCTCTTTAATTGCTTTATCTAACAAGGTTTCTAACCTGTTAAATCGCTCTTGTTTTTGACTGTTAAATTCTTCTTGCTGAATTTCGTTTTGTTTGGTTTTCGACTTATATTTTTTATTGAAAATTGGAATAGAAAACGATACCATTGGCATTACAATATCTTTTCCGTTATCGTTAAAATTCATATCAGGACGTTGGGTAACGTTAACATAATCTAACCCGAAACCTATCATTGGACTACTTTCTTTTTGGTTTAATAATTCATATTTTTCAACTGATTGATACAACTTATCGTACTTTATTAATTCAGGATGAAATTGTAAACTATCTGTATTTATCGTGCTGTCATCCAACGGAATTTCTAATTCTGAAACCACATTTACCGCTGTGTTTTTATCTCTATTTAATAGTTTGTTAAAGGCTGTTTGTTCGGCTAAAAACTGTTGTTGTAAAATGGCTTTAGATTGGTTTAAATCGTTTTGTCGCATTTGTAAACGCAACACATCTACGGCTGATGCTTTGCCAACTTCAACCGACGTTAACGCCATAGTTTCGTATGTTTTTAGCAAGTTGATATTTTCGGTTAAAACCTGCTGTTTAGCCTTATTTGCGTACAAGTTGTAATACGAAGTTGATACCGATGCAATTAATTGTCGTTTAGCAATGGTAATATCTTCAAACTTGGCATCGGCTAACGAACTCACATAATCTTCTCTCGAACTAATTGTACCAAACCAAGGCAACATTTGGTTTATTGAAACTTTAAATCGTTGTGCGCCTGTTCGCGTTTCGGGTTCGCTTACAAAATAACCTACGGCAATGTTGGTATTGGGTAAGGTATTTACTTCGTTTACTTTTTCTGAAACACGTTTGTATTGCAATTCAAACTGTTTAATTTTTGGATTATTTGCCAAGGCTTCATCAATAAGCGATTGTAATTCTTGTGCATAAGAAAATCCACTAAACACAAGAATGAATAATAAGGATAATATGTTTTTAGTTTTCATTTATTGTCTTTCTTTTTAATAAAAATTCTTCTCGTAAACTATACAATATAGGCAGTAAAAAATAGGATGTAACGTCGATAATCATACCACCAAAGGCAGGTATTGCCATTGGTATCATAATATCGCTTCCTCGTCCTGTGGATGTGAGTACAGGCAGTAATGCCAATACGGTTGTTGCCGTTGTCATTAAACACGGTCTGATACGTTTTTCGCCAGCTTCTACAACCGATTTTCGTATATCGGCTTTTGTTGTTGGTTCGTTTTTGGCAAAAGTTTGTTTTAAATAGGTTGCCATTACTACGCCGTCGTCGGTGGCAATACCAAACAAGGCAATAAAACCTACCCAAACCGCCACACTTAAATTAATTGGGTGCATTTGGAACAACTCTCGAATGTTTTGCCCAAAAAAACTAAAGTTTAAAAACCACGATTGTCCGTAAAGCCACATCATTATAAATCCGCCTGCAAAGGCGACAATAATTGCCGTAAACACCATTAAAGAAGTGGTTGTTGAACGGAACTGAAAATATAAAATGATGAAAATGATAAGCAATGCCAATGGCACAACCACCGATAAGGTTTTTTCGGCTCGTATCTGATTTTCGTATGTTCCTGTAAATTGAAAATTAATACCTTTTGGTACAACTAATTCGCCACTTTCTATTTTTTGCTGAATAGCTTCTTGCGCATTTTCAACTACGGTTACTTCGGCAAAATCGTTAAGTCTATCAAGTAACACGTAGCCAATTAGAAAGGTGTCTTCACTTTTAATTACTTGTGCGCCTTGTTCGTAACGAATGGTTGCCAACTCACTTAATGGCACAGAGTTTCCTTTGTTTATTGGCACATAAATTTGTTCTAAATCGGTTGGTGTGGTGCGTAGTTCTCTTGGATAACGAACACGTACGCCGTACCGCTCTCGTCCCTCGACGGTTTGAGTTAAAGGCATACCACCAACAGCAACTTTTAAAACATCTTGCACCTCTTGAATTGAAAGACCGTAACGTGCTATTTTTTCTCTGTCGATGTCGATTAACAGATATGGTTTTCCTACGATTCTATCTGCAAAAACGGCTTCTTTTTTAACACCTGTAACTGTTTTTAAAATACTTTCTAATTGCACACCAAAGGCTTCAATTTCTTTTAAATTTTGTCCTTTTACTTTGATACCCATTGGCGCACGCATTCCTGTTTGTAGCATTACCAATCGGGTTTCGATAGGTTGTAATTTTGGAGCTGATGTAACACCTGGTATTTTAGTTGCCTTAACGATTTCGTTCCAAATATCGTCGGTAGATTTTATGTTAGGTCGCCAATTTCGGTAAAACTCGCCGTCGTTATCTTCAATTAATTCATCGGTAGAAACATCTGAAAAAATAATTTTAGAAGTCGCATCAGTAGAATTTGGATTGGCTACTGTTTTGCCGTTTTTCAACACAAATAATCCGTCTTTATTTACTTGATAACGTTGACGTTCGCCGTGGTTATTAAGTGCATATTCAGGCTTGTAAATAATTACATTTTCATACATTGAAAGTGGCGCAGGGTCTAAAGCCGATTCTGTTCGTCCTGCTTTACCAACTACTGTTTTTATTTCTGGAATATTGGCAACACCCATATCCAACTGCTGTAAAACACGTTTGTTTTCTTCAACACCCGAATGTGGCATTGAGGTTGGCATTAGTAAAAACGAGCCTTCGTTTAAAGACGGCATAAATTCTTTGCCTGTGTTTTTGAAAATTAAAAATCCGAGAATGGTAATCGTTGTTGGAATTGCCAAAAAGAGCATTTTGTTTGCTAATGCCCATTGTAAAATTTGCGCATAATATTTTCGTAATAAAGAGAATGCGCCTAACAACCCGAAACAGGTAATAGCCACAAACAACAGGTTTAGCAATAAACTTTTGCCTACGCCTAATGGTCGCCAATATTCAGCCAATAAAAACACAATAGCTACTGATGCAATAACTATATTAATGAGGTTTACTTGTTTGTCGGAAACTTTTTGTTGTAGTTTTAAAATGCCTGTGATACCGAAAGCGATTAAGAGTATTCCTAACCAATTTCCGAAGACAATAGAAACAACACCCAAACCAATTAATGCAGTATTGATGATGTACGATAGGTTTTTGGTAATACTTCTTCGTTTAAAAATGATAGTTGCAAATGGCGGAATTAAAAACAACGCCACCACCAATGCCATAATTAGTGCAAAGGTTTTGGTAAAAGCCAACGGACTAAATAATTTACCTTCTGCGCCAACCATTGTAAATACTGGTAAAAAGCTAATTATAGTGGTCATTACTGCGGTAACAATAGCGCCTGAAACTTCGGCAGTAGCATTGTAAACTACGGTATTGATTGGTAAATTATTTTCTTTTTTTTCTAAATGATTTAAGATGTTTTCTGATAGAATTACGCCTACATCTACCATTGTTCCGATTGCGATTGCAATTCCTGATAAGGCTACGATATTGGCATCAATTCCAAAGGTTTTCATTGCGATAAATACCATTAAAACCGCCACAGGCAACAAGCTCGAAATTAAAATGGAT
Source organism: Tenacibaculum soleae (assembly GCA_938002045.1). Lineage (GTDB taxonomy): Bacteria > Bacteroidota > Bacteroidia > Flavobacteriales > Flavobacteriaceae > Polaribacter > Polaribacter soleae_A. The sequence goes on from CALLBA010000006.1 coordinate 8,437, forward strand.
GCACGTAAATTATACACCATTACAATAATTACTAAAATGGTAATGAGTATTTCTAATGTAAGTGCTTCGTTGAGTGTGCCTAATGTTTCTTGAATAAGTTCAGAACGGTCGTAAAACGGTACAATGGTTAATTGTGATGTTGTGCCATCTGCCAACACTTTTGAGGGTAATCCTGCGCTTAATTCTTTAATTTTTTCTTTGGAATTATTGATAACCTCTAACGGATTTGCACCATAACGTGCGACCACAACACCGCCTACAACTTCTGCGCCCTCTTTGTCTAAAATTCCTCTACGAGTTTTTGCGCCGAGCGATACTTTGGCGATGTCTTGTATTTTAATTGGCGTGTAATTTGCTGATGAAACTACTGCATTTTCGATATCTTTTATAAATGTGATATAACCTAAACCACGCACCAAATATTCTACTTGATTAATTTCTATGGTTTGCGCTCCGATGTCTTGGTTGCTTTGTTTTACAGCTTTTACAACCTGTTGCAGATTGATATTATATTGACGCATTAATTCAGGGTTTACGTCAATTTGATATTCTTGAACATATCCACCAATTGATGCTACTTCAGACACACCACCTGCCGACGATAAGGCGTATTTTACATAGTAATCTTGTATGCTTCGTAGTTCGTGTAAATCCCAACCGCCAGTTACGTTTCCGTCTTTATCTCTGCCCTCTAATGTGTACCAATAAACTTGTCCTAAACCTGTGGCATCGGGTCCTAAAGTTGGATTAACGCTCTCTGGTAATAAGCCACTTGGTAACGAGTTGAGTTTTTCGAGAATACGTGAACGACTCCAGTAAAATTCGACGTCTTCTTCAAAAATTATATAGATGCTCGAAAACCCAAACATCGAGGAACTACGAATGGTTTTTACGCCTGGTATGCCTAACAACGACGTGGTTAACGGATAGGTTATTTGGTCTTCTATGTTTTGTGGTGAACGTCCGTCCCATTTTGTAAATACAATTTGTTGGTTTTCGCCAATATCTGGGATAGCATCTACCGCCACGGGTGCATTTGGTAAAAAGCCTGTATTCCAATTAAAAGGTGCGTTTACAACTCCCCAGCCTATAAATAAGACGAGTAATAAAACGGCAATAAGTTTATTTTCTATTAAAAATTTGATGCTTTTATTGAGCATAAAAAAATGATTTTAAATAATTAGACTTTGATATGTTAAATACCTTGTACAGCAATATATCCGTTGAAATAACAATGGATATAATTGGTCTAATATTCTAAAATCAGATTAAATATACTTCGTCGAGAACGTGAATATCTTTGACGACGAGTGGTGGTGCGTAGTTCTTAAAAGGAATTACTTTGTTGTGTAATCCTTCAAATAAATTAATATACGAATAGTAAAATGTTGCTACAAAAAGTTGTTGGTCGTACGACAAGTTATCAAATGCAGACTTCTTTAAGTTATCTTGTCCCTCGATAAGTTGTGTAACGTCTTTACAACAGTTCTTTTTAGTTATAGAACAATCTTTATTATTCAGGTCTTGCTTCATTTCTATTCCACAAGATGAAGCTTTACTAAAATAACTAACATCCACAACAGTATCACCACAGAAATGACTACTTATGGTAAATGACATAGTAGAAAATAATACTACTATTGCCATTAGAAAGGACGTTATTTTATTAAAAAAAATCTTCATTAGTTACAAATTTATTAAATATTAACCAATAAACGTATTATTTAATCTTTTTAATTGCTTAAGAAATTCTTAATTTATTAATTTTTATAAAGCCTTTATGGTTAAAAAACTAAATTGAATTACTAAATCCATTTCATACACATTACCGCTTCACTCCTATCGTCGCTTCGGGCAAAGCGTATTCCATTACATTTTTAAAGAAACATTTTAGAAGAAAAAAATAAAGAAAATTAGATGGTAAAAAAGCTTTTAACCAAAGCTCAAGTTACATAACGCAGAACATTATAGTACAAATATATAGTAATTTATGTATAGCCGTTTTTTAGACTAATTACACATAACTGTAGATATGACTATATCTACAATTATGTAAAATATTCCAGAAATTTTTGAACACACAATAAACTGTAGTAATTGGATCATTAAACATTAATGTTTTTATTAATAGTTTAATTTATACTTAAAAAAGTATATTGGTAATATGATAATTTACAACTGTTTTTAATTGAAATGATATTGTTGTAAGCATACTAAATCTGAATATATACTTGAGAACCTATTTTGATTTCTGTAATAAACTTTAGCCTCTATATTTATCGAATGCTGAGCTACTGTATTTAAATGTAATTTAAAATCCTTTATTTTCTTATTTAAAAAATAGGATAATATTGCAAATTGATTATTACTGCTTTTAAATATTTTTTTTGATAGTTCTTTTTCTTTTCTTATTTCATTTTGAAAACGATTTAATGCTCCTATTTTAGAAAAATTACCTTTCCATAAGGCATCTAAAACAATCTTATTATCAATAGAAAGTACAAAGCAAAGCTTTTGAATGTTATGTTTTTCAACAATTTTTTTTATATACTTCATTGTTTTGTCGTCATAAATAAAAGAATTGCCTAATGAGGTGTAAAAATAATTTTGAGACCTAAACGTTTTGTTAATAGCATTTTCTATATAATCAGTAGGGCAAATAAGAAAAAAGCATTTTTGCATTTGTTTTATGAATTTTGAGTATAAGGAAAAGAAGAATGATGTACATCAATTTTTAGGGTATCATTTACTAACTTATATCCAAAAGTGTATTCAACCTTTGCTTCATTACCCCCTAAATCAGTAAAAAAATAATTACCCATTGCGATAGCACGTTTTTCTTCTAAAATTAGGTTAGAGTTTTCAAATCTAACTTTTGTCCAAGGCTGTATTGCAAACCCTTTATCTTCTTTACAAACACGATTTTCTCCTGCAATAAAATAAGATGTTGCCTCAGGTTTAGTAGGTCTAAATTGTTCTATTTCGCATTTTGTAGGCTTAAAAGATACCGCTCCTGTTTCGAAAGCATAATTTGAATCTAAAAACTCACTGGTAAATTTTTCACAGCTTTCTCTTTGCTCTTTAAGAGTACCAATTTTTACTACTCCATTTCCCCAATTCTTTTGTACTGCTTCTACTTGTTCTTTAGTTATCATTGTTTATAGTTTTTGTTTACTTATTATTTTTAAAAATTCATTTCTTTTTTCAGTGTTATTAAAACAACCACCATACTCTAATGTAGTTGTAAAACTACTTTGATCTTTTATACCTCTTGATGAAACACATAAATGTTTGGCAGTAACCATAATAATTACATCTTTGGTATCTAAAACCGTTTGTAAATCGTTTAAGATTTGAAGAACTAATCTTTCTTGAACTTGTGGACGTCGAGCATAATAATCTACTAAGCGATTAATTTTTGATAAACCAATTACTTTATCTTTTGCTACATATGCTACATGTGCATGACCAATTATCGGTAAAAAGTGATGTTCACAAGCAGAATCTATAGTGATATTTTGCTCTACAAGCATTTTTTTATAACCATACTTGTTTTCAAATGTTGAAATCTTTGGTTTATTGGCTGGGTTTAACCCATAAAACAATTCTTTAATATACATTTTTGCAACACGATATGGAGTACCTGATAAACTATCATCTGTTAAATCAAGCCCGATTTCTTCCATTATCATTTTAAAATGATAAGCTATATTTTTTATTTTTTCATCATCAGTTTTTTTAAAAGCATTTGTACTTAAAGGTGTTTGTATGCTTTAATATATGTGATTATCTCCAACTAATTCTATTTGTTTTTTATTCATAATTTGTACAACATTTATCGGTTTTACATTGGCATTTTTTTTGATTATATAAATGCAATGCTACAAGTGTAAGAGCAGCTATATATTTATAAATTTCAGGTAGATGAACTAACTCTATACTTTCATTAATAATTACTATCAATAATACAGCCCAACTTAACCATAAACCAACTTTTATATAATTGTTTGTACTAACCTGTACTGAACGACGAATAGCTAAAAATGAGAGAGCCAAAAAAAAATAATCTATCCACCTCCACCACAAAGGCGTAGCCTCACAACAAGTTGTAGAGCAACTTTGTGCAATAAAAATAAATGGACTAATTACGCAATGCAGCATACATAATGTACTTGCTAATACACCTACATTATCTGGCTTTTGTAATGTTAAATTCATATTGTAAATTTCACTTAATGCAACTAAGTTGCAAATATAGATTTTTTATTTGTTATTGCAACTTAGTTGCATTATATTTGTGTTATGGGAATTATTAGAAAAACAAAGTCTGTTGAGGCAATACTTAATGAGTTTAATAATAGCTCTGCCGCTATTTCTGTAAAAAAAATATTAGAAAATCTTGATTTTAAATTTAATAAAACAACTATTTATCGAGTATTAGACAAGCTTGAAAATGATGGTGTTTTACATTCTTTTCTTGGTAAAAACGGATTGAAATGGTATGCAAAATGTATGGGGTGTTCGGCAAATAAACATAATGATATTCATCCGCATTTTCAATGTTTAGATTGTGGAAAGGTAGATTGTATTCCTACAAATGTTATAATGCCTAAAATACCAAACAGACAGGTTATAATTACTCAGTTATTAATTCAAGGTAAATGTGAAACGTGTGTTGTTTAATTGAATTACGAAAGTAAATTTGATTGTTTTTTTAACGTTTGAGGAAATATTACAATAAAGAAATCTAATCTTAATACTCTTTAACAGAAAGTTTTATTTTTTACTTAAATAAATCCTTACGAACCTAAAAACACAGTTTTGTAAGGATTTATTATATGTTTTCTAAATAACATTATTAATATTTAATATGACTATAATAAAAATTAAAACAATTGCTGCATAAAATCAGTAATAGTTTTATCTATATTTAAATAGATCAATGTAATTCCTATGGTATCATAAATTCCGTGAATTAATACCAATAAAAGTAAATTATTTCTGTTTTTGTTAAAAAGTATTGAAATAGCAAAAGACCATAAAAATACTGATACCACTCCAATTAATCCTTGATATGCATGCGATATCCCAAAGTAAAGTGAGGTAATTAGTGCAGAGAATAACCATGTTTTATCGTTATTCCCAAACAACTCCGCCAAACCTTTCATATAGTATCCACGAAATATTAATTCCTCTCCAAAGGCAGCAAATATCCATACGATAACCATTAAAATAAGATAGGCGAAGAAGTCTCCTCTGATATCATTTATAGACGACAGATCATAATTACCAAACCAACTTATAAGTATTGGGTCTATTAAAAAGGTGAATACAGCAAACAGAATACTAGCAAAAATAAAACTCGTTAAAATGGTTTTTCCTGTTAGTTTTTGTCCAATTCCAAATTTTGACCAATCAAATTTACTTCTCTTTAAAATTAAGAAAACAATACCTAGCGGAAAGAAAAAAGTAAAGTTTCGGTCTATAAACCCAAATAATGGTGCAATAAGCATTATTGTAGCTACTGCGTAAGGTTTGCTTAAAAAATTATAAAATCTTGTTTTCATTTTTGTTGTTTTTTATCTTAATTCTATAGGCTCTACTTTCTCAAACAAATTAGTAATTAATTGTTGCTGTGCTGCTGGTGTAACCGCTCTAAAATACTTTAGTAAATCATTACTTGTTGCATATCTATTAGTTTTCATTTTTAGCTTACCATCAATAGTATTCCAATCTTCAAGAAAACGTTTTAATGCTTTGTTAACCTGCTTCTCTCCTATTGCTTTTTGAAATTTATACATATTAATAGCGCCTTTTGCATAATACACATAGTCTTGATTTTCTACTAAAGCAAGTGATGGTTCGTTAAGCGATTCTCTATTTTGTCCGTCTTTATAATCTTCTTTTTGAACCTCTAAAAACTGAAGCAATTTTTCTTCAGAATATTCCTGTTTTAGCACCATCATCGCTGCATATTGCGACAAGGTTTCTAAAATAAAATACTGTCCTTTTACATTTGCTGCTTCTATTTGCATTGCAAACCATTGATGCGCAATTTCATGTGCAGTAACATAAAATGCCATGTCTACATCTTTTTTATCATCAATATCTAACACAAAACCAATAGATTCTGAAAACGGAATGGTACCTGGGAATGATTGGGCAAATTTTGAAAATCGCGGAAACTCCATAATGCGCAAATGTTGATATTGATATGGGCTGAAATGTTTACTGTAATAACTTAAAGATGCTTTCATAGACATCATCATCCTATCAATATTATAATCATGTTCTTTATGATAGTATATTTCAAGATTAACAGGTTTAGAAATAGAATCTTGTTCTGAAAACCATGTTTCTTTTTTTACTTCATAAATTGCTGAAACTATAGCGTAAAAATTAATCATAGGAATATCCATCTTGTAATGATAGTAATTACGATTGTTCTCTGACCATTTTTTTAATAAATTTCCAGGAACCAAAGCAGTTTGCTCTTTTGATGTACCAATAATCATTTCAAAATTAATCCCATCAGAATCACTACCATTTCTTGCATTTACAAGTTCGTTAACATCTTCTCTTTCAGCTCTATTAAAACGAACTGGCAAATTATACTCTTTGCGTTTATCAGCATCATTAAGTTCGTGTTTTTTAGTATACCCAATGGTTGGTAAATCTGAATTATTAAAGAAAGTTCCATTTTTATTGATGTTTACGTTTCCTTTTCCTGATTCAAAACCCTTTGTGGTAAAACTCTGCTTAAAATACATTTTTACCGAATCCCCTGGTTTTAAAGTTGTATTCAATTTAAAAATTGAGTAATCAAACTTTTTGTATTGGTTATTAGTTGTAAATCCACCCTCAAAAGAAACGCTATCTAACGTAATATTCTTTTCTAAAAGTTTTTGAATATGAACAGACGAAATATCAACTTTATTGGTGTTTTTTAGTATATAATAACCTTCTACAGTATAATCTTGCGTAGCAGAATAAAGTTCTAATTGTAAGTTAACATCAATAATTTTTGGTTGAGGAATATATTCAAATTGCTTCAATTCTTTTTCGTAGGCAACTCTAAATTCAGTTGCTTCAGCATTCGTCCAATAGGTATTTATAATATTCGTATTATAAAAAATAAAACTTCCAAGAGTTAAAAATGCGATTAAAACAATACTTGCTAATTTAAAAAGTGGCTTGCTTAACCTGTATTTACTAGCTTTTATTCTTTTTAACAAATTAGTTTCTGTACCTCTTACAATTACTAATGAGCCAATAATTAATAACAACAAGGCAAATAAAAACCAATATGATTTTATTATTAGATATGGCGTTAACAAATGACCATAACCATTCATATCTGAATACGTTCCTAAAGAGCTACCTCCAAATAAATATAAATCGTGATTGTATCCTAATAATCCCATAGCTACATTGGCTATAAAGAGTACAATAACCAGCATAAAACCTATAAATTTATTATTTACAATCGATTGTATAAAAAATGCAATACAAGTGTATAAGGCTAAAAATGGTAAAATCTCTAGGAAAAAACCAGAAAAATACACTTGAAATTCAAACTTGAAATAACCATTTAGTGTTTGAAAAATAATTCCTGATACAATTAACGTAAGCATCAATACTATATAAATTAAATTTAATCCAATATACTTACCCAATAATTTTATAAAACTAGACATTGGTGTGGCATCGTAAATTAAATTTAATTTTACATTTCGTTCTTTCCAAACTAATTCTCCTGAATAAAACACCAATAAAATAATAAAGAAATACATTGAGGTTTCTTTTAGTTCTTCTACAATAAAATAGGTTGTTGGAAAACTATCTACCCCATAAACTGTACCTAAGTTTACTGAATTGATAAGAATGATAATCATACCACAAATAACAATTCCCCAAAATGATGATTGTTTAAAAATACTAATAAAATAAAACCACACAAACTGTTTTAACTGATTCCATTTTGATAACAAACCATACTCTTTTTTAGCTTGAGGAATAACAATATCACTTGCTGTATTTGCTTTTACAGTAATTAATTTTTTAGCCTGATTTTTCTTAGCTTTCTTTTCTTTAACTACACTAAAATTGAATTTTTTATAACCATAAATTAGTGATAGAACTCCAAGAGATACCCAAAACAGTTTATTATAAAGAAGTACACTAAAAATAGGGACGCTTTGTGTTATTTTATCTACAGCAGACCAAGATTCAGTAGCAAAACTCATTGTAGTTAATGAAAATGGATCTAAAATAGCTTGCCAAAAATCATTAGTAATGGCTTTGGTAAGCATAAAAATTACAAACACAAAAATACCTTGCGTGTACACAACTACTAAGTTTCTAGTTAAAGCACCAGAAACAAAAAATAAAGCTGCTCCAAAAAATAAGGTTGGCAAAGTGATTATAAAAAATGTTTTTATATATACCAAGGCATTGAAGGCTAACAATTCATCAGGATTGTGCCAAGGCATTAATTCACCTAGCATCATTCCAAATAAAATTCCTGTAAAGGCAAAAAACAACGCTGTAAACGATCCTAAAAACCTTCCTAATAAATAACTTTTTTTGTTGATTGGTGTTGTAAACATTAAAGATTCGATATTATATTCAAAATCTCTTAGCACAGAAACTCCCATAATCATAGAAGCTAAAATCATAAACAAACCTGTAATAGCTCCCATTGTTTTTGCAACCACTAGTGGTGAGTTTTTTTTCATGAGTCCCATATCAGAGCCTTGAAAAATAAAGTCTACACCAACAATAGAGAACAGCAAAAGAAATAAGAAAAACACATAGGTATCAGGTCGTTTTAAACGATATTGTAATTCGAACTTAAAAATATTGTACCACATAATTAGTTAGATTTAGCGTTTGTATTATTAAAAATTTCAGAGAAATACACATCTTCTAACTCTGCATTAATTAACGTAAATCCATCTCCAGGATTGGTATCACTTAAAACATGAATGGTTGGTTTTCCTAAAAATAACTTCTCACTGATTACTTGGTAGTTTTGTTTGTAACCGTTTAACTCTTGCTTATCAATTGTTTTTTTATAAACTTTACCTTTTAAATCTTCAAGTATTTGTATAGGATTACCTTGCAAGCACACTTGTCCTTTATTGATAATTGCCATATTTGTACAAAGCTCTTTAACATCATCCACAATATGCGTTGATAAAATAACTGCGGTTTTTTCTCCTAATTCACTTAAAACATTATAAAATCGGTTACGTTCTACAGGATCTAATCCTGCGGTTGGTTCATCAACAATTAGTAATTTCGGATCGTTTAACAAAGCTTGCGCAATACCAAAACGCTGTTTCATTCCGCCAGAAAAGCCTTTTAAATTTTGTTTCCTTACATCATATAAATTGGTTTTATGTAATAATGCATTTACCAAATCATTACGCTCCCCTTTATGTGTAATTCCTTTTAATACTGCAAAATGATTCAATAGTACTTCGGCTGAGATTTTTGGATACAAACCAAATTGTTGTGGCAAATAACCTAATACTTGTCTTAATTCATTTTTTTGTTTTAACACATCAATATCTCCAAGAGTAATAGATCCTGAATCCGCTTCTTGTAAAGTTGCGATAGTTCGCATTAAAGTAGATTTTCCTGCACCATTTGGGCCTAATAAACCGAACATTCCTGTTGGAATTTCTAGTGAAATATTTTGCAATGCTTTAACACCATTAGCGTAAGTTTTTGATATATTGTCAATAACCAGTTTCATATTATTGTTTTTTTAATTGATTACCACAAACTTATCAGCTTTTAGAAGTTTGTAAAAAAGCTAGGGATACAAATAGATTTATTAGGGATAAACGACTTGTTTTTCTTAAAAAGAAAACATAACGTTAGTTTATCACTAAAATGAAGTCGTTTATCAACTTATTTGTTGGCGAAGATTTATTTATTTAATATTGGCGGATGAAGTTAAAAATATCAGATAAAAAAAAGAAAAACATTGCGCGAATATATAAAATAGTACTTGCTGCTATAGGAGTAATTATTGTTGTATTTAATGATACCTTCGGTAAATCTGAAGGGTTGGTAGAATTCATTGCATTGTACTTTATACTTGTATTCATTACTATAGTTTATTGGATTTTTAAACAGATAAGAACAATTATTCGTTTAAAGCACGAAAAAGCAAAAACTGAATTATTGCATTTAAAAAGTCAGGTAAATCCACATTTCTTTTTTAATATGTTAAATAACCTGTATGGTTTAGTTGATAAAGACTCCAAAAAAGCGCAGCAACTCATTTTAAAACTTTCTGACATGATGCGCTATAGTATTTATGAAGGTGATAAAGAAACTGTTTTATTATCAGAAGAAATTACTTACTTAAAAAACTATATTGAGCTTCATAAAATGCGTTATCATAAAGTTATTGATATACAGTTTAATATTAAAACAAGCAAAGATGACTATGAAATAATGCCTTTACTTTTCATTATTCTTTTAGAAAATGCGTTTAAACATGGTGTTGAAAATCTTAGAGAAAATGCGTATGTTCATATAAATTTAATTGCTCAAAATAATGAAGTGAATTTTGAAATAGAAAACAATTTTGATACTTCTCAAAATAATCATGAAGCAGGAATAGGTTTAAACAACCTAAAACGTAGATTAGAATTGGTGTATCCTAAAAACCATAAATTAACTACCAGCAGTTCTGATAACACCTATAAGGCAAAACTAAATATTAACAAATTATGATTAAATACCTAATTATAGACGATGAACATATTGCGCACGATATTATAAAAGGTTATTGTGATATGTTACCTAATTTAGAGTTTAAAGCCGATTGTTATGACGCCATAGAAGCATTAGACTATTTAAACAAGCATGAAATAGACTTGATTTTTTTAGATTTAAACATGCCAAAATTAAAAGGTTTTGAGTTTCTTAAAACACTTAAAAATCCTCCAAAAGTTATTGTAACTACTGCTTATAGTGAGTTTGCTATTGAAGGATTTGAATTAAATGTTGTTGATTATTTATTAAAACCATTTAGTTTTGAACGTTTTTTAAGCGCAGTAAATAAAATTACATCTTCTATAAAAAATAAAAGTACTGAAGATGTTAAGACTACTAAAAAATATGTTTTTTTAAAACAAAACAACAGTCATATTCAAGTTGATTTAAGTACTATATTATTTATAGAAGCTTCTGGTAATTACACGAAAGTTATTACTTTTAAAGATACCATAACTATTCGCGAAAAGATATCTACTACTTTAGAATTATTTTCTGATAATGATTTTCTTCAAGTACATAAATCATTTGCTGTTGCAAAAAAGCATATAAATCGTATTGAAGGCAATAGAATTCATGTTGAAAATTATATTGTGCCTATCGGGAAATTATACAAAGCCAATCTTAATAAAATATTAAAGTAATTTTAAACCCCTTATTAAAAAACATTATTTTTATCATATTTATATAAGCTTTGTTTAAGCAGTGGATTTACTAAATAAAACACGAACGGCGAAATTCCGAAGGAATTTCGGAAATGAGCCAAAATCAGCAATAAAGTTTATACGGTGTTAGGCAAAGTTTTTTTTCTTTCTTCAATCCAATCGCCAATAAAAATTCTTATTCCTTTTGAAGATTGTCGCATATAATAAGTTCCGGCAATTTTCTCTTTTTCGGAAACATATTCATCTGTTTTTCTTATTCCACTTTCTACCGTATCAGGGCCAACAATTTTGACAGATGAATAAAAGTGTTGATTGCTTAGATGAACGTATCCGCTACCTGCATCATAGATTTGTTCAGTCCATTTAAATCCTTTGATTTCTTTTAAAAGTTCTACAAGTTTAGCATCTCTTAATCTCTCTTTGTGATTTTTGTAATATTTCATTTTTCTAATTACATCACCTTTTCTAACTTTTTTTGCAAAGGTATTAACGTCAAATTCCGATTGTGTAGAAGCAAATAATCTCAAAAGACTATCTAAATTTAGTCTTACTAATGGAGCTGCTGCAATGTAATTATTATCATTGACCAATGTTATGTAACCTCGATTTAAATTAATTGTCCGATTTAAAATTGAATGACAATAAAAAGTAAATTCCGTCATTCCATTCACTTCTATTAAATCTTTTCCAATCTCAATGAGTTTAGAGTCCTCATTTTTTAATTCAATTAATAAATTATCTAATTCTTCGGTCATTTTTTACATTTTGCCAAACTGTTTTATTTTGCAATTTTTTTCTACTATAATTTATACTAACTAAAAAACAAATCATAAGTCTTTATTTATCATCAATAATAAAATATAAACTTAGGTGAACTAATTGTATTAATCTTATCTAAGCTGATTTTTATAGATAAAACTCTCGAAAACTATATTGTTTTCGAGAATTTACTTTTTGTAACTTAGGCTTTCTGCTAAAGTTTTACTTCTTTTTTACTATTGTCTTTTTTACCTACCGATAACATATTTGCAAATAATTTATAAGCTCCAGAAACACCAGCTGGTAGTTCTCTAAAAAAACTTAAACCTGTATATATATAGTTACCCTTACCATATTTAGCAACTAACAAACTTCCTTTTTTGGCTGACTCTCCTTTATCACTCATTGATAAAATCGGGGTATATTCTTTACTCCATTGATTCGGAAAATACAACCCACGCTCTTGTACCCAACCATTAAAATCTGTTGCTGAAATTTTATTAGGATAATTTAAAATTGGATGTTCTTTAGCTAATAAAGAAACTTTTGCATTTTCATCTGTAACTCTATCTCTCGATAATTTTAATTCAAATGGTGCTTTTACATTTACTCTTCTATTTGTATTATATTGTACAATCATATTTCCACCATTTTTTACATAAGCTAACAAGTGTTTTTGTTTAAATTGTAATTCTGGTAAAGTATTGTATGCACGAATTCCTACAACTACAGCATCAAATTCATGTAAATTTTTATCGTTGATATCTTTAGGATTTATTTCTATTACATTATATCCTATTTGACGTAAGCTTTCTGGAATAGCGTCACCTGATCCTTGAATATAAGCAACCTTCTCACCTTTTTTCTTAATATCTAAACGAACTAACTTTGCTTGTGATGGCAATAAAATTGATTGTTTAGGTATATGATTGTAGTTAATTTCTACCAATTCTTTATCGTACGTTTTATCATCAATCGTTGCAACTGCTTTTAAAACTCCTTTAGATTGATTTTTAGAGGGTGTAACTTTAAAATCTACAACTTGTTTATCCCCCTTTTGTTTGATATTAAAATTTGCTGTTTTAGGAGATACTTCCCATCCGTTAGGAACTTGTAAAGCAACGGTTCCGCTTACATTTTTATCTCCAGAGCGAACTTCTAATGATACTTTTTGCGACATATCATCAGAAAAAATAATGATTTTACTTTTTAATTTAGTCGTTACTTTTGGTAACACTTCAAACGGCTCGTATATTTCTCCTTTATCTCTTTTAGAAAATCGATGTACAACAGATATTGTATATGAAATTGATGTATTTCCTATTATTAAATTATATTGTATATTAATTGGTCGTGAACTTTCTGGATTACCTATTAAAACCTGATTTTTAACGGTATACATTCCTAATCCCCAAGGTTCTGTTAACCAATAAGGTGACGAATAATCTACGTTTTTAATTGCAATACTTTCTTTAAAGTTTTGTTTAGAATTTGGTGCTAAATCTAATTCTTTTAAAATCGTTTTTTTACTAGGTAATATTTTAATAGATGCTAGTTCAATTACTTGTTTACTTCTGTTTAAAACCTCAAAATTAACATCAAAATTACTATTTGGTATTGTGCTAGATGAAGTTGCCGAAGCTTCTAAATACAACCCTGCACAAGCTTTTATAATTTGTTTAAGTTCTTTAGTTTTTATTCTCTTCCAGTGTTCGTCTTTTAAATTCTGAACTAATTTATAAGCTTTCATTAATTCTGGTAAATGTTTTGCTGGATTTACAAAATCAAAATTTTGTTCAATTTTATATAAAATAGCTCCAATTTCTCCACCTCCTACTACTCTATTCCATGTGGTATTGATTCCTGAAAAAATGTCTTTCTTATCTTTCGGAAAATCACCTTTTAAAAATTCAACATATTCTGTTTGACTTCCACGTGTTGTTAAACGCCCAAAGCCCTGACATAAATGCTGGCTACTTGCCATCGAAGCCAATTCATTATTTGATACACCTTTTAACGGATAATAAGTTCCGATATCAAAACTTAACATACTACTCTTGTCCGCTTTTTTAAATTTTTCTTGACTACCGTAAAACCACCAAGAGGTATTAAAAAATAATCGTTTTGGTTGCCAAATGCTTGTGTTTTTAAGTTGATTTGTATACTTTGTTTTATCATTTGCTAAATCAAAAGCTTCTACACTTAACATTGCTGATGATGTATGATGCCCATGCGTTGTACCTGGTGTTCTATGGTTAAAACGATTTATAATTACATCTGGCTTAAAAGTTCTAATAGCCCAAACTACATCGGCCAATACTTGTTCTTTATTCCAAATTTTTAACGTCTCATCAGGGTGTTTAGAATAACCAAAATCATTTGCTCTAGAAAAACGTTGTTCACCTCCGTCTACCCTTCTGGCTGCTAGTAACTCTTGTGTTCTTATTACGCCTAATAATTCGCGCATTTCTGAGCCAATTAAATTTTGTCCTCCATCACCACGAGTTAATGATAAATAACCTGTTCTTGCTTTTTCATGATTTGCTAAATAAGCAATTAAACGTGTGTTTTCATCATCAGGATGCGCTGCAATGTATAACGCAGAACCTAGAAAGTTTAATTTTTGAATTTTCTCAAAAATCTGATTAGAACTTAATTTATCAGGTTTTTGTGCAAATATTGATATTGATATCAATAAAAAAGATAAACTTAAAAGTGCTTTTTTATACATTTTTAATTATTTAGTTGATGTAATTTTAAATTTTGTAACAAACAAATGTACTTTTTTTAGACCAAGGTTTTATTAAATTAACAAAACACTAACATTATTTAATCTAAAAAACAATCGTCTTTGAAACCTATTAAATACAATTTATTTTGTGCTCTTGTAACTGCAGTGTACAACCAACGCAGGTACTCTACGCTTGGTCCTTCTGGTAAATAAGGTTGTTCTATAAAAACAGTATTCCATTGCCCTCCTTGTGATTTATGACATGTCATAGCGTAAGAAAACTTTACCTGTAAAGCATTAAAATATTTATTCTTTTTTACTCCTAAAAACTGTTTATATTTCGATTTTTCATCAGCAAAATCTTCCTTTACAGCTTCATATAATTTATTAGATTCTTCATAATTTAAAGAAGGAGTTTCACTCGAAAGCGTATCTAATAAAAGCACAGTTTCAAAAGGTTTCATATCTGGATAATCAATCATACGTACTTCAACCTCTGCAAATTTAAATCCGTATAAATCTTTAATAGTATTAATTCGCATTATCTCACAAATATCTCCATTAGCTATAAAACCTGCGGATGAGGAGTCTTTTAACCAAAAATAATTGTTTTTAACAACCATTACATAATCACCTGTAGAAATTTCATTTTCTTGCCCTCTAACCTTTGTTCTAATTTGATCATTATATTGATTTGCTCTTTTATTTGAGCGGACAATAAATGCAGTATCTTCTACGCCCATATCTCCGTCATAAGCCATTGTTATAGCATCTTGAATATCATAACCATCTTCTAACCGAATAATATCAGGGTAGTTTACATCAAATTTAAAATCAACGATATCACTTTGAATAAGTATACGTAAATCGGTTGCGTTGGCAAGAATTCCTGAATTTTGTTGTTGACGTACTACTTCATCTAACTCAATTTCTGTAACTTCTTTATTAAAGTCAAAGGAAAGCCTATCAGCCTCTAAAGCTGGGCTTACGGTTAATTTTACAGGTGGTAACTGTGCTGTATCTCCTATAAAAACAATTTTACAATTTTTACCTGAATATACATACGAGATTAAATCATCTAATAAAGAACCGTTTTCAAATAATTTTGAGTTCTGACGACTATCAGATATCATAGAGGCTTCATCTACTAAAAAAATAGTATCTGTATGTTTATTAGGTTGCATTACAAAACTTACTCCTCCATTTCCTTGTTTTTTAGGAAAATATATTTTTTTATGTATAGTAAATGCTTGTTTTTTAGAGTAGCCAGAAATTACTTTAGCTGCCCTACCTGTAGGAGCTAATAATACAGATTTTTTACCTGTTTTCCATAAATTATTAACCACCGTACTAACTGTTGTGGTTTTTCCTGTACCTGCATACCCTTTTAATAAAAACAAAAGATCTTTATTATCATTAAATATAAAATTTGTTAACTCATTTAATAATTCTTTTTGTTTTTGAGTAGGTTGATATGGAAAAAACTTAAGTACTTCTTTGTAAAAATCGGGTGCAGATTCAATCATATTTTAAATAAATGTCAAAGATATATCTATTTATACAGAAATATTTTTATGATTGAAAAAAAATTGTAGATTTGCGAATATCATATTATTAAAACGAAAAAAATGAATTTATTATTAATGATTTTAGCAGCCGTAGTTGTTGCAATTCTTTTAGCTGTAATTATAGTTAAATTTGTACCATTGAAAATGAGATGGTTAGTCTCTATATTACTATTAGTAGCCACGGCATTTTTAGTTTCTAAAATATATAATGGTATTATGGAACCAATTCAATTTGCTAAAGAAAAACAAGTAAGATATGCTAAAGTTATTAAGAATTTAAAGTTAATTCGTGATGCTGAAGTAAAATATAAAGAAGTTTATAGAACTTATTCTGATAATAAAGATTCTTTAATTGCTTTTATCGAGAAAGGACAATTAGCAATAACTCAAACAAGTAATGTTGAGGAAAAAGTAGATAGAGGTGGTGGTATTTTTATTACTGTTTCAAAAAAGCAAATTGATACTATTGGATATGAGCCAGTAGCTAAATATTTTGAAGGTAAAGATTATAAAGGAATGTTTGATGTTCCTGGAACTGACAAACAGTTTACAATAGCTACAGGTACTGTTGAAAAAGTAACTGGATTATTTGTGCCAGTTTTTGAAGTTAAAGCAGAAAAAGCATCTATTTTAAAAGGGTTAAGTACTTCTTTAGTAAAACAAGAACTAGAAGCTTTAGAAACTGATCAAATTAAAGGAGCTTATGTTTCTGTAGGTTCTTTAGCTGAAGTTACTACAGGTGGTAACTGGCCTCCTTCATATGATAAAGATGAAGCTCTTGATAAAAAAGACTAAAAAAAGCAGTAATATTATTGCAAAAAATAAAGATCTATCCATCCAATTTAGTTTGGATGGATTTTCTTTTTGTATAACTAATTCTGATACGAAAGAATTTCTTTTATTTACCCAATATTCTTTTGAGCAATCTATTAGAACTCCTGAGTTATTATTAGAAAAAATAATAACAATCTTTGGTAACGATAAAGATTTACAACAAGATTTTGTTACTGTTTTTGCTATTCATCAAAATAACTTAGCAACACTTGTACCTAATGAATATTTTGATCGAAACAGTTTAGATTCATACTTAAAATATACCGTTAAAACGTTAGCAACCGACTTTATTACCTACGATTCATTAAAATCAAAAACAGCAGCTACCGTATATATTCCTTATGTAAATATTAATAATTATTTATTTCAAAACTTTGGAGAGTTTGAATATAAGCATCACTCAACTGTTTTGATAGATAAATTATTAAACTATTCAAAAGAAGATTCTGAAAAACAGTTTTTTGTACACGTATCAACTAATCAATTAGATATTGTTGTTTGTCATCAAAATAACTTAGTTTTTTACAATTCATTTTATTTTACAACAAAGGAAGATTTTATTTATTATATTTTATTTACAGCAGAACAATTACAGATGAACCCAAACAAATTTCAATTAACTCTTATAGGAGCTATTGAAAAAACATCTGAACTTTACTCCATTACATACAACTATGTACGTAATGTTCATTTCTTTAAACCTATTAAAAACTTCTTTACTGATTGTGAAGAGTTTTCAAATCATTCTAACTTTATCTTAGTATCCTAATGAGAATTATTTCAGGAAAATATAAAAGCAGACGACTTTCTGCTCCAAAAAAATTACCAGTAAGACCAACTACAGATATGGCTAAAGAATCGCTCTTTAATATTTTAAATAACGATTATTATTTTGATAATATATCTGTATTAGACCTTTTTGCGGGTACAGGAAATATTAGTTATGAATTTGCCTCAAGAGGTACAACAACAATACACGCTGTTGATGCTCATTTTGGATGCATAAAATTCATCAATGAAACAGCTAAAGAGCTTGATTTAGATATTAATACCTACAAAAGCGACGTGTATAAGTTTTTAGAAAAAACTTCTTTAAAATCGGATGTTATTTTTGCAGATCCTCCTTATGATTTTGAAGAGTCTAAATTTTTAAAAATAGCTGATCTTGTTTTTGAACGTAAACTTTTAAACGAAGATGGCGTATTAATTATAGAACATGATAAACATACCGATTTAACAAAACATCCTAACCATAGCTACGATAAACGCTATGGAGGTAATGTTTTTAGTTTTTTTGAAATAGAAACTACTTAATATTATTATTATTATAAAAAAGGCGAACCGTATGTGTTCGCCTTTTTATTGTTTGATGATTATTTTGAAGATAATTTGGGCGTTACCTAAAGGTCGGGCTTTACGCACTCACTCTTTTTTTGAGAAAATTCAAAAAAAGGAGTTCAAACAATTGCTTCAATCCCTAACGCAAAACAAGTAGTTATAAAATTTATTTTTCTATAAAATTGAATCTGTCAAAAGAAATTTATTTCAGTTTTGCATTATTTTATAAAAATGCTTTTTTAGTCCTTTTCTATAAAATTAATCAAATCAATTTCTTTCATTATTTTGCTGGTTTGTGTTAAGGCTACGATAATTTTATTATAATGAAAAATATCTTCGTAATCTAATTCTCGTCCTTTGCGGTCTTTTAACCACTTTTGGGCTGGCTGATAACCACCAATATAAAAATTCCAAGCAACTAGTGGTACATTATCAAAATAATTAATGTCGTTTATCCAAACTTTTCCGTGTGTATCGGTTACGGCTTCATAACCAATATCGGTTTTTGTTAATTTTCGGGTAATTATATTATCGCCATCGCCTAAATATTGCGTAATAGCATCTTCTACAATGGGGCTTTCTAATAAATGAATTTGGCGTATTTCTCCGCCTAATTTTACCAAGTCCCAAAATGTTTTTTCATCTTTCGGAAAAGGAACTCTAGGAAAATCTATCTTTAAAAATTCTTTGTAGGTTTCTCTATAATTTGGCGAGTGTAAAACGGCATAGATATAATCTAAAACATCAATTGGCGCAAAAGCTTTTGCGGTTTGTTCTTTTTCTGTAGTAAATTTTAAACCTAATTTTTTAGCAAGTTTATTGATGATTTTTTTATCTAAATTTGGAACT
Source organism: Tenacibaculum soleae (assembly GCA_938002045.1). Lineage (GTDB taxonomy): Bacteria > Bacteroidota > Bacteroidia > Flavobacteriales > Flavobacteriaceae > Polaribacter > Polaribacter soleae_A. The sequence continues at coordinate 27,978 of CALLBA010000006.1, forward strand.
CGTGCTATTGCTTCTCCTTTTTTATCTTCTGAAAAATCAATATCTTTTTTTTCGGGATATAAATAGAGTGGGAATAAATAGTTGATTTCTTTAAGGGAAACAGCATGACTTTCTGTTACACCTCTATAAATCATTGAGTGAGCAAAATCACCAACTTCTATCTTTTTATTAGACATTAAAGCTAAGTTATCTTCAAACATCATATGTTTCATTACTTCACCTCTAAATCGTTCAATGAAATTTTCATCATAATATAATTCTCTTCTGTCAAATGGACGGTAGGAAAATTTATATATATTTTCTTCAGAAAAAATTGAAGATTCTTTAGTTTTATTTATTTTCCAAGTTTTATTCTCTTTAACCCCCATTTCATTAACAATAGTGTTAATTTCGGAATTGAAAAATTTTTGTATTTTTTTACTTAGGTTGTTTTTATTAATATCAATTACTAGTTTATCTCTTGAAGTAACTACACCAGCTGAATATACTTTGTACAAATTTCCCAGAGAAAAACCTTTATTATAAATTTCTTCGGATTGAAAATCTTTTTGCACCATAAAATAATTGGGTGCTTTGTTGGGTAATTCAACAAAATTTATTGATTTTAAATTATTATCATTTAAAAAATCGTATTTACTCGTACGTTTCCCAAACAAATCATAATGAAAAACTTTTCCTAATTCGTGGGCTTTTTTATTGCCTGTTTTAATAAGAAACGTAATTGCTACGCCTTGCATAATATCAAACACATTTTGGTCGGGCGAACCATCGGGGCAGGTTTCTTTTTTCTTATAATTTCCGTGTAAATCTATGGTATAAATTTTATCATAGGTCTTTAATAAATTCCAACGCATTCCTCTAAAAGTTGGGTTGTCTAAAAAACCATGCGGATTGATAAAAGCTAAAACACCGCTTTTATTTTTTTCAATAAAATATTGCCCAAAACGCATAAATTTTACATAATCATCATTTATCCATTTCGGATTACGTTCTTTTAATTTAATTTTTCCACCAGGTTCTTTTTTATAATCTTGCATTAAATCCATAATCCAGTCGCTTTTATTAGAACTTTCGCCGCTATACGGCGGATTTCCAATAATACACATTACAGGGGCATCTCTTTTAATGGCATTTGCTTGGTCGGCTTCATCGGCTAACCAGCTACTAAATAACGTACCGCTATCTTTGTGAGCTTCTTCTAAACTATTGGTTAAAAATATATTAAAACGCTGGTTGTCTTTGGGTTTGTAGCCAGTTTCTGTGAGTAGCATATCCATTTTTAGGTGTGCCATTGCATAACTTGCCATTAACAATTCAAAGCCATTTAAACGAGGAATTAAATCTTTAGAAACATAGTTGCTCCAAATTCCTTGTTGTCCTTTAAATTTTTTGTGAATGTGTTTTACAACTTCGGCTAAAAAAGTTCCTGTACCAGTTGCGGGGTCTAAAATTTGTACTTTGTGTACTTGTTTATCAACTTCTTTATAACCGCTTTTAAAGTTTTTATTAGCAATATCTGTTTTTACTTTAATGGTTGTTTTGCTGGTATCTGCTAAACCTTTAGAGAGTTTAAATTCTGATTTTAATACATCGTCAACCGCTCTAACAATAAAGTTAACCACAGGTTGCGGTGTGTACCAAACACCACGAGCTTTTCGCAAAGCGGGATTGTATTCTCCTAAAAACGTTTCGTAAAAATGTACAACTGGGTCTTCTTGTTTGGTGCTTTTACCAAAGTTTTTCATGATGTCGGCAACATCACTAGCTAAAAAGATGTTTACCAATTCATCTACAATCCACGCAATACGATCATCTAAATCGTAACCTGCAATATCTTGAAAAAGTTTGCGTAAAAAAGGGTTACTTTTTGGTATTAGTTGAGCGGCTTCTGTTCTAGAAAAATTTTCTAATGTAGGGTCGTGGTATCTTGCAGCAAACATACCATAAGCGATTGTTTGTGCATAAATATCGGCAAAAGCTTTGTTATCAATATCATGAATTAACATTTGTTGAAACGACAGCATTTGCGATTTTATATTCGAGCGATGTTCGTTTAAATCATCGTTATTTAATGATTTTTCAATAATATTAGCCATTAATTTGGCTTTACCCGCCATCATTTGTGCTAATACGGTTGGCGATTTTATGGTTTGCGATACTGTTTGTGCAAAGTTTTTTATAAGCTGTGTAAACTGCTTAAAGTTTTCGGGGATTCCAACAATTTGTCCGTTTTCAATTTTAGCGATGGCAATTTTTGTGGTTAATTCACCATTTCTATAAAACTGAAATTCTAGATAATCGGTAAACGCTAAATTTGTTAAACCAGCTTTGTATCTGTTAAACTGTTCTTTTAGTGTTTTACTATTTAAATCTACCCCAATATCTTTAGCTTCAATATACCCGATTGGAATGTTTTTGCGTGTTAATACGTAATCTGGCGCACCACAAGCAACTCTTGCGGGTTCATTGGTTACTAAAACATCGGGCAAAATTGCCATAATGAGGTTTTGTAAATCGCCTCTATATGAGTGTTCTCGGGCATTACCAGTTATAAAAAGCGTATTTATTTTAGTAATGTATTGTTGTATATTCATAGCGTTTTTTCTAAGCAACTCTAATGTAATTAAATAATCATTCTGATTTTCTTTAAAATCTATTTAAACTTCATTTAAAAAAATTCATGTTTGGGTATTTATCTTTTTCATAGAAGGCACTCTTTATTTTACTGATAAAAGTATCATTTTATTAGCAAAAATTATAAAAATAAAAGTGTAAAAATTAAATGGCTATTAATTTACTATAAAAAATAGACCTCACAGGTTTTAAAAACCTGTGAGGTCTGGGAATTAAAATTGTATTGAGAATTTGAATTTTTGATGATAAATAAGTTTTCGATACCTTTTTTGTAAAAAACTCTGAACAGACAAATTTCTATGTAGGTTTTAAAACTAAAATTATTTTATGTTTACGCATTGCCTAGCCCCGATTGAAGCAATTGTTTGAGCTCTTTTTTGTTTTTTTCAAACAAAAAAAGCGAGTGCGAAAAGCGGGAAACTGCTTCAAAAAAAAAGCATAAAAAAAGGAAGTACAATTATTGTACTTCCTTTTTATAAATATATAGTAAAATATATTATGAATACATTTTATTTCTTAATTCTTTAACCTTTGGATCAGCTAAATAATCATCAAAAGTAGCATATTTGTCGATTACTCCCTTTGGTGTGATTTCTATAATTCTATTAGCTACAGTTTGCGCAAACTCATGATCATGAGTAGAAAATAATACCGTTCCTTTAAAGTTAATTAATGAATTATTTAATGACTGAATAGATTCTAAATCTAAGTGATTTGTCGGCTCATCTAACATAACAATATTTGCTCTTGTCATCATCATACGCGACAACATACAACGTACTTTTTCTCCTCCAGATAACACATTACTTTTCTTTAAAGCTTCTTCACCTGAAAAAATCATTTTACCTAAAAACCCTCTTAAAAACACTTCCTCTCTTTCTTCTTCTGTTTGTGCATATTGGCGTAACCAATCTACCAAATCTAATTCTCCGTTTTGAAAAAAAGATGAATTATCTGCTGGCAAATAAGATTGTGTTGTTGTAACACCCCAAGAAAATTTTCCTGAATCAGCTTTTTCATTACCTGAAATTACTTGATAAAAAGCTGTTACTGCTTTTGAGTTTTTTGATATTATAGCAACTTTATCTCCTTTATTTAAATTAATGTCTACATTAGCAAACAATGGCTTTCCTTCAAAGTTTTTTGATAAACCTTCTATATTTAAAATCTGATCTCCAGCCTCTCTATCTCTATCAAAAATAATTGCAGGGTAACGACGACTCGATGGTTTAATTTCATCAACATTTAACTTGTCGATCATCTTTTTACGAGAAGTTGCTTGTTTAGACTTAGCCATATTTGCAGAAAAACGACGAATAAATTCTTCTAATTCTTTCTTTTTATCTTCTGCCTTTTTATTTTGTTGTGCTCTTTGCTTTGCTGCTAGCTGGCTAGACTCGTACCAAAAAGTATAGTTACCTGAAAAATGGTTGATTTTAGCAAAATCAATATCAGAAATATGTGTACAAACTGCATCTAAAAAGTGACGGTCATGCGATACAACAATTACGGTATTGTCAAAATTTGCTAAGAAATTTTCAAGCCAAGCAATAGTTTCAAAATCTAAATCATTGGTAGGCTCATCCATAATTAATACATCTGGATTTCCAAATAAAGCTTGTGCTAATAAGACACGTACTTTTTTCTTAGAGTCTAAATCGGCTAATAAAGTGTAATGATCTTCTTCTTTAATTCCTAAATTAGATAATAGTGTTGCAGCTGATGAATCAGCATTCCAACCATCCATTTCTTCAAAAACAACCTGTAACTCGCCTATCTTTTCTGCATTTTCATCAGTATAATCAGCATACAAAGCATCAATTTCTGATTTTATTTTATGCAACTCTTTATTACCCATTAATACAGCTTCTAAAGCAGTATATTCATCAAAAGCATAGTGATCTTGGGTTAAAACCGACATTCTTTTTCCTGGTTCTAAATGTACATGTCCCGAAGTCGGTTCTTGTACTCCAGATAAAATCTTTAAAAAAGTAGATTTCCCCGCTCCATTTGCTCCGATAATACCGTAGCAATTTCCTTGCGTAAACTTTGTGTTTACTTCATCAAACAAAACTCTCTTACCAAACTGAACTGATAAATTAGAAACTGATAACATTTATAATTTTTTAAAATTCGGTGCAAAAGTATAAAATATAGTTGCTTAAAAAGAATTTGCGAGTAACTATTTAACATCTTACATTTGGCTTTTGATAATTCTTTTAACAACGAATTAACAACTAAATTATCTAGAGATGTTTACTTTTGAATGTAATATCTTAAAAAGATAACAACTAAAGCATGACTAAATACTTAGTACCCTTACTATTAATATTATTGGTTGGATGTGATGACTCTAAACCCCTAAAACCTACTTATTTTGGTGGTAAAATTATCAATCCAAAAGCTAGCTATGTTACTCTTTCTGATAATTATAACTTTAATGATACTATCTATTTAAAAAAAGATAATAGTTTTTTAGGTACCTATAAAAATTTAAAAAAAGGATTGTATATTTTTGGGCATGGACCAGAACATCAATATGTATATTTAGAACCTAAAGACAGCTTACTTTTTAGATTAAATACATGGAATTTTGACGAGTCTTTAGTTTTTAGTGGTAAAAATGCAGCAAGAAACAATATATTAATTGAATCTTTTTTACAAAGTGAAGAGGATAAAAAGAATTTTGCTCAATTTTATACCCTTACACAACATGCTTTTTTAAATAAAATTGATTCTTTAAAAAACAACAAACGAAATAATATTGAAAACTATATAAATAACAATGAAAATGTTTCTGATGATTTTATAAACATTTTAAATATATCATCTCTATATCCAGTGTATACATATTTAGAACAATATGCACTTCATAATTTTAAAAAAGAAAAGCCACAAACACTAGCTAACACTTATTTTAATTACAGAAATGAAATAGATTCAAAGAAAGATTCTTTAATTTTCTTTGGTCCTTATTATCGTTTCATAATTGATAAAGTATATAACGACGCCTATTTAAAAAATAAGAAATCGCCTAATTTTACCGTAGATTTATTAGAAAGTATTGACGTTAATATTACTTCTGAAAGCATCAAAAATAGGCTACTTTATAATACTGTAATTCGTCGCTTTTTCAAAAATCCAAATCAAAAAGAAAATACACAACCTTTTTTCACTTTCTTTAAGCTAAACTCTAACATTGATCAAAAGAAAAATGTACAACGTTTAGCCAATGATCTTAAATTATTAAATACAGCTGATAAATTACCCGCTTTTAATCTTATAAATGCAAAAGGAGAAGAAAAGTGTATTTTAGACATAACTAAAGGTAAAAATGCAGTGCTTTTATTTAAAGATTACGAATATACTTCAGATGAATGGATTGCTTCTCGTATTAATTACTTGATTAAAAAAAATCCTGATATTACTTTTGTAGTAATTAATTTGTGTTCTAACTCTAATGAGTACACCAAAAACATTGCCATTAAACACCAGTATACTTTACCTAAAAAGAGTACTGTTTGTGAGTTTTCTTCAAGCAAGTTTCCACGAGTGGTTTTAATTGACAATAAAGGAGTTATAAAGAACGGATACACTAGCTTATCTTCAAAAAACATTAATTTTGAAGTTCGTAATCTTCAAAAAAACAAATAAGATTCTTTAATCTATTTAATTTATCATACCTTTGCGGGATTTTATTTTTGAAATAAAATGAAATTTAGATTATTAACTACCAGATTATTAGCCATATAATCTATTGTCCAAAATAAGAATCAGGTTTACAGATACTGGCGTCTGTGAATCTAAAAAGAACACAGACGTATAATATGTCAACATTTTTAGATTTAGGCTTAAAAGAGCCTATCAACAAAGCATTAACAGATTTAGGTTACGAAAAACCTACTGTAATTCAAGAAAAAGCAATTCCACAAATTATTTCTTCAACTGAAGATTTAAAAGCATTTGCACAAACAGGAACAGGAAAAACAGCCGCTTTTAGTTTACCAATTATCGAACAGATTAATAGTTCAGATAAAAATGTACAAGCAATCATCTTATCTCCTACCCGTGAACTAGCTGTACAAATTGGAAATAACATTAAAGAATTTTCTAAATACATACCAGACTTAAAAGTGGTAACTGTATACGGAGGTTCGAATATTGAAGAACAAATTAGAGGCCTAAAAAGAGGTGCTCAAATTGTTGTTGGTACTCCAGGTAGAACGGTAGATTTAATAAATCGTAGAGCATTAAAATTAGGGAATGTAAAATGGCTGGTTTTAGATGAAGCTGATGAAATGCTTAATATGGGCTTTAAAGATGAGCTTGATAAAGTTTTAGATGCAACTCCTGAAAGTAAACAAACCTTATTATTTTCGGCAACTTTCCCTAGAGAAGTAGAGGCTATTGCTAGAAACTATATGACAAATCCTGTTGAAATTACATCAGGAGAAAAAAATCAAGGGTCTGATAACGTAAGTCACGAATATTACTTAGTAACTGAAAGAACTCGTTACCCAGCCTTAAAAAGAATTGCAGATGTAAATACTGATATTTACGCAATCATTTTTTGTAGAACACGAAGAGAAACACAAGAAGTTGCCAATAACCTGATTAAAGATGGTTATAGTGCAGATGCTTTGCATGGAGATTTATCTCAAGCACAAAGAGATAGTGTTATGGGTAAATTTCGTAAAAAGACAATCCAAATTTTAGTGGCAACTGATGTTGCAGCTCGTGGAATTGATGTTAACGATTTAACACACGTTATTAACCATAAATTACCAGATCAGATAGAAAACTATAACCACCGTAGTGGTAGAACTGGTAGAGCTGGTAGCAAAGGTATATCTGCTGTATTAGTAAATAACAAAGAAAAAGGTAGGTTACGTGCTATTGAACGAATAATTAAAAAGAAATTTGTTCCAACAAAAGTACCTACTGGAAAAGAAATTTGCCAAAATCAATTAATGCATTTAATTGACAAAGTTCAAAATATTGAAGTGAATAATGAGCAAATTGAAGAATTTTTACCAAGTATTTATGAAAAACTTGAAGGGTTAACAAGAGAAGAATTGGTACAAAAATTTGTTTCGTTAGAGTTCAATTCTTTCTTAGAATACTACAATAAATCTGCCGACTTAAACGATTTATCTTCATCTAGAGATAATTCAAGAGGTAGATCAAATGATGAAAATATGACACGTTTCTTTATCAACTTAGGTAGAAAGGATAAATTAAACCCTGCTTCATTAATCGGATTGATAAACGATCAAAAAATTGCAGATAAAATTGAAATCGGAGCTATTGATATTTTAGATACTTTTTCTTTCTTTGAAATAGATAAAAACTTTGAAAAAGAAACCTTAGATGCTTTTGCTAGTAACGATCCTGAATTTAGCGGGCGTTCTGTAAATATTGAAATTACTAAATCTAACCGCGGTGGCGGTGGCGGAAGAAAACCTCGTAGAAATGGCGGAGGTGGATTTAGCGGAAAAAGAAGAAGTAGCGGAAATGACAGAGGATCTAGAGATGGTGGTAATAGAAGCGATTCTAGAAGAAGAAATAATGATAACAGATCTTCATCATCACCAAGAAGAAGCGGAGATAATCCATCTGCAGGTTTTGGAAGAAAGCGCAGGAGAGATTAAATTAAGAATCTGATATAAAAAAAAGCGAACTCAATTTGAGTTCGCTTTTTTATGCTTAATTATTTTAAATATTATTGATTTCCTAAAATAATAGGCATTCCGCTTTTACCAGCACCAATTAACACCACTTTACTATTTGGTGATTCCGATAATTTTAAAGTTGCTTCAATCCCTTTTTCTTGTAAAATTTTATCAGTTAAAGATGCACTTAAAATTTTATTTGCTACCGCTTTACCTTCGGCATCAATTTTTTGTCTTTCAGCCTCTTTTTTTGCTTTTGCTAATCTAAATTCATACTCTAAAGATTCTTGCTCTTGTTTTAACTTGGTTTCAATAGCTGTTCTAATAGTTGTTGGTAACTTAACATCTTCAACTAAAACTCTTTTAACTATTAAAAACTGATCTTTTAAAATCAATTTTACTTCATCTAAAATTTCTTGTTCAATTACATCTCTTTTACTAGAGTATAATTGCTCTGGTGTGTAACGACCAACAACACTTCTTGCTGCAGCATTAACTGCCGGATCTAACAATTCACGTTCATAGTCCTCACCTTTAGTTTTAATTAACATTCCTAAGTTAGTAAATTCAGGTTCGTACCAAATAGTTCCGTTTACTTTTACCTCTAATCCGTTTACAGAAAGTACATTCATTTCGTCAGATATTGATTGCTGACGTACTTTTCTTATAATCATTTTATTCCAAGGTGCTACTATATGAAAACCTTCTCCATAAGTTTTATCGGTATTAATACCATCTCCTAAAGTTTCAAAAATAACTCCTCCTTCTCCAGGTCCTATGGTTACTGTTGCTTTTGTAAAAGTTATAATTGCTACTACGGCTAAAACCCCTAATAAAATTCCCCCTTTTGGTAACTGTAATTCTAATTGTTTGTTGTTGTTCATTTTTTTATTTGTTCTAACTTCAAATATACAGAATTAATCACAATCACTTTTGTATAATTCAATTCTATACTATAAAGTGATTGTGATTAATTTTTATAGTTTTACTAAAACTCCTGCATTAAAAACAAATCCATCAGTTGGTGCCCAAATATCTGTAAACGTTGGGTTATTATGTGGCGCATTAACCATTGATTGATAATTTTGTTGCTTGGTATCTGTAAAATTTTCAAAATTTGTATACAAACTAATTTTTCCAAAAGTACGCATTACCATAAACCCCATAGTCCAATAATTAGGTGTTGTTGTTAAATCATTTCTTAATTGTGAGCTTTTATAATATGCTTCATAACCAATTCGCCATTTATCGTGCACTTCATACATTAAAACACCACCAATACTATGTGTTGGTGTTAATGCTTTTTGGATATTATTTAATTTCACATTATTATATGCGTAATTAGTAAACAATATAAAATCGTTGTATTTTAATTTTAAATTAGACTCTAATCCATAACTATTTAACGTGCTTGATGCATTTTTAAATTGATAATTAACTCCGCTTTTTTCTAATAAAAGTGAATTTTTTAACTGTGTATAAAAAACCAATTGATTAAATGATATTGATACATTATTATTTAATATTTTAGTTTTATAATTTACATCAGCATTAAAACCTATAGAAGTCTCAGCTTTAAAATCAGTAACATTTATTGGCATTACATTTTGATAAGAACGTAGCTCAGCATCTTCAGTAAAAATAGTTGGTATTTTATAACCTAATCCACCACCTATTCTACTTGAAAAAGTATCATTAAATTTAATATATAATGATAATCTAGGTAGTAAAAAAGTTCCGTAATTATTATTATAATCGGTTCTTAAACCACTTTCTAACGTCATTTTTTTATTAAATCTCCAATTGTTTTGAGCAAAACCACCCATTGAAAATTGATTGTAACTACGATTCAAATTTGTTACTTCATCTTCTTTAAAGTTCTCTGTACTAATATTTCCCCCAAAAACCCAATCAGAAGTGCTATCGTATAAATTATAAGTTGCTTCTGTAAAAGTTGCTATTTGATTTCCTTTAAATTGATGCGTAGGCAAGCTTAACACTCGTTTAAAATAACTTATACTGTTTTTTAGTGTTACTGTTTTTTTATCAGAAATATCTTTATTATAAGTTATTTGCGATGCATAACGTTGTGATTTATTTTCTTCATAAAAATTGTGATCTGACGACATATTATCATTAATAACATCAACATCTCCTCCTATTCTTTTTTCGATTGATGCATTTAATGTTAAGCGCAACTGTTCTGTTTCGTTTGGATAATAAAAAAATGAAGGATTAAAACTGATACTTCTTACTTTTGGAATATCTGTAAAATGATCATTATTTACATCCGTAGCATTTTGATGATTAGCAGCTCCGTATAGTGTTATTCCAAATTTATTAAATCGTTGACTATAAAAAGCATTTAAAGTACTTCCGTTACGGGAAGTTTGGTCGAACATTAAACTGATTTCTGATGTTTCAGTTGGTTGTTTTGATACTAAATTTACCAAACCTGCAATTGCCCCACCACCGTATAATGTTGACGAACTTCCTTTTATAATTTCTACTTGTTTTAAATCTAATGGCGGAATTTGCATAATACTCAATCCACTTGAAAAACCACCAAATAAAGGAAATCCGTCTTTTAAAAGCTGTGTAAATCGACCATCTAACCCTTGTATTCTAATAGATTGATTTGCTGAATTTGCTGAAGTTTGTTGCATTTGTATTCCTGTGCTTTCACGTAAAACCATGGCAATGTTGGCTGAATTCATTATTGTTTTTTCGCCAAGTTCTTCGGCACTAACAACCTCAATTCGTGTTGGTATTTCAGCAATACTACGCTTACTTCTTGTCGACTGAATTACAACTTCCTCTAACGACTCTTCATCTTCATGAAGTTCAATAATAATTTGTTGTTCTGTCGTTGGAAATTGAATTGTTTTTGTTACCGTTTCAAAACCAATAAAGGAAACAATTAATGTTTGTTTTCCGGTTGGAATATTATTTATGATTGTTACTCCGTTTAAATCTGTTTCACTACCTAATGTTGTATTTTTAATAAGTATTGAAGCGCCTGGTAACGGGTCTTTTTCATCTGAAATTACTTGTATCTTAATTGAGTTTTGAGCGATTAAATTTATTGTTAATAACCCTATACATAAGGTTAAAGTTATTTTTTTTATCATTTTAATATGATTTAATTAATTATAAATATAGGTGTGTAATTAGACATCTTTTTAATAAAAAAGATGCCTTGATTTCAATAAAAAATTGAAGTTTTATAATTAATTAAACCTTCGGAGGTTGAAGAAGTTCATCTAAAAAATTAGATGTATTTAAAATTTTATAAAAATGTATTTTCTTTTTTACTTGAAAATATTTTACAAATTGAAATTTAAATTCTGATATAAGAATAGCACTTGAAATACCTAATGAAATACAGTGATGATGATGTTCGGTATTTTTCTCTTCTTCGGTATCATTTTGATGATGCCTTTCAGAATGTGCTTTATCCATAGTATTAATATGAACTTTTGGCACATTATCATCATTAAAAATAATAGCATCTGTATGTGCTTGTACTGGTGGTACAAGCAGCAGCAAGGTTAATATGATGATGCTAATGTTTTTCAAACCTATAGATTTAAAGTACTACAAAAATAGAAAAATAATCTATCTTTAATAAAAAAGAATTATGATAGTTATCAGTTTTTAATAAAAAAACTCATAAAAATTAATTTTATGAGTCTAGTAATTATTCAAACATTCACTTTTAATTTCTATTACTTCTGTTTGCGCTTCTATTTTTATCAGAAGGCTTTTGGTTAAATTTATATACAAAACTCAATGAAAACCGTTGTGCATTTCTACTTCTTTCTTGATTAATTTTAAAAGTACTCCCTATAATTTTTTGTTTATCAGTTCTTGTATTCAAAATATTAGATGCATTAAATATAATACTTCCTTTATTTTTTAAAACACTTTTACTAATTCCAAAATTTAAATTTGTAATGGGTTTAGTTTTTATTTGAATATTACTTCTTTCTCCTTGATAATACAATCTAGTTTGCATTTTTGTTGATGAATTTAATTTAATATTGGTAGTTAAATTCACAAACCATGTAGCATCAGAAAAATTAGCATTTACACCATCAATAACCCCATTTTGTTTATATGTATATGCATTAAAATCACTTGAAAATTGCAACCACTTTAAAGGATTATAAGATGCTGATATCTCAATCCCATAACGTTCTTCTTTATCTAAATTAATTGGAGATTGAATAAAAACACCTGTATCACTTTTTGATGTTTCAAACTGAATGATATTAGTAGAATTAGAATAATAAACAGACGGACTTAATCTTAATTTATTTTTACTATACATTACTGAAAACTCAAGAGCATCTGTATATGATGGCTTTAAAGCAGGATTACCTGTAAATCGAGCTGTAAAATCTTTTAATTCATAAAACGGATTTAAAAACCATAATGACGGTCTTCTTATACGTTTACTATAACTTAATTGACTACTCATGTTTTCTTTAAATTCATAGCCTAAGGTAGCAGACGGAAATAAATTGGTGTATTTTCTGTTCGAGTTTAATTCAACATCAGAAGCATCAATTATTACATTGGTACTTTCTAAACGTAAGCCTAATTGATAACTAAATTTATTTTTTTTCTCATTATACTGTACATAACCTGAAGTGATTTTTTCTTTATAATCTAAGGTATTATCAATATCTTCTATCGTTTCAAAAGTACCGTTTACTAATTCTTCTGCTAAAAAATAGTTTTTTATGTCTCTACTTTCAAATTTTGCTCCAATTTCTAAATTAGCTGTTTTACTTAAAGGTGTTTTATAATCCGTTTGAAAAGCCAAATCATTCGTTTCTCCCGTTCCTCTTGTTTGAATTGTTGATATTGGGTTGGTTGTTGGATGTGTTTCGTCTGTTTGTAATTTCCATTTCTTTTCACTATTCCAAAAATCATATTGAAAATCAACTGTAAAACGTTTTCCCTTTATTACAAATAACTTTGTGTAATTTGCTTCTATTTGATTGTAATCTCTTTTTTCTTTTGATTTTCCTGTGGTGAATAATGATTGTGTTTTGCTTACTTTATCAGAAAAATCATAATCTAAATATGTTACATCAGTATCTTTAGTTTCATTTCTATAATAAGCAATTGTAAAAGCATTTTTGTCGTTAAAAGAATAATCAGTTCCCATATAATAAAGTATACCATCATCATGTCTGTTTTCGTCTTCATCTTGCTTTAAAAATGTAGTAACTCCATTTATTGTATTTGTTTGTTGCTTTGTATAGGTTCCTTCATAATCAGTATAACGCATTCCAAAATTTGTAAAAAAATTGAATTTGTTTGCTTTATAATTTATATTACCTAATGCTCTAAAATCATCCGGAATACCAGAAACCAAACGAACTTGACCATTTATACCCTGTTTTTTATTTTTCTTTAAAATAATATTTATAATTCCGGATGAACCAGAAGCATCATGTTTTGCTGATGGATTTGTAACCACCTCTACACTTTCAATAACATCTGCCGATAACTGTTCTAACGCTTGTGATTGTGTTAGTGCAGACCTACGACCGTTAATCATAATTTGAACATTAGAATTTCCTCTTAAACTTACAACTCCTGTTGGGCTTACGTTTACAGACGGAACATTCTCTAAAACATCGGTAGCAGACCCATTTTTAGAACTCAAATCCTTCCCTACCCTAAATACCTTTTTACCTAACTTTAAAGAAACTTCAGAAGTAGCTCCTTGTACAATAACTTCTTGCAATTTTGCTGCATCTTCTTTTAATTCTATTAATTTTAAATCTATTTTTATTTTTGATTTACTAATAGAAATATTCGTAGTAAAGGGTAAAAAACCAATATATTGTATTTCTAAATTATAAGTACCTATTGCTACATTATTGAAAAAAAAATTACCATTCTCATCAGTAACAGTTCCTTCTATGAATTTTTGATTATTATCTTTTAATACTACTGATGCATACGGGAGTGATTCATTTGTTGTACTAACAATTTTTCCTTGTATTGTCCCAATCTTCTGTGCTTTTTGAGAAAACATTGAGAAACTTAAAAGTAAACAACTAAGTAAATTAATAAGTGATTTCATATTTTTTTGGTTTTTATTTTTCATCAAAACTCATATTTTTAGTCAATTTTTTGATTAAAAACTATGCAAACTGCTCTAAACATTTGTAAACTACTCAATATCTATTCTTATTTCATTTACTTTTACTGTAAGAAATTTATCTGATGAAAAAATATTTTTACTTTGTCTTTATTGTATTATTTGCCTCTTGTAAATATGATATAAAACAAGCCGATACTTCTAGTAGAGTCTATAAAGAGGTATTTGAAATTTCTTTTAAAATAGGAGATGATATTAATTGGAAATCAAAAAATTTTGACCACAGTAAATGGAGCCAAAAAAAAACAATTCCAAATGGTGAAGAAATATTTTGGGCAAGAAATATTATTAAAATTATTAAACCTCTAGACTCATTAAAAACTATTGGTATAAATATTCATGCGTTTGGGGCCTATGAAGTATTTTGGGACGGTGTATTAATTGGCAAAAATGGAACGCCAGGAAATGAGGCAAGTACTCAAAAAACCGGAACAACTACCGAAAGCTTTGTCATTCCAAATAATTTACTTGAGTTAGGAAATCACTCAGTAGCATTACGAATGTCTCAATTATATGAAAAAAACGATTCTCGTAGTATATATATTTATATTGATAATTACAAAGATCTTGTTACTGTTAAACTAAAAGACACTATTTATATACACATTTTAGCAGGAGCGTTTTTATTAGCTAGTATTTATTATTTTTTACTTTTTATAAATGATAGAAAACAATATGCAATGCTATTATTTAGCCTTTCTAGTCTTTTATTTTTTCTTTTAATTATACTTGAATATATTAAATTTTATCTACCTATTCATTATTCAAACTTTCTTTTACGTTTAAAAATAATAGGTATACTAACATTATTTCTTTCTTTTTTAGTCCCCTATTATTTTGCTGTACAGTTTTCTTTTAAATATCGTAAATCGTTTTTCTTTGTTTATACTATTTTATTAATTGGTATTCATTTATTTTATTCAAAATCGTATGACTTAACAGCATTACTTTTATCGCAAATGATGTGGTTATATTCTACCGTAATTATATGTTATGCTATTTTTCAAAAACAAAAAGCTGCCATTATTGTTTTAATTGGGTTATTAGGAAGCTTTGTTATTTATAAAATATCTATTTATGATATTAGTTTATTTGTAAGTTTTGCTATTATTTCTTTATTTATGTTTTACTTATTATCAGTAAAATTAAAAGAACAACGATTAGCTTATGAAAACTCTTTAGTACAATCAACACGTTTAAAATTAGAATTACTAAAAAAGAGTATTCAGCCCCATTTTTTAATGAATACCTTAACATCTTTAATTGATTGGGTAGAAGAAGCTCCCGACAAAGGAGTGTTATTTATTGAAGCTTTAGCTGATGAATTTGATGTTTTAAATCAAGTTGAAAACGAAACTCTAATTCCAATATCACAAGAAATAAAACTATGTAAAAGTCACATAAGTATTATGAAGTTTCGAAAAGAAATAGAGTACGTTTGGGAAGACGAAGGTGTTAATGAAAATGTAGCACAATTAATTCCGCCAGCAGTAATTCATACCTTATTAGAAAACAGCATCACCCACTGTTTGCCTTCTGATGAAAATCAACTATGTTTTAAACTAATTGTTTTTACAACTAAAAATACGCAAGAATATAAATTTTTAACTTTTGGTAAAGTTAGAAATCAACAAAAAAATACAGCTGACGGAACAGGTTTTAAATACATAAAAGCCCGGTTAACTGAAAGTTATGGAGATAAATGGACTTTTACTTCTTGTCAAACAAATGAAGGTTGGAAAAACACAATTACAATTCAAAAATGAATATATTAATTATAGAAGACGAAATTAGAATTGCAAAACGTATAGAAAGAATGACTAAAGAGTTTTTCTTAAACACCTTACAGAATATCAATTCTGTTCAGTCTTTAGTTGAAGGGGTGAATTTTATTAAAAATAATAAATTAGATTTAGTACTATTAGACTTAAACTTAAATGGAAAAAACGGATTTGATATATTAAAAGAAACTGTATCTGGTTCTTTTCATACTATTATTATTTCTGCTAATAAAGAAAAAGCTTTAAAAGCGTTTGAGTTTGGTGTGTTAGATTTTATACCAAAGCCCTTTAACCAAAAACGTATAGATCTTGCTTTTAATAGAATTGTAAAAAAGGAAGAAGTAAGTACTGAAAATCTACAGTTTTTAGCCGTTAAAAAACGTGGGGTAACAAATTTAGTAAATATAAATGATGTAAATTACGTAAAAGGAGCTGGGGTATATACAGAAATACACCTTACAAATGGAGATAAAGAACTACATGATAAATCATTAGAAAAGCTATCTCAATTATTACCAGAATCTTTTCAACGTATACATAAATCATATTTAGTTAAAATTACTGAGATAAAAGAAATCATTGTACAAACAGGTAGTAAATACTCTATTGAATTAAAAAATGGAGAAATATTACCTGTTGGCAGAACAAAATATAAGGAATTAAAAAACTTATTTGTTTAACCTATCTTTAGCATACTCTACTTTTGTTTTTCCGTGTGCAACAGGATTCCCATTATCATTTAAACTAACCATTATAATTTTATCAATAGCTATAATTGTTTTATGCGTAATTTTATTTCTTACTTCACAATTTAAGGTGATTGACGAATTTCCAAACTTTACAACTTCAATCCCTATTTCAATAATATCTCCTTGTTTTGCAGAACTTACAAAATCAATTTCAGACATAAACTTGGTTACTGTTTTAGGTATTTCTAATTGAATAATTGCATATAAAGCTACTTCTTCATCAATCCATTGTAATAAACGCCCACCAAATAAAGTTCCATTCGGGTTTAAATCTTCTGGTTTAATCCATTTTCGTGTGTGAAATTTCATATTCTTTTGTTTTATACAAATTTCGATAAAAAAAATTATTTAATTACTTTAAGTTATCAGGTTTTTATATTCTACCATAATATTTTCTAATAAACCATTCTAATGAAAATAATACAATTGATAAAAACAGTACCCATTTCCAATCAATTAAATTTTGTTTTTTAGTAATTGATTTTTGTAGTGTGTAATACGATTTATCATTCGATAATTCTCTTAATAAATTATTGATATTAGTAGGGTAAAAAAGCTTTCCGTTGGTTTTTAAAGCAAGAGTGTTTAGTTTTTTACAATTCGCATTCGTAAACTGTTCTTCAATTTGATAATCAGTAATTTTAAATTTTCCAACACTATAAATGTTTTGATTTACAACCGATACTTTGTAAGTATAATTACCTGAAACAAGATTTGCTACCGATACTTGATAAGAGTTATTAACCAATGAAAATGGGATTGTTTTTTGCTGTTTTGATTTAACATTTGTTATTGTTAACTCTAATGAAGCCCTGTTATCAAAAAGGTAATTTTTATCTACATAAAAAGCCGATATTATTATAGGAACATTTGATGGATACAAACTTTTACTTTTAACCTCTAATCTTTTTCTTTTTTTATTAGAAGCTAAATATTGTACCAGATTACCTAAAAAAGTGTCAAAAACCTCAAAAGATTGTTCTTTTAAAAAACTTGCTGCACGCCATTTCCAAATTCCTTGCCCCAACAAAACAGCATGCTTCTTAGAATTATTTTCTATTGTTGTTAATAACGGTTGTGTAGTACTAACGCCTGCAAATTTTTGATATAATAATGTTTGTTGCTTACCATTAAACTGTACCTCTCCAAATTTATCTAACAATGGCGGAAAATCATTAAAACCAATATCTTTTTGCAAAAAAGTTAAAAAAGCATCGTTGTAAATAGCTTGATAAGCTTCGGTTTGATTGATTACTTTTTTGGTTATTCCGATATTTTCAGCATTTAAAAAATTCCAATCTGTTTTTGTACCAGAAACAATTAAATAATTCGAATTTATTTTTTCAAAAACCTGCTTAAAAGAGCTGTTGGGTTGGTAAAAAATATAAAATTGATACGTGTTATAATTAATCTTTTTATCTTTAATTAAAGCGATATCAACCTTTCGTTGTTTATTTGTTGCTACTGCTTTTTTTAAGGCCCCTAAATCGGGATGTAAAAACGAACTTAAAATTAATACTTTAGTTTGCTCATCAATAATTTCAACCGAAAAATTTTTAGAGTTATTTTTAGTATTCTTTTCCTTTTTAATTTTACTAATAGTTGCTGTATAGTATTGAATACCTTTTTTAGCTGCTAATATATTGGTTGAAATTGTTTGTGCTGGTTTTGATGGTGAAAATTCAAGTTTTTTTGAAAACACTTTTTTTCCTTGGTGTGTAATCGAAAAAGTTGTAGTAATTTTTTCATCTCCTTTGTAATATATCAAAGTTTCTACAGGAAACTTATTTTCGATATAACTGTATTTATTTACATTTAATTGTGTTATTTCAATATCTTGATACTGTGTTGTATCACCAACAATGACAGGGAAAATTTTATTTTTAGATTTTAAAAACTCATAATCATTTCCTTTTGTTTGATTACCATCTGTTATTAAAACAGTAGCATTTAACCTATTTTTATATAATTCATTTACCGAAGTTATTGCACTGTAAATATCGGTTTGAGGCTCATTAAACAACAAACTATCAATTACAGATACTTGATTTCCGAAAGAAAAAGGCTGTATATCAAATTTATGTTGAATTTCCTTATTATTTTTTATCTCTTTTAAAATAGTTGCTACTACTGCTTCTTGTTTAAAATATTTTATAGATAGTGAATTATCAACTAAAACATTTAAAACAGGTTTACTATTTGTTGCTTCAATCGTATTTATCTTCGGATTTATAAATAACAAAAACAATAAAAACAGGCTAACAAATTTTAATCCAAAAAGTAAGATATTTATTTTCGGGTTGCCTTTGGTTTTATAAAAATATTGAAAAAAAGCAATGGCAGTACTAAACAAAACTGCCAAAACAATATAAATGATAGTTGTAGATTCCACTAAAAAACATTTTAGTTTGTGAAGATAAAAAAAGCAATCAAATAAAGTGCGTCAAACTTGTTTTTACTTTATGATTTAGGTCATAAAACAAACAACATGTTCATTCTTAATTTTGTATCAAAATACTTTTAGGCATGATAACAACAAAACAAATACTCGTAGAAAATTCAGCTTTTAAATTTTCTAAACTTAACTTTTTAAGTACTATAAACCATAAAATTGCACAAGAAAAAGAAAACGCTTTTGGAATTTCATTAATTTTATTAATGGTTAGTAGTATGATAGCTTCTTTTTCAGCTGCACTTGCTGTACATGGTAATGTAAATGTTTTTACACTAGCTACAACTTGTATTTCAGCTATGGGTGCTAATGCAGTAGCAATAAGCCAGCGTAGTTTAAAAACAGTAGTTTGGACCTTTTTTATAGCTATTTTAATAAATGTTTTATTAATAATTTATCAAATTATTTTTTAGGTTTAGCTTCAAACATTTTAAAAAAGAGCATTGATGCAATATTTCGTGCTCTTTCTTTTGCTTCATTTGCTTTAGTACCAATAAAATAAGTATCTAAAGTTTCAAACCATAATTGCAACCACCTTCCAAAATGTTCTTGAGAAATACTGTGCTCAAAATTCGCATCTAAATCTTTGTGTGCTTTCATCGGGTTTCCTTTAAATTTTCGCACAAAAAAAAGATTTGTTTCCCAAAAATCGGTCAACTTTTGTAAATGTGATTCCCATTTTTCATCAGGAATAGTTTTTAAAAAAATAGGCCCTATAAAATCATCCTTTTTAAGACTATCATAAAAGGTTGATACTAATAAATAAACATCTTCTCTATTTTCTATTTCTTTTTTATCCATCTAAAAACTATATTAATCTGCCGTAAAAGTATATCTTTATACTATTGCAATTTATGACTTAAATCATAATGATACCAGAAGAACTTTTACTGAAATTTAGCGCGCAATTTAAAGAATTTAAAAAAGGAGAAAATATTTTTGCTGAAAATAACACAGCTTATAATTATTTTCAAATTTGTAGTGGTGCGGTAAAAATGAATAATTATAATGATGATGGCAAAGAATTTATTCAGGGTATTTTTTACAAAAACCAAAGTTTTGGCGAACCTCCTTTGTTTATAGATGTTAAATATCCTGCGAATGCAGTAACTATATCTGAAAGTAAAATTTTAGTAATTCCTAAAGAAAACCTTTTTAAATTACTTCAAGAAAATCCTGAAATTCATTTAAAAATTACACAAAGTTTAGCAAAACGTTTATATTATAAAGCAATTATAGCTTCTGAAATATCTAGTCAAGAACCCGCACATCGTGTACTTCGTTTTATTGATTATTTAAAAAATGATGTTTATAAAGTATCCGGTAATTTTACCTTTAAAGTTGACTATACCCGACAACAAATAGCCGATATTTTAGGGTTACGAGTAGAAACTGTAATACGAGTAATTAAATTGTTAGAAAAAAAAGGTGCTCTTAAAATTTTAAAGCGAAAAGTGTTTCGTTAAAATTCCTGACATATATCGGTTAAATAAAGCAAGTATTTTCTATTTTTGCTACTTACAACTCAACAACAAAACATGAATTTAACACAATTAAACGCCATCTCTCCTATTGATGGTAGATACCGTAATAAAGTTTCCGATTTAGCCAACTATTTTTCTGAAGAAGCTTTAATAAAATACAGAGTAAAAGTAGAAATAGAGTATTTTATTGCTTTATGTGAAATTCCTTTACCTCAATTGGCTGATTTTAATAAAGATTTATATGCCGATTTACGTAAAATATATGAAGATTTTTCGACTGAAGACGCTCAGAAAATTAAAGATATTGAAGCGGTTACTAATCATGATGTAAAAGCAGTTGAATACTTTATTAAAGAAAAATTTGACGCTTTAAACTTACAAAAACACAAAGAGTTTATTCACTTCGGATTAACCTCACAGGATATTAATAATACTGCTATTCCGCTATCAATTAAAGATGCGATGGATGAAGTTTATTACCCAACATTAGATACTTTAGTTAGTAAATTAGCCGATTTATCAGAAGAATGGGATGCGATACCAATGTTGGCTCGTACACACGGACAACCAGCCTCTCCTACTCGTTTAGGAAAAGAGTTTTTTGTTTTTGTAGAACGTATTAACAACCAAGCAATACACATACAACACACACCACATGCAGCTAAATTTGGTGGCGCAACTGGTAATTTTAATGCCCATAAAGTTGCGTATCCAGATATTGACTGGAAAAATTTTGGAACCCACTTTGTTGAAGATGTTTTAGGCTTACACCACTCTTTTCCTACAACACAAATAGAGCATTATGACCACATGGCTGCTTTATATGATGGTTTAAAACGTGTAAACACAATTTTAATCGATTTAAATCGTGATGTTTGGACCTACGTTTCAAACGACTATTTTAAACAAAAAATTAAAAAAGGTGAAGTAGGTTCATCAGCAATGCCGCATAAAGTAAATCCGATTGATTTCGAAAACTCTGAAGGAAATTTAGGAATTGCAAATGCTATTTTTGAGCATTTATCAGCAAAATTACCAATTTCAAGATTACAACGTGATTTAACCGATAGTACAGTTTTACGTAACGTTGGCGTGCCTTTTGGACATACATTAATTGGTTTTGCATCTACCTTAAAAGGATTAAATAAATTACTTTTAAACGAAGCAAAATTTGCTGAAGATTTAGAAAATAATTGGGCTGTTGTAGCAGAAGCTATTCAAACAATATTACGTCGTGAAGCATATCCAAATCCATACGAAGCCTTAAAAGGTTTAACACGTACTAACGAGAAAATAAACAAGCAATCTATTGCCAACTTTATTGACACTTTAGAAGTTTCATCTGAAATTAAAGAAGAATTAAAAGCTATTACACCAGCTAATTACACAGGAATTTAATGAGATATTTACTTAGTTTTTTAGTTGTTTTTTTAGTTTACTCATGTACTCCAGAAAAAAAAGGTGACCCAAAACGTTTTGTGTACGGAACATTTGAAATTCCTGCAGGAGATAATTATGGAAAAACAACTATTGTACGAAAAGACAGCTTACAGATAGAAGAATACTCTAAAAAAGTTAGTATATCTACTGATAGTTTAGTCACTGAAAGAGACGTTAAACATATTGATACACTTTTTATCAAATGGAAAAATAACTTCGCCTATTCATTGCGAATGAAAACACCAAAAACTGATTTAGATAAAGACCCTATATTTGTTCAAATAACACAGGTAACTGATAGTTCGTATAACTTTACAGCAAAAATTGGTTATTCAAATTTTAAACAAAAAGGAACCGTATATAAAGTTGACTAAATGATAGAAATATTTTTACAAGCAGATACGTGGGGAGCATTAATAACCTTAACTTTTTTAGAAATTGTTTTAGGTATTGATAATATTATATTTATAACCATTGCGGCTAATAAACTTCCAGAAAAACTACAAAAAAAAGCAACCAATATTGGTTTAGTATTAGCAATGCTTTTGCGTATCGCTTTACTTTTTGGTATTTCATTACTTATTGCTATGAATACACCGCTTTTTCATGTCAATTTTTCTTGGTTTAAGGCAGGTTTTACTGGGCAAGCATTAATATTATTTGCAGGAGGTATTTTTCTACTCTATAAAAGTACCAAAGAAATACATCATAAAGTAGAAGGATTAGCTGAAGATGAAACTGATGCTAAACCACAAAAAGGTTACACCTTAAGTCAGGCTATTATTCAAATAACTTTAATAAATATTGTTTTTTCATTTGACTCTATTTTAACAGCCGTAGGAATGACTAATGGTGTTGAAGGAGCTATGATTATTATGATTGCTTCAGTAATTTTATCAATGGTTATTATGATGTTATTTGCCAATCCTGTGGGTAAATTTGTAAACAAACATCCTACGATACAAATGTTAGGTTTATCATTTTTAATATTAATAGGGTTTATGTTAATTGCTGAAGGAGCTCATTTATCACATGCTACTCTTTTTGGTGAAGAAGTAGGTACCGTTCCAAAAGGTTATTTATACTTTGCTATTACATTTTCTTTAGTTGTTGAAATGTTAAATATGAAAATGAGAGGTAGTAAAAAATAAAATTAATAAAATTTTAAGATTTAAAACCACAACTTATTAAGTTATAAGTCGTGGTTTTTTTTATACATTTGCACAAAATGTTAAAACTTAAAAAATACATAATTCCATTTTTCTTGTTTGTCTTGTTATTACCAACAGCAATACAAGTAATACATGCACTTAACAAGCATGAGCACGTGGTTTGTATTTCAAAAACAGAACAACATTTACACGAGTTAGAAAATGATTGTAGTGATTTACATTTACAGTTAACTGTTTTTTATTATAACCTTAATAAGCCTAGTTCATTAGTTAATGAATTAGTTTTTGCAAAAAAAGCTAATTATAAATCACAGCAATTAACAACTAACTACTCTTCTAACAAATCATCTAGAGCACCTCCTATTGTAATTATTTAATTAAAATTAACATAATTATAAATTACAATTAAAACTTTTGGATGAAACTTAAAAGTATACTATCTATACTTTTACTAACTACATCTGTTTTTATAGTAAAAGCCCAAAAATGTAACTATACTTTTTCTGGTTTAGTAGAAGATTTTCATGACAAATCTGCTATTGTAAATGCTACAATCTACATAAAAAACCAAAATAAGTATACCACTACTAATTTTGATGGAAAATTTACGATAAACAATGTATGTGCAGGTAAAATTATTGTCGAAATTTCTCACGTAGCTTGTGATAAAAAAATCTTAGAATTAAATGTTTCAAAAAACATTTATAAAGTTATTGATTTAGAACACCATATTGAAGAGTTAAATGAAGTTACTGTTAAAACTACAGTTGGTTTAAAAACAAAAACAGCTCAAGAAACATTAATAAAAACAAAAACTTTAGAAAAATTTAGTGCAGCCTCTTTAGGTGATGCTATTAAAAATGTTGCTGGTGTATCATCAATAAATACTGGTAATACAATTGTTAAACCAATAATTAATGGTTTACATAGTAGTAGAGTATTAACTAGTTTTAATGGAGTTCGATTACAAGATCAAGAATGGGGTATTGAGCATGCACCTAATATTGACATTAATGCTGCTGGAAGTATTTCTGTTATAAAAGGAGCTAATGCATTACAGTACGGAGGTGACGCTATTGGTGGAGTTATTATTGTAAATCCTTCAAAAACTATTTTAAAAGATACCTTATTCGGAAAAACAATTATCTCGCAACAAAGTAATGGAAGGTTGTTTTCTGTAACTTCTAGCTTATCTAAAAACTATCAAAAAGGTTGGTTTATTAATGGGCAAGTTTCTTTTAAAAGGGCTGGCGATTTTGAAACACCAAATTATAACCTTACTAATACTGGTTTAAATGCTAAAGCCTTTACATTTCACACAGGTTTTAAACAGTTTGATAAAGGTTTTGAGCTTTTTTACAGCAATACTACTAACGAAATAGGTATACTTCGTGCATCACATATAGGTAACGTTTCTGACTTAGTTAAAGCTTTAAATAGTGATGCACCATTTGTTATTGATGATTTTAGCTATACTATTAATAATCCAAAGCAAGAGGTAACACACCAATTGTTAAAAGCAAAAGTTTACAAACGTTTAAAAGGTATTGGAAAATTAGCTTTTCAATATGATTATCAGCAAAACGAAAGATTAGAGTTTGACATAAGAAGAGGTGGACGTAGCTCAATTGCTGCAACCAATTTATTATTAAAAACACATTCTTTTAAAGGTGATATCAATTTAGATTCTAACTCTGATAATACTTATAAATTTGGAATTAGTGGAGCGTATCAAAATAATTTTTCGAATTCTAATACAGGGGTTAAAAGGATTATACCTGATTATAATAAATATAATCTTAATGCTTACGCTATAACCGATTTTAGGTTTGAAAACATTGTTTTAAACGCTGGAGTTCGATATGATTTTGAACGAATTAATGCAAAAAAGTTTTATAGAAAATCAAGATGGAATTCCTTAAACTACCAGCAAGAATTTGGTCATTTAATTATTGATGATAGTAGTTATCCTTCAGATTTTTTAGTAAACCCGATATTTAATTATCATAATATTTCTGCTTCATTAGGAGGAGCTTATTCAATTAATGATGAAAATACTTTTTTAGTAAATTATGGTTTATCAAACAGAGCACCAAATGCATCTGAATTATTTAGTGATGGCTTGCACCACTCTGCTGCCAGAATAGAATTAGGTGATTTACGCATGCAACCAGAAACATCTAACAGATTCTCAGCAACCTATAAATATAATAATCAAAAATTTAACGTTGCTTTAGAAGGATTTTATAATTATGTAACCGATTTTATTTACATTGAACCTACTGGTGTTGAAACTACTTTACGTGGCGCATTTCCTGTTTGGTCGTACAAGCAAACAAATGCTCATTTATTAGGTTTAGACACCAATATTAAATACAATGTAAATTCTAATTTTAATATTACCAATAAGATGTCGTTCATAAAAGGACGCGATTTAACAAACAAAAGAGCTTTAATTGATATACCTGCTTTTAAAACCGCAACAACATTATTCTTTAAAAAAGAAAATTGGAGTAATTTTTATGCAGCCATAGAAAGTGAGTTTAATGCTAGGCAAAATGAGTATCCTGATAACAATTTCATGGCTTTTATTCCAGCTACAAACACCCATGAACTTGTTGATGTTAGTACTCCGCCAAAGTCATATCATTTATTAAACTTTTCTTCTGGATTTAATTTTAACATGTCTAAAACAAAAGTAAATCTTAACTTTTCAATAGACAACGTATTAAATCAATCTTACAGAAATTACTTAAACAGATTGCGTTATTATGCAGATGATTTAGGAAGAAACTTTAAAATTCAAATTAAAATTAATTATTAAAAACTTAACAATGAAAAATATTAAACTTTTAGCAGTATTATTTATCAGTTCAATTATTGTAACTTCTTGTTCTGATAGTGACCCAGAGCACATCCATGATGAAGAAGTAATTACAACTATAAAAGTTGTTTTAACTCCTGAAACTGGTGATCCTGTAACTTTAGAATGGAAAAATGTAGAGGATCATGAAGAAGAAGGACATGAAGAAGGAGAGCACGAAGAGGAACATGGAGAACCTGAAATTACTGGAGGTACTTTACTGGCAAACACTACTTATAGTGCTGTTATTACATTATTAAATGAAAATGAAGATCCAGCTGATAATATTACTTTAGAGGTTATAGAAGAAGCTGAAGAGCACCAGTTTTTTTATACAGCTTCAGGTATAGAAAGTACATTTATGTATAATGAAGATGATATTGATACTGATGGAAATCCGTTAGGAGTTAAATTTACTGTAAAAACAGGTGCTACTGGTACAGGTAGTTATACAATTATTTTAAAACATGAACCAACTAAAAATGGTGATAATGTTGCCGATGGAGATATGACAAATGCTGGTGGGGAGACTGATATTGAAGCTACTTTTCCTATTACAGTATCATCAGGTAGATAAAACCATTTTGCTTTTATAAACAACAAAAGTTTATAATTTTTTTAATTTCCTCAATTACTTTTTAAGCAATTGAGGAAATTTCTTTTTAAAACGATTCAATCTAGGAATTGAAACATTTTTAATATACGGGTTTTCAGGATGCAATTTTTCATAGTTTTGATGATAATCTTCTGCTTTATAAAACTTTTTTATATTTTTTACTTCAGTAGCTACTTGTCCGTTATAAACTTCGATATTTAGTTTTTTAATTTTACTTTCAATAATCATTTTTTCTTGTTGATTATTATAAAAAGCAATCGACCTGTATTGCGAACCATAATCAGGATGTTGTCCATTTATTGTCGTTGGATTATGTGAACCAAAATAAACATCAACCAATGTTTTAAAACTCACTTTTTTCGGATTATAATACACAGCTACAGCCTCTGCATGTCCTGTTTTACCTGTATTACTACTTTCATAAGTAGGATTTATAGTATGCCCACCTGCATACCCAGAAATAACCTCCGCTACTCCTATTACACTTTCAAAAATTGCTTCAACACACCAAAAACACCCACCTGCAAAATAAGCAACCTTAGTTTCTTGTGATATAGATTCATTAATTTTGCTATTCTTTTTTTCTTTAGCACTTGAAAAGTTCATCAATAATAAACTAAAAAATAGAAATGCAAAAAATGTAATTGTTTTAAATTGCTTCATATTGTATATTTTAAACATTAGTCGTACGCAAAGATAAGTTTATACAATTGTTTACAACTTTAGGTTTTCATTAAGAAAATTGTTTGTTAGTTTATATCGGGTTTTCTATTTTTGTTAACATAAATAATGTAAATTAATGGAGCATTTTATAGTATCAGCGCGTAAATATCGCCCTCAAAACTTTGAGGATGTTGTTGGGCAGCAAGCCATCACAAATACGTTAGAGAATGCTATAAAAAATAACCATTTAGCACAAGCTTTATTATTTACAGGACCTCGTGGTGTTGGTAAAACATCCTGTGCACGAATTTTAGCAAAACGCATCAATCAAGAAGATGTTGAAATCAATGCTGATGAAGATTTTGCCTTTAATATTTTTGAATTAGATGCTGCTTCTAATAATTCGGTTGATGATATTCGTAGCTTAACCGATCAAGTTCGAATTCCGCCACAAACAGGAAAATATAAAGTATATATTATTGACGAAGTGCACATGCTTTCACAAGCTGCTTTTAATGCTTTTTTAAAGACTTTAGAAGAACCACCTGCACATGCTATTTTTATTTTAGCTACTACCGAAAAGCATAAAATTATACCAACTATATTATCTCGTTGTCAAATTTTTGATTTTAAACGAATAAGTGTTTTAGATGCTAAAGAGTATTTAAAAACCATTTGCACTAAAGAAAACATTACGGCCGAGGATGACGCCTTACACGTAATTGCTCAAAAAGCTGATGGAGCCATGCGTGATGCTTTATCTATTTTTGATAGAGTAGTAAGTTTTTCTGGTACTAATCTTACTCGTGAAGCTGTCACACAAAACTTAAACGTATTAGATTATGATGTATATTTTAATATTACTGATTTATTATTAGAAAATAAAATTCCTCAAGTATTAATGGAATTTAATACTGTTTTAAGTAAAGGATTTGAAGGACATCATTTTATAAATGGACTGGCATCGCATTTTAGAGATTTATTGGTTGCTAAAGACACCGCAACAATTCCTTTATTAGAAGTTGGTGATACTACTAAAAAGAAATACTTAGACCAATCGCAAAAAGCAGCAATGCAATTTTTAATACCAGCTATTGATAAAGCTAATGATTGTGATTTAAAATATCGAGGCAGTAAAAATCAACGTTTGTTGGTAGAATTAACCTTAATGCAAATAGCCTCTATCAATTTTGATGGAGCAAAAAAAAAATCTAACAACTACATAATTCCAGCTACTTTTTTTACTTCTTTATCTCCATCAGTAAAGAAAAAAATAACAAATAAAGTTGAAAAACCAGTTACAAATACACCTGAAAAAGTTGAAATAAATCAGGCTGTAGTTAAAGAAAGTGCGCCAAAATCAACAAAACCTCTTTTAAAAAATATAAAGAGACGTAGTTCTGCTTTATCATTAAAAAGTGTACATCAAAAAAAGGTTTATAAAACCATTGCTGATGATGATGAAAATTTTGAAAACCATCCTAAAACACCCTTTACACATGAAGAACTTAAAGATGCGTGGAAAAAATACTACTTTAAACTACAAGAGCTTGGTGAGCGTAGTATAGCGGCTATATTAGCTTCTGGTGAACCACAATTAGGTACATCTTTTACCATTATTTTTTCGTTACCTAACGATTTAATGAAAGCTCAATTAGAACGAGGAAAATCTAAATTAACCAGATTTTTACGTGAAAAATTAAACAATTACGGTATTCAAATAAAAGTAGTTGTTAATGAAACCGTAGAAAAAAAGTTTGCCTACACACCGCAAGAAAAATACGAAAAACTAAAGGAAATTAATCCGTTATTAGAAAAGTTAAAAAATACTTTTGGTTTAGACTTGTAATTCTTTACCAAGGTAAACTAGCTTCCAATTTTCTATTGTAGTAACTTTCTTTTCGAATTCTGATATTAATAAAATTTCATTGTTTTTATTTTTCATTAAAATCGGAATTGATTTCAACTCTGCATAAATTTCATTAATCTTCTTTTTATACTCTTCAATAGAATTTACTGGAGTTTCATGAATCTCAGGAAACTCTCTTACCGTGTCCATTAAATTTAAATAATCATCTTTAATGGTAAATAATTGCGCTTTATTTTCGTATTCTTTTGTAATAATTTCTTGAGAACTTGCTAAACGATACGCTCCTTGTTCACCAAAGGTATTCGAAAAATTAGAAATTGCATATTTGTTAATAGAATCACTACCTGTTACAGATAATAAATATCCTACATCATTAAATTCAATATTATCGGTTAAATTATCATCATAAATATTTACTTGAAAAGACTCTAAACCTTCATTCTTAGCTTTTTCAATATTGTCTTTATTTGAATCGATAATAACAACTCTTCTATTATTTTTCTTTAAATATACTGCTATAAGTCGTGCCATATCTGAAGCTCCAATAATCATAATCGCATTCGATTTTTTTAAGAAAACACCTATCATTTTAGCAAATAATCTTGCAGTAGTTGCGTTTAACAATACGGTACCTAAAACAATCATAAAAACAAGAGGAGTTATATATTCTGCCCCTGCTACACCTTGCTTTAACAACTTACTTCCAAATAACGAAGCAATACCTGCTGCTACAATACCTCTTGGCCCTACCCAACTTATAAATAGTTTTTCATTAATTTTTAAATTCGAATTGTAGGCACTAACAAAAACAGCTAAAGGTCTAATAACAAATACAATTAACGCAAAAAGAAGTAATGTTTCCCATCTATATAGTAGCATTAACTCTTCAATATTCATGTTTGCTGCCAAAAGAATAAATAATATAGAAATTAAAAGTACACTTAAAGATTCCTTAAAATAAAGTATCTCTTTTAAATTTTTCAACTTACTGTTACCTAATACCATTCCCATTACTACAACAGCTAATAAGCCTGATTCATGAGCAAATATTTCAGATTCAACAAAAACTAAAAGAACAGTAGATAATGAAACTACATTTAATAAATAATGCGGTACCCATTTTTTATTGATAATAAATATTAAAGCATGTGCAAATGTAAATCCGAAAGTAGTACCAAATAAAAGAATTTTTAAAAACTCTAACAATGCTGTTTGTGTAAATCCGGCTCCACCGCCAACACTAATAAACTCAAAAACTAATACCGCAACCAAAGCTCCTATTGGGTCAATCAAAATACCTTCCCATTTTAAAACTGCAGATACATCTTTTTTTAGCGGAATATTTCTTAAAATAGGTGTTATAACTGTTGGACCTGTTACAATAATTAAACCGGCAAATAAAAAAGATAGCTCCCAACTTAAGTTAAAAGTGTAATGTGCAATAATACCTGCACCAAAAAAAGTAATGCTCGAACCTAATGTTATTAATTTACTAATAACAGGCCCAATGTTTTTAATTTCATCTCTACGCAAGGTTAACCCCCCTTCAAAAAGAATAATACTTATAGCTAATGAAACAAAATAATACAGACCCTCTCCAGGAAATAATCCTTTTTTACCATTCCAAACAGGTTCAATCCATTTACTTCCATCTTCATTAATAAACTCAGCAGCTATAGGTCCTACAAATAATCCTATTAAAATTAAAGGTAAAATTGCAGGAATTTTAAATTTCCAAGCAACCCATTGCGCTAAAATTCCTAATATTATAATTCCTGCTAATTCAATCATAAATGTTATTTTCTTGTAAAAGTAATTTTTTTTTTAACAACAAGAAAATTATATCTTCGAGCGTTTTAAATTTTATACTTTGACAAAAAATATACTTATAGGTATTGCTTTTTCACCCAATTTAAAAGCCAACTTATTTGAAACGATTCGGTTATCAAATATGTTTAATGCACAATTAATTGGTGTTCATGTTGGAAAAAAATCTGACCAAAAAGAAAAACAACTACAACAATTATTAAACGAGGCTCCTAAACCAAAGTTTCCATTAAAAGTTATCTGGCAAGAAGGAAAACCTGTTGATGTTATTTTACAAACTATAAAAAATGAAAATGTAAATTTATTAATACTAGGTGCTTTACAAAAAGAGAAAATATACAAATATTATGTAGGTTCTATTGCCCGAAAACTTACCCGTAAAGCTCCTTGTTCTGTTTTATTACTCATAAAACCTTCTGTAAAAAGCGTTGTTTGTAAACACATTGTTGTTAGTGGTTTAAAAGATGAAAAAACCAAAGAAACTATTAAAGTTGCTTTCAATATTTCAAAAGAATTGGGATGTAAAAAAGTAACCATTGTTGAAGAGATTAGTCAGGCTGAATTAAATGTAAAAGTTAACGATGATGTTTCATTGCGTAAGGCAACCTTAACCAAAGAACGTATACAAATACGGGAAGACGAACGTGTTCATAAAATGTTAGCATGTATAGATACTAAAGATATTACTATAAATACTCAAAGTATTTTTGGTCGAAGAGGTTATTGTATAGGGCATTATGCAAAAATTAAAAGAGCTGATTTATTAGTAATGAGTGCGCCAAGTAAAACAAGAATGATAGACCGAGTATTCCCTCATGACTTAGAATATATTTTATCAGAATTACCAACCGATGTTTTAATCGTTAAATAATGAAAAAAGAAAAACGTTTTAAAACATTTTTAAGTGAAATGCCGCAAAACATTTTTGCTGGTTTTGTTGTTTCTTTAATTGCACTCCCTTTAGGTTTTGGTTTAGCTTTAGCTTCTGGAGCCCCACCAATATCTGGTGCAATTGCTGCTATTATAGGTGGTATTGTTGTAGCTATTTTAGGAGGCGCTAATGTAACAATTACTGGACCTGGTAACGGACTCGTAGTCGTGGTTTTAGCCGCAATTACAACTCTTGGTACTGGTGATATGCAACAAGGATATTTATACACATTAGCTGCCATTGTTTTCTCTGGTGTTATTATGATTATTCTTGGTTTTCTTAGAATGGGATCTTTAGGTGATTTTTTCCCTTCATCTGCTATACAAGGAATGTTAGCGGCTATTGGTATTGGTATCTTTGCCAAACAAATACATGTAATGTTTGGTAATTTAAACGTCAAAGGAAGTATCATTGAACTACTAATACAAGTTCCTGCTGGAATTATAAATTTAATTAAAACAGATAATACAAGTGTTTTTTATGCTGGTTTAGTAGGAGTAATTAGTTTATTAATTATGATTTTTTATAGTAAAATTCGTAATAAATATTTTCAATTAATTCCGGCCCCAATGTGGATTGTAGTTTTAAGTGTTGGTTTGTATTACTATTATGATCTTGTTTCAACCGCTACGTATCCTATCGATAAAAGTTTACTAATAAATTTACCTGATGATGTTTTATCAAATTTTGCTTTTCCTGATTTTGGTAAAGTATATCAATTCGAATTTATTAATGCAGTAATTTCCATCACTTTAATTGCAAGTATTGAAAGTTTACTAAGTATTAAAGCAGTTGACAAGTTAGACCCTTTAAAAAGACGTTCTAATATAAATAAAGACATTCGTGCGTTGGGTTTAGCAACAGTTGTTAGTGGTTTTTTAGGTGGATTAAATGTTGTTACTGTAATTGCACGTAGTTCTGTAAATGTAAATAATAAAGGGAGTAATCGATCTGCTAACTTTTTTCATGCAGCATTTTTAATTGTTTTCATTTTACTTTTTGCCTCAGAATTACGTAAAATTCCGCTACCAGCATTAGCTGCTATTTTAGTGTATACAGGTTATAAATTAGCTTCACCTGAAAACATTAAAAAAGTTTTTAGGATAGGTAAAGAACAACTAATTATATTTTTAGCAACTCTCCTTACCACAATTACAACCAATTTAATTACAGGTATTTTAGCAGGAATATGCATAACTTTTATTATTCATATAATTATTAATAAAAACATCACGCTATTTATTAGAAACTTATTAAAACCTAATGTTTTAATGTTTAAAGAAGATGATAAATATTATGTTTCAGTTAAAAACTTTTCTAGCTTTTTAAACTATACTAAATTAAAATCTAAACTAGATCAAATACCTGAAAGTGAAGATGCTATTATCGATTTTTCTTTATGTGATTTTATAGACCATTCTGTAATGGAAAATCTTAACAATTATGCAGAAACCTTTAAGCGAAAAGGTGGTCATTTTGAAGTAATTGGTTTAGATGGTTATAAAACAGGAAGCGAACATCCGTTTGCTTTACGTAAAAATAATCCTTTTCAATTACAAGAAAATAAAAATACCCTAACAAAAAGACAAAAATCTTTACAAAATATTTGTACAGATATTAATTGGAAATATGAAGCTTATCCTGAAAAAGAAGTCACAAAAATTCCGCATTTTGGGTATTTTAAAACTCGAAAAATAAGTAAAGTATCTAACATTTTATCTAACGATAATTGCTCTTTATTTGATGTTGAATTTTCTGAAGGCGAATTAATTGCCAAACAAGTAATTAAGGTAACCATGATGTATATTGATATTGAAAAATATACACCTGAATTTACGTTAGATAAAGAAGGTATTTTTGAATATATATATCATTTTGCTGGTTTTAAAGATATTGATATTGATAAGCACCCTGATTTTTCAAAGCGTTTTTATTTATCAGGAAAAAATGAATTTGAAATAAAACAGTTTTTTTCAGATGAGCTAATTTTATTTTTTGAGAGTAATAAATACTATCATATTGAAGGTAACAACAAAGGTTTGTTAGTAATAGGTAGAGAACGATTAGCTGGTATTAAAGAAATTAAAACATTGGCTGATTATGGTGTTCGTTTGAAAAAAACGGTTTGTGAGAAAAAACTAGAATTCTCTAAAAACTAATAAAGCTCCTAGCCCCGATTGTAGCATTTGTTTGAGCTCCTCGCAGAGAGCGAGTGCGAAAAGCGGGAAATAGCTTCTGATAATTGATTTATAATATTTCTAAAAATCGGGTTTTCTCGTTTCCTAAATTATCAATCACGATAATTTTGTGATTCCCCCTTTTCGGAGTTATCGCTTGTTCATGATATTGAGAAGTTTCACCTATAAAAACATCGTTTAAATACCAATATAAAAGAGCATCTGCATTGGCATGAGTAACTTTTAGTATTACAGGGTTTACTTTATTATTTAGCCCTTTTGTTAATGATATTTTTGAACGATATTTTGTTGGAAACACAAAATCCATCGTATTATTTTGCGCCTTATTACAATCATTTCGGTAGTTTGGCAATACACTATAATCTGCATTTTTTTGTTGATAATAATGTGCCATTAAAGGCGGTAAAACAAACCAAGTTTTCGTTTTCATGTTAGCAACCGATTCACAATTAGAATTTACTCGGTACTTTTCTGAAAGATCTACCGTAATTTGTTTGTGGTACGGACAAGGTTTTGCTCTCACTCCGTTTTCAGGGACTCTTTTTATAATTGATTTACAAATAGGCAATGCCAAATAGCCGCTTTTTTCACAAATATTTTCTTCAGCTAAAGCTTCATAGGGTTCTAAAAACCAATTTGATTTTGGTAACACATCAAAAACATCAAACATTAAAGGAGCCGCACTACCTACACCTGTTAAATCGGGTCTTCCTTCTCCGTCTGAATTACCAATCCAAACTCCAACTACGTATTTTGGAGTAACACCAATTGCCCAAGCATCTTTATTACCAAAACTGGTACCTGTTTTCCATCCTATTTTCTGCGAAGAATCAAAATATTTCCAAGCCTGATCGGTAAAAGGCCTGTTAACTTCTGTTAATGTATTTAAGGTTGTAAAAGCAACTCCAGCATCAATATGAGTTTCATTTTCTTGAACGTTTCCAAAATATATTTTATCTGATTTTATATAGCTTGGCTCTACAAATTCATTAGAGTAATAATTATGTTTTGTTTCTTCATAATGATTTATAATACCTGCATAACTTGCAAAAGTTTTACATAAATCCCACAAGCTAGCTTCTGCCCCACCTAAAATTAATGACAATCCGTAATAATCGGCCGATTTATTGATACCTTGAATCGAATATTCTTTTAAATCTGCTCTAAATTTTTCTAATCCATACGATTGTAACATTCGTACTGAAGGAATGTTTAGCGAACGTGTTAATGCTTGATTTGCAGGAACAGCTCCATCAAAAGATAAATCGAAATTTTTAGGAGTATATCCTGCTATTTCGGTAGGTACATCTGCCACTAATTGCGTTGGTAAAATTGCACCCGATTGTAACATTTGTGCATATAAAAATGGCTTTAAAGTACTTCCTGTACTTCGTCCTGAAATTACATTATTTACATTTTTTTGATGTGCTTTATCAGTTGGACTATTTCCTACATAACTTAATACTTTTCTAGTTTTAACATCTAAAACCAATACTGCCATGTTATAAACTTCGTTTTGTTTTTGACGTTCATAATGTTTTTTAACTAAACTATTTACTTGTTTTTGCAAATGAATGGCTAAAGAGCTTTGCAACTGTTTCCCTTTGTGTTTTTGGGCTACTTCTTGTACAAAATGTGTTGCTAAAGTGGGTAAATTATAAGGCTTTTTAGGAATTTCTTCTAACAACGATAACTCAAAAGTAGTTTTATCTATAACAGCTGTTTCATATAATTTTTTAAGCAACCTGTTTCTTTTTTCTTTTAATTTTTGTTGATTTTTACCCGGATATATCAACGAAGGTGCGTTTGGTAAAACCGCCAATGTTGCTGTTTCTGCCCATGATAATTGATGTGGTTGTAAGCCGAAATAACGCCAAGAAGCCATTTCTAACCCCACTACATTTCCGCCAAAAGGTGCGTGTGAAGCGTATAATTTTAAAATTGCTTTTTTTGATAATCGAAATTCTAATCGTGTTGCTAATATTAATTCTTGAAACTTTTCAAAATAAGAACGTTTTTTGTTTTTACGTGATAATCGAATTACTTGCTGCGTAAGTGTACTTCCGCCACGAATTACCTTTTTAGCTTTTACATTTTCAACAAATGCTTTTCCAATAGATACTGGATTAAATCCGAAGTGATTGTAAAAGTAAGCATCTTCAAATTGTAAAATACATTGCTCAAATTTTACTGGAACAGAGTCTAATTCAGGAAAACGCCACTGCCCATCATCTGCAATAACTGCTCCTAGTAATTCATTATTTTTGTCAGTAACCACGGTTGCTATTGGGGTTACAAATAGTTTTTTAGGTAAGCAGTAATAGTATACAAGTGATAGTATGCTAATAAATAGTAGCTTTAATTTATGTTTCTGTATAGTGTAAATAACTTTATTCATTTGCAATTAGTAAATGTACAATCTCTCTTATTTTTTTAATTTATTTCCAACCTTAATTTGAAAGTTTGCAAGTGTTAGAATAATTAAAAATTCAACTAAAAAATAGCTATATCCTAAAAAAGTAACTTGTTTATATCTGTTTAATAAAATCACTATTGATACAAAGCAATATAAGATATTAAGATAGGCTATTGTTTTTAAAAATAATTTGAGGTTGTTTTTTGCTTTTAAATAACATAGAATATCATAAACAGCAAAAATAACTGGAAATAAAGTTAATAGGTACAATACTGAAACATGAACTCCAAATAAGTTTTTAAATTTTACCAAAACAACCCCTAATAAAAACGCTGACAATAGTGCACCCATAGCATCTATTAAAAATAGTTTTTTAGGATTTAGATAAACTTTTTCTAATAACTTATACAATTTCATTCTTTTTTATCATTTATTTTTTGATACAAGCGTCTTTAACAAAAGTATATCGTTTACAGTTAATTGTAAACCATAAGTAAGTTATATTTGCAACTTATTAAATATTTATGAGTTTTACCCTACTTTCATCACCCTTACAAGGTTTTACCGATTTTCGATTTAGAAATGCACAGCATAAATATTTTGGAGGTATTGATGCGTATTACGCTCCGTATATTCGTTTAAACGGAAAAATGAAAATTAAATCGAGTTATGAACGTGATTTATTACCTGAAAATAACGATACCTTAACCGTTATTCCGCAAGTAATTACCAACGATCCTGATGAGTTTTTATTTGTAGCTAAATATGTGCAAAGTTTAGGTTATAAAGAATTGAACTGGAATTTAGGTTGTCCTTATCCAATGGTTACAAAATCGGGAATGGGCTCTGGATTAATTTGTAACCCTGCAAGAATTGATGAAGTTTTACACAAAGCGCATAACGAAACCAATATTGTTGTTTCTATGAAAATGCGAATGGGTTATGAAAACAGCGAAGAAATATTACACTCCTTCCCTATTTTAGAGAGATATCCATTAAAAAATATAGCTATTCATGCACGAATAGGAAAACAATTGTACAAAGGCGGTGTTGATTTAGATGCTTTTCAGAAATGTATCAACGTATCTAAACATCAATTATATTATAATGGAGATATTACTTCTGTGGATGGTTTTAAAGCAATGCAACAACGTTTTCCGACTATTTCACATTTTATGATTGGTCGTGGCTTAATTGCCGATCCGTTTTTACCACAAATGATTAAAGACAATACAACCGAGTATCCGAAAGATAGATGGAAACGTTTTGGCGAGTTTCATGATGAAATTTATCAACAATACGACGAATATTTATCTGGACCAACGCCTATTAAAATGAAAATGTTAGGTTTTTGGGAATATTTTTCGAAATCTTTTTCTGACCCTCGTAAAACCTATAAGAAAATTAAAAAAGCTACGAATCCTAAAAAATATCAAGCTGCTGTGAAAGAAATTTTGAGTAGTGAGAGATAAAAACCAGAGTGACAAAAATAAAAAAGGTACTTACAAGTTGTAAGTACCTTTTTTATTATAAATTATGCTAACGTAATACGCACTTTTTTATTTTTTAAACGTCTATTATTTAAGTTTTCAATTAGCTGTTTTACTTCTGTTACTGGAACAGCAATAAAGGCACAATCTTGTTTTAATTCAATTACACCTAACTGTTCTTTTGTTAAATTTCCTTTTTTAAAGAACAATCCTGCTATATCACCTTTAGAAATTTTATCTTTTCTGCCTCCCGAAATAAATAACGTTTCCCAATAACGTGGTTTTAGTTTTTCTTTTTGAGAAATATCAGCATTTGGTATATTCTTAAGAAACTCTGGCAAACTTTCTTTTTGCCATTTTAAAACATAGGCTGTTCCTTTTGCATTTACTCTGGCTGTTCTACCATTTCTATGCGTAAACTCTTCTATTCGTGGTGGTAATTCGTAATGAATAATATAGTTCATTTCAGGAATATCAATACCTCTTGCAGCTAAATCTGTAGCTAATAAAACCTGACTTGTACCGTTTCTAAATTTAATTAAAGAACGTTCTCGATCTCTTTGCTCCATCCCGCCAGAAAAACAACTGTGTGCTATTTTCTTTTGCGTTAAAAACGCGCTCACATCGTTAATACTTTCTTTTAAATTACAAAATATAATTCCTTGCTGATTTCCTATATGTTGCAGCAACTCAACTAAAGTTTGATTTTTATTTTTTGAAGGAGAAACAACTGTTTTTAAGGTTAATTTTTTTGGTTTTTTACCTGTTAAATAATTCAACATTGTTGGATTGTTTAAGCCTACAAATGCAGGAATTTCAGCTTCCTGCGTAGCAGATGTTAAAATTCGCTTTTTAATATTAGGTAACTGATTAATAATCCCTTTCATTTCATATTCAAAACCAACTTCTAACGATTTATCAAACTCAT
The DNA here is from genome assembly GCA_938002045.1 of Tenacibaculum soleae. Taxonomy (GTDB): domain Bacteria; phylum Bacteroidota; class Bacteroidia; order Flavobacteriales; family Flavobacteriaceae; genus Polaribacter; species Polaribacter soleae_A. The sequence continues at coordinate 67,348 of CALLBA010000006.1, forward strand.
CTAAAATTAAGGTTTTAATACTATCTTTAGCAAAACGATTATTTGCAAAATGGTCTGAAATTCTTCCAGGAGTACCAATTAAAATGCTTGGTATGTGTTTTAATTCTGTTTTATCTTTTGCCATCGAACGACCACCGTACACTGCATTTACTTTTAATCCGGTTCCCATTTCGCGAATTACCTGTTCTATTTGAATCGCTAATTCTCTTGATGGCACTAAAATTAAAACTTGAATTTCTTTATTATCAGGTTCAATTAACTTTAAGGTTGGTAATAAAAAACCTAATGTTTTTCCGGTACCTGTTGGCGAAAGTATTACTGTATTGGTGGTTTCATCAATTGTTGAAATGGCTTTTTGTTGCATTTCATTTAACTCATAAATATTTAATTTTGCTAAAATATCTTCTTGTGTTTTCACTGTCATTGCCATAATTATTATATCTATGATGTTTTTTAAGAGCTGCAAAGATAGGTAGTCTTTTTAAAGCTTTTATAAATAACTTATTTAATCTACTATAAGATATTTATTAGACTCAAAATACTAAATCAAAATTTATAAAAAACTTTTATCAACCATTCACAAATCCATTTTTTAAAGCATATACAGCTAAGCCTACTCTAGTTTTTAATTCTAATTTTTCAAATAAACTATCTCTATAATTTTCTACAGTTCGTGGGCTGCAAAACATTTTTTCAGAAATCTCCCTGTAGTTCATTTCGGTAACTGTGTATTTTAAGAACTCTATTTCACGGTCAGTTAATTTTATTTTTTGATTAGCTTCAGAATCATCACTAATACTGTCAAAAATTTTACTAGAAGCCCATTCTGGGAAAAAACGCCCTTTTTCAACGAGTTTTTTAAGTGCTTTTTCTAAATCGGTTGGATATACATTTTTTAGAAGATAGCCTTTTGCACCATTTTTAATCATTTTAATCAAGCTAGAATCATCATCTTGCATACTTAAAGCCATAATTAAAATACCTTTATGTGTTTCTTTAATCCATTTAGCTGTTTCAAACCCATCCATAACAGGCATACTAATGTCTAATAAAACAATATCAGGAATTCCTTTACTATTAATTTTATCTTGAAAATCTTTTCCATTCTCACAAACATATAAAATTTCAAACTCTTCAAAATTTGAAATAATATTACTTAATGCTTGTGCTATTAAAATATGATCGTCAATAATAACAATAGTTTTTTTCATTTATATGGGGATTTCTATGGTTAATTTTGTACCTACTTTTTTAACACTTTCTAATAATATGTTACCTCCAATTAATTCAGTTCTTTTTCTAATATTTTGAAGCCCTATACCATTTGATTTTACTATTTCAGAATTAAAACCAATACCATCATCTTCTAATATAAAACGTATAATAGTATTAGAAATATGTAGTGAAATAAAAATATTCTTACACTGCGAGTGTTTTATACTATTTTGAAGAAACTCTTGAGTGATTCTTAGTAAGATACTTTTAATTTGATAAGAATCTAACTCGATATTGATATGTTTCGAAAACTGAGCATTACATTTTTTTAAATCATTTACCTTTTTACATTCATTTTCAATAAGTTTATCAATTGTATTATTTTTAATAGAGTCATCGGTTAAAGATTTTGACAATTGCCTTAATTCTTGCAATGATTGATTAATAATATCATTGATACCTTTAATACTTTCGTTAATTTCAGGAGCTTTATTTTCAAAAATTAATTGCTGTGTGTATATACTTGCTAATGTTAATTTTTGACCAATATTATCATGAATTTCTTGCCCTATATACTGCATTGTTTGGGTTTGAATTTCAAGTTGAGTTTCTAACAGCTCTTCTTTATGCGTTTCATCGATAGTAGAAATTTGCTGCAAATGCGCTTTCTTTTTCTTTTTATATTCTCTAATAAAAATGAATATAGCCCCTAAAAAAGTAATAAAAATAACATTAAATAAAATTAAAGTTATTATGATTTGTGTTTTCCCCATATAAAAGAAGCTATAAATAATAAATACATCATACAATTGGATATTAAAAAATATAAATAATATGCATTCCAAATTCTTATATATGGCGTTTTTGCTAACTCATAATAAAAAGCAGTAAACGGATAAGTACCTACATAAAATAATACTATCGCTATATTAATATAAAACATTTTATTCTCTTTAAACTCAAGGATATTATCTGTTTTAATCTGCTTAATAAATTCTAAAACAACTAAAAAAATTAATATAATACTTCCCATTGTTAAATTTATAGAATAAAGTGTTATTATTTTTTTATTATATAATTCCAAAGGAATAAAAGTTAATAAATATATGAAAGATAAAATTAAAAAGAGTTTCTTGTTTTTTAAAGATTTATAAGCATACAACCAATATAGAAACAAATACTGAAAAGGAATACCTATAAAAGCATAATAACTTTGTTTTCTTACACTTAAAAATGATGAATTGAATTTCCAAAAAAACTCTTGAATAAAAATAAACACTAAATATACGGCAAACCATTTCCAGTATGATTTTTTTAATTTCTGTATATAAAATAAAGCAACTAGGGCTGAAAAAAATTCTAACCCTAGTAGTATATCATTCATATATGGATATAATTTATACATTTTTTTTAAGAGAAACCTTCACCTGAACCGATTACAGGTGGTATTAAACTTCCATGATTTTGAGACCCTGTATTACTTGAAGAACTTCTTGAGCTTTTACTTCCGCCTAATGCTGCTGTTCTGGTTTGTGCCCCATTATTTAAATACGCTTCGTTTTTCTTTAAACTTGTAGTATATGTTTTTTCATCTAATGGATTAAAGTCAAAATCTACTTCTCCTCTACGAATAGTTGGAATCATAACTAAAGTATGTAATTTTTCATATTTTTCAGTAGTAGAGTTTCCTAAAAAATCTGACAAATCAGTAAAAGGTCTTTTCCATGTTTCTTTTTCAGGATAACGAGAATAATACATACGTATTCCTAAGCTTTTACTAGGTACTTTATGTTTTTTTGCATTCATTTCTGTATGGTAAATAAACGCTTTCAGAGTTTCTAACTCAAACCTAATAGAATGAGCATCATTCATATTTAAACTACTGTTAATCTTTGCTAATTGATTGTTTTTATAACCATTTACCATTTCATGAACTAAAGGTACACTTAATTGATTCATTGGTTCAGATGAATAATCTAAACAAATACTGGTTTTAGATGTATGTGTTGGTTTTTTTGGTGGATACTTATAAATATAAATACCGAAAGCAATAACTGTAATTGCTAATAATAAAGATGTAATCATAGTTCGTTAATTTTTAAGTGTTAAATATAATTTATTAAGACACAAAGAAACAATTTTCTTTAAATTCCTTTCAAATTTATAAAACCTAAAGGCATAGGGTTAAACAACCCTAAAGTTTAAGGTTTATTTTACAGTGTATTATACGTTTATCAAACGTATAATAAACATAAATATATAGTGAAGTTTGTAAAACTCAACAGTAATCAACTGTATTATAAACTTTAACAAAATTATTTAAATGGAAAACACTGTAATTATCAATTCTATTGGAACCGCAAATCCTAGTGTATCAAAATTATTAGCAGACTCTTTTAAAATGCCACAAGAATTCATTTTAAAAATGTTGTACAATGCGCCTTCTGTTTTATTTCAAAAAATAGATTTAGATTTAGCCGAAAAAGCAGCGTCAACATTAACTAAACTTGGTTTAGATGTACAAGTAACTGATGAAAAAGAAAAAGTAGATCTAATTAAAGAACAAGTAGAAATTAGCATTTATTTTGATGATATTATTAAGTTACCTAAAGTAATTCATCAATTATCCGAATTTTTAGGCTGTAAGCCTTCAAAAGCTTTAAACATGTTACTCGCTCAACCTGGTATTGTTTTAGGCGGTGTTTCTAAAGCCACTGCAGTTGCATTACAAGATCGTTTAGATGCTTTGGTTTGTTATTCTAACCCTAGAAATGATTTATTTAGTATTTATATATCTGATAAATTTTCTAAAAACGATTTAAAAAGACTTACTACTAAAATTAACAAACCACTAGAAACCTTAGTAAATGGGGCAAATATTTTAAAAAATTTATCTTTTACTGAAAGTAGTAACATTTGGAGAGAACATCAATCTAAAACTGGAATTCGTGTAATTAATCAAACACATCAATTAGTTACTATTAATTTAACTTCTTTTGATGTTAATAACACACAACATGTTTCTTTTTTAACAGATAAAATTGGTATGCCTTCAACTATTTTATCTGATTTAAAACAACACTTACCTATTACTCTTTTTGATCGTATTAGTAATCAATCTGCTCAAAAAACAATAAAAAAATGTAATGAGATTGGTATTGAAATTTCTGTAGAAAATAATTTTAAAACAACAAGAGAATTAATTGTTGATAAAATTAAAGATCATGCAGCTGTTAAAAAAATACTAGCACAATTTATTGATGTAAGTTCTTTTAATGAAAATACAAATCACTGGAAAAGCAGTACTAAAATACCTGATTTAATAGCCAATTATTTATATGCTCAATTAGTACTACTAAACTGCGAACCAACACTTATTTAACTTATGGAAAATAAAAAAATGTTGCATTTTAGAATTGCCGAACGTGGCAAAATGCACGCCTTAGATAAAAATTATAAAGAAGCTTTACGTCATTATAAAGAGGCTTTGCGATTAACACAAACACAAAAAGATAGCGAACTCTTTTTTCAGCATTATAGCCAATGTGTTATGGAAGCTTTAGAACAACTAGGTTCTTATGATGAAGTTATATCTTTTTGTAAAAACTACAGAGATTTTTTAGCTGATAAAGAAACCAATGTATTGGTAAAAAAACACAATGCTTTTGTTTGTGAAAGACAAGCCATACAACACATCTTGAAAGAAGAACAAGAAGAAGCTAAAACATTATTAACAAACGCACAAAAGGAAATAGGAAAAGGGAAACATCCTATAACTGATGAATTGTTAAACTGGCTTTTAAGAGGTTATAAAATAAACAAAGATCAAGTAACCCGATTACAAAAAAAACACAATTATTTTATAGTGAGAAAAGAATCTGTAAATCCAAAAATAGCCATGGATTTGCCCGAGGGAGTTTCTCCTTTTTAACCATTAAAAACAATTAAATATGGCAAACATTAACACACTTGATCAAGGCGCCAAAATACTACAAAACGTAGATGTTAGTAGTATTGTAACTGGGCTAGCCTTAGGTATTGCAGACGCGCAAGAGCGTTTAGACACAAATTCCGTTAAACAAATTACTCGGTTATCTGAAGTAGAAGTTGGTGGAAGATCTTTATTAGAACTCGGTTTTCAACCATCTTTTTATGCCTTTGAATATGCAGATGTATCTGCTTCTATCAATTTAAAAATGACCGTTCAAGAAGAACTAGAAATTGATTTTAGTTTGGAATATGACTCCACAAAAAAGAAAGGGTACACAGATGAGCATATTCAAAAAGTCGAAAATGAATATAAAGAAGAAAAGTATAAAGAGTTTAAAAGTAGTCGAAAATATTGGACTACAGCATCTAATGTACATGCATTAAAAGTGAATCAGAGTACTGTAAATACAAGTACAAAAGAAGGTAGTATAGATAGATTAGAAGAAACGGCAGAAAATTTATCTTCAGACTCAGAAATACAACGTGTAGATTCAAAAATTATAGAAACCAAAGATGTTGTTAGTATTAGTAGTAGTAATGATGTGAGAGTTCATAATTATAATGGATTAGGAATGCTATCCCTATCAAACCATCATACAGCTGAAACTGGAATTATAAAGATAACCAATACCACTAATTTTAATGCTTCTACAGGAATAACGATTAATACAGTAGGAAGCCCTAAAAAAATTACTTCAAGTAATATTGTAAGTAATTGTAAAAAAATAAAAGATTCTATTGATGTTTATTTTGATTTCTCTAAATATAACGGGATAGATTTCACTTATACAAAAGGAGGTTTTGATAATGTTGGTGTACAAGAAGAATTAAAAATGTTATCATTAATAATGTTCAATGATAGTACTGCAAATGCTATAAATGATAATGATTTAAGTATCAAAATTATTGGTCATACAGATAGTGTTAGCGGTGAAAATTTTAACTTAGACTTAGGTTTAAAGAGAGCAAAAGCTGTTAAAAATTATTTAATAACTCTTGGTGTACCCGCATCCAAAATTTTAGAAACAATATCAGAAGGAGAAAAGGCAGCTAATGCAGCCGGAGAAAAAGATGGTCCAGAAAATCCAGAGTATAGAAAAGTAACGATAGAGATCGAAAAAGGGACTAATGATTATTATTATATCATAGGTGGTAATTTTAGTTTTTCATCATCTACATTAGTAAGTGACTGGTCTTCTAGTACTTTTGGCATTTTTAGAAAGTTTGACACTTCATCTGCAGTAAATACAACTAATTTTGAAATTAATTCTGGTAGTGATATAAATATTTCTGATACAGTAAATAGTTTATCAGATATTGATACAAATTCAAATGTAACAGATAAGTTTTATTCACAAATTTCAGGTGATATTGTGTATCTTTTAAGAAAAGATGCAAAGGTAGAGTATACATTATTTTCTGATACTAATGAAGAGATTACTATAGAAGAAGATTCAACAAGTACGCAAACTAACTCTAGTAATGAAGATAGTTTAAATATACATAAAGTAATTAACAACAAATACTTTGCAAAATCTGACTTAAAAAGTATTAAAGACCCAAAAGTATCTGCTTGGAGCGGTTCTTTAGACGTACGTTATGCAAGACAATTTGGAGTATCTGTAGAAGGAAATGCTTCTGTTTCTGCTCGTATGATTTCTGTTCCACCTCCTACTGGTTTAGAAAACTATATTGAATCATTGACTGGTAATACAACTTCTGGAAGCTAATAATTATGAGCGCAGCACCACAAGTTATACAACAAATTACCAATGCACCTCTACCATTTATGTTAGAGAAACTAGGTGCTTCTATTGCCAATGCACAAGCTGCATTAGATGCTAATTCTATTCGTTTAGCGAACGAAATGGCAACTATTAAAATTGGTGTAGGCGACGAAGAACACAACCTAATAAGTCTTGGCTTTGCTCCTACTTTTTATGCTTTTACAGAAGCTTCTTTTGAAGTGAAAATGGAGTTCTCAGTAGCAGAATCTGAAAGTTATGGTGGTTCTTTAGGTTTTAACTATGGAAATAGTTCTAACTCAAATACCAATACTAACGCAAGTGCAAACAATGACAGTACAGAAACCCAAATGTTCGGAATTTCTATATCTGCTCATTATGCACGTAAGTTTTCTGTTTCAGCAGAGGCTTCCTCTTCTATTGCTGCAAAAATTGTATCGCTGCCAGCACCAGATATATATTATGAAATATTAAAATCAACAATAACAAAAGACAAATAAAAACAAAAAATATGTTTAGAAAAAATCCTAGTATAGGACAAGAATTATTAGACGTTCCGATGGGCGATATGATTCGACAAATGGCTTTTTCCATAGCCGAAGCACAAATGGCATTAGACTCTAATTCTATCGAAGTTGCTGAAATGATGGGAGGACTTAAAGCTGTTAAAGACACTATAAAAGATAGTAATGGAAACGAACAAGAATTTATAAATTTTAAAGATAGTCGTGTCTTTTTTGGTAAAGAAAAAGTACAGCTAACAGATGCGGTAGAACTATACAACTCAAATAGCGACCAAGCATATCAAGCTGCTATTGAAGCTAAATTTAATGGTGATACAGAGGCGGGTTATGATAGAGAGGTTATTGATGTAAGTGCCGCTCCTTTAGATACTGGTACAACTTTTACGCCTGATAGTCAAAAAAATCCAGAAGTTTATTATAGGGATAAAGCCAATACTAAATGGTACCAATACAAAGGAGATACATATATTGAGCTGGATGGGACTAATGGAAAAGCTGTTCCAGTAATTGTTCCTGGTAAAAAAATGGTTATTCCTGGTAGAGGGACTAGAGAAGTTATGTTACCACAGCGTTTATCTATGTTAGAGCTTGGTTTTTCTCCTACTTTTTATCAATTTGTAGATACTATGATACGTGTTAGTATTTCTATCAAATTTACAAGAGAAGGTTCTTCATCATTTTCTTATGATCATAAAACAGAAAGTAAAAACAATAGTGGTGGTGCAAGTGTTAATATTTTCAAAGCTAGAGCAAAATATAATAATAACAGAACTGTTACCACAACACAAGTAAATGCAGGGTTTTCACAAAAATTTAGTTATTCAGCAGAAGGTTCTAGTATTCTACAAACCAAATTAGTACCTATTCCACCTCCTGCTATTTTAGAAGAACGTATTCAACAACAAATGGAAATTGCGCGAGAAGAATCAGAATCATAATTTAATAACATACTAAAATGGGACGTATAACGAAAGAAATTTTAAATGCACCTTTACCAGAAATGGTAAAAACACTTGGTATAGGAATCGCTCAAGCACAACGTGCCTTGGATAAAGTATCTATGGAATTGGCAAAAGAGTTGGTAGATACAAAAGTGGATATGGGTGGTGAAGAATATAGTTTGCTTTCCCTTGGTTTTACGCCTACATTTTATCAATATGTAGATACTGTTTTAGAAATGAAAATGTCTGTTTCTATGAGTCAAACTACCGAATTTGGAGTTTCTACGTCTGTAAGTGCTGGCGTTAATGTAGGCTTTGTTGCTGTTAGCGCATCTGTTTCTGCTAGTTTTTCACAAAAATATCAATACTCAGCAGAAGGAAGTTCTATGTTACGCACCAAGTTGGTAGCAGTACCAAATCCACCTGTGTTTGAACAGCGCTTACGTGCAATGATAGCAACTGAACTTGAAGATAAAAGAAACAAACTAAACACTCCTTAAAAATGGCTAAACATTGGAAACAGTTTATAAAGCAAGAAGAACCGACTAAAAAATCGGTGAAAAATGAAGATATTAAAAACAAAGAATTTTCTTTATCAAATTTAATACAACCTGCCACTAATGATAAATCGTTAAAAGATATTGCTGCGTCCAATGTTAATTTAAAAAGCTTATTAGAGGAGCAAAAAGAACTAGAACAAAATATGAATGCTCTTACTGGTAAAACAGAAGAGCATTCTTCTACCAACAAGAGCTATGATACTGAGATAAAATCTGTTTATCAAAAAAGAAAAGAAGAGTATAAAGAAGCAAAAAAAAAGCAAAAAACTCTTGAAAGAAGAAAAAATAAAGTTAAAGAAAATAGTAATCTAAATAGAAAGGAAAAGGATTTTTTCAATGTAGATTTCATTGAAAAAACACAAAAAAAAGCTACAAAAACATTATCCAAAAAAGAAAATAAAAAAGAAGAATTTTCTACTAAAAAGAAGCAATCAAAAACTAAGCTTAAAACTTTTTATAATGTTAAAAAGACAGCTAAAAAAGTTACAAACATTAGTAGTAATACTTTAAAAAATATAACTAAAGTTGATAAAAATCTAGCTAAATTTTCTGAAAAACTTATTCAAGTCAATGAAAAGAAAACGAAAATTCCTGAAGAATTAAAAAAGATTACTAAAACTATAAATAACACTTCTAAAACAATTAAAAAAGTAAATACTGTAGCTAATAATGTTTCTCAAAGTTTAAATAAAATAAGCGATTTACTTTCTAATAATCTTAATACCCAAAAAGAAACATCAATAAACAACTCTTTTTCTAAAACTATTAAAACAATAAGTACAATTACTAAAACTGCTGAAAAAACAATAGACACTTTTAATAAAATAGATAAAAAGAAAACAGTTTTTGTTAAAAACGTACAACAAAATGGATTTAAAACCCCATTACCATCAAAAAAAAATAATACTGAAAACACCAATGCTTTAAATAAAAACTTGAACAAAGTAAATAACTTTTACAAAACCTCAAAAAAACATTTAAATAAAACGAATACAACTGTTAATAGTCTTTTTAATAATTACGGTAAATTAAAGAAATTAGATAATAATGAAAAGGCTTCATTAGAGTTAAATTCTTTAGACAAAATATTCAATAAAAAAGAAGAAAAAGCTTCAAAAGGATTTAATACAATTAATATTTCAGAGATATTTTCTGCTGCAAAAAAAATCAAAAAGTTTGCAGATGAACTTCCAATCAAAAAGGAAACAAAATCTACAAAAGATCCTTTTTCTTTCTAATTTACATACCAAATAAAAATCATGAGCACACAAAATACATCTATTACCTTAAAAGAAATACTACTCGGAATTTCAGAAAGCTTAAATGAAGCGCAACATCAGTTGCGTAATGCTGCTCCTTATGATGAATATGGGCGTCCGAATACATTATACACCTTGCCTTATTTAGATTTTACTTTACAGGTAGAAACAGAATTAGAAACATTCTCTACAACCAATGGAACTTATAATCAAAGTAAAGGTTATGGTAAGTATTCAATGGCGGAAATACCATATTCCCCAGCTCCTATGATGACTTATCGTCCAGTAAATAAAACAACTAGCGCTACTGAATCTGATAAAATCACCAGCAGTATTTCTGGTCGTTTTGTTGCTATTGCCCCTAATGATGGTTTGCCTCAATTAATTATTGAAGCAATTCCTAAACAAACCAATACTTCTAATATTTACGATATTGAAGTTGCTATTTTTAATTCTGCTGGTGAGAAAATTCCGGGAGCTTTAGTAGAATTTAATTATAACAGAGATAAAACCATTTTATTAAATACAAACAGCGTTTTAAATCACAATACAAACTTTGTAAAACAAGGAGAAGTTACTACAGATATTAACGGAATTGCTGTAAATACAATTCAAATAGACACAACAGATTATAATGCTAAAAACACCATACAAATTGATATTAATGTAGGAACAGTTTTTACTAAAATATCAATTCAAAAACACTAATTATGGCTACAAAATACCGCTCTTTACTTTTTAAATGCGACTTAATAGCAGCTAATAATACTGCTTTAAAATCTTATACTTTAGATATAGAGTTTTTAGATATTGAAAACAAAACTTGGAGAAAACTTGTTACGAGAATTGAAACAAAAAAAGGATTATTATCTCATACATATGAAATTCCTTTACGTCTTGCTAAAGAAGAATTGATTACTAGACTTGTACGAGATTGCATGAGCGAAGGAAGTTTACCAATGTTTAGAATTGTAAAATCTAACCTGAAAGAAACTTTAATTATTTCTGAAGCTCCAGCTATCTTTTTTGATGAGGATAATTTACAAATCGCTATTGATTTTCAGAAGCTTTGGCTTTTAGATGAATCTTTATTTATCAAAAAAAATAATTCAATAATTATTGCCTCTCCTATTTATTTATATGGTTTTCAAAAAGATTTTTTAATATTAGAAGAAGAAAACAGAAAACTAAACTCCTTAACAAAGCAGCAAGAAATCGACCTTAAAAAGGTTAATGAAAAACTTGATAGTCAACTTAAAAAGCTTCACGAACATTTAAATGAACATGAAGAAACTGAGTCGTTATTAAAGCAATCTTTAGATAATAGTCTTAATGAAATTGCAAATTTAAAAGAACAGCTAAGTAACACTCATAAAGATGATACTTCTCCAGAAGTTAAGCTACTAATAAAAACGTTAGAGGATAAAACCAATGAAATTGAATCTCTTTTGAAAAAATTAAATAATCAAAACGAAAAATTGATTGATTTACAAGAAGAAATTGAAATTTTAAAATCGTCTGAAGTAACTAAAGATGAACTTACTATTCGTGTTAAAGAATTAGAAAAATTAGTTGCTAATTACGAAGAAAAAACAGCGATAATACAATACAATTTAACTGAGAAAAGTCAAGAAATAGAAATGTTAAAAAAAGAAATATCAATATTAAAAAATGATACTTCTAAAACTGATAAACTTAAAAAAGTCCTATTAGAAAAAACAAACACTATTAAGGATTTGAAAAAAACTCAAAATGAACTTATAAAAGAAAAACAATCAATTTTTTTAGAAGTTAAAAAAACAAAAAACGATTTACAAACACAACAAAACTCTATTGATAATTTAGTTGAAAAAGTAAAAACATCACAACAACTTGTTTCTGAAAAAAACAATGAAATAGCTATACTTACTCAAAACACAGCGCTAAAAGAAATTGAAATTTCTAAACTAGAAACCAAAGTAACCGAAATACAAAATTATGTTGATGCTGAGAATCCGAATAAATTAGATGCTAAAAAAGTATATAGTAGTATTATAAATGATATTGCAATTGCTGATGCAGAAATGGACAACTCTAGATTCAAAATGGCAAACATTTCATTAAACTTAAAAGCTACGGTAGAAAAAGGACCTGAAGGCACTTTATTTGGTTTGGTTGATTTTGAATCTGCAAAAGATATTAATGCCGCTGCAATTAGTGATATAAGTATTGATATTGTTCCGAATACAACCAGTATAAAATCAAAAAATACGGTTCCGAATATTATAGGACTTACAGAAACAGCTGCAAGAAAAATCATCACAAATTATGGGCTAAAATTAGATGTGGTTTACCAGCCAACAGACAATCCGAAATTTATAGAAGGACAAGCAATTAAACAAATACCAGAAGTAGGGTCGGAAATAATTCAAGGACAAGAAATAATTGTAATTTTTGCTAAACCATTAAAAAACTAAAAATATGTCAAACAATTCAAATGATTATTTAAAAGATGCTTTTGCCGCACCTTTAGGAGATTTTATAGCTTCTATTGGCGAGGGTGTTGGTGAAGCACAAGCCGCATTAGATAAAGGCTCATTAAGACAAACCTTAGAAATTTATAATTCAGATCCTGATAATGCAGAAACACCATTAAAGTTACTCCGCGAAATTGGATATCAACCTACCTTTTACACAATTCCAAAAACAACGGCAAAAGCTAAAATATCTTTATCCTTATCACAACAATCATCTAGTGTTTTAAATAAAGGAAAAGCTTTTCGCACCAAAATGTATGCAACACCTATAAATGCTACGAATACTAATAAATATAATATGAATTTAAACGCAAGTGCCGAAATTCAGTTTGATATTATGCCTGTGCCTCCTTCTGATACTCAAATTATACGTTTTTTACCTGATTTTATAAATTCAACGGTAAAAGACACTAATGGAAACTTTATAAGAAGAACATTTGCTGAGATAAAGGTTTTATTAAATGAATACAATTTAAATTATGCTTTTGGTGAAAATGTAAAAGAAAGTGAATTGCAAGACGAATCGACTTTTTCTGAACAAAAACCTGCTTATATACCTGGAAGTACACAAATTATTCGTGCTGATACAATCATCACTTTCAATATATAAATTAACTTAATAATAACTCATTACAGTAAGAACCTTAACACAGGTTCTTACTGCAATTTTAAAGAATTATTTTAAAAAGGCATTAAACTAAGATTCTAAATTTTTAATTAATTATTTTTGCTCGGATTTATAAACATCTATAATTTGTTAAATTATTATTCTTACAAACATGCTGTTTCTACCCAATGGGTAACATTTGTACATGGTGCTGGCGGTAGTAGTGCCATTTGGTACAAGCAACTTCGTGATTTTAAAAAACATTTTAATGTTTTAATTGTTGATTTACGCGGCCATGGAGATAGTAAATCCGTTATCAAATCTACTTTTAATAAAAAATATACTTTTGATGCGATTACAGAAGATATTGTAGAAGTTATTGATTTTCTAAAAATAAAAAAATCGCATTTTGTAGGTATTTCTTTAGGTACTATTTTAATTAGAAACTTAGCTGAAAAGAAACCAAGTTTAGTGAGTAGTATGATTATGGGAGGCGCAATTATTAAATTTAATTTACGCTCTCGTTTTTTAATTTTTGTTGGAAACTTATTTAAATCAATAGTGCCATATATGCTATTATACAAGCTTTTTGCTTTTATAATTATGCCTAAAAAAAATCATAAAAAATCGCGATTACTTTTTGTAAACGAGGCTAAAAAACTTTATCAAAAAGAATTTTTACGCTGGTTTAAATTAACATCAGAAATTAATCCGCTTTTGCGATTATTTAGAATGAAAGATTTAAAAATACCAACGCTATATATTATGGGAGATGAAGACCACTTATTTTTACCTGCTATTAAAAATGTAGTTGAAAAACATGTAAACGCTTCTTTAGTAATTTTAAAAAAATGTGGTCATGTAGTTAATGTAGAAAAGGCCTCCCTATTTAACAGCAAAACAATTAACTATATCAATTCTATTTCCTAAGTATTTTTATTTACAAATTGTCGTCTTGGGCCATTCATTTCTTGAAGCACATCTTTAGAATGTAAAAATTTTACAGCCTCTGCAGATCCTTGTACTTTTGATGCACTACGCGCTAACATTTCAGTCTCAAAAGCTGTTAATACACTTTCTCTTATTCCAATTTTTCTCCATTCTGATAAAGGTCTACATCCTTTAGATATTCCTCTAGCCAAGGCCAAGGCATCTAATAAAGCCTGATTAGCTCCTTGTCCTTTAAATGGACTCATAGGATGTGCAGCATCACCTATTAGTGTTACTTTTTTTGCTTTGGATAATAACTCTGGTTTTAATAATTCTCTATCATACACCGGATATCCTGAAATATTACTTTCATTAGTAGCTGCTATAATTTGTGGAATAGGATTGTGCCATGAAACTCTACTACAAGCTTCCTTTTTAAGTGCTTCCGAGCCTCTGCTGCTTAAATATTTGGCAGCTTCTTCTTGCATCGGAAAACTAAGTTGCCACATTATTTTATCTGATGTAAATGGCATCATATAAATACGTTCATTACCATTCGCGGTTTGAAATACAGTAGCAGAATCTAACAAAGAATTATCAACATTTTTAATACCTTTTAAAGGACAAATACCTAATATTACAATACAACCTAAATAACGTAATGGCGTAATATCATCACCTATTAAAAGTTTACGGACCGTACTTCTAATTCCGTCTGCACCTACTACTAAATCTGCTTTTTCTTTTTTTATTTTTCCATCAACATTAAAACTCAACAGTATTGATTCATCTTCAGAATCATTAAAATTTATTAATTGATGACCCCATTTTACAGATTTATTATTTCCTAATTGTGCCAACAATTCAAATCGTAAAGACTGTCGTGCTATATGTACATTTGTTCGTTTTGATGTTTTTTTAGCATCCGAATTGATCCATTTTCGCATACCCCATTCACCAATTATTTTTCCTTCGGGATTATGAACCACATGTTTTGTTGAAACAACGCCTCCTTTCAATTTAAAAATACCCAATCCTTTAATAGCATTACTCGCTTGTTGCAATGTGAGTCCGTAACCTTGTGATCTCGAATTAAAACTAGCATCACGCTCATAAAGTGTAAACGGAATACTACGATGCAAACAAGCCACTGCAAGTGCAACACCACCAATACCACCGCCAATTATAGCTACGTGAGGGTAATTTTCGGTATCTGCTATAGGATGCTTATCAGCCTCTAATAATCCTGAACCATTACATTTTAGGCAAGAATATTGTACTGCTTTAGGACGAACAGGAGCGGTTCCTTGCTTGTCTTTTTTTTCATAAGCTGTCAAGGCTGTTTGGTAACGAAATTTTACATTTTTACGTATTCTTTTGTTTTTTTTACCTAACCCTTGGCATTCTTTACAAATTGTAAAACTTGATGTTTCCTTTTTATCTGTATTCAATTATTTATTGTTTTTCAATATTTTTACAATACGATTGATTATTATTTGTGATAAATTCCATTGATACCCTCTAAAATCAGTCGTATTTATAAATTGAACAACAACCGTATCAATATCTTTATGATATTCTGCCAAACTTTGATAACCAGGAACTAAACCACCATGTTCATACTCGTAAATTGAAGTGTATATTTCTTGTTCACCATCCTTAAATACCGAGCCGTCGTTTAAAGCCCGTAAAAAAACACCTACATCTTGTGCGGTAGCAAACATACCGTCATATGCTGTTTTTTGGTCTTCATCATAACCAACATAATAACCACTCATTATATCATTTAAATTTACTTCACTATGCGAACTAAATGTATTTTTAAGATTAAGTGGCTCTAAAATTTCTTCTTTAATATATTGATTACGGCTATAACCTACCACTTTATCAATAAGTACACGAAGCAATAAGTAATTCGTATTAGAATACTCATAATCTTCATCAGGTTTAAAGTTGGCTGGTAAATCTAAAACTAAGTCAAGTGCTTTCTCATATGTTTTTGTTGGGTTTTCCCAATAACCATATTCAGTATAATTAGGAATACCACTTCGATGCTGAACTAATAACTTTAACGTAATATTTTCTGCATTTTCAATTCTACCTACCAATTCTGGAAAATAATCAGCTACTGTTTTATCTAAAGATAATCGTTTGTCTTTTACTAATTTAGTAATAGCAACAGCAACATATAGCTTACTTATACTACCAATATTAAATAACGATTTATGATCGGCAGGTATTTTATTTGCTCTATTTTTCCACCCTCCAGTATAAAAAGCAGGTGGTTTCCCTGCTTCATCTACATAAACAATCATTCCGTCTAACCCATAATTGATGGCTTCATTTACTTGCTCTTGAATTGTATTTGGTAAGGGTTTTATCCACGTTTTTACCAAAACCCAAGGCACAAAAGCCAAAGAACCTATACTTGCAATAATAAATACTATTTTAAGAAGCTTTCTTTTTTTACTTTTTATCATCTTTTTATATTTTCAATATATACTTAACGATTCAAAGTTCTAATAATAAATTCAATTATCATATTTTGTATTTCTGAGTTGTTATTTTTTTATGATGAATTGAAAAATTAATTAAACACTACTTTTCGTACTTATTACTTATTATTCTACTTCTTTACTTTTATCCATTCTCCTTTTGTTCTAGCTATATAATCATTATCATACATCGCTTCTACTTGCACTCCTGGCAAATAATAGGTTCCTAAATACGAGGCATTTAATAACACTCTAAACGTTTTACTCTCATACTTTTTTAGTGTAAAATAGTTACTAATACTAGCATCCCGGATATCCGTAAAATCTACTTGAGATGATGTTGTGTTGTTTCCGAAGTCAGTAAAACGAGTATTTATAATTTCCCATCCTGAAGGGATAAACTGTGTCAACGCTACATTCTCTACAGCATCGTTTGTACTATTTTTTACAGTAACTTCTGCTACAAAATTGGTTCCTTGCGATAAATTACTTGGCGTTATACGATTGCCATCTTTTGTTTTGTAAATAATTGTTGTTTCTAAATTATTTTGAAATACTTTTTCTTCTCCGACAGGTAAAATTCCTTTGTTAAAAACACGTACATAAAGTACTCCGCTATTTTTATTCGTTACTTTAAAAGTGTTTTCTTTAGTGATATCTTCAATATCTTCAGCATACAATGCTTTTGATATTTCAATATTTTTTGAATTTTCATTTAAAGTATAACTTGCATTAATCCCAGTACTTCCAACATTTTGAAGCGCATATTTACTCATCGCTAATAAACTATAAGCAGTTGTTTGTGTGCTCATCCATTTATTGCTAGATAAACTTTCAGCAATTTCTTTTGCTAATTTAATAGCTTTTGTTTCCTCTTTTAATAATGTATAAGTAGCTAATGCCATGGCTTTATTACGAGTTTCAGATCCATAATTAGAATAACGTCGTTTATTGTAATCATTTGCCATTAAACCATTTAAAATTCCTTTTGCAATCGACTGTTTACCTATCAACGCATAGGCACTTGCCAATCGCATTTTTGCTTCGTTAGAAATTCCTTTTGTTTCTCGTAAACGATTCATCGAAGCAATATCTGCACTGCTTGCCAAACTTAATGTATAGAGTCTGTATGCTTGTGATAATGCATTGTTATAATAGGTTGAATTATTACGCCAATTACGTGCTTGTTGTTTTTGGTAACCTATCCATTTCGATTTAAAACCAATTGGTAAAGCATACCCTTTTTTAGCTGCTTCAATCATAAAATGACCTGCGTATGAAGTTCCCCAACTATTTGCATTTCCGTTTCCTTGCCAATAAGACAATCCGCCGTTTGATACTTGAAAATCAGATAAACGTTGAATCGTAGCTTTTATATTTCGCTCTATATCTTGTTTCTTTCCTTCGGATAATTCAAAAATTTCTGCTAAATATAACTGCGGAAAAGCACTAGAGGTTGTTTGCTCTACACAACCGTGTGGATATTGAATTAAATATCCCATACGTTTGGTAAAGTTCATTGGTGGCAATGTAGATAATTCGATACTTGCAGTATTAGTACCTTTTGTACCAAAGGTGGTAAAATTAAGCTCCTTTGCCTCGTTTGATTTTAATACTAAATCTTTTACCTCTGTGGTTACAGGATTCGGGTTTAAAACATCTATTTCTACTTCGTAGGATGCTTTTTCGCGACCAGAAACTGCATCAATCTTTACTTTTCCTATTCCTTTAAAATCATTTACTTTTAAGGTGAAATAAGCCATCTTTTCATCTGGTTCATTAAATGATAAAGTTTGAGTTTTATCGCCTACAATTGTAAATGATTCATTTGGTTGTACTGTAACTTTCACCTTTTTCACTGAAGGTAACATTGCAAAAACAGTTACTGGTAAAGTTACGGTTTCTTGTGGGGTAATTTTTCGTGGTAATGATGCTAAAATCATCACAGGTTTACGCACGAAAGCAGTTTTTTCATCACTACCGTAGGCATCATTTTTAGCATCCGTTGCTACTACCATCGCTCGTACAGAACCAACATATTTAGGTATTTTAATTTGATGCTCTTTTGTAGCTCCTTTTGCTAAGTTAAACGGTCCTAAATAGGTTACCATCGGTTTAAAACGATTGGCTTTTTTATTTTTACTTCCAGCTTCAGCTTCATCACCACCTATACTTAATATCTGGTTTACTTTTCCGCCATAGGCGCCAATTACATCATCAAAAACATCCCAAGTTTTTACACCTAATGATTGACGCGCGTAAAAAGTGTTCCAAGGATTAGGAGTTTTAAAACGTGTTAAATCTAACAATCCATCATCAACCAAAGCAATTGTATAGGTCATTGCTTTTCCGTTTTTCTCTTTTACTTTAATTTTAGCTATTGACTCAGGTCTTAACTCATTTGCTAAGTCAATTTCAGGTGCTAATTTTGTTGCAGGATCATTTACCAACATGGGTATAGAGCCGTACATACGAATTGGTAAATCGTTGGCTGTTTGACTGTGTTTTTGTAATAACGAGATATTTACAAATACATTGGGTGTGTAATTTGCCAAAACTGGGAATTTAAATTCTGTTTGTTTTGCAGTTGTTGCTACCCAAAAATGATTTAATACTTCGGTTCCGTTTTCAATAGTAATTAAAGCTCTTCCTCCTTGTGAAGATGGAAATTTTACCGTAGCCGTTTCATTTACTTCGTATGATTCTTTATCGGTAGTAAAAACCAACATCGTGGCATTGGTTTTATCTTGACTTCCTTTTTTCTTTCCATACCAAGATGGCCAATCGAAATAAGCAATATTCGAAGTAACATGCTTACTTTTTTTATCGATAACTTTTATAAGATAACGTCCCCAATCGTTTTCACTAATTTTCAAATCAAAGGAACCTTTACCTTTAGCATTGGTTTTTACTTGTAATGTTTTATAACTTTGATGATAACGAGTACCATCATAATTAGAAAGTCCGTTATCAGTAGTACTCCACCACCAACGCCATGATAATTTATAAACCTTTACTGCTAAATCATTTGTAACTCCTACTCCATTTTCAGTAACTGTTGCTACATTAAACGTATATTTTTCATCCGTAAATAAATAATTTTTAGATTGTTGTTCAGTTGCATTTAATAACCCAACATAAGTTTTATATGGAGATACTTTTTTAGAAAAAACATCGGTACTAAAATCGCCACCATTTTCATAAACCTT
Source organism: Tenacibaculum soleae (assembly GCA_938002045.1). Taxonomy (GTDB): domain Bacteria; phylum Bacteroidota; class Bacteroidia; order Flavobacteriales; family Flavobacteriaceae; genus Polaribacter; species Polaribacter soleae_A. Next base: position 87,339 of record CALLBA010000006.1, read on the forward strand.
GGTAATAAAACTAGCTTTTAGCATTCCTGGAGCTTTTTTATCTAACCTTGGTTTTGCCGAAAAATTTGTTTTTCCTTCGTTGTCTAAATTTCCTTTTAGTACTTTAAATTCTTCTGTACGAAACCTACGCGTAACATCATCAAAATTATAATTTTTAAAATTTTCGAATACTGTTTTCGATTGTGTAAACTTACCGTTAATATCTAATTTTAAATTTCTAGCAATTGCTCCGTGCAACCATTTTACATCAACATTTCCTTCAATTGGTGTATCAGCTTTTATAAAATCAGCTTTAGTTTTAAGTTTTATTTTTAAACGATTAGGTTTTATTGTTTCTATTTTAAGTGTTTTATTAAAAACAGCGCCACCAACACTTACTCTTAATTTCCAATTTCCGGTAACTGCATCTTGTTTTGTTTTTGGCGCATAAGCATACACATTATTTGTATTCTTAAAAAGTACCTTTCTTTCTATTATTTTTCCCTGCGGATTAAGTAATTCAAATTTAATTGGATGATTATCAGGTATCGGATTCGCATTATCATTTAATACAAAAGTTAAAAATAAGTTATCACCTGGACGCCAAACACCACGTTCACCATAAATATACCCTTTAATTCCTTTTTGTAATTTTGTTCCAGAAACATCAAACTTACTCATAGAAAGTGCGTTTCCGTCATTCAATTTAATGTAAGTTGTGTTTTTATTTTTGGTAATTACAGCAAAAAAAGCGTTTTTAATTCCGTCAAAATTAGCAATTCCGTCTTTATTTGTTGTTGCATTTACAATAGGCTGCTGTTGAAAATTATATAACGTTACCGTAGCACCTGCAACAGCTTCAGTTGTTAACAAATTAGTTACCGCTATAAAAGTAGCGTTGTTATTACCTCTTTTTACGATTGCTCCTAAATTTGTAGCTAAAATATTAGTACTTTTATTTTTATTATAATAGTAAGAAGTTGAGCATGGATTATCTCTTTCATTCCATCGATAGCTATAATAATAGTCATTATTATAATAATTAGGATTGTCGTACTGTTTGGTATCTATTTCTTTTTTACCATAAGTAATTGTACTATTATTAGTGTTTTCATCACAAGAATAATTAGAATATTGTTGATTGAAAGAAAAATCAACCCGATACATTGCACCATCTTCAATTGTTAAAATTTCAGCCAAATCAATTGCAAAGGCATTTTCTTTGGTTAAATCAACCCCTTGATTGGTAAGATTTACTGTGTATTTAGCTTCAGGGCGCCCAACATAACGCAAATTACCTTGATTACTTAGGTTATTACTCTGTAAAAACTGTAACACATTATCCTTATAAATTTTAAAAACCGTTACATCAACAGCTTTTAAATTAACGGCATTAAAATTAATCTTAAGGTTTTTTGAGTTTGGTAAAATAGTTCCACTTTTTATAAAGCTTACCGAAGGTTTTAATTGTTGAAAATGTAGAGTTTTACTAAATGATTCTTTTAATTTATAATTTTCGGTATTTTTTATCCCTTTAAATATTTCAATATTCACCTTGTTTTTAAAAGATAATTTCGGGTAAACTGTTACTATATTATTTGCAATATTGTAGGTGAAATTTCTTTTTTGGGTATTTTTAAACTGAATTAAGCCTTTTAAGTCTTGTGATTTTTTTATTGGATCAGAAAAACTAATCTCTATCCGTTGTTTATCCGTATTAGCAACCTCGACATTTAAAACTTTAAAATTATTTTTTCCTGTAATTGTTAATTCTCGTGTACCTTTTGAGGCTGATTTTATTGGAGCACCACTCCATGATACTTTTAAATTTTCATCATCAACAAATCGTTGTAAACTGTCTATTTTAAAATATACTTTAGAAGCTAAGTTTTCAAAAGTTTGAAATTTAATGGCAGCTTTTTTTCCTTTATAAGTTAGCTTTACTATTTCTGCTAACTTTTCCTTCTCAATAACATCACTCGCTGTTAAAAATCCTTCAACAAAATACCAATCTTTAGTGTATACTTTTGGAGCTTGTAAAGCTATATTAAACAATAACTCTTTTGTTTTTACATTAATTGTAAAATCTTTTAAAGCAGGATCAATATTAGTATATAATTTAGCTAAATGAAGTGTAATTTTATATTCTTGATTACTCTCCAATTTTTCACTAGGTACAAAAGAAATAACATTATTATCTAACGTTACATTTCCTTTTACACTTGGTTTAATTGTTATCACATCATTAGTTACAGTCGCATTAATTTTCTTCTTTAAATAAAAATCAAGTTTTGAAGTAACAGAAATCATTTTTTCTGGAAAAACAGCAATATATTCATTATATGCGTTTACATCTTTCTCTAATTCTGTGTTTTTTTTACAAGCATTAGCAACAAATACCAGTATCAATAAAACAATTAATTTTATACTTTTTTTCATAGCAAAATATTTTTGAAGTACTTCAAAGTTACCATTTTTATATTTTTTTCTTACTATTTTAAGAATCAATTCTCAAAAAAATAAAATAGCAGCTATTTAAACTAAAAAATAAGGTTACTATTACTTTCTTAAATGTAATAATCCTTAGTTTTGCAAACGATAAATGAATTTAGAATATGTTAGGATTACAATTTGAAACTAAAACCTCTTGGGCAGATATAGCTAAAGATAATTTGCAACAAATATTAACCGATCATGCTTTTTTAGAGCAAAAAGCGGCTTCAAATGCAGTATCTATAATTATAAATTACTCCGAAGAAACCGAGCTTGTACAAAGTATGAGCGAAATTGCAATTGAAGAAATGGAACATTTTAAAATGGTACATGACTTTATGGTAAAACGCGGAATGGTTTTAGGAAGAGAGCAAAAAAATGACTACGCTATTCAATTACAAAAATTTTTTACCAAAACTAAAGATAGAACCAATGCTTTGGTGCAACGTTTATTAATTGCGGCTTTAATTGAGGCAAGAAGTTGCGAACGTTTTAAAGTTTTTTCTGAAAATATGGAAGATGAAGAATTATCTAAATTCTACAAAGATTTAATGATATCAGAAGCTAACCATTATACCGTTTTTTTAGGTTTTGCTCGTAAATATCAAGATAGAGAAATTGTAGATAAAAAATGGGACGATTTGGTTGCTTTTGAAGCAGAAATGATGAGAAACAGAGGAACAGCAGCTAAAGTACACGGATAATGTTTAGTAAACAAGAATCAGCACAATTACGTAAAGAATTTTGGACTAGTTTTGGTAAATCATTTCCAAGAAAATGGTTATTATACAATACAAAAATAAAAGGATTTGCTTTTAAATTTCAGGCAGATCGTAAAAAAGCATCTGTTTGCTTAGATTTTGAACATTTAGATGAAGATGCTAACATATTATTATACGACCAGTTACTTTCTTTAAAAAAAATATTAGAAACCGAGTATTTACCTGAAGTTATTTACCATGATAACTTTGAGCTTGATAATCGTAAAATTATCCGTCGTATATATGTTCCTTTTGATAAAAAATTTAGCATCCATAATAAAAACACATGGCGCGATTGCTACGAATTTTATGTAGCAACCATGACACAATTTGAACTGTTTTTTTACGAATATGAAGATTTTATAAAACAAGCTATTTAACTTAAAATAAACCTATTAAATTTACAAAGACTATCTATTATTTAAGGTTATTTAAAATTTTTAGCACGCCTATCTCTACAAATCACAACACTTAATTAAAAGTAAAGGAAAAATATTGAAAGAGATTTTAAACATTTTGAGTTACAGTTGAAAAAGGCACTAATAACAAATAGTATTTTACCTGTAAATAAAAAAATCAGCAACTAGGTAGCTACTGATTTTTAATAGTTTCGTTTTAAACCTCCTAGTATTGAATTTAATATATAGCAGGTTTAATATTTATTAAATAATTGTTTTATTCTTCTTCTGGCGGTGGATGCCCATGAATTTGTTCATAAACTTCATCAAAATTAGCACGTAAATATGAATTTAATTTTTTACGATAATCATCCTGTAACCAATCAATAAAATTATGAGTACTTTTACAAATACATTTAGAATATCTATGTATTCTATCATCTATTTCACCACCTAATTTTTTAGCTAAAATTAGCGCATCAAAAACATCTTCACTATTTTCAATACAGATTTTTGCATGGTGCACTATTGACTTTTCTAATACTTTTTTTGATGATTGTCCTGCTTGAATTGTATCAATATATACTTTTTTAACATCAAAATATAAATCTTCTGATTTTGAAAACTCTTCTTTTACATCTGCTGGCAATTCATATCTAAAGTCGTTTTCTATTTCTTCATCAGACAATAAATTATCTAAATAAAAATTAGGTGCTCTAAACATTTTATGCCAATCTAAATCAGCTCCCCAAGGACCAAAACGATGAAAATTATTTCCTAAATCAATTACATTAAATTCAGATTTTCCTGGTAAAACACGCGACCCTCTACCAATCATTTGATAGTATAAGGTTAATGATTTTGTTGCTCTATTTAATATGATTGATTTCACAGAAGGTTCATCAAAACCAGTTGTTAAAATACTAACCGAAGTAATAATAGCATTGGGTGTTTTATGAAACCATTTTAAGATAAAATCACGTTCCTTTTTAGTATTTGTATTATCTAAATGCGCTATTGGATAACCTGCTCTTTTAAAGGTATCATATACATGCAATGACGTATTAATTCCGTTATTAAAAATTAATGTTTTTGTTCCTTTAGCACGTTCTTCATAAGCTTGTAAAAGCTTAGATAACATATCGGTATTTGTATATAAATCTTCAGAAGATTTTACGGTATAATCTCCATTTGCTCCAATTTCTAAAGAAGTTAAACCAACATTATATGAAAAAACATTTGCCTTTGCTAAATATTCATTCTGAATTAAAGTTCCAATACTTTCACCTGCAATTAAATCATCATAATTGTCTTTCATTGGTAATTTAATATTCGAACTCAACGGAGTTGCTGTAACCCCAAGTACAAACGATTTATCAAAAAACTTAAATAATTTTGTAAATGAATTGTAATGTGCCTCATCTATGATAACTAAACCAACATCAGAAATATCTAACATATCGTCATTTAAACGATTGTTAAGTGTTTCAACCATGGCTACAAAACAGTCATATTGCCCTTGATCATCTAAACTAGCTTTGCTATCAATAATTTTATTTTCTACACCAAACTCGCCTAACATTTTAGCAGTTTGTTTACATAACTCAATTCGGTGTGTCATTATTAACACCTTTTTTTGATAATGTTTGATGTATTGACGGGTTATTTCAGAAAAAATTACTGTTTTACCTCCTCCCGTTGGTAATTGATATAATAAATGATAATTTTCAGGAGCATTTTCAAAACTTTTAAAAATTTTAAAGAGTGCTTCTTTTTGATAATCGTATAAATTTTTCCCTTTCGTTTCTTGTGTTGTTGTGATTTCGTCGCTCAATTTTATACTTTTTTGTAGTAAGCAAAAATACGACCTATTTAAGTAAAACTGGCTAAAATCCGTGACTTTTTTAGAATTCTCTTAAATCGATTCGAGCTATCTCATAATGAGAAGCATGTGCCACAACAGTACTATTTTTAACTACTAATAATTGTGGTGATTGGTGTAAAACCTGGAACTCATACCCTATCTCATCAGAGATTTCTCGATAAGAAAGTAAGTCAAGATAGTATACTTTAAAGTCTTTTAAACTTTCATCAAAACTACTAACAAAACGTTTAATTACCATGCTACTAATACCACATCGGGTAGAATGTTTAAAAATAGCTACAGCCTCATTTTCAGATTGCTCTTTTATCTTTTTTAATTGTTCTAAAGAAGTTAATGGAACCCAATTAATAAAAGATTCTTCCTTTTTTTCTTCTTGTTCTTTACTTCCAAATATTGAATTAAATATACCCATTAAATCTATTTTTTAATATTTTAATATATGTCGATGTATAATAGTGAAACCTTACAATGAGTCAAAAAGTCAGTAAAAACACTGATTTTAAAGACACTTTGTCATTAATAAGTTGAATTTATTTAATGGTATTACTTTTGACTTTGATTGTTTGGAAAAGATAAACACTAAAAACAATGAATTTTAACAATTATACAATAAAATCACAAGAAACCATTCAACAAGCGCAACAATTAGCGCAAAGCAATGGAAATCAACAAATAGAAAATGAGCATATTTTTAAAGCTTTATTTATTGTTGATGAAAATGTACTTCCTTTTATTTTAAAGAAACTTAACCTTAATGTTGAAGTGGTTCAGCAAATTTTAGAAAAACAACTAGAAAGTTTTTCTAAAGTTACGGGTGCCGAATTAATGCTTTCTAGAGAAGCTAACAAAACATTAAATGAAGCAAGTATTATTGCTAAAAAAATGGATGATGAGTACGTTTCTATTGAACATTTAATTTTAGCAATTTTTAAATCGAAAAGTCAAATAGCACAGGTCTTAAAAGATCAAGGTGTTAGCGAAAAAAACTTAAAATTAGCTATTGATGAATTACGAAAAGGCGAAAGAGTTACCTCTCAAAGTGCCGAAGAAACCTATAACTCTTTAAATAAATATGCTAATAACTTAAACAAATTAGCGCAGGACGGAAAATTAGACCCTGTAATTGGTCGTGATGAAGAAATTCGTCGATTACTCCAAATTTTATCTCGTAGAACAAAAAACAACCCCATTTTGGTTGGTGAACCCGGAACAGGTAAAACCGCTATTGCTGAAGGTTTAGCGCATAGAATTATTCGTGGTGATGTTCCTGAAAATTTAAAAGATAAAATAATTTATTCTTTAGATATGGGAGCCTTAATTGCTGGAGCTAAATTTAAGGGTGAATTTGAAGAACGCTTAAAAGCAGTAGTTAAAGAAGTAACCACATCTGAAGGAGATATAGTGTTATTTATTGATGAAATTCACACTTTGGTTGGTGCTGGTGGCGGACAAGGAGCTATGGATGCTGCCAACATATTAAAACCCGCTTTAGCGCGTGGTGAGCTACGTGCTATCGGTGCTACCACCTTAGATGAGTATCAAAAATATTTTGAAAAAGATAAAGCTTTAGAACGTCGTTTTCAAAAAGTTATCGTTGATGAACCTGATACTGAAAGTGCTATTTCTATCCTTCGAGGAATTAAAGATAAATATGAAACACACCATAAGGTACGCATTAAAGATGAAGCTATTATTGGTGCGGTAGAATTATCGCAACGTTATATTACCAATCGATTTTTACCAGATAAAGCTATCGATTTAATGGATGAAGCTGCTGCAAAATTACGAATGGAAATAAATTCGAAACCAGAAGAATTAGATGTTTTAGATCGTAAAATAATGCAATTAGAGATTGAAATTGAAGCTATAAAACGTGAAAATGACGAAACTAAATTAAAATCATTAAATGCCGATTTAGCTAATTTTAAAGAAGAGCGTAATGATATTAACGCAAAATGGCAGTCAGAAAAAGCAGTCGTAGATACTATTCAGCAATTAAAAACGGATATTGAAAACTACAAACTAGAAGCTGATAAAGCAGAACGAAATGGTGATTATGGTAAAGTTGCCGAGTTGCGTTATGGAAAAATTAAAGAAGCGCAAGAATCACTTGAAAAACAACAAGAAATTTTAGCAAACCAAAGCGAAAATGCCTTGATTAAAGAAGAGGTTACTTATGATAATATAGCTGAAGTTGTTGCAAAATGGACTGGTGTACCAGTAACAAAAATGCTACAATCAGAGCGCGAAAAGTTATTAAAATTAGAAGACGAATTACATAAAAGAGTCGTAGGACAAGAAGAAGCTATTGAAGCAGTTGCTGATGCCGTACGTCGTTCTAGATCAGGACTGCAAAATCCGAATAAACCAATTGGAAGTTTCTTATTTTTAGGAACTACAGGTGTTGGTAAAACAGAATTAGCAAAGGCATTAGCCGATTATTTATTTGATGATGAAAACGCCATGACTCGTATTGATATGAGTGAATATCAAGAGCGGCATTCGGTAAGTAGATTAGTTGGTGCGCCTCCTGGTTATGTTGGTTATGATGAAGGAGGGCAATTAACAGAAGCTGTTCGTAGAAAACCTTATTCTGTTATTTTATTAGATGAAATAGAAAAAGCGCATCCTGATACTTTTAACATCTTATTACAAGTATTAGATGAAGGTAGATTAACTGATAACAAAGGTCGTGTTGCTGATTTTAAAAACGCCATAATTATTATGACATCTAACATGGGGAGTCATATAATTCAAGAAAAATTCGATAATTTAAAAGGTGATATTGACACCACCATGGAACTTGCTAAAACTGAAGTTTTAGGTTTACTAAAACAAACCGTACGTCCTGAATTTATTAACCGAATTGATGACATCACTTTGTTTACTCCGTTATCTCAAAAAGACATTAAACAAATTGTAAAAATTCAATTAAATAATGTTAAAAGAATGATTGCAGAACAAAATATCACTTTTGACGCTACGGATGAAGCTGTTGCTTACTTAGCAGTAAAAGGTTATCAACCTGAATTTGGTGCACGACCAGTAAAACGTGTTATTCAAAAGGAAGTGTTAAACCAATTATCTAAAGAAATTTTAGCAGGAACCATATCAACAGATAGTATTATTTTACTAGATGCTTTTGACAATAAACTAGTTTTCAGAAATCAATCTGATTTAATAGAAAATTAGAAGTTAGTTTTATAGTTGATTCAAAGCGATGTTTAAAAGCATCGCTTTTTGTTTTTTAATTATATTCGCTTGCTTAAATCTTTATTATGAAAAAATATATTTTCCTTTTGTTTCTAGCGCTTTCAATGTTTAGTTCTTGTAATTTTAAAGAAACTACCACAACTTATTACTTAATTCGTCATGCAGAAAAAGACAGAAGCGATAAGGCTAATAAAAATCCAAACTTAAATGAAAAAGGATTAAAACGCGCTGAAAACTGGAAGAATTATTTTAAAGATATTGATTTAGACGCTGTGTATTCAACCAATTACAACCGAACTCAACAAACTGCTACTCCAACAGCAAAAAGTAAAAATTTAGAAATTTTAAGTTACGATCCTAGAGATATGTTTAATGATGAATTTCAAAAAAACACCTTAGGTAAAACTGTTTTAATTGTTGGACATAGTAACACCACACCAGCTTTTGCTAATAAAATATTAAAATCAGAAATATACAAACAAATGGATGACAACGATAATGCTAGTTTATTTATGATTTCTTTTAAAACTTCACTTGGTAAAAATAATACCCAAGTAAAAAGGCTAAAAATTGATTAGCTTTTAGCCTGATTTTTGTTTTTTTTAAAATTTAATCTTGATGTTTTCTAATACAATTTCTGATAACTTTTTTAACTTACCTTCTTCGTATAATTTATCTATAATATTAAAATCTATATTTTTATCTATAGGCTTGTAGTTATTATAATCTACAAAACGAATTCCGTTTGCTAAGTTTTCTTTTTTAACATCTCTAAAACGAACACCGCCGCCATTTGTATGATATTTATAAGCTAAATACTCTAAATAAAAAGTTTCTTTATTAAACCAATAAATAAAAATATCATCAAAATCATCCCCTCCACCATCTTCAGAAAAAGTTACTTGCACTTTATAATATTCTTCTCCTTTTATAATTACCGATTCTAATAGTTTTTTATGAACAGCATTATCGTTTAAACCTAAAGGTAAAATTGAAAAATAGTGTACCGAGTTTACCGAATTACGATAAATATTTTCTTTTTCATCAGATAACAAGATCAAACTATCATTTACAAATCGTTGAAAATTATTATTTGATAAAACATCTTTCGTTACCACCGAGTCTTTTACCATCGTTTTTGTAAATTCAAACTCCCCTTTTTTTCTTTTTGCTGCATAATTATTATTTCTAAAATTAAAAGAGAGTGTTGCATCTTTAACTTTATCTAAATTAGAATGTTGAATAGATTTGTCAACAATTTGTTGAACAGTAAGTTTTTCTTTTTCAGGTTTACAGGAAACCACAAAAAGTAACATTAATATTAGATATCGCATATTATTTTATTTCAAATTTGAAATTCAAAATTACAAGAATATTAACATCAACCCTTATAATATTATGTTAATAAAAATAAAGTATTTTTAGTTTAATTATTACCAATGTTACATTATTTCATACCAAAAAATATTTTTTTAAAACATAGTATACTATTTCTTTTTAGCTAAAAAATTATATGAGTATATTTGTTTATTACATATGCAAAAAAACATAAACATACAAAATAAGAAAGCTCGTTACGAATACGAGATTTTAGATAAATATACAGCTGGTATACAACTTACTGGTACAGAAATAAAATCAATAAGACTTAGTAAAGCTCGTATAACCGAAAGTTTTTGTGAATTTAATGACAACGGTGAACTTTTCATTATCAATATGTATATTGAAGAATATGCTTTTGGTAATCATTTTAATCATAAAACTACAAGTGAGCGTCGTTTATTACTAAACAAACGTGAGTTAAAAAAACTCGAAAGAGAAGTTGAAGCTAAAGGAAGTACTATTGTGCCACTTAAACTTTTTATTAATAAAGATGGTTGGGCTAAATTAGACATTGCTTTAGCTAAAGGAAAGAAAACGCATGATAAGCGTGAAACCATGAAAGATAGAGATAACAAAAGAGATTTAGCTAGAATTAAAAAAGATTTTAATTAACATGAAAACTTTAAAAATCTTTTTTAACATTGTTGACTGGAAAAGACTTTTATATTTTTCTTTTATAATTTTTTTAGCTAAGTATTGTTTTTTATACGGTTTTGGTTTTGAAACAACGTTGTCTTTTGTAGATATAACAATATTTACATTTTCATGTATGCTTTTTTACATAAGCATATATACTCTGAAACATTATTATGTTAATAAAATTAGCTTAAACTTACAAAACTTAAAAATAATCTCTTTTATATGTCTTGTTTTAGGTTTTTTAGCTGGAGTATATTTATCTTTTAAAATTCAAAAACCATACTTTTCTTTTTTATTTCTTTTTTGTGCTATTTTAGCTATAGTTTTTTCAAAACATACTGAAAAAAACTCTTTTTTAAGTCATCTAATTAAATCTTTCCTTCTTCCTTTTACGATACTATGTGTTTGGACTATTGATACTCCTATTAATCTAACAACAAACCAATGGAATATTTTTTTTAAACTTCAGTTTATTACAATGGTTTATCTTTTATTATCATTTATAAGTACTTTAATTGAAGAAACTATCAAAGGTATTACAACTATAAATGAAGATAACTTAAACAAACGAAAAACAATACCCATTCTTTTGGGTAGAAAAAGAGCTAAATCAGTTATATTAAGTATGATGTTTTTTTCAGCTATTTTAATTTTACTTCTAGCTTTTAGTCTTAAACAATCTAAATATCTTTTTATTACAGTAGTACTTTCAAATTTGTTACCTCAAGTGTATACAATGTATTTATTAACAAAAGCAACCACTAATAAAAGTTATAGATCGTTACTTAAAAGAATGAAAGCATTTCATGCTTTCGGTATTATGGGTGTTATTGCTATAGCTTACTACTTTAAATATGTTATCTGAAAAATTGATTAATTACAACGTAATTCTAGCCTCAAATTCACCAAGAAGACAAGAACTTATAAAGGATTTAAACATTCCTTTTACTATAAAAACAAAGGAAATTGAAGAAATTTACCCAAACCATTTAAAAAAATCAGAAATCACCGATTTTCTTGCTATTTTAAAATCTAAGCCATTTAAAGATGAGTTAACTGCTAAAGATTTATTAATTACATCAGACACGATTGTTTGGTCTAATAATAAAGCGCTTGGTAAACCTAAAAATTATGATGAGGCTTTTAAAATGTTAGATGAATTATCTAAAAACACACATAAAGTAATTACATCTATTTGCATATCAAGTAAAAATTTTCAAAAAGTTTTTAATAACACTACAACAGTTACCTTTAAAAAACTAACCAATTCTGAAATTGATTATTACATAAACAACTACAAACCTTTTGACAAAGCAGGGGCTTATGGAATTCAAGAATGGATTGGAAAGATAGGAATAACCGAAATAAAAGGTAGTTATTTTAACGTTATGGGCTTTCCTGTTCATAAACTTTATAAAGAATTACTAAAATTGTAACGTTGTTTTTTTATAAAAAGATTATTTTTGACACTTACAACACACAACAAATACTAATGAAAAAATACACGTATACCGAAAAAAAAGACACTAGATCTGGATTTGGTGATGGTTTAACTGAATTAGGAAAAACCAACCCTAATGTAGTAGCATTATGTGCAGATTTAACAGGTTCTTTAAAAATGGGAGATTTTAAAAACAATCATCCCGAACGTTTCTTTCAAATAGGAATTGCTGAAGCAAATATGATTGGTATTTCTGCAGGTTTAACTATTGGAGGAAAAATTCCATTTACAGGAACTTTTGCAAACTTCTCTACAGGTCGTGTATACGATCAAATTCGTCAATCAGTAGCTTATTCAGACAAAAATGTTAAAATTTGTGCTTCTCACGCAGGATTAACTCTTGGTGAAGACGGGGCTACTCATCAAATTTTAGAAGATATTGGATTGATGAAAATGTTGCCTGGCATGACAGTAATAAACACTTGTGACTACAGCCAAACCAAAGCTGCAACATTAGCTATCGCTGATTATGATGGACCTGTATATTTACGTTTTGGTAGACCAAAAGTACCAGTTTTTATGACTGACGAACCTTTTGAAATAGGTAAAGGAATAAAACTTACAGAAGGAAATGATGTGACAATTGTGGCAACAGGGCATTTAGTTTGGGAAGCTTTACAGGCTGCTGAACAATTAGAAACTAAAGGAATAACTGCTGAAGTAATAAACATTCACACCATTAAACCTTTAGATGAAAATATCATCCTAAAATCTATAGCAAAAACAGGCTGTATAGTAACTGCAGAAGAGCATAATAAATTTGGAGGTTTAGGTGAAAGCGTTGCTCGTTGTTTAGCAACAAATACTCCTACCCCACAAGAATTTGTAGCTGTTAATGACAGTTTTGGAGAATCTGCAACCCCAGCTCAACTTATGGAAAAATACGGTTTAAATGATAAAGCGATTATTAAAGCCGTAGAAAAAGTTATTTCAAGAAAATAATTTTACTTAAAAATAAAAAAAAGCATCATTTTTAACTTAAAAATGATGCTTTTTTTTTTACTAAACACTCAATAAATTAATAAAAAGTAAGTTTTTAATAGTAGTATAAAATAAGATATAATGAAAAAAATAATTTTATTAGTGCTTCTTTTTATAGGAGTAATTCAATTAAGTCATAGTCAAATACAATTTGGTATTAAAGGAGGGGTAAATTATAATTCGAAATCTATTGCAAACGTAAGTAGTGACATTTTTAGTGGAGCAAAAACTAAAACAGGTTTTCACGCTGGTATATGGACTAGAATAAAAATACCTGTTATTGGTTTGTACATTCAACCTGAACTCGTTTACACTCAATTAAATAATAATGTTACATACAAAACACAAACTTCTGGAATTGGTGGAATTGTTGTAAAAAATGTAGCTACAAGTTATGAATTTAAAAAAATAGACGTACCTGTACTATTAGGTAAAAAAGTATTTGGTATTGGTCGTGTTTTTGCTGGACCAACTTTTCAGTATGTCATAGATGGAGACTTTAGCATTAGTGATCTTAAAGATGTAAAATCGGATGGTTTTACCCTAGGAATGCAATTAGGTTTTGGTATTGATATAGGTAAAATAGGAATAGATGCTCGTTGGGAAAGAGCCTTTTCTGATACAGAATCTAACTTTACAAGAGATGTTCTTGGCGTATCAAACAAAACAACTTTTAATACTAGAGTAAATCAAATTATTATTGGTTTATCATATAGATTTTAACCCTACTAAAAATTAAGCATAAAAAAAAACCGAAGTCAAAACTTCGGTTTTTTTTATTTAAAATCTTTTATTTTCTAATATCTCTATTCAAATAATCAGGAATAGTAGGTTTATTGGGGTCGCTAAAATCATTTCTAGGATCACCATCACCGTTTGCATCTTCATCTTTAGTTAAAACTCCATCTCCATCATCATCTGTATCTAAATAGTTAGGTACTCTATTTCCATTGGTGTCATCATTTCTCGGATCTCCGTCACCATCAATATCTTCAGAGTAAGAAGGTACATTATCTTGGTCATCATCAGTATCTTTAACAAAATCCCATAACTCAAACGTAAACATTAAGTTTGAATTACCAGCAATACTTAACGTACCTCTATTTTTATATGCTAAACCTGATGGTATAAATAAGATTCCTCTACCACCTTTATCATATGTTATTGGTCCATTAGATGTTATATTATTACCTCCTTTAAAATGAGGAAAACCATATGTCCACCCCTTAATCACCTGAATTAAAGAAAACCATGTGGTATTTTTTTCAAAATCAGTACTTAAACTATCCTTTTTTATTATAATTTGCCCTTTATATTTTACATATACAGAATCCATCATTTTTGGATAACCTTTATCAACATCAGGTGTACCTTGTTTTTTTAAATAATAATATAATTTATAATCTATATCATTATCTTTAACATCTTTTATATAAAGTTTAACATCAACACCCCCTTCATTTCCTTCTCTTTCTTCCCATAGTGATGGAGTTTGATCAGCATCAATTACTTTAACTGAATCTTTATCTACATCATAGTAATTGTTTTTCAAAAAATTCACTATTGAATCGTTATCAATAGGAGCTTGAGCTGCATGATCAAAGTTATCTACAGTATTGTTGTTATTATCGCTTCCGCAAGAATATAAAATAGTAGCTATTGCTACAGTATAAAATAAATGTTTAAATTTTATCATTTAATATCGAAATTTTAACGCGCAATTTACCATTTTTATACCTTTGTAAAAAACTAAAAGATAAATTTTAACTTTTTATATGAGAATCGATAAATATTTGTGGTGTATTCGTTTATTTAAAACACGTAGCATAGCTACTGAAGCATGTAAAAAAGGACATGTTAAAATTGATGGCACAAACTTAAAACCCTCAAAGGATATTTTTGGTAATGAAGAAATAATGATTAGAAAGAATCAAATAAACTATAAAATAAAAGTTTTAGACATACCTCCTAACCGAGTTGGTGCAAAATTAGTTGATTTATATAGAAAAGATTTAACTCCAAAAGAAGAATTTGAAAGAACTGAACTGTTAAAATACTCAAAAGATTATTACCGAAAAAAAGGAGCAGGAAGACCTACCAAAAAAGATCGTCGAGATATTGATGATTATAGTGGCGATTTTGAAGAAAATAATCTTAATTTGTAATACCTTTATCAAACAAAATAAAATGATGACTGTTTCAAATACTATTATATTAAATAATTTACAAGTTGAACAAAAAATTCGTCGTATTGCTTTTCAAATTTACGAAAGTAATAGTGATGAAAAAGAAATTATAATTGCGGGTATTGCTGATAATGGGTACATTTTTGCTGAAAAAATAATTGAAATTTTATCAGAAATTTCTTCCTTAAAAATCAAAATATGTAAAGTTATAATTGATAAAAAGAATCCTATAAACTCAATCACAACATCTTTAAATGTTAATGATTATGAAAATAAATCGTTGGTTTTGGTTGATGATGTTTTAAATTCGGGTACTACATTAATTTATGCTATCAAACATTTTTTAAACGTTCCTTTAAAACGATTTAAAACTGCTGTATTGGTTAATAGAAATCATAAAAAATATCCTGTAAAAGCAGATTTTAAAGGAATTTCTCTTTCTACATCTATTAAAGAACATGTAACTGTAGAATTTAAAAATAACGAAACTGTTGTTTATTTAATGTAATATTTTTATTAACTCACTAACGATTTCATTAATATTTTTGTTATCAATGGCTAATTTATGTGTTGATTTGTTATAAAAGTAACTTCTTTCAAATAAGTGTTTGGCAACAAATTCAGCTAACTCATCTTTTTTTAGTCTGGCAACTAGTGGTCTTTCGTCTTTTTCATTTGTTAGTCGTTTAACAATTGTTGTAATACTTGTTTTTAGATAAACTGTTTTTAAACTCTTATCATTAATTAACAATTCCATATTACCTGCATAACAAGGTGTCCCTCCCCCTAAGGATAAAACAATATCTTTTTTTAACTCAATTAGTTCTTTCAAATATAAATGTTCTTGTTTTCTAAAATAAATTTCACCTTTTTTATCGAAAATATCAGTGACTGTCATTTTTTCCTTTTTTTCAATGTAATCATCTAAATCAATAAAAGAAATCTCTTTTTCTTTAGCCAATAATCTACCAATTGTAGATTTTCCACTAGCCATATATCCTACTAATACTATTTTCATAAACTAATAATTAAACGATTACAAATATCAATAAAAAATATTACAAAAAAGTTTTTTAGATTTAAAGAACTGTTGTATATTTGCAACCGCTTTCAGAAAGAAGCAATGACCTGGTAGCTCAGTTGGTAGAGCATCTCCCTTTTAAGGAGAGGGTCCTGGGTTCGAGCCCCAGCCCGGTCACAAAAAGCTAAGCAATCTGCTTAGCTTTTTTTTATTTATGCACGTATGGCGGAATTGGTAGACGCGCAGGCTTGAGGGGCTTGTGTTCGTAAGAACGTGCAGGTTCAACTCCTGTTACGTGCACTATTTTAAAAATAATTTTGTTAAAAATGAGATTACTTTGTTTTTCATTAATGCTATCCTAAGCATCTTTTTACATTTTTATTAACTAATAGCAGTTTAATAATTACTACTTTTACATTATGAAAAAAAAACATTTATCTCTCATTATATTTCTATTCATAACTATTTTAGGGTATGCTCAAAATCAAAAACTAAAAGGACAAGTTATTAGAGCTGACAACAAAAAACCTTTAAGTGCTGCACATATTTTAAACTTAAACTCTGTTACAGGTACAATTACCAATGAAAATGGAATTTTTGAATTAACATCAAAAGTCAACGATACTGTTTTAGTTTCATTTATAGGTTTTTCATCTATAAAATTAAAAGTAACTAACGATCTTTTAAAAGGAAATGAAGTTATTATATCTTTAGAAGAAAAACCTGAAGATGTTAAAGAAATTGTTATTAAGTCAACAAAATTAATAGGTGTTTTAGAGGTTGATGTTAAACAAGTACCTAAAGATCGTTTTACAAGGATTCATATTAACGGATTACCACAAACATATGAAGTTGGTAAACCACAAAAAAGAACCTCTATTGTTGATAAAATTTTTAACCCTGTAGATGTAGTTTATAACTTATTTGGTAAAAAACCTAAACAGCTTAAAAAGCTTAAAAAGTTAAAAAAGGAAGATGATTTACGTAAAATGTTAGCAGGTAAATTTGACAGAGAAGTAATGATGGAATACTTAGAAATGGATAGACAAGAATTAACTAAGTTACTATCTGACTGTAATTATTCTGAATATTTTATCAAAAAGGCAAGTGACCTCCAAATTATTGAAGCCGTTTTAAACTGTTATGAAAATTACAAAGCCCAGAAAAAAGGAAAAATAGAAATAAATAAAATTCCTGAAGATAATAATTAAAAAAAAGCAGCAAAATTGCTGCTTTTTTTATGCCGATATTTCATTCAAAATAAGTAAATTTACCCCCTATAAAACAACACTAACACAACAACATAATGATTCATTTCTTTGGAAACGTAAACAGTAAAGTATTTGCTGTTCAGACAACAAAAGAATTATCTACCGAAACTATTTCAAAACTTACTTGGTTATTTGGCAACCAATCTAAAATAAATGCGACGTCTTTAGACGTCTTTTTTATTGGTCCAAGAGCAGCAATGATTACTCCTTGGAGTACAAATGCTGTAGAAATAACACAAAACATGGGTATTGCTGATATTATCAGAATAGAAGAGTTTGAAACTGTTTCTGAAGATTTTTCTTCTTTCGACCCAATGATTTCTCAAAAATACAGCAGTCTAAATCAAGATATTTTTACTATTGATATTCAGCCTGAACCTATTTTAGACATTGAAGATATCGCTGCATATAATCAACAAGAAGGTTTGGCTTTAAGCGATGAAGAAGTTGAATATTTAGAAGGTGTTGCTACTAAAATAGGTAGAAAATTAACCGATTCTGAAGTATTTGGATTTAGCCAAGTAAACTCTGAACACTGCCGCCATAAAATATTTAATGGTACTTTTATTATTGATGGAGAAGAAATGCCTACTTCCCTATTTAAGCTAATTAAGGAAACATCAAAACAACATCCAAACGATATTGTTTCAGCATATAAAGATAATGTAGCTTTTGTTAAAGGTCCAAAAGTAGAACAATTTGCCCCTAAAAGTGCTGATAAACCAGATTTTTACCAAACAAAAGAATACGAATCAGTAATATCATTAAAGGCTGAAACTCATAACTTCCCTACAACTGTTGAACCTTTTAATGGTGCGGCAACAGGTTCTGGAGGAGAAATTCGTGATAGATTAGCTGGAGGAAAAGGTTCTTTACCTTTAGCTGGTACAGCAGTATACATGACTTCTTATTCTAGATTAGAAAAAGATAGACTTTGGGAGCAAAAATTTGAAGCAAGAGATTGGCTATACCAAACTCCGATGGATATTTTAATTAAAGCCTCAAACGGAGCATCTGACTTTGGTAATAAATTCGGACAACCTTTAATTACAGGTTCTGTTTTAACTTTTGAACACGAAGAAAATGCTGCTTCAAGTAATGCTAAACCTAGAAAATTAGGTTTTGACAAAGTAATCATGCAAGCTGGTGGTATTGGGTATGGTAAAGCAGACCAAGCATTAAAAGATACGCCACAAGAAGGCGATAAAATCGTTATTCTTGGTGGTGAAAACTATAGAATTGGAATGGGTGGTGCCGCGGTTTCATCAGCAGACACTGGTGAATTTGCTTCAGGTATTGAATTAAACGCAGTACAGCGTTCTAATCCAGAAATGCAAAAACGTGCAGCAAACGCAGTTCGTGGAATGGTAGAAAGCGATGAAAACTTTATTGTTTCTATTCACGATCATGGTGCTGGTGGGCATTTAAATTGTTTGTCAGAATTAGTTGAAGATACTGGTGGTAAAATCAATCTAGATAAATTACCAGTTGGCGACCCTACTTTATCAGCAAAAGAAATTATTGGTAACGAATCTCAAGAAAGAATGGGATTAGTAATTGCTGATAAACACATTGATACTTTGCAAAAAATTGCTGAGCGTGAGCGTTCGCCAATGTATACAGTTGGTGATGTTACAGGAAATGATCGTTTTACTTTTGAATCTGAAACTAAAGGTGATAAACCAATGGATTTAGCTTTAGAAGACATGTTTGGTTCTTCTCCTAAAACTGTTTTAACTGATAAAACTGTTGTAAGGAATTACAAAAATTCAAGATATAAAACCAAAAACTTACAAATTTATTTAGAACAAGTTTTACAGTTAGAAGCTGTTGCTTGTAAAGATTGGTTAACCAACAAAGTAGACCGTTGTGTTGGTGGTAAAGTTGCTAAACAACAATGTGTTGGACCATTACAAATTCCGTTAAATAATGTTGGAGTTATGGCATTAGATTATAACGGAAAAGAAGGTATTGCTACTTCAATTGGGCACTCGCCTATTTCAGGTTTAATCCATCCAGAAGCAGGAAGTAGAAATTCAATTACCGAATCGTTAACAAATATTATTTGGGCACCTTTAAAAGATAATTTAGCATCAGTTTCTTTATCAGCAAACTGGATGTGGCCTTGTAAAAACGAAGGAGAAGATGCTCGTTTGTATAAAGCCGTTAAAGCTATTTCTGATTTTTCTATTGATTTAGGAATCAATGTTCCTACAGGGAAAGATTCTTTATCAATGAAACAAAAATATAAAGATGACGAAGTAATTTCTCCTGGAACTGTTATTATTTCAGCAGCAGCAAACTGTAATGAAATTACCAAAGTTGTTGAGCCTGTTTTACAACAAAACGGAGAAAACATCTATTATGTTAATATTTCTCAAGACGAATTTAAATTAGGAGGAAGTTCTTTTAACCAAGTTTTAAATACTATTGGTAGCGACGCTCCTGATGTAAAAAATGCAACTTTTGTTAAAAAAACTTTTAACACTATTCAAAACTTAATAAAAGAAGATAAAATTTCTGCAGGACACGATGTTGCATCTGGAGGATTAATTACCACTTTATTAGAAATGTGTTTTGCTGATGTTAATTTAGGAGCAGATTTTGATATTACAGCTTTAAACGAAGAAGATTCTTTAAAAGTTTTATTTGCTGAAAATAGTGGAATTGTTTTTCAAGCCGATGCATCAATAGAAACAGTTTTATCAGAAAATAACATAGAGTTCTTTACTATTGGTACTGCAAATAATTCAGGTAAAGTAACTATTAAAAATAACGAAGATAACTTCTCTTTTGATATTGCTCAAATGAGAGATGTTTGGTATAAAACGTCTTATTTATTAGATCAAAAACAAACGGCAAATGGTTTAGCTAAAGATAGATTTGATAATTATAAAGCGCAACCTTTACACTACACCTTCCCTGCTCACTTTACAGGTAAATTAGCTGATACAGTTGGATCAGTTACTAAAAGACCAAAAGCAGCAATTATCCGTGAAAAAGGTTCAAATTCTGAGCGCGAAATGGCTAACGCTATGTATTTAGCTGGTTTTGATGTAAAAGATGTACACATGACCGATTTAATTTCGGGTCGTGAAACTTTAGAAGATATTCAGTTTATTGGTGCTGTTGGAGGTTTTTCAAACTCAGATGTTTTAGGCTCTGCTAAAGGATGGGCAGGTGCTTTTAAATACAACGAAAAAGCCAATACTGCTTTAAATAATTTCTTTAAAAGAGAAGATACCTTATCCGTAGGTATTTGTAATGGTGCACAATTATGGATGGAATTAGATTTAATAAATCCGGATCATAAAGTACACGGTAAATTAGTACATAATGATTCTAAAAAGCACGAAAGCTCATTTACTTCAGTAAAAATTCAAGAAAATAATTCGGTAATGTTATCAAGTTTAGCTGGAACTGAATTAGGAGTTTGGATTTCTCATGGTGAAGGAAAGTTTAATTTACCAGAAGCTGAAGAAAATTACAATATTGTAGCTAAATATGGTTACGAAAGTTATCCAAATAATCCAAATGGATCAGATTTTAATACAGCAATGATGTGTGATAAATCTGGTAGACATTTAGTAACTATGCCTCATATAGAGCGTTCTACTTTTCAATGGAATTGGGCTAATTATCCATCAAACAGAAAAGACGAAGTTTCTCCTTGGTTAGAAGCTTTTGTTAATGCTAAAAATTGGATTATTAATTTTAAATAAGAAAAATAATCTTTAATTCAATAAAAAAGCAATCAATTACTAATTAGTAATTGATTGCTTTTTTTATAATAAATTTACTTTTTACGATTTTTTACAGTATTGATACTAAGTATAAAGTATTCTTGTTCAATTACACATATCAGCAACAACCATTTCAATAACCTTATTATTTTTACATAAAAATAATAGATGGAATATACTTTTTTTAACAAAAAAGACTCTAGAGGTCTCTTAAACAACCTTTTTAGTATTAATATTCAAACGATTCCTTTTCAATCGATAATTATACCAACAGGTTTTCCTGCAATTGCGTATATATACGGAGATAAACAAACTATTATTTATAATAATAAAACAACCAACATTAAAGGACTCATATTATCAGGGCAATATGATGCTACCTACAACTTCTCAGTAAATTTTAAAGGCCATAATATTGGCGCTAACTTACACCCCACAGCATTATATAAAATATTTGGCATTGATATAGCTTCATTAACAAATAAACATCCACAATTAGAACACATAAATAAAAAAATATTTAATCAATTTAATCCTATATTTTTAGATTATGAAAACGACATACCTGTTTTAATTCAAAAAATCATCAATTTAATTGATTCATTAGATTTACATATTGATAAAGATGTTAATCGAATTGACATTGCTATTGATTATATTTTAGAGAAAGAAGGAATGTTACAGGTTGCTGATTTATTAAAGATTGTTTCATTATCACAAAAATCTTTAGAGGTAAAATTTAAAAAAATTATTGGTTTAACTCCTGGAAAATATATTAGATTAATACGATTTATAAAACTAATGCGTAAATACGAAAATAAAAAAATTGCCATCAACGATCTTATTTATATGTACAACTATTATGATCATTCTCATTTTATAAAAGATTTTAAACTATTTATGTCTGAATCTCCTAAAGAATATTTTAAAAAAGAATACCCTTTAATAAAAGCATATTCAAAAAATTTGTAATTACATTTTTTTTTTACAATTAATAACAAAAAGTTGTTTTTCAATGCCTTATACACTATATTTTAGTGAGATATATTAAAAAAGAAAAACTAAATTAATTCTAAACTCTTTTTCATATACAGTTACAGCTCCTGTATGTATTAACAAGAAATAAAATATTTCACCTTTTTTTGATTTACCTCAAATAAATATATTTAAAAATAAGCTTATTGCTTTTGTTGACCGAAAATTACTTTATTATAAATGAGATATTTTAATTGATATTAGGTAATTTTGTAGTATGATTCAAAACGATACAATTATTGCTATGGCAACTCCATCAGGTGTTGGAGCTATTGCTGTTATTAGACTTTCTGGAAAAAATGCTATTACCATTGTTGATAGTTTTTTTAAATCGGTAACCAATGCAAAATCTTTATTGAATCAAAAGTCACATACAATTCATTTAGGGCATATTGTAAATGATAACATTATTTTAGATGAGGTTTTAGTATCTGTTTTTAAAAACCCACGTTCTTATACTGGTGAAAATGTGGTTGAAATTTCGTGTCATGGATCTGTTTTTATTCAACAAGAAATTATTCAATTGTTTTTAAAAAATGGCTGTAGAATGGCAGATAATGGTGAATTTACCATGCGAGCGTTCTTAAACGGAAAAATGGATTTATCGCAAGCAGAAGCTGTAGCCGATGTCATTGCATCAAACTCTGCTGCAAGTCATCAAATGGCTATTCAACAAATGCGTGGCGGAATTACCAATGAACTAAAAGAACTACGCATACAATTATTAGATTTTGCTGCTTTAATAGAACTAGAATTAGATTTTTCTGGGGAAGATGTAGAATTTGCAGACAGAACAAAGTTCAAAGAGTTAGTTATTAAAATTACTTTTGTGTTAAAGCGCTTGATAGATTCTTTTGCCTTTGGAAATGCCATGAAAAACGGAATTCCTGTTGCCATTATTGGCGAACCTAATGTTGGTAAATCTACTTTATTAAATACGCTTTTAAACGAAGAAAAGGCTATTGTTTCAGACATTGCTGGCACCACTCGTGATGCTATTGAGGATGAAATCATTATAGATGGTGTAGCTTTTCGTTTTATAGATACTGCTGGTATTCGTGAAACCGAAGATATTGTTGAGAATATCGGAATTAAAAAAGCTTATGAAAAAGCAGAAAATGCACAGTTGATTATCTTTTTAATTGATGCCAATAAATTTTCTCATTCTAGTGAAGAATTTTTACAAGAAATAGAAACAATACAAAAACGTTTTCCTAACAAACGCTTATTAGTAATTGCTAATAAAATTGACACCTTATCTTGTCATGATTCTGCTGTTTTACAATCAGAAATTGAAAATCTAATCTTACTTTCAGCAAAACAAAAAACAGGAATTAATGAGTTAAAAAACGAATTAACTTCTTTAGTAAATACCGGTGCATTAAGTAATAATGAAACTATTGTTACCAACTCTCGTCATTTCGAAGCCTTAAACAACGCTTTAACTGCTATTAGTTCTGTACAACAAGGAATCGATCTTGAAATATCTACCGATTTATTCTCTATTGATATACGTGAATGTTTACGCCATTTAGGAAATATTACTGGCGAGTATGATGTTGATAAAGATATTTTAGGTCATATTTTTGGTAATTTCTGTATTGGGAAGTAGCTCTTATTTACTTTCATTTACACTTTGTTTTTTTAATTAAAAAAGTTAATAAGAGATAATAATCTTATTTAATCTCACAAAGTCAATTTTATCTTCACAAAGTCTATTGTAGTAAATAAAAACTCTATTAGTATCTTTGTTTATATGACACAAATTAAAGCAATACTAATTGATGATGAAGAAAGTGCAAGAAATGTACTGACTAATTTATTAGAAAGATCTTCTTCTAAAATCAACATTCTCAATACGTGTAATAATTTAGAACAAGGTGTTAAACAAATTAAAATATTAAAACCCAATGTAATATTTTTAGATGTTCAAATGCCAAATTATGCAGGTTATGAAATAGCAAATTTTTTTGATGAGATAAACTTCGAAATTATTTTTGTAACTGCTTATGACCAATATGCTATAAAAGCATTTGAACTAAATGCTATTGATTACCTAGTTAAACCAATTGATAGAAATAAGTTAAATATAGCTCTTGAAAAACTAGAACAAAAATTAGAACATAAAAATCAATTAATAGACTATCAGTCATTATTAAAAACGATAAAAGATAAAAATTATAAAAAAATAGTAATTCCTGAATTAGGAAATAGGCATATTATTGATTTAAAAAATATTGTTTCTATAGAAGCAAGTGGTGCATATAGCGTTATACACTTAAAAGAAAACAAAAAAATTACTACAAGTAAAAACCTTAAATATTTTGAAGGAATTCTTTCAAAAGAACCTTCTTTTTTTCGTTCTCATAGAGGATGGATTATCAACTTAAATTTTGTAAAATTCTTAAATAAAACAGATTTAGTTGTAACTTTAGCTAACACTACTATTAAAGCAAAAATTTCAAGAAATAGAATAAATAATTTTGAAGAAACAATTAAATAACATTTCAAAAAATACATATAAGCCTAAAAAAAAGCTTGTGTTAAGTATACTTTTTTTTGTTTCATTTATCGTTTTTGCTCAAGAACCTATAACAATACACCTCACGAAAAAAGAAGGATTACCTGATAAAGAATTTTATGATATTTTTGAAGATGATAAAGGTTTTATTTGGTTATGTGCAGACAAAGGTTTTTTTAAATATACTGGCAAAGAGTATAAAAAATACAATAACATAGAACAACGGGGACTCTCAGTATTTGGTGTTCAACAAGACCCAAGAAAACGTATTTGGTGTAATAATATTTCTGGACAATTCTTTTATGTCGAAGGAGACAAATTAACTTTATTTATTGATTTAAGTAAGCAGTTAAAAGGAGTTCTCGCAAAGTTTTTTGTTAAAAAAAACTATTTATGGGTATTTACAAGATCAGATATTTATCAAATTAATTTAACTACAAAAGAAATAAAAACTGTTATAAAAGCTAAAACTTATATAGGAGGTACTTTTAGTTATAATGATGCTATTTACTATCAAACTATTGACTCAATATCTAGGATAACCACAAATAATAAAATTAAAAGCTTTTTAGCTAGAAAGCTATTGGTTAAAAATAAAAAAGTAAAACCAATTCCTCCAACCAAATCAATTAGTTTTAAGTGTGGTACAGATTTATTTTTAATGCAAGAAAATGGTTTTGATAATATTTTTTTTAAAATAAATACATCAAAAAAGAATATAAAAATTATCAATGGTTTTGAAGATATTAATAAATATGGAACGCATACTATTTTTGAAAACAATAAAGAAGTATGGTTTGGTACTAATAAAGGTGTTTGGGTATATGAATATGTTAAAAACTGCTTTCAATTAAAAAAACATTTTTTAAAAGATAAAAATGTCACTAAAATACTAAAAGATAAGGATAATAATTACTGGTTATCAACATTAAATAATGGAATATATCTTATTCCTAATATTAATATTGAAACTAGTAATATTTTAAATAAAAATATTAGTAGCTTAGATAAGCTAAATGATAGCACTTTAGTTTTTGGACTTAGAAACGGAAATTTAGGTTTTTATAACACAAACAATTACCAATCAAAAATTATAAAACTACCAACTAATGATAGAGTATCAGCTATTAAATGCCTGTCAAGTAATATTATTTTGGTTAGCAAAGATATTACTTCTTATGTACTTGATTATAAAAAGAACCAATATGTTAAAACAGATACATATCAATCCGTTAAAAGTTTCTCTATAGTAAATGATAATATATTAGGAGCAAGCTCTAACACTGCTACCCTACTTAAAAAATCAAATGTTATGCTCAAAAAGGATTTTTTTCGTGATAAAGTAAAAACAATATCTAGGGGTAAAAGAACGTATACTTCTTATTACAATAAAAAAAAGAAAGAGGTGTATATTTCATATGTAGACGGTTTAATTGTGTATGATAGTACTTGGAATGCCAAAAGTATTCAATATAATAACAAATTTATTTATGCTAAATCAATAACAAAAACAACTAATGGTATTATTTGGGTTGGTACTTTTAAAGATGGTATTTTCGCAATAAAAAACAATTCCGTAGTTAATCATTACACTACTAAAAGTGGATTAACCTCAAACAATATTGAAAAAATTAAAACTGATAAAAATACCTTATGGATTGCTACAGATAATAGTATTCAAAAGTTTAACACAACTAGTTTTCAGTTTAAAAAGCTTACTAAAAAAGAAGGTATCCCCTCTTACGACATCTCTGGTATAGAGTTTATTAAAGATAAAGTGTTTTTCTCTTCTAATGAAGGTTTATTTTCTATAAACAAAAAGAAAACTTTTAAAAAATACAATCCAAAAGTTTACTTTAATACATTTCAAATTAATGAAAAAGATACATTGATAAAACCAGAATATGTTTTAAACCATACTCAAAATACGATAAAAATAGGGTTTAATGTTACAGGGTTTTCATTTGATAAAAATGGAAAATACAAATATCGATTAAAAGGAATAAATAATAATTGGATTCTTACAGAAGCAGGAGTAAATACAGTAAAATATAACAGTTTACCATCAGGAAATTACATATTTCAAGTACAACCGTATTTAGATAGTAGTCAAAATGAGTATAAAATAAAAGAGTTAAAATTTACTATAAAAAAAGCTTTTTGGACAACATGGTGGTTTAAGATAATCATATCTTTTTTACTTCTAGGAAGTATAATACTTTATTACAAAATAAAATTAAATAGAAAAGAAAAAGAACGCCTTACACAATTAGAAAAAATAAACTTAGAAAAAGAGCTCATCGCAATTAATCTAACAGCTTTGCGTTCACAAATGAATCCACATTTTATATTTAATGCCTTAAACTCGATACAAGATTTAGTATTAAAACAAGATACAGATGCTACTTATGATTCTATTGTTTTATTTGCAGAATTAATACGTAATGCATTAAGTTATTCTAACCAAGACTTTATTTCAATAAATAAAGAATTACGGTTTTTGAATGTGTATTTACAATTAGAAAAATTGCGATTTGGAAAAGAATTTAACTACTGCATTAGTTATTATGAAAATAACGATTTAGAAGTACCTTCTTTGTTAATACAGCCCTTTATAGAAAATGCGTTAGTACACGGTTTATTACATAAATCTGGTAAAAAAGAGCTTAATATTAAGTTTAGTTTTACCCAAAACAAATTACAATGTATTATTACAGATAATGGCATAGGAAGGATTAAAGCTAAAGAAATAGGTGAACGCCAAGGAAATCATCATGAATCATTTGCTTTAGGAGCTATTGAAAAACGGTTAGAAATCTTTAAAAAACAATACAATCAAAATATTGGGTATAGTATTGAGGATTTATACCTTAATGGAGCTGCCGCAGGAACAAAAGTAGTAGTAATAATGCCTTTTAAAAACAGATTTTAACTAATATCAAATTTCAATAACTTAACTCATTTTTAGGTAATGATTAGAAACTTTTGGCTTCTAGTTTTTCACTCATCTTTATTTTTTAGTTTTTATAGTACAACTTATTATTAATTCCTTTATCAAAAATTTACCCTTTACAAACTCAATTTACCATTCACAAAGTCATTTATTATAAAAACTAATAAATGAAGTATTGTTGTCTTTAAATTAAACAATCTACAAAAATAAAAGGATGAAAAAAGTATTTAAAGCATCAGTATTATTTATAATCTGTACAGTATTAGTCTTCGTTAGTTGTGATAAGGAAGATAATATACTTATAAACACAGCCCCAGAAATAAAAGCACAAACTTTTAGTTTCTCTGAAGATTTGGGACCTAATAATATTATAGGAAAAGTAATTGCTACTGATCTTGAAGATGATAAACTTAGTTATAATATTAAAACTAATAGTAATAATCTATTTAAAATTTTTGATAACGGAAATTTAAACCTTGCAGCAGGAATGTCTTTAGATTATGAAACAGCTAAAAAACATACAATTACTATTGAAGTATCAGATGGAAAATTAACAGCATCGGCAATAATAACTATAAATGTTATTGATGTAGATGAGAACGTTGCACCAGAAATTATAGCACAAAGTTTTAATGTAGATGAAAACATAGATACCGCTACAGAAGTAGCAAATATTGTAGCCACGGATGCCAATAATAATACTTTAACGTACACTATTACGCAAAATGCATTTCAAAACGGTGATACATCACTACCCATATTTGAGTTTTTACAAAACAACTCTGGAGAGCTACGTTTAGCTACAAATCGTTTTTTAGATTATGAAAATGAAACATCATATCAAATTACCGTAGAAGTTTCTGATGGTGTATTAACAGCATCTGCGGATATTACTATAAATGTAACTAATGTAAATGAACCACCACAAATTAGAGACAGTAGTGTAATAAATGATCCTGCAGAAGATATTACTGATACTTTTGTTATTGGTACCATTGTAGCAACAGACCCTGAAGGAGATGTTATTACCTATTCTTTAAGTAATAACCCAAACAATTTATTTAAAATAAATACCAATGGTGAAATTAGTTTAGCAACAGGTAAAAGTTTAGATTACGAAACAGCTACTAGCCATAATATTACAGTAAAAGTTTCAGATGGTTCTCTTTCTTTAATGGAAGATATCACTATTAATGTTACCGATGTTGTAGAGCCAATCAGTAATGGATTTATTACAACCTGGAAAACCGATACTGCAAACGAAAGCATAACAATTCCTATCAATAACAGCTTAACTTATAATTATACTGTAAATTGGGGTGATGGTAGTACTAGTACCAGTCAAACAGCTAATGCTAGACATACTTACGTTACCGCAGGTATTTATGAAGTAAAAATTACAGGCGATTTTCCTGCTATTTACTTTAATAATACAGGTGATGCTGATAAAATACAAACTATAAAACAATGGGGAGATATTAAATGGAAATCTATGAGCGGTGCTTTTTATGGTTGTACACAACTTACCTATACAGCTACTGATGCCCCAGATTTATCTTTAGTAACAGATATGTCAAATACATTTAAAAGAGCAAGGTCATTTAATGGAAATTTAAATAATTGGGATGTAAGTACTATCACTAATATGTTTAGTATATTTAACGATGCTAAATCATTTATAGGTCATATTAGTAGTTGGGATGTAAGTAATGTAAGTAACATGGCATTCATGTTTAATAATGCAATTTCTTTTAATAGTGATATTAGTGCTTGGAATGTAAGTGGGAGTGTAAATATGACTAATATGTTTCTTGGCGCATCAGCTTTTGATCAAAATCTAAACAATTGGGATGTAAGTAATGTTAATAATATGTCAGGTATGTTTAGAAGTGCAACTTCTTTTAATGGTAATATTAGCAATTGGAATGTAACTAGAGTAAGAACTATGAGGTATATGTTTCAAAATACTGCTTTTAATCAAGATATTAGTAATTGGGATGTAAGTAATGTAAAAGTGATGGAAGGGCTATTTGCTGGAGCAGCCGATTTTAATCAAAATATTAGTGGTTGGAATGTAAGTAATGCTACAACTATGCAAGCTATGTTTAATAATGCAGGTTCTTTTAGCCAAGATTTATCTAATTGGAATACAGCTAATGTAACAAGTTGCAATGGCTTTAGTGCAAATTCTGCATTAACAGCTGCACAATTACCAACTATAGGAAACTGTTTCTAGTTTAATCTTTAAAGAAAAAAATAGCTACCTGTACTTTACAAGTAGCTATTAAATTTTAAAAAAATATTATAATGAAAAAAATAATTTTAATACTTACTTTATTAGTAACAACAGCAGTAGTGTCTCAAAACAATTTATTTGATAACGTTTCTGAGAAAGATCAATATCAAGAATATACAAAAGCTTGGGATAAAGAAGGTGATGGTACTTATAAAATTAGTGAAAAACGATTTATAGTTAATTTTAAAATTAAACGTCTTTCAACTGGTGAAGGCTATAGTATAGCAGCCGTTGTAGCTGAAGGTGAAAAAAAAGGAAAAAAAGGAGGAGGATATAATGTAATAGATGGGTATTACGAATGTAGTGGGTATCCTTATGAAAGTGTTATAAGACATAAATATAAAAAAGACGGTATTGTAGCTATAGGAGACTACGTGTTTGTGCTTGATAAAATTTCTAAAGACGGGACCTCATTTCAATTTATTGATGATATCTATGTCAAAATAAAAGAAGGAAATACTACGAGTAAAAAGAAAAAGAAGTCTTTTTTTCAGAGATTAAAAGAAGCGAAAAACAAATCTAAAAAGAACCCAGATTATGGACCAGAACACAAAGCCTTGCAAAGTAAAAATTTAAAGAAGTTAATTACTAATTATTTAGTTGCTATGAAAGCTAAGCAAAATGCTAGAACAGCAAAAGAAAAGCAAGGAGATAAAAATATTTTAGCCGCAAAGAATAAAGGAGAGCAAGATATTAAACGATATAATGATTCTATTAAGGCAACTCCAGAATATAAAGATTTACAGAGAAGAAAAAGACTAAACGAAGCGAATTATCAAGGAGCCAAAGCAAAAAATACAGTAACTCTTCGTAACAATAGCAGTCGTACAATTTATGTAGGCGCAAATGGTAGCCGAAATAGAGGAACAAAAATTAGTGCAGGAGGCACAGCTTCTTGGAATTGTAACCGAGATGCTTATTTACAAAAAATAACTAAATCCGGTGGTAGTTATGCTTATAGTTCTACGAATAGACTTGTGTATAAAAAAAACTCAGGATGTGGTAAAACAATCAATGTTAACTAGAAAACATTCAATTATGAAAATATTTTTTAAATACCTGCTAGTATTATTAATGCCTTGCTTGTTGTATTCTCAAAGTAAAGAACCTACAAAAGCTATCAATGGAAAGTATTATTTGATGGCTGCAGAAAAAGGAATTGGTAGTAAAATGACCAAAGAAAAGCTATTTCAGTATGGCGTATGGGGTAAAGATAAAGTATTAATGGTTGCTGCTTGTAATAAATGTTCTCCAGCAATGTATAAATACAATAAAGATGAAAGTCAAGCTATGGGAGTTCCTGTTTTTTACAACATTATAGGGCTATATATGATTACCTATGATGACGAAAGTTTTATAATGATGGTGCCTGCAAATAAGAAAAGTAAAGATTGGACAGATTTTACCTATAGTAATTTTTACAGTAAAAATAAGGCTAAAGCAGATATAATGACCAAGCAAAAAATAGTAAATTTTATAAAAACACTATAACATATTATATCTGTATTGAATTTTACTTTTAAACTATATAAAAGCTCAGTTGTAATGACTGAGTTTTTTTTATGAATTCAAAGCAATGGATTTAGATTGTTTAATCATTCATAAAGTAGAATTACGATTCACAAAGTGCTTTGTTACAAAATTATTAAAGCATAGTACTCTTGTGTTAAAATTTTATTAATACATATTATGAAACAAAAAATACTTTATTTATTATTATTTATATGTAGCATAATTAATGCTCAAACACGAATAGCAAGTAGAGCAAATCTTAATGCAGCAGAAGGTCTTGTTCTTTATGATGATTATGTTTATACAATGAATGGTAGCACTTTATTAAGAGCCAATAAAAACCAAATTGGTACTAATAATATTCAAACCGTTGCTTCTAATTTTCAAGGAAGCACAAATGGTTATAATCTTCTGTTTTTTGGGCAGTAGGAATTCACTTAGTAACCGCCTTTTTATACCAAGGATTACAAGCAAAACCTTTTTGGAATACTGCTTTACTAGGGCCTCGTTTTTTAGCATCTGCTTTTGCGGCTGGACCTGCTTTAATTATTTTAGTTTTAGCAATTATTAGAACGTACACCGAGTTTAAAATAGAAAACAAAACCATTAAAAAACTAGCTTTAGTGGTTACTGTTGCTGCTCAAATTAACTTAATTATGTTAGTTTCTGAGTTATTTAAAGAGTTTTATGCGCCTACACATCATAGTGAGAGTGCGTATTATTTATTTTTTGGATTGCACGGTAAAACAGCTCTATTACCTTGGACTTGGACAGCTATAACCTTAAACATTATAGCAACTGTATTGCTAACGTTTCATAAACTTCGTAATAATTTTAAAGTTTTGTTTTTTGCTTGTTCAATTTTATTTATCGCAATTTGGATAGAAAAAGGGTTCGCCTTAATCGTTCCTGGATTTATTCCTGGATCTTACGGAAAAATAGCTGAATATACTCTTACTGGAATAGAAATAGGTGTTACTTTAGGTATTTGGGCATTAGGCGCGCTTATTTTTACTGTACTAGCTAGAATAGCAATTCAAATTGAAATTGGTAAGTTGAGGTACAAGAAAAAATAAAGTAACACTTCTCTACCCTTTTGTTATTGCTATAATTTATGGTAGCTTTACCTTTTTATTTACAAAATGATAGTTGAAGATTTAGTAGGAAAATATAACATTATTGGTAATAACCAAGATGTAGAAAAGCATACTTATAAAGGTGTGCTTTCTTTAGCTTTAGATGATAATAAGCGAATTATTGCTAAATGGCTTATTAATAATGAACAATAGCAATTAGGAACTGTTTTTTTTAAAAATAATATTTTAGTCATTAATTTTAACTATAAAGGTGCCGACAAAAACATTTATAAAGGAGTGGTAGTTTACAAATGTATTTCGAAAGATATATTAGAAGGTTTCTGGTCTGAAAAACATGGAAATCCGTTATACTTAGGAGAGGAACACTGTTTTAAAATTAAGGAAAATCAACTTTTAAACTAATACATTACCTATGCAATGTCCTTGTAATCCATCAAAAAAATATAGTGATTGTTGTGAAAAAGCACATCAAAACATACAAACTGTTTTAACCGCAGAAACTTTAATGCGATCTAGATACAGTGCTTTTGTTTTAGCTAAAATTAATTATTTACAAGAAAGTCATCACTCTAGTACACGTCCTTCAAATAAAGAAAAAAAAGAAATTTTATCATGGACAAAGTCTGTAAAATGGCTCAAATTAGAGGTTTTAAATACAAGTAAAGGCTCAATTACCGATTTAGAAGGTACTGTTGAGTTTAATGCTTTTTTTATGGAAAATGGTAAAATTGATGTAATTCATGAAAATTCCTCTTTTTGTAAAGAAAATAAGCATTGGGTATATCTTAATGCTAACTAACACTGTATAAAATCACACAATAATTACTCTTTTTGTTATTTTAATGATAAAAATTTAATAAAAATTAAAATTATTTAAAAAAAAGTGTACATTTGATCCAATGTTAAACAACAAAAGAAATATCAATTCTTCAGATATCGTAAAACTTACGACTTCTTTTGTTGGCACTACCATTATTTCTACTACAATTATTATTACCCTTTAGGGGTTTATTTTACTACATATCATCCTGTATATATTTATTTTTTCAAAAAATTGAAAACAGATAAATAGCCTTAAAAAATCAACAATTAATTATTTCATATCCCTTTTAAAATGAAGGTTTTAAAATTCGGTGGTTCATCGGTAGCCAACAGTACAAACATTAGTAAAGTAGTTCAAATAATAACTAACAATTGTAACAATAAAAAGATAATTGTTGTAGTTTCAGCCTTTGGTAAAACAACAAACAAATTAATTGCTTCGGCAAACAAAGCCGCAGCTAATGATAAAAATTATTTTTTATCATTTAATGAAGTAAAACAATTACATTTTCAAGTTATTGATGATTTAGTTGCTAAAAATCAACAATCAAAAGTACATCAAAAAGTAAATGATTTGTTTAATGAATTACAAACCTTATTAGAAGGCTGTTTTTTGCTAAAAGAAGTTACGCCTAAAACAATGGCAACAGTAAGTAGTTTTGGTGAGTTACTTTCTTCATATATTATTTCTGAAATAGCAAAAAATACATTAAACGCTAATTATAAAGATAGTAGAGAACTTATTGTTACTTCTAATTTATTTGATAAAGCTCAAGTTAATTTTGAAGTTACAAATAAAAATTGTCAAGACTTTTTTAAGCAAAACACCTATCAAGTAGTTGTTTTACCTGGGTTTATAGCTAAATCAGAAAACAAATTAACTACTACCTTAGGTAGAGGGGGTTCTGATTATACTGCTGCAATTTATGCGGCTGCTTTACAAGCTGATGAACTACAAATTTGGACAGACGTAAGTGGAATGTATACTGCCAATCCAAGTATTGTAAAACAAGCATTTCCGATTCCAAAAATTTCATATCAAGAGGCAATGGAACTATCACATTTTGGCGCAAAAGTTATCTACCCTCCTACTATACAACCTGTGTTAGAAAAAGAAATTCCGATTGTTATCAAAAACACTTTTGAACCTGAAAATGTGGGTACATTAATTACCAAAGAAGCTAAAAGTAAAAATTTGGTGAAAGGGATTAGCTATATCGAAGATATTACACTTTTAACTATAGAAGGTAGCGGAATGATTGGGGCATCTGGAGTTTCAAAACGCTTGTTTGAAACACTTTCTAATCAAGATATTAATGTAGTTTTAATCACGCAAGCCTCTTCTGAACACTCAATTTGTGTGGGAGTTTATGATGAAGATACCGAAAAAGCTGCAAAAGCTATTAATACTGTTTTTGAAATTGAAATTGAACGTCGTAAAATAAAACCTGTTATTATTGAACAAGGACTTTCAATTTTAGCTTTAGTTGGTGATAATATGAAAAATCATCAAGGTTTAAGCGGACAAATGTTTAGTACCTTAGGTAAAAATAATGTAAATATTAGAGCCATAGCGCAAGGAGCATCTCAAAAAAACATATCGGCAGTTATAGATAGTAAAGATGCTAAAAAGGGATTAAACACTTTACATGAGCAATTTTTTGAAGAAAAAATAAAACAACTTAACTTATTTATTACCGGTGTAGGTAATGTTGGTGAGCGATTTTTAGCACAAATACAACAACAAAAAGAATACTTAAAAGAACATTTAAAATTAAACATTCGAGTAATTGGAATGTCTAATTCCCAAAAAATGACTTTTGATGAAAATGGTATTAATTTGAATAGTTGGAAGGAAAAACTAGCAAAAGGAGAACCTGCCAGTTTAGAAGATTTTTTTTATAAAACGAAAACATACAACCTTCGTAATGCTGTTTTTATAGACAATACAGCCAACTTAAAAGTATCTGAAACTTACGAAAGGTATTTACGCAACAATATTGCCGTAGTTACTTGTAATAAAATAGCTTGTGCTTCTAATTTAGATAATTATAAAACATTAAAAAAAGTATCTAAAAAATACAATGCGCCATTTTTATTTGAAACCAATGTTGGCGCAGGTTTACCTATTATAGATACACTAAAAAACTTGATTGCTTCTGGTGATAGAGTGCAAAAAATACAAGCTGTATTATCTGGTAGTTTAAATTTTGTTTTTAATAACTTTAATGTATCAAATACTTTTCATGATGTTGTTGCTCAAGCTCAATCTGAAGGATTTACAGAACCAGATCCGAAAATTGATTTAAGCGGTGTAGATGTTGCCAGAAAAATATTAATTCTTGCACGCGAAAGCGGATATAATTTAGAATTAGCTGATATTGAAAACAACTCGTTTTTATCAGAAAAAAGTTTAAAAACAACTAATAACGATGATTTTTACGCTAGTTTAACCGAAAACGAAGAGCATTTTCAACAACTTTTTAAAGAAGCAAATAATAAAAATTGTCGTTTAAAATACGTTGCTGAATTTTCTGATGGTAAAGCAAAAGTCGGATTACAACATATTCCTGAAAACCATCCTTTTTATAACTTAGAAGGTAGTGACAATATTGTGTTATTTTTTACTGATAGATACCCTGTAAACCCTTTATTAATAAAAGGTGCGGGTGCTGGTGCAGATGTTACCGCTTCAGGAATTTTTGCAGACGTTATTAGAGTAGCTAATAATTAATTTTTAATTGTAACAAGATGAATTATATAAAAATATTTTCTCCTGCAACTGTTGCTAACGTTTCTTGCGGATTCGATTCTATGGGCTTTGCTGTAAAAAATATGGGAGATGAAATGACTTTTACAAAAACTAAAGAAAAAGGAGTAAAAATATCTCAAATTACTGGGGCTAAAGGATTAAGTTTAGACCCAACCATAAACGCGGCAGGAGTTGTTGCTTTGGCTATGTTACAGCAACATCCTGTTAATTTTGGAATTGAAATAACCATGCATAAAGGATTTTCTCCCGGAAGTGGCTTAGGTAGTAGTGCTGCAAGTTCTGCTGGTGCAGCTTTTGGTGTAAATAAACTTTTAGGTAGTCCTTTTTCTTTATTAGAATTAACCAAGTTTTCTATGTTGGGTGAAGAAGCTGCTTGTGGTACTCCAATTGCCGATAATGTAGCTGCCGCTATTTTTGGCGGATTTGTATTAATTAGAAGTTATGATCCTTTGGATATTATAAAATTGCCTGTACCAGATAACTTAAAATTAGTTGCCATTCATCCACAAATTGAAGTAAAAACAAAAGATGCTCGCGATGTTTTACCCCACAAAGTTTCTTTAAAAAGTGCCATTACCCAATGGGCTAATGTTGGTGGATTAGTAAGCGGTTTGTACACCAATAATTATAAATTAATAAGTAATTCGTTAACAGATATTATTGTTGAACCAGCTCGTAAACATTTAATTCCACATTTTGATTTAGTAAAAAATAAAGCCATCAAGGCAGGTGCTTTAGGTGCCGGAATTTCTGGTGCTGGCCCAACTATTTTTGCTTTATGTAATGGTAATAAAAGTGTTATAAAAGTAAAAGCTGCCATACAAAATGCTTATGCTGATAAAAATATAGATTTTACCTTATTTTCATCAAACATAAATCAAGAGGGAATAAAAATAATAGCTACAAATTAAAAATTGCATCCTTTTACCAAAAGAAATAAAAAAATCTAAAATGAATTATTATAGTCTTAATAAAAAATCGCCAAACGTAAGTTTTCAAGAAGCCGTAGTTAACGGGTTAGCACCCGATAGAGGATTGTATTTTCCTGAAAACATCAATCCTTTATCAAAAGAATTTATTGCTAATATTGATCAATACTCAAACAACGAAATAGCTTACGAAGTTATCAAACAATTTGTAGGTGATGAAATTCCAAAAAACACATTAAAACAAATTATTGAAGAAACTTTATCCTTCGATTTTCCTTTAGTATCAATAGAAGAAAATATTGCTACTTTAGAGCTTTTTCATGGTCCAACAATGGCTTTTAAAGATGTTGGCGCTAGATTTATGGCACGATGTTTAGGTTATTTTAATAAAAATAATGACAAAAAAGTAACCGTATTAGTAGCTACATCAGGAGACACTGGAGGTGCAGTAGCTGATGGTTTTTTAGATGTTAAAGGTATTGATGTTGTTATTTTATATCCTAGCGGAAAAGTAAGTGATATTCAAGAAAAACAACTAACTACTTTAGGCAAAAACATTACTGCTTTAGAAGTAGATGGTGTTTTTGATGATTGTCAAGAAATGGTAAAAACCGCTTTTTTAGATGATGAAATTAATCGCACATTAACTTCTGCTAACTCTATTAATATTGCGCGTTGGTTACCACAAATGTTTTACTTTTTCTTTGCCTACAAACAAGTTTACAAACAACAAAAAGACATTATTTTTTCTGTTCCAAGTGGAAATTTCGGGAATATATGCGCAGGTATTATGGCACAAAAATTAGGCTTACCAATTAAACACTTTGTAGCAGCAACCAATGTAAACGATACGGTTTCTAATTATTTAAAAAGCGGTAAATATAATCCAAAACCATCAAAAGCAACCATTTCTAATGCTATGGATGTTGGTAATCCCAGTAATTTTATTCGTATTCAAGAATTGTTTAATAACAATATAAATAATCTAAAAAATGCCTTTTCATCATATTCTTTTACTGATGATGAAACTAAAACTGCAATGAAAACTATTTATGATAAAAAGGGTTACATTACCGATCCTCACGGAGCTGTTGGATATTTAGGAATCAAAGAATATCAAAAAACAAAAGTAAGTTTTTTAGGAATATTTTTAGAAACTGCACATCCTGTTAAGTTTTTAAATATTGTTGAAAATACTTTAAATGTAGAGATTGCTATTCCACAACAAATTAAAACTGTAATAAATAAAGAAAAAACAGCTATTAAAGTTAATTCTTACCTTGAATTAAAACAATTTTTAAACTCCTAAAAAAAGCCTCTAATAAAACGTTTTATTAGAGGCTTTTTTTGTTATGATATAATCTATTGTCTTTCAAATAAAGTTTTGTGAATAAAACCTCCTACAATAGCTCCTGAAATTGGTGCAATCCAAAACAACCAAGATTGTGTTAGGTAATCTCCGCCTGCAAATAATGCTTGACTCATAGATCTTGCCGGATTTACTGAAGTATTGGTAATTGGAATACTAATTAAATGTATTAATGTTAAGCCTAAACCAATTGCAATCGGTGCAAAACTTTTTGGTGCTTTTTCATTGGTACTTCCTAAAATAATTAACAAAAAGAACATGGTTAATAAAAATTCAGTAATAAAAGCTGCTGAAATACTATAACCATCTGGCGATAATTTTCCGTAACCATTAGCGGCAAAGCTTCCAATTGATTCAAAATCAGGTTTACCTGAAATTATTATATATAAAGCTCCTGCACCAAAAATTGCTCCTATTAATTGAGATATGATGTAAGGTATTATTTCTTTAGCTGAAAACTTACCACTTGCCCATAATCCTAAGGAAACTGCTGGATTAAAATGCCCTCCTGAAATATGTCCTACGGCATAGGCCATTGTTAAAACTGTTAAACCAAAAGCTAAGGCAACTCCTACAAATCCAATACCTAAATCAGGAAAACCTGCTGCAAAAATAGCGCTACCACATCCTCCAAAAACAAGCCAAAATGTTCCAAATAATTCTGCTAAATACTTTTTCATCTGTAATTTTTTTTAATATTTTAATTCTTATATATGACTCTTAAAAAGTAAAAAAGTCACGCTATAAATTCGTAAATATTATATTTATAAATAAGCTAATTTGTATCTTTGCAATACAAAATTTAAAAACATGAAATTAGTTTTTCTTACCATTGGATTATTAGCATTTGCATTTGCTGGAATTGCTATAAAAATTTGGGCAAAAAAAGACGGAGAGTTTGCTGGTACTTGTGCTAGTCAAAACCCGATGTTAAATGAAAGTGGTGAAGCTTGCGGTTTTTGTGGTAAAACACCAGATCAGTTTGATACCTGTGAAGATTCACAACACAACAATTAATCTTTTTAACAGCCATAATTTTTGCAAACTTGTTAAATTTATGGCTGTTAAATATTTTTTTTTTATAATCATCATTTACTTATATATATACAAAGTATTCTAAAATCAGTATATTTATCAATACAACTTCTAAATACATATCTTGGATATAAATAACGAAAAAGTACACAAACACATTCAACTAGCTAAAAAAGGAAATCAAGTTTCTTTTAATTTTTTGTTAGATACTTTTTGGGCAAGTGTATATCATTATCAATTATCAAAAATTAAAAATGATAATGAAGCTGAAGATATTACAATTAGAACTTTTTCAAAAGCTTTTGATAAAATTGATACCTTTAACGAAGCATATCAGTTTAAAACATGGTTAATTACCATTTCTAAAAATGTATATATTGATTTTCTTCGGAAGAAAAAAAATTCTATCTTAATTGATACTACTAAAGAGCAAGAAGAAGCAGCTTTTAAAGTTATCGATAACTCCCCTTCTCCTGAAGATAAAATTATTACAGAACAAAATTTAGCTAAACTGCTTAAAGACGTAAAAAAGTTAAAACCAAAATATCAAGAAGTTATTAATTTACGTTTTTTTCAAGAATTAACTTATAAGGAAATTTCTGAAAAACTGGATGAACCAATTAATAATGTTAAAGTTAAGTTATTAAGAGCTAAAAAATTATTAGCAGAAATAATAAAGAAATCTTAACTTACCAAGGTTTAAATTTTTCGATATTCGAAATATTATATATTTTCTATATATCAAATTATTTTTATCCTCTTTTTTATGAAAAAACCCCTTTCTAAAATACTTGGTCCCGGATTGTTATTTGCGGGTGCGGCAATAGGTGTTTCACATTTAGTACAATCTACAAGAGCTGGCGCCGATTTTGGTTTTGGTTTATTATGGGCTTTGTTAATTGTTAACATTTTTAAATATCCTTTTTTTCAATATGGCCCTCGTTACGCAGCAGTCACTGGCGAAACTTTATTAGATGGCTATAAAAAACTTGGCAAAGGTGTTTTAACTAGCTACTACATTATAAATTTTATTACAATGTTTACCTTTCAGGCTACCCTAACAATTGTAACCGCTAGTATAGCTGCTACTATATTTGGTATCACAAATGATTTGGTAACTTGGTCATTAATCATATTAACAATAAGCATTGTCGTTTTAGGTATTGGTAAATATAAATTGCTTGATAATTTAATGAAATATATCATTATTATATTAACTATAAGCACAATAATAGCAGTAAGCATTGCTTTATTTAGCACGAAAAAAGGATTTAGTTTTCAACAAATAATACCAAGTGGTACTGCTCAAATTACATTTTTAATTGCTTTTTTAGGATGGATGCCCGCACCTTTAGATATCTCTATTTGGCACTCGATATGGTCTGTTGAAAAAAGTAAAACCACCTTTGAACAAATTAAACCTAAATATGCCATTTTTGATTTTAATGTTGGTTATATAGGTACTTTATTTTTAGGAGTTTGTTTTGTTATACTTGGCGCATTGGTGATGTTTCAATCGGGAGAATCTTTTTCATCAAAAGGAACCGTATTTACTTCGCAATTACTTAATTTATACACAAAAAATTTAGGTGATTTTTCTTATTTATTTATAGGTATTGCAGCCTTTACAACAATGTTTAGCACTACTTTAACCACCCTAGATGCCTCACCTAGAGCCATGTCGATAACTACTAATTTACTTTTTAATAAAAAAATAAAGTTAAACTATTGGTTTTGGATACTCTTATTAGCCATAGGTACCTTTATTGTTTTAAAATATTTTTTAGCAGACATGGGCTTTTTAGTTAAAATAGCCACTGTTTTATCTTTTTTAACCGCCCCTTTTTACGCCATTTTAAACTACATTTTAATTACAAGTAAACATACACCTAAAAAAAATCAGCCAAAATTACCTTTACGTATTTTAAGTATTGCAGGGATTCTTTTTTTAATCGGATTTAGTCTATGGTTTTTAGTTAATTTATAATAGTTTTCTTCGTAAATTTGCTTTTCAATTTTTATTAAAATGGCAAACGAATCAGTAGTATTACCAGAAAGAGTAAAAAAACCAAAATGGTTACGTGTAAAATTACCAGTTGGTAAAAAATATACAGAACTAAGAGGGTTAGTAGACAAATATAAATTAAATACGATTTGTACCAGTGGTAGCTGCCCTAATATGGGCGAATGTTGGGGAGAAGGTACTGCTACATTTATGATTTTAGGTAATGTTTGTACACGTTCATGTGGTTTTTGTGGAGTAAAAACTGGAAGACCAGAAACTGTAGAATGGGATGAACCTGAAAAAGTAGCACGTTCTATTAAATTAATGAGCATTAAGCATGCTGTATTAACCTCGGTAGATAGAGACGATTTAAAAGATGGTGGTTCTATTATTTGGGCAGAAACTGTAAACGCAGTTCGTAGAGCTAATCCCAACACTACTTTAGAAACCTTAATTCCTGACTTTCAAGGAAACGAAAAATTAATTGATCGAATTATTGAAGTTGCTCCTGAAGTAGTTTCTCATAATATGGAAACTGTACGTCGTTTAACACGTGAAGTTCGTATACAAGCTAAATATGACAGAAGTTTAGGCGTGTTAAAATATTTAAAAGAAAACGGAATGCGTACTAAATCGGGAATTATGCTAGGTTTGGGTGAAAAGGAAGAAGAGGTAATTCAAACAATGAAAGATTTACGTAACGTTGGCTTAGATGTTATCACAATTGGGCAATATTTACAACCTAGTAAAAAACATTTACCTGTAAAAGAGTTTATAACTCCTGAGCAATTTAAAAAATACGAAACATTAGGTCTAGAAATGGGATTTATGTACGTTGAAAGTGGTGCTTTAGTACGTTCATCATACAAAGCACACAAACATGCACGTT
Organism: Tenacibaculum soleae; assembly: GCA_938002045.1. Taxonomy (GTDB): domain Bacteria; phylum Bacteroidota; class Bacteroidia; order Flavobacteriales; family Flavobacteriaceae; genus Polaribacter; species Polaribacter soleae_A. The sequence goes on from CALLBA010000006.1 coordinate 130,029, forward strand.
AGTTTTAATGATTCCTTAACATTTTAACTATTTAACGTTAAAAAAATGTCAAATATCTAAAAATCAAATAATTTACAAAGTTTTATTTCTAAATTTGCACCGTACTTTGTTAGTAAAGTATAATGAAAAGAGCCTTGTAAACTGTTTTCATTGTGTAAATTATTTGAATTAGTTGATAAACAAAATCCCACTCATATAAGTGGGATTTTGAATTTTTACACTTTTCTTTAACAGTGTAAAATCAATCTAAAAAAAAATTATTTTAAGCTATTTTCCATAAATTCTTTTACTTCTTGCTTTGCTTTTAACATTTCTACTTCATTAAATGTTTTTCCTTCAGCTCTTTTTATATATGAATTAAAAGCATGACTTAAATAAATTGGTGACTTATTACCCGTATAACTTACCGCGTTATGACAACTAAAACAGTTTGCTAAATTATCTACCTTTATGTCTTCAATAGAACTCTTAAATGTTTGTGTATAAGTTTCCATAGTTACATTAGCGTTATTTAAGGAACCTCTTGCAGATGAACCTACAGTAGCGTTTCCTACTGAACTACCCAAATTAACTAATAACTTTGCTTGTTGCTCTGTATTTAATTTATCTGTACCTATCCAAATAGAACCATTATAAAAATAATTATTCCATACATCTTTTAAATGTTGTTTTACGCAAGCATTTATATTTTTTATATTTTCAAAATTAATAGGTTCTTGTTGGCAGGTTTTCATAAAGTTACCTACACTATCTCTTGGCACACCGTATTGAAACAAATCATATGCTTTATATTTCTCTTTTGCTGATAAAGATGTAGTATCCCAAGTAATTCCATTAATTCCTGTAGTTTTTCCTTTTGCATATAATAACTTATCTGTAGACGAAATTGCTTCATTTTTTTTCCTATCATAGTTTGGTGCTAAATCATCTTGTTCAAAAGTTGCCCAAATAAACTCAGGATGGTTTTCTACCACTCCTACAACATGCATTCCTAATAAAGCTACTTCTTTATTAGTAAAATTACCTTTTCCATCGTTTACAGCTCCTACTGTTGTAAAATAATTAGCACGTTTGTTTACTGGAATAGCATCAATTGAAGTCCATGAGACTTTTAATTCTAAAGATCCAACAGGAAAGGAAGATAGATTGTTTTTATCTAATGAACCATTTAAGATAGAGTCTTTAAATTTTTCAGCTGCGTTTTTTAATATCGGAGAAACATGAATTGAATAAAATACTGTCTCTTCTTTATTATTAACAGGATTATATGCTGGATTAGTTTTTAAAATACCTGATGAACCAGCTTGTGCTGTATCTTCTAAAACTACAGATGCTCCAGGTACTGATGTTATACTTTCTAGATGAGCATCTACTTGATACATTTTTTTGGGGTTTAAAAATAAAGGTAAAGTTTCTCCAACATACAATGGAATATCCTTTCCCTCTAATTTTACAAATAATTTTTCTATTTGATATTCAGGTTTTGTTACCCATAAAAACTTTTGCCATGACCATTGATGAAAAATAGCATTGGTAGTACTAATTGTATCAAAGGGACTTCCTTTCCCTTCATCAGGGGCAGGTGTTTGAGAATGCGGAAACCAATTACTTTGACACAAGCTTTCTATTTCTAATTTATTATAAGCTACTTCGGTTTGTACTTTTACTGGCTTTTTTTTATTCTCTTTACAAGAATTTAAAAATATTGTACTCAATGCAAGTAGCAATCCTAAAGCTAGTTTAAATGATAATTTCATAATTGATTAGTTTTATAACAAATTTGTAAAATATAGTTACATTAATTAAAAAAAATGTCATGAGGCTAGTAATTAAAGGTATAAGCTACTATATATCAACATTAACGTATGTCAAAAAAATAATTTTAAAAAATTAATCTATTAAACAAAACAAATCACTTAGTTTTGCAGTCCTTTTTATAAAAAACAAAAAATGAATATACACGAAGAATATATGAGCGAAGCTGTAAAAGCAGCTTTAAAAGGAATGCAAAATAACGAAGGGGGCCCTTTTGGTTGTATTGTTGTAAAAGACGGAGAAATTATAGGTCGTGGAAATAATAAAGTTACTTCTACAAACGATCCTACTGCGCATGCTGAAGTTACTGCTATTAGAGATGCCTGTAAAAACTTAGGTTCTTTTCAATTAGACGGATGCATTATATATACTTCATGTGAACCTTGCCCTATGTGCTTAGGTGCAATTTATTGGGCGAGACCAGATAAAGTATACTACGGAAGTAACCAACAAGATGCTGCTAATATTGGTTTTGATGACGAATTTATTTACAAAGAAATTCCGTTACCTTATGAAAAACGTAGCATTCCATTTGAACAAATAGGTCGAAAAATCGCCTTAGAACCATTTGAAAAATGGAGCGAAAAGCAAGATAAAATAGAGTATTAAAACAAAAAAGCTCCAAGTTTAAACTTGGAGCTTTTTTTGTATCTAATATCATGCTTATTTTGTTTTTCTAAACATCAACCAAAAACCGATTAAAACCAATGGTATACTTAATACTTGTCCGGTGTTTAATGAGTTAAACACCCAATCTTCTCGTCCGTCTACTTGTGCCTTCTTTAAAAACTCTATAAAGAAACGTAACGACCATAAAACCACCATAAACAATCCGAATAAAAATCCTGATTGGTTTTTTTTATCTGTTTTCCAATAAAAATGCCACAATGCAAAAAACAATGCTAAATAACTAAATGCTTCATATAATTGTGTTGGATGACTCGGAAGTGTTTCTCCTGCTCTTTTAAAGATAACACCAAAACTGTTTCCTGTTGGTTTTCCGTAAATTTCAGAGTTAAAAAAGTTACCTAAACGGATAAAAAAACCTGCTAAGGCAACCATAATTCCTAATCTATCTAAAATAAATAACCATGGTTTTTGTAAATGTTTTTTTGCATAAAAATATAAAGCTATTGGAATACCAATGGCTGCTCCATGACTTGCAAAACCTGTAAACCCTGTAAATTTCCACGAACCATCTGCTAATTTTTTCATCGGTAAAATGATTTCTAATAAATGGTTTTGGTAATAATCCCAACTATAAAAAAACACATCTCCTAAACGCATTCCTACTAACATAGAAACAAATACGTACATAAATAATGGGTCTAATTTTTCTACAGGAATTTTATCGTTTATATAAATTTTCTTCATTAAACGAAGTCCTAATACAAAAGCTGCTACAAACATTAAACTGTACCAACGAATACCTAAACTACCAATTTTTAAGATTTCAGGATCTAAATCCCACACTATAGATAAAAAATTCATTTATTCTTATTATATGTCAGGTCGAGCGTAGTCGATACCTATTTATTAATTCTTTCTTACTAAAACCTCTTGCAAACTATGTTTCTTTTTTCAACAAAAAATAATTTTATTAAAATAATACTAGAGGTAACAATTATTATTTCTTTTTTTCAGGCACCGGATCGTAACCACTTCCTCCCCATGGGTGACAGCTAAAGATTCTTTTTGTTGCCAACCAACCGCCATAAAACAACCCATGTTTTTGCAATGCTTCAATTGTGTAACTAGAGCATGTTGGCGAATACCTGCATGTTGCTGGTGTAAATGGCGATATTGCTGTTTGATAAAATCGCACCAATAATATAAACGGATATGTTAGTATTTTTTTCAATTAATTTACAGAAAAACTTGTACCTTCTTTACCATCTTTTAGCTGAATTCCTAATGCTAATAATCTATCGCGAATTTCATCAGATAATGCCCAATTTTTATCTTCTCTTGCTTCTTTTCGCATTTGAATTAGCATTTCAACAACTCCGCTTAATTTATCAGAATTATTTCCATCAGCTATTTCATTCATCAATCCTAAAACATCAAAAACAAAGGCTTTTATTGTTACAATTAACTCTTCTAAATCATTTAAAGTTAAGCTAGCATTTCCTTCTTTTATTTGATTAATATTTTTTACAGCTTCAAATAAATGAGAAATTAACACAGGTGTATTGAAGTCATCATTCATGGCTGCATAACAATCTGCTTTCCATTTTTGAACATCAAAAGTTGACGTATTTCCTGCTTCAATTTTATCTAAGTAATTTACAGCATCCATTAGTTTTGAATGCCCTTTTTCTGACGCTTCTAAAGCTTCACCAGAAAAATCTAAAATACTTCTATAATTAGCCTGCATATTAAAAAAACGAACTACACTTGCTGAAAATGCTTTTGGTAAAACACTGTTTTCACCAGTTAAAATTTCGTTTGGTAAAATAAAATTACCTGTTGATTTAGCCATTTTTTGACTATTTAACAACAGCATATTAGTGTGCATCCAATAATTAACTGGTTTTACACCACTGCATGTTTGAGATTGTGCAATTTCACATTCGTGATGAGGAAACTTTAAATCCATTCCTCCTCCATGAATATCAAATTGTTCTCCTAAGTATTTTGTGCTCATTACCGAACATTCTAAATGCCAACCAGGAAAACCATCGCTCCAAGGAGAAGGCCAACGCATAATGTGGCGTTCATCTGCTTTTTTCCAAAGGGCAAAATCTTGTGGATTTCTTTTATCTGACTGTCCGTCTAAAGTTCGTGTGTTATGAATTGCATCTTCTATTTTTCTACCAGAAAGGATTCCGTAGTTACCTGTTTCATTATATTTTAAAACATCAAAATATACAGAACCGTTTACCTCGTATGCGAAACCTTTTTCTATGATTTCTTTAATCATTTCAATTTGTTCAACAATATGCCCTGTTGCGGTAGGCTCGATACTTGGCGGTAAAAAATTATAGTTTTTTAAAACATCATGAAAATCTACAGTATACTTCTGTACCACTTCCATTGGTTCGATTTCTTCTAAACGTGCTTTTTTAGAAATTCTATCTTCTCCTTCATCTGCATCGTTTTCTAAGTGCCCAGCATCTGTAATATTACGCACATAACGCACTTTATAACCTAAATGTAATAAATAACGATATACCACATCAAAAAACATAAACGTACGTACGTTTCCTAAATGGGCATTGCTATATACGGTAGGACCACAAACGTACATACCTACGTATCCGTCGTTTACAGTTTTAAATGGCTCTTTTGTTTTTGATAAAGAGTTGTATACTTTTAGTTGATTTTCTTTATATAATTTCATCGGAAAAGTGACTATTAACAGATGCTAAAGATAGGCACTTTATTAAGAAAGTAATAAATTTTTAAAAGGTATTTTTTTTAATACTATCTATTATTTTTGAAGTACTAACTGACTGTATTTTCCAATGATTTTCAGCATATCATCTTCTGTTGATATACTGAAATTACCATTTACTTCTTTTTTTGAATCGTTAATAGAAAATTTTATTGCTGTTTTATGAGGATGATTTCTAGATTTATCCACTATAACATGTGCTAATTTTTTATTTATGTTAGCTATATTTATCAATGCTTCGGATGAATTTAAATCAACTTTAAAAGTATGATAATTTGGATGAATTTTATTGATTTTTAAACCTCCAAATTTACTATTTACTTCAACATCTTTATAAACGTTAACAAGAAAAACTTCTGACGAAGTTGAACTTATTTTGGTATTAGCAACCGATGCTATATGAGCATCGGTTACATTATTTAAAAATAAATCAGTAGTATTTAGTGAATTTATTATTACTGGCGAGTATGATATATTTAATTCGCCTCCGCTTAAAACATCGGCATTAAAAGTACCATAACTAACTTTACCTGAAGCTTTTGTTTTCGGTAGCTTTACTTTACAATGACGTGTATTTAAGTCGAAAGTAGCATTTTTAGGTACTTTTATCGTAACCTTTTTAGTAACTTTTACTTTCTTACCATTTATTATTAAATTGTTTCCATTGTTTGAAAAAGAGCGGCTATAACTTACTTCACTTAATTGTTTACGTGCATTTATTAAAGCTTCTCTTTTTAATTCAAGAGCCATACGCTGCATTTCTCTTTTTTTTATTAGCTGCTCTCTTTTAGCGTTAGCCTTTTTCTTTAATACTTCTCTTTTTAATTTAATTAATTCGACCTTTTTTTCTCTTTCAAAACGCTTCATTTTTTCTTTGAGTTCTTTTTTGTTTTTTTCATGCGCTTTTTTAAACTTCTTATATTTTTTACTCTTCTTAAAGGCTTCCCATTCTTTTTTTGATTTTATAGTAATATCATTTACACCGTCTTTCCACTGAAAAAAATAATTTTTTCCATCCTTTGCATATTTATCAAAATCAAATGCTATATGATCTAAATCAAATACTATATCTTCAAAATTAATCTCAGGAGTTTCAATTTCCGACATATCAGGCATTTCTGGTAATTCAGGCATCTCTGGTAATACAATAACATTCGCTCCATTAGTGTTGTAATGATAAACATTGCCGCTATTGTTTTTTGACGAATTAAAAAATATTATATCATCTGTATTTAAAGAGTGAAAACTATTGCTTTTAGCATTAATTTGCACTTTACTTTTATTTCCTAAAGCTTCAAACTGCCAGTTATCAAAGTACTTTTCAGCTTCAGGTTTACCTAATCCTTCTATTTCTATAACAGCCTCTACAAAAACTTCATTTTTATTCCACGTAGTTACATTTACATCAGCATTAGAAGCATTAATATTAACCACTACATCTTTATTTGTTTTAAAGTTTTCGCTAAATTTCTTATCGTACTTCTGGGCAAACACAACACTAGTTGCGAGTAATAAAAAAACACTTATTTTAAATTGTTTGAATGTCATTTTTAATTGGATTTTTAAGTTCATGTAATTGTTTTTGCATACGTTTTAACAGCTGTAAACGCAATTGCAGGTTTCCAATCAATGCATTGATGGTGTTGTCGTTAATTCCTTTTGTATTGAGCTCTTCGGTTAACGATTTATATTCGTTGGTTAGTTCGCCTATCTTGGCAAAATAACCATCGATAAACTCTTTAGTATCATCAGTTAATTCTAACTGACTTAATTCGTAATTAATGGTATTAATATAATACGACTCTAATGTTTTTAATTCAGGTGAAACATTTCCTAAGCTAATCGTATTTTTATATTCACTAGGTATTATATTTACAGGCGTATTTATATTTTCTGTCGGATAAAATTTAATACCAACACTTAATAACAATACAATAGAAGCCGCAATATATAACCACTGATATGATTTTTTAACAACAGGTTTCTCATGTAACTCTTTCATTAATTTTTCTTGAAAACGTTGCCTATGATTTGCTGATATTTCAACATTTTTTTCGACCTTATTTTTTAATACTTCTCTAATATTTTTAGACATGATGTACTTTTTTTAGTTGTTCTTGTACTTTCCTTTTCCCTCTTAACAAATGAGTTCTTGAAGTCACTTCTGTAATTCCTAAAATTTCAGAAATCTCTTTATGATCGTATCCTTCTAACAAAAACAAGGTTAATACTACGCTATATTTATCTTTTAATTTTTGAATACAGCTTACAATTTCTTGATATGATATTGTATACTCCACATTCCAATCATCATCCTCATCTACAAGTGCATTTGTTTCTTCTTTTATTGAAACTAATTCTAGTTTCTTCTTCTTCAAAAAATCGATACTTTGATTTATTACAATTCGTTTTAACCAAGCTCCAAACGCAACTTCTTCCTTATAATGCTTTATATTTTTAAAGGCTTTAATAAACGCTTCTTGCATTATATCTTCAGCAATAAAAGTATCTTTTACGTAACGAACTGCAACCGTAAGCATCGCTTCGCAATACAAATCATACAATTGCATTTGCGCTTTTGCATCATTATTTTTACAACCGTTTATTATAGGTTGATGTAACTGTTTGGTTAATTTCATTATTGATTTCTTATACTAAAGACGATACTTTTTAAACTTCGTTGCAGTTTGCTGAATTTTTATTTTTAAATTTACTTAATATTTAGTTTTTACTTTATAATGATTAATAAAAAAAAATCTGCCCTTACCGAAAAAGACGGTGTTTTTCAACCAGAAACCACCAGTATCTCATCTGCAGAAAAAATAAAACTTAGTCGTAGAAAAAAAATTACTACTACCAAGTATATTACAAATATATTAGCGGGTAATATTCCTTTTTTAAGTAAAGCTATTACTTTAGTTGAAAGCACCAATTTAAAGCATCAACAACAAGCCAATGAAATTTTAGAAGCTTGTTTGCCACATGCAAATAAATCGGTACGAATTGGTATTACCGGTGTTCCAGGAGTTGGAAAAAGTACTTTTATTGAAACTTTAGGAAAACACTTAACTGCACTTGGTAAAAAAGTAGCTGTTTTAGCTGTTGACCCAAGTAGCTCTGTTAACAAAGGAAGTATTTTAGGCGATAAAACCCGAATGGAAGAATTGGTTACCGATAAAAATGCGTTTATCAGACCTTCTCCTTCAGGAACTTCATTAGGAGGTGTTGCTCAAAAAACTAGAGAATCGATTATTTTATGTGAAGCTGCTGGTTTTGACACCATTATTATTGAAACCGTAGGTGTTGGGCAATCAGAAACCGCCGTACATTCTATGACCGATTTTTTTTTACTTTTAAAACTTGCTGGGGCTGGTGATGAGTTACAAGGTATAAAACGCGGAATTATAGAAATGGCCGATGCTATTGTTATAAATAAAGCCGATAGTGGCAATGAGAAAAATGCAAAAATTGCTAAAGTAGAATTTAATAGAGCTTTACATTTATATCCACCAAAAGATAGCGGTTGGCAACCCAAAGTTTTATTGGCAAGCGCCCTTAAAAACCAAGGTATAGATGAAGTTTATACAATGATTGATCAATATATAAACATGGCTAAAAGTAGCTTATCTTTTCAACAAAAAAGAAACGATCAAAACAAGTATTGGCTATTAGAAACTATTAATCAGCAATTAAAAGATAATTTTTACAACAATAATAATATCAAAGACTTATTACAGCAGGAGTTGAAAAAATTAGAAAACGGAAAAACGACTCCGTTTACCGCTGCTAATAGGTTATTAAATAAATAATTATGAAATCCCATAATGGGTATTTGGTTGAAATGCTACATGTAATAATAAACATTTTTAAACTCCTTAACATTTATGAAAAACAATACTTTAACTTGGGATGATTTTACAAAAGTAGAAATGCGAGTAGGAACCATACTTTCTGCCGAAATATTTAAAGAAGTAAAAAAACCTGCCTATAAAATGCAAATAGATTTTGGTGAATTTGGTATAAAAAAAACTTCAGCACAAATTACCAAATTATATACTCCTGATGCGTTAATAGGTAATCAAATAATTGCAGTAATAAACTTCCCTAAAAAACAAATAGCCAACATAATGAGTGAATGTTTAGTATTAGGTGCTGTTGGAGATAATAAAGATGTTACGCTTATATCACCCGAAAGAAATATTAAAAACGGCACAAGAATTGGGTAAATTTATTTTACTTTTAAAAAAATATAAAAAATTATGAAAAAAACATTTATTCTTTTAATTACCCTAATTTATTTATTTCCTCAAAATATAAATGCGTAAAAAAATGGTGCTATAGCTGCTGCAGGTGCTTTAGTTGCTATAGGAGCAGGTATTGCTGCTGTTAAACAAATCGAAGAAAGAGCCGAATTAACAGCAACTCAATGGATTCTTTCTAACAATCCTGAATTGACCAGTTTTTCATTAAAAACACTTTCTTTTAATGGAAAAAAGGTAAAAGATATGTCATCGACATCTGTAATTACATATAAAATTCAAGAATTTACACCTGCTAATAAACCAGAACTAAATGGTAAAAAACAAGTTTTATTTGGTTTTACAAGTCAAGGGTGGATTAATCAATATGGTATTGATTTCAATAAAGTAAAATGGTTTTTAATAGATTCTAAAGAATGGATGAATATGATGGTCTCGTATGTAAAAGTATCTTCTAGCGAAAACGATGAAGAGACCCTAAAGAAAACCTTAAAAGATGGTAAAGTTGTAAATAAAGGGGTAAAAGTTAAAAGTAAATTAGTTATTCCTTTTTACAAACTAAAAGGAGACATGTATGTTGTAACTGACTACTCTAATGATTTAAAGTTAGTATATAATGAACGATCTTTAGGTATATTTTTAAAAGAAACAAAAAACCTTGTACAAATGGGTAGAGGTGATATAATTGATATTCATAATTTCTTTTTTGACGAAGAATAGAACTTAGTTTTAATCTTTAACTAAAAAAATAAAACAGTTTAAATTCATAAAATTTAAGCTGTTTTCTTTTTTGGTATATTTGTTTGCAATCAAAAAACAATACCATGAAGAAAATCTTCTTAACCATTGTAGCTGCTGCTACACTAGTTACTTCTTGTAAGCAAGAAAAAAAGGAAATAATTACAGTTCCTATAAAAGAAAATACAGCTTTTAATCAATTATTAAAAGATTATAATGAAGGTAAACTACAACTAAATCCGATAAATGCCACTTTTGCTGGTGATAATCGTTTTAACGATCAATTTCCTAACATCTTATCTGAAAATTATCTAACAAAAAACAACGATTTTTATAAAAACTACAAATTAAAACTAGCTGATTTTAAAGAGAATGATTTAACTGAAAGTCAACAAATGAGCAAAGCTGTTTTAGATTGGGATTGTGACATGGCTTTAGCACAAAATAGCTTTAAAAACGATGCTTTAATGCCTATTAATCAAATGTGGACTATCAATTTAACCGTAGGTCAATTAGCTAGTGGTAGTAGTGCACAACCTTTTAAAACTGTAAATGATTACGAAAATTGGCTAAAAAGATTAAATGGTTTTCATGTTTGGATGCAATCTGCCATTACAAACATGAAACAAGGTATTAAAGAAGGTTATGTTTTACCAACTTCTTTAATAAAAAAAATTGTTCCTCAATTTAAAGGTTTGGCTGAAACAAAAATTACGGAACATTTATTTTATTCGCCAATCAAAAAATTTCCAACAGATTTTTCAAAAGAAAATAAAAAGAAATTAGCTGAAAACTATTCTAGTTTATTAAATGAAAAATTAATTCCTTCATTTAAATCAATATACAATTTCTTAAAAACAGATTACTTAGCCGCTGGTAGAGAAACAAGTGGAATTTCTGATATACCAAACGGAATGACATATTACCAACACGCTATAAAAAACTACACAACAACTACTATGACTGCTGATGAAATACACAACTTAGGTTTAAGTGAAGTTACACGTATTTTAGCCGAAATGGAAAAAGTAAAAACACAGGTTGGTTTTAAGGGAGAATTAAAAGATTTCTTCAATTTTGTTAGAGAAAATAAAGAGTTAATGCCTTATTCTGAACCGCAACAAATTATCAATAACTTTAATGCGATTCATGATAAAATGAAACCGCAATTAGAAAAATTATTTGGTAACAAACCAAAAACACCTTTTGTAGTAAAACAAACTGAAAAATTTAGAGAGGCTTCGGCTAGTGCAGAATACAACCCAGGTTCATTAGACGGTACACGTCCGGGAGTTTTTTATACGCCAATACCAGATGCTACGAAGTACAATGTATTTTCTGATGAAGCGTTATTTTTACACGAAGCAATTCCTGGGCATCATTATCAAATTTCGTTAACACAAGAAAATGAAAATTTACCTGATTTTAGAAAAACATTATGGTATAGTGCTTATGGTGAAGGTTGGGCATTGTATACCGAAAACTTAGGAAAAGAATTAGGTTTATATACCGATCCTTATCAATATTTTGGAATGTTAGGTATGGAAATGCACCGTGCAATTCGTTTGGTTGTTGATACTGGAATGCACGCAAAAGGTTGGAGTCGTGAAAAAGCAATTCAATATTCTTTAGATAATGAAGCAGAAAGTGAAGCTAGTATTATTTCAGAAATTGAACGTTATATGGCAAACCCAGGGCAGGCATTATCTTATAAAATTGGACAATTAAAAATACGTGAATTACGTTCTAAAGCTAAAAAGGAGTTAAGTGAAAAATTTGACATTAGAGAATTTCACAATCAAGTATTAGAAACAGGTTGTATTCCGTTAGCTTTATTAGAAAATAAAATTGACAAATGGATTACTGCAAGCAAGTAATTATTATGTAATACTGAAACAAGTTTAGTTTAAAAAAATCCACTTTGTAAATTACAAAGTGGACTTTTTTTTATGATTTATAAATGTTTTGTAAAATGATTTTTAAGTATAATTATCTGACCAAAAATCATCAAGGTAAAAAAGAAACAAGCAAATAACATAATGTTAGATACTCTAATTCCTTCAAATAAATTTGGCATTTGAATATGATACGAAAAATCTAATTGTATTGTTGGCATTTTCATCCAACTTAAAGAGGTGCCTCTTGAAATAAATAAAATACTTGCCACTAAAATAGCTCCAAGAAAAAACCATCCTTTTCTTGATATTAAAGGTGTTGCTTTATAAACATTAACAGTTTCTTTTTCTAAAACAGTCATTAAATTAGCTGTAAAATCTAAAGAGGGACTTTCTTCTTTTACTTCTTTAATGTACTTTTTCGTAAAAGCATCTAACTTTTCTATGTCTTTATTTTCTCCCATAATGATTAATTAATTCGGGTTCAACATTTTGTTTTATAATACTTAACAATCTTTTTCTGGCTCTGTGTAGTTTTACTTTTACATTGGCTTCAGAAAAATTAGTTATTGTTATAATTTCTTTTAAACTTAGTTCATCAAAATAAAACATCCATAAAATAATTCGTTCATCTTCTGGTAAACGTAACATACAGTTATTAATTATTTCGGCACGTTCTTTTCGCTCTAGTCTATCTAAAATACTCTCAGTACTTGATATTTTATTAATTGTTATTTCATCAATCGTATCAGTACTATACTTTTCTTTATGCTTCTTTAAGCTATCCAAAGCAGTTCTGTATCCTATCTTGTATAACCATGTAGAAAATTTTGATTCGCCTTTAAATTTACTTAAATTTTTAAACGCTTTTATAAAAGTATCTTGAGAAATTTCTTCAGCCTCTTCTCTACTCTTTACCATTTTTAAAGCCAAAGTAAAAATCATCGTTTTATACTTATCAACTAAAAAAGCAAAAGCATTGGTATCTCCTTTTAAGGTTAAATTGATATATGTTTGGTCGGTTTTTATAGTCATTTTATACTTTGACTGTCTATTACTTTAAAAGGTTACAAAATTTCATGAAAAATATTTTTTTTACTCTTTCTGTAACCTTTTTTTTAATCTAGCAGTCATACTTGCAAACACAATAAAAATAATCATTTAAAATTAAAAATATGGAAGTAGCAATTGTATTTATGTTCTTATTCGCAGTAATTTTCGGAATCTTTTATTTATTCTATTCAACTAGAAACAAAGAGCGTTTAGCATTGATAGAAAAAGGTGTAGATGCTAAAATATTTATGCAAGGAGAACGAAAAAAATCAACGTTAACAGGTAGAGTAATTGTTTTAAACCTAGCGCTATTATTAATGGGAATTGGCTTAGGAATATTTTTAGGGTTATTAATTGATACGTATAGCTCTATTGATGAAGAAGCGGTATATCCAGCAATGATTTTTTTAATGGCTGGTTTAGGTTTATTTACTGGCTTTAACCTAACTAAAAGATTAGATAAGGAATAGTTTTTTACAATAAATTATAATTTAAAAAGAGAATAAAGTTTTATTTTATTCTCTTTTTTGTTTTATAAATTAGCGGTAATTTTTTATTTTAAATAAGATAGTAATTGTGAAAGAAAAAGCGGAATTTTATTTTAAGAATGATGTTGAGTGGCGTAATTGGTTGTCTAAAAACTATAATACATCCGAAGGCATATATCTTATTTTTTATAAAGTTGAAAACATAGAGGAATCTATGCGTTGGGAAGAAGCTGTGAAAGTTGCCCTTTGTTACGGCTGGATAGATGCTACTGTAAAAAGCTTAGGCAATGGTAAACGAAAGCAATATTTTTGTAAGCGAAAACCAAAAAGTATTTGGAGTGCCGTAAATAAAAAACATATTAAAAGTTTAATTGCTACTAATTTAATGCATAACAGCGGATTCGAAGCCATAAACATTGCTAAAAAAAATGGTTCTTGGAACACTTTAGATGCAATTGATAAACTAATAATTCCGGTAGAGTTACAAATGGAATTTGATAAAAATAAAATTGCTTTTACAAACTTTAAAAACTTTGCTCCTAGTTATAAAAAGAATTATTTATATTGGCTACTACAAGCCAAAAGAGAAACAACTCGAACAAAACGTATTGATGAAATTATTAAGCTTTGTACTAACAATATAAAATCTAGAAATAATTAATCATAAAATTATGCCTTAATTAATTTTACTATCTTACAAAAAAATAAAATGCAATTAGAAGATCTTGTTATAAAATTCACACAAAAAGATGTAAAAGCTTTTGAAAAATTATATGAAATGTATAATAAAAGTGTAAACGGAATTGTATTTAATATTATTAGAGATAAAGATATTTCTGAAGAAGTTACTCAAGATGTTTTTATAAAAGCTTGGAATAATGCTACATCATACTCTGCTAAAAAAGGTAGGTTTTTTACTTGGATTATTAATATTGCTAGAAATGCCGCGATAGATAAAACCCGATCAAAAAGTTTTAAAAACAGTGCTAAAAACCTAAACTCTGAAATTTTCGTAGATATATTAGAGAATCATGATAGTTTAGACGCTAAAATGGATACTATTGGAATTAAAAACTTTGTAAATAAGTTAAAAGATACCTGTATAAAAGTAATAGAGTTACTTTATTTTAAAGGTTTTACGCAAAAAGAAGTTTCTGAAAGTTTAAATATGCCTTTAGGTACTGTTAAGACAAGAAACAGAAACTGTATTAATGAGTTAAGAATTATGCTTAAATAATGGAAGCAAAAAAACACATAGAATCTGGAATACTAGAATTGTACGTTGCTGGGGCACTTTCTGAAAAAGAAAACGAGCAAATACATGCCTTAATTATAAAGTACCCTGAAATTTTAAAAGAAATAAAAGATATTGAAAAATCAATATCTTCTCTTACTGGTTATGTTTCTCGTTCAGGAAACAAAAACTCTTTTAAAAATATTTTAATTAAAATATTACAAGAAAAAGAAAACTCAAGTAAAATTATTCCTTTAAATAGTCGAAAAAATAACTGGGCAACTTATACTGGTTGGGCTGCTGCATTAATTATTGGTAGTACGTTAGTTTTATCGATAAATAAAAATAATAACCTACAAGCTGAAATAGATACAATTAATCAAGCTAAAGACCAATTTAAATTTCAATTAGAAAAATCGAATACTTTTTTAGCTCAAAATGAGAATTTATTAAAAGTAATAAGAGCTAAAAATGTTGTGACTGTACCTTTACAAGGACAAAAAGTACTTCCTGAGGCATACGCTAAAGTTTTTTGGAATAAAGAATCACAAAAAATATATTTAGATGTACAAGGATTACCTGATCCTCCTAAAGGAAAAGTATACCAAGTATGGTCGTTAAAACTTGATCCGTTATTACCAACAAGTTTAGGAACTATCGATAACTTTATAACTAATAAAAATAAAATATTTACTATTGATAATCCTAATGAATCTCAAGCATTCGGTATTACTTTAGAGCCTACTGGAGGTAGTATTTCTCCTAATTTAGAACAATTATATACCTTAGGTGCCGTTTAATTAAAATCTTAAAATTATATAAATATAGCTGCTTATGAGCAGCTATATTTGTTGTTAAAAATTAGATTTATCTTATAAACCTTTCTATTTTAACATCTTAGATTATAAAACCTTTTTTATATTTATTAATAAAGCTATTGATAATTATAGTCTTAATTACATATCGGTTTTTATAAAAAATAAAATCACTTATATAAATAAACATAGCCGCATAAAGCGACTATGTTTTACTATCATTAATCCTTCTAAAAAATGATAGCACTTAATAGTTATCCCCCCGAACAACTACTTTTTTATTAAAATGAATATCTTATTGTTGCTTTTACACTAAATGGTGTACCAGGTGTAAAATGAATTTCTTCTACGGAGTTAGGTTCATTTTGCAATCTAGATTCCGTTGCAAATTGTGTTTCATTCCAAGCTACATCAAATAAATTTTCGATTGCCAAACCTAAAGTTATATCATTAATTTTATAACTAATATTTGCATCGGTAACAAAATAACCTTCTGCTACTATTGAGTTATCTTCATTTGCAGGTCTATCTCCTATGTATCTATAATCAATTCCTCCTGAAAAATTTTTATAATTATTTATAGATAAACCACCTGTCATTGTAAAACTTGGAGCTAACGGTATGTTATTAGCATTTGATGGCTCGGCTACAATTTTAGCATCGGTAATGGTAGCATCGGTATTAAAATATAACCAATCTGTTAATTGATATCTAAAACCAATATCTAATCCAAAACGCTCTGACTCTCCTGATGGCTCTACAATACCAGCATCACCAACATAAACCAATTCATCTTCAGATAATAAATACCATAAGGCAGTATTAATTGCTATTTTTGAAGTAGGTTTCCAAATATTACCAAAATCTATACCATAAGCCTTTGGTAATGTTTTTCTGTTAGGTTGTGTAGCAACAACTCTTGCATCATTTGAATGAAACCCAATACCTGATTTTAAAAACCATTGAGTTTTTGTATTTGGTGTGTATGTTATATTTACTTTAGGATTTACAATTACTTTTGATTTTGAAAATGTTTTATATTCATTCAATAAATAATCGTTGTAGCTAAAGTTTAAATAATCTAATCGTAAAGCTGGAGCAATTGTAAACTTACCTAATTCAAACTCACTGTTAAAAAAAGTGTAAAAATTTGTTTGATGTACTTTTCCTAGTTGAATTTCATTTAAAACTTCTTTTCTTTGTAATGTATGTGATAATTCTAAATTATCTACAATATCTGTTCTTAAACCGGTACCAAAAGTTAATGTTGTTGGTATTTTATTTATGTTTAATTTCTTTTTAAATTGTGTGTTAAACCCTAAAATATCTCTATTTTCGGTTTGTTTTATTTGATCTCCATTTATAGGATCGTCTAAGAAAAAAGTAAAATTAGAAAACAAATTAAAATTATAATTCGAATAAAAAATATTAGATGTTACTTTTACATCATTCTTTAAAACTTTTGAATGTTCAATATTTATATTTGTTCTTGATGTAGTTCCTCCTTCTGTATCATCTATGCTACCAAAACGAGTAATATTTCCGTTAGCAACTTCTCTTACAGGAATTTGACCCGATGCATCCCATTTACTTGTAAAATGAGCTGCTGATAAAGACAAACTACTATTGTCTTTTAAAAAGGTTTTATATTTTGAAAAGATATTTATTCTGCTAAAGTTTTGAGGAGATTTTACAAAACCGTCTGTTGCTAAATATTCAATAGCTATATAAGCATTATCTGTACTGTTTTTATCTAAAAGATTAAACATACCTAATGTTCTAAAAGTATTAAATTGCCCTATACCAATTTCAATTTGACTTTGCTCTAAATGTGATTTTGTTTTAAAATCTACATATCCGGCTGTATTAAAATCACCTTTACTTGCATAATAAGGCCCTTTACCAAAGTTTATTTTTTCAATAGTTTCTGGTATTAAAAAGTGCAAGTCGCTATACCCTTGTCCGTGAGCATGAGATACCATGTTTACAGGCATTCCATCAACAGACAATGCTAAATCAGTACCATGATCAATATCAAAACCTCTCAAAAAAATTTGTTCTGCTTTACCACCACCGGCATGTTGTCCTATAAATAAACCTGGTACTTTTTGTAAAATTTGTTGTGATGAGTTTACTGGTTTTTTATCTAAATCTATTCTAACAAAAGTTTGTAAAGCGTCTTGTTTGTTTGATAAAACCATTTCATCTAACATAAAACGTTTGGTTGATAAAATTAATGCATATGGCTTTGCTAAGTTGTTTTTAGTTAATTGAATTACTTGTTTTTTGTAACCTAAAATTCTAAATTCTACAAAATCTCCTTCATTTGCTTTTTCAATAACAAATTTTCCGTTTACCTCTGTATGACTATGAGTATTACTTGTCATGTTATACACATAAACATTTTCTAAAGGTTTATTATTGTTGTTAAATACTGTTCCATTAAACCTTTGTGAAAATAATTGCAAATAACTAATAAGCACAAAAAGTATTGTTAATTTAGTTTTCAAAATAGTAGTTTTTAATTAAATATTTAAAATTTTCTTTGTCATCAAAGGTCCTAATTCAAAAGAACTTTTTAGCAATTCTTTTCTTATTTTTTTTACTTTCGATACTTTGCCGTTAGCTTTATAAATTTCTGCCATATGGTACTGTATTTCAGGTTCAAAAGTTTTATTGGCAATGTATGAATCTACTATTTTTAACGATTTTTTAAAATCTTTTTTCTTAAAATAATACCATGCTAATAAATCGTAAGATTGTGCAGTAGGCCTGTTAACTATTTCTTCATTAATTAACGGCAATGCTTTGGCTGTATTATTGTATTCATCTAAATAAACTTTAGCTAAATGTTGATTGTACATTACACCATATTGATTATTTTTTATAGTTGATAAATAAGAATTTATATTATTTTTTTTTGATATAGAATCGTTTTGATACTCAGCAATTTCAGCTTTTAACAAATAATAATCTGGTGAAAAATGACTGGTGCTAATCATATCTAAAATACGCTGTGCTTCTGTTGGTTTTTTATCATTAGAATAAACAATCCAAGCAATTCCTTTTTTGGCATATGCGTTATTTTCATCTAAAGCTAACGCTTTTAAGTATAAATTGTATGACTCTTTAACTTGACCATCATGACCGTAAAAATCCGCTAAGTTGGTGTAGCTCCAAATTTTAAGCTGTTTATTGTTTGCTTCTTCAGCTTTTTTCATAGCCTTTTCCATAAAACGAATGGCTGAACTTAAATTTCCTTTATGATCATACCATTTAGAAACCCTAATTAGATAATCAAAATCGGCATAATCCTCTATCTTGGCTAAAAATTCAAATGCTTTTTGGGTATTTCCTAATTCTAAATATATATCGAAAAGCATTTTTTGACTACCTCTTAAATTTTCTCCAATAATAGTGGCTTTTTTTACTAATGCTAAAGCTTCTTTAAATCGATGTTGAGAAATATAATTTCGTGCTAATGCCCTTAAGTTTCCGCTATTATTATAATTCGTTTTTTTATTAACTTCTATTAACTTTTTCTCAGCTTCTAATAAATAAGTAATAGTACCTTTTGATGAAAAAAGTAACATGTTAGCATCTGCTATTTTTGATAAATATGGATATTGATTGGGGTTTTTAATTATTTTATTTTCCCAAAAAAAAAGCTCTCTTTCCGCTAACATTTCAGTTATATTTATTGGATTTTTGAGATATTTATTATAATCTATTTTTTTTGTTACCTCAATATTTGTAGAAGTATTGCAACTATAAAATAGATTAAAAATAACTATAATTAGTAGTGTTTTTATTGTTTTCATAATAAGAAGGATTAGTTTTTAAAATTGACTACAATGAGACAAAGTAGCCAATTCTTATTTTTTTTATAATTTTACCAAGGGTTTGCTAAATAAGGAAAAGATGTTAAAAATTCTTTATCATTAGCACTTACATTATCATCAGATAGTGTTGGGTTTTCAGTAAAATCTTCACCTCCAAAAATCAACAATAACTCTACCGTTATAACATCATCAGCTAAAGCTCTTCCTGTTAAAACATTTTCTCCATCATAAAAAGTTGTTTTACCATCTAAAGATACCGTTAACACATCGGTAGCTAATACTCCTGCAAAACTTGCGGCATCTAGCCCCAATGCATTTTTATCCCCTTCATTTGCATAAGCTGGACTTAAAGCTTTTAAATTTGTTTCAAACATCGCTGCATAAGCTGCATTTTGTTCTGATGGTATTGTAGTATTAAACATATCTTTTTTATCACTATTAACAAACACAGTATTAATAGCTGGTCGTCCCATTTGATCTTTTTGTGTATAAGTACCTGAAAAGTTAATAGGTGTTAAATAATCCATATCATCATTATCATCACTACAACTTATTAATGTTAAAAAAGATAACATTAAAAGTGATACTATTTTTATTGGTTTAAGTTTCATAATGCTGTTTTTTGTAATAAAATTTGATACTATTAACAATACGTTCGTTTTTATATTTTTAAGTTTCATGTTTTAAGATTTTAAAATTTGATTGATAATTATTGCTTTGTTTTTGTTTCTACCCAAGTATTAATAGTTCCTGATCCTCCGATCATAGACTTTGGTACTTCTACAACAACAGACAATACATTGGTTCCTTTAAAAGTATCAGTACCTGGATTATCAAATCCACTCGCCATACCTCCAATTATTTCACCATACTTAGCAAAATCCATAAAAAAAGGATCATCTCTTGGGCCTGCAAAAAATTTCATTCCGTTTTTATTTCCTATAACAGGATTTACTTTATATGGAGATATAGCTACTCCATATTCAGATCCATCTTGCGGCAATAAACTATTTACACCTGTCATTGATGGTTTATATGGGCCAAAAAAATACATTTTCCCATCTCTTGGAATGGCCTGAATTACCAAGTCTTCTATTTTATCATCATTATTATCAATATTAAATTCTATTAATACATTTTCATCAAATTTTGCCTCACTCGTTGCTGAAGGACTTAATAACCCCTGAACATTTGCTACAAAAACAAGATTGTTTGTGTCTTCTGCTTGAAAAGCATAAAAGTCTGTAATATCACTCGTACCACCTTGTATATTTGGCGCATCAATATGATCTGCTGCATAAAGCATTAATCCGATTAAAGCAAAAACACCTGCTCCGATAATTAATTTAATTTTTTTCATGATTGTAAATTTTTATTAGTTAATTATTCATTCAACCTTATTTACGAGAAAACTTCTATTTCGGTTTTTATTTTATATCATTTTTTTTAAAAAAATATTTTAAAACACTAAAAAACAAGTACTTATTTTGTGTTTTTTTCTTACTTAAACAACATCCTAACCTTATATTTGTATGTACTACCATTTTAATTAAATGGTAAAAAACAATTAAGTAATTAAGAATACTTTTTATTGTATTACTTTTATATCATGTGATTGGATAAAAAGTTAAAAGACTTATTTTAATTACTCTGATTACTGAAAAAAATAAGGTAAAACGAATGAAGAAAATATTTACTCAAATTACAGCCCCTAAAGAACATAAATATTAAGTTGTAATTCCAAATGCCAAAAATCATTCCATTGCCTTTCACTTTTTATATAAAAAATATTAAAAATGACTAAAATACTTATAACTGGCGGAACTGGATTAATTGGAAAAAGACTTCAAAAAAAGCTAATAGAAAAAAATTATGAAGTTGTTGTCTTATCAAGAAATCCAAAAAAAAAGAATGAATTTCTTTGGAATATTTCAAACGAATTTATTGATGATAATGCTTTTGCAAACATTACACACATCATCCATTTAGCCGGAGCAGGAATTGCTGATAAGCGATGGACAGATGAACAAAAAAAAATATTAATAGATAGTCGTGTACAGTCCGCTAATCTACTTTTTAAAAAAATAAAAGAATTAAAAATTGAACTCAAAGGTTTTATTTCAGCTTCAGGAATTGGTTATTATGGAGCGATTACTTCTGATAAAATTTTTACTGAAGATGATCTTCCTGAAAATGATTTTATTTCTAAAGTTTGTGTACAGTGGGAAAAAGCTGCACATCAATTTAAAAAACTAAATATTCCTGTTACTATTATACGTACCGGTATTGTTTTATCAGAAACAGGTGGTGCGTTGCCAAAAATAAATACACCTTTGTTTTTAGCTAATATAGGAAGTGCAAAACAATACATGCCTTGGATTCATATTGATGATTTATGCAACATATATTTAAAAGCAATTAAAACCAATAACTTTACAGGAATATTTAATGCAGTTGCTCCTGAACATCAAACAAATAAAAATTTCACAAAAACACTATCAAAAGTTATTCATAAACCTGTTATTCCATTCAACGTACCTTCATTTATTCTAAAGATTATTTTAGGTGAAATGAATGTTCTTTTATTAAAAGGAAGTCCTATTTCCTATAAAAAAACAGAAAAACATTATTCATTTATATTTTCTGATTTAAAATCAGCTTTAAAAGATATTTATAAAAGTGGAAAATAAACTTAAAAATCCTGTTTGGTTTTCTTTAAATGAAACACATAAAGATTTCGCTATTAAATATGATGGAGTACAATTTTACAATCCAAAAGTATGTCCGTTTGGCGCTTTTATTGATTCTTCAAAAACAGCAAATGCTTTAAATCAATACGCTAAACTTACGGATAGTTTTTTCTTAGTAACAGAAAAAGAAACACCAAATCATGACCCTAATTTTATTACATTAAATCGAAAAATTGAAGGATGTCAAATGGTATTAGAAAACTTAATTGAAGTTGACATAACCGAAAAAATCATTCCACTTACTACTAAACATATCAATGAAATATATAACTTAGTTTGGTTGGTTATGCCAGGCTATTTTAAGATGAAAACTTTTGAAATGGGTAAGTATTTTGGTGTTTTTAAAAATAATAAATTAGTATCCATTACTGGTCAACGCATGCAAACTAATGATTTTATTGAGGTAAGTGCTGTTGTTACACACCCCGATTATAGAGGTAATGGCTTTGCTAAACAATTAACAACTCATGTTACTAAAAATATAATAGCAAATAAAAAACATCCGATTTTACATACTACTAAAGGAAACCCAGCAATAAAAATTTATGAAAATCTAGGTTATAAGTTAACCCGTGAAATGAATTGGTGGCATTACTTAAAATAATTTTTTTTCTTTTTTTAATAAATATTAACTGAGGTGGTTTTCTATATATTTTTTAGCTGTTTTATAAATAATATCTACTTCTTTTTTATCATAGCCACTAAACTTACCTAAAGGATAACATACTGTTGCAAAAGTTTCAAAAAATTTATACTCTTCAGAAGATAGCATTAATAATTTTGAAGCATGTGCTAAGACCTTTAATGTCGTATCTAATTCTTCTGTTTTTTTTTCTGATGGAAAAACAACATAACTTCCTACCGTTGGATATTGTGAGTCATTAAAAGGTGTTGTTGGAAAATTATCTATTACACCTCCATCAGAATACAACATATCATTAATTTTTACAGGATTAAATAAACCTGGCAAGGCACATGATGCTAGCACAGGTTTTAATAATTCGCCTTTAAAAAAATATTCCGTCACTCCTTTATTTAAATTTGTTGTTGAAATGATTAACGGAATTGTTAATTCTTCAAAAGTTGTTTTTATTTTATCTTCAATTAACTTTGCGTAACTAGAGGAATTAAAAATTCCAGGTTTTGCTATAGTTATCCATGAATATTGAAATATTTCAGTAGTTCTAAAAAAAGATAAAATCTCTTTTGGTTTTAAACCAGAAGCATACATAGTTGCTACTAATGAGCCTGAACTGCATGCAGATATTGCATTAATTTTTATATTAAGTTCTTCTAATTTTTCTAACAGAGCAATATGAGCAACACCTTTTTCTGCACCACCACTTAACACTAGGTTTATAGGTGTATTAGGATTTAACTCTTTTAATTTATAAACTGAACATTTATACTTTTCTTTTATCATAAATTATCTTTGTGTAAATCACGTTATTATACTTTAATTACTTTTTTTGTTTATTTTTTAAAAACTCACTGGGATTAATACCATATTTACGTTTAAATATTTTTGAAAAATAACTTCTGCTTGAAAATCCGATTGAATAAATTATTTGAGAAATATTATAGTCTGTTGTATTCATTAAATCCCTTGCTTCTTCTAAACGTACATGTCTTACATATTCAATAACTGTTCTAGAAAACAGCAACTTAAATCCTTCTTGAAGTTTAACTTGTGTAATACCTGTATTATTAGCTAAATCCTCAACATTATAATCTTCTGCTATATTTTTAAGTATTTTTTGACCTACTTTACGTACTAAACTTATTTCTTTTTTAGTTAAAGATGTACTAGGTTTTTTATTTCTTTTAACATCTTTATTATGCTGCTGCATGTGTTCTGATAAAATTTGATATACTATACCTTCTTTTATCAAAATACGAATCATTCCTTTTTGTCTTATGGCATTGTACTGCTTAATAAGGTTCGCTAATTTTAAATTGTATGTTCCAAAGTAAGCGAAAATATTTTCATGTTGATCATCATGAAAAACTTCATATAATCTCTGGTTTAATACTGAAGCATCATTTAAACGTTTTTTAATAAACAAAACTCTGTTTATTTGAATAAGATGCATGTTTATTTTTACATTCTTTTCAAAATATCTATAATTATAACCTCCATCTTTACTTGTAATAATTACAGATTGATATTGCTCTAATTTTCGTTTTTTATTTTCTAATTCAAACTTATGAAAAGTATGACCTTCTGTTGTATATGTAAAGTGTATTGGGTTAAATTCAGAAGCATCTATAGCTACTCTAATATCATCAAAAAAAGTAATATCATATTGTAAAACATTGCCTCCCCACTCAAAGGTTAAAAAAGTAATTTTACCTTTAGCTAAATTACTATCAACTTCTAAAACATACTCACCCCATCTTTCAGTAATCTCTCCTCCTATTACTTTTTGTATTTGCTCAACTGCTCCTATAACATCTGTAGCGGTAATATTTATAACTGTCATTATTTTTTTTGATAAAGTTAATCTTAATCTATTATAATTTTCATAAATGTTTAAAATTACAGACCATCAACATCTTTAAAGCTAAATGTTTACATTATTTAATTTTTTAGCTTAGTTTTAATAACATATTTAAATACTTTTTTCACATTAATAATTAGTAGCTTAGATATAAAAACCTGTTTTCATAAATAATTTTCAGGTAAATACTTTTAAAAACAACAAAATTTTATCTTTTTGAACACTTTTTATAAATTTCCTCATAAACAGGCAGTATTTGTTCTAAAGAAAATAACTTAATGTGTTCTTTTGCCTTCTTTTTAAATCTTTCTAAAACAATTTCGTTTTTTAAAATTTTAATGGCATTTTTAGCCATGTCATCAATAGCTCCTAAATTACTCAAATATCCTGTTTTACCATGAACATTAACCTCAGGCAACCCTCCACAATTAGTTGAAATTACTGGTGTACTTGCTGCCATCGCTTCTAAAGCTGCTAATCCAAAACTTTCTGTTTCTGAAGGTAATAAAAACACATCTGTATAACATAGTATTTTGGCAACTTCATTACTATTTCCTAAAAACAATACTTTCTCTTCAATCTGTAATTTCTTAGCTAAATTCTCAGCTTTTAAACGTTCTGGTCCATCACCCACCATTAGTAATTTTGAGGGAATTTCTTTTTGAACTTCATTAAAAATCTTAATCACATCTTCTGTTCTTTTAACTGGACGAAAATTACTAACATGTGTTAAAATTTTTTCTTCGGGTTTTGCTAAAGCTATTCTTTTACATTCGTCTTGATTTGCTTTGTCGTATTTTTTACCGTCAATAAAATTATAAACCACTTTAATATCTTTATCAATATTAAATAAACGCAAAGTATCTTCCTTTAAACTATTAGATACAGCCGTTACTTCATCTGACTTATTAATACTAAATTCTACCGCTGTTTTATATGTTGGATGACTTCCTACTAAAGTAATATCTGTACCATGTAAGGTTGTTACAACTTTTATTTCTATGCCTTTATCTTCTAACATTTTTTTCGCCATATAAGCTGCATAAGCATGCGGAATTGCATAGTGCACATGTAAAACCTCTAATTGATGCTTCTCTACAACTTCAACCATTTTACTAGATAATGCTAACTCATAAGGTTGGTATTGAAATAATGGATATTCTTCTAAAACTACTTCATGAAAATGCAATCGATGTGAAAAAAAATCTAATCTAACAGGCTGGTTATAAGTAACAAAATGCACTTCATGACCTTTATCAGCTAATGCCATCCCTAACTCTGTTGCTACTACTCCACTTCCTCCAAATGTTGGATAACACACAATTCCTATTCTCATATTTTATTAAAAGATTGAATGGTTTAATTATTGATTTATTTAACTGTAAAGATAAAATTATTCTTACAGTTAAATTCTAAATAAAACTATAAAAAAAGAGTTTTTCATAGTTGAAAAACTCTTTTTTAAATTATTAATAGTATGCTATTTTAGTAATCTCCTAATGTTTCAGGATTTTGTGCTAATGATGATGCTAATTGCTCGTCATTAGGTGCTTTACCATGCCATGCGTGAGTATGCATCATAAAATCTATACCATTACCCATTTCAGTATATAATAATACACAAACTGGTTTTCCTTTACCTGTACGAGATTTTGCATCTGCCATTCCGTTTAAAATAGCTGCTACGTTATTTCCTTCTCTTATTTCAAGTACATCCCATCCAAAAGCTTCAAATTTTGCTTTTAAACTTCCCATTGCTAAAACTTGGTCGGTGGTACCGTCAATTTGTTTTTCGTTTACATCAATAGTTGAAATTAAATTATCAACTTTTTTTCCTGCAGCATACATTGCTGCTTCCCAAATTTGACCTTCTTGTAACTCTCCATCACCATGCAATGTGTATACAATTTTATTATCGTCATTTAATTTCTTTGCTTCGGCAGCACCAATTGCAACGCTCATCCCTTGTCCTAAAGACCCTGAAGCAACACGAATACCTGGTAAGTTTTCATGAGTTGTTGGATGTCCTTGTAAACGAGAGTCTAACTTTCTAAATGTAGCTAATTCAGCAACTGGAAAGAAACCACTACGTGCCAAAACACTATAATAAACTGGTGATATATGTCCGTTTGATAAAAAGAATAAATCTTCATTATTTCCATCCATTTTAAAATCAGTAGAATAATCCATGATTTCTTGGTATAAACATGTTAAAAACTCAGCACATCCTAAAGAACCTCCTGGGTGTCCCGAATTTACTGCATGAACCATCCTAACGATGTCTCTACGAACTTGTTGTGTAAACTCTTGGTGTTGTTGTATTGTTGGCATTGTTGTTTTGTTTTGTCATTAGCAAAAGTAACTGTTTATAAAACAATTGCCAATTACTTTTTTTAAGTTTTTTTCTTTTTCTTTTTTGCAGCAGGAAAAAGCACATTATTTAAAATTAATCGATATCCTGGTGATGTTGGGTGCAAGTCTAATTCTGTTTTCGGATCCCCTACTCTATGCTGATAATCTTCTGGATCATGGCCACCATAAAAAGTAAACATTCCTTTCCCTTTGGTACCATGAATATAACGCCCTTCACCATTCGTTTTATTTTCACCTAAAACCATTACAGTCGATTTTATTGTACTTCGATCAAAAGAAGTAGTTTGTCCCATAAAAGCTTTTACCAATTGCGTGTGATTTTGCGTTAACATTGTTGGTACTTGATCCCATTTTGCTGAAAACTCTCTTAACGTAAAATAATCAACTTCTTTTTTAATTTTACGCTTACGTGTCATATCTATTGATGAAAACTCGTACGTAGTTGGATTACGAATCAGCTCAAAGTTTTTAAATGCAAAAGTTTTATTAAAATCTATTTTTGATTGATAATTAGGCTCCGAAGCATCTCCATCAAACATTCCTTCAGCTATATCAACACCATCGGCAGCTAAAGCAATATCAAAACTATCGGTTGCTGAGCACATTGCAAACATAAATCCACCACCAACTACATAATCTCTAATTTTTTTAGCTACGTCTCTTTTTTCTTCTGATACCTTAGTATATCCTAATTTTTTAGCCAGTGTTTCTGCATCTTTTTTTTGTTGAATATACCATGGTGCCGTTCTAAAAGCGCCATAAAAACGCCCATATTGCCCTGTAAAATCTTCGTGATGTAAATGCAACCATTCGTATAATAATAGTTTATCATTTAATACTTCTTCATCATAAATTACATCAAACGGAATTTCAGCATAAGTTAACACCATAGTTACTGCATCATCCCAAGGCATTTTTCCTTTAGGAGAATATACAGCTATTTTTGGTGCTTTTTCTAAAGTTACTGCTTCTTGATTTTTTGAAGGTGATGAAATTTCTTCTAAAATTAAAGCTGATTTAGTATCTGAAATTACTTGGTATGAAACTCCACGAATTTTGCATTCATTTTCTACCGATTGATTATTTTCTATAAAAAAAGCACCACCATCGTAGTTTAACAACCATTTTGCTTTTAAACCGTTTTGTAAGGCATAATAAACAATTCCGTATGCCTTTAAATGATTTTTTTGATTATTATGACTCATCGGCACGTATATAAAAGACGCCCAAAGTGAGTTTGTAATAAATAATAATATAAATGAGTATAATGTTTTTTTCATATCAAAAACTAAAATACACAATTACTAAGTAGCAATTGTGTATTTATTATATTTTATGAATTGTTTAAGTTTTAAAACGGAACATCATCATCACTCGGACCAAAAGCATCTTCTGGCGATGCAAAGTTATTAGAAGCCATTTCGTTGTTAAAACCTGATTCGACACCAGTATTCATACTCGATTGAAACTCACTGCTAAACCCTTCTTCTAAATCTGAAAATTTTGCTAAATGCCCTGTAAATTTTAAACGAATATTATCCAATCCTCCATTACGATGTTTTGCTACGATAAATTCTCCTTGTCCTTCACATGGTGAGTGATCATCATCGTCCCATTCTGTCATTCCGTAATACTCTGGTCTAAAAATAAACGATACAATATCGGCATCTTGCTCAATTGCACCCGATTCACGTAAATCTGATAATAGCGGTCGTTTTGATCCTCCACGAGTTTCTACGGCACGCGATAATTGCGATAATGCAATTACCGGCACACTTAGTTCCTTTGCTAAAGCTTTTAAGTTACGTGAAATGGTAGATATTTCTTGTTCACGATTTCCGCCAGATCCTCCAGCAGTCATTAATTGTAAATAATCAATTATTAAAATACGAACGTTATGTTGTGACACTAAACGTCGTGCTTTTGCACGTAAATCAAAAATTGAAAGCGCTGGCGTATCATCAATAAAGATTGGTGCATCTGATAGTTTTTTAACCTTAACATTTAATTGTTCCCACTCATGTGGTTCTAAATTACCTTTACGTAGTTTTTCTGATGTTAAACCCGTTTCAGAAGATATCATACGTGTAATTAACTGTACTGATGACATCTCCAATGAAAAAACTGCAACAGCGTGGTTAAAGTCAATTGCCATATTTTTAGCCATTGAAATTACAAATGCTGTTTTACCCATACCAGGACGCGCTGCAATAATTATTAAATCAGACGGTTGCCAACCCGATGTTAAAGCGTCTAATTTGGTAAATCCGGTTGCCAAGCCACTCATTCCTTCTTGGCTAGAAATTTCTTGTATTTTATTAATAGATTGTTGTACTAGCGAATCGGCTCTTTCGGCTCCCTTTTTAAGATTTCCTTGTGTTACTTCAAATAACTTTCCTTCGGCATCATCTAATAAATCAAAAACATCAACTGTTTCGTTGTATGCATTTTCAATAATCTCAGAAGAAATGGTAATTAACTTACGCTGAATATATTTTTCTAATATAATTCGAGAATGGAATTCGATATGTGCTGATGATGCTACTTTTTGAGTTAAACCGATTAAATAAAAATCACCTCCTGCTAAATCTAATGTTCCATTTTTCTTTAATTGATTTGATACTGAAAGTAAATCAATTGGCTCTGAGTTTTGAAACAACGCGTATATTGCAGCGTATATTTCTTGATGTCTTTTGTCATAAAAAGCTTCTGGATTAAGAATATCGATTATCTCATCAATTCCTTTCTTATCAATCATCATGGCTCCTAAAACAGCTTCTTCTAATTCTAGTGCTTGTGGTGGTATTTTACCTTTTTCAAGACTAACAATTTTAGCCCTTTCTGTTTTTGTTCCTCTGAGAGATTGCGTTCGTTCCATAACTGCAAATGTAATTTTTTAAGCTGATACTTATAGGCGCTATCTTTAACTTTCTTTATACACAAATTTTGTAAACAAAATTGTTATTAACTTGTTGATAACCTTATAACTTTCTTATTTTTGAATTTTATGAAGCAATATCCAAAAAAAATATTTTTAGCTTTAACCTTACCTATTCAGGTATTTTTTGTGCAACTTTTAAGTCAAAAAACTGCGTGGATAGAACAATACTATAGTAATGGTATATATCCTTATATATCTAAATTTTTTCGTTTTATTTTAGGATGGATTCCTTTTTCTTTTGGAGATATTGTAGGATTTATTTTAATAATATTATTAATAAAGGGCATTTATCAACTAATTAAAAATCGATTTAAAAATAGCTTTTCACTACTTTTAAATTTTACAATAACTTTATCTATTATCTATTTTTGTTTTTACACTTTTTGGGGATTCAATTATTTTCGAGAACCATTGGCTAAAAATTTAAACTTACAACAAACAACTTACAGTACTGAACAATTGGTTAAAACAACAAAAAAAATTGTTATTGAATTAAATAAAGTGCATTTACAAATTGTTACAAACGATTCTATAAAGGTTAACGTTCCGTATTCGCAAAAAGAAATTTATCAGTTAGCTACCAATGGTTATCAAAACTTAGCTTTTGTTTATCCGCAGTTAACCTATCAAAATCCATCTATAAAAAGTTCTTTAGTTAGTTTATTTCAATCTTATAACGGAACCGCTGGTTATATAAATCCAATTACTGGTGAAGCACAAGTAAATTACATGATTCCTAAAACAGGATATCCAACGACTACATGCCATGAAATGGCGCATCAAATAGGTTGGGCTGCAGAAAATGACGCTAACTTTGTAGGTTTTTTAGCCTCTATTGCAAATGATGATTTATATTTTAAATATTCAGGCTACAGAATGGCGTATAATTACTGTATTAGCCAAGTATACAAACATGATAAAGCGATTGCATCTGAAATAAAAAACTTAGTAAACAAAGGCATTTATAAAGATTACAGAGATAGTTATTTACATTGGAAACAATTCGACAACCCTTTAGAGCCTTATTTAAAAAAAGGTTATAACTCCTATTTAAAAGCAAACAATCAATCAAAAGGAATAAAATCTTACAGTTATGTGGTAGATTTGTTAATTGCCTATTTTGATAAAAATCAATAAAAACATTATTCTTATTTATGAAATATTTTTTAGCCATTTTAGTCTTATTCTCTATCATTTCTTGCAACTCTCTTCCTGATTTAAATGAAGATTTTCCGTGTGTAAAAATTGATACTTACACAGATTTACAAAAAAATGAAGATGTTAGAAAAATGTTTACAATACCGCTTCCAAAAAAATGGAAAGTAAATTTATATTTTGATGATACAAAAACATCTATTTACGCAGCTGACACCACAGTAAGCCTAACAAAAACTACGCTTATTGATGTTACCCTAGTACATAAAACCGTTTTTCTTGATAAAACTTTTGCTCAAAAAATTACAGATGACAACAAAAAAATGAATTTATCAGAAATTAAAACAAACAATGTAAATCTACTTAACAAACCATCATATTATAGTTATGCTAAGGGTAAAAAAAATAACTATTCTTACCATATTTTAAACACCTTTACCAAAATAAATTCAGACAATTTTTTACATGTAAAAACAGAAATTTATGGAGACTCTTTAGTAGATCAACGAATTTGTAAAGCTTTAAAATTAATAAAAAAAATACAGTTAAATTAGTTATTTTTGAAACGCTAAAAAAATACAACAATGAACAAACAACATATCATCAATCGATTTATAAAATATGTAACTATTGATACAGAAAGTGATCCTAACAACCCTGCTTTTCCGAGTACCAAAAAACAATGGGATTTAGCTAGAGTTCTTGAAAAAGAATTGAAAGAAATAGGAATGGAAGAAGTTGATTTAGATGAAAACTGTTATCTAATGGCAACCTTACCTAGTAATTTAGATTACGAAGTGCCAACCATTGGTTTTGTTGCTCATATTGATACAAGTCCTGATTTTACTGGCGCAAATGTAAAGCCTCAAATTCATAAAAATTACGACGGAAAAGATATTCTTTTAAATAAAAAAGAAAACATTGTATTATCTCCAGATTATTTTGAAGATTTATTACAATACAAAGGCCAAACAATTATTACTACTGACGGAACTACACTTTTAGGTGCTGATGATAAAGCTGGTGTTACCGAAATTGTTTCTGCGATGGAATATTTGATTCAACATCCAGAAATTAAGCATGGTAAAATTAGAGTATGTTTTCCTCCTGATGAAGAAGTAGGAAAAGGTGCACACATGTTTGATGTTGAAAAATTTGGCGCTCAATGGGCATATACTATGGATGGAAGTCAGATTGGAGAACTAGAGTATGAAAACTTTAATGCTGCTGGTGCTAAAATTACTGTTAATGGTAAAATAGTACATCCTGGTTATGCAAAAGGAAAAATGATTAATTCGATGACAATTGCCAGCGAATTAATTAATGCAATGCCAGCCAATGAAGTGCCTGAAAAAACTACTGGTTACGAAGGTTTTTTCCATTTACACAATATGGAAGGAAAAGTTGAAAAAACAACTTTACAATACATCATTAGAGACCATGATATGGAATTGTTTAAAAATCGTAAACAAACCATGTTAGATTTAGTTTCAACTATGAATAAAAAATTAGGTCAAGACTTAATTGAAATTGAAATCAAAGACCAATATTACAACATGAAAGAAAAAGTAACTCCTGTTATGCATATTGTTGATATTGCCGAAGAGGTTATGAATGATATCGGAATTACACCTTTAATTAAACCTATTCGTGGTGGTACCGATGGTTCTCAACTATCATACAAAGGATTACCTTGCCCAAATATTTTTGCCGGCGGACACAACTTTCATGGACGTTACGAATACGTACCTGTAGAAAGTATTTTAAAAGCTACCGAAGTAATTGTAGGAATTGCTGAAAAAGTAGCTGTTAAATTTAGCTAAGATTAACTTTTTATAAAAACAAAAAACTCTAGCAAAAGCTAGAGTTTTTTTTATGATATCTCCTAGTCCTACAGAAAATATCATAAATATTAAATTGAAATAAATCCTCTTATTTTTATTTCAATACAAATATGAATTTATTTTCAATCCCTTTATTTAAGAGAATCACCTTTTCTCTTCCTGATAACAATCTTTTTTTTTACAAAAAAAACAGATTTGTATAGTTTTTAAAAATAATTTGTTGAGTATAAAGACTTCTATAAATTTGACACAGTTAAACAACAAAGAAGAATGAATAGAGAAGATTTATTAAATTTAGCCAATAAATATGGTTCACCACTTTATGTATATGATACCGAAAAAATAACGCAGCAGTATAAAAAGATAACCACAGCGTTTTCTAAAGTTAAAAGTGTAAAAATAAATTACGCAGCAAAAGCTTTATCTAATATTAATATTTTAAAGGTTTTAAACACTTTAAAAAGTGGACTAGACACTGTTTCTATTCAAGAAGTTAAACTTGGTTTGCATGCTGGTTTTAAACCTAAAGATATTATTTATACACCAAATGGAGTGTCATTACAAGAAATTGAGGAGGTAGCTAAATTAGGGGTACAAATTAATATTGATAATTTATCTATATTAGAGTTATTTGGACAAAAACATCCAAAAGTTCCTGTTTGTATTCGTATAAATCCACATATTATGGCTGGCGGTAACAGTAATATTTCTGTAGGTCATATTGATTCTAAATTCGGTATATCAATTCATCAAGTACCACATATAAAAAGAGTTGTTGAAAATACAGGAATGCGTATTAATGGTATTCATATGCATACCGGATCTGATATTTTAGATATTGATACTTTTGTTAGAGCTTCAGAAATATTATTTGATGTTGCTAAACAATTTAAAAACATCGATTTTATTGATTTCGGAAGCGGATTTAAAGTACCTTATAAAAAAGATGATATTTCTACAGATATTGTTGAATTAGGAGAAAAACTATCTACTCGCTTTAATCAATTTTGTAAAGAATACGGTAAAAATATTACCTTAATGTTTGAGCCTGGTAAGTTTTTAGTAAGTGAATCTGGTTACTTTTTAGCAAAAGTTAATGTTATAAAACAAACTACTTCTACCGTTTTTGCTGGTATTGATAGTGGAATGAATCATTTAATTCGCCCAATGCTATATAATTCTTATCATTATATAGAAAACCTGTCAAATCCAAAAGGTAGAGAACGTTTTTATAGTGTTGTAGGTTATATTTGTGAAACTGATACTTTTGGTTCAAATAGAAGAATTAATGAAATATCAGAAGAGGATATTTTATGTTTCCATAATGCTGGTGCCTATTGTTTTTCTATGACTTCAAATTACAATTCAAGGTTTAAACCTGCAGAAGTTATGATTTACAAAGGAAAAGATTATTTAATAAGAAAAAGAGAGACATTTGAGGATATTCTTAGAAATCAAGAGGAAATAAAATTATAAAAAAACGCTGATCTTATATAAGATCAGCGTTTTTTAAAATATAATCAATCCCTTAAAAGACTATATTTTAATTGTAATAAAGTCCCCTATTCTTTATTTACATTACAAATATCATCAATTACTTTTAATAAATAGTAAGGAAAAACCTCCTTTTCACCTATTAAATACTTTGAAAAATATAAAACCTACTCAAAAATGAGTAGGTTTTATAATATATATTATTTTAACTATTACTTCTCAGCAACAACTTCAAATACGATATCAGCAACTACAGCTCTGTGTAAACGAACAGCAGCATTGTATTTACCTAATCTTTTTACACTACCTCCAGTAACTTTGATAAATTTCTTATCAATTACAGTACCAGCTTTAGCTATAGCTTCAGCAACATCAATGTTGTTTACCGAACCAAATAATTTATCACCAGAACCTACTTTAGAAGCAATCTTAATTTCATATCCTTTAATAGCTTCAGCCACTTTGGTAGCATCTTCTACTAATTTAGCTTCTTTAAAAGCACGTTGCTTTAAGTTTTCAGCTAATACTTTTTTAGCTGAAGAAGTAGCTAAAATTGCAAATCCTTGAGGAATTAGGCAATTACGACCATAACCATTCTTAACAGTTACAACATCGTCTTTAAAACCTAAATTTTCTACGTCTTGTTTTAATATCAATTCCATGTGTCTACTTCTTTATTATTTTAATAAATCACCAACATATGGCATTAATGCTAAGTGACGCGCTCTTTTAATAGCTTGTGCCACTTTACGTTGATATTTTAATGATGTTCCTGTTAAACGTCTTGGTAAAATTTTACCTTGTTCGTTTACTAAATACATTAAGAAGTCAGCATCTTTATAATCGATGTATTTAATACCATTCTTTTTAAAACGACAGTATTTAGCTTCTTTTTTAGTTTCGATATCAAGCGGAGTTAAGTAACGTACTTCTCCTTGCTTGTTTCCTTTTGCTTGTTGATCTATTGATGCCATTTCTTACTTTTTTGCAGATTTAACACGATTTCTTCTCTTTTCAGCCCAAGCTGCAGCATGTTTGTCTAACTTTACAGTTAAATAACGCATAACACTATCGTCTCTTCTGAACTCTAATTCAAAAGGAGCAATCGCATCTCCTGCTACCTTGTAATCTAATAAGTGGTAAAATCCACTTTTTTTCTTTTCAATTGGGTAAGCTAATTTTTTTAAGCCCCAATCTTCTTTAGAAATCATTTCTGCACCTTTAGATAGTAAGTAGTCCTCAAACTTCTTTACTGTCTCCTTTATCTGAGTTTCAGATAAAACGGGATTCAAAATGAAAACAGTTTCGTAATGATTCATAATTAAATTGTTTAAAATTTATTTTAAGCCTGCAAATATACTGTTTTTTCCTATCTAAACAAACTCTTACCTTTAAAAACAATCACTATTTTTTATGTAGGTTTGTAACTAAACCTTTTTTATGCAACTTACTGAAACACCAAACTTAATACATTATGCCATTCCTTTTTTTGTTATAACTGTTATTATTGAAGTTATACTCACTGTTAAAGTTAAGTTAGATGATTATGAATTTAAAGATGCTTTTACTTCAACAATAATGGGTTTAGGTAATGTTGCTATAGGTTTATTTACCAAAGGAGTAATTTTTACAATTTTTACTTTACTATATAGTTACAGATTTTTTACGATTCCTTTTATATGGTGGTCGTGGATTGTTTTGTTATTTGCTGAAGATTTTGTGTATTACTGGAATCATAGAATTGCGCATAAAAGTAGACTTTTCTGGGCAAGTCATGTAGTACATCATTCATCAAAAAAATACAATTTAAGTACCGCTTTAAGACAAACTTGGACTGGTAACTTTTATACCTTTATTTTTTGGGCACCTTTGGCTATCATCGGATTTCACCCTTTAATGATATTAACTCAAATGAGTATTAGCTTATTATACCAATATTGGATTCATACTGAATTGATAAAAAAATTACCCAATTGGTTTGAAGCTATTTTTAATACACCCAGTCATCACAGAGTACATCATGCTACAAATCCGCAGTACTTAGATAGAAACCATGCGGGTATTTTTATTATTTGGGATAAACTATTTAATACTTTTGAACCCGAAGTTGAAAAACCTATATATGGTTTAGTTACTAATATAAATACATATAATCCTATTAAAATAGCTTTTTTAGAATGGTGTAATATGTTTACTGATGTTTTTAAAAGCAAAACTTCTTTAGGAAAAAAGTTTTTATATCTACTAAAGCCTCCTGGTTGGAAACATGATGGCACCGGAAAACTTTCTGGTGATTTACGCCATGAATGGGAAGTAAATAAAAAAAGAGAAGTTTAAACACTTCTCTTTTTTATTAAAGTCAATACCTTAATTAATATCAAATCGTAATCCTAATGATATACTTCGTGTGTCTGTATTCTTAAATAAAGGATTCAAATCGTATTTAGCATACAAACCATAACCTTGGTAAGCAAAATATGCACTTAATCCATAATTAATTGTATTGGTGTTAAAACTAGCTTTTTGTACCTCTTCAACATTAATACCTTCCGCATTTTTGTATTCTAAATACTGGCGAGTTCCTAACTTAAACCCAAAGAAACCTCCAAGCCCGAAGCGAATAGATTGATGCGTTTTATCAACAATTTCTTCATCTGAATACTTTTTATTTTTTGAAAAATCAAATTCTAAATGCATCGGAAAAGTCATTTGAACATGACGTAATCTACTTTCTATAAGATTATTTGTATGCTTATTTAATGCTATTTCATTTCCATTTACAACATGATATTGGTTATTTTCAGCCCTTAAATTATTCCATAAAAATGATACACCGTATTTAAAGTAAGTTTTTGACGGTTCTTTTGAAAAACGTGTTTTAAATGTAAAACCTAATTCGTAAAAATGCGATTGCCAAAATTTATACTTAGAATCATTTAATGAGCTAAATTTATTATTTGTTAAAACGTTGTTTACACCTAAAGCAAATACAAACTGAGTAGTGGTTCTTTTATTTTTTCTATTCCTTTTTTTCTTAACATCATCATCCGATAAGTTAAACTTAAATGTCGTTCCTCCTATTCTAAAAGTATCTTCATAATCAACATCATTATTACTTGCTATTTTACCATCAGTTTTATCTTGCACTAATTGTTGTAAATTTTGCTCTTGTTCACTAATTAAATTTTCTATTTGTCTTGCATGATAAACTGCTGCTGACTTTTTTAAAGCAGTAGCCTCATCAAGTGTAAGCTCTTTTTTATCAACTTTTAAATTAATTTCTTTTACCTTTATTTTTAAGGAGTCTTTTTGCTGTGTTGTTATTTTATGAATATTTTTAGATATTTTTTTTACCTCATTTTCAAATGTTTTTTCTTGAGATTGGGCAATAGTTGTTACAAACAACACTAATAATAGTATTCTTTTCATGTTTTAAATTTTTAAATTAAATGGAATAATTTGGTAACTTAATTATCGATAATTGTTAAGCGCTTAGTTATTTCTATCTGCAATTGCTACAATTACATTTGATAGTTTTGACTTGAACTTTTTCATAAAATTATGTTCAAAATCAGTTTCTTTAATGTCATACTCTACTTCGGCCAAAATAGTTTCAGGATTTATAGAAAGGTTTGATTTTATTAATTCTTTTCGAATAGTATCTAACACATCTTTTCTATTAATTTTATACTTTGCATAATACTCTTTTACCTCAATTTGTGTATGTGTTACAGCAAACAACAAATCATCACTATTTACTATTATACTTGATTTGCCTTTTTTACTATTTACAATCGTTGAATCTTTATCTTCTTTTTTAACTTTATGATTAACTAAAATTTTACAGATACGTTGTTTTGACACATTGGCTACTGTCCTTTTAGATTCTTCTTTAAACTGTATTTTTTTAGTTTTTATATTTTTATACTTTTCCTTTTTTTCAATCACTTTTACAATTGCTTCTTCAACAGGTATAATTTCTTTTAGGTTAACTTCTTTAAGTTTTAAAGTATCAGTTGTTGCATTAACTATAATATTTTGAGGAGTAAGTTTATTATTATCATTTAATATGTATAAAAAACCTGCACCAATTAATACAACAATACTTGCTGCATACCCTAGGTACAAAACCCAACTATGTTTTTTCTTAACTGGCTCTTTATTCAACTCTTCACTTAAACGTTCCCAGGCTGATAAAGAAGGTTTAAATTCCCTATCTTTAAGTTTATCAGCTATTTGTTTATCTATTTTATTTGTCTGCATTTTCAATCTGATTCATTTTTATATAGCTTTGTTGCAACCACTTTCTGGCTTTAAACAATTGCGACTTAGAGGTACCTTCTGAAATATTTAATTTTTTAGCTATTTCTGAATGTTTATATCCTTCAATAGCATATAAATTAAAAACTAGCTTATAGCCTTCAGGTAATTCGTCTATTAATTTCTGAATATCTTCTACCGATGTATTTTCTAAATTTTCGGTAGTAACATCATCAAAAACAAAATCTTCATCTGTTAATTGAATCGGATTTTTTTTGTTTAAATAAGTAAGACAAGTGTTTACTATAATTTTACGAATCCATCCTTCAAAACTTCCTTCATTTTTAAAGGTATCTAATTTTGTAAATACTTTTAAAAACCCCGAAAGCATTAAATCTTCAGCATGGTGCATGTCTTTTACATACTGCCTGCAAACCCCTAACATTTTAGGAGAATACTGTTCAAATAATAGCTGCTGAGCTTCTCTATCTTGCTTACTTGCTCTTTTTATTAATACAGCTTGATTTTTATGTAATTGAATTATTTTCAATTTCGAATAGTTAATTTACTTGCTTACAAATATAAAGACTAGCGCATTGTAAAAAAGGTTGCCTAATGGTAAAAAAAAAGCAAAAAAGAATCTCCGACTTTAAAAAAAGTCGGAGATTTAAACATCATCTTAAATGATATTTCAGGGGGACTTAAATATTTTAAAGTCTTATTACCTCTGAATTATGTATCAAATATACCTTCTTTTATCAATATATGTTAGAGGAAAAACACTTGATATTTACGGTATAAATGCTTTTTATTATTTTAAACATTTTTAACGAAAACTTGCTCAGTAAATTTCTTTACACTATTTTTATTTTGAAACGTATTTAATAAAAAGAACTTTAAGCGTATGAGTTATAATGCAACGATCGAAGAAGAAAATAAAGAAATAGCCCACAGGTATAAAGATTTATTAAAAGGAACTTACCAAACACTATCTGATAACGACAAAAAATTAATACGTAAAGCTTTTGATATTGCTGTTGAAGCACATTCTGAACAACGAAGAAAAACAGGAGAACCTTATATTTATCACCCAATTGCTGTAGCTAAAATTGTTGCTTATGAAATTGGCTTAGGTGCTACCTCAATTGCCGCAGCATTATTACACGATGTTGTTGAAGACACCCATTACACTATTGATGATATGGAGCGTTTATTTGGTGAAAACATTGCACGTATTGTTAGTGGGCTTACCAAAATTTCTAATCTTAAAAAAGAACAAGATTACTCAATACAAGCTGAAAATTTTAGAAAAATGCTACTTACCTTACATGATGATGTAAGAGTTATTTTAATTAAAATTGCCGATCGTTTGCATAATATGCAAACCATGGATGCTATGCCTGCTCATAAACAGGTAAAAATTGCTTCAGAAACCTTGTACATCTATGCGCCTTTAGCCCATCGATTAGGTTTATACAATATAAAAACTGAATTAGAAGATTTAGGTTTAAAATATACCGAACCTGAAGTTTATAAAGATATTTTAACCAAAATAAAAGACAGTAAAGAAGAACAACAAAAATATATTGATAGCTTCACAGGTATTTTAAAAGAAGCTCTAGATAAAGAAGGTTTTAAATATGATATTAAAGGGCGCTTTAAATCAATTTTTTCTATCAGAAGAAAAATGCGAAAACAAAACGTAACCTTTGATGAAGTATACGATAAATTTGCAATTCGAATTATTTATGAACCTACCTCAGAGGACGAAAAATTTGATGCTTGGAAAATATACTCTATTGTAACCGATTTTTTTAAACCAAACCCAGCACGTTTACGAGATTGGATATCACAACCAAAATCAACAGGTTATGAAGCCTTACATATTACAGTAATTGGGCCACAATCAAGGTGGGTAGAAGTACAAGTGCGCTCTGAAAGAATGGACGAGATAGCTGAAAAAGGATATGCAGCCCACTTTAAATACAAACAAGGTGATGTTAAAGAAAATGGACTAGAGGGTTGGTTAAATAAATTAAAAGAAACTTTAGAAAATCAAAGTGCTGATGCTATTGATTTTGTTGAAGATTTTAAACTTAATTTATACGCAAAAGAAATATATGTTTTTACTCCTAAAGGAGATTTAAAATCACTTCCTAAAGGAGCATCTGCGCTAGATTTTGCTTTTTCTGTTCATACCGATGTAGGTTTAAAATGTAGAGGAGCTAAAGTAAACGGAAAATTAGTTCCGTTAAGCCACACCCTTAAAAGCGGCGATCAAGTACAAGTGCTAACCGCTAGCAACAACAAACCTAATGTACGTTGGTTAGATTTTGTATTAACTGCAAGAGCACGTACTAAAATTAAATCAGCACTAAAAGCTGAAGAAAAGATAATTGCAGAAGAAGGAAAAGCAATTTTATTACGAAAATTACGCCATTTAAAAATTGGATCAGGAGAAAAAGTAATACACGAACTTGCTAATTATTTTGGTTTAAAAACAAGTTTTGATTTATTTTTTAGAGTTGGTAACGGTGCTATTGACAATACACAATTAAAGGAGTTTGTTACACAACGAAGCGGACTCATTATGGGTTTTATTAAAAATACGTTTCGTCGAAACCCTTCAAAAGGAATTTCAGAAAAAGAAGAAATCACCCATAAATATGACGCTTTAGTATTTGGTAAAGAAGAACAAACATTAGATTACACATTAGCAAAATGCTGCTCTCCTATCCCGGGCGATAAAGTTTTTGGCTTTGTAACCATAAACGAAGGCATAAAAATTCATAAAAAAGATTGCCCGAATGCCATTTCATTACAGTCAAATTACGCATATCGAATTATGCTTGCCAAATGGATTGACTCTACCAAACAAGAGTTTACAGCCATTTTAAATTTATCAGGAATAGATAATAAAGGTATCGTTAATAGTATTACACGTATTATTTCAAACAGTATGGATGTATATATTCATAGCATTAATATCTCAGGAGACCATGGTGTTTTTGCAGGAAAACTCTCGTTAAGTGTAAAAAACAAAGCCCAACTTAATAAGTTAATTGACAACATAAAAAAGATAGATGGAGTACAAAAAGTAGAACGTGTTAATACATTGTAAATATCATTTTAATATCCTTGTTTTTTTATCAATAAATAAACGTAAATTTGTCCGTCCGTAAATTTTTAAATAAGAATGAGTAACTCAGTCGAAAATCAAGAAATTGTAAAAAAAGTTTTCACTACTTTTTTAGAAGAAAACAAGCACCGTAAAACACCAGAACGCTATGCTATTTTACAAGAAATATATAGCGCTGAAGAACATTTTGATATCGAATCATTATATATTAAAATGAAAAATAAAAACTATCGTGTAAGTAGAGCAACACTTTACAATACGATGGATTTACTTTTAGATTGTGGCTTGGTTCGTAAACATCAATTTGACGGACAATCAATGGCACGTTACGAAAAAAGTTATTTCGATAAAAATCATGATCATGTAATTTTAACCGATTCAGGAGAAGTAAAAGAATTTTGTGACCCTAGAATTCAAATCATCAAAAAAACAATTGAAGATGTTTTTGATATTGATATTCATAACCATTCACTCTATTTTTACGGAACAAAACGCAACAAAAAATAACAACAACAAATACACTTAATAACACACTAAATGGCAGTAGATTTATTACTCGGATTACAATGGGGAGACGAGGGAAAAGGTAAAATCGTAGACGTACTAACAGGTAATTACGATATTATTGCACGATTTCAAGGAGGTCCAAACGCTGGTCATACCTTAATTTTTGACGGTAACAAACACGTTTTACACACAATTCCTTCTGGAATTTTTCATAAAACCGCTTTAAACGTAGTTGGTAATGGAGTGGTAATAGACCCTGTTATCTTTAAAAAAGAACTAGAAAATTTAGATGTTCATAATATCGATTATACATCTAAATTATTAATTTCTCGTAAAGCACATTTAATTTTACCAACTCACCGTTTATTAGATGCTGCTTCTGAAACATCTAAAGGTAAAGCAAAAATCGGTTCTACTTTAAAAGGTATTGGTCCAACTTATATGGACAAAACTGGTAGAAACGGAATGCGTGTTGGAGATTTAGAACTAGATAATTGGAAAGATAAATATAGAGCTTTAACTCAAAAGCACTTAAGTATGCTTGCTTATTTTGATGTGCAAGTAGAATATGATTTAGATGAGTTAGAGGCTGAATTTGATTTAGGAATTGAAAAATTAAGAACACTACAATTTATAGATTCTGAAGAGTTTTTAAATTCAGCAATAAAAGAAGGAAAAACAATTTTAGCTGAAGGTGCGCAAGGGTCATTATTAGATATCGATTTTGGTACTTATCCTTTTGTAACTTCTTCAAACACAACAGCCGCAGGTGCTTGTACTGGTTTAGGAATTGCTCCTAACAGAATTGGAGATGTATTTGGTATTTTTAAAGCCTACACAACACGTGTTGGTTCTGGACCTTTTCCTACTGAATTATTT
Organism: Tenacibaculum soleae; assembly: GCA_938002045.1. GTDB lineage: Bacteria > Bacteroidota > Bacteroidia > Flavobacteriales > Flavobacteriaceae > Polaribacter > Polaribacter soleae_A. The sequence goes on from CALLBA010000006.1 coordinate 173,408, forward strand.
GATGAAGATGGTGCACAAATGGCTAAAGTTGGTCATGAATTTGGGGCAACTACTGGTCGTCCAAGAAGATGTGGTTGGTTAGATTTAGTGGCTTTAAAATATGCTGTTGATGTAAACGGTGTTACGCAATTAATGATGATGAAAGGAGATGTACTTTCTGGATTTGACACCTTAAAAATATGTACTTCATACAATTATAAAGGAGAAGAAATTACACATTTACCTTATAATATCGAGCCTGAAAATATTTCAGTAAACTATACTGAATTTAAAGGATGGGAAGATGATTTAACAAAAATGACAAACGCTGATCAGTTACCAAAAAACTTACTAGACTATGTTGCTTTTATTGAAAAAGAGACTGGAGTTCCTGTAAAAATAGTATCCGTAGGACCTGATAGAAAACAAACAATTAATAGATAAATTTGAAAAGGAACTCAATTAGAGTTCCTTTTTTTTGGTATTTAATGATACACGAATATTTACAAAATATAACAAAGCAATTTAAATCGTACAAACAAGTAGCTGATAAAACTATTGAGCAACTACAAGAAAAAGAATTACATTTTAAGTACAACGAAGAAAGTAACAGTATTGCTATAATAATGATACATGTTTCTGAAAACATGTTATCGCGTTGGACCGATTTTTTTACTTCAGATGGTGAAAAGGACTCAAGAGATAGAGATGCCGAGTTTGAAACTCAAAGTTTATCAAAGGATGAATTATTGACTAAATGGGAAAATGGGTGGAATTGCTTATTTACTGCTTTAAATTCGTTAAATGAAACTAATTTCGAGCAACCTATTTATATCAGAAATAAAAAGCATAAACTTATAGAAAGTATTACTAGGCAAATAGCTCATTACCCTTATCATATTGGTCAGATAACTTATGTAGGTAAAATGATTTTAAATGATAAATGGCAAACAACTTCTATTGCCAAGGGAAAATCAAAAGAATATATGAAACGAGAATTTGCCAAAAATTCAAAATAAAAAAGGAGCTCTTCAGAGCTCCTTTTTTATTTATTCAATATTCCTTGTCCAAATTTATGGCACAAGGCTAATGTTTCATTTATATCATCAATTGTCGTTTTTGGATTTATCAAACACATTCGTAACACTACTTGTTTATTTAAAATAGTTGTTACTAAAAACGCCTCTTTAGAATCCATTACTTTTTTAGAAATTTCTTGATTTAAAACATCAATCTCTTTTTCTGATAAATTTAATCCAATTGGGTTATATCTAAAGTTAATTACTGCTAACGTTGCAGGAGAAATAATTTCCCAATGCCTACTTTTTCTTAATACTTTTTCAACATCATCTGTTAGTTTAATGTTATAACTAACTGCTTTTTTAAAAGTATCTAAGCCGTATGTTTTTATCGACATGTAAAATTTTAACGCTCTAAATCTTCGCGTTAATTGAATCCCGTAATCATAAAAGTTTATTTCAGACTCATTTCCTTCAATATCTCTTAAATATTCAGGTTTTTCACTAAAGGTACCACTTAACCATGACGAATCCTTTACTAATAAACATCCGATTTCGTAGGGTTGATAAAACCACTTGTGCGGATCAACAGTTAAAGAATCTGCTCTTTCGATTCCCTGCAAAGCTTTTGCTCCTTTTTTAGATAAAATTGCAGCTCCTCCATAAGCTCCATCAATATGAAACCATAAATTTTCTTCTTCACAAATGTCTGCTATTTCATCTAAAGGATCAACAGTACCTGTATTTGTTGTTCCTGCCGAAGCTAAAAAACAAAAAGGTTGTAACCCTTCTAGCCTATCTTTAGCTATGGCATTTTTTAGTTTATTTATACTTATCCTAAATTCAATATCAGTTGGCAAAATACGAATTTGCTCTTTTTTAAATCCTAAAACACGAATTGCTTTAATATTAGAAGAATGTGCCTGATCAGATAAATAAATAACAGCTTTTGAAAAATCATCTCCACACTTAATACGACGAGCTGTAACCAAAGCTGTCAAGTTTGCCATTGACCCACCACTTGTAAAAATACCTCCACCTTTTTCAACAGGGAAATTAAACATTTTTAACAACCAGTTCATAGTTACTATTTCTAATTCAGCAGCAGCAGGAGAAACCATCCATCCTCCAGAAAAAACATTAAAACCTGTAGCTAAACTATCAGCCATTGTGCTAATAAAATTACTGGGTCCTGGTACAAAAGAATATGCTTTTGGATGCGAAATAACAGTACTATTAGGTATCACGTTATTCATCACAAAATCTAACACATCATTTGCATTCATTCCTTTATCTGGAGCTTCTTGCAAAAATAAATTATCCATTTCTTTACGTGTTGCAGAAGTAACAGGTTTTTTATCTTTTAAAGTATCCCAATGTTCAGCTATTAAATCAACTATTTTATAGCCATAAGACTTCATTTCTTCTATTGATAAATCAAAATGAGCACTCATAAAAATTCTTTTTTTTTAATTTGCACAAAAATAGCCAATAAAATACGACACACTCTTTTTAATGTTATAATTTTATTGATTTATTAAGAAAAATCGCAAGTTCTTTTCATTATTTTTGCTTTCTAAATATGGTTACTTTGAAAAAAATATTTCTTTTATCTTTTTTATTATATATTACTGCAGGTTTTTCTCAAGCAAAAAAAATAAAAATCCTTTCTACACAACAAGCACTTACTGATGAAGCTAAATACCCTGGTGCTACTTTACTTATTGGTAATGTAAAAATGGAACATGAAGGTGCTACTTTAGACTGCCAAAGAGCCTTACTTTATAAAAAAGAAAATATTTTTAAAGCCCTTGGTGAGGTTGTTATTGAACAAGGTGATAGTATTATTCAATACAGTGATTTTACGCTTTACAATGGAAATACCAAAAAAGCAAAATCGTGGGGCAATGTTGAAATTAACGATAAAGAGATGAAAATGAGTACAGACACACTTCATTTTGATCGTCAAAATCAAATTTTATATTACCCAAACGGCGGAACGATTCGTGATAAAAAAAACACCTTAAAAAGCATTAAAGGAACTTATTTTTTAAGAGATAAAAAATTTACAGCAAAATCTAAAGTTACCGTAGTAAATCCTGATAACAATTTAGAATCAGACCATTTAGATTATTATACAAACTCAAATTTAGCTTATTTATATGGTCCCAGTACCGTTACAAATTTAAAAGATAGCACGAAAGTTTATTCTGAAAGAGGATTTTATGATACCAATACCGATATTTCTTATTTTGTAAAAAACGCAAAACTTTTTTTAAAAGAACGTACAATTTTAGCTGATAGCCTTTATTATGATAAACGCAAAGGTTTTGCTTCTGCAACCAATCGAATAAAAGTAATTGACACACTTCAAAATATGGTTACTAAAGGTAATTATGCAGAACTATACGAAAAAAAAGATTCACTCTTTATTATTAAAAGAGCTGTTACAATTTCTTTGCTCGATAAAGATTCTATGTATGTTGCTGGTGATAAAATTTTACTAACTGGTAGGCCTGAAAAAAGAATTGTTCGAATTTTTAAAAATGTTAAAATTTTTAAATCTGATTTACAAGGAAAATGCGACTCTATTCACACAAGTCAAAACACAGGGCTTACACGAATGTTTAACAACCCAATTTTATGGTCTGGTAAAAGTCAAATTACAGGAGATAGCATTCAACTATTAAGTAATAAAGAAACCAATAAATTAGACTCTTTAAGAGTCTTGCAAAACGCGTTTATGATTCAAAAAGATTCTTTATCTAAAGATGATTTTAATCAAATAAAAGGAAGAAATATTTACGGTAAATTTGAAGAAAATGATTTAAGGATTATGCTTGTGAAAGGAAATGCAGAATCGTTATACTATAACAGAAACGAAGAATCTTTAAAACTAGAAACCATTACCAAAGAAATAGCTAGTGATATTGAATTTACCTTAGAAAACAACGAAATTATTCAAACAAAATACTTTAAAAAAACAGAAGGAAAAACATTTCCGCCATCAGAATTTCCTTCTGAAGAAAAAAAGTTTAAAGGTTTTATTTGGCGTGAAGATGAACAACCCAAAACAGTAGAAGATATTTTTGTAAAAGAGAAAAACACTACAACTCCTGTTAAGGTTAAAAAAAATAACTCAGCAATTAATAAAGCTAAAAAAATGTTTGTAAAAGAAACGATAAAAAGGCAAGATTTAAAAAAATCAAGAACCTTAAAACCTGAGTTAGAATTAAAAAAAATTAAATAATAAATTGTGAAAAACGATTTTTTAAAATATCAAGGACAAACTACACCACACCCATTAGCTATTGAAATTTCTCATGCAAATGGTAGTTATATTTATGACACAGGCGGAAAAAAAATGTTAGATTTTGTTGCTGGAGTTTCTGCGAATAGCTTGGGGCATAATCACCCCAAAGTTACTAATGCTATAAAAAATCAATTAAATTCATATACACATGTTATGGTGTATGGAGAATTTATACAAAAACCTCAACTGGAGTTATGTAAAGCCTTAGCCAATACGCTCCCTGATAATTTATCTTCGGTTTACATCGTTAATTCAGGAACCGAAGCTACCGAAGGTGCTTTAAAATTAGCCAAACGTTTTACAGGCAGAGATGAAATGATAGCCGCTAAAAACAGTTATCACGGTAATACCCAAGGCGCAATGAGTGTTTGTGGTGCCGAACAACAAAATCGCGCATTTCGTCCGTTGGTTCCTGGTATTAAATTTATTGAATTTAATAACGAAACCGATTTAGCAAAAATCACTACAAAAACAGCAGGTGTTATTTTAGAAACGATTCAAGGTGGTGCTGGTTTTATTGAACCACAAAATAATTATTTAACTAAAGTAAAGCAACGTTGTGAAGAAGTTGGTGCTTTGTTAATTTTAGATGAAATTCAAACAGGAATTGGGCGCACCGGAAAATTTTGGGGCTTTGAAAATTACAATGTTATTCCTGATATTATTATAACTGGTAAAGGTTTAGGTGGCGGAATGCCAATTGGTGCTTTTATTGCTTCTTTTGAAATTATGAATTGTCTTAAAGAAAATCCAAAATTAGGACATATTACAACTTTTGGTGGACATCCTGTAATTGCAAGTGCTGGCTTAGCTACAGTAAAAGAAATTACAGAGTCAAACCTCATCGAAGAAACATTAAGAAAAGAAAAATTGATTAGGGATAAATTTAAAAATCACTCTGCCATTAAAGAAATTAGAGGGCGTGGATTAATGTTAGCTTTATTAGTTGAATCTCCTGAAATTGCTTCAAAAATTATTTTAAACTGTTTAAATAAAGGTTTAATCTTATTTTGGTTACTTTTTGAAGGTAATGCTATAAGAATCACTCCTCCATTAACCATTTCTGATAAAGAAATTAACGAAGGATGTGATCTTATTTTAAATGAATTAAATAATCTTTAAACTAAAAATTCAAATAAATTTGGTTTATCATTTAAGTATTCACCGTAAAAATTAAGTGCTTTCATTCTAGCTATTAAAGGTGCTAAATTTTCACTTTTAACAAGTTCAATACCTACTACAGCTGGTGCATTTTCTTTACTCGTTTTCTTTGAGTATTCAAAATATGTAATATCATCGTTTTCTCCTAAAACGTCTATTACAAATTCTTTTAATGCTCCTGCTCTTTGCGGAAAACGAATTATAAAATAGTGCTTTAATTTACCATATAATAATGCACGCTCTTTAATTTCGGCTGTTCTTGTTATATCGTTATTACTACCGCTTATAACACAAATAACATTTTTACCTTTAATTTCATCTGCAAAAAAATCTAGCGCTGTTATTGTTAAAGCGCCAGCAGGTTCAACCACAATAGCCTCTTTATTATATAAATCTAAAATCGTTTGACATACTTTTCCTTCAGGAACCGTTATCATATCATGTAAATTTTCTTTACAAATATTAAAAGTTAAACTACCTACTTGTTGTACTGCTGCACCGTCAATAAACTTATCTATTTTTTCTAACTTAACATTTCTATTAGCTGAAATAGATGTTTTCATAGATGGAGCTCCTTCTGGCTCTACTCCTATTATTTTTGTGTTTGGAGACAGTAATTTAAATACACTAGATAACCCCGAAGCTAATCCTCCTCCTCCTACAGGAACAAATACATAATCTATAGCCTCTTTAGATTGGTTTATCATTTCTAAACCAACTGTTGCCTGCCCTTCTATAATTTTTTCATCATCAAAAGGGTGTACAAATGTTTTACCTAAAGTATCACACACATGTTTTGCAAACTTATAAGCATCATCAAAAGTATCACCAGATAATTCAATATCAACATAATCTCCACCAAACATTTTAACCTGTTCTACTTTTTGCTTTGGTGTAGGTGCTGGCATTACTATAGTACCATGAATTTTTAATTTCTTACAAGCAAAAGCCACTCCTTGTGCATGATTTCCAGCACTTGCACAAACAATTCCATTACGTCGTTGTTCTTCAGTTATCGAACTAATTTTATTATACGCTCCTCTAATTTTATAAGATCTAACCTGTTGTAGGTCTTCTCTTTTAAGGAAAATATTTGCCTTAAACTTTTCTGAATAAATATAATTTTTAAATAAAGGAGTTTCTATAGCTACACCTTTTAGTGTAGCTACAGCCTCCTCTATTGCCTTTATTGTTGGTGAATATGTGGTATTTATTTGCATATTATTAATGAAAAACTACTGCTTCTTTTTCTTCTTCTTGATCTATTGTTTTCATAGCTGTCATTGACGCTCTTAATGTTTTACCAATAGCCTCAATTGGATGTCCTTGAATTGTATTGTTTACAGCAATTAAATCTAAATTATCTACTTCATTAGAAGATGTAAATGCTTTACCTATAACAGAAGTATCAACGTCTTTCATAAAATCAACTAACATTGGTTTAGCAGCATGATCAAATAAATAACATCCATACTCTGCTGTATCAGAAATAATACGATTCATTTCATATAATTTCTTTCTTGCTACGGTATTCGCTATTAATGGTAATTCGTGTAAAGATTCGTAATAAGCTGACTCAGCCTTAATACCTGATGCTACCATGTTATCATAAGCTAACTCTACACCTGCTCTTACAAAAGCAACCATTAAAGTACCATGATCAAAATATTCTTGTTCGTTAAACTCTATTTCTGTAGCTGTTGTTTTTTCAAAAGAAGTTTCTCCTGTAGCTGCTCTCCATGATAATAAGTTAACATCATCATTAGCCCAATCTTCCATCATTGTTCTTGAAAAATGACCTGACATAATATCATCCATATGCTTTGTAAACAATGGCGCTAAAATAGTTTTCAATTCTTCTGAAATTTCAAATGCTTTAATTTTAGCTGGATTTGATAAACGATCCATCATATTTGTTATTCCTCCATGCTTTAAAGCTTCGGTAATAACTTCCCATCCGTATTGGATTAATTTAGATGCATATGTAGGTTCAATTCCTTCTTCAACCATTCTTTCAAATGATAAAATAGAAGCTGTTTGTAATACACCACATAAAATAGTTTGCTCTCCCATTAAATCAGACTTAACCTCAGCAACAAACGATGATTCTAACACCCCTGCTTTATGACCACCTGTTGCAACTGCATATGCTTTTGCTTGAGACCATCCTTTATTTTCAGGATCATTTTCTGGGTGTACTGCTATTAAAGTTGGTACACCAAAACCTCTTTTATATTCTTCTCTTACCTCTGTACCAGGGCATTTTGGTGCAACCATAATAACCGTTAAATCTTCACGAACTTGCATTCCTTCTTCTACAATATTAAAACCGTGAGAATAAGATAATGTAGCTCCTTTTTTCATTAAAGGCATTACTGTATTTACAACTCTTGTGTGTTGTTTATCTGGTGTAAGATTTAATACTAAATCTGCCGTAGGAATTAACTCTTCAAAAGTACCTACGTTAAAATTGTTTTCAGATGCGTTTTTAAAAGAAGCTCTTTTTTCTTCAATTGCAGCAGCTCTTAGAGCATAGGAAACGTCTAATCCTGAATCTCTCATGTTTAAACCTTGATTTAAACCTTGAGCTCCACAACCAATAACAACAATTTTCTTTCCTTTTAATGCTTTTACTCCATCAGTAAATTCTGATGAGTCCATGAATCTACATTTTGCTAATTGTTCTAGTTTTCCTGCTAATGATAATGTATTGAAATAATTTGTTGCCATTTTTTAGTTGTTTGTTGATAATAATGTTGATATTTTCATTTCGTCTTTAGTAATTGCAATTCGTCCTGATCTAACAAATTGCATAATACCATGTTGATCTAACGTATGGTATAGTTCTTCTATTTCTTCTTTAGCTCCTGATTTTTCAAGTACAAAAAAGTCTTTATTTATATTAATTACTCTAGATTTACTACTGTTTATTATAGTTTGAATTTCGTTATTTTCTGTTAATAAATTAGAACTCAATTTAAACAAGCATGATTCTTGATACACCGTATTTTCATCTGTATGATAATACGCCTTTATAACTTCTACTTGCTTTTCTATTTGACCTATAATTTTTTTTATTTGTTCTTCAGTTACTTTAACTAACAACGTAAATCTAGACACACTTTTTATTTCTGATTTAGAAATATTCATGCTCTCTATATTTATATGTCTTCTTAAAAAGATTCCTGAAATTCTATTTAATAAACCTACGTTATTTTCTGTGTAAATCGAAACTGTAAATGTTTGTCTATTTTCCATAATTATGCTAATCTTATATCTGAAACTGATGCTCCTGTTGGAATCATTGGGAATACATTATTCTCTTTCTCAACACAAACCTCTAAAAAATATGCATCTTTAGATTCCATCATTTCTTTAACACTACCTGCTAAATCTTCTCTTTTGGTAACCCTTTTTGCATCTATACTGTAACCTTTTGCAATCGTTATAAAATCTGGATTAGTCATTTCTGTCGATGCATATCGTTTGTCAAAAAACAATTGTTGCCATTGACGTACCATTCCTAAAAACTCATTATTTAAAACAACAATTTTAACTGCTGCTTTGGTTTGTAAAATAGTTCCTAATTCTTGAATTGTCATTTGATAACCTCCGTCTCCAGCAATCATCACAACCTCTCTTTCTGGTGCTCCCATTTTAGCTCCAATTGCAGCTGGTAATGCAAAGCCCATTGTACCTAAACCACCTGAAGTAACATTACTTTTAGTTTTGTTAAATTTAGCGTAACGACATGCAAACATTTGGTGTTGCCCAACATCTGAGACAATAATCGCATCTCCTCCTGAAGCTATATTTATTTCCTTTAAAACCTCAGCCATTGTTAAACCATCTTTGGTCGGGTATAAATCTTCTTTCTTTACTTTTTCATATTCAATAGCTTCTAGTTTTGTAAACTCTTCTAACCATTGATCATGTTTATTTTCATTAATTAGCGGTAATATTTGTGCTAAACTCTCTTTAACATCACCTAAAACAGCAACATCTGCTTTTACGTTTTTATCAATTTCAGCAGGATCTATTTCAAAATGAATTACTTTTGCTTGTTTAGCATATCTACTTAAATCTCCTGTAACACGGTCATCAAAACGCATTCCTACAGCTATTAATAAATCACATTCGTTTGTTAATTTATTAGGCGCATAATTACCATGCATTCCAACCATACCAACATTTAATTCATGTTCTGTTGGTAATGCTGACAATCCTAAAATTGTCCATGCTGACGGAATATTTGCTTTTTCTATAAACTTCTTAAACTCTGCTTCTGCTTCTCCTAAAATAACACCCTGACCAAAAACTATTAAAGGTTTTTTAGCTTTATTTATTAAAGATGCCGCAGCTTTTACTTCTTCAAAATTTACCGTTGGTTTTGCTTTATAACTACGTACTGAAGTACATTTTTCATATTCAAAATCAAAAGTATCAAATTGCGCATCTTTTGTTATATCAATTAACACAGGGCCTGGTCTACCTGATTTTGCTATATAAAATGCCTTTGCAAAAATTTCTGGAATTTCAGAAGCTTTTGTTATTTGATAATTCCATTTAGTTACTGGAGTAGAAATACCAACAATATCAGTCTCCTGAAAAGCATCCGATCCTAATAAATGAGAAGCTACCTGACCTGTTATGCATACCATCGGTGTAGAATCTATTTGTGCATCAGCAATACCAGTAATTAAATTCGTAGCTCCAGGTCCAGAAGTTGCTATTGCTATACCAACTTTACCAGTTACCCTTGCAAATCCTTGTGCTGCATGCGTAGCTCCTTGCTCATGGCGAGTAAGCACATGATTAATTTTATCTTGATATTTGTATAGCTCATCATATACTGGCATAATTGCCCCACCAGGATATCCATAAATTAAATCTGCTCCTTCTTCAAGTAAGCATTTAACAACAGCTTCTGCTCCAGAGATATGTATTTTCTGCTTTGAAACTGTTTCAGGTTTTGTTTGCGTTTTTGTATTCATAATTTCAGCTATTAAAATGCATCAGTTACACACCCTTTAGATGCTGACGCTACTGTTTTTGCGTATTTGTATAATATTCCTTTTTTATGCTTTAATGCAGGTGTTACCCATTGCGCTTTTCTTTCTGCTAATTCCTCATCAGAAAGTAATACATTTATAGAATTGTCTTCTGCACTAATTCTAATTTTATCTCCTGTTTTAAGTAAACCAATTGTTCCTCCAGATTGTGCTTCAGGTGTAATATGCCCAACTACAAATCCGTGAGTTCCTCCTGAAAAACGACCATCGGTAATTAATGCTACCGATTTACCTAAGCCTGCCCCCATAATAAGCGAAGTTGGCTTTAACATTTCTGGCATTCCTGGTCCTCCTTTTGGCCCAACATATCTAATTACAACCACATTACCTCTTTCTACTTCTCCGTTAGAAATACCTGTATTTGCTGCCTGTTCTCCATCATACACAACTGCTTTTCCTTCAAAAAGTAATCCTTCATTTCCTGAAATTTTAGCAACCGCTCCTTCAGAAGCTAAGTTTCCATAGATTATTTGGATATTTCCTGATGTTTTTAAAGCTTTATCTTTTGGATGAATTACATCTTGATCTTCAAACTCCATTGCTTCAACATTTGCTAAGTTTTCAGCTAATGTTTTTCCCGTAACAGTTAAACAATCACCATGTAAATAACCATTATCTAATAAATACTTCATTACAGCAGGCGTACCTCCTATTGAGTGAACATCTTCCATTAAATATTTTCCTGATGGTTTTAAATCTGCAATTAAAGGAGTTCTATCTGTTACCTTTTGAATATCATCTAACGTAAAATCAATATCAGCAGCATGAGCTATTGCTAAAAAGTGCAATACAGCATTGGTAGAACCTCCTAAAGCATTTACTAATGCCATTGCGTTTTCTAAAGACTTTTTAGATATAATATCTAAAGGTTTTAAATCTAATTCTAATAAATTTTTAATAGCCAAAGCTGTTCTTTCTGCTTCAGATAATTTATTAGGATTTTCTGCTGGTATTGATGAATTATATGGTAGTGCAAATCCCATACACTCTATTGCTGATGCCATAGTATTTGCTGTATACATACCACCACAAGCACCTGCACCAGGAATTGCTCTTTTTATAATTTCTCTATATTCATCCTCTTCTATTTCTCCTGCTACTTTTTGCCCTAAAGCTTCAAAAGCAGAAACAATATTTAATTTCTTTCCTTTGTAGTTTCCAGAAGCAATTGTTCCTCCATACATCATAATTGATGGACGGTTTAAACGCAACATTGCGATTACTGCTCCGGGCATATTTTTATCACAACCAACTACCGATACTAATGCGTCATAGCTTTGAGCATTCATAACCGTTTCTATAGAATCGGCAATAATATCTCTTGAAGCTAACGAGTAATTCATTCCTGAAGTTCCCATCGAAATCCCATCAGAAACTCCAATTGTATTAAATCCTAAACCAACTAAACCTGCAATTTTTGTTTCAACTTTAACTTCGGCTGCTAAATTGTTTAAATGCATGTTACATGGGTTACCATCATAGCCAGTACTTGCAATACCAACTTGAGCTTTACTCATGTCTTCATCTGTTAAACCAACTGCATACAACATTGCTTGTGATGCTGGTTGAGATTCATCTTGTGTTAACCTACTACTGTGTTTGTTTAATTTCATTTTAACTTGCTTTACGTTTATTACGTAATCCTAATACTTCGTTTTTATATAATTTCATTAATTGATATCCGTGTGATTTTTCCCATGCTAATGGGAAATGATACTCATCTAATGATTCTAACCCTACAACTTCGGCTGCTGTTCCTGTAAAAAAACAAGCATCCATATTTTTTAATTCTTCTAAAGTGACATGCTTTTCTTCTAGTGGAATTCTATTTTCTTTACATAAATCAATTACTGTTGATCGTGTAATACCTGCCATAATATGACCTTTAGGAGGCGTATATAATTTCCCGTCTTTCTCCATAAATATATTTGCTCCAGAACATTCGGCAACATTATTATTCATGTCTAATAACAGAGCTTCATCATAACCTGCCGCTTTCACTTCATTTGATGCTAAAATAGAATTGGTATAATGCCCTGTTACTTTTGCTTCAACAAAACATGATTTAGGGTTTGGACGTTGAAATTTAGATGTTTTAACTCTTAATAGTTTATTTCCCATTAATTTACCCCATTCCCAGCATTGTATAATTAATTGAGAATCTTTAGCTGAAAAGACCCCCATATTTTCACCTGCTACAATTAGAGGTCGGATATATGCATCTTGTAAATTATTTTTTTCTAACAACTCATATGTTAATCGTGTAAGCTCTTCTTCAGTATAATTAAACTCAATACTCATTACTTCAGCTCCGTATTTAAGTCGTTTATAATGCTCTTCAGATTTAAACACTTTAGTACCTTCATTCGTTTTGTAAGCTCTTATGCCTTCAAAAACTCCATTACCATAATGCAAGCTTTGACTGTATGGATTTGATGTAGCATCTTTTGCTTTGATAAACTCTCCATCGTAAAAAATCACACTTTCTTCGTTGTAATACATTTTCTTTTTATTTTAATATTCAAAATTATTTTATTGTTTCTTTATTAATTCTATTTACTTTTTATTTTAATGATGCCTATCTGATAACAAAAACACTTAATTATTTAATTATCAATAATTTAAAAAAACAACATATATACTATTCAACACATAAAAAAAACCTGTGTCAAAATTGACACAGGTTTTTTATTGTATAGCAATAAACATCTGTATCAACTCGGTGGTGAGCTAATAATGACAATAATTAATGCGATAATATTTAAAATTTGATTCATTTTGTTGTAATAAAAAAGGCTTCCTAAAAATTTAGGAAGCCTTATAATATTTATTTTTTTAAATATACTTCCTTTATCCTTGTAAAATAATTACAATGACTACAATAGAAATAATATTTAAAATTTGTTTGTTCATTTTTGCTTTAATCTCCATTTATAAAAAAACGATAGGCAAATATTGAAATTTATTTTTTAATTATCCTAATTATTTTCTAATAATTTAAAATTAATTTATATGTTTGCAATATGATTACACAAAAAAATAAAATACGTAGTACTGTTCCCAGTACATTTGTTCGCTTTCGCCGTCGCAGTTAAAAGCAAACAAATATTTCTTTATACGTAATTTTTATTTTTTTATTCTTTGTACAATTTCAAATTCATATCAATAGTATCTGTAGTTATTCTTTCGAATAGCCCCGCAATTGTACGCCCTATTTTCCGCCGTCGCCCTTTGGGTGCTATCTAATTTATTGAACCTAGGTGAGTCCGGTTCTTCTTTTCAAACAATCAATTTATTTCAAATAACACAATACCTATCAAACACTTAAGTGTTTACAAAAATCATATTGGTATTATTTAAAATCAAGAACAATGGAAATTGTTATTGCTAATAAATCACATAGTATATACGCAAAAATTATCTGTGACACTATTACCGAATCTGCTAATATTAGAGGTACAGGAATTGCTAAGCGTACACCTGAATATATTATTTCTAAAATGGAAAATGGCAATGCTGTTATTGCTTTAGAAGACAATAATTTTGCGGGGTTTTGTTACATAGAATCTTGGAGTCATGGAAAATTTGTTGCCAATTCAGGATTAATTGTGCATCCTAATTATAGAAAACAAGGGCTCGCTAAAAGAATAAAAGCAACCGTTTTTGAACATTCGAGAACAAAGTTTCCTTCAGCAAAAGTATTTTCAATAACAACAGGTTTACCTGTCATGAAATTAAATAGCGATTTAGGATATAAACCTGTTACTTTTTCAGAATTAACAAATGATCAATCTTTTTGGAAAGGCTGTCAAACCTGTAAAAACTATGACGTTTTACAAAGAACAAAACAACAAATGTGTTTATGTACAGGCATGTTATACGATCCATCAATCAAAGAAAAAAACAACACTAAAGTAAAAATTAAAGAAAAAGTTTTTCAAAGATTAAAGAGAATTAAAGAAAGCCTTTTCTTAAAAAAATATAAAAAATGAAAAAATTAGTCATTGCATACAGCGGAGGTTTAGATACATCATATTGTGCCGTTAGCTTATCTAAAGCTGGATATGAAATTCATGCTGTTAGCGTAAATACAGGTGGATTTACAAATACTGAAATTCAAGATATTGAAAAAAACGCCTATAAAATGGGAGTTACTACTTATAAGAATATTGATGCTGTCGCTACATTTTATCAAAAAGTAGTAAAATATTTAATCTACGGAAATGTATTAAAAAACAATACATATCCTTTATCTGTAAGTGCAGAAAGGATTATTCAGGCAATAGAAATTGCAAAATATGCTAAAAGTATTAATGCAAAATATATTGCTCACGGAAGTACTGGAGCAGGAAATGATCAGGTACGTTTTGATATGATTTTTCAAACTATTGCTCCTGAAATTGAAATTATCACACCAATTAGAGATCAACAACTCTCTAGACAAGAAGAAATACAATACCTAAAAGATAATGGAATTGACTTGTCTTGGGAAAAAGCAAAATACTCAGTAAATAAAGGTTTATGGGGAACAAGTGTTGGCGGAGAAGAAACGTTAACTTCTGATAAAGCATTACCTGAAAAAGCATATCCATCTCAATTAGAAAAAAACGGAGAGGAAAAAGTAAAAATGACTTTTAAAAATGGCGAATTCATTGCTTTGGACTCTATCATTGATTCTCCACAAAATAACATTCAAAAATTAAATGAATTAGCATCTAAATATGCTATTGGTAGAGATATTCATGTAGGTGATACCATTGTTGGAATTAAAGGAAGAGTTGGTTTTGAAGCTGCAGCCGCGCTAATTTCAATTAAAGCACATCATTTATTAGAAAAACACACCCTTACTAAATGGCAATTACAACATAAAGAATATTTGTCTAGTTTTTACGGAATGCATTTACACGAAGGCCAATATTTAGATCCCGTTATGAGAGATATCGAAGCTTTTCTAGAAAATAGTCAAGCTAAAGTTTCAGGTGAAGTATCTATAACTCTTAAACCATATCATTTTCAATTAGACGGTATTACTTCAAAACATGATTTAATGAATCCAGAATTTGGAAGTTATGGAGAAGAAAATAAAACATGGACTGCAAATGATGCAAAAGGTTTTATTAAAATTCTAGGTAATCAAAACAAAATATATCAACAAGTTAATTCTTAAAAAATGATACAAGCAGGAATTATAGGAGGCGCTGGTTATACAGCTGGCGAGTTAATTAGATTATTAATAAATCACCCAAAAGTTGAAATAAACTTTGTGTTTAGTACCTCAAACGCAGGAAATAAAATAAGCAATATTCATCAAGATTTAATTGGTAGTTTAGAGTTGAATTTTACGAATACAATTAATCCTAATGTTAACGTGTTGTTCTTATGTTTAGGTCATGGAAATTCTAAGAAGTTTTTAGAAAATAATACTTTTTCTGATGCTACAAAAATTATTGATTTAGGAAATGATTTTAGATTAAAAAAAGATACTGTTTTTCAAGAAAAAAACTTCGTTTATGGTTTACCTGAGCTACAAAAAAGCAAAATAAAAAAAGCAAAATACATTGCAAACCCTGGTTGTTTTGCTACTGCAATTCAATTAGCATTGCTTCCATTAGCTAATGAAAATTTAGTTACTAACGATATACATGTAAATGCTGTAACAGGTGCTACTGGTGCAGGTACGTCATTAACTGCAACAACTCATTTTACTTGGAGAGATAATAATTTTTCATATTACAAACCTTTTACACATCAACATTTAGGAGAAATCAATGAATCTGTAAAAACGTTACAAACTAATTTTAGCTCTCAAATTGTGTTTATGCCAAATAGAGGTGATTTTTCTAGAGGAATTTTTGCTACGGCTTACACCTATTTTAAAGGAACTTTAGATGAAGCAAAAACACTTTATAAAGAGTTTTATAAAGATGCTAATTTTACTATTATTTCAGATAAAGAAATACATTTAAAGCAAGTAGTGAATACCAACAAGTGTTTAATTCACTTACACAAGCATGAAAATAAATTACTTATAACAAGTGTTATTGATAATTTATTAAAAGGAGCCTCTGGGCAAGCAGTACAAAACATGAATTTGATGTTCGGGTTTGAGGAAACAGCAGGACTAAATTTAAAAGCAACTTATTTTTAGAAAACGAAATATCAATTCGAGCGGAGTTGAGAACTCTCGACTGTGCTCGAAAAGCCACAAAAAACATAAAACATGAAAATAGCAATTATAGGTACAGGGAATTTAGGAAAATCTATTGCAAAAGGATTAATAACAACCAATGCTATAACTTCTTTGTATTTAACAAGAAGAAAACTAGATACTATTAAAGAATTTGAAGGATATAAAAATGTTAGTTTAACAACTAATAACTCTGAAGCTGTTATAAATTCAGACATCATTATTCTAGCTATTCAACCAGCACATTTAAAACAAATTTTAAATGATATTAAGCCTCTATTAAAAGAGAATCACATTATTATTTCTACCATTACTGGTTTTTCAATTACTCAAATTGAAGAGGTTGTTGGAGTTCATAATTTTATTATTAGAGCAATGCCTAATACTGCAATTGCCGTTGGTAAATCGATGACTTGTTTGTGTGGAAACATCAAAGGATTGGAAAGAATAAAAGTAGCCGAAGCTGTTTTTAACAGACTAGGAACTTCTATTGTTATTCCAGAATCTAAAATGCAAGCTGCAACCGTAGTTTGTGCAAGCGGAATTGCTTTTTGGATGCGGATGATAAGAGCAACTACTCAGGCTGCTATTCAATTAGGTTTTGATGCCAAAGAAGCACAAGAATTAGCCATGCATACTTGTGATGGTGCTGCAAACTTATTAATTACAACAGGAAATCATCCAGAACAAGAAATAGATAAAGTTACAACGCCTAAAGGCTGTACTATTGAAGGATTAAATGAAATGGAACACCAAGGGTTAAGTTCTTCATTAATACAAGGAATGGTTACCTCATATAATAAAATTAACACCATAAAAACTGAACAATTATGAGTTTATTTAATGTATATTCACTTTTTGATATTACTCCCGTAAAAGCAAAAGATATTAATGTGTATGATGAAAATGGTACAGAATATTTAGACTTATACGGAGGGCATGCTGTTATTTCTATTGGACATTCTCACCCAACATATGTAAAGAATATCAGTAATCAAGTAAGTAATTTGGGCTTCTACAGTAACTCAATTCAAAATCCGTTACAAACAAAATTAGCTGATGAGTTAATAAAGCAATCTAATTGTAACGATTATCAATTGTTTTTATGCAATTCAGGAGCTGAAGCAAATGAGAACGCTTTAAAACTAGCTTCTTTTCATACCAATAAAAAGAAAATTATTGCTTTTAAAAATGGTTTTCATGGTAGAACATCTGCTGCGGTTGCTGCTACAGATAACACTAAAATTGTTGCGCCAATTAATGCACAACAAGAGGTTGAATTTTTCGAATTAGGAGATTTACAATCTGTAGAAAAAGCTTTACAAAAAAAAGATATTTGTGCTGTAATTATTGAATGTATTCAAGGAGTTGGTGGTTTATATGAAAGTACTACTACTTTTTATCAAGGTTTATATAAATTATGTAAACAATACAAAGCTTTGTTTATAGCCGATGAAGTACAATCTGGTTTTGGAAGAACTGGTGATTTCTTTGCTTTTCAAAAACACAATATTACCCCAGATATTATTTCAATGGCAAAAGGGATGGGAAATGGTTTTCCTATTGGCGGAATTTTAATTCATCCTTCAATTGAAGCTTCTTATGGTTTATTAGGAACCACTTTTGGTGGAAATCACTTAGCTTGTGTGGCCTCTTTGTCTGTTTTAGAAGTTATTGAATCAGAAAAATTGATGAAAAATGTAAATGAAATTTCGGCATACTTTAAAGAAAAAGCAAATAAAATTTCACAAATAAAATCAATAAAAGGAAGAGGTTTAATGCTTGGGTTAGAATTTGATTTCCCGATTGCAAATTTAAGAAAAGAGCTAATTTTTAAGCATCACATATTTACAGGAAGTGCTAAAAATCCTAATTTATTAAGAATTTTACCTCCGTTAACAATCAAAAAACAACATATTGATGTGTTTTTTGAAGCTTTAAAAAAAGCATTATCATGAAAAAATACACCACAATAAACGATATTGAAAATGTTTCTGATATAATTCAAGAAGCAATTCAATTAAAAGAAACCCCCTTTCTATTTGAAAATTTAGGAAAACATAAAACTCTTGTAATGTTATTTTTCAATTCCAGTTTAAGAACAAGATTAAGTACCGAAAAAGCAGCGAAAAATTTAGGAATGCAAGTAATGGTATTAAATGTTAACGATACTTGGAATTTAGAATTTGAAGATGGTACGGTTATGAATTTAAATTCATCTGAACATGTAAAGGAGGCTGCTCAAATAATTTCTCAATACGCAGACATTATAGCTATAAGAGCATTTTCATCCTTAAAAAATAAAGAAAAAGATGAGTCTGAATTCATATTAAATAGCTTTATAAAATATGCTACAGTTCCAGTTGTAAACATGGAAAGTTCAACAGCGCATCCATTACAAGCTTTAACCGATGCAATTACCATTGAAGAGTTAAAAACAAAACTAAAGCCAAAAGTTGTATTGTCTTGGGCTCCGCACCCGAAAGCTTTGCCTCACGCTGTTGCTAATTCGTTTGTTAAAATGATGCAAGAAACAGCTGTTGATTTTTCTATTACGCATCCGAAAGGTTATGAATTGAATCCTGAAATCACAAAAAACACGCCTATTAATCATAATCAAGAAGAAGCACTTAAAAATGCTGATTTTGTATATGTAAAAAACTGGAGTAACTATACTGATTATGGAAAAATTACTTCTCAAGATCCAAATTGGATGCTTACAAAAGAAAAATTAGGTACAGCTAAGTTTATGCATTGTTTACCTGTTAGAAGAAATGTGGTAGTTGAAGATAGTGTGTTAGACAGTAACAATTCTGTGGTAATTCATGAAGCTAATAACAGAACGTATGCAGCACAAATTGTATTGAAAAAAATATTAGAAAACATATAAAATGAAAACATTAAAAATTATAAAAATAGGAGGTAATATTATAGACAATCCAATAGCATTAGATAATTTTCTTATTGAGTTTTCTAAAATTGAAGGCCAAAAAATATTAGTACATGGTGGCGGTAAATTGGCCACAAAACTAGCACAACAAATGAATGTAGAAGTTAAAATGGTTAATGGTAGAAGAATAACAAATACAGAAACATTAGATATAATTACGATGGTCTATGCAGGAAAAATAAACAAAACAATCGTAGCTTCTTTACAACAAAAATCAACCAATGCTCTTGGTTTTACAGGTGCTGATGGCAATACAATTCTTTCAGTAAAAAGACCTGTAAAAGAAATAGATTATGGCTTTGCTGGCGATATAATTAATATAGACACTACTGTCTTAAATACATTGTTAAACATAGGCGTTACACCTGTTTTTTGCGCCATCACTCATGATAATAATGGGCAATTGTTAAACACCAATGCAGACACCATTGCTTCAGAATTAGCTATCGGTTTTGCTAAGAAACATCAAACAGAATTGTATTACTGTTTTGAAAAAAATGGTGTTTTATTAGATATAAACAATGATGATTCTGTAGTAGAAAATATTACTACAAAAAAATATGAAGAATTATTGGCAAAGAACATTATTGCAGACGGAATGTTACCAAAAATGAATAACTGTTTCCATGCAATCAATCAGCAAGTGCATAAAGTTTGTATCGGAAAACCAGAAATGTTATACAATCAGAATTCAAAATTCACAACAATACAAGCGTAATGAAAACACAACGAGAATTAACGCTTGATGCGATCGAATTATTAAAAAAATTAATAGAAACGCCTTCTTTTTCATCAGAAGAGAACCAAACAGCACTGCTTTTAGAAAGTTGGTTTATTAGTAACAATATTCCTTTTAAAAGAAATGTACATAACGTTTGGGCTATTAATAAATATTTTGATGAAAGTAAACCTAGCTTACTTTTAAATTCACATCACGATACCGTAAAACCTAATAATGGCTACACAAAAGATCCTTTTAAGGCAATTATTGAAGATGGAAAATTATATGGCTTAGGAAGTAATGACGCAGGTGGTTGTTTAGTTTCACTATTAGCAACTTTTACTCACTTTTATCATAAAAAAAAACTAACATATAATTTAGTAATTGTAGCATCTGCAGAAGAAGAAAGTAGTGGTGATAATGGTTTAAATAGTATGCTATCTATCATTCCGAATATTGATGTTGCTATTGTTGGCGAACCAACTTTAATGAATTTAGCAGTTGCCGAAAAAGGATTGGTTGTTTTTGATGCTATAGTTAAAGGTACTCCAAGTCATGCTGCACACCCAAATACCAATAATGCCATTTATAATAGTATTAATGTTTTAAAGTGGTTTGAAAATTATCAATTTAAAAAATCGTCAGATGCTTTAGGTGATGTAAAAATGACTGTTACACAAATAAATGCAGGTAAGCAACATAATGCAATTCCTTCAGAAGTAAAACTAGTTGTTGATGTGCGTGTTAATGATAAATATACAAATCAAGAAATTGTAAATATTCTACAAAAAGAATCTCCTTGTGATACTATTAAACCTCGTGGAATAAAATTGAGTTCTTCTTCAATTCCGATTAATCATGAATTGATAAAAGCAGGTATTTCTTTAGGAAGAAAAACTTATGGCTCTCCTACCCTATCAGATCAGTCTGTATTAAGTTGTCCTTCTTTAAAATTAGGCCCTGGTGATAGCACTCGTTCGCACACAGCAAATGAATTTATTCATTTACATGAAATTGAAGAAGGAATTGAAATTTATATCAATTTATTAAATAAAGTAATAGTTTAAAAATAATATCAATTCAAACTCATTTGAGAAGTTTTAATGTCAATTAGATCTCGACTGAACACAATCAGACAAAAAATATTATAATATGAAACTTTGGGATAAAGGATTAAGCATAGATAAAAAAATAGAACAATTTACAGTCGGAAACGATAGAGAAATTGATATGCATATAGCTAAATATGATGTACAAGCATCTTTGGCTCATGCTAAAATGTTGTATAAAATTGCAATAATCGATTCAGATGAATTACAAAAATTAGAAGAAGGTCTTGATGAAATGAAACATCAAATCGAAAATAACACATTTGTAATTGAAAATAACTTTGAAGATATACACTCTAAAATTGAATTTGAGTTAACTAAAAAGTATGGAGATGTTGGAAAAAAAATTCATACTGCTCGTTCTAGAAACGACCAAGTTTTAGTTGCCTTACATTTATATTACAAACAGAACATAGCTGACGTAATTAAACAAACGAATACTTTATTCGAAACTCTTTTAGGTTTATCAGAAACATACAAAGACAATTTATTACCTGGTTATACACATTTACAAGTAGCAATGCCCTCTTCTTTTGGCTTGTGGTTTTCTGCCTATGCCGAAGTATTAATAGACGATATATATTTGTTAGAAGCCGCTTTTAAAGTGGTAGATCAAAACCCTTTGGGCTCTGCTGCTGGTTACGGAAGTTCTTTTCCGATTGATAGAGATTTTACAACACAAGAATTAAACTTCTCTACCTTAAAATACAATGTAGTTGCAGCACAAATGAGCAGAGGTAAAAGTGAACGAACAATTTCAGCAGCTTTGGGCGGGTTATGTAACACCTTAGCTCGTTTTTCGATGGATATTTGCTTGTATATGAGTCAAAATTTTGGATTTATTTCCTTTCCAGATGAGTTAACCACAGGAAGTAGTATTATGCCTCATAAAAAGAATCCAGATGTATTTGAGTTAATTAGAGGTAAATGTAATAAAATACAGGCATTGCAAACTGAAATGATTTTAATTACTAATAATTTGCCAAGTGGTTATCATAGAGATTTTCAATTATTAAAAGAAAATATGATGGCTGCTTTTGAAGAAGTTAAAAATATTTTAGAAATTTTTAATTTTTCAATCAAACAAATTATTGTTAAAGATGTAAATCCAAATGATGAAAAATACAAATTTTTATTTACGGTTGATAATATGAATACATTAGTAGAAAACGGAATGACTTACAGAGATGCTTATAAGGATATTGGTACTAAAGTTGAAAATGGAACATACAAACCAGATACTTCAAAGAAGCATTCTCATATTGGAAGTATCCATAATTTAAGTTTAGATAAAATTCGAGATAAATTTCCTGAATAATAATATAATTTTCTTCACTAATATGTTAAACTCTTTAATTTAGAGTAAATAATCTATTTTATTTTAAACTATAAAAAATTAAATAAAAAAAGCTTCAGATAAATCTAAAAGAAATAGATAAATAAAAAACCTCATCAATTATGATGAGGTTTTTTATTGCATTTTTACCTGCTATTACTTAGCTACATTAACAGCTCTTGTTTCACGAATAACTGTAACTTTTACTTGACCTGGGTAAGTCATATCATTTTGTATTTTTTGCGAGATATTAAATGATAATTCTGCCGCTTTAGTATCATTTACCTTAGCACTTTCTACCATTACTCTCAATTCACGTCCTGCTTGAATTGCATACGCTTTTTGCACACCATTAAATCCGAAAGCAATATCTTCTAAATCTTTCAAACGTTGAATATAAGAATCTAATACTTGGCGGCGCGCTCCTGGTCTTGCCCCTGAAATAGCATCACAAACCTGTACAATTGGTGATAATAAACTCTTCATTTCTATTTCATCATGGTGAGCACCAATAGCATTACATACATCTGGTTTTTCACCAAATTTTTCAGCCCATTGCATTCCTAATAAAGCATGTGGCAACTCACTTTCAGTTTCTGGAACTTTACCAATATCGTGTAATAAACCTGCTCGTTTAGCTGCTTTTGCATTTAAGCCCATTTCGGCAGCCATAATACCACATAAGTTTGCAACTTCACGAGAGTGCTGTAATAAGTTTTGACCATATGAAGAACGATATTTCATACGCCCTACAATTTTAATTAATTCAGGATGTAATCCATGTATCCCTAAGTCGATAACCGTGCGTTTACCTACTTCTATTATTTCTTGACTAATTTGTTTTTCTGTTTTTTTAACAACCTCTTCAATTCGCGCTGGATGAATCCTACCATCTGTAACTAATTTATGCATTGATAAACGAGCAATTTCTCTACGAACAGGATCAAAACAAGATAATATAATTGCTTCTGGAGTATCATCTACAATAATTTCTACTCCTGTTGCTGCCTCTAAGGCACGTATGTTACGTCCTTCACGACCAATAATACGCCCTTTAACATCATCTGATTCTAAGTTAAAAACTGACACACAATTTTCAACAGCTTGCTCTACTCCTACTCTTTGAATAGTATTTAAAACAACTTTACGAGCCTCTTGCTGTGCTGTCATTTTAGCCTCTTCAACTGTATCTTGTACAAACGACATAGCATCTGCTTTAGCTTCATCTTTTAAAGATGATACTAATTCTGTTTTTGCATCTTCAGCAGATAAACCAGAAATTTGTTCTAGCATATCTACATGACGTTTATGTAATTTTTCTAATTCAGATTCTTTTTTATCTAAAAAGTCTAATTTATAATCAAAATCTGCTGCTTTCTTTTCTACAGATTTATTTAATTTTTTATTTTTATCTAATTCAGAAGAAACTTGACTTTCTTTATCTCTTATTCTTTTTTCAACATCAGACATTTTTTTCTCTCTCGAAAAAATAACCTTTTCATGCTCTGATTTTAATTCAATAAACTTTTCTTTAGCTTGTAATATTTTATCTTTCTTTATTGCATCTGCCTCTATCTTAGCTTCTTTTACAATATTCCGAGCTGTTTTTCTTGTTTCTTGTATTAATTTATTAGCGTTTGATTTTTCTAATATTTTAGCAATAAAAAAACCTATTGCTACCCCTATAATTCCTGCCAACACAGGAAATAATATTCCATCCATAATTTTAATTTGATTGTATAAAAAAAGCCTACATCAATAGGGTTTTATAAACTCCAAAAAAACAGGTTTAGGACTAACTGGTTTATCAAGGATCCGAAATTAAATCGGCATGCTTTACTAACCAAGACTCATCCTTTCTAAATAAATAGTGTTGAGTTTAACAAACAATGTACTAATGTAGGCAGTATATTAATAATGTATTTTAAAGAACGTTATAAATGTTTATCTAACAAGTTAGTTAAATCACTTATTTTATTTAATATTTCGGTAGATTGTTTAGTATTGTTTAAAGATACTATTTCTGATTTAGATGCAAATTGCAATGCGCTCATTGCCAGCACATCTTGTTTATCAGCTACCGCATAATTTTGCTCAAACTTAGCAATTAAATCATTAATGTTTTTTGCTGCCGTACGCATTCCTTGCTCTTCATCGGTGTTATTAACACTTAACGGATACGTTCTTCCTGCAATTACAACATTAACTTTTATTTTTGCCATGTAAAGAACTTTTTATGAATTCAAAAGAGCGATGCATTTATCAATCTCTCGAACTAATGTATTTATTTTGAGTTTTGTTTCTCTTGTATTTTCATTACTGCCCTCTATAGTTTTAGCAAGTTTCAGCAATTTATATTGTTCATGCTTTGTATTTAATTCTTGCGCTTTCTCTTGTAATAAAACGTGTAACCTTGCATTATTTTGAAGCAATACCTGGTTTTCTTCTTTTAAAAACTCGTACCTAGATAGTAGCTTTTTTAACTTATCTTCCAGTAAATGAATTGCTTCTAAAGGGTTACTCATTTATTTTTTGAGAATAAAACTATATTTACAAAGTTATTAATATAGATTTTAAATAGCAACTCTTTTGTTGTTTTTTAACAAAGTACTGATTTTAAACCCTATAAGTGTTTCGTATATTTTTAGTAATTTTGTATAAAACCGCTGTGATTTGAAATTTTACTTTTCTACTATTTTTTTACTATTTTTTTATATAGGAAACGCGCAAAAGCAATATCCTAAAAACTATTTTTCTTCTCCTTTAAAAATACCAATTATTTTATCGGGTACTTTTGGAGAGCTAAGGAGTAATCATTTTCATTCTGGTATAGATATTAAAACTCAAGGAAAACAAGGCATTCCTATTTATGCGCCTGCTAACGGATATGTTTCTCGTATAAAAGTATCGCAATATGGCTTTGGTAAAGCTATGTACATAAAACATCCTAACGGGTACACTACTGTTTATGCACATCTTAAAAAATTTGCCCCTAACATTCAAAAATACGTAAAACAGATTCAATACAAAAAGAAGAACTATCAAACTGGGAACTTATTTCCAGACTCTCAAAAATTTCCTGTAAAAAAAGGGCAACTTATTGGTTATACTGGTGACACAGGAAGTTCGGGCGGACCACATTTACATTATGAAATTAGAGATACTAAAACAGAGCATATTATAAATCCCTTACTTTTTGGGATGAATCCTAAAGATGCCACGCCTCCAACATTACAAAAACTAATTGCTTATCCTTTAAACGAACAATCAAGAGTAAATAATTCAAGTTTAAAAACTACTATTTCGTTTAAAAAACTGAGCGCTAATAGTTTTATAAGCGAACAAATTACCGCAAGCGGTGTTATTGGTTTTGGAGTAAGTGTTTTTGACAGATTAGATGAAGCTTTAAATAAAAATGGAATTTATAGCCTTGAAATGAAAGTGAACGGTAGCAGAGTGTATTACCATGATGTTGAAACTTTTTCATTTGCCGAAAGTAAATACATAAACTTATTAATTGACTACAAACATTATAAAACTTATAAAAAAAGGGTTCAAAAAACACACAAAGTTACTGCAAACCGATTAAGTTTATATGAAGACTTAGTAAATAATGGTAAAATTACGGTTGAAAATGGTCTAAATTATAATATTGAAATAATTGCAAAAGATTTAAAAAATAATACCACCTCGATTAAAATACCTATAAAAGGAGTAGCTAGCAATTTAGTTTATCAACAAAAAGACACTACTAATTATAAAATTATTGCTAAAAATTTTCAAAAATTTACGTTAAATAATGTTACAGTTGCTTTTCCTAAAAACACTTTTTATAAAGATTGTTTTTTAGACTTTTCGATGAGTGCTGGAATTGTAAAGGTGCATAACCAAACAGTTCCTTTAGATAAAAGGTATACCTTAACTTTTGGCACTTCTTTTTTAAACGATAAACAAAAACAACAAGTATATATTGCAAATGTTACCAACCCAAAATACCCAAGGTACACCAGTACTAAAAAGAAAATAGATAAAGTATATACAACTACTAAAACACTAGGAAAATACACCTTGCTTTACGACACTGTTAAACCAACCATTAATCGTTACAACTTTAAAGACAAGCAATGGATATCAAAAAACAGTACCTTAAAAGTAAAAATCAAAGACAAAGGATCTGGTATAAAAAACTATACTGCTACTATCGATGGAAAATGGATTTTAATGGAATTTAATCATAAAAAAGGGATCCTTACTTATAATTTTTCAGATAATAAACTAGTAGGGAGTAAACATATATTTAAAATTATAGTTGCTGATAATGTTGGTAATAAAAAAACAATGACTTCTACCTTTTTTAAAAAATAAAAAAATTGAAAAAAATACTCCTATTAATACTATTTCCTTCAATAGTTTTTGCTCAAAAAACTGCAATTATAAAAGGAGTTGTCAGCAATAAGTTTAATATACCGATAGAAGGTGTTACCATATCTTTTTTATCAGAAGGAACAACAACTAATACTAACGGAAACTATTCTTTTACCATACCAATGCGTAAAACCGTTACCGTTGCTTTTAGCCATGTTTCTTACAAAACTGTTACTAAAAAATTTACATCTCGAGGAAGAAAAATTTTTAACTTCTCACCTACTTTAAAATTTAAATCGCAAGAGTTAGAAGAAATTATTGTTGAAAACCGTAAAAAAGAAGCCCAAGGAATTACTAAAATTAAAACCAAAAAAGTTAAAAATATACTTGGCGCTAATGCTGGAGTTGAAAATATTTTAATGACTTTACCCGGCGTTAGTAATAACAACGAGTTAAGCACACAATACAATGTTCGTGGTGGTAATTTTGACGAAAACTTAGTATATGTAAATGGTATTGAAGTATACCGTCCGTTTTTAATACGATCAGGTCAACAAGAAGGCTTAAGTTTCATCAATCCTCAAATGATTCAAAATATTGATTTTTCCGCAGGCGGATTTCAAGCAAAATACGGCGATAAACTTTCATCTGTTTTAGACATTACTTATCGAAAACCAACTAAAAATAACACTAAAATAGATTTAAGTTTATTAGGCGGTAGTTTTACTTTTGAAGATCTTTTTTTAAATAATAAATTAAGTGCCATTGTTGGTGTTAGATATCGTGATA
The DNA here is from genome assembly GCA_938002045.1 of Tenacibaculum soleae. Lineage (GTDB taxonomy): Bacteria > Bacteroidota > Bacteroidia > Flavobacteriales > Flavobacteriaceae > Polaribacter > Polaribacter soleae_A. Next base: position 201,409 of record CALLBA010000006.1, read on the forward strand.
ACAGTTTGTTTGTTAATAGTAAACAGATTGAAGTTAATTTTAAACCAACATTTACAGATGTACAATCATTTTTATCTTATAAAGCAAACGAAAAACTAACCTTAAATTTTTTAAGTAATTTTTCTTTAAACAAATACAATTACAAGCCTTTAACTAGAAAAACACGTTTTGGTACACTTGCAAATCCGTTAGAACTAATTGTTTATTATCAAGGACAAGAAAAAGATCAATTTAAAACACTTTTTGGTGCATTTTCTACAGATTATAAACTAAATGATAATTTAACAATTACAGGAACTATCTCTTCATTTAACACGCAAGAAGAAGAATATTTTGACATTGCTGCTTCATATAATTTAGGTGAAGTTGATAGTAATATTGGTTCAGAAAATTTTGGCGAAGTAACTTTTTCACAAGGTATTGGATCACAAATAAATCATGCTCGAAACGATTTAGATGCTCTAATAAGCAATATTCAATTAAAAGCAACTTTAAAAGACGGAAAAAATGAATGGAAAGCAGGCGTAAAATACCAAACTGAAAATATTAAAAATCGTATTCGCGAATGGGAAGTTATCGATTCGTTAGGTTTTTCTGTACGTCCGCCACACCATTCAAACATCAACCAACCTTACCAACCATTTACACATCCTATTGAACCTTTTAATAACATCAGAGTAGAAAATGATGTTGATATTCATCGAATATCAAGCTTTTTACAATTTAGTAGAAAAACATTTTGGAAAAATCATCAAATTTGGATGAATATTGGAGTTAGAACACAAAATTGGAGTGTAAAATCAGCTTCTTTAAATTCTAAAAATCAATTTACTTTTAGCCCAAGAGCACAATTTGCAATAAAACCAGATTGGGATAAAGATATGCTTTTCAGAATTTCTGGTGGATGGTATTCACAACCGCCATCATACAAAGAATTACGCGATTATAATGGTCAAATTCATCCGAAGGTAAAAGCCCAGAAATCTATTCATATAGTTGCTGGTAATGAGTACAGCTTCACCATGTGGCAACGTCCTTTTAAATTAATTACCGAATTATATTATAAAGATTTAACAGATGTAAATTCGTATTCGGTAGATAATGTTCGTATTAGATACAAGGCAGACAATATTACTAATGCATATGCCTACGGATTAGATATTCGTTTAAATGGAGAATTTGTACCAGGTAATGACAGTTGGGTTAGTTTTGGGTATTTAAAAACTGAAGAAAACATTAATAACCAAGGCTATATTGTTCGACCTACCGACCAACGTTTAAAATTTGGTGTTTTATTTCAAGATTATGTACCTAATTTACCAGATTTAAAAGCATACTTGAATTTAGTTTACAACACTGGCCTTCCTGGAGGTTCGCCTGCTTATTCAAATGTATATCAATATCAAAATAGATTAAATGACTACAAACGTGCCGATGTTGGCGTTTCATATATTTTTACCGATGCTAGTAAGAAAAATCAAACAGGTTTCTTTAAGAATTTTAAGGAATTAACTGCTGGTTTAGAGTTATTTAATATTTTTGACATCAGAAACTCTATAACCAATACTTGGGTTAGAGACGCTTATAGCAAACAACAATATGGAATACCGAATTACATGACAGGAAGAATATTAAACCTTAAAATAGGAATGCAATTTTAAGCATCTATTTTTGATTTCACAGTACACTAAACACACACATACTCAACTAAAAATCAATATACTAACTCATTATTTTTTTGTATATTTGATATGATATGAAAAAATTAATGTCTAAAAGAATTATTGTTATTGCTAAAAAAACATTGCATAGAAAAAAAGTAGTTTTATTACTTACTTTTAAATATAACACTGTTATTATTAATAAAATTAGAAGTTTAAAAAAATTTACTTGGAGCAAAACTTTACGTGGTTGGGTTAGTGTTTTTACTGATGAAACTTTTAGTGAAATACAACAATTATTAAAAGATGTTTCTGATTTAAAAGTAGACGCATCTGTTTATAAAAAACTATATCACAGAGGCATAAAAACTGAGCGCGCACTTACCGAAGATAATAAAGAAATTATTAGAAATTATGTAAAATATTTACGCGGTAAACGTTATAGCGAAAGCACCATAATGACCTATTTTACTTTTATTGCTGATTTTATTGATTTTGCTCAACCAACTCCAATAAAATCTCTTACAAATAAAAATGTTGAGCTATTTATTGAAACTGTTTTTATTGCCCGAAATTATAGTATTAGTTCACAACGACAATTTATAAGCGCTTTAAAATTATTTATTGTTTTTTATCCTGATTGCAATATAAACTCACTTTCATTAGAAAGACCTAAACGATCTAAAATATTACCATCAGTATTATCACAACAAGAAATAATTGCTTTATTACAAGTTACCAAAAACTTAAAACATCGAGCCGTTTTGGCCTTATTATATTCTGCCGGATTGCGAATTGGAGAGTTGGTAAATTTAGAGTTACAATATATTGATATCGCTAGGCAACAATTATTTATAAGAAACGGAAAAGGTAGAAAAGACCGGTATGTTATTTTAGCAGATAGCTTTTTAACCTTGTTAGATAATTACTTAAAAACATACCTACCTAAACGATATTTTGTAGAAAACCCGAATGGTAAAAGATACTCCGAAAGTAGTATTCGTAAATTTTTGCACACCTCTACTCGCCTAGCAGGTATAAAAAAACATGTAACTCCGCACACACTTCGACACAGTTACGCTACACATTTACTAGAAAACGGTATCGGACTTAGGCATATCCAAGAATTATTAGGGCATGCAAAACCAGAAACTACAATGATTTACACACATATTGCTAAAAAAGATTTACTAGAAATAAAGAGTCCATTAGATACAATTTTAATTAATTTACAAAAAGAACCATTACCTCCATTATTTTTAAATAAAAGTAAGATTTAATCTTACTATTTTTTATTTATTTTATATATTGTTAACCGATAATTAGGAAAAAAAACTCCTTTTATCAGGAAAAGAAAAAGAATTAAAGAGAATTTATCTCTTAATATAACCAGTTGGCAGTAATCCCCTATAGTTCTCAAAACTGTTAGTACTTTGCTAACGTCAAGAGACAAGAAAAGAGGAGATTTTAATAGAATTTAAAGTTTTGATAATCAATAAAATAAATTGACGTTAGTCAGAATTACCAAAATAACAATAACCGAATTTGAAAAACGTGCGGAATATCAAAATGGATATGATAGAGTATTTGATAATTGGAAAATAATTGACATTCATCAAATACCTACTGAATTTTCAGAGAACCAAGAAATTGATTTCTATTGTTCGAATGAAAAAACAGTATACCTATTGAGGCTTAGGCATAGAAAAACTGAACTCTATGAAAAAATTAAATCTGAGAATATCATTTATCTGATTGCGGAATTTCCAATACAACAAATCACAAATGATGTAATAAAAAATGTGTTGAATAAATCCTATACTTAATGAACTTAGACGAGATAAAAATTGAAGCGACAAAATCAGAATTTAAAGACTTGAAATCGCTTTCTGCCAAAATTATTGAGCTGAAAAAAAAAGGTATTTCATTTCTTGGCTGTGTTGCATTTATTCAAGCTAATAAAAAGATTCCCTTAAAGGATGCTCAGAAATTAACCTTAGAATTAGATGCTTATAATAAAGACGAAAAGAAAAAGATTGATGATATGATTAAGTTAATGCTTAGTGAATTTGAAGAAGAGTAAACTACTGCCAACACGGTGTATAAAACATAGCTAATAATTGCTTAACCCAAAATTTCGTGATTATTTACAAAGACCGCCAAATTTTTAATTTGGCTTTTAAAACTAAAAATTAAAACAAAACATAAAAATTCGGCTCTGTGTTAATCCGAAAAGTTAGTGTCTTTTTGCACGCTACATTTCATACACAAGTCCGTTGTGTTTCATTAGAAAATAAAATATGGAGAAATTAATATTCACTTTTTTGATTTTGATAACGCTAAAAGTCTCTGCTAATGATGGTGCCTATTTTGCTTCTGGAAATCAATTAATACCGATTTCTGAAACTGAGGTTTGCGTCACGAAAGAAATATTGACCATATTAAGAGAGATGGATGGAGAAAATGACTATGTCTACGTGACAGTTGACTATACTTTTTTTAATCCTGGATTAGCAAAAAAAATATTGGTTGGATTCGAAGCTCCCTCTCCATCGGGAGATGTTGATGGATATCCTAAAAATGGAGCCCACCCTTATATATCCAATTTTAATGTAAAAATGAATGGGGAATTGCTAAAATTTAATACTTCCATAGTAAATACTGAAAATTATTATATAAATAACGAAATTAATGCTAAGACAGAAGATGAAGTTATTGGCAATGATTTTAATTCAAATGAACCTGATTTTTACTATGTCTATCATTTCAACGCAAATTTCAAATCTGGATTAAACAAGATCACTCATAAGTATAGATTTGATATGTCAGGATCTATAATGGATAAATATAGTTTTGATTATATTTTGACCGCAGCAAATAGATGGGGTAATAATCAAATAGATGATTTTACGCTAAACATTGACATGGGATCAAATGAAAGTTTCAATATAAAAAACACTTTTTTTAATGATAAAAATGAATGGAAAATTGAAAATGGAAGAAGCCTTAATTCTGGTGATGATTTTACTAAATTTATAACACATACAGGTGGTATAATTTACAATAAGGAAAATTTCAAACCTAACGGGGAACTTTTTGTGTATTCATCAGGAGGACCTATGAAGGATAATTATACTTCTTTTGACTATGGTTTACATAATTTACCAAAACACATAAATACCAAAACAAGTACAAATTCTGTCGATGAAAATTCTTTTAAAATATTAAGAAACCTCCCTTTTGCTATTAAAGGTTATGTCTTTAAAACTAAGTTGATTCAAGATTATTACTTATCACAAAGCTGGTACAGACCAAAACCTGAATACAAGGCTAATTTGCAAGCATTATCCAATGAGGAAAAAGAATGGTTGAAAATTGTGAAAGCAAAAGAGTGGGATAAATAACGAAAACACAACAATTTGTATCGTGCATATTCACCCTGCGGGATGCAAGCCCACCATACTGGTTATTACGCTTCGTTTTAAGCCACCCATTTCGGTTTTACTATGCCAGGGAAAACGGTTTGAGCTATGCCACTTTTATGGTTTAGGGAAACGGGTCGGATTATTTGAGTTGATTTAGTTTAAACTACAGTTCTAACGGT
>CALLBA010000007.1:0-96392 GCA_938002045.1 Tenacibaculum soleae
AGCGTATCTTTAATTGTTTCGTGTTTTGTTAAATCAAAATGTATAATTAATAATTCTTGTAATAAAACCTTCAATAAATCTATGTAAGAATCCAAGTAATCTGTTTTTTAAACAAAAATCGACAATATATCAATTCACACATAACTTTTGTTCTTGATCCTATAATGTTTTTAAAATTATAGATTACCCTAATTTTTTAAAATTAGAAATGGATAAAAATGGGCAACCTATTAACTTTCTTATATATAGGGATTACCCTAAAACTCTTGCCGTAACTATACCTTTTGTTAAAAAATAAACTACTCACCTTTAATGTTAGAAACTCAAATGGCTAGGTTAATGTTAAGCTGTAGAACTAAATCTATTCTATTTTTTTGTTAGGTATTATGGAAGGTATTTATAGCTAGTTACTAGATTATTCAAAAATGAAATTAAACTTTATAATCTAAAAAAACATCTATTAAAATCATAATAGCTTTTTTTATTTCGTCTTCATTCAAAGAAGCGAATCCCATTCTTATACCGTTGTGATTTTGAGTTGACGTATCGTATTTTTTCCAATCGTTTAGTATTAATCCTTTTTTAAGAGCTTTATCCTTAATACTATCCCAAGAGTATTTTTTATCTAATTGTACCCAAACTGCCATTCCACCATCTGGGACTTCAAAAGATATATAATCACTTAATTTTTCTTTCAATAATTTACAAAATAAATCACGTCTTTCCTTATATATTTTTAATGCTTTTTTACTGTAACGTTGCAAGCTTCTATCTTTAATCATAAATGCCATAGTAAGCTCCAACAAAGAGTCTCCTTGTCTGTCTATAATCTTTCTATATTGTGCTGCTTCTTTAACAAAATCTTTTGTTGCAACTAAATACCCTATTCTAATAGCAGGTGCAATTGTTTTGCTTAAAGAACCAATATAAACTACGTTGCCATACAAATCATTACTAGCTAAAGGCATAATTGGCGCATTAGCGTAGTGAAAATCGTAAGCATAATCATCTTCGATTATGGCAAATTTGTAGGTATTTGCCAAATCTAGTAAGTGCATTCTTCTCTCCGGAGAAAGTGCTACCGTTGTAGGATGGTGATGATGAGAAGTTACATATACAGCATTTATCTTTTTATGTTTACAAATCACTTCTATTTGATGTGTGTTTAAACCATTTTCATCAACATCCACTTTATTTAGGTTAGCAGAAATTTCTGTAAATGTATCATTAGCTGACTTATAATTTGTTTTTCCAATAATAACTTCTCCATTATTTGAGACGATAAGCTGACTAGCCAAATAAATTCCCATTTGGCTACCTCTTGTAATTAAAATTTGTTCTAAATCAACAGATAAACCCCTAGTTTCATTTAAGTATACTATTAATTCTTTTCTTAGTTCTAAATTACCATAAATAGAATCATATCCTAGGTTTCTGTGTTGTTTTCGTTTTATAATATTTCTATATGTTGAAGCAATTTCTTCTATTGGACTTAGTCTTGTATCTGGAAGTCCATCATTTATTGCAATGAAATCTTTGTTAATAGAAGATTCTTCATAATTAAGACGGCTTCTCTTAGCGAATGAAAATCCAGAAACTTCATTATTCTTCTTCTTTTGTGGCTCGATATCAGTAATCGGCAAAGAGCTACTAACAAAAGCTCCTTTTGATGGAATAACATCAATCCAACCTTGCGACATTAATTCATCATAACAACTAATAATACTTTTTCGATGTACATTTAATAATTCCGAAAGTGTTCTCGTTCCTGGTAATTTAGTATTTGGTGGCAAAGCCCCATTTTTCATCAAAAATATTAATTGCTGGCAAATTTGTAAATAAATAGGAACTTTTATTGTCCTATCTATCTCAATAGTTGTTTTATAAGGAATCATATCCGGTACATATAAATTATTAAAAGTGGATTGCTTGTGTAGTCCGCTAAGGTATTACTTTTGCTTGAAATTAAAATATGTGAATTTATGTATAGTCCAAATCCATTCAGAATTGAAGATATTTCAATATTAAAACAGTTTGTAAAATCTAACGGATTTGCAACACTTGTTTCTACAAAAAACACAAATCCTTTAGCAACTCATATTCCTCTGTATATAGAAGAGCGCGGTTCAAAATATATATTAGTCGGTCATATGTCTAGAGCAAATGAACAATCTAAAGCTTTAGAAAACGAATCTAATGTATTGGCTATTTTTTATGGAGCTCAAGGTTATATTTCAGCTTATGCCAAAGATCCTGAAGAACTAAAAATTACTCCTACTTATGATTATCAAATCGTACACGCTAAAGGAAAACTAGAATTTGTGAGTAGAGATAAGCTCGAAAAATCATTGTACAAATTAATGGGAATTTATGAAAAAGGTCAGCCCAAAGAAATGGATTTATCGAAATATCCAAAAGCATCGTTAGAGCGTAGTTTAGACGCAATCATAGGTTTTGAAATTGAAGTAGATGAATGGTTGGGGTGTTTTAGACTGAATCAAAACAGAACAAAAGAAGAACGTGAGCATATAAAGCAATGTGTTGAAGAGAACACTTCTTTAGTAAAAGCAATTGATGACTTTAACCGCTAGACAATAATGATTACTTACAACATCGAAAACGACCTTACAGTAGAAGAATTTAGAACTGTTCTTATAAACTCAACTCTTGGTGAACGACGACCAATTAATAACTTGAAAATTTTAAAAAGTATGTTAGAGCACGGTAACCTTATTATTACTGCTCGTCATAATAATAAGTTAGTTGGTGTTTCACGTTCCTTGACCGATTTTTTATATTGCACTTATCTTTCTGATTTAGCTGTGGATGTAGCTTATCAAAAAGAAGGTATTGGAAAAGAGTTGATTTGTAGAACAAAATTAGAAACGCCACAAGCTAAATTAATTTTATTAGCGGCTCCAGCAGCAATATTCTATTACTCAAAAATTGGAATGACACAATATAAACATTGTTATTTTTTAAACGACATCAACGAGTTAACATGAGTAATACAAAAGGGTTGTACATAATAAAATTATTAGAAAAGAATGATTTGAAAAGTGTAGTTGAAATTTATAACACTCACGTGCATTCGAGTTTTTCTGCATTCTCAGAAGAAAAATTTCAAATATCTGACTTTCAAAAAATGATTAATGATGGATTACCTTGCTTTGTGGTTATTGATAAAAAATTAGATATTATTGGCTTTGGATTAATTTACAAATATCGAAAAGAAAAAACCTTTGATAAGAGTGTAAAATTCACCTATTTCTTAACTAATTCAGTTACAGGAAAAGGTATTGGAAGTAAACTATATAATATAATGGAACTTCAATGTATAAGTCTTGGTATAAATAATATTTTAGTTAATATTTCTTCAGAAAACTTAGGAAGCATTAATTTTCATAAGAAAAAGGGGTTTATGGAATGTGGAAGATTCAAAAATATAGGTATGAAATTTGGAAAACATTTCGATATGGTTTGGATGCTTAAAAAACTAGAAAAACCTATTGTTTAAATGATAAAACAAACATCAAAATCTGCCAAAACAATTTTACTGGTAGTATCTTTTTTTTCAATATATGTTTTTTGGGGTTCTACTTATTTATTAAACAAAATAGCACTCCAACAGTTACCTCCTTTAACGCTAGCTGCTACACGTTTTATAACTGCCAGTATTTTAATATTTATTATAGCAAAATATATGGGGTTAAGTTTAAAAATTTCTAAAATTCAACTATTAAACTCTGTTATTGCGGGCTTCTTTTTTTTAGCTTATGGTAATGGTGTTTTTGTCTGGGCATTAAAACACGTAGATAGCGGTTTTGCTGCTTTAGAAGCATCTACTCAACCTTTGATAATTTTAATATTGATGCGTGTCTTTCAAGGAAGAAAAATACAGAATAAATCCTATATAGGAGTTGTTCTCGGAATTATCGGAATGTACTTACTGGTTAGTCAAAAAGAAATTCTTTACCAAGATGATAGCCTGTTAGCAATATTGATGATTTTTAGTTGTGTACTTAGTTGGAGTATTGCTAGCTTATTTGTTGCAAAAGCAGATTTACCTCCTAATTTTTTTGTCAATGCTGGTTATCAGATGCTTTTTGGTGGTATATTACTGTTTCTTGCAAGCTTCTTTTTTCGAGAAAATTGGTTACCTTTCGCAAACTGGAATGCAAAAACCTATATCGCTATAATTGGTTTGATACTTTTTGGTAGTATTGCAGCTTTTACGGCTTTTAATTATTTACTAAAGGTAGTTTCAACAGAAAAAGTAGCAACTTCAGCTTTGATTAACCCTATTGTGGCTCTTTTTTTAGGGTGGTATTTTTTAGATGAAAAAATTACTAGTCAATCTATAATTGCAGCAATATTATTATTAACGGGGGTTTATTTCATTAATAAAAGTAAAAAGTAGCCCCTTAAAAAACACTGTAAAAGTAATCAATGAGATTATGAAATACAATCTAATACCACCTTGTAAAGAACTCGAAAATCATATAAGTCATTTTTGGGTTTGTACTTGGGATAAACCTTTAGAAAGACCAAACACCACATATTATGTTGTTGGTAGTAGTTTATCAGAAATCGTTTTTGCATTTAACGGAAATTGCAAGGATTCTAGCTTTTTGTTTTCAGCTATTCAAGGTCATACCCATTTGGCTAATCAATATCCAGTAGATGAATTTCATCATCTTATAGGTGTTGCATTTTACTCCTATGCAGTACCTAATTTTTTTAATATTCCTGCCACTGAACTTAATGAAAAATTTCTTCCTTTAGATATGTTTCTTGGTAAAGAAGGTACTATTTTAAATAAAAAAATCACCCTATCATCTACAACTAAAGAACGTATTGATATTTTATCAAAATATTTCAAATCACTGTTACAACAGCCTAAAATGGAAGACCTTTTAATTACAAAGGCAATTAAAGCTATAAAAGACAGTAATGGAGATTTAAAAATTAAGGCACTTGCCAATGATTTTGGGCTTTCTCAGAAACAATTCAATAGACGTTTTAAGCAATTTTCGGGGTTTAACCCTAAAACATATTCAAGAGTAATCCGCTTTGAATCTGTTCTAAAACAACATCCAACTACCTCAAGTCTTACTGAAATAGCTCATGAAAATGGATATTTTGATCAGGCTCATTTTAATAATGAGTTCAAATTATTTACAGGGCTTAGCCCAAAAGATTTTTGGAATTTAGCCGAAGACAATTAATAGAGTGTCTATTTTTTACAATTTTTAGAATCTTTAGAAGAATATTTTTACGGAGTAAAAACGTATAATTTTTAAATTAGAGATGAATTGCAACATTGAAAAAAAGACAAGGACAGTTGGAGTACTTCTAATTACTGGATTAATTGCAGGAATCTTTAGCATAGCTCCCTCAATTGATGCTACAAATTATTTAACAGAAGCATCCGCAAATTCAAATCAAGTAATTACTGCCCTTATTTTTCAGTTCATAATGTCTTTAATCTACTTATGTATTCCTATAATATTATATCCAATTATTAAACAGTATAGCCAAAGCTTATTTGTTGGTTTTTTGAGTTTTAGAATCATTTCTGTAACACTTTCCATTATAGCAACAATACTAATACTGGCTATTTTATTTTTAAGTGATAATTATACTAAAGGTATTTCGAGAAATATTTTAGAGATTAGAACATTAGCAGATACATTAAAATCTTCTCGTGATTATATAAATCATATATTTATGATTTTGATGTTATGCACAGGTAACATCTTGTTGTATATACTATTCATTAAATCAAAATTACTGCCTAAATGGATTTCTTATTGGGGAATAATTGGAGCCGCTTTATCAATAATTGCGAGTGTTTTAGTACTATTCAATATTTTGGATATTATAACGGTAGAATACATAATTCTAAATACTCCTACAGCAATTCTAGATTTAATTTTGGGCGTTTGGCTTGTAATTAAAGGGTTTAATAAAGAAAAATAGATTTGAAAAAAAATAAAGTAAAAAATTTACAAAAGAATTAATTGAGCTTATAGAAAACGAGTATAGCAATATTACAGGTATTGTAGTTGTTGAAAATAATAAAATTGCTTATGAAAATTATTTCCAAGAGTACAATCAAAAAGACACTATACATATAGCGTCAGTTACTAAAAGTATAGTATCAATTCTTATCGGGATTGCAATTGATAAAGGATTTATTAATGGCATAGAACAAAATGTGTTGGATTTTTTTCCAGAATATAAAATTAAAAGAGGAGAAAAAACAATACAAAAAGTAACACTAAGGCATTTACTGACAATGACAGCTCCTTATAAATATAAATATGAACCTTATACAAAGGTCTATTCAAGTGAGGACTGGACAAAAGCAACATTAGATTTATTAGGAGGTAAAACCATAAGCGGAAATTTTAAATATACAACAATAGGTATACAAATTTTATCAGGTGTAATTGTAACTGCAACTGGAAAATCTGTACTTGATTTTGCAACAGAAAATCTATTTAGGCCGCTAGGTATCAAAGAGCCTAACAACCAGAGAATTCAAAGCAAAGAAGAACATTTTTCGTTTCTTAAAGATAAACATGTTACTGGTTGGGTAATAGACCCTAAAGGTGTAAATACGGCTGGTTGGGGACTAACTTTAACCACTAGAGATATCGGAAAAATTGGTCAATTGTACTTAAATAAAGGAATGTGGAACAATACACAAATAGTATCTTCGAGATGGATAGAAGAAAGTACCAAAAAACAAAGTCAATGGGGTAAACTATCATACGGTTATATGTGGTGGGTAATTAACGAGGAGAAAAACAATTCTTTTGCAGCAATTGGCGATGGAGGAAACATTATTTATGTGAGTCCGAAAGATAAAATAGTGATAGCTATTACATCTCATTTTAAGCCACGAGCTAAGGATAGAATAGATTTAATAAATAAGAAAATTTCACCATATTTAAGAAGAAAAAAAAATCTTTACAAACGTCCTGATTCTTATACAAACCCTAAAAATTAAGTTCTACTGCTACCTAATTAAAAAAAACTAGACTCTTTTGTTTTAAAGAAATCTTATTTATTATCATTCTTTATTTTAAAATGTCCATTTTTTACAATTTTCAAGGTTTTGTTGTAAGTAGTTTTAACGTTTTTAATTTACCTATCAAAAGATTCAAAAGCATGACGCAAAAAGAAAAACCTAAAAAGCTCTATTATGTAATTATCGCTATTTCTATACTCGTACTTCTTTACAATCAATTTAAAGATGGTACTCTCTTTAAAGGAACTGGTGAAGTTGGAACTGAAATATCACTAACTAAATTTCAGGAATTAAAGAAGCAAAAAGATAGTGATGGTAAAAGATATTCTATTATTGGTCATGCAAGTATTAGTAACTCTAACATCACTAGAGTAATTGGAAGACCATTGAAAATAATGTTTAAAGATGTTGACAACAATTATATAGAGCGTTTTGAACTGTATTTAGGAGAAGATAAAAATGAATTCTACTTACCTAATGAGTTTACTCCACAAGATTTAGTTTTGTTTGATAACGAAGGAAGCAAACATTTATATAATAAAAATGTTCGTATATCATTTACTTTTAAAAGGATAAAAAACGCAATCCCAGAAAGAAATGAAAAAACAGGAGAATACGTGTGGGAGTATAACCAAATAAGGATTGACCCAGTAAAATAGTTCATCTGTAAAGGTTAATAAACCCAGTAGCAAAAACATAACACGGTTCGCCTTCGTTACAGATCAAACAAAACGAATAATGAAAAACTTTTTTATCCCCAAACAATATTTTTTTTAATATAAATTGTAAAAATCAAAATAATAATTTAGATAAAAATGGAGCAAGTAAAAATAATACTCTTTGTTTTAGGAACTTTTTTTGGAATTAACAACTCCAAAATTGGAGCAGAAAAAACAACTGTTATAATAGATCCTAAAAAAGAGCAAGTTGAAATAATTTATGAAAATCTAGTTTCTTTTATCAAATCAGAAACAGATAAAAATTTAATTCTTGAACAATGGTATCAATTAAACAATATGAAAGGAGAAAAAAGATCTTGGGCTAAAGAGCTAGATAATTTTTCTAATAAAAAGATAACGTTTACAACAGAAGAAAATAGAATTGAAGCGCATTTGATTCTAAACTATGTAAACATAGAAGACTTACGGGTAATCGGAGTTGATTATAATTCAGATAAAAATCAATTCTCAATATATAACAATTCAAGATATAATATTAATAGTATGAGTGGAAAATTAGTAGAGGGGTATTGGCAATTCAATAACAGCAAATTTAGTTTTACAATAGAACCATTTTTACAAATGTCTGAATATTATAAGAAGTTAAAAAAACCTTTAATCAATTTGATATTGATGGATGCTAAAAAAGATTCTAAATAATGAAAATGTTTGTATATCATTTACTTTTAAAAGGATAATAAGCGCAATCCAAGAGAGAAATGAAGAGACTGGAGAGTATATTTGGAGTTATAGCCAAATAAGGATTGCCCCAGTAAAATAGAAACAATCGGTCTTGTAAAGATTTACGAGATCTATCTTAGTAAAGCTAAATTGTAACAAAACAAGATTCAACTCGTCTACCAGCTAAACAAATCTATTATAATATTATGAAAAACCTTTTGATTTCAATAAGCCTAATTTTATTCATCACAAACTGTAAAAGCCAAAATAATAATAACAATAATATAGCTAAAGATATTTCAACCAATATAACCTACAATTCTATTCAGCAAAAGATTGATAGTGTATTGAAAGAAAATAATATCCCATCACTTTCAGTTGGGATTATTAACGATGGTAAACTAGAATTCTTAAAAGGATTTGGAGCTCAAAAAAGAGGAAGTTATCAAAATGTAACCGATACATCTATCTACCAAATAGCATCCCAATCTAAAATGTTTACAGGTATTATTGTAAACAGCCTTATCAATGAAGGAAAGTTAAAACTTGATGAACCCATTATAAACTATTTTCCGAATACCGTAATCAAAGAAGCAAAAGAAAGGCTAAGAGCTATTACTTTAAAAAACATTCTTCAACATACCGCAGGTTTTCCTAGCGATACTTTTTCAGTATATCGTAATAGGGTTGAAGGCGGTTATTGGTTAGATGGATATTCTGAAAAAGAGTTAATAGATGACATCAACAAAGTTGAATTAGAATTTGAACCAGGTTCAAAATTCAGTTACTCTAACTCAGGTTATGGTGTAGTCGGTTTTATTTGCGAGCAAGTTAGTGGAAAAAGCTATGAAAATTTGGTAAAAGAATACATTACAGATTTTTATGGTCTGAATAATACGGTTGTAACATTAAGTTCTGAACAAAAAACCTTATTGGTAACACCGTACAGAAAAGACAATAGAACTATAGAAACAAAGGCCTCTATAATGGGTATGGCAACTCCGGCTAGTGCTATTTATTCCAATATTTCAGATTTAACTAAATTAATGTTATTACAAATAGACGCGTACTATAAATATGACAGACAAAAGAAAGATAATGTGTTGATTTTGACCAAAGAAACAGCTAATATGAATGAAAATCTACACTACGGCTTTGGATTAATAAAAGGTGGTGAAGGAGAGCAAATAAAATATGGACATGGAGGCGATGCCGATGGCTTTGCTTGTGAATATTTTTTCTCCCCTCAAAAAAGTCATGGAGTTGTTATACTTACTTCTAGCGGAGGAAGATGGGTAGGTAAATTAGCAGACGATATTCTAAGGATGTTGTAGTGAAATTGTAAAACTGCTATTACAATTAGATTTTAAGACTCTTAAGCATATTTTTTTATAAATAATATAGTTATGTGCCGTTAAAAAACAAACTGAATCAAATGAAAAAACTATTTTTTTTAATTTTTTTAGTAATAACAATTATCGCTTGTAAAGACCAAAAAAAAGAAATCAAACCTAAAAATATTTCGATTAAAATCGACACTCTTCTTACACCTGAAATTGGTGGGATAAAACAGGTTTTGAAAATTAAAACAGATGATTTAAACAAGCCTGTACTCTTATTTTTATCTGGGGGGCCAGGAAGTTCAATGATGAATACTTCGAAAAACTTTACCAACATTTTAAAAAATAAATTTACCATCGTTCATTGGGACCAAAGAGATGCAGGAAAAACTTTAGAATTAAACTCTTCACCAACTCAACCATCTGTTGAACAAATAAAAAAAGACACTTATCAAGTTGTAAGTTTCTTAATAAAGGAATTGAACCAAAAAAAAATACACTTATTAGGTAGTTCTTGGGGAAACGTTTTAGGCTTTTATATGGTTGAAGATCACCCTGAATTACTACATTCTTATTATGCTGTAAATCCAGTTGTTAGCCAATTAGCAAGTGAAAAAGAATTGCTCAAAATTCTGAAAGTTCATTTTAAAGAAAATCCTTTTGCGAGCAAAGAATTGGAGAGTGTAAATATTCCTTTTAAAATTAACGAAGACTTATTTTATATAAGAAAGTGGCTATTTTATAAAGAAGGCAAAGAATATGTAACAAGTGATGATTTTAAAAATGGTTTTCTTAAATGGTCAGAAACTTGGTCTCCTGTGTGGAACGAAGTAATGAAAATTGACTTACCGAAGACTTTAAAGGAAGTATATTGTCCTATTTATTTTTTTGTTGGTAAAAACGATATTCAAACATCTACTGAAATAACAGAAAAATATTTTGAAGAATTGAAAGCATTAAAAAAAGGTTTGTTTTTATTTCAAAAATCAGGACATCAAATACATCAAGATGAACCAGAGAAATTTCAAAACACAATAGTTCAAACATTAGAAACAAATATGTCTACTAATTAAAAATTACTGGCAACAATGGTTTCTAATTAATTATGTATTTAAACTAATCCCTCCATAATTTTGGAAATTGGATTTTAATATTATAAAAGGGCTGTTTGTATTCTTAATATATCAACTTATATAAATTATGAAAATTAAATTCTTACTTGTTTTATCATTATTAGCATTTGTAAATTGTAAAAATTCAGAAAAAAAAGAAGTATCCAAATCTGTAGATAAAATTCAAATAGCTATAGACAAAAACGTAGATTCTCTTCTTTTAGATTCTAAAATAAATGCGGTTTCAATCGGAGTTTACAAAGATGGCAAAAAGTATATAGCTCACTATGGAGAACTAGATAAAGGGAAAAACAACATACCAACGAACGAGACAATCTATGAAATTGCATCAGTAAGTAAAACATTTACAGGAGTATTAGTTGCCAATGCGGTTATAGAAGGTAAACTAGCTCTTGATGATGATATTAGAAAGTACCTAAAAGAAGATTTCAAAAACTTTGAATATAATGGCGAACCTATTAGGGTTAAACATTTATTAACGCATACCAGTAGAATGTCAAAATTCTTGCCTGAAAGTATTAATACGCTGTTCAATGACTTTAATGAAGATTTACCCTTTAAGGTATATGAAGTTCAAAAGGATTATGGTAAAAAAGAATTTTTTCGCGATTTGCATACAATAGAACTAGATACAATACCTGGTACAAAATATGCATATTCTAACGTGGACACGGAACTTATGGCAGAAATACTGGAAAATGTTTATGAAAAATCATTTAATGACATTTTGAAAGAGTATTTTCAAAATAATGCCAATATGCAAAACACCTATATAGACCTTCCAAAAGAGAAAGAACAATATTTGGCTAATGGTTATGGAATGACTGGCAAGCTTGTTCCCCATGAAGTTGTTATTTACGGTGCTGATGGAGGAGTAAAAACCACAATGCCAGATTTAGTAAACTATATGCAATTGCATTTAGACCCTAGCAATAAAGTAGCTGCAGAATCTCACAGAAATCTTTTAGAGAACGATAGCCGAGAAATAGGCTATTACTTCCCTATTAGAAACAATGAAGAGTACGGTACGTATTACAGTATGCACGGAGGTGGTTTTGGTAGTCAAAATTGGTTTTTCCTACTTCCTGAATACAATTTAGGAATCTCTGTGATTACAAACCAAAGCGACTTGGACACAGCAGATAAATTAATGAAAGTTGTTAAAGGTTTAATTGAGGAATTGAAAGAATGGTAAGGTGCTATTTTATTAATGATAAACGAGAATTGTAAAAACTGAACTATACTTATGGATAAATTAAAAAACATTTTAGAAAAACAGAACCAAATTTGGGTTTTCTTAATCGGTATCGCCTTAATTATTGCTGGATTTTACTTTTTTTTTCACATACAAGGACTTGAAGAAATTGGTCAAGAAGTTAGATTTAGTAGAAAAATTCAATGGATTTATGACTATCTAGGTAAGTACGGAATATTGGCTCTGTTTGAAATAGTGGGTATTATTGCACTAGTATCTGGAATTAAACAATTAAGAGGAAAGCTATAAATAAAAATTATGAATCAAAATACATACTACATTATTTGCGGCATTACAATTGTATTTACCTTCTATTTCTTATTTGTAATTACTTATGCGAAAAACAGAAAAAATAAACAGCTTGAAAAGTTTGTTAATATAAAACCTCTAAACAGGAATCAGAAACAAGCCTTGGTGTTTGGAGCTATTTTAGATTATCACAGAGGCGAAGAATTTATTGAAATACAACCGAAAAGTTCTATTGACTTGTATGTACGTGGGCTAAAAGATTCTTGGGAAATATCCAATAAAGAAAACGCCATTGAGACTATTAAAAATTTAATAGCATTGGATAGAAGTCTAGAATTTGATGAATACTTAGTGGATCTTTCATCAGATGTAATAAAAATTCAAAAAAAAATTGCTAAGGGACTAAATCTTGATTTACAAACAATCCAAGAGGTAAAATCGACCTTTGCTTGGGATATTTGCCGAGTAGTTGCTTTAACAAAGTGGTGTTTTTGGTGTAGTTATTTATCTGAGCAAGAAACTTGGGATTATATTTTTAAAGCCGTTAATGTAGCTCAGAACAAAGGAACTAACTGGCAGAATTATACTATTTCCTTTCTACTGGGGAGAACAATGCAAGGCTTTGATCTAGAAGATGTAATCATTGAATCAGAGCAACTTTTAAGTCAAAATACTTTATTAGGAAAACAGGAACACTTAACTCTCTATAGTAAATTCCCTTACAAATATAATCCTACAATTTAAATAAACGTTATGTTCATAATTTTGAAAAAGAATAAATTAGAAGAACATCAAAATACTATATTGCAGCTAAAAAAAGAATTTTATACTAATGCTAATTTTTGTATCATTACTAAATATTGCAATCTTTCAAGGAATTATTTTAAGTTTAATTATTTTAAAATCTCCTTTTTTTAAATCTAAAGGAAATAATTTTTTAGCATACACCATACTTACATTATCTCTACTTTTGCTCAACCTCGTATTTGAAGTTATTGGAGCTTATGATATTGTTCCTATCTTACAAATTTTAGATAACGTAGAATGGGGCTTTATTTTTCCCGTATTTTTCTTCTTGTTTGCAGAAAATCAAATAAATAATCCTCTTAAAAAATCAAAAATAAGAGTGTGGTTATTTGTGCCTTTTTGGTATTCTTTAATTATAAATGGTCTAGAAACTATTTTTCATTCTAATTTAAATAGATTTATATATGATATATTAAGCCAAATTGATTTTTTTTTAATTTTGATATTTCTACCTTTTATCATTACATATACTTACACTATAATTAAATCTTCAAAAGATAAGCAAGAGAAAAAATGGATGACTATTTTATGGTTTCTAATTTCATTCTTTCAATTATCTTGGCTTTTGTCAATTATCATCACACTACTTTTTGATTATGACATTTTTTATATAATGAAAATTCTTGCATTATTTGTTGCCTTTATTATTCATTGGACAGCATATATTGGGATTTACAAGTTTAAACTTGCGAAAGATAAAGAAGCTATAAGAAAAATAGTAAAACAAGAAACACCAACCCCATTTAGTCATATCTCTCCTGAAGAGAAAAACTTAGCTAACAAAGAAATATTCACCAAAGAAAATCACTATTATAAAAAACTCGAAAAATTGTGTAAAGAGCAACATATATATAAAGATACCTCCTTAGACAGAGTTAAAGTCGCTGAAAAATTAGATATAAGTGTAGGTTATTTGTCTCAAATTATAAACACTATTAGAAATGAAAATTTTAATACATACATTAATACCTACCGTGTAGAAGCTGTTAAGAAAATGATAGTAGATTCTGAATTTGATAATTATAGCTTACTTGCTATTTCAATGGAAGCAGGTTTTACTTCTAAAACTACATTTAACAAATCTTTTAAGAAAATTACTGGCATCACTCCAAACGAGTATAGAGTAATTAATAAATAAGTGCCGATTTGTTCACTATGAATTTTTTGAAACCTTTTTAGAGGTGGCTAAATTATTTTAGCATCTTAAAAATTTAAATATACTTTTAATGAAGAAAACAATTTTAGTTACAGCAATGCTATTTTCACTTATTGTAGTTAAAGCACAAGATCAAAATAGCAATACAGTTCACCAATTTGAAAAGAAGAATGATGTAAAGTTTAATGCATACCTTACATCATTAGGCCTTTTTGAAATGACCTATGAAAGAAATATAAATGAAAATTCTTCATTTGGAATTGTAGGCTTATATGCTTTTAGTCAAAAACACGATGAAGACGTAAATTATCAAATCACACCTTTTTACAGAAGATACTTTAGTAAAAAGTATGCTTCAGGATTTTTTACTGAAGGGTTTGCAACCTTTGGCTCTGTAGATGGAAAACAGCTATATGATGTAAATGGAAATTTAACTTCAAAAGAAGGGCCTAATGTGCTTGATTTATCATTAGGTGCCAGTATTGGTTACAAATGGGTTACCAAAAGTGGAATTGTTTTTGAAGCCTTATTTGGTATGGGAGGTAATTTATTTAATGCTCATAAAACAGATCACAATGTTATTAATCGTCGTGCAATAAGTATAGGCTATCGTTTTTAATACAGCTTACAACAGCAAAATATTATATACTTTAAAATTAAAGATATTCTTTAACTTACCTGAAGTGAGTTCTTTATTAAAAATTATAACAAGAAAGCTAAAATTAACGGTATGTAGAATAATTAAGACTTAGAATTATTAATAGAAGAGCGTAAGGTTTAGTACCAAACGCTCTTTATTATATATATGTTATAATTTAAATCTATAAGTACTCTTTTTGGCTTTTGTGCTCTTGTAGTTGCAAGCTCTGTGTTTAATAAATTCTATTTTGTGTTCCTGTAAAAGCAAGGAAATTATTTTCATTGTTTGATTTTCATCAAGACCAATTTTTTCTCCAAGGTCTATTTCATTCAATTGACCTTTATTCTTTATTAAAGCTTTAAAGTATATCTTTATTTTTCATAGGTGTTTTGTTTTTTTACTGCTATCATCATATGTGGGCTAAAAGGTAAAAGATAGCTGTCATTTTCAGTGATTTTTGTAAGTTCTGTTAATGTTTTTTTCTTGGTTTGATTTAGCATATTGGCAAAATAATCTTTGTCTAACCAAGCTACACCTTCTACAGCAGAGGTGTTAAGATGAGTTAATCCTTGACTTGCAAATTCTTCTTTTAATTGTTCCGGTTTGTTATAATACCCTTCGGCCAACAACCAAGGAAAATCCTTTGGCGGATTGTGTATTCCGGTTGTTAACTCTTCCTTACACATTTTAAAAAAGGTTTTTTTATGAATAAATCCATTTAAAAGACCTGCTAAAGTTGATGCCGTATAATTAATTGAGAAGCCTAAAATAATTCCGTTATTTTTTAAAACCCGTTTAGCTTCTTTAATGCTTAAATCTCTATCTTCTTTTTTTGAAGATGATAAAGAGGTCCGTGTAAAATTATGAGGTCTGCAAAGTTATTTGGAAATTCTAACTTTCTAGATTCGCCTAAATGAACGGAGAATTTATTCTTTAACTTACTGGTTCTACTCTTTGCTATTTTTATATGTTTATGTATTGGCTCTACTAAATATACCTGATGCCCTTTTTTAACGAGCCATTTAGAGTATTTCCCTGTTCCACCACCTATATCTATAATTTTTGAAGATGAAGGCGGAATATATTTTTCTATAAGGACTTTAATTCTTTCAAATTCAAACACTCCCATCCCTTTTTCAAGTCGGGTTTCTTCAGATGCTTTATTGTAAAATGCTTCTATATTTCTACTTATTAACTGTTTACTTTTCATTTTAGACATTTTGTTATCGTCACATTTTTTAAGTATTTAATACATTACCAATGTGATAATTCCATTAATTTTATAATCAATGGTTTTGTTATTATTTAATGAAATAAAAGGATGTGATTATCTGGCTCAAAAAATCAGAAGATTTTTTATACATAAATTGCTCGTATAGTCGAGATTATCTTTTTTAGAAAGACTCGGATAATATGTTTAATTAGTATAACAGACTACAAAGGTAAAAAATCTAAATAAATTTATGGTTTACAATAGTTTGTCTTTAATTTAAAAGAAATTAATAGACGTAAATATAGGTGTTTTAACTTTTAAACCTTTCTTCAACTATAGTCTTGTAACTTTCGCCAATAGGAATTTCTATTTTACCTATTTCAACATCATTTTTCGTAAAAGCTGTAATTTGACCATAATTCACAACATACGAGCGGTGAATGCGTATAAAGCGATTGTCTAACTCTTTTTCAAAAGCAGAAATACTGAATTTTATAGTATGTGATTCATCTACTAAATGAATTTTTATATAATCTTTTAAACTTTCTATATATAAAATTTCGGCAAAATCTATTCTTATTTTTTTTCTGTTTTTTGTTACAAAAATAAAATCATCCTTTTCGGTTGTTACCGTAGTTTTATACTCTTGATTATAACTATTCTGCTGTTGTTTAAATTTTTCAATAGCTTTAAAAAATCGTGAAAAACTAATGGGTTTTAGCAAATAATCTATTGCGTTTAATTCAAATCCATCAAAAGCATAGTTCCTGTAAGCTGTTGTAAATATCACATTAGGTTTGTGAAGCAAGTTCTTGAAAAAATCTGTACCCTTTAAAACAGGCATTTCTATATCTAAAAATAGTAAATCTATAGCTTGCTTTTGTAAAATGGCACTTGCTTCTATTGCACTAGAACAAGAAGCTATAAGCTCAAAATCTGTTAATTGCCCTAAGTGAGCTTCTATTAACTCTCTAGCTAATTCTTCATCGTCAATAATTAAACATTTGTACTTCATTATTTGGCAAGTAATTTTAAAGTTACTTTATAGATTTCTTTGGCATTTTCTATATCCAACGTATAATTATTTGGGTATAACAACTCTAACTGCTTTTTTACATTTTTTAAACCAATACGACTCTCTTCCCTATTTTCAAGGCTAGCATTGGGCTTAGTGTTTTTTATATAAAAAACAATCTGACTATTTTCAAGGTTAATATTTATTTCTATCAGAGCTTCTTTTAGCTCTTGGCTAACACCATGTTTAAAAGCGTTTTCAATAAAAGTTAACAATAATAGTGGTGCAATTTTCACATCCTTTTTAATATTATTTTCAAATAAAATTTGAACGCGTTTACCATACCGTATTTTTTCTAAAGAAAGATAGTTCTCAATTAACTCGATCTCTTTTTGAAACGAAACGAAGGTATCATTACATCTGTAAAGCATATAATCTAATATATCTGCTAATTTTTCTATTACATCCGGTGTTTGGTCTGATTTTTTTACTGCTAGCGAATACAAATTATTTAAGGTATTAAATAAAAAATGCGGATTTAATTGATGCTTTAAGGCAGTTAATTCTGCTGTTTTCTTCTGTTCATTTAATTTTAAAAGTCTTTGCTGATTCTTATAAAACCGAGCCATTAGAAGTAATACGGCAGGTGTTAAAAACAAAATAGATTTACTTAAAAAAACAGAGAAATTACTAAGTCTTTCCCAAAATGAATCTTCCGCATATTTTTTAGCTATGTCATTATAGTACTCTATATATCTTGGTTCGTATAAATACATATGAAGTGTAACATACAATACAAACATTAGAATTAGCAAAATTATAAGCCAAAAAATAAAAAGATAGTTTCTTTTTTCTTTTAAAAATTTTGGAACTAACAGATACAAACAAGTGTATGCTGTGATTATTTGTGGGATTATGATTTTACAGGTAGAGTGAAATAACTGTAAATAACCTGCTTCAAAATTACTAACATTTATAGAAAGCATAAAGTATAGGAACACAGATACCCAAAACAATAAATGTTTGAATAATATAGATTTATGTGGGTTATGTTTTTTAAAAAAATACTTCATCTTAAATGGCTAAAATACAATTATACTGGCTACTAATAGCAAAAAGTCGCTAAAACCACTGTGTAGGATGTCGAACAGAACTTCTATGATGATAAGTGTATAATTATCTAAAACATCCTTTTTATGGGCATTCATTAATTACTGGTCTATTAATCCAAAATGGTATATACCTTACTTGTACTTTTGAGTCAAAACATATTAAAACACAAAACATGAAAAATTTAATTTTCACTTTATTATTAGGTCTTATTTCAATTGTTGCTTTTACACAGAAAGCTGATATAAATTCCGAAAACCGAATTATTGAGACAGATTTTTCAGATCGTCAAGCTATCATCACTACAATTAAAAATTTTTATATAGGCGACCACACAGGAAGTATAAAGCATAAAAAACTTTCCATGCACGAAAAAGGCGCTTACAGATATGTAAATAAAGAAGGAAAATATAAAGAAAGTGAATTTCGATTAGATTCTGACAATGCTGATCCAAATTACAAAGAAGAGCTTTTGAGTATTGAAATTTATGATAAGATTTCTTTTGCTAGACTTCGACTAGATCAATTTCACTCTAAAATTCCTGAATATAAATTAATGATACTTCATAAGGTTGATAACCAATGGAAAATTACCAGTATCCATTGGGGTTACGGAATAAAACAATAAAAATAATATATCATGAAATACTTACTCTATATGATGTCTTTCTTGTCATTTTCCTTAGTCTTTTCACAAGCCAGTAAAAGCGATGACAAGTTAGACGAACGACAATTACTTATTAATATTTATGGAAATCAAAATTCTAAAAAAGTTATTAATTACGATAAAAGCTTTGTTAGTGAATCTAAGATCTTTTATGAAAGCTTCGAAAAAAAGAACTCCATGCAATCACCTGATAAAGAAAGAGTTAAACTTACGCTTAAAAATTATATAGAAGGGAGTTCCTATAACAACATTGAGCAGTTAGAACGTGTATTTACTGAAAATGCCACTTTATACTTAACAGTTGGTGGAGAGTTTAAATCGCTAACACCAAAAGAATATGTTGCTTTTTTTAAAGATGCTGAAAAAGGAAAGTTTAATGGTCGGTATGGAAAAGTATTATCAATTGAAGTAGTAAAAGATATTGCAACTGCTAAAGTTGAAATTTCAATACCAGAAAGGAAAATGATTTATATCGATTTACTTCTATTAAAAAAGTCCGAGAATAATTGGAAAATAATTAGTAATACAGTAACACGAGTTGACGGTAATTAGCAAGCACTACATCCTAAATTATTAAACATAATGAAATGCAACTTCAAATTTTTAATCTTTTCTATAATCTTGCTGTTTGCGAGCTGTAAAAATAATCACACCAATTCCAAGCTTTTAAAAGCTAATAAAATATTAGTAAATGACTATTCTACAAAAATTGACAGCTTAATTCAAGCAACAAAACCTAGAAAGTTTAACGGTGTAATTTCCATCACTAAAAATGGGAAAGTTATTTATTCTAAAGCATTTGGATATTCCGATTTTGAAAATAAAACTCGTATTTCGTTACAAGATAACTTTAGAATTCAATCTAACAGTAAACAAATTACCGGGGTTTTAGTTTCCAAAGAAGTAGAAAAAGGAAACATCAACCTACATATCCCTATCAAAAACTATTTACCCGAACTTTCAGCATCTTGGGCAGATACTGTCACCGTTCATCAATTGCTCAATATATCGGCAGGAATTGAAGCCTTAGACAAACCCTTATTATTTGAGCCTGGCACAAGCTTTCACTACAGCAATCCTGCTTATGGTCTATTAGGAAGGATACTGAAAAGAGTAACAAAAAAAGAGTATAGCCAACTTGCTAATGACTTTTTTAAAGAAATAGGTATGGATAACACCTATTGTTACCAACTCAACAATGGAAACAAATATTTAATAAATGGCTATCAATGGATTGAAGACAAGTTTCAAAAAATAAATTTTCACACACTTGGTTTTACTAATGAAACTTGGAATGATTTTGTTCCAACAGGTGGTATTATCTCAAACGTTGACGACTTGCATATTTGGGATTCTAAATTGCATAAAGGAGAGCTACTAAAATCTGAATCCTATAAAAACATGACGACTTCAGATGTGCCAGATTTGTTTGCCGCTTTAAGTGATAAACAAATCTATTACGGATACGGAGTTGATATTTGCGACAAACCGGTTAAATATATTGGTCACGGTGGCACAGGTTTTGGATTTGTTTCAATCAAATTTTATGTTCCTGAAAAAGATTTGGACGTAATTGTTTTAGAAAATTTATACAATAGTAATATCACAATCAATTACCATTTTGAGAAAGAAATACGAAAAATAGTAATTAATAGCAGCCTACTAAAGTGACAAATAACTACAACCAACACCTTTTAAGATTTATAATAAAAAATAATAAGATGAAGCTTTACACAACATTTATTATGTCCTTCCTTTTTATAGTTACTAACGCGCAGGAACCAACAATTAAATATGTTGACACCAAAATTGAAGTAGATGGTAAATTCAATGAAGACGTATGGAATACTTTAAATTCTCATTCTGATTTTTATAATTATGCCCCAACAGATGTTGGTATAGCAGAAAATCAATCATCAGTAAAAATGTTTCATAATAGAGAATACTTGTATGTTAGTTTAACATATAATGATACTACAAGTGATACACAAGTAAGTTCTTTAAAACGAGATGTTCCTATTGGGATAAGCGATGGATTTGTAATGGTTCTAGATACCCAAAATCAAAAACAAAATGCATATTATTTTTCAGTAAATAGTTATAGCACTCAAATAGATGGTATAGTAGAGCGTACTAATGAAGGTTATGATTTTACTACAAGTTGGAACACCATTTGGAAAGCAAAAGCTTTTTTAAATGAGACCTTAAAGCAATATGAAATAGCGATTCCGTTAAAATCGCTAAATTTTAACAATAACAATACCGTCTTTGGAGTTCAATTTTATGTCAGAGATATTAAAACCAACTCTTGGACCATTTTAAAAAATGTGAAACGTAATTATCGTTTGTTTGATTTGCGTTTTACTGAAAAATTTAGGGTTGAAGATTTACCTAATTCATCCACTTCACGTTTTGCGGTTACACCATCGGTAACAGTAAATAATCAAAACGATGTAGTTAACAATAACAATGAAACAACAATTAAACCTAGTTTAGATGTCCAATACAATGTAACATCATCATTAAAATTAGACGCAACGATAAATCCAGATTTTTCTCAGATTGATGTAGACCAACAAGTAACAAATCTTACCCGATTCTCAATATTCTTTCCAGAGCGGCGAAACTTTTTTCTTGAAAACGCAGATTTATTTTCAAACTTGGGAGTTGAGGGTATAAATCCCTTTTACTCAAGAAGAATTGGAGCTGAAAACCCTGTTCAATTTGGACTAAAATTATCAGGAAATGTATTGCCAAAAACAAGAATTGGTGTTTTAAATGTGCAAACTGATAATGAAGATACAAATGCTTCACAAAATTATGGAGCTTTAGTCGCAGAACAACAACTAACTAAAAACTTTACTGCAACAGGATTTCTAATAAATAGACAGGAAACTGATAAATTCAGTTTTAAAAATGATTACAATCGGGTAACAGGAATCAACATAAATTTTAAATCAGACAATAATAAATGGATTGGTTTAGCCAACTTAGGAAAAAGTTTTGATGATAATATCACTGGTGATAATAGTTTTTACAATGCAGGAATTTGGTTTAATAAAAGAGGTTTTAACTGGAATGCAGCTATAAAAAATGTGGGTAAAAATTATATTACGGATGTTGGTTTTACGCCACGCCTTTATAACTATGATGCAATTAATGATGTAACTATTAGAGAGGGCTATACACAAACTACTATTGGCACTAGTTTTGAAAAGTTTTACGATGATTCTAAAATGCTAAACTCTGTAAGATATCTAAATTACAGTAATGATACTTATTTTGATGAAAGTGGAGTTTTAAATCAATCATCACACTTTTTTAATGGCGCAGTTTTTTTTAAAGACTTGTCATCCGTCTATTATTTGTATACCCAAGAATATGTAAACTTAAAATATGGTTTCGCACCCTTAGGAAATGGGAATGCCCTTGTGCCTGATACCTATAATTTTGGGATTTTAAAAGTGGGATACAATTCTGCGAATAATCAAAAATTTAGATATCAGTTAGACGCTCAAAAAGGAAGCTATTACGGAGGAAGTAGAATTGCGGCTGGAGCATATTTAAACTATCAATTATTACCTTTTGCAAACCTTCAATTGAATTATGATTTTAATAAAATAGATTTAGATTCATTGGGTAAAAAAACGTTTCACCTAACCCGTTTTACTGGAGAAATATTCTTTAATAATCGATTAAATTGGACTACATATGTGCAATACAACACACAAAGTGACAACTTTAATATAAATAGTCGCTTACAATGGGAATACAAACCGTTATCATATATATATCTTGTAGTTTCAGATAATTATAATCAAGATATTGTTCGTAAAAGTTGGGGGTTAGCTTTTAAAATGAACTATAGATTCGATTTTTAAATTTCCAAGTTTTAAATAGTCTTTAGCATTGAAATGTCTATTTTTTACAATTTAATACTAGTATTAAATTGTACTTTTAATGATTAAAAAATGATATTTAATACATTTTCAAAATGAAAAACATAACCTACCTATCGCTTGTTTTTATAATGCTTAATGCTTCTTGTAGCAAAGATAACTTTGGAGGTATTGTCAATGAAAACGAAATTGTTTCTGATGTTCCTGAAAACACAATTACAACACCATGTGGTTTTAATTTAATAGAACTAACCCAAAATTCAACAATAAAAATAGATTGTTTATTAGATTTGAAAGGAGAAACAGTTACTTTACCAAACAATGTGAATTTTGAATTTGCTGGTGGAGATATTATAAACGGAAAACTTATTTTCTCTAATGGCACCATAGATGGAAGATTATTAAGTTCTAAACTAGAAATTGAAGGAGAAGTAACACTAATATCCCCTGCTTTCAAATTTTATGCCGTAAGATGGGGAATTGTTGAAGGGAAAACCACTTCTGAAATAGCGTTAAAAAATACATCCATTTTAGAAAAAGTATTTTTCTTTACCAAAAAGTTAGGAGCTAATACTTTCAAAATTGACAGGCTTGATGCATATTTTGAAGTTACAAAAATAACGAGTAATGCTATTAATGCTAATTGGTATCCTTCTTTAGAATCTATAAACCTACCATCTAATTTTAATCTAAAGATGACTGACAATACACATTTACGAATTTTCCCTGGAGGAAATCATCAATTAAAAGGAGGTGCGATTCTATCTGTAAGAAATGCTGAAAACATAACAGTGATTGGTGGTAACTTACATGGAGATAGAGACGAAAGAACTTTTTCGCCTAATGACAATGGACTAGAAGGAAGTCATCTTTTTTACATTCATTCAGGAAGAAATATTGTTATAGATGGAGTACATTTTGAAAATGGATCTGCTGGTACATTTGCTATTTTTTCATTTGGTTTTTCATATAATCCAAATTATAACCCTACTCAAAACGTTATTATTAAAAATTGTGTTATTGAAAATTCTAGGCGAATGGCAATTGCACTAGTAGACGGTAGAGATATTAAAATTGAAAACAATACGTTTGTTAATGCTGGGCAACCTTCAGTAAATACTGATGGTGGAGAAGTTGGTTACGCTATAAATATAGAAGCAGAACGCTTTAGAGATGATAATGGTATATTAAAAGAACGGCAAAGAGTATTCAATGTTTTAATAAAAGGTAATACGGAGAGCGGCAGCCGGGGCGGATTCCTTACACTTACAATAGGTCAAGATATTACTGTTGAAGATAACAATATAGGAACAAGAGTGGTTTACTCACTTATATCAGGTGCAAAAATCATTAATAATAGATTTAAAGCTATTGGTTTAGCATCAGGTAGTTGGGCAATTTTTGCAGCTGGTAGTGGTGAAACTGTATTTAATAATGAGATATCTAATAATACTATTGAAGGTTATAGCTCTGGAATAATTGTAGGAACATTAAATGTTTCTGTGCATAATAATATAATTAAAAACTGTAAGGCAGGTATTCAATTAAGTAAAGCAAAAAATGTTAAGATTTATAAAAATAAAATTACTGTTGAAAAAAATGGAATACAAGCTACCAATACTAACAATAATATTATTGAGATAATAGATAATAATATAAACTCATCAAGCGGTTTTCTCGTATATTTTGCTCAAATGAATAATAGTGAAGAACATAAAAACCAAAAGGTAGTTTTTGATAATAATATTTTTAAGGGTTCAAGAGCCATAACTTTTTCAAAGACTAATGGGGTTGTCTTCAAGAATAATGAAGTTGATGGAGGTCTTGAAGTAGGAAATGTAAATTACACAGAAGTAAACAACAATATAATTAGACCAAATGATAGAAGTGGTATTAGGTTATTTGACTCACATTTAAATACATCAATAACAAACAATGCTATTTATAAACCTACTGGTGGTTCAAGATACTTATGTATAGAAAATAAGTCAACAACACCCGATCAAATTACTATTAATGGTAATAGTTGTAATTAATTCTTAAATATCTAAAATCAATCTAAATGAAAATATATTTTGCAGGACCATTATTTAGCGTTGCAGAACAAAACTTCAATAAGGCATTAACTGAAAAATTGGAGTTACTTGACTATGAAGTATTTCTTCCTCAAAGAGATGGTGCTGAATTAAATAAATCACCATTCATAGACATGACAATAATACAAAGAAATGAGTCGATTTTTTCGATAGATAGAGAACAGGTGTTAAAATGCGATATTTTTCTTTTTGTACTAGACGGTAGGGTTCCAGACGAAGGAGCTTGCTTTGAATTAGGAATGGCTTATACCCAAAAATATTTATCTAAATCCAATAAACAAATACTAGGACTCCATACTGATACTAGAGCTTCATTTTTAGATTCTAAATTAAACGCAATGATACAAGTACCTTTTGATAAAATTTTTTCATCAGAAAATGATTTATTAGAATTTATTTTAAGGATGTTACCTGTTCATAATTAATCTATTATGATTTATTTAAATTTTATGATAATAATCAATTTAGGCTCTGTGTAAGATTTTATAAATATAATTTTAGTTTTTCTTTTTACAAGTTACAGAAGTAAAACAAAGAAAATGACTAACGAAGAATGCTTTAAACTGTATGATTAATTTTGTCTGGCTTCCTACTTTAAAAAAACAGTTGTATTTCATAAGTGTAAGAACTATTTCTAGTAAATTAGTTATTTAAATACGTAACTAACTATGCACAAAGCTGGTAATTAATTTATGTATCTTTTTAAACCTAATTTGTAAGTCATTAAGATTATAATGTTTTTCGGTTCTCGGAACTTCTTTCTCTATTTTTTGTAGCCTAAATTTTATTCGTTTATCCTTTCTATCCGCAAAAGCAATAAACTCTTCCTGTTTTAATCTAAAAAATATATCAGCTCTACGCTTCGACACTTCTTTTTCACCTTTCGTGATTCGGGTATCGAAATTGAGATTGTGTCCTTTGTTTACACTTGTAGTTTCCTTTTTAACGAGTTCAAAAAAGCGTTCGTAATATTTTGCAGTATCTGGGTCGTTTACCTTACCGAAAAATTGATAGGAAAGGTTACTCAATATAGCTTTACTCGCTTTGTCGCCATAGAGCATATCGTTTTGAATTTTGTCTTGCATTACATAAATCGTAGAAACGTCGTAACTGCGAAGTGTAGCAGGAACTCGGTGCATATTGAGTAGTTTTATGGTTGGAGCTTCTTCCATCAACACAAACGAAGATTCTCGATTGCGCGCACTCATTTGTTTAATTACGGTGTGCATTATCGTAGCAATAATAGGCGAATAAGCTGTTTCATACTGCGGATTATTTACGATTGAAATTACCGCTTTGTTATTTGGATTATTGATGTCCAATGGAACTTCATCCGCTGATAATACCATAAATATTTTTTGTGACGATATTTTTTTAAATGCATTCGACAAGGTGCTTTTTACGCCTGCGGTTTGTTTTTCCGATTCAATTCCGTTGATAAATGCGCTTGCCATTGCTTTTGCTGTTAAATCGGAACTTAAAAACGCTACCAACTTTTTTGTATTCATTGACTGGTATAATGCAATTAAATGAGGCAATGTGCAATACTGCGGATAAGCGGTTTTTAACTTCCAAATTAAACCACTTAATAATCCTTCAACGGCATCAGCGAAGAATTTTGAACTTCCTGTAGCTTCAGATAAATTTTGTTCTAATAAATTTTCAATCATCACTTTTGATAGCTCGTTTACACTTTCTTCATTAGGCAAATATCTCGGTGCAATTGGATTTACTTTTGAGTGAATTTTATCAAATGAAATGGTATAAAAATCCACCTCACTATCTATAAAAAGAGGATAGGCAATTTCAGTCAATTCAAAATCTTTGTAGTCGTGTA
Source organism: Tenacibaculum soleae (assembly GCA_938002045.1). GTDB lineage: Bacteria > Bacteroidota > Bacteroidia > Flavobacteriales > Flavobacteriaceae > Polaribacter > Polaribacter soleae_A. The sequence goes on from CALLBA010000007.1 coordinate 26,857, forward strand.
TAATTCCGCAGAAATTGTATTTGCTAAAGTGCTGTAAGAGATTATAAATAACGCTTTCGGTTTTCCCACTTCCCGCAGAACCGATAATGGAAACACCTCGTTTAATGTTGTCGATTTTAAACTTTCCGCGTTCTAATTTAAAATGAACTTGATGTTTTTTACTTTGAATATTCTCTGTTTTTGGGTTGTAGAAATACGCATACAACACCGTGCCGACAAACAAAATCGGAACAACATAAAATAGAACGATATGTACCGCAGATAACATCATATACCAATAGAACCAGAGTTTATGGCGGTATCTAACCCTTGTTTTATTTTTTTGAGAACCTTAAATACTAACTGTGCTTTGTTTGTTGGAATGCTCATTTTAGGTATTGGCATACCAGATCTACCTATTAATTTTAAGGCTACTGCTTTTTGACTAGTTGGTAACCCCATAACACTTGCAAAATATTTCGTCGGATTTTTAACAAGCTGTTTACGAGCTTTGTAAGTTTCTACATAATTACGTTTGTAGTTAAATAATTTATCAAAGGTTTGTTCTGCTTTTTGGCTAAATGCATCACGGTCAAAACCTCGTTGTACTGTTTTTCCATTCATTTCAACTGTAGAACTTTTATAAGTACTACCTGGCGAAACACTAATGCTATTGGATGCATCTTTTCTACTCACAATTATATGGATATGTGTTTGCGAACCTTGTTTTGCCATCCCTTGGGTTATCATTTCACCATTTATTTTGTGTGGTGCTTCTTGTTTTAATCGAGCAATTTCTTTTTGCTTTCTCTTGATATTTCCTGCCAATTCGCCACGTTCTATTTTTCTAATTTCATTATTTAATCGTGCTATATTAGCTTGATAAGGTGCGTTCTCTTTTATTGCCTTATCTGTTCATTTATAAGTGCGTTCGTGTTCGATTTTTGCGTAATACATAATATCGTTTACGTTTAGTGGTCTGCCATTGATTTCTTTATTGAAATTATCTGCATAGACTTTCATCAACTCTCGTGTATAGGCTTTTAAATCGGTACTCGGATTTTGTAAATGCTTTAATTCTTGTGAACTTGGACTCACGACAATAGAATAATATTTAGGTTCGGTCTTTTTTAGTTTGGCAGTATTTCCATCGATGTTTTGAACTACTTCTTTGCTATCAATTTCATCGCCGTATTGATTGAAAAAATGTTCCACCTCTTCAATTTCTTTGCCCTCGTTTTCCTTTTCGAGATATTCCACAAAATCCGCCACGCTAGATGAATAATTGTCGCCCATTTTCTGTTTACTAATTGTGGTGTACATTTTCTAATTCCGTTTTTAATTGTTGTAATTCGTCTTTGCTGATATTCAGTTTTACATAGCCACCGCCAAAATTGCCACGCACAAACGTTGCTTTTTGTAATAGCTCTTTTAGTTGATTTTTGGCTTGATAAAATTGCTGTTGATATTTTTCGTACTCACTTCGGTAGTAAGTGAGTTCTTCGTTTTCGGTAATGAGTTGTGGTGTTCCAAAATCGTAGATTTCTTCTTCGGGTTCTTTCATTTTTGAAGTTTCCTCGAATAAGGTTTGCAACATTGCCGTAGTAGGTTTGGTCTGATTTTTTTCGATGTCTTTAATGATAGCAATTAAAGCGTTAATTCGCTTTTTAATGCTACCTTCAAGTGTTTTCATATTGTCGCCTAAATTTTCGTTGGGCGATAAATTATGGTCTTCAAAAAAGGATATAACGAGCTGTAAAGTTTCGGTGTGAGAGGTTGAAACTTTCTTTGAAAATCGTCGGAACTTTTTAGCAACATCTGCCTTGATGCTAATAGCCGAAAACTCGTATTTTTTGGATGCTTTCATCGAATTTACTGTAAAAAAATGCCTGTTTTTGGGCGCTTCCGCCCGATTTACTGTAAAAATTCTACATCTTGAAAAATTTAAAAACTGCTCAATCCCTTTATTACAAAGGGATTGCACTAAAAATCGGATATCTGTAACATCGCTCTGCGTGTTACCCTCTTGCTTTTCCGATTTCGTCCTGCGCAAGCAGGACAAAATTTTTCAAACAACGCGACTATCGTCCGTTGCTGATGTCGAGAATTTTTAATTCCGAGAAAGTCAAATCCTATGAAAAAATGTAGCTAAAAATGAAAGTCAAAAATGGGTAGCTACATTAAAAAATGTGTTGTTTTTCAACATCCTAAAAATACAGATTTTTCAGAACATCGCATAAAAAAACCTCTAATTTAATAGAGGCTTATTTGTGTTAATTTGTATGGTTTACACATTAAAGATAAATTGATACGAATACAGTTTTTTTTACAGCTTCTTCGTACAATAATTGCTCAAAATCTATATAATGCGTATGGGCATATTCTTTTAATTCTTTGCCGTTTTTTTCTTGTACTTCGTCTTTCGACATTGCCAATAATCGCTCTTGCGTTTCGGCATCTAGGTTGGTATAATTTAGATAAATCATAATAATTTGTTTTAGCGATTATAAAATTCCGTTATCAGCAAAGCTGTAATATTTGCCATTGGGTAATATGATTAAATGGTCGAGTACCTTAACATCGAATAATTTACCTGCCTTGATAATTTTTTGTGTAATATCTCTATCGGCTTTGCTTGGTGATGCTTTTCCGCTTGGGTGATTGTGTGCTAAAATAATACCAACAGATAATGATTTTAATACCACCGAAAACAGCATTCGCATATCTACCAGCGTTGATGTAATTCCGCCACTCGATAACTCAAAAATGCCTTTTACTTTGTTAGAGTTATTAAGTAGTAGCACTTTAAAACTTTCGTTTAATGCAATGGTGTTTTTGTTCCAATTTTTGAATAAAATATGCCCTGCATCTGCCGAACTGCTTACGGTTGCAGTGTTGTAAATATTCGCATTTTCTTGGTAACTGATTTGTATTTCATTAACTTTGTTCATCTTATTTTTGTTTTTGAAAATTAGAAAATTAAGAGGGTACGGAAGTCGAAAATTGTACCCTCTTTTGTTGTTTTTACTTATCGCTCATTAATAGAATTTCATTAACAACAACTTCTGAAATAGAACGTTTTACACCCTCTTTATCCTCGTAAGTACGTGAGGTTAATTTTCCTTTAATAGCAATTTCTTTGCCTTTGTTTACATACTTTTCAATAATACTAACCGTTTTGCCCCAGGCTACTAATGTGTGCCAGTTGGTATTGGTTTGTTTTTCGCCATTGTTATCGTAATAACTTTCGTTGGTGGCTAACGATAAACGAGCTACTTGCTTACCGCTTTCAAGTTGTGTAATGATAGGTTCTTGTCCTACGTTTCCGATTAATTGCACATTGTTTTTTAAAGTGTTCATAACTTAAAGGTTTAAAAATTAAACATTGATTTACTTATTGTATCCAAAGCGTTTTCCTTTTTTTGATTTTTTAGTGTTGCTGTTGGATGATATGTTTGTAGATGATTTCATTATTTTTTGTTTTGATTTACTTCCCGTAGAGCCGTCGCTGTTACCTTTTTTTGATGCTTACCCGATTTCAATATTTAGTAGTAATAAGGACATATAAAAAGAGCGACAACGGAGCCTGATTATGCTGTCTGTTTACTACTAAATGTTGTTGCTTTGCTACCAAAAAAAAGAGAATAGTGGCGTGTCGGAATTGAATTAAAACAGTGGCATTGTGAAATCGACAAACATTCAACAGGAACGCTAATGTAACAAGGAATTTTTCCGCTTAAAAAAGAAAAAACCTACTCGAAAGAGTAGGCTTATAATGGTAATTTATACCATTTCGTATATAACATCAAAGAGTTTTTTATCCAGCCGTTCTTGTTGTGAAAAGGTCTTTTTAATGTTATTGTGTAATACCGAATTAAAGGCATTATACCCCAACCATAAATTCGGATTTTGATTGAGTAACAAACTTTCATAATCTAAAATTTCTAACACTTCGCGCGATTTTTTAGACGGATTATCGTTTTTGTCGCTACACTCGTATCGAAATAATTTCATTTCTTCTAACACTCGTTTTACAAAGGCTTTGTTATCGATAATTTCAATCGATTTTAATTCGTCAAACTTTCTAACGATTTCGTAGTATTCGTTATCTAAAAACTTTTTGAATAATTGATTGAGCTTCGGCATAATTAAATGAGTACAATTCTTACTGTGCTTTATCGCAAAAGCAATTTCAGATTGAGAAACGTGTAATCCGTTAGAGCAAACTTCACGATAAAACCCAAAATGCCCTGATGTTTTTTCGCTACCGTCGTATGAGTTTTTAAATCGTAGAATTGGTAAAATGTTATCGTTGGTATTCTTCAGTGAAAATTGATTTCCGTCTGTAATGATAAAATCAGTGATAAACGAACGGTCATTTCTGTTGATGGTTTGCTTGTGATAATTTAATCCAGCATCCACCATCATTTTTTCGGCTTCTTTAAAAAAGCGTTCATTAGGTATATGTCCGTAGCTTTTTGATACCACATTTACAATTTTTCCGTTAGAAACAATGATGTTTTCTAATCCTTTTCTTGTTGGCATTCCTGTTGCCTCGCTAAACGATTTCATTTGTGAAGTTACATAAATGTTGTCCTGCTTTAATTTGTCTAAATACATAATTTTAAATTTTAGTTATACAATATTTATGCGGTTACCAAACGGAAGCTAACAATTCAGCTCAAAAGGAAACGGAATAAATAAGCGTTGGCAGAAGTAGGGCTTTATGCCGTAGTCTTTTGATGGGAATTTTTACGAGTTTATCTTGCATAACTATTGTATGAATAGTAGTAGTTCTTGTAAAAAATGAGCATAAAAAAACCTACTCTTTCGAGTAGGCTTATTTAAAGTTTTAAACCTTTACAACTGAAATTCGAGAATTTGTTTTTCTAATTCTACTTTTCGATTTTCTAACGTAGCTTGTAAGTTGTTTGCAACCAATTTGATTAAGTTAGAATTGGTGGTTTTGAACTCTAATCCCGAAGCATCTTTGATGTAAAACGATGATGAATCTCCTTGATTGTAATTGAACTTTGTAAGTTCATTTAGGGTTTGTACCAATCTTTCTCGTTGATTTGCTAAACCTCGAAGTTTCTCAAAATTCTGAATGCGGTCGTCTAAATTAACCACTTTTTGAGTTTCGGCAGGTTTGTTAGTTATCGGTGTTGTTGGTTTTCCGATAGCTTCTTCTGCTAACTTTTTTTGTACTGTAGCTTTTGTAGCTGTTTGCTTTTTTGCTGTTCCGTTTTGTTTTACTGCTGTTGCCATAATTAAAAAATTTAAGTTAAACATTTAGTGTTTGTTTGATAGCTGGCGTTTGCTATCAAAACAGGCATTGCAGAAGCATACGTTAGAAAAGGCAAGATATGAGCGGTTATTTTTTCCTCAAGAAAAAATGTTCGGCATCCCGAAGGGCTTGGTCTTGCAGGCGTGTTGGCTGTATGCTTATTTTTGCCGACGGTTTGGTAGTGAATGTCGGCTATTAAATGGTTGTTTTAATTTTTATGGTAATAGGATTCAAAATCAAATAGATAAAAAAGTTTTGATAGTAAACTAAAAATAGCACATTAATAAGGCATATTATTTGAATTAATTTATGTAGTTTTGCCTTGTCGATAGCTGTAAACAGCCGTTTTAGGTACCTTAATCGGTGTCCTATTTTCGAAATAGTAAGATAATATACTGAAATATAGCGTGGTATAATTTACATTCTAATTCTGCCACCCCGACTTAAAAGACTTAAGAGAAATCTTAAGTCTTTTTTATTTTACAGGTTTTCCATTACCAATTTCTATTTTAACAACCTTTTTCCTATTAACTTTAAATAGTTTTTTTCACTCCGCAATACTTTTATTTCTTCTTTTGTGATGATTTACAAGCCCTTAATTGGTTTTATAAAATAAATTAAAATTTATTAATTTTTAATCAATCTAAATAAAAACTATTTTTATATTTGCTACATTATTTAAAATTAATCTAAATAAATTTTGAGAACTTTATATTTATTTTTTATATCAATTTTATTATGTTTTACATCATTTGCTAAAACATCAAACAACAATACTTTAATGAGCTTATCTGGTAAAGTAAGCTACAAAAACGGAACTCCTGCTGAATTAGCTTTAGTTCACATTAAACAAATTGGTAAAAGTGTATATACTGATGAAAATGGTAACTTTCTTTTTTCAAATATACCAGCAGGCAAATACACTGTTTTTATTAAAGCTTTTGAAACGAGTGGCATTAGTATAAATGTAGATTTGACTAAAAAATCAGACCACTTAACTGTTGTTATAGAAAACAATGAGAACACAACATTAGATAACATTATTATAACTAGTAAGTCTAAAGGAAAACTAATTAAAGAGAAAGGATTTTCTATAGCAATAACTGACACGCAAAAGTTAGCTGTTCAAAATTTGCAAGCAACTGAAATTCTAGGTAGAACATCTGGTGTTAAAATTAGACAAAGTGGAGGACTTGGTTCACATACACACTTTAATCTTAACGGGCTTAGTGGTAATTCTGTTCGAATTTTTATTGATGGTATTCCACTTCGAAATTACGGTGAATCATTTTCTTTATCAAGCATTCCGCCTGCAATGATAGCACGTATTGAAACCTACAAAGGTGTTTTGCCTGCCGAGTTAACCGAAGATGCACTAGGTGGTGGTATCAATATTGTTCTTAAAAAAAGTATAGGTACACATCTTAGCGCTGCCTATTCTTACGGATCCTTTAACACACATCAAATAAATATAGATGGTGGCTATAGGAATCCTATAACAAATTTTAATGTTGATGTTTCAACTTTTTACAATAGTACCGATAATAACTATGACGTTTGGGGTGATAATGTTTATGTAGTTAATCCTACCACAGGAAAAGTAAAATACGTAAGAGCCGAACGCTTTCATGACAAATACAAATCTAAAGGTCTTAAAGCCAATATTGGATATATCAATAAAGAATGGGCTGATGAAATAACCTTAGGTTTAATGGTTTCTAACATGGAAAACGACGTACAAACAGGTCCAGTAATGGATATTGTATACGGAAACAGAAGAAATAAGCTAAACAGTAAGATGTTATCTTTTAAATACAGAAAAAAAGACCTCCTAACAGAAGGTTTATCACTAAATGCTTTTACTTCTTTTTCACACACAAATCGTATGGTAATTGATACCGTTCCATATATGTATAACTGGTTAGGTAAAATTATAAGAGATACTAATGGGGTTCCTATTAATTGGCAAAACAATGGCGGAGAGGCAGGTGATGCTACATTAGCAAATAATAAGGAAGTTAATATTGCTAATAGAACTGGTTTGTATTATCAATTACACCCACAACATAAATTAGGAGTGCATTATTTTTATAATCGCTTTACTAGAGATATTGACGATCCAATGCGTCCGCAAGCAGAAAGAGATTTAACCGACACTAGATACCTTACTAAGCAAATAATTAGCTACTCGTATGAAAGTATTTTTTTTGCAAAAAAACTAAAAACAAACTTATTTTACAAGCAATACAAACAACACGTAAAATTATCTGACCCCAAAAGAGTAGGGCAAACAATTATAGCTTCAGATTATGAAAAAGACATTAGTTATAACGGTTATGGTGTTGCAATTTCATATGCTGTTACACCTAAAATAACATTATTAACATCAGCTGAAAAAGCGTTAAGAATGCCAGGTATATCAGAATTATTAGGTAATACAAGCGAAAATATTCAGCCTACTTATACCCTTTTACCTGAAACAAGTACTAATTACAACATAGGCTTTCTTTTAGGCACCTATTCAACAAAAAAACATCATTTTAATCTTGAAACCAACTTTTTTGTACGAGATATAAAAAACATGATTACAAGAAGTATTAGCGGAAGTTTATCGGACACTTACGGCTTTGAGAACTTAGGAAAAATTAAAAGCACAGGATACGATATTGAACTAAAATACAATTATAACAATCGTTTATTTATAACCGCTAATTACTCCAATTTTAATGCACGTTATAATTTAAGGTTTGATGAATTTGGATCTGAATACATCTATTATAAAGACCGATTAAGAAACGCTCCGTATTTAACTGCAAATACTTATGCTGAATATAAATTTAACGATTTTATAAAGAAAAACGCAAAATTTTCTATCAATTATAACTTCGGATATACCCATAAATTTTTCAGAAACTGGGAAAGTTTAGCGAGTAAAGGTAAAGCATACATCCCTACTCAAATACTGCATGATCTGGGCGCATCATACACTGCCCCTAACAATAAAACAACTATAAGTTTTAATGCTAAAAACATTACCGATAAACAAGTTTTTGATAATTGGGCAATGCAAAAACCTGGTAGAGCCTTTTATTTAAAACTTATTTACAGACCAATATTTTAATCACATTATTTAAATCTAATTATATTATTATGAAAACAAATTTTATATCAATAAGCAAATCATTGCTATTAACCGCTGTCGTCGTTAGTTCGTTATTGACAAGCTGTGAATCAAACGATAACATCGAAGATAAAATACCTACAGGTACGCAAGATTTTTATAACGTAGCTTTCGGAGTTGGGTCTAGAGGTAATTCAGCTACTTTTGTACAAGCTTTCTCTGAATTAAAAGATGGTGAAATTTCATTTAAAGGAGAGGGTTTTGAAGTTCCTTCAGTACGTACTGCAAGAATTTACGGTACACCTTCTGGTAAATATCTATACAACCTAAGTTATGGAGGAGGTATGCTTTACAAGTACGAAATAAATGGCGCCTCTAATTACACACAATTAGAAGAAACAAATGTTCAGGTTGCTATGGGAACAGCTTACCCTAGATGGAAAGTGCTTAATGAAAATGATGCTTTAGTACACACCATTAACACTGAAAAAATTTACAACGCCGATACATATTCACACACAGAAGCAAAGGCTGTTTTACAAAGAATTGAACTTGCAAACTTATCTTTAGCTGAAAAACAAGAAATAATAATTCCACAAACAGCAGACGGTTTACACATATGGCGAATTGACAACCCTACAATACAAAACGGAAAAGCTTATTATGGTGTTGCTAAAAGAGGATACGACCCAAATACTGATGAAAACATTAGAACAGATGAATATAAAGCAACAACTTTAGTAGTAGATTACCCTTCTTTAAAAAATCCTGTTTTATTAGAATCTGAAGTCGCTAAAGGCTCTACTTATGGTTACAGAGCACCCGTATACCATGTAGATGAAAAAGGAGATATTTATCATTTAACCTCTAATCCTGCAAAATTAGTTCGTATTAAAAATGGAACTTATGACGACGCTTATCAATTAGATTTATCAACTGCATTAGGTATGACACAAGTTGGTGCTAACGGATGGTATTATGTAGGTAACGGTATTGCTTATGCTCCTTATTATGATGCATCAATTGGTAAAGGTAGTGACCAAGCTACACCTTGGGGAGTTACTCGAATTGATTTATACAATAAAACTGCTATTAAATTAAGCGTACCAGCAAATTTATGGATGTGGTATTATCAATCTGGAGTTTTAGGAAAAGATGGTAAATTTCACATGGCAATTGCACCACTTGGTGAAAAAGGACACATCTACAGTTTTAACCCACAAAGTACATCTCCAGACGGGTACACTAAAGGTGCTGAGCTAGATAACGGAGCTGATTCATTTTACATAGGTATCTATTAATCATAATCTTTCAATCCCCCACTAAAAGGTTTAAGTTATTACTTAAACCTTTTTTACATTATCAATATTAACATTTTTATTCTCTACCATATTTTATGTAAATTCGTACTTATGGAACTACTTTTTTTAGGCCTAATCGGCGGATCAATTATTTCTTATTTTATTTTCAAACATTTCTCTTTTGTTAATAAAAGGAATACTACAAACAAGCAATCAGTTATATTATTAGATAAAATTAAAAAAGTATCTAAATTAATTACTGTTGAAGGTGAATTTGCCGAAATATACCATCATGAAAACACAAAAGAAAAATTTTTAGGTTTATTCACTAGTAAAAAAAAAGCCATTATTTTAATCAATGCCAAAGTGCATATTGGTTTCGATTTTAGAAAAATTAAAATGCATACTGATACTAAAAGTAAAATATTAACCTTATCAGAATTTCCAACACCAGAAGTTTTTTCGATAGAACCAAACTTACGCTTTTATGATATTCAAAATGGCTTGTTAAATAAATTTAGCTCAGAAGATTTAACCGTTGTAAACAAAGAAGCTAAAGAGCATATTTTACAAAAAATACCTGAAAGTAATTTAATGCAAACAGCTAATAAAGAAGCTATCGAAGCTATTTCATTAATGCAAAATTTAGTTGAAACTATTGGATGGAAACTTGATTACACATCTCTAGAACTCCCTGACAACAATCAAAAAAGTATTAACTGATGAATATAGAAGAACTACACCATTATTGCTTAACAAAAAAAGGAGTTACAGAGCATTTCCCTTTTGATGATGCTACTTTAGTTTTTAAAGTAATGAATAAAATGTTTGCGTTAGTTGGTTTAAATAATTGGGAAAAAGGTGAAACTAAAATTAATTTAAAATGCAATCCTGAGCGATCTTTAGAATTAAGAGAACAATACGAAAGTATTAACCCGGGATATCACATGAATAAAAAACACTGGAATACCGTTACCTTAAATAATGACGTTTCTGATAAATTAGCTTTTGAATTAATCGACCACTCGTATGAATTAATTATAAAAGGGTTAACAAAAAAACTACAAGAAGAATTAAAAGCAATGTAAAATGTTAAAAGCTGATTTAAGAAAACACTACAAAGAAAAAAGAAGTGCGCTAACAAGTATTGAAAAAGAAGAACTTGAAAAAAGCATCTACCAACAAATATTTGAACTTGATTTTAACCAAATAAATAATGTGCATTTATTTTTATCGATGCGAAAATTTAATGAAATAGATACCCAACCTATTATTGATTTTTTTAGAAAAAAAAACAAAAAAATAATTGTAAGCAGATGTAATTTTAGTGATGATTCTCTTTCTCATTTTTATTTAGAAAAAAATACTAAAATAAGCTTAAATAAATTTGGAGTTCCTGAACCTGTGAATGCTGAAGAAATTACCGCTACAAAAATTGATTTAGTTTTTGTTCCTTTATTAATTTCTGACAAACAAAACTTTAGAGTTGGTTACGGAAAAGGCTTTTATGATCGATTTTTAGCAGCTTGCAGACAAGATTGTAAAACTATTGGGCTTAATTTTTTTAACCCAATTGATAAAATTACTGACACTCACAAGTTTGATGTTCCGCTTGATAAAATAATTACTCCTAAATAAAAAATCCTGCATAAATTATGCAGGATTTTTTTATTATTACTATTTCTACAAATTATCCGTTCATAGAAATTAAAAATTCATCATTATTTTTAGACGTTCTAATTCTATCATTTATAAACGACATTGCTTCAACAGGGTTCATATCTGCTAAATATTTACGTAATACCCACATACGCTGTACGGTTTTGTCATCTAAAAGTAAATCATCACGACGTGTACTTGATTTAATTAAATCAATTGCTGGATAAATTCTACGATTAGAGATATTACGATCTAATTGTAACTCCATATTACCAGTACCTTTAAATTCCTCAAAGATAACCTCATCCATTTTTGATCCAGTTTCGGTAAGTGCCGTTGCTATAATTGTTAACGAACCTCCATTTTCAATATTACGAGCCGCACCAAAGAAACGCTTTGGTTTATGTAATGCATTGGCATCAATACCACCGGATAATATTTTACCAGAAGCAGGTGCAACGGTATTATACGCTCTTGCTAAACGCGTAATTGAATCCAATAAAATTACCACATCATGCCCACACTCTACTAAACGTTTTGCTTTTTCTAAAACAATATTTGCAACACGTACATGTTTGTCTGCCGGCTCATCAAAAGTAGATGCAACTACTTCACCACGAACATTACGTTTCATATCAGTAACCTCTTCTGGTCTTTCATCAATCAACAATACAATTTGATATACCTCTGGATGATTTGCCGCAATTGCATTTGCAACATCCTTTAACAACATAGTTTTACCAGTTTTTGGCTGTGCTACAATCATACCACGCTGCCCTTTACCTATCGGTGAAAATATATCAATAATTCTTGTCGATAATGAACTTCCTTTTTCTGCTAAGTTGAATTTTTCTTCAGAAAATAAAGGTGTTAAATGCTCAAAAGATACACGATCACGAACAATATTGGGATTTAATCCATTAATTTTTGAGACTCTAATTAAAGGAAAATATTTTTCTCCTTCTTTTGGAGGACGGACATTACCTAAAACAGTATCTCCTGTTTTTAAACCAAATAATTTTATTTGCGATTGTGATACATAAATATCATCTGGTGATGATAAATAATTATAGTCCGACGATCGTAAAAAACCGTATCCATCAGGCATCATTTCTAAAACACCTTCACTTTCAATAATTCCATCAAATTCAAAATCAGGATCTCTATATCTATTTCCACTTTTATGCTGTGGTTTATTATGCTGATTTTTATGTTGTGGTTGTTTGTTTTTTTGATTTTTATGTTGTGGCTGTTTATTATTATTCGCGTTTTGTGCTTTTTTTGCTGCCTCAACTTCTTGCCTAGGTCTTGGTCTTGGTGGATGTTTTTTAACCTCAACAGGCTGTTTTTCAACTTCAGTAACAGGTTGTTTTTCTTCCGTCTGATATCTTTTTTCAACCACTTTATTTTCAACAGGTTGTTTTACTTCAACTTTAGCTACTGCTACTTTTTTCGCTACAACGGGTTTTGCTTCTTTAACCAAAGGCTTAGGCTTTTCGGCAACTTTAGGCTGTGGTTGTTTTGGTGCTTCCTCTGTCTTTTCTATTCTTTTTCTTTTATGTTTTTCAACCTTTGGCTTAGCTTCATTTGCACTAGCTTCAGCCTGTGCATCTAAAATTTTATAAACTAAATCTAATTTTTTTAACTGACTTGTTTTTTTTAAACCTATGCTTTTTGCAATTACTTGTAAGTCTGTTAATTTTTTAGTTTTTAATTCCGAAATCTCGAACATTCGTAAAATGATTAAGTTATATAATCCTTAAGAAAAAGGATTTAAATTGTATTTAAGTTTTATTTTTGATTGCTATTATATAGGGGCTATATAATTGTTATTTGTGCAGTTACTTATACGACAAATATATACAAATATTTTAACTTGTAATATTTCTTTTTAAAAAAAGAAATATTACATTTGCTATCCAATAAAAAACATGATACAAAGAAAACAATCTATATATTTATTAATCGCAGCAATTATGTCTGCAGGATTAACTTTTGTCTTTAGTCTTTGGACTAACGCACAAAACAATTCAGCTACTTATATATTAGACTTATTTTCAGGAGTTTCTATTTTAGAAAAACTAACTCCGGTGTTGTTTTTTACTTCAGCTTTATTATCAATTGTAACTTTGTTTTTATTTAAAAACCGTCAGCTACAATTTGTATTAGGGCGCTTAAACATATTGATAAACCTTTTTTTATTAGGCGTATTGATATATCTGTCGCAAACATTATCTGGAGAAGCATTAGTTTCTGAGAAAGGTATTGGGATGTTTTTTCCTGTTATTGTTATTTTGCTGTTAGTTTTAGCAAATAAAGCCATTAAAAAGGATGAAGATCTTGTAAAATCTGTTGATAGATTACGATAAACCTAACATCTTAGTATATTTTAGTGCGAAAAAACCGAGATTCTTATCTCGGTTTTCTATTTTTGTAAAGTGCCTATTCATACGCCTTCCAAGATTCAAATGTTAAAGAAATGTTAACAAAATTAGGGTTAACCCTAATTGAATTAGGGTTAACCCTAACGAACGATTAGGGGTATTGGGTATTGTACACACTATTTTTATATTATAGATTTGTAACTGTAACAACCATGGAACACAAGATAAAAGTTCACATAGCGGATGACCATAAAATTTTAATAGATGGAGTTATCGCTTTATTAAATACAGAAGAAGACTTTGAAATAGAAGGTTTTTCTTTAACAGGTAAACAAGTATTAGATTGGTCTAAAAAAAACAGTGCTGATGTTTTAGTTTTGGATATTAATATGCCAGAAATGGATGGGATTGAGGTGTTAAAAACGTTTAAAAAACGTAATATAAACATAAAAACAATCATTTTATCTAGCTTAAGCGACCCTAAATTAGTACAAGAAATAGTACACTTAGGTGCTAATGGTTTTATTGATAAAAGCTGTGCCAGTGAACACATTATAGACGCAGTAAGAAACGTATACAAAGGTAAACAGTACTTTAGTGACGATATTAAAACTAGCTTACTTGAACTATATGTTACAGAAGCTACTGTTGAAGAACCTGTTTTAAGTGATTCTGATTTAAATGAAAGAGAAATAGAAGTATTAAAATTAATAGCTTCTGAAAAAAGTTCTACTGAAATAGCAGAAATATTATTAGTAAGTATTAAAACGGTTGAAACATATCGTAAAAGTTTATATAAAAAATTAAAAGTAAAAAATGTAGTAGGTTTAGCGATGTACGCTGTGAAAAATAATATAGTATAGAACCCTTCAAATTGTTTTCTTTAGTACCCCCCTAACAAAGAAAATGTTCCCCCACAATCTATACATTATAAAAAGTACATCGCTAATAACTACAAAGATTAAATAATTTATAACAATGTACTTAGAATAGATAAAATCTCTAATTCCACTAGACTCCTAATATTTTATCTACTCTAAGTACATTACTATTTTAAACAAACTACACCCTAAATTAAAAACCATGAAAAAACTAGCCCCTTTATTTTTAGCCATTAGTGTAATTTTTGCTTCATGCTCTTCTAACGAAAACGAAATATTAGACAATGGTAATCAAGAAAAACTATTACAATCATATACTTTAAAAAGGGATGCATCTGGTGCTTATTCTATTGATTTTAAAACAACTGAAAACACCGATGTAACCACTATTGAAAATACCGATAAAACAAATGAAATTATTTTATCAGAAGTAAATCATAAAACAGCCTCTAAACACAGTAATAATTTTAGTATTGAAAATGATCAACTAAAAATTGGTTTTTTAGAAGCTAATAGAGGAAAGCGTTCACAAATATTTGTTGAAGATGATAATATTACCTTTGCCAAAGGAGGAATTACCGAATTTTTAAACTCATATAGTATTACTAAAAATAATGATGGTACTTTTTTACTTAATTTTAAAGTAAATAATAATGTTGCTACAGAATTTACTTATAATGAAGAATTAGAAACCTATGAAGTACATTTATCAAATGGCGCTGCAAAACAAAAAGAATTTTCTAGAGAACTTAAACTAAACACAAATGATTTTCTTAAATTAGATTTTGTGAATTACAAATACTCTGAAAAAGCTGAACTGACAAGCTATAGACCACGAAAACCAAGAGTTATAATTGGTGGTGCGGATATTTTATAATTAAAATATGGTTAAAAAAAATAGCATCTTCTTTATTATATTTCTTTTAATTATAAACCATTTGATAAGAGCTCAACATTTAGAGCAAAAACAAACGGAAAGTGAACTAAACCATACATCTCTTCTTTCTGTAAAAAAAGAGTATATAAAAGCTCTTAACTTATATAAAACAGAAAAATACGTAGAGGCATTGGAAACCACCTATCCTCAATATGAAAAAATTAAGAAAAATAAAAGTTCCCGATACTATCAATTGATAACAAATCTTATTGGTGATATTTATTATCAAACAAAAAAAAATGATAAATCTATTTTTTTTTATAAGGAATCCTTATCGTATTATAACTATAATAACTATTTAAACAATGATTTTTCAAAGTTAAAAAAAGACTCAATTGATTCATTTTTAAGCAGAACATATCTACAGCTCGGCAGTCTTTTTCAAAAAAAAATGAAGAACATATCAAACAATAATAATTTACACCCAAAAGATTCTGCTATTTATTATTATCGTAAACTAGAAAACCTAAATTCAATATTAAATAATTCTTTAAAATACAAAGCTATTTCTTATTACAATCTTTCTGGAATTTTCTTAGATCAAAAACAGTATAAAAAAGCAGAAACATACGCATTAAAAGCTATAGATATTCACAAAACAGATAATGATGAAATAAATCTAGCTAGCTCTTTAAATAATTTAGGTAACGTATATTTATCTTCAAAAGAATTTAAACGAGCAAAGAATATTTATAAAAAAGGGATTGAATTAATAAAACATAATGATAATCCAAAATCAATTAAAGTTAAGGCAAATTTATACTACAACTTAGCTTGGGCAATGAGAAACTTAAAAGATTATAAAGCTTATGATTTTCAAGAACTATCTTATGAAATTGAAGACTTTCAAAGAGAGAAGGAAATTAGAAGAATCATTGAAGAAGTTACTGTAAAACATAAAGAAAACTTAGCTAAACAAAGAGTAAACTTAGTTGTAGCTAAAAGAAAACTTATTGAAGCTAAAGAAGACAAAACCTCTATACTTTTTGGTACTTTAAGTTTATTGGTTATTATTATTTCTGGTGGAATAATATATAATTACAAACTCCGTCAAAAAAACTTACAATTAAAACTATCAGAAAACAACTTAATACAACAACAAAGTATTGAAAAAATAAAATCTGAAGCGCAAACAAAAATAATAAACGCTACGATAGATGGTAAAGAGTCTGAAAGAAAACAAATTGCAGAAATATTACACGACAATGTTAGCGCTTTATTATCGTCTGCAAACATGCACCTAAGTGCCACCAAAAAACAATTTAATGATGATACTCCGCAAGAAATAGAAAAAACTCAAGCCATAATACTAGAAGCTTCACAAAAGGTTAGAGATTTATCTCATAATCTTATTTCTTCAATATTATTAAAATTTGGTTTAGAATACGCTCTAAAAGATATTGTAAAAAAATATTCTAATAGTCAGTTAAAATTCAATATTTCTGCCAATAATATTAATAGATACCATCAAGATTTTGAAATAAAAATATTCAATATCATTCAAGAGCTTATTAATAATATTTTAAAGCACAGTAAAGCCTCTGTTGCGCAAATAATTATAACACAAAAAAAGCAACAGCTGTCTGTTATTGTTAATGATAATGGAATTGGGTTTTATACTCTTTCTCCTAACACCAAAAATACGGGTATAGGCTTAAATCAAATAGAGGCTAGAGTTCAAATGATGAACGGTAAGTTTAATATTGTTTCTGAAAAAAACAAAGGAACAAACGTTTTTATAAATGTTCCAATACAACAACAAAAAAAATTTAAACTATCATCGGTGAGCTAACTCAATTACCTCCATATTTGTTATCTCTCCTTTACTTAACTCAAATCGAAGCATCGTTCTTACTTTATGAAAACCATGTTTTCCTGCTGCACCTGGATTTAAATGCAATAATTTAAATTTAGTATCATATTGCACCTTTAAAATATGAGAATGTCCGCTAATAAATATTTTTGGTGATTTCTTTTTTAAATTCTCCTTTATTCTAGATTTATAAGCATTAGGGTACCCTCCAATATGTGTCATCCAAACAGAAACATCCTCAACACAAAACCTAGCATCTAACGGATATTCTGCTCTAGCATTAGCGTCATCTATGTTTCCATAAACAGCTCGTAAAGGCTTATATTTCTTTATCGTATCTGTAACCTCTAAATCACCAATATCTCCTGCATGCCAAACCTCATCTGCCTGTTTTACAAATTTTAATATTTGATCATCTATATAACTATGCGTATCAGAAAGTAATAATATTTTTTTCATCAACACAAAACTAACAAATAGAATATAAAAAATAGATCCATAATAATAACATCATGGACCTAGGGGGAAATATAATAACAAGGAAAAACTTTATTTCTTATTCTTTTGCACAGCAAAAATACTACAAATCAACCCATTAGCCATTAACCTATGTTTACAATACAAAAAATAAGATGAAATTTTATATAAAAATATTAATTATTATGTGCTTGTATAAAATCAACCTATTATTTTATAATTTAGCTTTTTTAAATTTTACTAATTTTTGAGATATTTTATTGAGTTAGCTTACAAAGGAAAAAATTATCATGGTTGGCAAATACAACCTGACGCTATTTCTGTACAAGAAAAAATAAATAAAGCGATCAGTACCGTTTTAAGGCAAAACATATCTATTACTGGTGCAGGAAGAACAGACACTGGTGTTCATGCATCTCAAATGTTTGCTCATTTCGATACCAATACTCTTTTAACTGAAAAATTTGCCTTTAGATTAAATGCTCTTTTACCTGATGACATTGTAATATTTAACATTAAATTAGTCCATGATGATGCCCACGCTCGATTTGATGCTAATAGCAGAAGTTATGAGTATAAAATTTGGCTTGGTAGAAATCCGTTTTCATTAGACACTTCTTGGCAATTGTATAATAAAAAATTAAATATAGATTTAATGAATCAAGCAGCTTCTATTTTATACAAGCATGAAGATTTTGAATGTTTTTCGAAAGTAAAAACAGGTGTTTATACTTTTAATTGCAGTATAACCAACGCTCAATGGATTGTAAAGGGTAACGAGTTAACGTTTTATATCACAGCTAATCGATTTTTAAGGAATATGGTTAGAGCAATTGTTGGCACTTTAATAGATGTCGGGCTTGGAAAAACCAGTATCAATGAATTTCAAAATATTATAAAAAGTAAAAACAGAAGCAATGCTGGAACTTCTGCTCCTGCCAAAGGATTATTTTTAACAGCCGTAACTTATGATTATATATAGTGAGTAAAACAACAGGAAACGCATTTGACATTAAAATTTTTGTACGACTTATGAGTTTTGCAAAAAAATACCGTTTACGATTCGGTATCGCAGCTATATCAACCATACTTTTAGCTGCTTTTGCTGTTTTAAGTCCTGTTATTTTAATGACAGCTATTGATGATTTTGTTGCCCATAAAGACTTAACTCGATTACTATATTATACAATAACTATGTTGGTTATTTTACTAATACAAGTATTATTTCAGTTTAGCTTTATATACTACGCCAATTGGGTTGGCCAACATATTATTAAAGATATTAGAGCCAAAACTTTTCGAAAAATTATGGCATTTAAAATGAGTTATTTCGATAATTCATCTGTTGGAAAATTAGTAACTCGAGTTGTTTCTGACATAGAAACCATAGCTAATTTTTTTACCCAAGGTGTTTTTATGATTATAAGTGATATCTTAAAAATGATTATTGTAATTATTGTAATGTTATACACTAATTGGAAACTAGCTATTATAGCACTTGCAACATTACCTGTTTTAATTTATGCCACTAAAATTTTCCAAATTGCTATAAAATCAACTTTTCAAGATGTACGAAATCAAGTAGCTAATCTTAACGGATTTGTACAAGAAAGAGTAACTGGAATGAAAATTGTACAACTTTTTAATCGCGAAAAAATAGAATACAAAAACTTTGTATCAATTAACGACAAACACAAAAAAGCACACGTAAAAACAGTTTGGTATTACTCTATATTTTTTCCTATTGCCGAAATACTATCCTCTATTGCCATTGGCTTAATTGTATGGTACGGTGGCTTGCAAGTTGTAGAAGATAGTACTATTACTGTTGGTGCTATTATTGGCTTTATCAAAATGTCGCAAATGTTATTTAGACCACTTCGTCAAATTGCAGATAAGTTTAACCAACTTCAAATGGGAATTGTAGCAGGCGAACGTGTTTTCAATGTAATTGATACCGAAAGCTCTATTTCAAAAGAAGGAACTATTAATACAAGCTCTTTACAAGGAAGTATTACTTTTAAAGACGTACACTTTAGCTACATAAAAGATGAAGAAGTTTTAAAAGGCATCAACTTTGAAGTAAAAAAAGGAGAAACTATTGCAATTGTTGGTGCCACTGGTGCAGGAAAATCAACCATCATAAATTTAATTAATCGATTTTATGAAATTGACAGTGGTAGCATTTGTATAGATAATATTGCTATTGAAGATTACGAAATTAATGCGTTACGAAAAAAAGTTGCAGTTGTTTTACAAGATGTTTTTTTATTTTCAGACACCATTTTTAACAATATCACTCTAAAAAACAACAACATTTCTTTAGATGAAGTCAAACAAGCCGCTAAACAAATTGGTATTCATGAATTTATTATGAACCTACCTAACAATTATCATTATAACGTTAAAGAACGTGGTGGTATGCTTTCATCTGGGCAGCGACAATTAATCGCTTTTTTACGTGCTTATGTTAGCAAACCGAGTATTTTAATTTTAGATGAAGCAACCTCATCTGTAGACACTCACTCTGAACAGATGATTCAGTATGCCACAGACAAAATTACTAAAAACAGAACTTCAATAGTAATTGCACATCGACTAGCTACAATTAAAAAAGCTGATACTATTATTGTTATGGATAAAGGAAACATTGTTGAACAAGGAAATCACAATAAACTTTTAAAGAAAAATAACGGTTATTATAAAAATTTATACGAAAAGCAATTTAGTTCTGAAATTAGCTCTTAAATTATTTGTTTAGGTCACTCAAAATGATACATTTGTAGTTATCAATCAAAAATTAAAATCTTAAAAAAATGAAAAGAGTAATTTTAACTATGTGTGTTGCTGGTGCCTTATTAGCAACTTCTTGTAAAAACGCCAAAGAAGAAGCTAAAGACGCTACTGTTGAAGCTGTTGAAACTGCAACTGACAAAGCTGAAGAAGCAACAACTAAAGCTGTTGAAACGACTGAAGCTGCTGCTAAAGAAGCTACCGAAGCTGTTAAATCTGCACTTGAAGGTGTTACTATTCCAGAATTCAAAGACCCTAAAGTTGGAGAGTACTTAAAGTCTTACTCTGAATACGCTAAAGCTTATATCGATGCTAAAGGTGACGTTTTAAAGAACACTGAATTAGCAACTAAAGCTACTGAATTAGCAACTAAAGCTGGTGAAATCACTGGTTCTTTAGATGCTGAAGCTGCTGTAAAATTTAGCGAAGTAATGACTGCTATCCAATCTAAAATGGCTCCAGCTAAATAATTTTAGCCTTATAAAATTAAAAAGCTCGCTATTGCGAGCTTTTTTTATGCCGTTAAATCTTTTTGCAATTTCACAAATAAGTCATCTGGCGTTTTATACAATACAAATTCACCATTATTTATGTATGATATCTCTCCTGTCTCCTCTGAAACCAATAAACAAATAGCATCCGTTTTTTCTGTAACACCAATTGCAGCCCTATGCCTTAACCCAAAACGAGCTGGTATTTTTGTACTGTCAGAAATTGGTAAAACTACACGAGTAGCGATTATAAAATTGTCACGAATAACTGTTGCCCCATCATGTAAAGGACTATTCTTATAAAAAATACTTTCTAAAATAGCTTCATTTACCAAAGCATTCATTTTATCTCCAGTATTAATTAAAAAATCTAAATTATTTGTTTTTTCAATTACCAACAAAGCGCCTGTTCTAGTTTTAGACATACTTCTACAAGCTTTTAAAATTATTTCAACATCAACTTCTGAATTAGCTTCTGTTTTCATAAAATTTAATTGATTTAAAAAACCTCTTTTTGTTGAAAAATTAGTAGTACCTATCATCAATAAAAATTTTCTAATTTCTTGCTGAAAAACAATAATTAACGCAATAACTCCACCGGAAAGCAAATACCCTAAAATACCACTTAACATTTCCATATGAAGTGCTTGGGTTATTTTCCAAATTAAAAAAATTAGCGTAATTCCTATAACAATATTAATAGCAACAGTACCTTTTAATAGCTTATATATGTAATATAACAAAACAGCGACTAAAATAATATCAAGTACGTCTAGAAACGAAAAATCAATAAAATCTAAATTCATTAATTACTTTTAGAGTTTTAGTAAATGTAATCATTTTATCGTAATTGTGCTACAATCTTAACTGCTTCAACCGCCTCCTTTACATCATGAACCCTTAAAATATTAGTCCCATTTAACAATGCAACTGTGTTAGCAACTGTAGTTGCATTTAAAGCTTTTTGAGGAGTAACATCAAGTAAATTATATAACATTGATTTTCTAGAAACGCCTGTTAAAATTGGCAACTCTAAATTTTTAAATAACGACAACTTATTTAACAACTCAAAATTATGCACTCCTGTTTTACCAAACCCAAAACCAACATCAATAATAACATCGTTCACTTTTAACTGGCGTAATTTTAGCAATTGCGCAGCAAAAAACGAAGTAACCTCAGTTACAATATCTTTATAAACAGGATTTGTTTGCATGTTTTGAGGGGTACCTTGCATGTGCATCATAATATATGGCACCTGTAATTTTGCCACAACGTCAAACATTTCTTCATCCATATTTCCACCAGAAATATCGTTAACCAACGCCGCTCCAGCATTGATAGCCTTGTTTGCAACATTGCTTCGAAATGAATCTACCGAAATAATAATTTCAGGAAAATGCTTTATCAATAATTCAATTACTGGTACAATCCTTTGTATTTCTTTTTCTTCTAAAACATTTTCTGATCCTGGTCTTGATGAATACGCTCCAACATCAATAAATGTAGCTCCTTCATTTAACATTTTTTCAGCTTGAGTAAGAATAGTCTTCTCGTCCTTATACTTTCCTCCATCAAAAAAAGAATCTGGAGTTATATTTAAAATCCCCATTACTTTTGGTAAGGTCAGGTCGATTAATGTTCCTTTGCAATTAATTGTCATTATCATAAATTTCTAAGTAAAAATAAATGAAAAGCTTTTAATATTTACTATTTTTGATGGATTACTTTTAAATAAAAAAGATGCAAAACACATCCAAACAATATGATGTAGTAGTAGAAGAATGTAGTAGTTTGTTTATAAAAAAGATGAGCGACTACGGTAGTGCATGGCGAATTTTAAGACTTCCATCACTAACCGATCAAATTTTTATAAAAGCACAACGCATCCGTCAGTTACAAGAAAACACAGAACGTATGGTTGATGAAGGCGAAAAATCAGAGTTTATTGGTATAATTAACTATTCAATAATGGCGTTAATTCAATTAGAATTAGGAGTCGTTGATCAACCAGATTTGAATACAGCAGAAGCCACTTCTTTATATAATAAACATATAAAAATAACCAAAGAGCTGATGCTAAATAAAAACCACGATTATGGTGAAGCTTGGAGAGATATGAGAATCTCATCATTAACCGATTTAATTTTACAAAAATTACTTCGTGTTAAACAAATTGAAGATAATCACGGAAAAACTTTGGTATCTGAAGGAATTGATGCAAATTACCAAGATATGATTAATTATGCTATTTTTGCTTTAATTCATCACTCAGAATTAGACAGTTAACCTTAAACCCCAAAAAATGATTTTAAAACTTTTAACGCACATTTCAAGAGTATTAGTTGGACTTTTATTTATCTATTCAGGATTTGTAAAACTCGTAGACCCTATTGGATCACAATATAAATTTCAAGAATATTTTAGTGAAGGCGTATTAAATATGGAGTTTTTAATCCCATACACACTACCTTTTGCCATACTTTTAATTATATCTGAATTAGTTTTCGGCGTAATGCTTTTGGTTGGCTACAAACCTAAACTTACCGTATGGAGTATTTTTAGTCTTAACTTAGTATTTTTATTTTTAACATGGTACTCATACACTTACAACAAAGTTACAGACTGTGGATGTTTTGGTGATGCTTTAAAACTTACACCTAAAGAAACTTTTTATAAAAATGTGGTATTTATGGTTTTTATTTTGATTCTAATTTTCGGTTTAAAACACATTAAACCTTTACTTTCTGAAAAACTTGGTGCTATAAAAACATACGGAACCATATTAGTTTCATTATTTATTACTTATTATGTATTAAATCATTTACCGATTATTGATTTTAGAGCATACTCAATAGGAACTGATATTGCTGAAGGAATGAAATACCAAGAAGACAATGATGAAGTTCCTCCTATTCATGATTTTATGATTGAAACGGATGAAAACGGAGATCAATTAGAAAACATGCTTGCCAAAGACAAAGCAATGCTTATTATCATGTACAATTTTGATAAAACAGAAAAAGAAGGTATTGCTGCAATTTCTAAAACCGCTGCAAATGCCAAAGCAAAAGGGTACGAAATTTATGTTTTAACTGCTTCCTACATTGAAGATTTAGCGACAACTCAAAAAGAATTTAATTTACCATACACTTTTGGTTTTTGTGATGAAACTGCTTTAAAAACAGTCATTAGAGCAAATCCGGGAATTGTTACGGTTGAAAAAGGAATTATCGTAGGTAAATGGAATTGGACAGATGCTGATGATGTTATTTTAAAGTAACAAAACAGCATTTTTAAATAATAAAACCTCGCTAATTTGTGAGGTTTTATTATTTTAGCGCAAATATGAAACAATTAATACTCGTTTTTATTGGTGGTGGATTTGGAAGCGTTTTAAGATTCTTTATCGGAAAGCTTTTAAACAATACTCAAACAGGTATTCCTTACGGTACTTTTACTGCAAACATTTTAGGTAGTTTACTTATCGGTATAATTTTAGGACTCGCTGCTAAAAACGAAACTCTAACACAAAATCACACGCTTTTATTAGCTACAGGTTTTTGTGGAGGCTTTACCACATTCTCAACCTTTGCTTATGAAAATCATCTATTTTTAAAATCTGGAGATTTTACTTCGTTTGCCATATATACAATCTCAAGTTTTGTTTTAGGTTTTTTAGCTGTTTTTATCGGAATATACCTTATCAAATTTATTTAAATTATGAACAAATTAGTACAATATACATCAAAAGATAATTACGCAATCATTACCCTTTTTAACGGTAAAGTAAATGCTATTTCACACGAAGTAATAGACACTTTAAACTCTTTATTAGATAAAGCTGAGCAAGAGAAAAAAATAGTAATCTTAACTGGTCAATCAGGAATGTTTTCTGCTGGTTATGATTTAAAAAGCATGACTGCATCACCTGAATCTGCTTTAGAGTTAGTTACCAAAGGGTCAAAACTATCACACAGAATGTTATCGTTTCCGCTTCCTATTATTACTGCTTGTTCTGGACATGCAATTGCTAAAGGAGCTTTTTTATTGCTTTCAGCAGATTACAGATTGGGTACCGAAGGTGATTTTAAAATAGGATTAAACGAAGTGATGATTGGAATGACCATGCACAATGCTGGTATTGAAATAGCCAAAGCCCGTTTAACTCCTGTTTATTTTGAACGCAGTGTAAACAATTCTGAAATTTACACCCCAAAAGACGCTATTACCGCAGGATTTTTAGACAAAATTGTTCCAGAAAACCACCTATTACCAACAGCTATTAAAATTGCCGAAATGTTTTCTTCTTTAAATCTCAAAGCACATGCTGCAACCAAATTAAAAGTTAGAAAAAATTATTTAGATTCATTAAAAGAAGCTATTCAACAAGACCTTATAGAGGGATTACATCCTCCTATTAAATAAAAAAAGCCTGCTAATTGCAGGCTTTTTTTATTGTTTTTTATATGCCATTACTCCTGCCTCAACTTCTATATCTAAATAATTATCTCGCGGTGTAATAGGGCAAGAATACCGATCACTATAAGCACAATAAGGATTATAAGCTTTATTAAAATCGATTACAATAGTTCCTGCTTTACTTTCATCTGTCGTCAATACATCAATAAAACGACCTCCTTCATAAGATGTTTTTCCATTTGTTTTATCAAAAAAAGGTAAAAACAAATTATTTTCATAAGTCAATTCTGGGTTCACATCTTTATAAATAGACAACTCAAAACTTTGTTTATCTATTGTAAAAGAAACCACCCCATATTTTTTGTAAATCGCAATCCTATCAGTTGTAGTTGGAAAATTAAATGTAGGCGCATCAGGGGTTTTTACAATTTTTGCTGTTACCCTATATTTATCATCAATCTTAAAAAAAGATAATCCTTTAAAATTTTTTAAATCTTTTTTAGTTAAAGGAGATTTGGAAGCATCTTTAAAATCTGCATTCATCTCCCTTTGAAAAACTGACTCCCCTACAACCTTTCTTTTTGCGTCATTACTACATGATTGAATAACAACTATAATAATTATGATAAAAATTCTCTTCATCTAACAAAATAATACTTTTACCTTTTTAAAAGGTACTTACCTCAATAATTTCTCGCATCAAAAATACTTTATTCTTAATAATTTTACCTTATCAAATATTACATTATTAGTAAAAACAATGTTATTTGTTAAAATTATATTAAGAAATTTGAAATATTCATAAAAAATTATTACATTTAACTTAATAGATTATAACTATAATTGATAAAAAAGTAAATTTTAACACTAATTTACCATATAAAGAAAAATTATAAATAAATAAAACAAATTGATTGTTTTATTATAGGTTAACAAAAAGATTAATATATATTTGCTGCCCATTTATTTTATAATTTAACTGTTTCTTACGCAAGAATCAATTAAACGTAATCTAAAAGATAATTTAATTAAATATAAGTAGGTATTTTATGAATTCAGAATTAATTAGTAAAGCAGACGAATTTGAGCACAGGAAATTCAAGTTTATTACTACTAGTGATAGAATATTAGCTTCAAGAGAGGTAAAATCTTTAATCCTAGAGATAAACGAAGTATATAAAGAAACTAAAGATAGCGAATTAATGGACGCTATGAAACGATTAACAGTTGTAAAACAACGAATCGAAAAAAGATTGAAAGGAAAACCTTTAACTGCTTAAGCATAAGGTTACAATAAATAATACTTTTGTTCGTTTACAATTAAAGTTATAGAATAGTTTATATTATTCGAACACTATTTATTCTTGATAAAAGTTCTAGCATAATGCTAGAACTTTTTCTTTTTCAACTTTATTTTCTACAAACTGACCATTTGTACTCCCTAAAACATGATTTTTTTTTATATAAAAAAACATCATACTCCTTAAAACAACACGCTATTTTAACAAACTTATAAAAAATAAAAATATTTTTTCACTTAAAAAACACCCCTATACTTATACAAATCAAACAATTAACAAAACCTTCAAAAACAAGGTGCAATTTTATTTCAAAAAAAACTTGTCACATTCAAAAAAACTTGTATATTTGCATCGCTTTAAAAAAGCAAAAAGCCGATGTAGCTCAGCTGGCTAGAGCAGCTGATTTGTAATCAGCAGGTCGGAGGTTCGAGTCCTCTCATCGGCTCAAAAATAAAAAGCGCTAACTCAAGTTAGCGCTTTTTTTATGCGCATATTTTCCTAAATTTGCCTTGTAACTCATCTTTAACATAATTTAATGAAAAATATATTTGTAATCGGTATTGCTGGCGGAACTGGAAGCGGGAAAACAACCGTAGTAAATCAAATAATAAATGAACTCCCTCAAGATGAAGTTTGCGTAATTTCTCAAGACTCTTACTATAATCAAACCGATAATTTAAACTACGAGCAGCGTACTAAAATAAACTTTGACCACCCAAGAGCTATTGACTTTGAATTATTAGTAAAACATTTAAGTGATTTAAAAAGCGGCAAAATAATAGAACAACCTATTTATTCTTTCGTAGCCCATAACAGAACGAAAGACACCATAAAAACACACCCTAGAAAAGTTATTATTATTGAAGGCATCTTAATCTTTAACAGTGAAGAATTAAGAAATCTTTGTGATATTAAAGTATTTGTACATGCGGATGCGGATGAACGACTAATAAGGAGAGTACGCAGAGATATAAAAGAAAGAGGTAGAGATATTGATGAAGTTTTAAGCAGATATCAAAATACCTTAAAACCAATGCACCAACAATTTATTGAACCTACAAAAAATTATGCCGACATTATCATACCCAACGATAAACACAACACTGTAGCTATAGATATTGTTAGAACCGTAATTAGCGACCGTTTATAGTTATGAATTTAAAATCAATAAAAAACAAACCTTCTTTTAAAATAGCAACTAATATTTATGTTGTTATTTTAACCGTATTCGTTATTTGGATGCTTTTTTTTGATGAAAATTCGTACCTTACCCATAGAGAGTTTAATAAGGAAATAGACGAATTAGAAATCTGGATCGATTATCACAAAAAAAAAATTGATAAAGACAAAAAAACAATCAAAAAACTACAAGACTCTCTTCAATTAGAACGCTATGCTCGTGAAAAATATTTCATGAAAAAAAAAGATGAAAATATTTATATTATCGAATTTGACACCATACATAAATAATGAGCACATACTTATTTAATGATTTCAAAGAAACAACGGCTGCTGAATGGAAACAAAAAATTCAGGTAGATCTTAAAGGCGCAGATTACAACAGCACTCTTTTATGGAAAACAGATGAAGGCATTATCGTAAAACCTTTTTATACAAAAGAAGACCGCACACAATTAAAAGTAAACACACCTAAAAAAGGATTTACTATTTGTCAATCTATATATGTTGAAGATGAAAAAAAGGCAAATTTATTTGCAATCGACTCTTTAAAAAGAGGTGCAAAATCAATTGAATTTAAAGTAAAAAGCAAATTCAACTACAAGGTTCTTTTAAAGAATTTAGATTTAAAAAGCACCTTACTTTACTTTAATTTAAAATTTTTAGATTCAAAATTCACTATTGATTTATCTAACTTCATAAACTCAAAAAATTGTTATTTTAACATTGATATTTTAGGGAATTTAGTCAATACTGGTAATTGGTTTAGTAACTTAAAAAACGACCACAAAGAATTAAAAAAAATTATCAACACTACAGATAACTCAATTTGCGTTAACACTTCTATATATCAAAACGCAGGAGCCAATAACATACAACAATTAGCTTATACTCTTGCGCATGCAAATGAATATTTAAATCATTTTGGAAGTGAAACAGCACCTAAAATTCACTTTAATTTTTCTGTAGGAAGCAATTACTTTTTTGAAATAGCTAAACTAAGAGCTTTTAGACTTTTATGGCAATCTCTTTTAACAGAATATCAAGTAAAAGATAGCACAACACATATATTTGCACAACCAAGTTTACGAAACAAAACATTATATGACTATAATGTAAACATGTTACGAACAACATCAGAATGCATGAGTGCTGTTTTAGGCGGAGCTGACACTGTTAGTAATATTTCTTATGATGATATTTTTCACACTTCAAATGAGTTTGGTGAGCGCATTTCAAGAAATCAATTACTAATTTTACAACAAGAAAGTGAATTATCGGAAGCTCAAAACTTTGCTGACGGAGCCTATTATATCGAATCAATTACACAACAACTAGCTCAAAATGCCTTAGAAATTTTCAAATCTATCGAAAAAGGTGGTGGATTTTTAAAACAATTGAAAGAAGGTATTATTCAACGAAAAATTAAAGAAGCAGCTGAAAAAGAACAAAAAAAGTTTGATAGCGGCGAAATCGTTTTACTAGGAACCAACAAACTACAAAACGATAAAGACACGATTAAGAATGATTTAGAAATTTTCCCATTCGTAAACATCAGAACAGAAAAAACACTCATACAACCAATCATTCAAAAACGATTAGCTGAAAAACTTGAACAAGAACGCTTAGAAAATGAGTAGAAAAGATCTTTCCAACATACAATTAAGTCAAAATAAAAAATCAACAGTTAATAATAAGCAACATGAAGATTTTATTGCAGGAATTGCGCCAAATTTACGCGGACCTTACTCAACAATGTATGTTCGTAGACCTTGGACAATTCGTCAATATGCAGGATTTTCAACTGCCGAAGAAAGTAATGCCTTTTACCGTAGAAATTTAGCTGCTGGTCAAAAAGGACTTTCTGTTGCTTTTGATTTAGCAACGCATCGTGGTTACGATTCAGATCATGAACGTGTGCAAGGAGATGTTGGAAAAGCTGGAGTAGCAATTGACTCGGTTGAGGATATGAAAATATTGTTCGATCAAATTCCACTAGATAAAATGTCGGTTTCAATGACTATGAACGGAGCCGTTTTACCAATTCTTGCTTTTTATATTGTTGCCGCCCAAGAACAAGGCGTTGCCCCTGAATTACTTTCAGGAACCATTCAAAACGATATATTAAAAGAGTTTATGGTACGTAACACCTATATTTACCCACCTACTCCATCAATGAAAATTATTGCGGATATTTTTAAATATACTTCTGAAAATATGCCAAAATTTAATTCAATTTCAATTTCTGGCTACCATATGCAAGAAGCTGGTGCTACAGCCGAAATTGAATTAGCATACACTTTAGCTGACGGATTAGATTATATTAAAAAAGGATTAGAGGCAGGAATGGATATTGACACTTTTGCACCTAGACT
The DNA here is from genome assembly GCA_938002045.1 of Tenacibaculum soleae. Taxonomy (GTDB): domain Bacteria; phylum Bacteroidota; class Bacteroidia; order Flavobacteriales; family Flavobacteriaceae; genus Polaribacter; species Polaribacter soleae_A. The sequence goes on from CALLBA010000007.1 coordinate 57,257, forward strand.
ATCTTTTTTCTGGGCAATAGGTATGGATCATTTTATGGAAATAGCCAAAATGAGAGCAGCAAGAATGTTATGGGCAAAAATTGTAAAACAATTTAATCCTAAAAACCCAAAATCATTAGCTTTACGAACTCATTGCCAAACAAGTGGATGGTCTTTAACCGAACAAGATCCGTTTAACAATGTAGCTCGCACAACAATCGAAGCCATGGCAGCCGCTTTTGGAGGAACCCAAAGTTTACACACCAATGCTTTAGATGAAGCAATTGCTTTACCAACTGATTTTTCTGCCCGCATTGCTCGTAACACTCAAATATATTTACAAGAAGAAACGCATATTACAAAAACCGTTGATCCATGGGCAGGAAGCTACCATGTAGAACAACTTACCGAAGATATTACCAACAAAGCTTGGGAGTTAATTAAAGAAGTTGATGAATTAGGCGGAATGACCAAAGCCATTGAAAAAGGCATCCCTAAAATGCGTATTGAAGAAGCTGCTGCAAAAAAACAAGCAAAGATTGACAGTGGACAAGACGTAATTGTTGGTGTAAATAAATATCAATTAACAAAAGAAGATCCTTTACATATTCTTGAAGTTGACAACGAAGCTGTTCGATTATCACAAATTAAAAGATTAAATGATATAAAATCGAAAAGAAATCAAGCTAAAGTTACAAACGCTTTAGCCGAGTTAACTAAATGTGCAAAAACCAATAACGGAAACCTATTAGCTTTAGCAGTAGAAGCGGCTAAAAACAGAGCTACTTTAGGTGAAATATCTGATGCTTTAGAGAATGTTTTTGGTCGTCATAAAGCAGTTCACAAAACCATATCTGGCGTGTATAGTAAAGAAATAAAAGATGACAAATTATTTAAAAAAGCAATCGAATATGCAGATAAATTTGCCAAATTAGAAGGGCGTAGACCAAGAATAATGATTGCTAAACTAGGACAAGACGGCCACGACAGAGGCGCTAAAGTTGTTGCTACTGGTTATGCTGACTTAGGTTTTGACGTAGACATAGGTCCTTTATTTCAAACACCACAAGAAGCCACCAAACAAGCCATTGAAAATGATGTTCATATTTTAGGTATTTCATCATTAGCTGCAGGTCATAAAACCTTAGTTCCTCAAGTAATTGGCGAATTAAAAAAGTATGGTCGAGATGATATTATGGTTATTGTTGGCGGCGTAATACCGGCTCAAGATTACCAATATCTATTTGACGCAGGAGCCGTAGGTGTTTTTGGTCCTGGAACAAAAATTGCACAAGCCGCCATTGACATGCTAACTATTTTAATTGATAGTACAGAAGAATAAAAACTATGAAAATAAAATTTATCGATAGAAAATCAGGAAACATTATTAACGAAACACCTCCTGGCGAAACATTTTTAAAACTACTATACAACAATCCGTTTGGTAAAATGGCTATTTTACCTGTAGCAAAACGTAAATTTTTATCAGCTTGGTATGGTAAAAAAATGAACAAACCATCTTCTGTAAAAAAAATAAAAGGTTTTGTAAAGCAACTAAATATAGATATCGATGAAGCTGAAAAATCGATTTCTGAGTTTACTTCTTTTAACGACTTTTTTTACCGAAAACTAAAGCCAAATGCACGCCCAATTGAAAATGGATTTGTTTCTCCTGGAGATGGTAAAATGTTAGCTTTCGAAAATATTGCTGATATTCATAACTTTTTTATTAAAGGACGAAAATTCACCTTAAAAGAATTTTTAGGAGATGATGCTTTAGCTGAAAAGCATAAAAACTCTTCTTTAATCATTTTAAGATTAGCCCCAAACGATTACCATCGATATCATTTTCCTACAAATGGAACCCCTTCAATAATGACAAAAATTAAGGGAGACTATTTTTCTGTTTCGCCTTACGCACTAGCTTCAAATTTTACAAAAGTTTTTTGCGAAAACAAACGCGAATACTGCATTTTATCATCCGAAGAAAAAGGAGAAATTATTGTCGCACCTGTTGGCGCAACAATGGTTGGTAGCATCATAGAAACTTACAATGCTAATACGTCTATAAATAAAGGTGATGAAATGGGATATTTTGCCTTCGGCGGATCAACAATTGTATTATTAGTTGACAAAAATAAATTAACCATTGATGCTGATATTTTACAAAACACAAAAAACCGTATTGAAACATTTGTTAAAATGGGTGAAAAAATAGGAATTTAACCTATTTATTTTAACGTTTTATTTCTTTAAAAAGCATCAAAATTACAAACTTATTAAGACATTAATCCGTAAATTTGCGAAGTTTTACACTTAGCAGTTTTACAGATGAAAAAAATCTTAGACATACTTTACTCAACCCGCTTAACAGCTGTATTATTTTTGATATTCGCTATAGCTATGGGAGTAGCAACTTTTATAGAAAATGACTTTGGAACACAAACTTCTAAAGCCTTAATTTACAATACCTGGTGGTTTGAATTAATTATGGTTTTCTTTGTTATCAATTTTTTTGGTAATATTTTTAGGTACCGTTTGTATAAAAAAGAAAAATGGGGGGTTTTACTTTTTCACGCTTCATTTTTATTGATTTTAATTGGCGCAGGCGTTACACGCTACATAAGTCATGAAGGAATTATGATTATTGATGAAGGGGAAACTACCAATACTTTTTTTTCAGACATTAACTACTTAAATGTTGTTATTGATAATAACGAGTTTCAAAAAGAAACGAATAACAAATTATTACTTTCTGCTTGGGGAAGCAATACTGCCAGTTTTACAGAAACTTTTCAACCTAAAAAAAATGGAAAGCAACATGAGGTTTCCTTTAAACTAATCGACTACATTCCGTGGTCTGAAAAAAAACTTGTTTTAGATGAAAATGGGATTGAATATTTATTTTTAGTTGAAAGTTCAAGCGGAAGTAGACATGAACATTATATAAAAAGAGGTACTACTCAAAATATTCATAACATACTGGTAAGTTTTGATGTTCCTGAGAAAAATGCCTCGGTTAACTTTTATTACGATGAAGGTAACCTAAAAATGATTTCTAAAAATAACGGAGATTGGCTTAGAATGGCAGACCAAAAAAGAGGTCAAATTGTAAAAGATAGTGCGCAGCATTTTCAATTCTTAACACTTCATACTATTAACGGCTTACAATTTGTAATTCCAAAATCTCCTGAAAAAGGAATTATGAAAACATTGTCTGGAAAAAAAGATAATAAAAAATACGATACTGTTATTTTTGACGTAACAACTAACAATAAAACTGAAAGAGTTGAACTTTATGGTGGTCAATTTAATGTTGATAATGTTGAAGAATTTAGTATTGGCGATTTAAATTTTAGAGCGTGGTATGGTGCTAAAAAGCGACACACACCTTTTAATGTTAAATTAAATGACTTTCAACTAGAAAAATACCCTGGGTCTGAAAGTGCCGCAGCTTACGCTAGTGAAATTACTGTTATAGACAAAGATGAAACCTTTGATTTTAGGATCTTTATGAATAATATTTTAGATTATAGAGGTTATAAATTATTCCAATCTAGTTATAAAATTGATGGAGACCATGAGCAAACACATCTATCTGTAAATCATGATTTTTGGGGTACTTGGATTACCTATATTGGCTACTTCTTATTATTTTTTGGTTTAATATGTATTTTATTTATTAAAAATACTCGTTTTGATGATTTAAAAAAATCCCTAGAAAAGATTAAAGCTAGAAAAGCTAAATTAGCTGTAATTGTATTTTTATTTTCTCTTGGTTCTTTTGCGCAACAGCATGAGTCACACCAACCAAAACAGCTTTCTGAAGCTCAAATAGATTCTATTTTGATTAGCAACAAAGTGGATGACAAACACGCTGCTTTGTTTAGTTCTTTAGTTATTCAAGATGCTGGAGGAAGAATGAAACCTGCACATACTTTTGCTTCTGAATTAGTTAGAAAAGTAGCACATAGTAATAAATTTAAAGGTCTTGACCCTAGTCAAATTTTACTTTCTATTACTGAAACCCCAATGCTATGGTTAAATGTTCCTTTTGTGTATTTAGAAAAAGGAAACACCCAAATAAGAGAAACCCTAGGTGTTCATAAAGATACCGAATATGCTCGTTTTATTGATTTTTATAATAAAGATGGCTCTTCTAAAATTAGCAAATTAGTTGTTGAAGCTGAAAAGAAAAGGATTCAAAATAAATTTGAACAGGATGCTATTAAAATTGAAAGAAGAGTTTGGTTATTATCACAAGCTTTAGGTGGTGGTATGTTGCGTATTTACCCTATTCCTAATGACGAAAATAATAAGTGGGTATCACAACCAGAAACATCGCAAGCTAATTTTAAAGGCACTGACTCTGTATTTGTTCGTCAATCACTACCTGTATATTTACAGCTACTTCAAGCTTCAAAAAAATCTGGAGATTACACGGAAACAAACAAAGTTTTAGACGGAATTAAAAAATTTCAACGAAAGTTTGGTGCTGATGTAATCCCTTCAAAAGATAAAGTTGATTTAGAAATAGCCTATAATAAACTAAATATTTTTGTCAAACTTTCTAAATACTACGGATATGTTAGCTTGCTTCTAATTGTTTTTGTTTTCCTTCAAATATTCAACAATAAAAGCTGGATTAACTCTGTTGTAAAAGCATTAATAGGTATTGTTATTTTCTTATTTATTTTTCATGTACTAGGACTAACAGCCCGTTGGTATATTAGTGGAAACGCTCCTTGGAGTAACGCTTATGAGTCTATTATTTTTGTTGGTTTGGCTACCATGCTATTTGGGTTAATACTTGGAAAAAAATCTTCACTAACTATCGCTGCTACTACATTTTTAGTTTCAATAATTTTAATGTTTGCGCATCAAAACTGGTTAGATCCTGAAATTGCAAACCTTCAACCAGTGTTAAACTCTTGGTGGTTATACGTACATGTTTCTATTATTGTTGCTGCTTATGGTCCTTTCTTTCTAGGAATGATTCTTGGTGTATTTGCTTTGTTCTTAATGGTTTTCACTAACAATAAAAACAAAAAGAAAATGGATTTACATATTAAAGAGTTGACTATTATTAATGAAATGGCCTTAACAGTAGGTTTAGTAATGTTTACCATTGGTAACTTTTTGGGCGGAATGTGGGCTAACGAAAGCTGGGGTCGTTATTGGGGATGGGACCCTAAAGAAACTTGGGCCTTAGTATCTATAATGATATACTCTTTTGTATTGCACATGCGATTGATTCCTGGCTTACGAGGAAAATATACGTTTAATTTAGCATCTATCTTGGCTATTTCATCTATTATGATGACTTATATGGGCGTAAACTTTTATTTATCTGGGCTACACTCATATGCAAGTGGAGACAAGGTGGTTACCCCAACATCTGTATATTTCTCTCTTATTTTTGTGCTTGTTCTAGGGATATTCGCTTGGATTAAATATAAAAAATATTACAAAAAATAAAAATTCAATTATTTTAATAGAAAAATGTATTTTTACATGCTTCTACAAAAAAACAAAATATGTTCAATAAAAATATAAAATTAGGATTAGCAGCAATTATAACCTTATGGGCTATTTATGAATTTACTCAAGCTCATATAATGAATGGAATATCAATTCTTTTATTAGCAGGTCTTTTCATATTTTTTTACTTTAAAAATGAATTCATTTTACTAGCTTTTTTACAATTACGTAAGCAAAATTTTGAAGGTGCTAAAAAATGGTTAAATTATATTAAAAATCCTTCAACTGCATTAATCCAAAAACAAGAAGGTTATTATAATTACTTGCAAGGAATTATGTTAAGTCAAACTAACATAACTCAAGCCGAAAAATTTTTACGTAAAGCTGTTAAACTAGGTTTATCTATGGACAATGACTTAGCAATGGCTAAATTACAATTAGCAGGAATTGCAATGACTAAAAGAAGAAAACGTGAAGCTACTAATTTAATGACTGAGGCAAAAAAATTAGACAAACACGGCATGCTTAAAGAGCAAATGCAAATGATGAAAAAACAGATGAGTAAAATTTAATGATTTTAATTGCTGACGGAGGCTCGACTAAAGTAGATTGGATAGCACTTGATAAAGATAGTAAAAAGGAACTTTTTAGAATCACATCACAGGGTTTAAACCCTGTTGTCGTTAAAGAGCCAGAACTAATTAACAGACTTTGCAAAATAACAGAAATTTATCAAAGCAGGTTAAAAATAACAGAAATTTACTTTTACGGTGCAGGCTGTGGCTCTGAACAGTCCGTCAAAAAGTTAAATACCGTTTTAATATCTGTTTTTAAAAAAGCTAAAATAACAATTAAAGAAGATATTTTAGCTGCTGCCTATTCTTGCGCTATCACTAAACCATCTATCATTTGTATTTTAGGAACAGGATCAAATAGTTGCTACTATGATGGTACGACTATAACAAAAATAAATCCATCCTTAGGTTATAGTATCATGGATGAGGCTAGTGGAAATTATTTTGGCAAACGTTTACTTAGAGATTATTATTACAATAAAATGCCTATAAAATTAGCTATACAATTTGAAAAAAAATTTAATCTTGATATTGATTTTGTTAAAAGTAATTTATACAACAAACCTAATCCGAACATGTACTTAGCAACATTCTCTAAATTTATGTTAAATTATCAGAATGAGTATTATATTAAGAAGTTAATTAAAAAAGGATTTAAAAAATATTTTAAATACTACATATTGCCTTATAAAAAAAACATGAATACCCCTATTTACTTTATTGGTTCAATTGCTTATTATTTCAATAACATTTTATTTAGTGTAGCTAAAAAAAATAACTTATCGGTTACCAATATAATACAACGACCAATTGATAATCTTGTAAAATTCCATCAAAACAAATAAATTCTAACAAAATTCAACTAATTGCTCTAAAGCCATCCCTCTTGAGCCTTTAATTAAAATCAAGTTTTCTTTTAACGGGTTATTTAACAAGTATGTTTTAAACATTTCAACATTTATAAATTTATGATGTTTTGTTACTGTTTTATAAAATTTTTCACCTATAAAGAATAAATTATCTAACTGCAAACTTGAAGATAATTCTACTATTGCCTGATGTTCTTTATGGCTGTAATTTCCTAGCTCAAACATATCTCCCAAAATAATTGTTTTATTACTTGCAACAACATTATTAAAACTTTCTAAAGCAGCCTTCATGCTAGTTGGGTTCGCATTATAAGCATCTAATATAACTTTATTATGTGTTGTATTAACTAATTGAGACCTATTATTTGATGGCACATAATTTTCTATTGATTTTTTTATATTCTCTTTTGAAACTCCAAAATAATCACCTATTGTTATTGCTGCTGCAATATTAAAAAAGTTATACTTCCCTATTAAATTACTTTTTATTTCAATGTTATGAAACAACAATTTAACAAACGGATTTACTTCTTTAAAAACGATTGATTTGTTAAAAAAAATAGTGTTGCCTTTTTTTGTTTTTTCTACTTGGATGGAGTCTTCAGGATTTACAAAAATTTTTTTATTATTTAAAACTAAAAAATCATACAATTCTGACTTTCCTGCAACAACACCATTCAATGATCCAAATCCTTCTAAATGTGCACTTCCAAAGTTTGTGATGTACCCAAAATCAGGGTTTGAAATTTCTGATAAAAAAGCTATTTCTTTTTGATGGTTTGCCCCCATTTCTACAACACCAATTTCAGTTTCTTTTGTCATTGACAACAGTGTTAAAGGCACACCTATGTGATTATTTAAATTACCCTTAGTTGCTGTGACTTTATATTGTGAAGACAAAACTCCTTTTATTAGCTCTTTTGTAGTTGTTTTACCATTACTTCCTGTTAAAGAGATAATAGGTATTCCCAACGTGTTTCTATGATAAGTAGCTAGTTTTTGTAATGTTTTCAATACATCGTTTACTAGTATCGTTTTTTTAGACGTTACGTATTTGATTTCATCAATTATGGCAAAGGCAGCACCATTTAGCAATGCTTTTTCTGCAAATTTATTTCCATTAAAATTTTCTCCCTTTAAAGCAAAGAAAATAGTGTTTTTTCTAATATTTCTGGTATCAGTATCAACTAAACCATGCTGTATATATAATTTATATAAATCGACTATCTCCATCCTGTAAAAATAAAAAAACCTCATTGAAATTCAATGAGGTTTTATATTGATTATAATAAATATTTTACTTAGCTGTATCTGGTATAGCTCTTTTTCTTTTATTTAACATCATTGGCCCCATTTTATCTGTAGCACACCTAAAACCTATGAAGTTAGTTGCCATATATTCTGGAAAATACCTTCTTTGTGCAGGATCTAACCAATATTCTCTATCTGCCCAAGAACCTCCTTTATACACTCTTGATTTATCACTAACCAAAGTGGTTCTTGTTTTATCATCATATTTATAATTTTCAATTGCATTTCCTAAAGAATCTCTTTCGGCTTCAGGTTTTTGTGGAGAATTATACATTCTTGAAGCACTAGCTAACTGATCTTCATCCAACTCATAATCTTTAGATGAAGCTTGATCTCCATCTCCTAAACTTGAATTATTTGCTAAGTTATAATTTCTTCTCATGTAAGTATCTTCCTTTGTAATAGGAATGTACTTTACGCTTCCAGGTAAATCCTTAGGCACAATTCTTCCGTTTTCCAACGTATCATATTCCACCTCACCTACTTCATCTCCAACAATTACGACTTTACCATTTTGGTCAATTAACTTTTTAGTAAATACATTTCCTCTAAAGTAATTAAAATCGTTTGCTTCTGAATCTATAATAGGTCTATATACATCTTCTACCCATTCAGCAACATTCCCTGACATATCATATAACCCAAAAGCATTTGGAGGATAACTTCTGGCTGCATTAGGAATATCTGACCCATCACTACTCCAACCTGCAATACCGCTATAATCTCCTTTACCTTGTTTAAAGTTAGCTAATTGATCACCTCGTCTTCTTTTATCTCTATCTCGAGTATATTTACCGTCCCATGAGTATTTTTTTCTACCACGTATGTTATTATATTCACGATTTTCAAACACTGCCTTAGCAGCATACTCCCACTCAACTTCGGTTGGTAACCTGAATTTTTGAGCTAAAATACCATCAGAAGAAGTTACTTGTCTTCCTGAAAACTTGTCTTTTTCTGGTTTAGGCTCTCCTTTTTTTCTAGGTAAAGGAATTCCTTTTTTATAAATTGTTGAATCTCCATCAAACAATGCGTATGGATTTGTCAAATAAGTATCAGTATCAAAATTATTTTTCCCTCTAAAACTCAGTGAGTCCTCTTTAAAAATATTTTTTATTACACCTTTATCCATTAATATTTTTAAATTAACCGCATTTGTACGCCATTTACAGTATTTATTTGCTTGCAACCAACTAACACCTACCACAGGATACTCAGCATAAGACGGATGTCTTAAGTAGCTCTCTGACAGTAAGTTAGTATTCCCTAATCCTTTTCTCCAGACTAAAGTGTCTGGTAAAACTGAGTGGTAAATATTTTTAAATTGTGGCTCTTCTGGAGGAAATATATCTTTGGTATACTGCATAAACAGTCCATATTCAGCATTAGTAACCTCAGCTTCATCCATATAAAAAGAACGAACATGCATTTTTTTTGGGGTTGTGTTCCAATCAAACATTACGTCATCTTGTACTAATCCCATCGTAAAACTTCCTCCTTCGATATGTACCATACCAGGAGGTACTTCTTTACCATTTTTATCTTCTCCTTTAATGTAACCTCCATAATTTGGGTCATTAAAATTCCAACCGGTCAATGATGACTTACTTGAATTACCACTTCTGTTGCTCTTACAAGAAACAACCAATAACAATGTGACAACCAACAAACTAAGTAGTTTTAATGTGCTTTTCATGTATTTTTAACTATTTTTAAGGGTGGCGCAATTTACAATATTTATAACTCCTTACAACTAATTTCTTTATAAAATGACATGCAAAAAAATTGTCTTTGCAAGATTACAAACGTTCATTTTTTAAGTTTAGTATTACGAATCTAAGAAAAAGATTAAATATTTACCATTAAAATATATTATTTTATTACGCTTATTTTAATGAAAGGTTTAATATTTTCTATAAAATAATATCAAACACTTATAATAATTATATGCTTGTACCGTTAAATTACTGATTAAAAACGAATAACTTTAGCATTTTTTTAAGAAAACTCTATATTTGCTAAACTAACTATCAAATTTTTACATGAAAAAATTAACTTTTTTTTTGTTTTTTGTATGTTTTGCCCTTCAAACCAAAGCACAAATTACAACAGCAACCCCTTTTTTACTAGTATCATCTGATGCTCGCGCTGGAGGTATGGGAGATGTAGGTGTAGCAACATCTGCTGATGCATTTTCAATTTTTCACAATCCTGCTAAAACTGTATTTAATCAAAATAAAATAAGTATTGGCTTAAATTACACACCTTGGTTACGTAATTTAACCGATGATATATTTGTTGGAAATGTTTCTTATGTAAATAGATTTAAAGAAAAAGCTGCTTGGGGAGTAGACGTTAAATATTTTTCTCTTGGTCAAGTAGACTTAACCGATACTGATGGAACAAGTACAGGAACACAAAACCCTAGTGAGTTTGCTATTACAGGTATCTACTCGATGAAGTTAAGTGAAAAATTCTCAATGGGAATAGGTTTAAAATACATCAATTCTAATATTGATGTTAATGACAGTAGTATTAAGGCTGTTAACTCTTTTGCTGTTGATGTTTCTGGTTATTATCAGTCAGATGAAGAGAATTATGGTAACTTTAATGGACGCTATCGCTTAGGTTTTAACATTGCTAATATTGGGCCAAAAGTTGAATATACTCCTGGTGAAGAAAATTTTATCCCTACAAATGCTAAAATTGGTGGAGGTTTTGATTTTATACTAGATAGTAATAATATTATTGGTCTTAATTTAGAGTTTACAAAACTATTAGTTCCTTCAAGTGGAGCTGCATCTTCAAGAAGCTGGTTTGAAGGAATGTTTACTTCTTTAGGTGACAGAAGTTTTAGTGAAGAACTAAAAGAAACAACTTGGGCTTTAGGTGCCGAATATTTATATGACAATGCTTTTGCCCTTAGAGCTGGTTATTTTCATGAAAGTGAAGAAAAAGGGTTAAGACAATTTTTAACATTAGGTGCTGGTTTTACAACTCAGGCACTTAATTTAGACTTATCATATCTAATAAACACATCCGCAATAAACAACCCTTTAGAAAACACTTTACGTTTTTCTTTATCTTTTGATTTAGGAGAAATTTACGAAGATTATTAAAATATAATTTTTTTTTAATAAATTCGTATATACAAATACAAAAGCAGTCTATTTAGACTGCTTTTTTTGACCAATACTATTTCTTTATGGAAAAAATAGAATTTAAAGCTTCTGCTACGGTGTACGATAATGTAACCGAATTAAGTAAAGAAGATAAAATATTAATGGATAAAGCTATTGAAGCTAGAGCAAAAGCCTACGCACCCTACTCAAAATTTAGTGTTGGTGCTGCTTTTTTATTAGAAAACGGGAGTATTGTTTTGGGTAACAATCAAGAAAACGCTGCCTACCCATCTGGCATGTGTGCCGAAAGAGTGGGGGTTTGGAAAATAGGCTCTGAATTTCCAGGCGTTACAATTAAAAAATTAGCAATTTCTGCTGCTTCTGAAAACACAACCGTTGATAAACCAGTTGGACCATGTGGCGCATGTAGACAAACTTTATCTGAATATGAAATTAACCAAAAAGAACCAATAGAAGTTTTTTTTATGGGAGAAATTGGTAAAATAGTAAAAACATCATCTTTACTTTCTTTACTTCCTTTTTCATTTGACAGTTCATATTTGTAACCAACATTATTGTAGATAAAAACATTGTTTTTTTATAAATAAAAAATTATACCTCTCTTTTTTAAGAATATTATAATTCTTAGAAAATGTATAATAATTTAAGCCTTAATCTGATTAAAAATGCTTTACTTGTGTCGCAAACCCTAATAGTTTAAAATGAATTCAATAATAATTACAGGAACAGGTTCATACATCCCATCAATAAAAAAAGAAAATGATCATTTTTTAAAAAACTCTTTTTTAAATACTAATGGTAACGCTATTGAAAGCTCGAACACTATAATTATTGATAAATTTAAATCAATAACGGGTATTAAAGAACGTAGATATGCTAAAGACAGCTACAACTCATCTGACCTAGGTTATTTTGCTGCTAAGAAAGCAATAGAAAATGCGAATGTAAACCCTGAAGATTTAGATTATATAATATTTGCTCATAATTTTGGTGATGTAAAAAAAGGAGCTATACAAACCGATATTCTTCCAAGTTTAGCAAGCCGTGTAAAACATTTACTCCAAATAGAAAACCCAAATTGTATTGCTTATGATGTTTTGTTTGGATGCCCTGGTTGGATTGAGGGCGTTATTCAAGCACAAGCATTTATAAAAGCAGGCATCGCTAAAAAATGCTTAGTTATTGGAAGTGAAACCTTATCAAGAGTTATAGACGAACACGACCGTGATGCAATGATATACAGTGATGGTGCTGGCGCTTGTATTATTGAACAAAAAGAAGGCAGTGATAGTGGTATACTTAGCCATGCTACACAAAGTTTTACTAAAGACGAAGCTTATTTTTTATTTTTTGGCAACTCATACAATAAAGATTTAAACAAAGATGTTCGGTATATAAAAATGCACGGACGAAAAATTTATGAATTTGCTTTAAATAATGTACCACAAGCAATGAAAATAGCTTTAGATAAAAGCGGAATTGAAATTGACGAGGTTAAAAAAATATTTATTCATCAAGCTAATGAAAAAATGGACGATGCTATTATTAAACGTTTTTATAGACTGTACAAAAAAGCGGTTCCTAAAGGAGTTACTCCTATGAGTATTTATACATTAGGTAATAGCTCTGTAGCAACGGTACCCACCCTACTTGATTTAGTTTTAAAAGGGAATATTGAAAAACAAGAAGTAAAAACAGGAGATGTTATTATACTTGCATCTGTAGGCGCAGGAATGAATATTAATGCAATTGTATATCGTTATTAAAAAAGTTCAAAAAAATCTAAAATCAAATACTTAAAGTCTAAAATCTAAGTACTATTTTTGCATATGCAACAACACAACGTACTTATTTTAGATTTCGGATCGCAATACACACAACTTATTGCGCGCCGTGTGAGAGAATTAAACATTTACTGTGAAATTCATCCATATAACAAAATACCAAAAAACTTAAACGACTTTAAGGCAGTTATCCTTTCAGGAAGCCCCAACTCTGTTCGTTCAGAAGATGTTTTACATCCTGAATTAACTGAAATTAGAGGCAAAAAACCCTTATTAGCTGTCTGTTATGGTGCTCAATACTTAGCACACTTTTCTGGCGGATTGGTAGCACCTTCAAATACCAGAGAGTATGGTAGGGCAAATTTATCTTTTGTAAAAGAAGGAGAAGATTTCTTTAAAGGAATTAACATTGGTAGTCAAGTTTGGATGAGTCATTCAGACACCATTAAAAACTTACCTACAAACGGAACTTTATTAGCCAGCACTCACGATGTAGAAAATGCTGCTTATAAAATTGAAGGAGAAACCACCTATGCAATTCAATTTCACCCAGAAGTATATCATTCTACCGACGGTAAACAATTATTAGAAAACTTTTTAGTTACTATAGCAGGAGTAGCACAAACTTGGACACCTGATTCTTTTGTTGACGAAACCGTTGCTAATATACAAGCAAAAGTAGGAAACGACAAAGTTGTTTTAGGTTTATCAGGCGGAGTAGATTCAACAGTAGCGGCAGTTTTATTACACAAAGCTATTGGAAGTAATTTACACTGTATATTTGTTAACAACGGATTATTACGTAAAAATGAATATACTGATGTTTTAAAGCAATACGAAGGTATGGGCTTAAACGTAAAAGGCGTAGATGCTTCGGCTCGTTTTTTGAATGAGCTTGCCGGCTTAAGTGACCCTGAAGCAAAACGTAAAGCTATTGGTAAAGTTTTTATTGATGTTTTTGATGATGAAGCAAATCAGATTAAAGATGCTAAATGGTTAGCACAAGGAACAATTTATCCTGATGTTATCGAATCAGTTTCTGTAAACGGAGGTCCATCAGCAACAATTAAAAGTCACCACAACGTAGGTGGTTTACCTGATTTTATGAAACTTAAAATTGTAGAACCTTTACGCATGATTTTTAAAGATGAAGTTAGACGCGTTGGAGCTTCAATGGGTATTGATAAAGATTTATTAGGTCGTCATCCTTTTCCAGGACCAGGATTAGCTATTCGTATTTTAGGTGATATCACCGAAGAAAAAGTACGTATTTTACAAGAAGTAGATGCCGTTTTTATCAACGGACTAAAAGAAGATGGCTTGTATAACAAAGTATGGCAAGCTGGTGCTATTTTATTACCTGTAAACTCTGTTGGTGTTATGGGTGATGAAAGAACTTACGAAAAAGTAGTAGCTTTACGAGCAGTAGAAAGCACTGATGGTATGACTGCCGATTGGGTAAATTTACCTTATGAGTTTTTACAAAAAACATCAAATAAAATAATCAATAATGTAAAAGGTGTTAATAGAGTTGTATATGACATAAGCTCTAAACCACCAGCTACAATTGAATGGGAATAGAATTTTAAAAAAAATTACATGAAAAAGTTACAGTTTTTACTCTTAGTTTGTATTTTAACATTTACCGTTTCTTGTGGTCAACAAAAACGATATATATCCTACAAAACTCAAGAGGGTGAAACCATGCGCGATATTGCTAATCGTCTTAATATGAAAACAAAGGATTTATTACGTTTAAATCCTGATGTTGACAGACGGCCAGATGCTAATACCGTAATTGTTATTCCAAACCCGGAATTAAACAAAGAAAAATCAACCAAAGTTATTGATACTGATGTTGATGATATTAAAGATGAAAATTTAGAAGGCAGTAATGAAACATCTGAAGATGAAAAAGCTTCAGATGTTTTTCAACAAACAATATATGAATACGAAAATCATACTGTAAAAGCAGGAGAAACTGTTTATCGAATTACTAAGCAATATGAGATCACTAAAGATGATTTAATTAAATGGAATCCTGAATTTCCAGGAATCGAACGTAATATTTTAAGCATCGGTCAAGTATTAAAAGTTAAGTCGATTGAAAAAACAATAACAATTGATAGAAAAGAGCTTTTAAAAAACTTTTTAACACACACTGTTAAAAGTAAAGAAACAGTATATAGTTTAACTCGTTTTTATAATATTTCTAAAGATGATTTAATTCGTTTAAATCCAGAATACCCTGGAATTGTAAACAATGAATTATCAATTAACCAGTTGTTAAAAATAAAATTAATTGACGAAGTAAATCCTGATGAAAATTTTCTTTTTTACAAAGATAGCATTCAGCAAGATGCTACCGTTAACCTTAGTATTTTACTTCCTTTTAAAGCTGAGGAATACAAAAAAACCTCTTACATAAATATTTTTAGTAAAGAAAAAAATAGCTCGGCTCTGTTAGCAAATATGGTAACTGATTTTTACACAGGTATTGAAATAGCTGTTGATTCAATAAAAAAACAAGGAGTTGATGTTAATGTAACCGTTTTAGACACAGGAAATAGAGGTGAAAATATTACTGCTATTATAGAAAGTGGAAAGTTAAGTGATACAGATGTTGTTATTGGCCCTTTTTATTCTGATAAGGCTGAAATAGTTGCTGATAAAATTAACGTTCCAGTTGTATTTCCTCACTTTTCAGGAAAACAACAGCATTTTTCTTCTAAAAAACTTATCAAATCAGCTCCAGACAAAGAAAATTACACTGATTATTTAATTTCATATTTAAAAGAAAACTATAGAGGTGAACAAGTTTTTGTTGTTGGTGATGGTAAAAAAGCTTCTAACAAAAGAGTAAATAAAATTGTTAGTGGTTTAAAAAAGCATGATTCTATCACAAAAGTTCATGTTCTAAACCCCGAAAAAGGCTACATAAAACGAGCGCTTTTCACTAAAAAAATGACTACAAAAAAACATAACTGGGTTATCATTACCTCAAATGATTATGTAGCCATTAGTGATGTTTTAAATAGTATGATAGGAGTACCTGATGACGTTACGGTGCAAATTTTTGCTATTGAAAAGAACAAAGATTATGATAAAATAGATAACAATAAACTAGCAAGCGTTGATTTTACTTATGTATCTAGTTCATTTGAAGACAACACTTCAAAGAACGTAAAGGATTTCAATAAAAAATATTATGCAAAAAACAATACATCACCATCTGATTATGCTATAAAAGGTTTTGATATTACGTATGATATTTTAATGCGATTAGCTTCTGGAAAAGAATTGACAGATACTTTTAAAGAAGGCGTTTCTTTTCGATTAGAAAATAAATTTGACTATCACAAAAAAAACTTTGGTAGTACAAGTAACAGAGGTCTTTTTATAATAAAATACAACCAAGACTTAAGTTTAACACGGCTTAAATAAAATAAAAAACCTCACATTAAAATGTGAGGTTTTTTATTTATTCTTTATCTTTTATATTACTTAACCATTCTTGATTATCTAAATACCATTGTATGGTTTTTTTTATACCTTCTTCAAATTGTAACGAAGGCTCCCAACCTAATTCGTTTTTTAATTTACTCGAATCAATAGCATACCTGTAATCATGACCTGCTCTATCTTTAACATAAGTTAGTAGCTTTTCTGAATCTCCTTCATTTCTATTTAATAAAACATCAACTTCTTTTATCAAAACTTTAATTAAATCGATGTTTTTCCATTCATTATTACCTCCAATATTATAAGTTTCGCCTGAATTCCCTTGATGAAACAATAAATCAATCGCTTTTGCATGGTCTTCAACATACAACCAATCTCTAACATTATTTCCTTCTCCATAAATTGGTAATGCTTTATTATTACATATATTGTTAATAAATAAAGGAATTAATTTTTCAGGAAATTGATTTGGCCCATAATTATTAGAACAATTAGAAATTACGATTGGCAAACCATAGGTATCATGAAATGCTCGTACAAAGTGATCAGAAGATGCTTTTGATGCCGAATAAGGTGAGTGCGGATCGTAAGCTGTTTGTTCAGTAAAAAAACCTGTTTCTTGTAAAGTTCCATACACCTCATCTGTAGAAATGTGATAAAAGCGTTTGTCCTTAAAATTAGCTTCCCAACTATTTTTAGCATTTTCTAACAAATTTAATGTTCCAAAAACATTAGTTTTTACAAATGAAAAAGGGTCAGAAATTGAACGATCTACATGCGATTCAGCAGCCAAATGAATCACATCTGTTATAGCATATTTTTCAAAAATTTGAGCTACTAAAACTTCATCACAAATATCACCTTTTATAAAAGTGTAGTTTTCTCGGTTTTCAACATCTTTTAAATTATCTAAATTACCTGCGTACGTAAGTAAATCTAAATTGATAATATTATAATTTGGATAAGTGTTTACAAATAATCGTACCACGTGCGAACCTATAAAACCTGCGCCACCTGTAATTAAAATATTCTTCATTACTAAAAAAGGTAATTAATTATACTATGAGTGTCAAATTTACGATTATTAAAAGAGCTTGTTTAAATTTCATTTAAAAAATTTTTGTGACTGAAGAATAAGAAATCGAATCCGTCAACCAGAACCTGTTTAAGGTACACATCCTGATTTGTCGTAATTTTTAGCTTTTTTGATAATCATTGTCAATTCGAGTGATTTTAATGACTAAAAGGAAATAAAATTGTATCGAGAATTTGTTTCCTTAAGTCGATAAGTTTTACACTAAAAAAGTTCTCGATACAATTTTTTGAAGAAAAAAAATCACTCGAACTGACAGTTCATTTAATTTATAACATACTCAAAGTAGTATCTTAAAAAGGCGATTCAAAATTCTCAAAAGGCTCTAAAATTGTATCTTTTGCTGATAAAATAATATTTTCAAAGTCTATTTGCCAATCTATCTTTAATGTTGCATCGTCAAATTTAATTCCCGAATCAGATTGTGGCGCATACCAATTATCAACTTTATAAGCAAAAATTGCTTCTTCCGACAAAGTTACAAATCCGTGTGCAAAGCCTTTAGGCACAAACAATTGCTTTTTATTTTCTTCAGATAATTCTACCGATACATGTTTTCCGTATGTTGGTGAATCTTTACGAATATCCACCACCACATCTAAAACTGTACCTTGAATACAACGCACTAATTTTGTTTGTGCAAAAGGCGGTTTTTGAAAATGTAAACCTCTTAATGTACCAAAAACCGATTTCGACTCGTTGTCTTGTATGAAATTTACAGTTCCTAGCTGTTCGTTGAATTTTTGTTTATTAAAAGATTCAAAAAAATAGCCACGTTCATCTTTAAAGACGTGAGGTTCAATAATTACAACATCTTGAATTTCAGTTTTGGTAAAAATCATTAAGATTATTTTAAATAACGAATCAAATTTACTAATAATAAATGGAGTACGAGTTTCTTTTAAAAATGAAAAAGAGATAAACTTAGTCTTAAAATTAATCAGACTTCTTGCCTTGGTTGTAATAACCATTTTTTGATGATACGATGCCAAAATAAATTCAGCATGACGTTATTTTAATAAAGCACCTCAGGTCAACCTGAACTTGTTTCTTGTTCGCACTGCAACAACGCAATCTTGTATGTGATTCTGAAATAAATTTAGAATGACACTACTTGCAATATTGAGTAATGAATTTAAACGAATGTATTATTACTCTTTCACTAAATTCAATAAATATTGTCCGTAGCCATTCTTACGCAAAGGCTCTGCTAGTTTTCTTACTTGTGCTTTGGTAATATACCCCATATATAAGGCTATTTCCTCTAAACAAGCTACTTTTAATCCTTGACGTTTTTCAATGGTTTCGATAAACTGACTTGCCTCTAGTAAAGAATCATGCGTACCAGTATCTAACCACGCAAAACCACGTCCCATAAGCTCTGCTTTTAAATTATTTTCTTTTAAATAATGTTGATTAACCGAAGTAATTTCTAACTCACCCCTTTCAGATGGTTTTACTTTTTTTGCTACTTTAATTACATTATTCGGATAAAAATACAAACCAACTACGGCATAATTTGATTTTGGTTTCTCTGGCTTTTCAATTATCGACAAGGCATTTCCATTCACATCAAAATCTACCACTCCATAGCGTTGGGCATCTTTTACATAATAACCAAAAACAGTTGCTTTTTGGTTATTGATTACATTGTTTTTAGCAGATTGTAACATTTCTGGTAATCCGTGACCATAAAAAATATTATCTCCTAAAATTAAACAAACATCATCACTACCAATAAACTCTTCCCCAATAATAAAGGCTTGTGCTAAGCCATCTGGCGAAGGTTGTTCGGCATAACTTAATTGTATCCCCAAGTCAGCACCATCTCCTAATAACTTTTGAAAATTAGGTAAATCATCAGGTGTTGATATAATTAAGACTTCGTTTATACCTGCCAACATTAATACCGATAATGGATAATAAATCATCGGTTTATCATACACCGGTAATAATTGTTTTGATACGCCTTTAGTAATCGGATATAAACGTGTTCCTGAACCGCCTGCTAGTATTATTCCTTTCATAGGATTATTATAACATTTCTTAATTATTTTTTTTCTTGCCATTTCCACGCAGAAAGCAATCCTTCTTCAAGCGTTTTTTCGGCTGTCCACCCTAAAACTTCGTTTGCTTTTGTAGTATCTGCATAGGCTGCAGTGATATCCCCTTCTCTTCGTGAAACAATTTTGTAGTTTACTTGTTTATTAGTTACTTGTTCAAAAGAATTAATAATCTCCATCACAGAAGTTCCTTTACCCGTACCAATATTAAATACTTCATACTTTAAGTCACTTTTATTTATATGCAAACGTTGTAATGCATTAACATGGGCTTTAGCCAAATCCACCACATGCATATAATCTCTAACAGCTGTTCCGTCCTTTGTAGGATAGTCATCACCGAAAACTGCCAATTCTTTTCGAATACCGACTGCTGTTTGTGTTACAAAAGGAATAAGGTTTTGAGGAATACCGATTGGTAATTCTCCTATTTTTATAGATTCGTGTGCGCCTATTGGATTAAAATAACGCAATGCAATAGCTCTAATATCATATGCCTTAGAGCATTCTTCTATTATTTCTTCACCAACTTTTTTGGTGTTACCATATGGCGATTCTGCTTTTTTTACCGGTGCATTTTCTGTAATAGGCAACTCATCTGCCTGACCATATACCGTGCATGATGAACTGAATATTAAGTTATTTACTTTTGATGCCTTCATTTCTTGCAATAAATATACTAAGCTATTTATATTATTTTCATAATACTTTAAAGGATCAGTTACACTCTCGCCAACAGCTTTAGATGCGGCAAAATGTATTACACCATCAACTGTATTTTGTAAAAAGAAGTTTGCTACTTCTTTTTTATTTCGTAAATCTATTTGAAAAAATACTGGTTTAACGCCTGTAATTTCAGTGATTTGGTCCACTACTTCTATTTTACTATTAGATAAATTATCTATAATTAAAACTTCGTATCCTGATTTTTGCAAGTCTACTACAACATGCGAACCTATAAAACCCAAACCACCAGTTACTAAAATGTTTTTCATAGTCTTTTGCTCTTTTTTAAAAACAAAAGTACTATTTTAATTACTATTCATCGTGAAAACAATCTGAACAGTCTTAAATAGTATTTTAACATCCAATTTCCATGAGTACTTTTTTATATAAAATAAGTCATACTCTAACTTCTTTAAATTTTCTTCGGGTGTCGCTTTCGGCATATGTATTTGAGCCCAACCAGACACCCCTGGTCTTATCATATGTCTTAAATTGAAAAAAGGATTCTCTTTACTATACTCTTCTACATATTTCGGCTGTTCGGGCCTTGGGCCTATTAAACTCATATGTCCCATAAGAATATTAAAAAACTGAGGTAATTCATCTATTTTAGACAACCTTAAGAATTTACCAACCGGGGTAATTCTGTTATCATTTTTAACAGTAAATCCACCTTCATTATTTTTCATAGTACGTATTTTGTATATTTTAAACTCTTTACCTTCTCTACCGATGCGTATTTGTGAATAAAACATATTTCCTTTTGAGCTTATTTTTGTTAAAAAACACCCTAAAATAGTTAATGGTAAAACAAGTGGTAACACTGTTAAGGAAAATAAAACATCAAAGCCTCTTTTAAAAAAAGTAAGTGTTCTTTTTCTTTTTAAACTAAAAATTTCATCTGAAAAATACTGGTTGTCTTGAATTTTTATAATTGGTATTCTTTTATTTACCGTTTCATAAAAATTTTCTGAATCATATATTTCAATACCCAACAAACGCAAATTAACCAATTCATTAACTTCATTATTAGATAATTGGTTTAATTGTGTTTTCTCGAAAACAACAACTTTTATGTTATTTTCTTTTATATAACAGGTAATAGCTTTGTCTTGTAAATTTAAATCTTTGTGAAAAATAATTTCATACTTATCTGATATTTTACTACTCGTCAGTAGTTTATCTAATGATTTATTAAGGTTAACAAATAAACATTTTTCTTTTTTAATCATCACCACACTTCTTACAATTTCATTTTCCTTTAAGGTAATTAAATTCATTTTCTTTCTTTTATAGCTTTTTTGCTAAATTAAGGAAAAATTAACGTTTTTAACTAAAGAATAATATATCTAAAAATTACAACTTTCTTAATAACCTATAATATAAAAATTTAAACATCTTAAAAGGCATTAACCTAACAGGCATTCTTAACGACACCATTTTAAAAAATTCATAAAAATTATAGAACCCTATTTTATAGAATTTTTTTAACAATTTAAATTCATTTTTTGCATATTCATAACCGTGACGTCTTCTTAACACTTCATCCATGCTATCTCCTAATCGAAATAACAATACAGTATCTTTTACATTTCCAAATTTAAATCCTTTTATACATGCTCTAACAAAAAAATCATAGTCTTCAGGGAAAGATTCACCATCATAACCATTAATTTCATCAAAAACTACTTTCCTATAAACTACTGTTGGGTTAGATATTGGGTTTCTATACTTCAACATCGATATAATATTCTCATGTTTTATTGGTACTTTCCTATCTGAAACAATATTATTCTTATCTCCAACAAACTCTAACAATTGACCACCAACAATATCTAATTTTTTATCTAACAAATACTTAAACTGCTTCTCAAACCTGTCCGGTAATGCGATATCATCTGCATCCATTCTTGCTATAAAATCATGTTTGCAGAATTTACCACCTTCATTTGCTGCAAATCCTTGCCTCATATTTTTCTTCAACGAGACTATATCAAATACACCTTTGTTATTTATAACATATTCGTCTATTATATTGTCTAATTCTATAGTTAAAGGTCCATCTTTTACAATTATTATTTGTGATGGTTTTAATGTTTGATAAAGTAATATACTATCAATAGCCTCTTTGAAAAAAACTGGGTTTTCTTTATGATATATTGTAATTAACACCGAAAAGTTAACTTCTAAACTCATTCTAATTCTAATTTATATAAATTTTATAATATTTATTAATATTTAAATCCTTTTAAAAAGGATTTATAAAAGTTAACTGTAGATTTCAAATCATTTCTATATCTAAAACAAAAATAAAAAAATAAAAAAAATCCTTTTTTCCCAAAAACCCTTTTAGAGTAAGCTCCAAGAAAATTTTGAAATGTAATATCAAACAAATTAAAGCTACCAGAACTTTCAAATTTATGATTTACCATGTATACAGGAAAAAAGAATATATTTAACTTTTTATTTAGACAATCTTTAATAAAAATAGACTCTTCACCTCCAATACTAAATCGAGTAGACCCTAAACCAAAATTAGAGTCAAAATATAATTTATTTTCTATGATTTGTTTTTTTCTAAAAGCTATTTCAATACTACAAACATTTTTAAAGTTAAAAAAATTGATTCTATTTTTATAATTTTTATAATTTCTAAATTCAGGTTCACCTATATTAGTTTTAATTTTACCCGCAAATACGTCGAGACTAGGATCTTTGATAAATTCATTTTTTATTTTATCAATGTAAGAATCTTTATACCTAACATCATCATCTGCTATAATACAAATATCTGAAGTTGTATGTTTAATACAGTTATTACGATTCATTGACAACCCTTTCTCTTTACATAAAAAGATACTTACATCTTTTCTTTGTTTTAAAACATCTGGTATATTATATGCTACGTTATTTATTTCCTGAATAGAAATAATATAAGAAACATCTGCTCTCGCTTTTAATAATACAGAAGGCACATTATTTATATTAGTATTTATAGTTGAAATAAGTATATCTACGGTCATATTAGAATAATTCTTTTTTAATCTTTAAAAATTCCAGCTCTGATAACACATAAAAAATCCAGAAATACAACATATATGGCAAGTTTCTATTATAATCGTTTGAAGTATTAAACAAACAGAAAACTGTTAAAAATATAATTAAAAACAAACCTAATGCTTTATTATTCTCTTTTATTTTAAATGATAAAACATAAAACTTTATAATTAAAAATAAGTATAATAATACTCCTAAAATACCATAATTAATAAAGGTAGACACAAAACCATTCTCTATCATAAAAGCATTGTAATTTTGAACATATTCTGCTTTAGGATTTGAAGTACCAATACCTTTACCCCAAAAATACTCCATAATATTCATATTAGAAATTGCGTAATTCCAATTAATAACTCTTGCATTAGATGTATATTCATTTGTGTCAAAAAGGTTTTCAAACCTTGCTAAAACTAAATCAATATTAATATCCTTTAAAAAAACACTTCCTAAAAATCCTAATATAAAAACTACTAACAAGATAAAGAATATTTTATTCACATAGCCATCAATAGCCAAAAATATCGATAAGAAAACTGTAAAAATAAAAACTATTAAAGAGGTTCTACTAAGTGTAAGTGAAACGATAAAAAAGGTAAACAGCAGTACTACTGGATACAAGAGTTTTAATAAAATTACTTTGTTTCGATAAATCATGTATAAAAAAGAAGTAATCCATATTGATAAAGTAGCTCCTAGATTAATAGGATTACCAGTCGTTGACATTAAACGCTGAACGGAAAACCACCTAATATGAGGAATATCCTTTAAGCTTTTTCTATATAATAACTCTAATAATTCTTGATCCATAAATTCTAAAAAAGCAACTAAAAGTGTAACAATACCTTGATAAAAAATGATTTTTATAAGAATATCCAAATAGTTAATATTGTAATTATTAGCGTTAAATATAAGCAAAGCCAAAAACGGAAATACAAATTCAAACTTAAATCCATCTAATTTTAAAAATAAAGAACTGGAACCTACCAAATGAAAGAAAACATAAATTACATAAATTCCTAATAAAATTGACTCCTCTCTAATTTGAATATTTTTTTTCACAAAAATATTAATCAAAAACAAAAATATAGAGAAGACTACAAAAAGGTATTTTATGGATGTTAATATATTCAACGGTACTTTTAAGAAATAATTGATTTGCGCAACAATTATTGACCAAAAAGGAAACAACACGAATATTAGAATCAATATATAAGAATTAATTTTAGCTATTCTCATACAATAATCTATATTTATCAGCTATTATATTAATATCATATTTATTTTTTATGATTAAATAAGGGAACTTTTTTTCAACAATTGAGTCAATAAGATCAATGTTTATTTTTTCAAATGAATCGGATAAAATAAAACCTTCTTCTCTGTCATTAAATATTTCAGCTATTACCCCATCTAATTCACTAGTAATAGGTACACAATTATTAGACATAGCCTCTAAAACAACATTTGGCAAACCTTCTTTAGAGGAAAAAAACAGAAGGGCTTTTGAGTTATTTAAAATATTTTGAGTTTCTTTTTTAGACACAAGACCGATAAAATTTATTCTTTTCCCCATACCAGCTTCTTTAACTAGGTTAAAACATTTTTTAACATAATTTTCATCAAATTCCGAGTTGTCTTTTACATCTTTATAAGGCCCTACTATATTTAAGACTGCATCATTAATATGTGAATAGTTCTCTATAAAGTACAAAATACTTTGGTAAGTTCTTTTTCGTTCACACACCAAACCTACATAACAAAAGTTTTGTTGTTTTTGTTTTAAAGATTTTAAATTATCTTGAAGCTTAACCCCATTCGGAATTAATTTTATTTTTGAGGCGTCAATATATTTAGAATTTATTTCCTTATTTTTTTTTGATAAAACAATATTTACACTTATTCTTTTTAAAATATAATGTTTTATACCCCATAAGCTTTTTTTACTTAAACTATCAAAATCATCATCTCCTAAAAGAGTTGTTTTTAAAATCATTTTTCGTTTTAGAACAAATCCCAAAAAAAATGCAATGGTAAAAAAACCGTGATAGTGATACGTTGTTATGTTTTTAGTTATCGTTTTATATAAAATGATAAAAAACCTTTTAAAACTACTAGAAGGCAAATCAACTACTTCTATTAAATCGTTTACACTATAGCTTTTGTAGTTGCTATGGTTAGTGTTAAATATTAATATTTTTTTTTTTACAGTTTTTGCCAAAAGTAACGCTTGCTGAGCAGCACCACTATAACTATCTAATTTATATACGAAATAAGCTATCATGTTAAATGGTAGTTTTGTTTTTTAATATTTTAATAAAATGCTTTACACGTAACAAATAACTTCCGTGCTTATTGAAGATTCCTTCTTCAAACACAAAACTATTGTTTTCGTATACATACCGTCCTTGTTTACCATTGTGCAATAATTCGTAATCTAGTTTGGAATCTGTACCAAAAAGACTTTGTAATTCGTTTACCAAAAACTTATTATCTTCAGTCTCAAAAATATCAACCGCCATTGAATAGAACGCGTCTTTTTCGCATATTTCTTTCACCATTTCCAAAAGATGTAATGGCGGGGCTATTCTTTCTACTTTACCGCTTCCACTAGCAAACTCACCCTCTAATAACTTTTTATAGCCAAAATAAGAATATCCTATTTTAATAACCCTCCACTCCCATTTTATTGGGTGGAATTTTTGAATTAAAACAACGTGCTTTTGAGCATCACCAAAGAGAGGTATGTTAAAACCTAATTTTTTTTTCTTTTTAAAATTACCTAAAGTAAACAAGCTATTATAGCGTCCGAAAATATTTTTAATTATTTTCCTTGCTCTATCCTTGTTTTTTACAATCTCCACACCCTTGGCCCCAGCACCTGCATTAGACTTAAAAACAATTGGATAAGTAGCGCTATCTGTGAATTTTAACGCTTCTTTTTTATTTAAAAAAACCGTCGTCTCTGGATGTGATACATTATTGATCTGAAGCCAACTAGCCATATTTCTTTTGTTTTCATATAGCTTTAATTCATTATAACTTGGGTATATTTTCTTTTTCAAGATTATATTTAAAAAATACAATCGCTCCATATAAACATCATTATGCTCTTGAAAATCATGAGAGGGACGCACTAGATAGCCGTCGCAATCTGAATTAGCATTTATATTATTCAACCAATTTGATGACAAAAAATCAATAATCACATATTCGATTCCTAACTCTATGCAACTCTTTTCATAGAGTTTATAGTGATTATAAAAATCTGTTAATATAGCTAGCTTCATTTTAAATATTTAATCCTCACTGTTTATTAATTTAATAAAATGTTCTATTCTTAAAAGATTACTACCGTACTTATTAAAAACACCCTTCTGAAAAACAAATTTATCATTTTCAAAAATGTAACGCCCTTTTTCACCGTCTACTATCATTTGATAATCTAGGTACGAACCAAAAATACTTTGTAATTCGTTTACCAAAAACTCTTCGTTTTCTGTTTCAAAAATATCAACTGCCATAGAATAGAAATTTCCTTTGTCACAAATATTTCTCACCATTTCTAGAAGGTGCGTTGGGGGTGTTACCCATCCTACTTTTCCACTTCCACTAGCAAATTCACCATCCAATAATTTCTGATGACCAAAATATGAATTTCCAATTTTAATAATCCTCCACTCCCATTTAATAGCATGAAATTTCTGAATAAGAACAACATGTTTTTGTGAATCACCAAAAAGAGGTATATTTATATTAAATTTTCTCTTCTTCTTTGGATTACCTAGTGTTAGTAAAGGGTTAAACCTTCCAAAAATATTTTTTATTATTTTTGTTGCCTTTCCCTTATTTTTAATAATCTCTACGCCTGTAGCTCCTGCTCCAGTATTAGATTTAAATACTATTGGGTATTCTGTTTTATCGATAAAGTTTAATGCTTCTTTTTTATCTAAAAAAACGGTAGTTTCTGGATGTGGTACATGATATATTTCCAACCACGTAGCCATATTCCTTTTATTTTCATATAACTTTAATTCATTGTAGCTTGGATATATTTTCTTGTTCATTGTTGTATTTAAAAAATACAACCGCTCCATATATACATCGTTATGTTCTTGAAAATCATGAGATGGTCTTACCAAATAGCCGTCACAATCTAAATTTTCTTTAATATTATTTAACCAGTTTGAGGATAAAAAATCAATAATTACGTAATCTACACCTAACTCAATGCAGCTTTTTTCATATAACTCATACTCGTTATAAAAATCTGTTAATATACCTAGTTTCATACTTATTTTATAGCTTCTTCTATTTTATTAATTCCATAATAATTTGGAAAACCTAATTTCTTATTTTCGTAATTAATTTTCCCTTCATCAGTCAAAAATCTATCATTTAACATAACTTCTGACCACCTTAAAATTTCATCAATTACTTTTACTTTGATATCTAGTTTTTCTGAAAACCATTTAGCTATAATAATTCCATTATAAATATCATCAAAGAAAAATCTATGATTTTTATTTAGCTCAAAAAAACCGTTATCATTACTCTGAACCGGGGTTTTTATAGCACCGAGCGTTTCAGATTTAACAAAAGATGATTTAATATCTGTATTCTCAGAGCCATATGAAAATCTTTCTAAAGACAAATAATCTAACATATACTCAAAATTAATCTCTTTAAAAATTGTTTTTATTCTCTCTCTAATTAAGCTATAATCTCTATCTAACCCTTTTAGTAAATCTGCTGATAATTCATCATAATCTTTATAGAAAAAGGGTACTTTATCCTCATTTTCCCATTTACCACCATCTTTTAAAAACAACCCATACATTCTTGATGGATGAATAATTTGATTATCTACAGATAATGTTAATGATATAAAATTTTTTGCTTCTACAAATTTACCTTTGCCAAACGTATTATAGCACAAATCGTTTAAAAACTCTTTTCTCTTATCAAATTCACCACTTTTATTGAATGCAACACAATTTGATGTTTTCGCGCCATATGTAATACCTTTCTTCCCATATTCTTTGGTTCTTGCTATCCAAGGAATTAATCCAACAGCAAAATAATTCAGGTTAATTAAATTAAACTTTTCTTTAATACTTTCAATCATCCAATTAACCCCGCCTTGACCATATATTGTCCCTAAAAGCACATTTCCTTTTTTAATGTGTGGTGCAATACTTTCCATTGCTTCATAATATTTATAAACAGGCATGCATAGTATTATAATATCTGCTTGTGTTATTACATCTTTAGGATCGTTGGATATTTTATCTATATCTCCATAATAAGTTTTTAAAACCTCTCCTTCGTTATTTTGAAGCTCCGTTTCTATTTTGTTTTGCCATTTATCTGGTTGTCTTGTATATAAATTGATACTACGGCTAGAATTGGTTAAAAAAGGAATCAATACATGTGCACTACTACCCCCACCAACTATGGTAATTGTTTCTTTAATCATATTTCATAGATTTTTTATAAGTTAATATAGCCATTATAAACCTTGTTAAAACGATGGTAATAGCAGCTCCTAAAGCACCGTAAAGCGGTATAAGTATTAATGCAATAATAAACCCTATTACAGAGTAAACTATTGTAATATTCCGCATTACTTTATCCTTCTTAAGTATTAATAAACGATTACTACCATAAGAAATAGCTATAGCTAAAAATAAGGGGCTTAAAGCTAGTATATATAAATATAGTAAACTGTTTTCACCGGTAGTACCAAAAACAAGAGGTACTAGAAATCCTGAAAAAGCAAAAACACATACCGAAAACAATAGCCCTACTCCAACTGTTATTTTCGTAATCATCTGCATTTTAGAGGAGTCTTTATTTAAATAAGGAAAAGTTGCATTTCTTATAACGTATAAAAAGCTATTTAAAACTCCTATTAATTTAGACGCTAAAGCATAAAAACCAACGAACTCTAGAGGGGCAAAGAACCCTAGTAAAAAAGTAGAAAAATTATTATACATATTTGGTAAAAAATCGATTACAAAAACATCCCAACTATCTTTTAAATACTTTTTAATTATTTCAATTTTTTGAAACTCAAAAACTACGTTAAACTGTTTTTTAAGTATAAACAAAGATACTATTCCTGAAAAACAACCACCTAATGAATTAAATAAAGGCACTAGAAAAACATCATTTTCTTCTTTTATAAAAATGAATATTGCTGCAGTAAAAAAACTTTTAGATATAACATTTAAGTAAGTTATATATTTCATATCCTCCATACCTTGAAAAAACCAAATAGGGAAAAATGCTTGACCAACCACAATACCAAATGTGAACAGATAAAGTTTACTATGTAGGCTAAATACGTCTACAAAAAAAACTAACATTAATAACACAATAAAACACAATAACATTAATATTGTTTTTATAGTAATTACACTACCAAATATTTCTTTTAACTTATTTAAATCTTCTCTATGAACAGCTACTTCTCTTGTTGCCGTTAAATTAAAGCCATAATCTACAATAATATTAAAATACATTATTGTAGCTAATGAAAAGGCTAACAATCCGTAATTCTCAGCTCCAACAATACTTATCACATAAGGAATTGTCACTAAAGGTAGCGCCAAGTTAAATATTTGAAGTATTGCTAAAAAAGAAAAATTCTTTAAAACTAAAGAGTTAGATTTTATTATATTTCTTAGTTTATTCATTGAATTAAAATGGATTTAATTACTATTTATGAATAAAGATTTCTTTAACTTTAAATAAAAATCATGTAGAAAAACATAAAATATCGAAAGAAATAAACTCAATAACAAACTTATTATAATTAATAATTTTTTACTTAAACCTGATTTTTCTATTGGAATAAAAACAGGCTCTATTATAGATATAAAAGGTGTGTTCTCATTAATTTCCAACTGTTTTGTTGCTATTTGCTTTTCAAGCTCTGAACAAACATTAAAAAGTAAATCATATCTAGATCTTAAATCGAGTTGTTTAATTTTAGATCGAGCGCTAGATAAATATTGATTTTTATCCTCGAAAGAGGCCAACGAAATTTGAATATCCTTAAATTCTTTATACTTTTCTTTATATCTTTCTTCAATAAACTTTAAATCATTCTCATTTTTTTCATTTCTTAAAAGCCTTAGCTCCTCTTTTAAAATATTTACAGCATTTAAAACTAATTCTGAAGAAGCCAACGCCTGGGGAAAAGATGACTCAATAGTAACAACATTATCCTTTGATTCGTATTTAAATCTTAAAAGATTCGTTAGATCTCTGAAAACATTCATTTCAAAATCATCATAAACTTTAACCTCAGATGCGCCAAGGTTTCGTTCCTTTAGATTGTTGTTTTTAAAACGAAAAAATGATTTTATTTTAGAAATGAGGGATGTAGGTAATTCTTTGTAATAATCTTTAAAGGTAACTTTTTTAGTAGATTCATTTTGGGATATAGTAATCAAACCGTTTGCCATTTTATCCAAAAAAGGTTTACTTTCTATTATCTTCGAATAAATTAAAGGAGAAATTACCTCTGTACTATTTCCTTTTAAGTTAACTCCTGCTAAAGATGCAACTCCTCCTAAGCCCGACAACAAAGAATTTTGTTGTGAAATTTGGGGAATAAAAACAATTTTGGATTCATATTTCTTTTCATAAACAAAGAAAGTATAAACTATAGATACCAAGAAAACAGTCAAAAAAATTCTTTTAAGAATTTTCTTTTTTTTGTATATTTTTTGCAGCAAGACAGATATGTCTAATTTATCACTCGTCATCTCTTTTCTTTTTTACTTGTCTGTTAAACTCTTTACCAACACCCCTAGAGTAGCCAAACCTGTAGTAATAGCAATTACTTCTTGCGTTGACATTTTATTTTTGTTTTCAGGTTTATTAGGTACTAAAATTACTGAACCCGGTTTTACAGTAGGGTACGATTTAAAAAACAAAAAGCTTTTAGTTGTTTTTATATCTCCATTTGCATGAATAACATAGGCCCTGCTCTTTTTTGCATTAGCTGAAAATCCTCCAGAATTTTCTATATAATGTTTAAAACTCTTCCCTTTTTCGTAGCGAACTAATGATGGTGATAGTACCTCTCCTTCTACTTTTACGGTTTGTCTTTCTGAAGGAATAAACAACTCATCTCCTTCTTCTAAAATCAAATCGAACTTCGAATCTTTACCATCTTTGGCTAAAATTTCATTTAATTTAATACCAATCTTAAAAGTATTTTTTTGTTTTATTTCTTTTGATGTGTCGGCTGTTAAACTGTCTTTTTTAGCAAAGTCTGCTATCATTTCTAATTGTTTAACATCTTCTACCTTATTGTTTTTTCTTGTTAAAAAAGCGCCTTCTATATATGCGTATTTTGTTAACCCACCTGCTTGTACTATTAAATCTGAAATTCTTTCATTTTTACCGCCTAAAGAATATTCGCCTTCAAAATTAGCTTCTCCTTTTATAAATACCGTTTTTTGTTTTGTATACCCTTTTAAATAACGTACTGAAACAATATCAAAAGGTTGTAATGTAAAATTATTACTAACAGTACCTCCTAAACTACCACTGGCTTTTAAATCAAAGTTCTCACTTATTGTTTCGAAACTACCATCTTTTAATCTCCTAGAAACATCTATCATTGTAGCGTCTGCCCCATCTTTTAATCCTCCTGCAAGCGCAATTAAATCTTCTATTTGCATGCCTTTCATAAAATCGAATTCATCTGCCTTATTAACAGCTCCGTTAATAGTAATAAATTCTTTTTCTTTTAACTCTTCTTTATAAAAAACATACACGCTGTCATTTTCTTTCAATAATAAGCTTTCATTTTTACTTCTTAACGAAAATGAAATGGTCTCTTTATTTACCTTATCGTAAGTTCTTACAATAATACCTCTATCTAAAAAAGCTTCTTTGGTTACACCTTCAGCTTTTGCTAATAAAGATGCTAATGACAAATTTTCTTTATACTCATATTTACCAGGCTGAAAAACTGCTCCCGCAACACTAACTTTATTTAAAAATTGATTAGACACTTTATTTATTTTTATAAAGTCTCCATCTTTCAATTTTTCTTTAGTGAAAGCTGCTAACGGAATCTCCACTAATTCTTTTTGCTTTCCATTAATTCTTTCAATAATGATATTTTGTTTGTATGCATCAAAAACAAAACCACTACAATATTTTATTAAATCAACTACTGTTTCAGTTGCTTTCATTTCATATAAACCAGGTCTTTTTACGGCTCCTTCAATAGTTACTATTTTATCATAAGGTTTAACAATGATAACATCTTGATCTTGCACTGTGATATTACCTGTCTCAGAACCATTGATTAAAAAATCATAAAAATCAAAATCGGCTACTTTTTCTCCCCTTCTAAACAATCGTATATTTCTAAACGTTCCGTTTTCGGTGGGTCCACCTGCTGCATATAGAGAGTTTAATACGGTAGAAAAACCACTTAACGAATAAGACCCTGGTACTTTAACTTCGCCTACAATACTTACCTGAACATTTCGAACTTCTTTGATAGATACAGCGATGTGTACTTTATTATAACTATTAGACGAAGCACCAATACCCGCATAAATTCTTTTTAAATAGTTCTTTATTTTAGATTTTGCTGCTTTTATGGGTAAACCTACTATTTGAATATAACCAACACCTTGAATATTAATTGCACCTTGCCTATTTACTTTCTTCTCGTAATTAGCTTCAGCAGCACCCCATAAATCAATTGAGAGTATATCTCCGCTACCGATTACATAATTTTCAGGCGTTGCTATATTTAAGTTTGGTGTGAATGTAATATTTGGATTGTTAAAAAAGTCATACCCGAAAAGTAACGATTCTTTAGGTTTCACCTCTTCTTTGCCTGTCAATCCAAAAAGCAATTGATTACTCGAAGTACTGTTATTTCCTTGCGATTCATCTATATTAGTATTTTGATTATTGGTTGAAGTACCTAAATTTCGAATTCTAGTTTGTAGTTTCTGAGCTTGTAGCTCAGACATCCCTCTTGTTTTGGCTATTGACAATGCCTGTTCTAAAGTATACCCTTCTTTTTTAATTTTATCACGATAATTCGCTACTTGTTCATCTGACAAGTTATCTACCTCAATAGTATTCATTTGTTGCTGAATACTCTGAGCATAATTTGTAAAACTAGTGAATACGAAAAGAACTATGAAAACACTTTTTAAGATTTCTTTTCTTCCTATTTTATTTTTCAACTGCATAATTTTTAAACCAATTAATGAATTCTTTAATTCCCTTACTTAGTATGGTATTGGGTTTATAGTTATAATCTTTCATTAGATCATTAACGTTTGCCCATGTTTTTTCAACGTCTCCTGGCTGAATTGGTAATAGCTCTTTCTGAGCTTCTTTATCTATATTTTTTTCTATTTCTGATATAAAATCTAATAATTTCACCGAATTATTATTTCCTATATTGTATACTTTATATAGCGCTCTATCTTTTAATTCAGATACTAGAACGCGTTCAATTCCTTCTACAATATCATCTACATAGGTAAAATCACGCTGCATTTTACCATAATTAAAAACTTTTATGGGACGATCGTTTGCTATGGCGTCCGCAAATAACATAGGAGCCATATCGGGCCTTCCCCAAGGACCATACACTGTAAAAAAACGCAATCCTGTTGTAGGTATTTTATATAAATGGCTATAGGTATGTGCCATCAATTCGTTGCTTTTTTTGGTCGCTGCATATAAACTCACAGGTGTATCTACCTTATCTTCTTCTGAAAAAGGTATTTTTGCATTTGCCCCATATACACTAGAACTACTTGCATATACTAGGTGCTTTATGTTGTTATAACGAGCGCATTCTAAAACATTTAAAAAACCTACGATGTTACTTTGTATATAGGCATTCGGATTTTCAATACTATAACGAACCCCTGCTTGTGCAGCTAAATTACAGACTACGTCGAAACTTTCCTTTTCAAATAATGCAGATAAAATTTCTTTGTCCTCTAAATTTATTCTCCTAAATTTAAAGTCACTATAAGAGCTACTTCTACTTTCTTTATGAAAAACAACAGCTGTTTCTTTTTGTATCCCTAGTTCTTTTAAACGATCGTACTTTAAATCAACATTATAATAGTCGTTAATATTATCTATTCCGATTACGCTATAACCTTTATCTAATAGTTTTTTAGATAAGTGAAACCCAATAAATCCTGCCGCTCCTGTAACAAGTATTTTCATGTATGCTAGTTTTGTTTTCCTATTTGATAATATTCAAAACCTTTATCTTGTAAATTGAAAACATTATACTGATTTCTACCATCAAAAATAATAGGAGTATTAAGTTGTTGCTTTATTTCTGAAAAATCAGGAGAGCGGAACTCTTTCCATTCTGTTAACATAATTAAAGCATCTGCTTCTTTTAAAACCTCATATTTTGATTCGTAGTACAAAATACCATCAACCCCTTTTAAATAAAAGTGCTGTGCTTCCTCCATCGCTTTCGGGTCGTACGCTTTTATTGTTGCTCCACGTTTTACCAATTCTTTTACTACATAAATAGCGGGTGCTTCTCGCATATCATCAGTACCTGGTTTAAAAGCCAGTCCCCAAAGAGCAAAAACCTTTCCTGATAAATCTTCACCAAATCTTTTAACTATTTTTTCTGCAATAACAAGTTTTTGTCTATTATTAACCTCTTCAACGGATTGAATTAGTTGCGCATTGTATCCGTTTTCTTCTGCTATTTTATTTAACGCCTTTACATCTTTAGGAAAACAAGACCCTCCATAACCAGCTCCTGGATATATAAAACTATATCCTATTCGGTTATCAGAACCAATACCTATACGAACTTGATTGGCATCTGCGCCTACTTTTTCACAAATATTAGCAATCTCATTCATAAAAGAAATTTTAGTTGCTAACATTGCATTTGCGGCATATTTTGTCATTTCTGCAGAGCGAATATCCATAATTATAAATCGATTATGTGACCTGAAAAATGGACTATATAACTCTTTCATTTTATCGAAAGCATAATCAGATTCTGCTCCAATAACAACTCTATCTGGCTTCATAAAATCATCAATGGCTGCACCTTCCTTTAAAAACTCAGGATTTGAAACTACATCAAAAATAATTTCTTCTCTCCTAGCATCTAATTCTTGTTGAATAGTTGCTTTAACTTT
Organism: Tenacibaculum soleae; assembly: GCA_938002045.1. Classification (GTDB taxonomy): domain Bacteria; phylum Bacteroidota; class Bacteroidia; order Flavobacteriales; family Flavobacteriaceae; genus Polaribacter; species Polaribacter soleae_A. The sequence continues at coordinate 92,994 of CALLBA010000007.1, forward strand.
ATCCGCAGTACCAACAGGTACCGTAGATTTATCAACAACTACAAGTCGTTTAGTCATTTTACGCCCTATTTCTTTAGCTACAGCTAATACATATTGTAAATCTGCTGAACCATCATCGCCCATAGGGGTTCCTACCGCTATAAAAACAATTTCTGCATCTTTTAAAGCATTTTCTAATTTTGTTGTAAAAAAAAGGTTTTTTTTCTCTATATTTTTCAGCACCATCTTTTCTAAACCAGGTTCATATATAGGAATAATTCCTTTATGCAATTTGTCTATTTTATTTTGATCAATATCTACACATGTTACTTTATTTCCCATTTCAGAAAAACAAGCTCCTGACACCAACCCTACATAACCTGAACCTATAACTGCTATATTCATTTTTTAGTTTTTATTAGTTTTTACACTTTCTTTTTCAGCTACTTCTTTTCTTAATCCACTACTAGAAAAGCGATGTTCTCTTTTATTGTAAAATAATTCTATTCCTTTTTCTTCACAGTACGCGCGTCCTGTAAAGTTTTTATCAGCGTATTCATCCCCTAAAATGCGCACATCAATTTTAAAAGATTGTAATACATCTTCTAAGTCTTGCTCTGTAGCATAAGGCACTATCTCATCAACATATTTACATCCTTTCAATTGGATGTACCTTTCTACTACTGATTGTATCGGTTGGTTTTTTTCTGGTCTATCAATTGTAGGATCTGTTTGAAGCCCACAAATAAGATAATCACACTCTCTTTTTGCATCCTCTAACATTTTAATGTGCCCAGCATGTAATAAATCGAAAGCACTAAAAGTAATTCCTATTTTCATATTTTTCTTTTCAGCAAATATAGTTTTATCTATTTAAAAACAAATGTTTCTCTCCTAAATTAACCAATTCTGTATTTCTAATATCATGTACAATTTCTATAGAAGCCTTTGCATCCATCAACCCAAAACCATTTCCTTTTAAAATACCTTTATAACTTTCGGTATGTAATTCTGTAAATCCGCCGCTAAACTCTATTTCTTCTCCATCAACGGTTATAGAACGGTAAGTTCTTTGTCCGACTTCTTGAATTTGCTTTGGCAATGAATTTTCATCAATCGACAAAAACCAACGCACTCTTGCGTTTTCAAACTCTAAATAACCTGCCGATTTATCTTTTTCTCTTAAATGCACCAAGTTTTCTTGTACCTCGCCAAAAATCCAAGATAGCATATCATAAAAATGCACCCCAATATTTGTGGCTATTCCTCCTGATTTACTTTCGTCTCCTTTCCACGAAACATCGTACCAATTACCACGAGAAGTAATATAGGTTAAATCTATATCATATTTCTCTTTTTTATTTTCAGATGCGACTTTATTTTTTAAAGCAATAATACTTGGATGTAACCTTAATTGAAGTATTGTATTAATCTTATTTCCTGACTCTTTTTCGATTGCTTGTAAAGCATCTACATTCCACGGATTTAAAACTAGTGGTTTCTCACAAATAGCGTCTGCTCCTCTACGTAAAGCCATTCTTATATGTGAATCGTGTAAATAGTTTGGTGTACAAATACTTACATAATCTAATTGAATATTTTGTTGACGTTTAATTTTTTCAATATGTCGATCAAAACGTTCAAACTCCACAAAAAAATCTGCATTCGGAAAATAACTATCCATCACACCAACACTATCAAATTTATCTAGTGCTGCTATTAAATTACTATTCGTATCTTTTATCGCCTTTAAATGACGTGGTGCTATATATCCTGCTGCACCTATTAACGCAAAGTTTTTCATTATAATGTTTTATCTATTAATTGCTTAGGTAATATATTTTTCACATCATACACCACTCCATTTTCTTTTTTTAACCTCAACAATTCTATTTCTTTAAATTCATTATGCGATACTGCTAAAACAATGGCATCGTATTTTTTTTCATATAAATTGGTTATTAGACCAAAATTATACTCTCTAATAACCTCTTCTTTTTTTGCCCAAGGATCATAAACATCAATATTTACGCCATAACTACTTAAAGCATGATACACATCAACCACTTTGGTATTTCTAATATCTGGACAGTTTTCTTTAAAGGTAATTCCTAAAATTAAAATTTCAGCATTTTTTACTTTTACATCTTCTGAAATCATTAATTTGACTATCTCTGAAGCAACATGACTGCCCATACTATCATTCAATCGTCTACCCGATAGTATTATTTCTGGATAATAGCCAAATTGCTGTGCTTTTTGTGCTAAATAAAACGGATCGACCCCAATACAATGTCCACCAACTAACCCAGGTTTAAAAGGTAAAAAATTCCATTTTGTCCCAGCAGCCTCCAAAACTTCACTCGTATTAATATTCATCAAATTAAATATTTTTGCCAATTCATTGACAAAAGCAATATTAATATCTCTTTGACAATTTTCAATGATTTTTGATGCTTCGGCAACTTTAATAGATGATGCTTTATGGGTACCTGCTTTAATTACTGATTTATACAAATCATCAACTTTCTGTGCCACTTCTTTAGTTGAACCTGAAGTAACTTTTAATATATTTTCTACAGTACGAACTTTGTCTCCAGGACTTATTCTTTCTGGCGAATACCCTACAAAAAAACCTTGATTCAATGTTAATCCCGATTCTTTTTCTAGCACTGGTACACAATCCTCTTCAGTGGCTCCTGGATATACGGTAGATTCATAAACAACTATAGCTCCTTTTTTTAAAACACTCCCAATTGTTTTACTAGCACTTAATAAGGGTGTTAAAATTGGTTGATTATTTTTATCTACAGATGTCGGCACCGTTACAATGTAATAATCGCAGTTTTCAATATCCTTTTCACTACTGGTAACATACAAACCTTTTTCTATGGTAGATTCTTGAACTAAAACGGACTTTAACAAATCATCTGCTACCTCTAACGTTACATCTACACCTGACTTTAATTCGTCAACTCGTTTCGATTTTATATCAAAACCAACTACTGTATATTTTGTTGCAAATAACCTAGCTAACGGCAATCCTACATAACCTAATCCTATAATTGCAATTTTTGGTACACTCATCTTTTTCTTACTACTAAAATAGCTTACGAAATTACAAAAAACATAGGTAACAAAATATTATAAACAAAAAAAAGCCTCACGATTATCTGATGAGACTTTTTCTGTGGGCAATGAGGGATTCGAACCCCCGACCCCCTCGGTGTAAACGAGGTGCTCTGAACCAACTGAGCTAATTGCCCGATGTTTTTTTTAATTCCTTTTCGGCTTGGAATATCGTGGGCAATGAGGGATTCGAACCCCCGACCCCCTCGGTGTAAACGAGGTGCTCTGAACCAACTGAGCTAATTGCCCGATGTTTTTTTTAATTCCTTTTCGGCTTGGAATATCGTGGGC